>CASIAB010000001.1 GCA_949372635.1 uncultured Pseudomonadales bacterium
ACCCGATGTCCAAAAATTGCAGCGGCAAGTGTCAGCCTTGCTGATTTCAAGATAAATTTTCTTCTACTTGGCATTCTTTCTCCAATTATTGACTTCGTCTTCTCAAAGACTAAACCCCTCACAGAGCTAAAAAATAGCGATATGGTTTACCGGCAAACCAGATCCATTTGCAACCTTATCTCCTCAGCGCCAGCTCACTTCTCGGATTAAGCCATAAACTAACCCCAGACGAGCAAATAATAATGGTATGGTTTCTTCTTAATATTTGATTCGCGAATCGCTCGTCCACATATTAGTACATAATAGTCGGCCTATTAAGCTACGTGTGATTTTGAGGACGCCTGTGTTGCGCCCGAATAATACCCGTATGTACTTCAGTCGTCGTTTCAAATTTTATTTGTTGATCGAGCGCATGTGGCACTATGCCACAGCTGTAAAAGGCCATTTACCCTGTAGCCTAGTTTGAAATCATCTCTCCCTGAAGAGCTGCAAAAATCTAGGGATCAGAATTTATAGTTTATGAGGTCTGATCGAGTCTAAATGGAGCCTATTTAAAAAGGAATTTTTATGTCTGATTATGCAAGTCGATTCTCTACTGTAGCAGAGGCCATTGCTTATGGTGAGTCTAATGGACAAGGCCCATTAACACTTCAGTCTGATGGAGTCGTTACCAATCAATATGGTCAGATTATGGTTTATGACTCCGACGGTAATTTGGCGCCGGGAGGGGGAATATATGGAGCTACCCCCGCTCCTGAGCCAAGCGGCGCATTTGGCCGGTTTATGTCAGTGAGTGATGCGATAACTTATGCTACAGCCAACGGCCAAGGTGTTTTAAAGGTCCAGAGCGATGGGAGTATTACCAATCAATATAATCAGGTTATGGTTTATGACTCGTCCGGTAATTTAGCTCCAGGTAGCGCTATTTACGCCGGGTCTGATGCCGGAATAGTTTTAGATCCTGTTGGTTCCTCTGATCCTGCCCCGACTCCGGAACCAGCTCCTGCCCCGACTCCGGAACCCGCTCCTGCGCCGAGTGACGAATTTGGCCGGTTTGTGTCGCTGGGTGATGCTATAGCTTATGCTGAAGCCAACGGCCAAGGTGTTTTAACTGTAGACCAGAACGATGGGAGTGTTACCAATCGATTTGGTCAGATTATGGTTTATGACTCCGACGGTAATTTGGCGCCGGGAGGGGTTGAATCACCTGCCTCGACTCCGAAACCAGCTCCTGCCCCAACTCTGGAACCGGCTCCAGCCCTTCCTCTACTAGGCTCGCCGGAGTACGAGGCCCTCTTGTTAGAAACTGGCAGAACAGACTTAGTAGGTTTCGACTACGCAGCACACCTTGCCACAAAGAACTCGGGCGGCGCCCCCACTCCTGCGCCGGGCGGCGAATTTGGCCGGTTTATGTCAGTGAGTGATGCGATAACTTATGCTACAGCCAACGGCCAAGGTGTTTTAAAGGTTCAGAGCGATGGGAGTATTACCAATCAATATAATCAGGTTATGGTTTATGACTCAGACGGTAATTTAGCCCCAGGTAGCGCTATTTACGCCGGGTCTGATGCCGGAATAGTTTTAGATCCTGTTGGTACCTCTGACCCTGCCCCGGCTCCTTCCCTTCCTCTTGCAGGCTCGCCGGAGTACGAAGCCCTCTTGTTAGAGACTGGCAGAACAGACTTAGTAGGTTTTGACTACGCAGCACATCTTGCCACAAAGGACTCGGGGAGCTCCCCTGCTCCTGCAAAGCCCGAATACATTAACCGATTTGATACGGTTGAAGAGGCTATAGAATATGCAGAATCTAACGGACAGGGTCTATTAACGCTTCAGCCTGATGGAGTCATTACTAATCGATTCGGCGAGGTAATGGGCTATGACTCCGACGGTAATTTGGCGCCGGGACAGGGGCCTGCCCCGATTACGAAATCGGCTCCTGCGCCGGGTGGCGAATTTGGCCGGTTTATGTCAGTGAGTGATGCGATAACTTATGCTACAGCCAACGGCCAAGGTGTTTTAAAGGTTCAGAGCGATGGGAGTATTACCAATCAATATAATCAGGTTATGGTTTATGACTCGGACGGTAATTTAGCGCCAGGCAGTACTATTTATGCCGGGTCTGATGCCGGAATAGTTATAGATCCTGTTGATTCTCCTCTACTAAGTACGGTGAAGATTCCTCTCGTAGGCTCGCCGGAGTATGAGGCCCTCTTGTTAGAGACTGGCAGAACAAACTTAGTAGGTTTCAACTACGCAGCACACCTTGCAACAAGGGACGATGTTAATCTATCTGCTTTAGATAGCTATCTCAATGCGGCGTCAGGCGGCGAATTGGTTGAGCAGCTAGAGAGTGTCGACTTGGGCGCTCTTTTTGCTACGGCATCTGCATCACAAATTTTGGAGCTAACAACGAAATTTGGCGACGACCCTATATTCGCGGCATTCCTATCCAAACAGATTACCCCTGTCGTACCCGCCGCAGGTACGGCTGAATATGAGCAGTTGCTTGAGGATACAGGTAAAACTGATCTTACCGATTTTGATTATCAATCCTATTTGAATTCGGTAACCGACGGCGAGCAGGCGTTGATTAGTTTTGGGTTGAGTGGCAACTACACCTCAGTGAAATTTACTTCCGAATCTGGTTCAGGCATTGAGAGCGAATTAATCACAGAGGCCCAGGCCCTAATCGGGAGCTCTGGAAGCGAAAAAGTTACTGGTGGTTTAGGGAATGATGTTCTTATCAGCAGCGGTGGTGAAGATGTTCTTGTAGGGGGGGAGGGAACGGACTCAGTTCTTATTACTAAGCCAGCAGCGGAATCGGATATAAGCAGAGACCCGATTACTAATGACTGGGTAGTAACGGGAGCCTCTGGCTCTGACACGCTAGTTGAAGTTGAAAGGGTGGTGTTTGAAGACAGCTCGATCGCATTAGATGTTGATAAGAATCAAGTCGGTGGGCAGGCAGCATTAATACTAGGGGCCTTACTGGGTCCGAGCGCTGTAGATAATCCCGCTTATGTTGGAACCGTCATCAAGTTATTAGATGGTGGGATGTCCCTCGACGAGCTTGCAGTGGCTGCCATAGAAGCACTCGGGCTTACCTCCAACGATGCTCTGGTTACACAATTATGGGGCAGCATCGTCGGAACAGAACCTACAGAATCAGAAAAAGCATCAGTCATAAAGCTTTTAGATGACGGAATGTCTCCAAGGGATCTTATCGTGCTCGCCGCAAATAGTGAGATTAATGAATCAAATATTGACTTGGTTGGTATTTCACAAATCGGCTTACCTTACACAATAGATGGGATGGGGTGATTTCCCCCATCATACGCAACCCTTTTTAGCTATTTCAGGTTCTGAATGAATTTAGCTAAACCCAAATATCTAATTTAATTTTTCCCATAATAAATCCGCATTAGCAGCAACAGAAAAGTAGAGCTGAGTTATTGTTGTTGGTAGTTAGTTCATAGAAATCTAGAAATGAATAAAAACCCAGACAGACCTTAATTCGCTGCACTTGGAAGCGGTCAAGGGGGCTTAGTAAAACGAGCTAAGCCAGCACCGGCAAAGTATTCAGATTAAATTCTCCAAATCCAATTTTTTCGGAATTTTCTGAAATTCACTTTTATTCATTTTGGGCCTACTGTTAATGAGCTAGGTGGCCACTTCCTAGGCTTAAATATAGATAAAATTCGCATCGCAGCGTTTATTGAATGTCCATTAATTTAGGGGTAAAAACAGATCGAAAAAGTAATAAATCTGTGTCACTCAATGTGCTGTGACATCCGTAAAAAATAGTTTGTAACCTAGCCTCAAGTTCAGATACGATGAGTGTAGAAAAAAATTTGTCCAACCACCTCGCAACCTAACCAATTTTAGGGTCTTTTATGAGCTTCTTAAAACGTCATAGCCAAATATTAAATATTTTGATTTGCTTCAGTAATATGCTTCGCGTCATCGGCCGCGGTGGCTCAGGACCCTGTTCCTGCAGACGGAACCGGCGGAGCAACCATGGCAACCGGAGCTGGTGCAGCCGGAACCGGCGGAGCAACCGGAGCTGGTGCAGCCGGAACAGTCGGAGCAACCGGAGCTGGTGCACCGGAACAGTCGGAACTTATACAGCCGGAACAGTCGGAACTGATACAACCATGGCAACCGGAGCTGGTGCAGCCGGAACAGTCGGAACTGATACAACCATGGCAACCGGAGCTGGTGCAGCCGGAACAGTCGGAACTGATACAACCATGGCAACCGGAGCTGGTGCAGCCGGAACAGTCGGAACTGATACAGCCGGAACAGTCGGAACTGATACTACCAGGCAACCGGAGCTGGTGCAGCCGGAACAGTCGGAACTGATACAGCCGGCACAGTCAACGCAGACGGCACAGCCGGCACAGTCAACGCAGACGGCACAGTCGGCACAGTCAACGCAGACGGCACAGTCGGCAGCAGGCGGCACAGTCAACGCAGACGGCACAGTCGGCACAGTCAACGCAGCACGGCACAGTCGGCACAGTCAACGCAGACGGCACAGTCGGCACAGTCAACGCAGACGGCGGCAACAAAGGCCCTGCTGCTGATTTTTCTCCCCCACCTCCCACCTTCGCCGCTGGTATTGATCCAGCAACGGGAGTGGCGCTGGCCGACGGTGCTGGTGTGAGTGACGCCGATTTAGGTTTTAATCCAGCTACAGGAGCCGCGAACACAATTGCTACATTAGATGCAACTTCGCTTGGTGCTCTTGGCGACAATGCTTTAGCCAGTCTTAGTAGCGATCAAATAGGGACATTAGATGCGGCCGCGGTAGGTGGACTGTCGTCCGATCAGCTAGGTAATTTGGCCCCTGGAGCCGTTGCCGGTCTCACAGGTGCTCAGGCGGCTGGACTATCTGCAGATGCCATAGCAGGCTTCTCAGGCAGCCAAGCTGCAGGATTAAACACAGATGCCATAGCCAACCTTTCAGGCGATCAGCTAGGCGGCATGACAGCTGATGCGATAGGCGGTTTAGGCGCCACACAGGTTGCTGCTTTTGACACAGCGGCGATGGCCGGTCTAGGCGCTGACCAGTTAGGCGGCATGACAGGCGCCGCGATATCCGGTTTAGGCGCTGATCAAATGGCTGCTCTGGACCCAACTGCGATTGGTGGTTTAGGCGCCACGCAGGCTGCTGGTATGGCCCCAACGGCGATGGCCGGCTTGGACTCTGCCCAGATGGGCAGCATGACAACTGATGCGATGGGCGGTTTTGGTGCTGCCCAAATGGCTGCTTTGGATCCAACGGCAATGGCCGGATTTGACGCCACCCAAATGGCTGCTTTGGATCCAACGGCAATGGCCGGTTTTGACGCCACCCAAATGGCTGCTCTGGATGCAACAGCGATGGGCGGCTTTGACGCCACCCAAATGGCTTTATTGGCTCCAACAGCGATGGCCGGATTTGACGCCACCCAAATGGCTGCTTTGGATCCAACGGCAATGGCCGGTTTTGACGCCACCCAAATGGCTGCTTTGGATGCAACAGCGATGGGCGGCCTTGACGCCACCCAAATGGCTGCTTTGGATCCAACGGCAATGGCCGGATTTGACGCCACCCAAATGGCTGCTTTGGATGCAACAGCGATGGGCGGCTTTGACGCCACCCAAATGGCTGCTTTGGCTCCAACAGCAATGGCCGGTTTTGACGCCACCCAAATGGCTGCTTTGGATGCAACAGCGATGGGCGGCTTTGACGCCACCCAAATGGCTGCTTTGGATCCAACGGCAATGGCCGGTTTTGACGCCACCCAAATGGCTGCTTTGGATGCAACGGCGATGGGCGGCTTTGACGCCACCCAAATGGCTGCTTTGGATCCAACGGCAATGGCCGGTTTTGACGCCACGCAAATGGCTGCTTTGGATGCAACGGCGATGGGCGGCTTTGACGCCACCCAAATGGCTGCTTTGGATCCAACGGCGATGGCCGGTTTTGACGCCACGCAAATGGCTGCTTTGGATCCAACGGCGATGGCCGGATTTGACGCCACCCAAATGGCTGCTTTGGATGCAACAGCGATGGGCGGCTTTGACGCCACCCAAATGGCTGCTTTGGATCCAACGGCAATGGCCGGTTTTGACGCCACCCAAATGGCTGCTTTGGATGCAACGGCGATGGGCGGTTTTGATGCAACTCAAATGGCGGTATTGGATCCAACGGCAATGGCCGGCTTTGGCGCTGATCAGGTTGCTGCATTGGCTCCAACGGCGATGGCCGGTTTAGCCGCTGACCAAATGAGCGGCATGACAACTGATGCGATTGTCGGTTTAGAAGCCGATCAGATGGGTGGTTTAACTAAAGACGCCCTTGGCGGTATTTCGACCGATCAATTTGCTGCGCTAAGTGGCGATGCTTTAGGCGGATTAAAGTCGGAGAATCTTGGAGGCTTAGGGGCCGACGTCATCGGTAACATGAGCGTAGATGACTTAGCAAACTTAGACCCAACTGAAGTTCAAGGTATGGCGGATATCGCTAAGCTGGTTACCAACTTGAATGCGTTTAGTGTGGACACCGATACAGTGGCTGCGCTACTCCCTGACGGCTGGACTATTGATTCAACTGGTGACATGACTGCGCCTCCTGGAGCAGAAATAAACTTTAAAGAGCTTCCAAAAGCACCACCACCTGCGGCTGGTGAACCAGCAATAGCAGCTCTTCCTGATTTGTCTTCTAGCTTAGCCTTGGGCGCAGGAAGCGGAGCTCCCAGCGTTTTAGATGGCATGGACAACGCACTAGTGGCTGCTGGGGTTCCTGGCTTTGATTTCTCGCAGAACTCATCAGGTGTTTTGGAAATTGGGGATGGAACTGGTGGCCCCCCAGTGGCGGCGTTTATTCCTGACGCAGCTAATATGACGCAGGCCGCTGCAGATGCTGACCCGGGCGTCGGTGTAGATCCCTTGACTGGTGGTTATATAATAGTGACGGATCAAGGTTATCAAATACCACTAAAGCCTTCTGTCTCGAATCCAGCTGAAGTTGCAAGCCTGGTGGGATCAGATTCCAAAGTATCGTTGGGGTCTAGTGGGGAAATAACAATAGAAGCCCCGCCAAGCGCTGATGGGACGGTGACCGCAATAGCGGGTATTGCTAGTCCGTTACTGACGACAGATGAACGTCCAGCTGGGACATATACTGACGGCACCGGAGTAGACGCGGTGTTAACAATTGTGTACGCAGATGGCAGCGCGCAGACGTTAGCACCAGCGATCAAAGATCAAGCTGAATTTGAGGCTTCTGCTGCTGCGATCCCTGGAGTCACGGATCTAAGTTTTAGGGTCGATGGGTCAGTCGCTCTAACCTATGAAGGTGCACCCTTAACATTAAAGCCTTTGTTCGATGTTGTGAAAGGTGTTCCAGGCGCTGAAGTAACACCAGGAATTTCCAACGAGGGTGGTAAGTTCTTCTTCACTAGTGCCAATGGTGATAAGCAGGAATTTGCTGCAGGAACTTAATACTTTTAAGGGTCTTTAAATATCCTTAAAAATCTACATGAGAGAGCTGGTCAGGAATTTTCTTGATCAGCTCTTTTTTTTGGCGACTAAACCTCCTTAAAAGACCTTTATTTACTTAGCTTCCCATCCTAAGCGAGCAATAACAGCGTTGCATTTTCGAGTCCTAAATATTGCAAGCCATAGGGAAAAGCGCGAAAAATACTAGTCATGTCCAGCTACCTACCAGTCTCCTAAAAATCCCCATTTTAGTTCCGCCGCATGACCTATATTAAATCAGCAAGGCGCTCTAGAAGTGGTTATAAGGACTATAATCACTGCCAGAAGCCATCTCTTCACTTGATTCAACGTTAATAGATATAAGTGGCTGAAAACTCTTTGGGGTAGCCACATAGAGATATCTAGGGCTGAAGAGCCGCAGAGCAAGATGACAAAACTAATTGATGGTATCGTCTAACTTCCTAAATTTAATACCCATATATAACAATGACTTGTTGAGACTATTCAGTAGCACCCATTGCTATCATACACCTTAGCTTATAGGCGGTCGTCGATATCACCATCGCTGCTGATGAGTAGGAATGGTAAGCCCGCATCTTTTAAGAATCGTACAGCCCCAGCTTCGTTAAGTAGCGCGATCGTCGCAAGGCTTCCAGCGACGGTGCATTGATCTGCCATCACGGTCGCTGCGAGCGTGCCCTTCACTGGAAATCCCGTTCGCGGGTTAAGCAAATGACCGTAGCGAATTCCTTCGATTTCGATACATCTGGCGTAGCTGCCACTTGAGGCTACCGCCCCTTCGGAGACTTCTATTATTCGTAGTTCTTGCGTGGGAAAGGAGGGGTCAGTGATGGCGACGCGCCAAGGTCGATCATCGGCCTGCGGGCCTGTTACGCAGATGTCTCCGCCGAGGTTTACCAACGCGTGTGCAACACCCTGCTCTCTAAGCAGAGTCGCTGCCCTGTCAGCCGCGTATTCTTTTACGATGCCCCCGAAGTCCAGCTCCATGCCAGGTATGGTGAACGCGAGCTTTGGGGTATGCCAGTCCAGCTTTTGCCAACCCACTCGCTCGAGTAAAGTTTCTAGCAAGTCTGCGTCTGGGACTGCAGTCTGCCCCTCCGGCTGAAAGTTCCATGCACGCCTAAGGGGCCCCGACGTAATGTCGAACATTCCCTTACTCTCAACATGACACGTCTGCGCGTAGTCCAACAACGAAGCGGTCTCACCGTCGACCTCAATCGAATGACCTTGTTTAGCCGCTAGGTTAATCAGTGATAAGAAGCTATCGCTAAGATAGCGCGAATATTTCGCCTCTAGCCGAGCCACGTCTGCGACCACCGGCTCGCACTTTTCGCGTGCGCCATCAGATGACTCAGCATAAATACTGATCGAGCATGAAGTGCCCATGGCCTGAAAATCAAGTTCATAGAAATCTAGCGGTAAGGTCAAAATGTATAGTCGATGCCTGCGGAGAGGCGAGTGAAGTCTATCAGTGCCGGATTTGAAGATCCCGATGTACGGTAACGCTCGCCACTCAGAACTAGAGTGTAATCACCTAGCTGCACGTTGAATTTTAATCCCGCGCTAAGTGCATCGTATTTGCTGAGCCGGTAATCACTGGAGTTGAACTCCCCCGTTCCCGCGAAATCTGTAGCCGGCGTGAAGAAGTCGGCAGCTTGTTGCTGGTAGTAGCGCACATTGGGGACAAGCGTGATCGATCGTGAAAATGATTTGTGTAGTGCGAAGTCGATCGTATGGGAGCGAATACCAAAGTCGTCGTCGTAGAAGCGGTAATTCGCATGAAACGCCGATTGCTGCTCACGGAAATAGCGCCTCCACGACGTTGTCCACGTAACTTGATTGCGCTCTGCGGGCCGATGATCAGAGAGCTTATAGGGGTCGGTTAGGTAACCTCCTGCCCGCGTGCTACTTACGCCAGTTTGAATAATAGAAAACTGATTGAGGATCTGGGTAACCGAGACGAATGCAGAGGTTGTCGATTTATTTGCGCTCAGTATCCGATTGAACAAAGCGGCGTCGGTTGGATTAATATCGTCATCTGAATGAGCGATGCCTGCGCTTAATGTTGTCGAGTCATTCGCTAATGTAAAACTTCCCTCGACCGAAGCGCTATTGGAGCGGTAGTCATTCTCATCGGAAATCGTGAAACTTGCGCCGACATTACCTCGATCATAATAGCGCTTTACAGATGCCGTAACATCACGACGTTTGTCATAAATCGATGCACCGCTCATCGCAACTTTGGTGTCACCGTTTGCGCTTTTCACAGTATACCAAGGCGATGCGCCACTCATACTTTCGTAGGATGAATCTAGAGAAACACTATACTTTTCCCCAATGGGAGATGAGTAGCGAAGTTGATGAATCTCAATATCGTATCGCTCGGGACTGCCTGCAAGCAATGCCTCAGATGCGAGGCTGTCTTCTTTATAAGACGAAACCCGATACGAAATAACTTTTGCTGTTGGCGGCGTATCAGCGATTGCAGAAGTTGAAACCAAAACACCCGGCAGTGCAACTGCCGATGCGGAGAGCGCCATAAGCGTTTTTGATTTCATTAGCCTAGTTGCATCCACAGCCACCGGCGGCAACGCCGTTACCACCTGTAGAGGCTTCTTTACTAAAATAGATGTGTTGATTAAGTTTCGATCCCAGCGGGTCGGCATCAAATGCCATTTCTGGGCGAGCAAGATCGCCGCGCTGGTAAGCTGGCACGAACTGGCAGGCCGTCATCACCGCGAGTGCAGAAAGCAACAAGCTAATTCGTAGATTACGATGCACAGATTAAACTCCGGTTTAACATTCGAGTAATAACTTTAGAAATTTTTCAAACTGGGAGTAGTCTACGCTACCGAAAGCGAGACTAGGAACGCGTAAAATCTGCCCGTCGCACACGCTAACCCCTTCGGTGCCGTCAAACGGTATTCCTGATGCAGCAAGTAATCCAAAATCGTAACTGGCACCACTTACACTCAAACCCAGATCAAGTGAATAAGCCTTTTGGCCGACCGTAGCTTTCGGGATATTTAGCACATTGTCGCTAAAAGTTGCCTGCTGCGCCATAATATTTGATGCTAAAAGGCCACTGATGCAAAGGCTGAAGAAAAACAATAGGCGCGCACGACCTAGATGTTCTAATTGAAGTAGGCGCATACCTTCTTCCTTTATGAAAGCACTTTGTCTCGATGAGAGCGGTTCTTGCCATAGATTATATGAGACTTATCTTGCTTTTTTCTGATTTAGTGTAAATTGAACAGGAAAATCTTTTCTATAAGCCTAAATCATTCTCCTTGCCTAGGCTTGTAACCACAGCGATTCTCTAAATATAGCATCATTCAGTGTTGCGGAAAACTCAAGTCTTCAATCGGGTATTCCCTTGCTAGCGGTTGGTATAAGTAGCTATTGGGTTAGGGGCGCATAGACAGTGCTGACTATTTACCCAAGCCCTAGTATTTTTTATTGATTAGTTTCTAGCAAGATATTAAATTAAGTTACATGTTCCGAAACTACGGTGAGAACTCATGAAAATCAAACTGCTCATATTGGTTTCAATCCTGGCAGCCTCAATTGGGTCATCCGTCGCCCAGACTGCAGACGACTATGTTGCTCCCCGGACGGAATGGGGCCAGCCCGACTTGCAAGGAGTCTGGAATTTCAATTCCAGCACACCGATGCAACGACCCAAGCGCTTCGGCACACAGGAGTTTCTAACGGCTGCCGAAGTCGAGCAAGACCGAGCCCGGCAAGAAAAAAGGCGTATAGCCGCTGATGCGGCGGAAGCCGAGTTGGTATTAAATCCTGAAGCACCTGCCATAGGTGCTGATCCCGGTGGCTATAATAATTTCTGGTATGAGTCTGCGAGCATCGGCGAAAACGTTCGCACGTCGCTTATAGTCTATCCGACAGACGGTCGTATTTCTGATCGAGTCGAAGGCGCTGCGGTGCATACTGCAAACCTCGGGCCCGATGTCGAGGGCGATAGGCCTGTGCTTGCCGTCTTCGGCGGCATTGGCAAGGATGGACCGGAAGACCGAGGCCTATCCGAAAGATGCTTAATTGGCTTTAATGCCGGACCTCCATTTACCGGCGGTGGATACAACGCGAATGTGCAAATTTTTCAGAACAAAGACCATGCGGTGATTTTGACAGAGATGGTTCATGACGCACGCATAGTCCCACTGGATGACCGTGGAATTCTCGATGATGGTATTCGTCAGTGGTCGGGTAATTCTCGTGGCTATTGGGACGGCGATTCGCTGGTAGTGACGACAAGAAATTTCACCGACCTCACCCCCAGCTTCAGCCGCTTTGGAAACGCCAAAGATAAGATGCTCACCGAGCGGTTTACGCGTATAGACCAGTTCACAATTGAGTACGAGTGGACGCTTGAAGATCCTTCCACTTTTACGGACAAGATTATTGCGACGATGCCAATGACCAAGGTCGCAGGTATCTTGTATGAATATGGCTGCCATGAAGGTAACTATGGCATGCAGAATATCCTCCGTGGAGAACGCATGCAGGAACGTCGTTAGGCTGTGAGGGAGAGTGGATGTTAATGATTTGGAGTCAGAATAAATAAGCAGTAAAGACTATTTTATCCTAACTCCATTACCCTATCTAAATCTGGCTACCTCCTAGTCCCAACAATATTTGTCCTAACACTAAACAAAGTTTTACCCGCAGTAATGTACAAAGTCCGCAGATCCGGCCCGCCAAATGCAGCGTTGGTAATGGTGTCTTCAGGAATTGGGATATGTTCAAGCAACTCACCTGACGGTGAGAGCACATGAATGCCTGCGACGGTTGCAAGTGTCTCACTGGTGCCGCGCAAATTGTTTAAGCCTGCAGCAACATACAAATTACCCTCGCTATCGATGGTCATGCCATCCCCGCTGCGCCCAGGATAGAAGTCGTGAAACACACGTGAGTTACTGACCCGACCCTGGGCATTCAAATCATAGGCGCGAATCAATCTTGGACCTCCCTCGGCTTGCTCTGTCTCGATGAGATACAAGGTGGAATCATCCGGCGAAATGACTATGCCATTTGGCCTCATTACCTCCGGCTCAGTGAGGATGCGTTCTATCGTTCCATCTAGGTCTATGCGGTATACCCCGTGAACTCCAGTCTGCTGTGGAGTCACATTCGCACCGGGCCTATCGGTAAAATAGATGCGCCCTAGCGCATCGAAAGTTAGGTCGTTTGGTTGATGTAATTGCTTGCCGTTGTATTCATCGGCAATGATTTCTATTTCGCCGGTGTCCATATTGGTTCGAGTGACGCGTGGCAGTATCGAATCGCCATCCCCACCCTCGCAGGCTAGCAAGCGCCACTCGCTATCGAAGATTAAGCCATTCGCGCGGTAGCTAGGCTGACGAAATACGGAGACCGCCCCAGTAGTGGATAGCCGCATTATTCGACTGCTGTAAAGGTCAGTAAAATACACCGTACCGTCTTCCGCCACGGTTGGCCCTTCAGTGAAAGCGACAGTCGCAGCTACGGATACGGAACGGTCTGGCGTTAATTCCATACAAGCGGAGATCAGTGATAATAAGGCAATTGTCATCCAAACGGTAAGTCTCTTCATCTGTTAATCCCTACTATTAGTTAATTATTTGGGGTCAGAGTAAATATACAGTACTGTGTAACTACACTGACCCCATTTTTCACAGACCACAAGCAATAAACAGACTTGAGGAGATACTGCGATGAGGAAGATCACACGACGCGATTTCATTAACCATGCAGGTATGTACACGGCTGGAGGCATTGCCCTCTCAGCTAGTTCCTTAGGCTTCATGTCAAATCAAGCACACGCGCAACCAATGCCTGACTGGCTCTCCCTAACTGACGAAGCGGCACTTGAGCCAGATCTCCCCATAATCGATCCCCACCACCATTTATGGGACAGACCTGGCAACCGTTACATGCTCGAGGACCTGCTTCTTGATACCGCCGCACATAATGTTCGGCAGACTGTTTTTGTAGAATGCACGTCGATGTACCGAGCAGACGGACCAGAAGAGCTCAAGGTTGTTGGAGAGACCGAATTCGTCCAAGGTGTTGCCGCCAAAAGTGCCAGCGGCGGCTATGGTGAAACACGTGTGGCGACAGGCATTGTCGGGTCGGCCGATTTGCGCTTAGGAGATAGAGTTGCAGCGGTGCTTGAAGCGCAGATTGCAGCCAGCCCGCAACGCTTTCGCGGCATTCGTCATCGCGCCGCTTGGGCGGATCTGTCAGTGACTCCTAACCGGGCCGCCGACGCACCCAATCATATTCTATTGGAGCCAGATTTCCGTAAGGGCTACGCACATCTTCGTACCCATGGACTTACATTTGAAGCCTGGCTCTACCACACTCATATTGCCGATCTTACCGAGTTAGCCAAGGCCTTCCCTGATACAACTATTATATTTAACCATCTCGGTGGGCCCATCGGTATAGGCAATTACGCGGGCCGGCGTGACGAAGTATTCGCGGCATGGAAGCCTGCCGTTGCCGAGCTTGCTAAATGCCCTAACGTTGTCGCAAAAGTCGGTGGAATCCAAATGGTTGTTAATGGCTACGGCTGGCACGAGATGAAAAAACCGCCAACGTCGGATCAATTATTACAGACCAACCAAGATTGGTATCACTACATAATCGAACAGTTTGGACCAGAGCGTTGCATGTTCGAGAGCAATTTCCCTGTCGACAAACTCTCATGCTCGTACACCGTATTGTGGAATCAATTTAAAAAATTGACGGCAGGCTATTCTACTGACGAGCGGGCAGCACTGTTTCACGATACTGCACAGCGTGTATATCGACTTCCGAAGGTATAAATAGGAACTACGAAAGTCATTTTCGCCTTTTCTCCTCGGACTCAATCTCAACATTTCTAACACCCTTTAGATGGGAAAGGATTCTTCATGTTCAAAGTTTTTTTAGTATTAATTTTACTCGCTTCAAATTCTGTTCATGCCGCATTGAAACTTACTGTATTTGATTGCGGCGAACTAATCTTTGCTGATGTCAGTCCATTTGGCCTAAGTAATGAAGAAACAGCCGTACGTGAACTGTTCGTGCCCTGTTACCTGATTCAGCATGACGAGCATCTTATGGTATGGGATGCAGGCTTACCACTGACTGATGTTGGGCTGACAAGTGGAAATTCACGCTACGAGAAATCATTTCTCGACCAACTTGCAGAGATGGATATTGTACCTTCTGATATAGACCTAGTGGCTTTCTCTCACATGCACTACGACCATGTCGGTGCCGCCAACGCCTTCACCGATTCTACGCTGCTTATTCAAGAGACCGAGGCTGTAGCGGCATTTGAACACCCCGAAGATAACCCGGTGTTTCGAGAGGAGCTCTACAATGAGCTTAGGAATACAAACAGACGAATCCTAAATGGCGATTACGATGTTTTTGGCGACGGTAGCGTTAGAATCATCTCAGCCCCAGGGCATACACCTGGGCACCAAGTCCTATATTTGGAACTCGAAAAATATGGTCCGCTCATTTTGTCTGGCGACTTGTATCACTTCGAAGCAAGCAGAGTCATGCGCCGCGTACCTGGCTTCAATACCAACGTCAAGGAGACATTAAGTTCGATGGATAAAATTGAGGAACTGGTGGTGACAAGTGGAGCTATTTTTTGGATAGAGCACAGCAAGCAACTTGCCGAAAGTCTAAATTTAGCGCCAGCGTTTTACGACTAAATCGAAACGAGTTTGAAATATTTAGTAAACCCAATACGAATCCTATTTCGTGAATATACCGGCAAGCTTCGAACACCACTTTAAACAAAACTCACTGACGAAGCCTTGGAAACCTATTTACTCATGCAAGTTCGAAAATAACGTTCAGATAGGCTTGCCAATAACAGAAATGCATACTAACTCTCGCGGTTTCTTTCACGGCGGATTGATTACTGCCTTGGCTGACAACGTCATCGATTTTTCTTGCGCAATACAATACCCAGAAAAACGCAACATACTGACGATGAATTGCCTTGTCCACTTTATGTAGGTGGCAAAAGTGGGCAGTGGTTATTATTTGATACTTCTTTTTCCAAACTTGGCAAGTCAGTTTGATTTGCGCAGTGTTTCGTTACTTCTGAGGGCAAATACAAAGGCTTTAGCTTTTCAGGCTCTTTGTCGCTAAGGTTGATTCTCCGCCTCAACCTTGCGCTCCTGCCGATCTTTCTCTTCTTCAATGGCTGACTCTATTATCCTCAACATATCATCCACATCAGCGGCCTGCGTGTTCTCCGCAAAAAGCCCTGTAAGTTCAGAGTCCGGCCGTAAATCGCCTTCTTCATACAGCTTCCAGATTTCCTTCGCATATCCAGTCTGGAGTAACTCTGGAGCGAATTGACCGTAGTAACTGCTTATCTTATTAACGTCACGCTCCAGCATCGCCTCGGCGTTGTTGTTTGCCGCGGCATCCACCGCCTGCGGCAAGTCGATAATCACCGGTCCGTGCTCGTCGACCAATATATTGAATTCGGACAAGTCACCGTGTACCAAACCGGCACAGAGCATTTGCACCACGAAACGCATGACCGCGGCATGGCCTTGAATGGCCTCTTCTGCCGTCATAGAAACCTCGCTAAGGCGTGGCGCCACAAGGCCCTCCTGATCGGTAACCAGCTCCATGATCAAAACTCCATCAACGCAGGTGTAAGGCTCTGGAACTCGAACATCGGCAGCAGCGAGCTTACGCAGCGCATCCACTTCAGAATTGTGCCAAGTCTGCTCCTGCTGCTCGCGGCCAAACTTGGAACCTTTATCCATCGCTCGACTGCGACGGCTATTTCGTGACTTTCTGCCTTCCGTATACAGCACAGCTTGCTTGAAACCGCGCTTTGCCGCCTCTTTGTAAACCTTGGCACAGCGGATCTCGGAATCGCAGCGAACTACATAGACATCAGCCTCTTTACCGCTCATTAGTCTACTGATGACTTCATCAATTAGACCTTCTTCGATTAGGGGCTGGATTCGCTTAGGTATTTTCATGGCGCCTTTTTACAACACTAAGATTAAGTAAGCTAGAGCAAAATTAAGATAAATGGAATTGCGAGCACGTGAACCCATTAGATCAGGAGTTATTCAAAGCCAACAAAATGAACAAAGTCCTTAGCCTCAGCCCGGCGCGACTTTACACTATTGGCCGAGAATTCATCATTCGGATAGCCCATAGCAATACAGGTAAGAATACTCTGATCATCAGGAATTCCAGCATGCTCTCTAACAACCGGAGTTTGCATCACTCCTTGGCCATTGATGACCGTGCCAAGGCCCCTCTCCCATGCTGCAAGACAGATACCGTAGGATATCGCACCAAGGTCGAACTGTGCGATTGCGGCTGGCTCTAGTACCTTGTCGTAAGTAAGCACTATAGATACCGGTGCATCGAATTGACGAAAGCCTCGCATTACCCAATCGGTGCGCTTCGCTTTGTCATCACGCTCTATGCCCATTGCCTCGAATAGTTGTACGGCGATCTCGATCTGCCGTTGTCGGTGAATGCCCTCGTAAGCTTCTTTAGTGGGGAAATCGCGTTGTGGTTTTACCCCTGCAACCATATTCTCTGTATTGCCTTTGCGGATTCTATTTAGAGGCTCTCCGGTGACGACATACAGATTCCAAGGTTGGGTATTCATAGAGGACGGTGCCCCCTTTGCAACTTGGATTATTTCTTCAATGACATCTCGTGCTACCGGCTTATCTTGATAACCACGCACGCTACGTCTCGTCTGTACCAGTGTTTCAAATTCCAAGCTTCCTACTCCTATCCTAATAAATTCACGCCAGCCGGCGGCGCTGCCTATTATGCATAGGATTAAGGAAATGGAAACTATTTAAGAATAGATTGCCCGCAATAATTGGGATTTACGAAACTGCACTAAAACGTGGCTCGGACCTTAACCGTAAATCGGGGCCCGGTTGTAGTACAGAAACGTTCGATCTCCCTGATATCTCCATTGATCAGACGTCCGTTGAAACGTCTTCGCTCTCGGCAAGCATCTTGATTCAGAAGATTGTCCGCTTCGAACCTGAAGGTAAACCTACCGACACTATTCTTCTCAGCGAACAAACTTAGATTGCTGACCATACCCGAGCCTAAGAAGATAACATTATCGATATCATAGAAGGGCCGATTGCCGTCGAATCCGTCCCGATAATTGAGGCCGTAATTGAAATTTTGTGATGGGATATCGTGACGAAAACCTAGACGAATATTCCCCCTGTCGAATGGCACGACCTTTCTATTCTTGCCAATTAGCGGCGCAAATATTTTCGAATCCTGCACCAATACACCTGCAGTAACTACCGCCTGAGGGAGATTCAGAAATCCCAAGCGGATGCTGGCATTAAGATTGAGACCATAGACTGTGCCGTCACCCACATTGCCGTTGGTTGTCGCTAGATTGGCTTCGCTTGTAGAAACATCAATACGGTCAATCGAATTGCCGACATCGTAGTAGAACAGACTGGAATTGAGCACACCGCCATCATTAGGGAGCCGATAGTCAAGATTGACGTTATAACGCCAAACTTCTTCCTGCTCTAACTCCGGATTTCCAGCAAGGATATCTTGAGTCTCATCTCTGTCATTAGCGGCGGCCGAAAAATCTGAGAAGCGCAGTTGTGACACATCGAGTTCAGCTGACATGCGAAGCTGAAAGCTGCTACTCATATTAAATCTTAGATCGAATTTAGGCTTCAGAAAGTCAAAATTTCGACTTACATTTACATCACCGGACTGCGATATCTCCGAGTCCTCATAGAACAAACTACTCTCCAAAGACAGTCGCTGATTGATCTGCCAATTATGTATAGCGAATCCTTCGTAGCGAATCTCTTCTACCGTAGACACTGCATTCGGTAAGGCGACTGGGGTTAGGCCACCATGATCTGGGGAGGCAATTCCACCAAGAGGCAAACCAATTTTCAATGCAGAATCGAGTATGGTCTGTGCTCTCTCTATACCCAGCTCCAAGTTCTGATCATCTGCCGGATCAAACGTGTAAGAGGTACGTATTATGCGTTCTCGCTCACGGCTGCTGGTATCTAGAAATAGGTTCTTGGTTTCCGGCCCATCAAGGCCAGAAGAAAAAAATCGCTCGCGGGTAATGGCGTTATTAGCCTCGTTTACGATGAAGAGGACTTTGTATTTTCCGCCACTATCAAAATTGTATTCATAGTCGCCACCAAACTCCCAGTTATCTGAACTGGCAGGAAGCTCCTCGCGCTCTACTCGGATAGACGGTGGTGAGTTCTGGAAATTGGTAATAGTCCGCACCAAATTCGCAGGCGGATCGCTCTCTTGGTAGAGACCATTGAAGGCAATTCTGCTTCCATCTGATATCTGATAGGCGATATTGGAATTTAGAGTGTATATGGTCTGATCTTGGGTACGCTCGATCTCGCGAACATCATTCAGACCAAGTCCAGGAGGTAATACGCTGATTTCATAGCTTTCCAAATCCTGATAACCCGCCCTAACTTGAGCGCTCAAGAGATAGTCAAGCTGCCCTGTCTGCCCACTAAAGGAAAAAGTCCCTATAGGCTCGACCTGGCCATCGCGGAAATGTGCCGCACCTAGTTCGGTCGCAAGGCTAGAACTCGATTGCGACTCAAGTAAAACGATATTGATTAGCTGGCCGCTGTTGCGAACATCGAGGTCGCCGGAGGTGCCACGAATAATTTCAATGTACTGAACTTGGTCTGCGGAAATTCTGTCGAGCTGGCTACTGGCCTCATTCGCCTTACCGGCCATGCGCTTGCCATTGATCAGGATCTGTTCGCTCGCACCGAGGCCTCGGTCTGCACCGTTAAAGCTTTGAACCTCATTTCCTTCAAGCGCCACGCTGATACCAGGAATAACATTCAGCATGTCATTGACTGACACCGGGCCGTATTGCGCAAAGAAAGAAGCTGGGTAGGTAACCGTGGACTCGTCTTCGGTGGCTTCTTGTGCTATTGCTGAGGCAGCAATTCCACAAAGTAATACTGTTGACATTACTCTTAGATACATCTTTATAAACTCCATACGAGAACCTTATATGAGTATGTTAACTCGAGTTAAGGTGCATATACAGTGCCTACTAGTCCTTTAACCTCATGTTCCTTCTCTTGATCGCGTTAGATCTCGAATCTCAGACAAACTAAACACGGACTACTGATTCGTTGTTAGGCATAGCCTACCTAGTGATTGCCGAGTATGATTGTTGATCGTTATTCCAATTGAGCGCAGCGAGGCCTCTATGACTAGTGAACTTATCTCTCGACGTCGTTTCCTTCAAGCTAGTGGCGCAGCCGCTATCGGACTACCCTCACTTGCTCGCGGCTATACAGCCTCGGAGATGCGAGGCTTCTATGCTAATGGCGAGATGTCCACAAATGTCTCGAAATGGGAGCTAGACACCCCAGCCCTTTGCGTCGATCTAGATCTCCTAGAAGCTAACCTCGACCATATGGCCTCCACAATGACTGCCAACGGCATAGCGAGCCGACCCCACGCGAAGACTCACAAGTGCCCGACTATCGCGCATATGCAGATGGATCGCGGCTCGGTCGGAATATGCACAGCCAAAGTCAGCGAAGCGGAAGCGATGTTCCAGAATGGGATAGACCAGATCCTGAATACCACAGGAAGCGTAACGCCAACAAAGATTAGACGCGCTATGAACCTCCGCGCACAGTGTCCAGGCTTTATTCAGGCGACCGATTCCGAGCCGAATGCACGCCTGCTTTCTGAGGCTGCCGTAAATATGGGTATCGTTGCTGACGTGGTGGTCGATGTAGACCCTGGCATACGTCGCACCGGCACTCCCTTCGGACAACCTGCTCTGCGACTAGCACAGCTCATCGATCAGCTACCTGGATTAAACTTTCGCGGCATGCTTTGCTATGATGCTGCCGCACAGCACGTGGTCGGCTTCCAGACTCGAAAGGCACAGACGCTCGAGCGCATGATACAGGCAACCGACACCCTCGAACTCATGCAGCGCTCTGGACTTAATACCGAGATCTTCAGTGGCGGTGGTACCGGCACCTACAATATCGACCATGAAACGAAGGGCATGACCGACGTACAGGTTGGCAGCTACGTTTTCATGGATGCTCAGTACATTTCAATTGGCGGCGAAGAGAACATCG
Source organism: uncultured Pseudomonadales bacterium (assembly GCA_949372635.1). GTDB lineage: Bacteria > Pseudomonadota > Gammaproteobacteria > Pseudomonadales > Pseudohongiellaceae > UBA9145. The sequence goes on from CASIAB010000001.1 coordinate 20,673, forward strand.
AGGTGTATTCCGACTTCGCCACCTCACTTACTGTGATGACGACAGTATTGAACGATCAATACGAAGGTCGCGCTACTTCCGATGCCGGCGCCAAGGCCTGCACGATCAATCAGCCCTGGCCTATCGTCAAGGGCGAGTCCGATATTACCTATCGATCTGGTTCTGACGAGTTTGGCACCATCATCTATGGTGACGACCCATCGCGTAACTACAAGGTTGGAGACAAACTCGAAGTCATCGTCTCGCACTGCGATCCGGTCGTGAATCTTTACGATCAGATGTACGCGATTCGTGGGGATAAGGTCGAGGCAGTGTGGCCGATCTCGGCGAGGGGCATGTCAGCCTAAGACAAGACATAAGTAAAGCAGAAGGGAGCTTTCGCTCCCTTTTTCATGCGTTGCTTTTTTATGCGTTGAATAGGGCTCGCAGATGAGGATTCAACATTCTTCCCTGCGGATCTAACTCGCGCCGCAGCTCCATAAAATCTTTAAAGCGTGGATACAACTCGGTCAGCTCAAGATGAGTGAGATTGTGCACCTTCCCCCAGTGCGGGCGTCCACCGTATTTCCAGAAGATGGGCTCGATGACGTTAAAATAGGGTCGATAGTCTTCGCTCGCCGCTCGGTGAATCGAAATCGTCGCATGGGGATGTTCTCCGTAAGCCATGCTTAGCCAATCATCATCGGCACCGACATAACGATATTCCAACACGAAGTTTACATCGATCGCCTGATCATAGATTGTCTTAAGAATCTCACGTAGACATTCAGCACCCACTTCCGCAGGCACAGAATACTCCATCTCATTGAAACGACTGTTGCGCACATTGCTAAGTATCTTATGAGATATATCGACAGACTCGCTTGGTTGAATCCGTGACGCAGTCGCATTCGATTGCCGAAGACGCTCGGCTGGAGTTGGGTTGTCGCTTAGACCCAGGGACTCGGCTATCGACGCATCGCTAGTAGGCTCTGCTTCCAATTCCACCTCGCCAATAGGCTCATCGGTCTCATCGATAGACAGCACCAGTGAATAATCGGAATACACCAGCGGGAAAATTTCAAAGTGTCGATGGCTCGCAGCCAGTTCATCGAAGTTCGCGAGAATGTCTTCGGTTGGCGCCGCCCATTCGCGCTTCTTCAATTTGTAGGCTTCTCTGTTCTGCATGGTCACTTGGGTAACGATGCCAAGCGCTCCCAAATTCACGCGAGCAGCGTGCAGCAAGTCCTCGTCACTGGAATCGATGTCCATGACGTTGCCGTTCGGGGTCACGAGGCGCAAGGACGTTATAAACGATGACAATGCCTGGAGAGTAACGCCGGTACCATGTGTACCAGTTGCTATTGCACCTGCTACGGTCTGTCTGTCTATATCAGGCAGGTTGATCATACCTTGGCCGATCGCATCGAGCTGTGCTCCGAGATCGCCCAGGCGAGAACCAGCGCCCAATGTCACCTGATTGTTTTCACTATCTGAATCTAGGATACCGCTAAGCTGATCTATCACGACAAGATGCCCGTCTGTAGGAACCAGCGGACTAAATGAGTGGCCTGATCCTACCGGGCGAATCGGTCCTAGAGTATTTCTCAATAGGCTCGTTAATTCTTCTTCGCTGCCTATGTCGTAACGACCGGCTGGCTGGCAGGTCTGACCACCAGACCAGTTACTCCAAGACGCCGAGTGTGCGAACGCCGCGCCTGAACCTGCGTAGGCTCCGAACAACGCGGCTCTCACGCTGGAAGCTAAAAATGTACGCCTAGATATCTGTTTCATTGGTTGAGACCCGCCATGTAAGCAACCATCGCTCTAAAATCGGAGACCTCGCAGGCCATGCAATAGCCCAGTGGCGGCATGGAGTTTAAGCCTTCAACCACGTTGTTAATAATAGCCTCTTCACCTTGCTGCAGCCTGCGTTGCCATTCGGCTGTGTCACCTACAACTGGGGCTCCAGCTTCGCCGGTGATGTGACATAGCGCACAGCTGCGAGACCACTTGGCCATCACCTCTTCATCCACGGTCACCGCGCGCAGCGTGGGTGGTCTGAACTGCTCACCGAATCCCAGGTTTTGGCTTGCAACACTTGAGCAAGCAGTCAGCAGAACCGCAAGGAGTGGTAGGGAAAATAAATGGGGGCAAGATTTTTTCATGTTCTTCCAATAATTAATCAGTGAACCACCTTAACCAGTGAGTCATAAGCTGTCAATTGAGTATTAACAGCAGAAGTTTGACCAGCATTAATCTTCATAGCGCTTGTTTTTCGCCTGGGCATTCAAGGAACGAAATGCTTCTAGCTTTTCTTTGATACGGGTTTCCAATCCAGTGTTCTTTGGGTGATAGAACTTCTCATCTTTTAACTCCAGCGGCAAATAATTTTCTCCAGCGGCGAACCCATTCTCTTCGTCATGGGCATAGCGATAGTCTTCGCCATAGCCTAGTGATTTACTTAAGGTCGTGCTGGAGTTTCTTAGATGCAGCGGAACTTCCAAACTGCCGTTGCGGTTAACCGCCTGCTTCGCTGCATTAAACGCGGCATAGACTGCATTGCTTTTCGGCGCGCTAGCCATATAAACAGCCGCCTGCGCTAGAGCTAGGTCGCCTTCGGGGCTGCCCAGACGAGTGTAGGTGTCCCAACAACTAAGTGTTAGTGAGAGGGCTCTAGGGTCTGCGATGCCTATATCTTCAGACGCCATCCTTACTAAGCGGCGTGCGAGATAGATTGGATCGCAACCGCCGTCCAACATCCTCGCCAACCAATACAGGGCGGCATCAGGTGATGAACCTCTCACCGCTTTGTGCAGGGCTGAAATTTGCTCGTAGAAACTATCTCCACCTTTATCGAAGCGTCGACTGCCCTCTTCTAATACCTGTTGAATATGGCCGTCCGCTATAGTTCTACATCCATCCTCTGCCTCTCCCATGTCGCTTAGCACTTCGAGATAGTTAAGGACGCGGCGCGCATCCCCATCACCTGCGCGGGCAAGCATCTGCCTTTGCGACTCGCTCAGATCCAAATTGAGCGCGGCTAGTCCTCTCTTCTCATCTAGCAGAGCATTCTCGATGACCCCTAACAGATCATCTTCAGTCAGGGGCTTAAGTAGGTAAACCCGCGCTCTCGAGAGCAAGGCATTGTTTAACTCGAAGGAAGGATTTTCTGTCGTAGCGCCGATGAATAACACGGTACCGTTCTCGATATGAGGCAGGAAGGCGTCTTGTTGTGCCTTGTTGAATCGATGAACCTCGTCTACAAACAAAATGGTCTGGCTAGAACCACCCGCTTGATGATACTTAGCACGCTCAATGGTTGAGCGAATCTCTTTAACGCCATCGAGCACCGCAGACAGAGATTCGAAGTGATAGTCACAGGCAGCGGCGATGATCTTCGCCAGAGTGGTCTTGCCTACACCCGGCGGGCCCCAAAGAATCATCGAGTGCGGCAGCTTGTTCTGAATCGCCTCATAGATAGATTTTCCAGGGCTGAGCAGATGATTTTGCCCAACAAACTCTTCAAGATTTAGCGGACGCAATCTCGCAGCCAGTGGTTTGTAGCGCTGGCTGGATTCTCCATCTGGCAATAGTGATGCGCTCATATTAACTACGCGTTGAGCAGCTTGTTAACAACAAAGGGCATAATTCCACCAAAATTATTGTACAACGATATCGCAGGGCAGACTTAATATACTACCTTATTTAACGTGTTGGAGGAGAGACTGAAGTTTAGCTACACCCAGTCTACGCAACAGTCGAACATTCTGCAGAGGAATTGTCGTGATATCGGGATAGCTTGCTATTTCTCTTGTCACGCTTGCCTCTCGCAATACATGTAGCAGCGGATACGGCGATCGGTTGCTATAGTTTTCTGCTTCGATCACTGTCTCTGCGAATTTATACTGTGGATGGAAGCTCGCTATCTGGAAAATACCACTATATCCCTCTTGCAAGATTAGCGCATCGGCCAGGTCGAGGAATTGATTGAAGTCATCAAAGTCTTGAAGCACATTTGGGTGCACCAACAGAGTCGTCTCTACCTCGGAATCACTCTCGAGAATTTGCAATTCCTCCAGCAGGCTCACGAGAAGCTGCTCAGACGATTCTGTGAGAGATACAGAGAAGCGGATGCGGTCCTTCACCAATTCGCGTTTCGCGAAAGGACAGAGATTGAGATCAATGATGAACGATGCCAGCCAGCGGCGAACATCTTCAATTATTTTATTCTTCTGCACAACTGCCTCTGACATCAAATTCGTTGAAGAAGAACCGTGCTACGCCTTTTTTTGTAGCACAGCGTCATCGGGACTTACAGAGAACTGGAGACTGGCCAGGTTTGCATACAATTCGCTCTCGAGCAGTAACTCCTTATGAGAGCCCTTGGCGATTAACTTACCGGAATCGAGCACCGCAATCTTGCTTACGTTCATCACCGTCGCTAAACGGTGCGCGATAACCAAGGAGGTGCGATTCGCCATCAATTTCTCCAACGCCATCTGTACCTTGCGCTCGCTCTCGGCATCCAGGGCGCTGGTCGCTTCGTCTAACAACAGAATCTCTGGGTCTTTCAGGATCGCTCTGGCTATCGCTATCCGCTGCTTCTGTCCACCCGATAGGCGAATGCCTGACTCGCCAAGATAGCTGTCGTAGCCCTCGGGTAACTTGTCTATGAATTCACTCGCATAGGCCGACTCGGCTGCACTGAGAACTTCTTCGTCGCTAGCATCGGGCCTGCCGTAGCGAATATTGTCCCAGACATTGCCTGTAAACATGGTCGGCTGTTGAGACACTATTGCGATATGGCTTCTTAGCTCTTGTGGATCGAGTTCTCTGATGTCTACACCATCTAATTCAATTGAACCTGATTGTGGATCGTAGAAACGCAGCACTAGATCGAAGAGTGTAGACTTGCCTGCACCCGAAGGACCTACTAAAGCAACACTCTCTCCCGACTTAATTTGCAAAGTGACGCCATCCAGTGCCGCAGTTTCGGGACGAGAGGCATAAGCAAACGTAACATCCGTTAAGGTAAGCAAGCCCTTAAAATCACCATTGAGTTGACGCGGATTCTTCGGCGTCTCGATTTCATTCTCGGCCTCTAACAACTCCATCAGTCTCTCCATCGCGCCTGCGGCACGCTGTAGTTCGGTGATGACCTGACTTATTGCACCAACCGCCGACGCCACTATTACCGCGTAGGCCACGAAAGCAGTGAGTTCTCCTGCCGACATCGTGCCGTTAATAACATCTTGACCACCGACCCAGATCATCACTGCTAACGCGCCGAATACCAGCGTTATTACAATTGTAATAAGGAAAGATCGCATCATGATGCGGCGCAAGGCAACATTAAATGCAGTCTCTACATGATCGGAAAACTGCCTATCATCATGACTCTGATGATTGTAAGCCTGCACCGTCTTAATCTGCTGGATAGTTTCGCCGACATAAGCACCAACATTCGCGATCTCGTCTTGACTGCTCCTAGAGAGCAGTCGCACCTTTTTGCCAAAGTATAAAATTGGGCCAATCACGAGCGGGATACAGATCATCACAACGCTGGTAAGTTTAGGATTCGTTATAAACAAAAATATTGTGCCACCTAGCATCATCAGGATGTTACGCAGCGCAATCGAAGCCGATGATCCAATGACGGATTGAATGAGTGTGGTATCGGTAGTGATACGCGACTGAATCTCACCACTAAGGCTGTCTTCAAAATAGCCAGGATGCAAGTGAATGATGTGGGAATACACTGCCATGCGAATGTCGGCCGTGACGCGTTCACCTAACCAGGACACCCAATAGAATCTAGCAAAGGTACCAACCGCTTGAAAGATCGCAATGAGGAAAAACCCCAATACAGCAGTATTGAGCGCTTCGGTTGAGCCTTCGACAAATCCACTATCGACAATGATTCTTACGTATTGAACCAGGCCCAACGTCAACCCTGCTGTGAAAACGAGAGCGACTGATGCGATAGCAATTTGCTTCTTGTAGGGCTTTAAAAAAGAGGCTGATTTTAGGAGTAATGAAGTACTGGAGTCTGACATGGACGCAATGTAGCAACTACGGTCGTAAAAGCAAGGATTAGCTTATCTGGGAGGGATCAGCTAATGAAACAGAAGGTTTCTCAAACTATTTACTACTCAGCTATGGTCGACGCTCTTTTTCACGGTACTCCCCACCTCGCCGGTCTTCAGCCAGTCAATCTTCAGCTTTATCACTTGATTTTCTGCGTTCTGCGCTACGACGGCCGTCACTGCTTCTTTTTACTTCAAGCAAAATCACTTCTCATTTCTCGAATTTATCAGTGTGACGATGTAATTCAACGTAGCTCATAGATATAAACTACGCTAGAGTCCCCCGACATTTAAATCACCCATTTCAGCCGTGAATCAAAAAATATCTTGAGGTAAATAATATCGCTATCCATGCACTCTGCATCCATACCTTATTTCGTCCGCGCAACAGACAATCTATCAGCCATTCTTGAGAGAGGGCGCGCGCCCGCGCAGGAGAACGATATGGACCCCTTGATACTAGCGACAGATCGATTATTCCCCGATATGTGCCCCCTTTCACGCCAAGCGCAAATCGCCTGCGACGGAAGCAAGGGCGGGGCAGCCAGAGTCTCTGGAATCTTAGTTATCTGGAAGCTGCCATAAATCTACGGGGGGTCAGCTCCTGAAGATTTATGGTTTCGTCCCTTTTAATCGCTTACTGTTGCACCGGTTAGTTTTGCTACCGCAGCAAGAGTGGTTTGTGCCGCATTCAATCCAAGCCTGAAATCTTTATCAGTAAAATTTGTCCACACGTCCAAGGGCGAATGCCAAGTAGGATTCCACCCGCCACCAGTATGTGACCCACGCTCGTTCTCGCGCAGACTGATAGAGGGAACCTCGTTCATGAAAGGCGTGGAATCTGTATTCGTCATGTGCGGTCCGACGGCTGCGGGATAGTCGGTATTGTAAGCATCTGCCGCCGCCTTAAAAACGAAGGCGAGGCGCATCGAATCATCGGCAAGATTAGAAACAGACTGAAACTCGATATTCACATCGGCTTCTGGACGCTGATCCCAACTCACAGAGCCATCGGCACGCGGCGCACCATGATCCCAAAGCATCATGTCGTGCTGAATCATTCCTAGCCAAGTTGGTTCCGGGTAATTGCCAGAGCCTGCTGGCTCTTCGATACCCTGCAAGTCTTTGCGCTGCTCAACATAGGCAGATGACCCGTTAAGGCCTGTCTCCTCGTTGTTCCACAGAGCGAAGCGTATGGAGCGCTCGGTCTCGACTCCGGGCGCGCTCATGATACGCGCGAGCTCCATAACCAGTGCGGTACCCGATCCATCATCGTTCACGGCCTCGTTTACACCGTGACCATCCATGTGCGCGCTTACAAGATACATCTCGTCAGGGCGCGTAGACCCTATTTTCGTACAATACACTTCAGAGCGAGGGCCATCCACCGGCTCCTCGGCATTCAACAGTCGAATTCTTTCATCTGGCTGGGCTTCTAGATCCCGATTCACGGCAGTAGGCGAGCGGTATCCATAGATGGAACTACCACCGGGGCCACTTCCGTTGCGGCCCACCAGACCTCCAGTAGGAGTAGTCAGGTCGGCAGTATCCGCAGCCGATCGGCGGCCACTGCCGCGTGGGCGAGTGGTAAATGTGTAGTGAACTCTTTCGACATTGCTGCAGCCGTAGGAAATTAATTGCTCTTCGATCCAATCGACCGCGGCTGCGTTTCGGCTTGTACCTTGACGACGATCACCAAATTGCGTCAAACCCTTGAGCGTGGATTTGTAGGTTTCTAATTCTAAGCGAGAGACTAGATCCACGATCGGGTCATCTGCATCCGTGGGTTGCGCAAGAGCGACATGGCTAGCACCAGCTAGGATCGTGCCGGCGATGCAATTGATAATACCAAATAATTTCCTGCTCATTTCAACTCCTAAATATTGCCGAATTAGACAATAAGTTATTGATCATCGATGATGATAGACAGTAACTTTTGCGTCTATAAAATACAATCTGCAATCACTAAGAGCACTAAGAGCACTAAGTGAATATCTAGTCGTCGGCTAATGCTTGGTCCGCACGCATATTACAGGCCGTCACCTCAGGCAACTTCGTCATATACTTGAGCATCATTGCGCCACGAATATCGGCTTTTTCGAGTAGCGATGAGGAATCGTCTATGTAAAACACACGCGAAGTGGTTGCTACTAAATCCTCTTCCATTGGCATAGCACAGCGATGCACTCCAAAACCCACCGGTATACGTCTTGGCAGCCGGTCTCGGTACATGAATATCTCTTTACTCTCTTGGAAATAAGTATAGTCGACTATGCCGTCTCGATTGCTATCGCGCGCGCAAATTTCGTAGAGAATAAAATTGTCGCAGTAGAGGTCGTTTGCAGGGCGATTCGCAAGGTACGCTGTGGAACAGCCTACCAGCAGCAGATAGCCACTGAGGAGTACAATAGTGCGAATGCTAGACGGTAGAGCAAACATAAATACAAACTTTTTGGCTCCCATTTGACTCTGTAAGCTCAATGGTAGAACCCTAAAATGAGAATTTGAATTTAAGAACAAGCTGCGCCGACATTGTACGCAGATTTTAGGAAAATATTAAATCTGCGCGAATATTTAACTAGCGGGAAAAGAAAACCGAGTTCCCTCGCTATCACCTTGAGCAGGCCACTTCTGCGTCATCGTCTTCCTGCGAGTATAAAACCGGATCGAATCCGGGCCATAGATACTGAGGTCACCGAACAGCGAACGCTTCCACCCGCCGAAACTTTGGCTCGCAACAGGAACGGGAAGTGCCACATTCACGCCTACCATACCGACCTGAATATGATCAGAAAAATAGCGTGCCGCGGCACCATCGCGTGTAAAAATACAGGTACCATTACCGTATTCGTGCCTGTTGATGATCGACATGGCTTGGTCTAGGTTCTCAACTCTCATGACACATAATATTGGGCCGAAAATTTCATCGGAGTGGATGCGCATCGTCTCGCTCACCTCATCGAATAGACTACCACCGATGAAATACCCGTCCTCGCTTCCCTCTACCTTTAGGCCACGGCCATCTACAATTAATTCGGCGCCCTGATCCAAACCCTGTTCGATATAGGCGTTGATGCGTTCAAGCGCATCCGCACTTATGAGCGGCCCCATATCGTTTTCGATATCAGTGCCAGGGCCTATTTTCAATTCCTTCACTCGACTGGCAAGCGCAGCGACAGCCTTGTCTGCTGTTCTTTCACCCACACAAACAACCACTGAAATCGCCATGCAGCGCTCACCACAAGAGCCATATGCAGCACCCATCAATGCGTTCACCGCATTATCCAAGTCAGCATCGGGCATGATGACGGCATGATTCTTTGCGCCACCCAACGCCTGCACACGCTTATACGTCTTACTCGCTCGCTGATAAATTGTTTCCGCGACCGGCGTGGAGCCAACAAAACTCACCGCTTGAATACGCGGATCATCCAATATCAACTCAACCACGCGTCTATCTCCATTAACCACATTGAAGACGCCATCTGGCAATCCCGCCTCAGTAAAGAGCTTCGCGAGCAACAGGGAAGCACTGGGATCTCGTTCCGACGGCTTAAGAATAAACGTATTACCGCAGGCAATCGCCATAGGAAACATCCACATCGGAACCATAGCTGGGAAATTAAAAGGAGTAATGCCCGCTACGATGCCTAGCGCCTGAAATTCTGACCAGCTATCAATATCGGGCCCTGCATTCTTGGAATGCTCGCCCTTAAGTAACTCGGAAATACCGCAAGCGTATTCAACGACTTCTATTCCGCGAATTAGCTCGCCTCTAGCATCATCCAAGACCTTACCGTGTTCGGCGGTAATCGCCTGACAGATCTCATCAATGTTCGCCTCTAGCAGCTGCTTGAAACGAAAGAGTACCTGCGCGCGCCTCGAAGGCGGCGTGTTGCGCCAGGCTCCGAAGGCTAAGCTAGCCGCAACGATCGCCTCTTCCAATTGGGGCTGTGCAGCACAGGCTAGCCTTTTAACCACCTTACCCGTTGCCGGATTATAAATATCGAGCGTCTCGACACTACCATCTTTAACGCGGCCGTTGATGTAATGACCGAGTGTCTCAATCGTTTCAATTGAACTCATGCAATGACTCTCCTACGGCATTAATTAAATCATCGATTTGCTTCTCCTCGACGATAAACGGTGGTGCCAATTGAATTGTGTCCCCGCCCCATCTCACATAGAAGCCTTTCTCTAGACACTTCAGCCCGACTTCGAATGGACGACGCAGTGGTTCACCAGGATAATGTTCCAAGGAAATACCTGCAGACAACCCATAGTTGCGAATGTCAGTCACGAAAGGACTGCCTTTCAACGAATGTACCGCTGCCTCAAACTTCGAAGACATGCTCTTCACATTTTCAATTAAGTTGTCATCGACTAATACATTTAGCGCGGCGATACCTGCTGCGCAGGCGACAGGATGCGCGGAGTAAGTATAACCATGAGGAAATTCAACCATATAGTCTGGCCCACCGTTGTCCATAAAAGTGTTATAGAGTTCAGATTCAACCACTACAGCGCCTAATGGAATAGTTCCATTGGTGATCTGCTTAGCAAGAGTCAAGATATCCGGTGTTACTCCGAACTCTTCTGCACCGGTCATTGAACCCATCCTACCGAAGCCGGTGATAACCTCATCGAAGATCAATAGCAGATCGTACTTGTCGCAAATCTCACGCAGTCGATTCAAGTAGCCAACCGGAGGCGGCAAGACACCTGCGGTGCCAGATAGAGGCTCGACAATTACTGCGGCAATGTTGGAGGCATCATGCAGCTGCACTAACTTCTCTAATTCGTCAGCAAGGTGTGCTCCTAACGCGGGCATTCCCCGACTAAATTTATTTTCATCCAGTAATGTGTCGCACATGTGATCTGCATCCACGGACTGACCGAACAGCTTGCGATTGAATCCAATGCCTCCCACACCAACACCCCCATAGTTAACCCCATGGTAGCCTTTTATTCTGCCTATAAACTTAGACTTTCCCGGCTGGCCTTTGCTGCGCCAATAACCGCGCGCCATTTTCAATGCCGTATCAATTGTTTCAGATCCGGAATCTGTAAAGAATACATGATCTAGCTTGGAAGGAGTCAGCTCTACTACTTTATTCGCAAGCTCAAAAGAAAGCTCATGCCCGTATTGAAAACCTGGTGAGTAGTCCAAGCTGGACATCTGCGCACTGACAGCAGCGGTAATTTCTTCGCGGCCATGGCCTAGGCCGCAGGTCCACAGGCCGGATAGACCATCGAATATCTTCCTGCCATCAGCATCAAGGTAGTACGCACCTTTAGCTGAGGCCATCATTCTTGGATGGTTTTTGAATTGTCGATTGCCGGTAAACGGCATCCAGTGTGCTTCGAGTTGCTCTCTACTCAGACTCACGGAGATCCTCCTTCATTTATTTCATACCAATTTCGACTAGTTATTAACTACCGACTCTATTTGCCGAACCTCGATGCCGCTCAGACCATGTCCTATGCTATCTAAGTCAGCCTGATACTGTGCAGCCAATTCATCATCGGGCCAAAGAATGGTAACGATATAACCAACTATCAACGCAGAAAGAAACGATGGCGGCATTGTTTCTAGCGCAACAAAAATAGGCCCAATGGACTCCATGTCCTGAATGACAAACTTACAGATCATCGTCATCGAGAAGCCGGCAACCATTGAGGCAATCGCTGCCCTCTCCGTGAATCGAGTCCAGAACAGGGACATGAGCATCATCGGGCAGAACGTAGCAGCGATTCCTGCCCAACCGAAAATAACGAACCAGAATATCGTCCGCTCTGGTGACGCGATAGAAACTGTAATGGCTAGACCCAGGGAGAGAATGGCAAATACAATTGTTATAATGCGGCAAAGCCTAGCCGCCTGAGAATCGGTCAGGTCTGGATTGACAATCTTCGCATACAGATCGTGAGTAACAGACCCAGCCGCCATAACCAGCAGCGATGATACGGTGGACATAATCGCAGACAAAACTGCAGCAATATATAAGCCTACTATGAGCGGCGGAAATGTAAATTCGACTAACTCAGAGAGGACATTCTGCGCGCCATTACCTAACACCGTATCGGGCTCGACACCTTGTGTCGTGAATATATAACGGCCTAATACACCGATACTAACGGCAGAGAAATCCACTAGAAGTGTAAACAACATGGCGACCCACTTGCCGCGATTGATTTGATCCTCGCTGCGAATAGCGATGAGTCTGGCAAACACTTGCGGCGAGCCGAGAAAACCAAGACCGATTAACATCATGCCGGCTACTACCGCCACGTTCATCAGCGTGAAGCCACCCGCTCCCCATATACTGACCAGCCCGGGTTCAATCGCATAGAGACCGTCATAAATAGAACCGCTATTAGACAGCGAGAGGTAGGCCACTGCAGGCAACAGCATGAGACACACCAGCATCATGGCTCCCTGAAACATATCGGTCCAGGCTGCTGCAAGAAAGCCTCCAGCGATGCAGTAGGTCGCAACCACCAGGAAACCGACTACTGCCCCGGTGTGATAATCCCAATCGAGAAAGCTCTCGAAGGCGGAACCGGTCGCGTCGATTTGCGCCGATATATATATTAGTACGAAGATTGAAAGTGCAATTGAGGAAACTAATCGCAGGACGTTAGTCTTAGACTTGAAACGGCTGCCCATATAGTCGATCACTGTGATCGAATCGTATTTATCAGTAAGACGCTTAAATCGATTCGCCATAAAGAACCAGGCGACACCTACGCCGAACAGTTCTCCGACCACTACCCAATAGGTACTGAAGCCTAGCATCGCGCCCATGCCTGTGAGACCAAGCAATAGCCATGCGGATTCGCCCGTTGCCTGCGCAGAAAACGCGGCAACCCAAAAGCTTAGAGACTTGCCACCAACTACGAAGTCACTCATGCTTTTGACGCGTTTTGACGCGCGATAGCCCAGAAATATCAATATTCCGAAGTAGATAATAATCATCGAGTATTTCTCGACCATGGAATTCCTCTACCGATCTTTGCTACATGAATACTTGGTCGATAATACCCGCCAGCACAACAACTTACACCATGGAATAGCAGATTTTCGGCTCAATCGAAGAAGGTCAGCAACATCTGAATATTGCAGCGCTCATAGGGAGACTGCTCGCCTACGATGCGCTTGAAACCGAGCTTCTTGTATAAATTTACCGCCGGCTTAAGTTTGGTGTTGCTCTCGAGAAATACCTGTCGAAAATTTAGCTCTCGCGCCTTATCAACACAACGTTGGCCTAATAGGTAGCCGATGCCCTTACCCTTCGCGCTGTCATCCACTGCCATCTTCGCCAACTCTGCGCGACTAGCATCATGGCGTATCAAAGCGCAGGTGCCCACCACGCTACTCTTATATTTGGCAATCACGATGTAGCCACCCTTCGCGAGTATTTGTCGTTCCGGATCTTCGAGCATCGCCGAGTCAGACTCTTCAATTTCGAAATGCTTGTTGATCCATTCATAGTTTAGGTCACGAAAACTCGTGGCATGCTCTGCCCTGTATTCGATCAATTCAATATTCTCTCTGTCCCTGTCCAAAAATTTACTTCTCACTCGAGCGAAGAGATTCTTTTCTTCCAGAAGATATTCAACTTCCGAAATAGCCTCCCAGATATTATGCTGACACTGTCCCAGCAGTTCGTCTACCACTGCCTCCATGTCACCAGTCTGGAGCTCAAACCCAGATAGAAGTGACCGCCCCTTGTCCGTGATGCAAACTTGGTTAACCCGAGCATCGCTAGCCAATTTCTCGCTCTTAAGAATCCCTGCAGCATTCATCTCCTTCGCTATCTTGCTAACAGACGCGTGAGAGTGACCGATTGCTTCAGCGATAACCGTAATAGGCAGACAACTACCCGATTTCAGCATGTAAAATACGGGAAACCATTTCGGATCGAGGTCCACTTCATAGAGTTTATAGACCTTTGCAGCCTCTTCTGCGAGCGTCTCACTCAACTGCTTGAGGCGACTTCCCAAGACCATTTTCCCAGTTTTCTCATGGAGTTGCAGCATAGCGATGCCTATATGTAATTAGTTACGTAACTAATACCGCAGTTGAGTGTAATACTGCTCACACTATCTTTCAACGACCTGATACTAGGAATTTCAAATTACCTCTAGGCCACCCGGGCAGGCTTTCCCTTCGATAATACAAAGACTATAGTTAGGCAGTAATTACAAAAACTTACATCGCCAACAAAACCTTCTTCAACGATTGGGAGTCCGCATGACCAAGCATACTAAAACTACTCGCAACTCTCGCAAGTTCTCTCGACGAAAATTCATCGGCACAAGCAGCGCACTAGCAGCAGTCGGCATTGGGCTTCCCACTCAGTCTGCATTGGCCGCCGCTGCACCAGCGCCTCTGCAATTAGCGGCTCCTGACTATGTCGTGTTAAATGCACGTGTACTCACGGTGGATAGCAATCAACCCTCAGCCGAAGCATTCGCCGTGAAAGGCGATCGCTTTACTGCAGTAGGCTCAAGTGCAGACATCAGAAATCTGGCCACGTCGAGAACAGAGATTATCGATGCGCAGGGTATGACTGTCACGCCTGGATTTATAGACGCGCACACCCATGCCTCGGGCGCGGGCGTGAACGAATTAGTGCAGGTCAATGTCGATATGCGTTCCATCGCCGAAATAAAGGACGCACTGCGACAACGTGCAGATACAACCCCCGACGGTGAGTGGGTAAGAGGTTTCAAATATGACGATACTAAACTCGCAGAAGGTCGCCCGCTAAACCGATTCGACATTGACGAGGTAGCTCCAAACAATCCAGTGGTGGTCGGTCATCGTGGCGGCCACACAGGTGTCTATAACAGTATGGCTCTGGCGCTAGCTGGCATTAGTGCTGAGACTCCCGACCCTGATGATGGTCGCTTCTACAGAGATTCCAATGGTGTACTCACGGGGCTCGTAGCGGAACGAGCCCGCGACGTTTTCAGAGGAATGATTCCTTCCACTTCCACCAGAGAGCAGCGCCGTGATGGCGTTAAGCTGATTTCTGAATTGATGACCAAAGCCGGCCTAACCTCGGTGCAACAAACTGGCGGGTCTCGCAACGATATGATCGCGTTTCAGGATGCCCGCGACGAAGGCGACATGCGTTTCCGAGTGTGCCTATTCCCGCGCGGCCAGCTCTTCGAGGACTTAGTCAACGCGGGCGTGCGCACCGGATTCGGTGACGAAGTGTTTCGCATAGGTGCGGTCAAATTTATGGCAGACGGTTCCGCATCGGAGCGTACCATGCGCATGAGCACTCCGTATGTGGGTCGCCCAGATGACTACGGTATTCTCACCATGTCGCAACAAGAAATCCATGAGGCGGTTGAGAACGCACATCGTAATGGTTTTCAGATCGGCATACATGCCAATGGCGACGTCACCATAGAAATGGTGTTGAATGCCTACGAGAGAGTGCAGTCGCTGTGGCCTCGATCAGATGCGAGGCATCGCATCGAACACTGCTCATTAGTGAACCCTTCCATTTTGCGGCGCATTAAGGCTGCGGGCGTCATTCCGGCACCGTTCTATACCTATGTGCATTACCACGGCAACAAATGGGTGGAGTATGGACAGGACAAGATGGCTTGGATGTTTGCGCACAAGTCATTTCTGGACTATGACATTCCAGTCGCCCCTGCCTCGGACTACACGCCCGGGCCCTATGAGCCCCTGATGGCATTGCAGAGTATGGTGACCCGAAAAGATTTCGACGGCCGCGTGTGGGGGCCGAATCAGCGAATCACACTAGATCAAGCTCTGAAAATTTGCACAATGAATGGCGCCTTCGCATCTTTCGAAGAGAATATTAAGGGCAGCATCACCGCCGGCAAGCTAGCCGACTTTGTAATTTTAGCTGACAACCCGCACGACGTTGACGCCGACACTATCAAGAACATAGAGATTGTTAGGACCGTAGTGGGTGGCTCTACCATGCACGGCGCTTAAGTTTATCGTTTAGACTCGATCTAGAAAGAGCAACACAAAGCAATAGCGAACTAGTGTAGCAAAATCTTACTATGAAACGATCTGCAAAATCCTGCAGGTCGTTCTTAAAAACCATCTCGATGTCACCGCTAATCCTTTTCGCTAGACTATTTGCGACTCTGTTTCACACCGTATTGAACGCCATGATCAAAGTGAGTGGCGACAGGCTCATCATTATGCGCGTAACTACGACGATCTCGGTTCTGGCTTTACCGATTCTTTTCTTTCTGCCCTTACCAACACCTTAGAGTTAGTCCTACTCAGTTTTATCCACCTGCGTGAATACCTTATTAAATGTTGGTACTTGTCAGGGCATATGACATCCGTGACTTCGCTCAGGTTTATCCGCTCCCCCGCGAATCGGCGCCTCTAGCTCGGTGAAGATCAGACTAGGTGAACTGATACTTGCCGCTTCTCTCAAATCACGTAAAGATATACTGCGAGAAAATGACAGACGCTACCTACCATTGTAAATATATGAAAGATGGCGTGATTGAGTGGGATTTTTCGGATCGAATAAAGTACCGCGCCTAGCGTATAGGCTAGGCCACCCGCTACCAACCAACGCATCCCCATGAAAGGCATTTTTGCTATCAGCGGGACTATGGCAAACACGATCAGCCAACCCATAAACAAGTACATCAGTGTAGACAGCAAGCGATAGCGGCCGGTAAAGGATATCTTCAGGGTGATGCCTACAATAGCCATTCCCCAGGCAATGCCGAAAATAATCCAGCCGATGGGGCCTTGCAAGACGATCAGCGCAAAGGGGGTGTAAGTGCCTGCGATCAGAAGATAGATACTGGCATGGTCCATGATGCGCAATCGACTGCGCCGTAGCGGCGAGCGGCTGCTATGGTAGATCGTGGAAGCAGCGTAGGTAATTATCAGGCTGCAACCAAAAATCGTAACACTCACGATCGTCAGTATGTCGCCACCGGGCATTGAGTGAAGCAGTAATGCCACTAAAGCAATAATACTCAGGGCGAAGCCCAGAGCATGGGATGATACGTTAAGGGTTTCCTCAAGGGCGCTGTACTGTGAAATGCTTGTGTTGGATACCATGATTGGCAGTATGGCCGTAACTATTGGAGCTTGCCAGCCCCCTCCCTAAATTGACAGTGAATAATTTTACCCCACTTGGTTCCAGCTCTCTCGAGTCGGAGGTCTTGGGGAATACTTCAGCCTGCGCCAGATCGTTAGAACTCAATCTTATCGCGGATGGAATCGAACGTTGGTCCTAAACCATCATGGACACGTGCACTACCGTGCCAAACAGCTAAAGCTGGATTGTCAGCAGTAACTGTCTTTTTAACAATTTCGCTTAGAAACTCTTATATAATTTGGTCTCCATAACCATGCGAGGATTCTAACGGCTATTCTCCTCGCCGTAGAGTGATTTTCAGAAAAAATAAGCCTTTTCTGATTCTTATGAATAGTTAAACTCGTCAAGTAGACAAAATTTGCAACGCGGCTTCCCATTTTTTTGTTAATCTATGGTGCATAACACAATATCAATGTCTGGAGCAGATTCTCCTTTCAGCGAATATCAAGCTAATCAAGTGGACGGCACCTAGACGTTCCGGCGGGACAGATAAAAATGTGTGGAATAGTGGGCGCAATTGCGGAACGGGAAGTTAGTCAAATCTTACTCGAAGGTCTGAAGCGACTGGAGTACCGAGGCTATGATTCAGCTGGAATAGCTCTTTTAAACGAGCCTCAGGAGAAAGTAGAAACCCTAAAAAGCGCCGGGAAAGTTGATGTGCTGGTACAAACTGCTAAGAAAAAACCGCTTCGAGGTCATGTTGGAATTGCCCATACGCGCTGGGCAACTCACGGCAAACCAACAAAGATCAATGCTCATCCTCACTGCAGTGATAAGCAAATCACGGTAGTTCATAATGGCATAATAGAAAACTATGAGCGTCTACGAGCAATACTAGTCGCGAAGGGCTACAAGTTTGTCAGTCAAACTGACAGCGAGACCATAGTCCATTTAATCCATTTTGAAAGAAAAGGAGGCAAAGTATCTTTACTTTCTGCAGTACAAAAGGCGGTAAAACAATTTGATGGAGCCTATGGCATTTGTGTTGCAGATGCCTCTGAGCCCGACAAGCTAATTGTAGCTCGTTCCGGGAGCCCAATTGTTATAGGGGTAGGTATAGGAGAAAATTTTGTCGCCTCAGACCCTCTCGCGCTTGGTCAGGTGACCGATCGATTTATCTATCTGGAGGAAGGTGACATTGCTCAAGTCACTCTACATGATATTGATATATGGAACGGTAAACGCAAGGTTAAACGCCCTGTGAGTATGGTTAAAAGCAGTCGTAACGATACGGTCAAGGGAAAGTATCGGCACTACATGCTGAAGGAAATTTATGAACAGCCCCAAGTTATTCGAGATACTCTTGATGGCAGGATCGCTGGAAACAAAGTATTGGAGAACGTATTCGGAGTAAAAGCTCCCGCTGTTTTCGACAAGGTTAAGCACGTGCAAATAGTGGCATGTGGCACTAGCTTTCATGCTGGACATGTAGCCAAATATTGGTTCGAATCGGTTGCACGAATCCCTTGCTCGGTGGATATTGCGAGCGACTACCGTTATCGCGATATCATCGTCCCCGAAGGCACTTTGTTTGTAACTGTTTCTCAATCTGGGGAAACTGCTGACACACTAGCCGCATTAAGGTTTGCTAAGAAGCTCTCCTATGTTGGCCACCTCGCCATATGCAATGTAGCAACAAGCTCCCTGATAAGAGAATCAGACTTCGGCATTCTTACTATGGCCGGACAGGAAATTGGTGTAGCTTCGACTAAAGCCTTCACTGCCCAGCTAACTTTGTTGCTCATCCTAACTATCGTTTTAGCGAGACGTACAGGGCTCAAGCCCACGGCCGAAGCTGATTTGGTGAGAAAACTGAATGGACTACCAACATTGATAAAGTCTGTTCTTAAACTCGATAAAGAGATCAAAAAATTATCACGTCAATTTTCAGATAAACACAATTGCCTATTTCTCGGTCGCGGTATTCAGTACCCAATCGCGAAAGAGGGTGCACTAAAACTAAAGGAAATCTCCTATATACATGCCGAAGCTTATCCATCGGGAGAGCTAAAGCACGGTCCTCTCGCATTAGTAGATGAAAATATGCCGGTAATCGCTGTCGCGCCAAATGATGATCTAATTGAAAAGCTGCGGGCAAATCTGGCTGAGGTCAGCGCCAGAGGTGGAAAGCTCTATGTTTTCGCTGATGAAAGCGTTCACTTCCAAGGCGATAAAAACTGCAAGGTTATTCACGTTCCCAAATCGCCGAACATCCTCAACCCTATTGCTTTCACCATTCCACTGCAGTTGCTGTCGTATTACGTTGCCGTAGTCAAGGGCACTGATGTTGACCAGCCGCGCAATTTAGCTAAGTCCGTGACGGTGGAGTAATTTTAAACAGTGAATTAGAATTATAGAAATATATATCTTTAGACTTTGCTCACTATTCTTTTTCTAGTTTTGTTCAGGAATACCAATTCTAAGTTTTATATTTTGTGTAGTAGGTCCTGCAATCGCAAATTTTGCTTGATCAAAAGTTGGTGGCGACATTCTGCCCATCACATTATTAGAAAACCCATATTGCTCTTTTGGGATGCCTAAAAAATTTTTATCAAGTTTTTGATTTCCATTAAAATCAACATAAAGAGTGAAAGCATATTCTCCATGCGGCAACATACTATTGATTTCAGAGTTCTGCAGATTTATTTTTTTTACCGAGGCAATACATGACTCTTCTACAGATTCATTTTCAACTGTTCCCCTAAATCCTGCCTCATCTTTGCATATGCTTAAATACAAAAATCCAGGTTTTTTTAGATTTAAAATATTTATTTTAAGTTTGCTTCTTCAGCATTAGACTTAGGGACTAGTACTAAAAAACTCAAAATAAGAGGCGTTACCCAAAAGAATCTTCTGTAATCTGATACGAGTTTTTTCATAATGTTGACACTTTATTATAATAAAAGTGGAAAATCTAATTCACTGTTTAAACTTAATCAGTGACAGTGGAATAGTTTTCGTAACTCTAACATTCTCAATTGTACGATCAGATACGAAGTCAGTATTATTTGAAAGAACTTCAAAGCACTGAACTTAGGTGCGAAGAGAGAATCGACGCTTGAAATAATTCAAGAGCTTCATAAAAGGACATCAACGTTCAAACATTGAGTTAGGCACTAACGTCTCTAACTCAATCAGAGATAGCGGTCTGCAAGCTCTATCCAGATTGGTATCACGAAGAACGCCGCAAGAGTTTGCACGGTAATTATGTTCGCCATAAGGCTCTCGTTACCACCGAGTTGTCTGGCGAGGATATAGGCCGAGGGTGGTGCGGGCAGGGCTGTAAGCAGTAACAAGATTACCGCTACCAAATTTGGTGTCTCAAATAGCAGGCAAGCGGCCAGCACCAAACCGGGGAGCACAGCAAGCTTATTGATCACTGCCACCAACAACTGCCAACTCTGCTCGCCCAAGGCAACGAAACTTATTCCTGCTCCCACTGCGAGAAGCCCTATAGGTAGTGCAGGCTGACTAAGTATTTCCAGCACGGATTCGGCAAGAGACGGGATATCGAAGCTTGCGTAGCTGATAGCTATGCCCGCGAGGCACGCCAACACTAGAGGATTCGTCACTACCGAATTGATGACACGACTAAGTCTCTTAGTGCCACCTTCGCCACCTCCGCTCAACGAGACCACGCACAAAACGTTTACGAGAGGTATATAGACAGCAAGACATAGCGCCGCAGTTATCAAACCGCGGTCGTCATAGAGAACATCTATACAGGCCAGCCCGATATATGTATTGAATCGAATGCTGCCTTGATAGACTGAACTCAGGGAGGCCGAGTCACTGCTGACGAGTTTACGTAAGGACAATATGAGCACAGTTATAACGAACAGCGCTAGCCCGATGACTTTGCCGATATCGCCTATGTCTTCCCAATCAAAATTTGAAGCCGACAGGCGTAAAACCAGCAAGGCCGGAAAGAACACATAGTAGGTGAGTCGTTCCAATTCCGACCACACGACCTGACTAGATACCGGTGTGCGACTGATCAAGAAACCCAGAAGGATAATGGAAAAAATGGGTGTTAGTGCGCTTAAAATCATGGCGGCATATTAGCGTCACCTGACTCGCAATACCACTCTCTTCTTTTTACTATAAACTCTCGTGAGTGGCGAGTGGCTTGACAAAATTTAGAGCCTCAGAGATACTTCCGTCACGTCTAAGAAAGGCCTATCTACCAAGGCCAACAAAAACGCCTCAATCGAAAAACTAATTAGTGCAGCCACAGAATCGAGATTTCTTCTGGCTCGCTAACCTATTCCTACTTTAAAACTAGAGCTGGCAAAAGAACTGAAACCAACAATCTAATTTGAAGCATCACTATGGAATATCTAGCAATCATCGCCTTCTCCATCACCGCTTGTGTGACACCAGGCCCTAATAACGCCATGATAATGGCGTCGGGATTGAATTATGGAATCAGCCGCAGCATGCCGCATTATCTAGGCATTGTTCTTGGGTTTCCGACCATGGTACTCGCCGTAGGACTTGGCATCGCACAGTTATTCGAGGTGTACCCAACGATGCATCTAGTCTTGAAGATTGCTGGTGCCGTCTATCTCAGCTACCTGGCCTACAAAATTGCTACAGCGCCCGTGTCAGAATCTAACGAAGCTAAGGGTAAGCCGTTCACATTTATTCAGGCCGCCGCATTTCAATGGGTAAATCCGAAGGCCTGGGTGTTGGCGGTAGGAGCCACCGTCACCTATACGACTCTCGGCGAAGGCTATGTGTTGCAAGTAATCACGATCGGGTTAATATTCCTGGTCTTCGGTGCACCCTGCATCATGCTCTGGCTTTGGGGCGGCGCCTCGCTTAAGACACTCATGCGAAGCCCCAACACTGTGCGTATCTTCAACATCAGCATGGCAATTCTACTCGTTGGTTCTTTGGTGCCCGTATTCATCGAGCTCTATCAACAAGTCAGTATCTGAGCCAATTACCTGAGCCGATTAAGAGATACTGCGTATTTTGATCGCATCGTGAGATAATCTCGGCACTACAAACAAGGATAAAATATTATGCAATTTTTGGTTACCGCCTATGACGGTAAAGATGACGGTGCGCTGGATAGACGAATGTCTGTGCGTGAGCCACACATCAAAGGAGCCAATGAGCTCAAGGAAGCAGGACACTTGATAGCTGGAGGTGCAATTCTCGACGAAGCAGAGCAGATGATTGGTTCGACGATGTTTGTGGAGTTCGACTCAAAAGCTGACCTAGACCAGTGGCTAGCTAGCGATCCCTATGTAACCGGAAACGTCTGGCAGGAAATTAGCGTCCTGCCTATTCGCTTGGCAGTCAAATAACTTATTCTCCGGGCTGGAGCCGCTCAAGCTTGAGACCAATTGCCGTATTGGGGCCGAAGCCTTTCCAATAGGTGTGGTCATCGTTCTGCTGGCCACGAGTCACCGAATAGACGGCATCGGCGCCATCAGGGATGACATCAAGATAAGATTCTCGACCTTCGATCTGCTTGAGATAGTGATCGAAATAGACCGTAGCAAAATGGTCCATGATGTTATTCATGCGCGTGTTGTCCCAAACAGGGTCGGTGTAGTGACTCGAAGCTGTTGTATCTTCGGCGTTCAGTAATTCAACAGGCACTGGATAGGGCGCCCCAGCATTGTGACCTGCATTTTTGTACGTTAGCAGATAGCGATCGCTGTTTACTGCACCATCAAAGATTGCCCGAACCCCCGTCTCGTAACCCGCAACAGTATCGTTGTCACCAGCTAGATAGAAAGTAGGGACATCGATGCCGGCAAGATCTTCGGAACGCCAAAATCCGGAAGCCATACCCCAGGGTGCGATTGCAAAACCTACCTTGATGCGAGGGTCTAGATTAGATCGGTAATCCGGGTTTCCAGTTGCATGCTGATAGAGAAGCTCATTCGGAGGTGCTAATAGCGAGCCAACAATTTCATCGCTGTATCCGCCACCTAGATTATTCACCAAGCCGTATCCGCCCATGGAATAACCGACAATACCTGTAGTCTGAGCATCCAGCAGCCCATCGAGGAAGCTACCGGAATCATTCGAAAGATTGTCTAGGGTATCGAGCACGAAGCGCTGATCAAGAGGACGATTGTAAAGAGTACTCTGAAAAGCCTGCTGGTCATCGTAGGTGCTATCGGTGTGATCTATAGAGGCCACAACGTAGCCCTTGCTAGCAAGATTTTCACCGAGGTGACTGATTAAGAAGCGATTGCCAGGGTAACCGTGAGAGATAATAACCAAAGGATAGCGTACATCGGCAATGTTGGGCTCGGCATCTCGAACCGCTGATCCGACAAGAGTTGCAGTGATAGCTGGATTGCGAGTTATCGCCTGATACTCACCGCCTGGCTCTTGGCCTGTCGCTAGTTCGGCTGGATACCATATCTCAACCGTAAGGCTTCTATCGTAGATAGCATTCTCGCCGCCGCGATCTGTATTCAAGATATCGATTCTATCAGGGTCGACAAACTCCAACGTCCGAACACCAATATCGTAGTCACCGAAGCTCGCTAATTCTGGCGCATCGGGTCTTACTGTGTCGATTCGATTATCTTGCGCAAAGCTTATGAAGGAGGAGAAAATTAAAAATACGACCGTGCTAAATCGACCCATTGGCTCATTCCTATAAATTTTATCAAACAGGCTCTTCGTTCACGTCGCGAACGACAAAATAATCGGAGCGATTTTTTGTGATGGAATAACTGAAAAAAGTAGAGAAGGTACAAATAGTTACAGCAATCTAATCGACCCCCAAGTCACCCCCTGTCAGGTCCTTGACCCAAGTATAGAGGATGACTAGATTAAGAGAACTAGTCCTGATATGCCAGTTTTCGCTCCTCTGCGGTATCGGTATGACCGGTAAAATCATGCAGAATCAAGTACAGGCTTGGCACCAAAAATAAGGTAATCATAGTTGCAAACAACACTCCGAAGGAGAGAGAAATAGCCATTGGAATAATGAAGAATGTTGCTGGGTTTGCAGTCGCCATGAGGGGGACAAGACCAATAAATGTGGTTACCGATGTTAGGACAATCGGGCGAAAACGCATCATACCTGCTTCCGATACCGCATCAACCATCCCCACACCTTCATCTCTAAGACGATTAATTGAAAGCACCAATACTAAGCTGGCATTTACCACCACGCCACTTAGAGCAATGATTCCAAGCAGAGAGAAAAAAACCAAATCGGCACCCATAATGAAATGCCCAAAGATCGCACCAATCGCACCGAAGGGTATCACGCTCATTATGATTAATGGTTGAGCATAGGACTTCAACGGTATGGCCAACAGCGCGAAGATAACCATCATTGCTATTGGAAAAGTTCTATACAGCTCGTCAAGAGACTCCATGCCCCTCTCTGCTTCTCCGCCAAGCACTAATTCGACATCCAAGTCTCTAGCCCATTGGGTACGATATTTTCCTATAATCTCGCGTTGTATTTCTTCAGGCTTCACTACAGTACGATCAACGTCACCACGAACAGTTATCACTCGACGACCGTCTCTCCTATTAATACTGGAGTAACTGCTTCCTAAAGAGAAACTTGCGATACTAAGGAAAGGGACTTCAGCTCCGGCAGGCGTTCGAATTAGCAAACCTTCTAAATTTCCGAGGGATTGTCGTTCTGGCTCCGGGTATCGAACCATTACACGAATATCATCTGATCCGCGCTGGATTCTTTGGGATTCAGCGCCATAAAACGCTTGCCTAACTTGGGTTGCAATATCATTGAGGGTAAGCCCGAGGGTCTTACCGCGTTCAAGTATCTGAATTTGTACTTCCTGTTTACCGGCACGAAACGAATCCGATATATCAAACACTCCGGGGTAGCGCATCAACTCCTCTCGCAGCTGAGTAGATGCTATTTTTAAATTATCGTCATCCCGTCCTTCCAACCTGTAATTAATCGCTTCACCAGCAGAAAATGCATCAGAGACAAATGAAAGCTCCAAAGCATCAGGGATGGTCCCCACTTTCTCTCGCCACCGGTCTCGAATTTCAGCAGAGCTCATCTCTCCTCGGTCATAAAAGGGCGCGAGGTATAGCACAACCTCAGCAACTTCGCTGCTCCCAGAATTACGACCTCCTCCTCCAGGACCTCCGCGAGGAGCTGTACCACCTACTATAGTAAGTATGCTATCTACTGCTCTTTCTGTTGCTACCGGGGCTGATCCAAACCCTTTAAGTTCAAGAAGTTCAAGCTCGAGCTCAGCGGCTAACTCAATGGCCGCTGCTTCAACTCTATCAATAGCGTCTTCAGTAATATAGCCGGGAACTCCAACTGGCATTTTTACAGTACCCCAGACAGTATCACCCTCGACTGAGGGCATGAACTGGAAGATAACGCGGCCACTAAACAATAGCGCCATCACGATAATTACTACTCCCGTAGCTGTGGCCCAAGCCGCATATCGGTATTTTAAAACGGTGCGCAGTGAACGCCGGTACCCATGTTCCGCAAAATATTCCATACCACCAGCGATTTTATGCTGGAAGGCCTGCCATGCATTAACTATACGCGTCCCCTCGAGGAAATAGCCTTCAGTTTTTCTATGGGCTATGTGGCCGGGAAGAATTAATTGAGATTCAATAAGGCTAGCTATTAGGCAGAAAACGACCACCCCACCGATCACATTTGAAAATGCACCAAATTGCCCTCCCTGAAGCAATAGGGGGAGGAATGCCGCCACGGTAGTAAGAACGCCAAAAATAACGGGAACAGACACCTCAAGCGTACCCTCTATCGCTGCAGATTCCTTATCATATCCTTTCTGCTCGAAGGCATGGATTCTCTCGCCAACTACAATTGCATCATCAACAACAATTCCCAGCACCAAAATAAACCCCATAACGGTCAAGGAACTAATAGTTAGCCCGGCGGTAGGGAAGATCATTAATGCGCCAAAAATGGCTATAGGAATGCCAGCAGCCACCCAGATCGCCACTTTGAAGCGCAGAAAAAGTGCTAAAATCACCAATACCAATAGTAAACCTGTATATGCATTTCCAGCTACTGTCGCGATTCTCGTTTGCGTGCTTATTGAAGAATCTGTGATCACATCCAGCTTCATACCATTGGGTAAATCGAACTCAGCCGACGCCATAAAAGCACGAACTTGCTGTGCCGAAGTGACAATATCCTCATCGCCTATACGCAAAACATCGATAATCGCAGCGTTAACTCCATTATGGCGAGCATCCAGATACCCTTCTTCAAATCCGTCTCGAACTGTAGCTATTTCACCCAACCGTAACTGGGTGCCATCGGGATAAGATTTCACAACAATATTTTCATATTCGCCGCCCGAATAGACCTGACCTTTAGTTCGAAGCAGTATCTCACCAGATTCAGTACGAATAGTGCCTCCCGGCAAGTCTAAGGAAGCCCTATCGATTGCTCTGGATATTTGGTCTAGTGTGAGGCCATATTGCCTCAATGTAAGCTCGGAAACCTCAATTGAAATTTCAAATGGTCGAATGTATTCAACGTTTACAGACGAAACCTCACTTAAATCAAGCAAGTCATTACGAATCTCTTCAGCAATAATCTTCAAACTCTGATCATCAGAATCCGAAGACAATGCCATTGTCATTACATTGCCAGAGCTGCTAAAAGCACGAACAATTGGTTTTTCTGTTTCCGTAGGGAAAGTAGAGATAGCATCCACTTTTCCTTTTATATCATTGAGCACTCGATTCAAATCAGCGCCACTGGCTACTGTCAAAGTCGAATCACAGCCGCCTTCCCGAGCTGTGGTGGTAAATTGGTCAATGTTTTCCGTACCCTCTAGCGCTTCCTCTATGCGCAAACAGACCGCAGATTCAGATTCTGCTGGAGTCGCGCCTAAGTAAGCTACGCTTACCTGGATCACACCGAAATCCATATCAGGAAATTCCTCCTGATTAAGGGATTTATAAGAAATAAATCCCCCAACCAAGAAAATGATCATCAACAAATTTGCAGCTACTGGGTTTTTAATGAACCAGGTAATTGGAGTTCTCAAAAAAATTGACCTCGGTTTTAGATTAATTTACGTTCGAAAGAATTTAAGTGATGCCAAAAATAAAAACTATATATTTTCAATAACGGGCTGCACGGACATGCCATTAACAACAGCTTGAATCGGAGACGTACAAATATATTCACCCGCCAGCAATCCTCCACTTATCAAAACCCGATCCTCTTCCAATCGAAATATTTCTACGTCGCGGAAGTACATTTTATTTTCTGCATCTACAACTAGGACTTGATTATTGTTTCGAATGACTGATCTGGGCAAAGCAATCATGTCTTCAGTTTTCTTGCCAACAATATTTGCCTGGACGAAAAGGCCGATAGGTAAAGGAATCTGCTGGCGTAATAGTCCACCCGATCTTATATCATTTTCGCCAGGCTGCTGAACTCGAATAATTGTCTGAACCGTATTGCTGTTTGGGTCGATCGTCGCTTCTGCTCTAACTAACTTCCCTTGCCAATGGTGCTCTTCCCCACCATAAAAGCCTGTGAGGGTGACATCTGGTGCTGCATTTCCGACTAACTCACCCCGAGTACCCAATGGGACGTCAAGATAACCAAGCTGGCGAATGGCTAGTGGAAGTCGCACCTCTACTTCATCCGCTCCGTAAAGAACAGCAGCGGATTGAGCGCGATTAATATACTGGCCTAATTCAACCTCTCGGGTTTCGATAATGGCATTAAAGGGCGCTTTGATTTCCGTACGCTCCAGATCAAGCTGTGCTTGTTGGTAGCTGGCCTGAGCATCTAGGAGTCTAGCTGCATTTACGTCTGCTGCGCGTTGGGCGTCCTGTAATTGCGAGTCACTGGCTAGGCGTTGTTCCGCTAAACCAATTAGTCGCTCTAATTCATTGTTCGCATGACTCGATTCGGCATGAGCCTGTTGCATGGACGCGCTACTGCGTGCCAGAACTGTTTCAAAATCACTGCTGTCTAACCGCAGAAGAACCTCTCCTTCTTCAACATAAGCACCCGCCTGCATAGAAGGAGAAATCCAGGCAATAGGACCCGCTACGGCAGCAGATACACTGGCAAGCTGGGCCGCTTGGACCCTGCCCTGGGATTCAACAAGTAACTGAACTGATTGTTGTTTTACTTCCGTCACTCTTACACTCACCGGGATGATTTCCGGAGCAGACTCCAAAACTGCTGTCGGCGTTCGAAGCAACACCCCCGTAATAAGAATGGAGACCAGCAATATTGCTATAGGTAAAGCTACGCGCCTCATACTGCTCCTCCTACCGAGATCGTCAAAGCTAGACAACATTTAATTAATAGTTCATTCATCACATTTATTTTTTGTTTTTTCATTTTATTCTTCATCTGTTTTAGGGCTTTCAATATTATTTGCTCACGCGAGTTTTCTTATTACTCGCTATTTTTGCGTTAAATACACCTTCTATATCACAGGTATCCCTCGACGAACTTAACCGCGACCACCGAAGCGGCCAAATCAGGATCACTACTCACCAAACCACTTTCAGAGAATTTAAAAGTGACAGCAAAACTCTGTCATCAATTTTTGACTTTTCACAATTTTTATCATTTGTCTGGTCGCGTATATTTATACAACTACTGTTAAAGAGAGCACCGATTAATCCCCCCGCTCAGTTTGCCTCTAATCCAACTCGCCTTAGCTCTTTGAGCGTATCCAGCTCAGTTAACCACGCGGTTCGATGGCTTATCAGCTTTAAATCTGATGGCTTCGCCAACCGCCTCACGAAACTCTTCAAAATGATCCTGCATAGCTTGGCTAGCTCTCTCACCATCCTGCTCGTTCAGGCTCACCCTCAGGGTGGTGACAAGTCGATCTCTCGAGCCTTTTTTTAAATCAGGCCGAAATCCCAACTTTAACATCTGACCTACAAACTGCGCCTTTAAATCATTACTAATGAGCCTTACTACTAGATTGTCAGAGATAGCTGACATAGCCTCCAACAATTCGCGCCAAGGCGGCTGCATACCTTCATAATCATTCGCTTGGTCTTTTAGATCTACGACTAGTTTCTTCAATTGGATGAGTTGCTCTGGTGACGCCGCGTTCACAGCACTCTTCGCTGTTAACGCGGCTAATACGCCAAACGTTTGCAAAAACTGATCCACAAGCAGCGGGTCTGGGTGACCGTCAAGCTCCAACAGCGGACCAAGAATCGCTAGGCTAGCTGCATTTAGACTCTGTACGCGAGCGCCGCCGGGTTGAGTGCGAATCAAGCCCAGCTGCTCTAACTGCGATAGCGCCTCGCGCACAGCACCACGGCTGGCATCGAATCGTGCTGCAAGATCTCGCTCCGAGGGAAAGCGATCACCGCTTTGATAGCGCTGCCGAAGAATTTCGTCGCGCAGGGCATAAGCGATTTCATGGCTAATTGTGTTGCTTGATGGCATCGAGCGCCTCTAATTTCAAGCGTTTGGCGCCCGAAACCGTAAATTAGTCTTGGTAGGACCAAATTGGTCAGACCAAATATAGGGCCAAAATCCTATACTGCAAGCTGCTAACGACGAACCGAGCGATATTTTTGTTAACCAGAGGAATCTTGAGCGACAAGAACACCGACTCATAGACCCTTGCAGTGAAATAGGCCAGCCGTGAATTTTGTGGCTCAATTCGTTGGGTTGCACCACATCATTTCAATCCAGGCTTCCATATCTAGCTCACGGCTCACAATACTGAGTGATGTGTCACTACTATCGCGGCACCCGCTTGCACACAGATACTGATCGCCACCCTCGCTTTTCGATCAATGAAAAGATGCAGCAAACCACGCCACTGGCGGCCAAAAAGATTGTTCACCTTTAGCAAATCTGCTTACAATTTATCCTCTTTCGCCCTGTGGGCCTCAATTAACCCGTAAAACTAATATCAATAAATTTGGGCAGGGTTATAATCTGAACAACATTTTGAGGAATAACTATAATGAGAAACATTAGCCGAATTACAACAATCTCCTTACTGGCAATCATGCTTTCAGCCTGCAGCTTGTTCGCACCCCAAACTGTTTGGATTGACGTGCGTTCGCACGATGAATACAACGAAGACCATATCTCGAATACGGAACACATTCCTCACACTGATATCGTCGCGCAGATAAGCGATCTTGATTTGGACAAATCTACACCGATCAAGCTGTTCTGCCGCAGCGGCGTGAGAGCAGGCCTCGCTCTAACAGCACTGCAAGACCTAGGCTACACAAACGTAGAAAATGTCGGCGGCATTGCAGATGCCAGGGTAGTCTTAAGTCAGTAGCCTGGCAGTATTCAGTGCGCTAGATACGCAAAAGGTCGTAGGGAGTAATGAACCCTTCCGGCCTTCCTGGATTGTATGGCGAGGCATACCTGACTACGAATTTAAACTAAGAGATCCGTTGAGCAGGCCAGTCTAATCCTAGTAAACGTTCTGTTACCAATCACTACCCATGTAGATTCGCGCATACATAGTAAACTCGAAAAAAAACACAATAGACGCCGCCATGCGGCAGGAGCAATTCATGTATTTTTCTAAAAAACTAGTTGTCAGCATCCTTGCTGGCTGCACGCTCGCACTAGCGGGAGGCATCGCTAATGCTGCCGATGCCAATGTTGCTGCCGCACTATCCCATCCCGATCGCCTTAGTGGCGACGCAGACGCAGACGAAAGGCGTATGCCGGATCAGGTGCTTGCTTTCGCAGGGCTCGAAAGTGGAATGGATGTTCTCGAGCTCGAGGCTGGCGGTGGTTATTACACAGAGATCTTAAGCCGCTCCGTAGGCGCCAGTGGCAGTGTCATCCTGCAACACCCACCGGGCCTAATGGGTTTCGTCGGTGATGGCATCGATCTACGCACTGCTAACAATCGCCTGTCGAATGTCACGGTTACTATCACGCAATTCGATGACTTGGATGCCGTCGACAACTCAATCGACATGGTTACTTGGATACAAGGACCTCACGAACTTGGCTTCGCACCGGAGGGAAATAGTCTCGGCGATGCAGCCGGCGCCTTCCAAGAAATCGCTAGAGTATTGAAGCCAGGTGGCGTGCTTGTTGCGTCTGATCATCAGGCCCCTGCTGGAACGGGACTCGAAGCCGGTGGCACTTTGCACCGTATTGAACAGAGCTGGGTTACTGGGATGGCTGAAGCTGCAGGACTGAGAGTTGCTTCCACATCGAATCTGCTAAAGAACTCAACGGATCCTCTAACTGATGGCGTTTTCGCACCTGCTATCCGCGGCAATACTAGTCAGTTTTTAGTTCTTTATAGAAAATAGACTAGTCGGCAATCAATGATGCCAATACGCGTCGCTGGCCCTCGAAGGGTCGGCGACCGTGCATTACTAAGAAATTATCTACTAACACCACGTCACCGGACTGCCAGAGCATATCGAAGCTAAGTTCGTCACCAATCTGTATCGCCTTCGCCATCGCCTCTTCGCTAATCGCGGAATCATCACCGAAGCGAATCGATTTCTCTGTGGCATTGCGCGCATCTTTCCATCCACGAAATGCTGCTATTAGCTGGTTAAAAAATACCTGCCGACCATTGTCAGTCTCCCGCACTGCTGACAAGACGGCGGTGGTCACACGCAGACTATCTTGCTCTAGCCATTCCCACTGGTAGCACAATTTCCGCAGCTTATCCTCGGCGGCAGATTTATCGTCTGTGCTGAGCGTGCTACGCCAACTTCGACCCTGACCCGACTCAGGATCATCGCTGTTAGGCATCACGTTGGAATAGCGTACGCCTTTCTCCGCACAAGCTGCCACGAATTCTGGAGCCTGCTTTTCCAACTCTTGCAATAGCACGTCAGAACGGCACAACGGCGTCGCACCGCCGCTGTGAGCTGCCTGTTCACAATAAAAGAACAATTTCGAGGGGTAGACCGGAGTCTGCGCCATCTCATGGTGCAGGAAAATCGAAACAGTTGCCGGTGCCTCGTTCGCTGTGAATACTCTTTCCGTACGATTGCGACGCACTGCATTAGAGAGTGACTCGGCATAGGTAAAATTCGTGAGACCGAAGCTCTGTATCACACTATCAAAATCACTATCTGAATTGACTGGCAGTCCTCGAAAGAGGATCGCCCCATGTCTAGACAGCTGTTCTAACAATCGTTCCTTATTCTCGCCTAACCACTCATGAACCTGTGGAAGCGTAGATAAAGAATCTTCGGCAGCATAGACCAGAGGAAATACGTCTTCGTGATGCTGCTGCTGATCCAGCGCTATTTCTTTTATGGAGAGTGATGTCATTACAGTTTAATCGTAGATTGGGTAGAAGGTATTGAACGCAGAATCACAGAACATACCTGGATCGTTGAAGCGTCGGTTTTGATTAAGCCCAGAGATTGCAACCATCTCATCCGCGTTCAGCTCGAAATCAAACAGAGCGAGGTTCTCTTTAAGGCGGCCCGGGTTCACAGTCTTAGGAATCACCGCCGTATTGCGCTGCACGCCCCAACGCAAAATAATTTGCGCCGGACTTCTATTCAATCGCTGTGCGGCTGCAATTACCACATCTTTCTCCAGAACCGATTCATTTTCCGATGCCATGTCTAATGACACATAGGACAATGCCCCTAACGGCGAAAAGGCCGTCACTGCAATATGATAATCAGCGGCAGCACGAATCAAGCTTTCCTGAGTTAAATAAGGGTGCGATTCAACTTGCAACATAGCAGGCTTAATGTCGGCATAAGCCATCAGGTCGTGCAGCAGCGCGCTATTGTAGTTGCAGATACCGATGTTCTTTACCAACCCCTTTCTCTGCAAGGCTTCCATCGCCTTCCATGTTTCACTCAGGGGCACGGGATCGATCTGCATCGACGGCTGATCGGCAGACGGATCGAGCAACCATTCTGGCGGATAGCGCGTCTCGAAGTCTACATACCGCAGAGAGATGGGAAAGTGAATCAGGTAGAGGTCGAGATAGTCTACGCCTAGATCCTGCAGGGTTTTCTGACAGGCCGCCTCAACGTGCTCAGCTCGATGATAGGTGTTCCATAGCTTAGATGTGATCCAGAGGTCTTCACGCGGGCATAGGCCTGCTGTAAGGGCCTTCTCTATGCCCTTGCCTACTTCGACCTCGTTACCATAGTCGGCCGCACTATCCAGATGCCGATAGCCAATCTCGATGGCGTCGCAGACCACGTTTGCAGTTGCTTCTTTGTCTATCTTCCAAAGGCCAAGACCTACCGCTGGCATCGCACTGCCAGCCACTTCAATTGTCGATGTCATTCTCTATCCGGATATAATTTAAGTTGGTGTTGAGTGATAGTTGCTACTCGCTGAGTACGGCTACCAATTTATGCTTTTCGATGTAATCGGCTATTTTAATTGGGGCGCCATTCGCAATTGACTCTTGTGCGGCACTCGCCACAATCATTGCCCATAAGCCTTGCAATGGTGTTGCACTGTCTACGATCTTTCCCTCCAAGCGGTCGAGGAATGCGATGTGTTCATAATATGTCGCACCGTGATGGCCAGACTGCTCAATCGCCGCTGGATAGCCGAGAGTAATCGTGCGCGAAGCACCCTCTTCGCCTAGATGGATTGAGACATATGTCTCCGGTGCCTTCTGTTGTTGTAGGTCCACCTTCTCGCAGGCTAATAACCTTCCCTCCTCTCCGCATATCACCAGCTCCTCATAGAAATCGGGGCAGAACATATTGAGAGTGAATGTAGCGCACACACCATCACTGTAGTCGATAGTAACGAATCCGTGATCATCAATATCGGACTTCTTGCCATCCTTCTCGAAGTCCAGAAAATTAACTGCCTGTCCGCCACTAGCATATACTTGCTGCGGCGTGGACTGCGCAAGTAAATTGATAAGATCGAAGTAGTGACAGCATTTCTCGACTAGCGTACCGCCGCTGTATTCGTTGAATTTGTTCCATTGCCCCACTTTATCTAAAAATGGAGGCCGGTATTCGCTCATGCTAATCGTCTTGATCACACCTAGGGACCTACGAGATAGCGCCTCGTGAAAGGCTTCTACGTACTGCGCCTTAAACCGATACTGCAAGCCTATCTGGATGAATGAAGAGTAGCTGTTTGCCTGCTCAACGATTCGAGCTGCATCGGCGAGCGAAGTCGCCATGGGCTTCTCTAGAAATATTGGCTTGCCGGATTTGAGCGCTACTTGCAGCACATCAAAATGCGTGAAATTTGGCGTGCAGATCAAAAGCGCATCTGCAGCAGGATCCATACAAGCTTCTTCTAAATCATTGTAGCGATAGAGGCCGTCGCTCGAATAGTTTTTGAATCCCGCTTCGGCTGCATCGAGACTCTGCTCGCTAGTATCGAAGATGCCATGAATACTTGCGCGACCTAATGTAGCCGCGACACGCATATGCTCCTGACCAATCGTGCCAGTCCCTATAACAACTAGTTTATGGAAAGTTGCTTCTGTTCGATAGAGGTATTTGTCTGACTCGGGAATATGTTGCTGATTAGCAGCAGTTTCGAAGGAGCGCAGTCTTGGCTTTTTAAAATTATTCATCTTCTCAAGTGTCTTTCTCTATTGCATCTGTCGTAGCGCCAGTCCCAGCGCCCAGCAGCATTAAGGAGGGCGTATCATGACGCGCAATCCACCACCAGACAACTACATTTGCTGCGATAAGCAGAAATAGCAGCGGCCAGAATGCAGCGCTCAACCCATCAACTAGACCAATAGGAGAGAACAATAGATACAAGGCAATGACACAGGACATCAAGGTAGCCGCACAGGGAATCGCAAAGCGCCATGGATTCATATCTACTTTGTTGTGCGCCGCATAGGTCCAAGCATGTTGCAGTGGATAGAAGTGTCCTATCATCAACATTATGCCTACCTCGACGAAAAACAGGATGGCATACAAATGCAGAAAGTGAATACCCAATAGGTCATTGAACACAAACTGAAAGAGACCATAGGCGATTATGTGGAACACGATAACTATCTTCGGTCCCAGCGCAGGAACCTTCCTAGTAAATAGTCCAACCATTACTATCGCTATAACGGGGATATTGTAGAAACCCGTAAAGATTCGCATGACCTGCCACAGCCCCTCCGGCGCAAACTGCAATAGGGGTGCGACGATAAAGGAGAACAAGGCGATGGCGATGCTGGCGACCTTAGCAACGCGGAGCAGATGAGCATCGCTCGCAGTACCGTTCATCATGGGCGCGTAGACATCGAGACAGAATAGAGTAGCTGCGCTATTGAGCAGGGAGTTAAAAGAGCTGAATACTGCACCTAAGAGGACAGCGAGAAAAAACCCGGTAGCATACACTGGCAAAACATCTCGAATGAGTTGCGGGTAGGCTAGGTCGATCGAAGCCAGACCTTCGCCGTACATGTGAAAGGCGATCACACCGGGAATCATCATCATGAATGGAACTAACACCTTAAAAAAGCCAGAGAACAGAACGCCCTTCTGCCCCTCTGCCAGATTCTTCGCCCCTAGCGTCCTCTGAATCACGTATTGATTCGTACACCAATAGAATAGGTTCGCGAACAGCATGCCGGTGAACAAGGTGCCGAAAGGAGTTGGATCTGTGGACGAGCCGATCGCATTAAGCTTCTGCGTCTCGGTGCTAGTAATAATATGGAGACCTTCTCCTATGCTGCCACTACCCAGAGCGGACAGGCCAAGCAACGGAACGGCGATGCCTATTACAAGCAGCCCAGCACCGTTTAAAGTGTCGGAAATGGCCACGGCCCGCAGGCCACCGAATACCGCATATACTGCGCCTACGCAGCCAATACAAACAATAGTCAGCACCAGCGCCTGACTGTAGGGAATATCGAACAGCGCGGGCACATCGAACAGCTGCAGAACGGCAATAGAGCCCGAGTACAGAACCGAAGGAATAGTAACGAGTCCATAGCCCACCATAAATAGGATGGCCGACATGCGCCGCACGCCATCATCGAATCTGTCGTTTAAAAATTCCGGCAGTGTCGTGAACGCGCCAGCTAGGTAACGCGGCAGGAAAATAAAGGCCATGCAGATCGTGGCAAAAGCAGCAGTGACTTCCCACGCCATACTGCTCATGTTGAAACCGTAGGCAGAGCCGTTGAGGCCTATCAGTTGTGACGCGGACAGGTTGGTGAGCAACATCGACCCGGCGATGAAAATCGCACTCAAGCCACGGCCCGCCAAGAAATATCCATCCTTGGTGCTTACCTCACCGCGAGTCTTGCTATACGACACCCACGCCACTATAGACATAAAGAAAATACAGCTGAGGATTGTCAGAAAGATTTCGTTGTTCGTCACTACGAATACAGCCTTGGCACTGGAGTTAAAACAAGAAGCAGTCTAACAAGCAGCGCTTACAGTGCCAATGGAACTATGAAGATTGGAAGGCCCTAATTCTTCGCCATTTCGTCGCCCAGATACTCAAGCGCTACAGAGATTGATTCGCCATCAACATCTACCAAACGGTTTGCCTGACGCATTGCCTCATCAGATATGCTATCGACGAGACTATCCAGAACCTGCACAAATTTGGGTTGCGCCGCCGCATTTTCGGAGGCCAATATCATGGCGTCGTAGGCAAGCAATGCATTGCGTGGGTCATCCAACAACAGCAGATCGTAGGCCGCCACGCGGCCATCCGTTGTATAGGCGCTGATGACATCAACCTGTCTCTCCGCTACAGCGGTATACATGAGCGAAGTATCGAAGGTGAGCTTATCTGCAAAGTCCATATTGTAGAGATCGCGCAGCCGAAACCATTCCGTTCGACCAAAGAACTCTAGATCGGAACCTGCGGAAAGCTCAGCGGCGATAGGTATCAAGTCTTCGATCGATGTAACTCCTAGCTCAAGAGCACGATCGCGGCGCATAGCAAGTGCATAACGATTCTGAAACCCAGTAAAGCCTAACGTTGTTACGTTCTGTTCTTCAAGAAATTCAACAACGCCGCTTCGAATTCCCTCTCTACCAGGATTACTTTCACGGCTCATGAAATTGGCCCAAACCGTGCCAGTATATTCAACGTAAACATCCACAGTGCCATTGCGTATAGCCTCGTACACCACAGCCGTGCCCATACCCAAACGCTGCTCTACACTGAAGCCAGCCTCCTCCAATTCCTGCGCCAGCAAGCCAGCCATGATGTACTGTTCTGTGAAGGGTTTTCCCGCCACGACAAAATCGGCGCGAGGCTTGGGTATCAGACCATACAATGCGAGGGAAACAATAATCGCGGTGACGCCATAGACACTTAGGCGAATGCGCTTTAGTCTTGCAGAATCTACTGCCTCACTGCGTTTCTCCAGCAGCCACTGCATAGAAGCAACCAAACCATCGAGGCCCACTGCCAAACTAGCCGATGCAAAACTTCCCACCATGACAGCGACAAGATTACGAGTCTGTAAGCCGGTGAAAATATAGTTTCCAAAACTGGTTGCGCCTACAAGAGTCGACAGGGTTGCCAAGCCAACGGTCCACACCATCGCCGTTCGAATTCCTGCGACGATTACCGGCATCGCTAACGGCAGCTTTACTTCGCGCAGTATCTGGTTCGGCGACATACCAATACCCTTTGCCGCATCAATCACTGATGCCGATACCGATTCCAAACCGGTTACGGTGTTACGCACTATGGGCAGCATCGAATAAAGAGTCAGCGCGATGAAGGCAGGTAGAAATCCTATGCGACCACCTAAAAGTGCAACCACCAACGCAAGTATCGCAAGGCTAGGAAAGGTTTGAATAATACTGACTACCGCAAGCAATGGACGCTTAACACGTGCCGATTGCTCCGCCCAAACACCAAGGGGAACAGAGATTAAAACACCCATACTGATGGCGGCAAGAGTCAGCAATAAGTGACCCTGAAAATAGGCTGGCAATAGCAGCAGCTGTTCGCGTAGATTGTCACTCATTGCGCATCAGCTCCTCGAGACGCTGAGCCCGCCGTCGCGGCATGGCAACGATATCGCGCACATAGTCGTGAGATGGATTGTTTAATAACTCCTTCGGCGTGCCAATCTGCAGGACCACGCCTTCACGCATCACCGCGATACGATCGGCCAGCAACAAGGCTTCAGTCATATCATGTGTAACCATGACCACCGTCAACGCCATGTTCTGCTGGATACTCTTGAATTCTTCCTGGAGCTCGCTGCGTGTGATTGGATCAAGCGCGCCAAATGGCTCATCCATCAATACAACTTCCGGCCTTGCCGCCAGAGCTCGCGCTACTCCTATGCGCTGCTGCTGACCACCAGAAAGTTGCGATGGACTGCGATCGCCATATTCATCGAAGGGAAGCCCTACCATCTCCATGCATTCTTCACAGCGAGCGCGTATATCACCTGCAGACCACTGCAGCAGCCGCGGAACGGCGGCGACATTCTCGGCTACAGTTCGATGTGGAAATAGGCCTATCCCTTGAAATACATAGCCGATATTGCGACGCAGTTGCTCGGGGTTCTGATCAACCACATTACGGTCATTAACCAGTATCTCGCCACTGCTTGGTTCTTCGAGACGATTGATCATCTTCAGAGTTGTGGTCTTGCCGCAGCCCGAGGCCCCGATGAGACCTAGGAATTCACCGCGTTCTATAGTGAGAGATGTATTCGCTACAGCGAGCGTTGCTCCGCCATCATATGACTTCTGTACATTTTTTAGCTCAATCATGATTAAAGCCATAGTAGCAGTTAATCACAAAGCATGGGCTGGGCCGCGTAATCAATACCCCATTGCCAATGACCCTCCATATTAGGGTTGTTTTACCAATTCAAGGGATTGCGCACTAGATTGAATCGCTGCAGAATAGCGATTAGACAGCTCACAAATACATGGCGCTGCAATGACGCACATGCGACGTAAGAGACTCAATAAGACCCTAGTCACTCAGAACGAGGCACCGCTAGAAGTCCTCAATGAAAACTCTACTTACAACTTCTCTGCTATGCACATTGTTCGCTTGTAGCCCAGCGCCCGACATCGGCACCCCAAATACAGATACTACGCCTGCAGAAACAGACGGGACTGGCAGTTTCAAACTGGCAAACAGGGAAATACGTGAAGAGACGCTGCAGATGTTAGGCGACGCCGACATTGAATACTGGATCGGAGACGATGATTCTATTAATTATAACCTAGCAGACGGTGAGGCAATCGACATAATAGGTAACGATGTTATTCTGACTTACATACGCAGAAACTAGTCAGCTGCTAACTTGATTCCTCTAAATTTTCTAACGAGAGGCTCTAGAGGTTTTCTTTGATCGTCGATAGCAAAAACATTTCAAAGAAGTCGCTTTTTAAACTTCTTCTCGCCGGGTTCGGCAAAGGCAGCCTAGTTCTATGGCTGCTGTTAAGCACCGTATCCATTTTCGTGGGGGCAGTATTAGCACTTCGGTTGAGTCCGTGTCAGTGCTAGCTGGATTTTTAGACACCTTAGTCATATGACCATTCTTCGCCCTACTCTGCGCAGCCTTTACCTAGCTCTTTTTGATTTCTGGTCTAGCGATAGTCAATAGATTCACATCGCTTTCTATTGAAACCAAAAACTAAGACCGACTGCTAGAATGTCGCCAACGGATTCACCGGCGAACCCATACCCATCTCTATTCGCAGCGGAGCCGCTGTGAACATGAAGCTATAGCGTCCTAAGTCCTTCGCTACTTCTGCCACGCGGCCGAAATCGAGATTGTCAAAAATAGATACTCCCAAAGAGACCAACGCTAGACTGTGCAGTGGCAGGAACACATTGGGAATGCCGCTGGGCGCCACATCGTTCCACATGTCGTGTCCAATCATGGCAACGCCTCGTTCCTGCAAAAAATAGGCTACATCCGCATGATAACCAGCGACACCTTCTGAAGTTGGCCAAGCACCAAGCGCTTCGCGGCGCTTCCAGCGACCAGTATAAAGTAATATTACGTCTCCGGGTTCGACGCGAACCCCTTGGATTTCTTCCAGCGCCAATAGGTCGTCATAGTTGATAGCCGTACCCGGCTTTAGCCAGCCATCAGCCGTTGCCCTGCCCGGCAACAGCGTTGCGTCAAACAGAACTCCACGAGTCACGATGCCATCTTTGTGTGCATTGATATCACCCCGCGGACAACCTCCTAAAGCCTCGACTTCCTGATAGGTGACACCGTTGTAACCACTGCCTTCATACATGATATGGCAGTCCAGCGCATCAAGATGACTATGTATAGTCCCGTGATAGCTGCCGCTATACTCGTAGCGGTCGGAGGCGCCGGTAGGACTAACCCGCAGCACCTCACGCGTTAACACAGCGGAGGCATCGACAGCCGGCTCTTGATTCACATCGTGAGCTAGCGATACTACAATGCCTTCTTGAACTAAAGACGCAGCTTCTTTGCGTTTTTTAGGAGTAATCAGATTTGCAGCACCGAGTTCGTCCTCGTCTCCCCATCGCCCCCAATTCGATAAATCATCCATCGCTCGATGAAAATCTGCCTCTGTTTCCATAGGCGGATGGGATTGAGCTAGAACGAATTGAGTGGTGACAGCAATAAGCAAAAGCGAAAGCTTTCTAAAGTGACCAGAGACTCTGTTAAACGTCCTCATACTTGAATCCTATTATCTTATGACCAATACAATCTGTTAGGGTCGAACGCGAACATATTTCTGTAACTTTCTCGGTGCAGGCTCTCCGCCAAACAGGTTGCCAGCCGCATCAGCGGCAACAAACTCGGCGCCATTACCTATTGTGCTTCTCGGGTCACCCGTTGGGAGTTGAATAAAATAATTCACCCAACCAAGTTGTGCGTCACCGATGCGGATACCCATCTCCCAGCCAGGGTTTTGCACATCGTCAGACTCGGAATCTGCCACATAAATATTGTCCTGCTGATCGAAAAAGATACCGCTCGGTCGGCCAAACTGAGTCCACTGTGCGAGAAACTCTCCCTCTTGCGTAAACAACTGAAGACGATTGTTGGAGCGATCGCCAACAAATATGCGTCCACGCTGATCGACTGCGATGGTATGCAGTGTTCTGAATTCACCAGGCGCGTAACCAGGCTTGCCCCATGCCATGATGAAATTACCACTGCTATCGAACTTAACCACCCGACCATTTCCATCGTTCTGGTGCCCATCGGCAATAAACACATCACCATTGTCACCAATCACCACGTCGGCCGGAGCATTAAAGTGCTCCGGACCACTACCAGATTCACCGGGCGTACCCAACACCATTAATACTTCACCCGTAGGCGAGAACTTAACTACCTGATGGCCCCTTGCATCTCCATCTGGTATACGCGCATTGCTGACTGCATCGGTTACCCAGACATTACCGTCTGCATCAACATCGATGCCGTGGGGCCAGATGAACATACCCCCGCCAAAGCTCTCAACTACTTCCCCCTCGCTGTTAAATTTCAATACTGAGTCTAAATCCGAATCTACACACTCATTACCAAAGCGATCAGGCGCAGTTGCATCACAACGCACAACGGCCCAGACATGTTCGCCGTCAGGATCAACATCGAGATCGCCAACGGCGCCCTGAATTCGGCCATTCGGCAACTCCGCCCAGCCTTCTATGCTAGCGTAGGGGTTTGAATAAGCCTGCGACATTGCTGCGCTGGATAACAGAAAAAATGGTAGGACTAGAAAAAGTCTTAAGAGAAGAGATCTAGCTTGCATCATAATATTGCTCCGGTAGTTCCGTTTATGGTTCTTATTAATTAAGTTTCTTACTTTGATTTTTATTCTAAAATTTTGTTGAGCTAATGCCAATAATTTCATACACCGAACAGGGACCCTCATCTGCCTCGGCGCACGAAATATTGGCGCCCCTGTTAATTTCAATATTCGGGTAGCTTGCCGCAATTATTCATCGACAAATCGATAACGCATGTGCACATCTTTCACACGCCGCGCCTTGTTATCGATGATTGCAGGTCGAAAGTGTATGCCGCGCACGGAGCGCGAGATACTGCGTTTCGAATCTAGCTCTTCGGGGGCAGTGGCGAGAACGTCAACTGAAGAAGCCCTGCCGCGAGAACTTACTGAGAAGCTAATGTCCGCATACTTAAAAGGATTGTCGAGCTGCCAGAATGGGTTTTTAGACTGTGGCATCGGCGTCGAGCGTAGCGCCTCTGTCCAGGAAATGAATATGCCAAGGTGCATCTCCTCCTTCACAGAAGTAATCGGTTCAATCCGTTCTCTCAATTCAGCAAGAGCGTCGGAAAAACTTAAATGCAAGGTCTCCATCGGAATAACCATAGGGCGCTCGAAGAACCAATGCACTTCTTCTTTGACTATTCCGGCTTCGAGCAACATATCCCGCGCATCTCGATAGCCGCGAATCCAAGAACCTCTATTGGATAGCAACTGAAAATCGGAACGATATATTTTCATCATCGCCTGCGCTTCAAGATCAAAATTCTCTTCGACTACGTCCTGAATTTTATTGACCATCGAGTACGCATCACGGAGATATCCATCGCCGATCGGCCTACCTTTGTCAATAATGGGAGTGGGTGATGAGTTGCCGAAGATTGATCTGGAACTTAGGCCAATGCGATTCTGACTCTCGAGTCCAAACGTGCCTTCCCGACGGATAAGTTGATCTACCGATTCCGAACCGAGCCCCTTAGATGCGTTTAGGAAACTAACTAGGTGATATTCGTGATGAGCTACCTTATAAAGCCAAGGCGCTGCCTCAAGACTGTCTTCGCCATAAGTATCTTCGACAATATCTTCTAGCTCTCCATACAAGTCTCGAATTTTAAAGAAGTTGCGCACTTGCTCCCGGCGATCTTCGATTGTAATACGGCTGAACAACCAGTCGATTTGATCCTGAATGGCCCAGAGTAGAATCTCCGTGCTCTCGCCATCGACTGTAGTGAGAAGATGACGAATATGTTCAAGTTGGTCAGAAACTTCTTCCCAATTTCCCAATGCCATCTGCGTAGTCATTATCGATTGCAGCAAGGGCACCAAATCCGGATGCTCGAAACCCAGCTCGGTGCGCATCACTTGTAGCTGCCTGCTCTGCAACTGGATAACCCGCTCGTAGTCTTCGCTCTCACTAAGCAGCGCGATCATGCTCACGAGAGGCTCAATTAGGCTAGAATGGTAAGGACCGAATTCGAACTCCAGGTCTTCAATCTGCGTCTGGTAAGCCGCTAGTTGTTCGGTGTTAGCTAATACGCTACCAATTAGCGGCCTATTTTCAGCGGCATGGCTAAGAAAACCACCAAAGCACAGCAGAACGAATAGGGCTAACCTACTGATAATAAATACTATTTTTTTGTTTTTGCGCATAAGCATAAAGATGGCACGAAACTTAAAAACTAGGTTCTACTCACATTAGCTTGATCTATGCCAGTTGTCGATACACACTATCTAATATAGTCATTGCAGTGAGTCAGCATCCGCCATGAATCGCAGC
Source organism: uncultured Pseudomonadales bacterium (assembly GCA_949372635.1). GTDB lineage: Bacteria > Pseudomonadota > Gammaproteobacteria > Pseudomonadales > Pseudohongiellaceae > UBA9145. The sequence continues at coordinate 64,265 of CASIAB010000001.1, forward strand.
ATTCTGCTTCTCGTTCTCCTACTAACGGCCTCGCCTATCAGTGTCCACGCACAAATAGATCAGCCCGATCTCTATGACATCGGCGGAGAATTTGCGTTCGTACGCATTCAGTATGATAGTTACTATAGCGGTGGCTTCTACGGCGGGCCCTGGGCGACTGACTTCCCGGCTGCCGACGAAAATTTCCTGCGCGGGGTAGCGCGACTATCGAATGTACGAGTGATGGAAAAACCCATCGTGCTGCGCTTCGATGACGATGAAATCTTCAACTACCCTTTCTTGTATGCCTTGGAAATGGGGCGCAACGGCGGCATCTCTCTATCCCCAATCGAGATCGAGAACCTCAGAGAATATTTGCTGCGTGGCGGCTTCCTATTAGTCGATGACTTCTGGGGAGAGCAACAGTGGGATGCCTTCTATCAAGATTTCTCCAAGTTGTTTCCAGATCGCGAAATAATCCAACTAGACTCCAGTCATGAGATCTATCACACCTTCTACGACATCGATGGTGCGCAGATGATTCCAGGACGGGGCGGCAGAAGAGGCTTCGGGCAAGCCGGAATGGACAACGCTAGCAATCACGCTATCCTAGATGATGACGGTCGCGTCATGGTGCTCATCAATTGGAACTCAGACATGGGCGATGGCTGGGAACACACCTTCGATCAGTGGTATCCCACGCAGTATGCAAATTCGGCTTATCAGCTGGGGATTAACTATCTGATTTATTCGCTTACCCATTAAGCTACAGACTCAACTATCGCATCGATTACTTTGAAGGGGTCACCAGCCCTGAACGCGCGCCTGATCTGCAATCCTTCCAGCCTTTTCTAGTGGAAAAGCTCAACTGCATCAACGTTGGAGCCAATATTTAGTCGAGTTTCTCCGTCAAGCAAGTAGTCTACGATACAGAACTACCACTGCAGGAACGCATCAAGTCAGCGAGTCAGATTGCTGTTGAACACAGAAAGATTGATTGGATTATTGACTCTTTCACATTCGACCACAAAACTCTGGTCTGTCTTCAATTGCCCTGTTCATCTTAGCTGTGCTGACACTAGGCAGTCAGATAAAAGAAGCCTAGAATGGTGTTTTGGTCAGGAATTTATTGAGGCTTTCATGTTTACAGTAAAACTAATGGCCGGAGCACTAGGGGCAGAACTGCATGACGTGGATTTAGGCCAAGGATTGTCTGTTGACGCTTATCAAGAAATTCGGCGCCTACTGATTAAACATCAGGTTATCTTCTTTCGCGATCAAGATATCACCCCTGCTCAGCACAAGGCACTGGCAGAATCATTCGGCCCCCTGCAAACACATCCAGCCTATGACACAATCGAAGGCTTTCCCGAAATTACTGTTTTGGAGAGTACAGCTGAGAAGCCCAGTAAGATTGAAGCCTGGCACACAGATATGACATTCCGTGTGCACCCACCACTTGGTGCGGTTCTGTATTCAAAAATTTGCCCTCCGCAAGGCGGGGATACAATGTGGGCTAGCACGACCGCCGCTTTTGATGGCCTTTCTGAATCGATGCAGAAATTTCTCAGCGAACTAACGGCAGAACATGACTTCAGTTATGGCTTTAAAGAAAGTTTGCAAGAGTTAGGTGGAAGAGAGAGACTGGCCCAAGCTGTAGCCGATAATCCACCAGTTCAACATCCAGTCATTCGCACACACCCAGAAAGTGGCAAGAAAGTTATTTTTGTAAATTCTCTATTTACCACTCGTATTCTTAATGTGGGCAAAAAGGAAAGTGAAGCCTTGTTGGGCTTTCTGTTCGAACATGTAACCACGCCAGAATATACCTGCCGTTTCCAGTGGCAAGCAAATTCTATTGCGATCTGGGACAACCGCAGCACTCAACACAAGCCGATTAATGATTATTTTCCAGCACATCGTAGATTGGAGAGAATCACTATTGATGGCGATACGCCCTACTAGTTCAATCTGTTGTTACATTAGTTCGCCACAAAATCCAGAATCCAGCGTGCTACTTGAGAATTGTCTGTGCCCTGCGGCAGAGTATCTACGGCGCTCTTGTACACAGACTCCCCCAGAATTTCCCTGCGCATATTGAGCAAACTTAGAGCATAGCCTTTATCAAATTCGGCATGGCCCTGAAACGTGAGAATATGCTCTCCCAGCTGCATCATTGCTATTGGACACGTGGCAGTGCTGGCAAGTAATTTTGCTCCTACCGGCATTTCCTCTACCTGATCTTTATGATTTGACAAGATCTGGAACTCAACATCAGCTGGGCCATAAGAAGCGGCGTCGACTGTCAATTTCGTCTTATGAACGCCTACGCACCAACCCTGATTTGCCTGGCGAGTTTTGCCACCCAACGCCTCGGCGACGAGTTGATGGCCAAAACAAATCCCAACGAGTTTTTTCTTGGCGCCGTGCAGCTTTCTAACAAAGTCTTTTAGTGCATTAATCCAGGCTACGTCGTCGTAAACGCTGAGCTTACTCCCCGTTATCAGGTAGGCATCAACTTCATCGATATCAGTTGGATACTCGCCGCTCACCACTTCATAAGTAACAAATTCAATCTCAGGGTCTACGGCCATTAGCAGCTGTGAAAACATATCAGGGTATTCGCCAAACTCTGCGACAAACTCCAACCTAACAGCATCGGCATTTAGAATTCCGATCTTCATATCAGCCACACTTCCTCAAACCGTTTTCAGATGAAAAGATTTTGCTCGACTTAGCTGCAAGTAACCAAGCTTGGAAAGAGCGGCACCACGACCCGTATTCTTAACGCCCGTCCAGCATAGAGCAGGATCAAGATAATCACAGCGGTTCATAAACACCGTGCCCGTTTGTAGGCGATCGCCCAATGCTTCCACGGCGGCTTGGTCGGTTGACCACAATGATGCGGTCAATCCCAAATCACTGTCATTCATTAGCTGCAATGCTCGCTCATCATCTTTTACAGACATGATACCAACCACCGGACCAAAACTTTCTTCCCGCATCACTGCCATACTATGATCTACATCCAGCTAATACCTGTGGCGCTAGATAGGGAGAGTTTTCTCGGGAGTTAGCAAACAGGCTCGGGTCAATGCAGGCCTGAGCCCCTTTAGCTAGGGCTTCACTAGTTTGCTGGCGGACCCAATCAGCGGCTGACGTTCTCACCATAGGGCCCAATGTAGTTAGGGCTAACAGTGGATTGTCCAGAGTGTAGTTTTTAACTTGTTCCACGTACGCTTCAACAAAGTCTGGGTAGAGTGCACTCTTCTACATAAATTCTTTCGATGCCACAACAAGATTGTCCCGAGTTAAAAAAGGCACCATCCACTAAGTCATTCACACAGCCATCCAGCTTTGCATCAGCACGCACGTAAGCAGGGTCTTTTCCACCTAACTCTAAACTGAGCCCAAGAAAGGAGCCTGCCGCCGATTTTTCTATTTTTTGCCCAGCAGCAACAGAGCCTGTAAAACAAGCAAAGTCTATGACCGAGTCGCCTAGCATCTTGGTGGTGCTGTCATGGCTCAAATACAAACACTGCAGCACACCTTCCGGAAGACCAGCCTGGCGAAAAGCACTAACAAAATGCTCGCCGCATAGTGGGGTTTGCGCGGAAGGCTTAAGCAGCACGCTGTTACCGGCCATTAATGCTGGAAACACCGAGTTCACTGTTGTTAACAGCGGATAATTCCAGGGGGCTACGGTAAAGACCACCCCCAGAGCTTCGCGACGAATGAAGCGCTCAAAACCTGGCTTCGCCTGAGGTCGCTCGTCAGCTAGGGCTTCTTCGGCGATGTTGATCATATAACGCGCGCGTTCCGCAAGACCGCCTATCTCAGAGCCACCGTAGGCCAGAGGCCGTCCCATCTGCCAGCTAATTTCTTCTGCGATCCGCGCTTGATTGGATTCGAAATACTGTATTGCCAACTCGCAAATGCAAGCCCGCTCGGCAATACTTGTTGTCTGCCACTGTTTTTGCGCTGAGCGCGATAAAGCAATAGACTGCTCTATCTCTTGCTCCGTTGCCAAAGCTCGCTCAACATAGACTGAACCGTCTATGGGAGAAATGGTTTGTAAAAGGGCCTTATCTTGTGCGTGACTCATCAACCGGCTTTATCTTATTTAGTTAGAAAATAGAACTTAGAATGGCCCATTATATAGAACACCCGCTTAGAGAACACCTAGCTTCAGGAAGCTCACGACCAAGAATTTTTGCTAAATTGTTAGCCAGCCTGTCTCTGCTTCTAGGCGGTTGGCCCTCTAACGCAGCAGGAATTGACGCCACTATTAACGCGGCGATGACTCCTATAACAGAGGCAGTCGCTGGGTTCATATTCTTCGAGGTTAATATTTTTGGCAATCAACTACCCTTGATTATTCTTTGGTTGATAGCTGCCGCTATTTTTTTCACCTTCTATTTCAATTTTTTGAATCTGCGAGGTTTTAAACACGCCTTTCACTTACTGCGCGGAGACTACAGCAAACCAGAACATAGTGGCGAGCTTAGTCACTTTCAAGCTCTGACCACGGCTGTTTCAGGCACCGTAGGCATAGGCAATATGAGCGCGGTCGCTATCACGATCACAATCGGTGGTCCCGGAGCGACCTTCTGGTTTATTGTTGCAGGGCTTTTGGGCATGTCGACCAAATTTGCCGAATGTGTTGCCGGGGTGAAATACCGCAAAGTAAATCCGGACGGCAGTATTTCCGGCGGCCCCATGTATTACATGAAACAGGGTCTTGCGGATCGAAATCTGGGATGGCTAGGGAAGCCCATGGCCTATTTTTATGCCGCTTCTATAGTCATTGGCTGCCTCGGCATAGGTAATATGTTTCAGTCTAATCAAGCCTATCAGCAATTCGTGTTTGCCACCGGCGGCAGTAACAGTTTCTTTGTCGATAAGGGTTGGTTGTTCGGCCTAGCTTTGGCTGTCATTGTCGCTGCTGTAATCATCGGCGGGATAAAAAGTATTGCTAAAGTGACGAGTAAGCTGGTCCCCTTTATGGCAGCGGCCTATATCATCGGCGCACTGTTAGTCATTCTTCTTAATGCCGAGAAACTACCCTGGGCGTTTACTGCGATCGTCACCGAGGCATTTAACCCAAGCGCTATTAGCGGCGGCATGCTCGGCGTAATGATTATGGGATTTCAGCGCGCCGCATTTTCCAATGAAGCAGGACTCGGTTCTGCCGCTATCGTACATTCCGCGGTACGTACCAGTGAGCCAGTAACCGAAGGCTATGTTGCCTTAATGGAGCCGTTCATAGATACGGTAGTCATTTGTACACTAACTTCACTAGTAATTCTGACAACCATCTATGAGCCGGGCATGGCCGGCAACGGAATGCAGGGGATAGAACTCACTTCTCAAGCATTCGAGCAGCACCCTGGGTTGGTCTACCGTACCGCTCTCGTTCATCGCCATTCTGTTCGCTTTTTCGACGATGCTGTCCTGGTCTTACTATGGCTTGAAAGGCTGGACCTACATAATAGGAGAATCAAGGAATAAAGAAATAGTTTTTAAGATCCTCTTTTGTGCATTTGGAGCCTTAGGCTGCATGATTCAACTAGATGTAGTTTTGGAATTTTCCGACGCACTAATTTTTGTTATGGCATTACCAAATATATTGGCCCTCTATATTTTGGCGCCGGTAATTAAGCGAGAGCTGAAGAGCTATCAAGCGCGCTTAACCAGTGGTGAAATAAAAAGTTTTCGCGATTAACAAAGACACGGGTATATTTATTTACCACTCCAAAAAATTCTTCTTAGTCTTGCCAAATACATAGGCCTAACAGTTCTGGGTTTCGTCCTTCAATCGTCTCTGGCAGAACCATCTTTTCAACTCCATCCTCACAAAGAAGAATCTTGTCGCCTGCTCCTGCCATGTCCAAAAGTATTTGATCGAGATGGCGATATTGCACATCATGGCCACCATTAAGATAAGTTCTCACTAGCACTTCTGAGTTCGGGTACGCGGCAAGCCAGTCACTCGGCTTTACCGTCCCTAAGACTTCATCTTTCAATCCTAAATAGACAAATACTGGCACGCTGATATGCGCCGAATCCATAACGCTTTCAGAACAATACAAACTCAATTCATGCATCAGCGGAGCTGGATCTGCAGACTGGCCTCGCATATTATGCGCACGCGCCGCTTCATCGAACGCTGTGTCTTGGAAGCCTTCGATTTCGTGTAGCGGGCTACCCTCTTCAAAGCCAAAAAATTGCATCGGGTATTGCAACATTTCCGCGTAAGGGCTGGGTGCATTGATGTTACATCGTTAAGGGTTACCGATAGCAGGGCCTGTGGCCGCCATATGGATGGACAGTAAACGGCGCGCATTGCTTTCAGCAATTTTTGCCGTGTAGGGCCCTCCGCCAGAGATACCAAACAGCGCAAATTTTTCTATATTTAGATAAGCTAACACCTGCTCTACGTCGCTAACGTAGTCTGCCATGGTTAGAGTCTCATCAAACGCGGTTTGCCCAAATCCATTTCTCTCGACAGTTATGAACCTAAGGTTCAGATCGCTGCGCATGGTTTCTAGAAAATCTAAAAGCCTGATTACGCGCACGGATGTACCGAGGCCGCCGGTGAATACAACCGGAGTTCCACTCTGATTTCCGTCGTCAATAAAGTGTATGTTACGCCCACTATCCAAACGCAATTGCTCAACTGTCGGCCCCAAACTATCGAATGTGAGTTGTAGAGATGGTTGAGCGATTGTTGCTGAGACTACGACAGTAAAAAATAGAATGTTTATTCCTGTCAGAGCCAATTTTACTATTTTCTGATAATTCGGGGAACACATGCCAATCAGCCTCTTTTTGCAGATCGCCGTAGCGAAAGAGTAATGGCTATCTCCTCTTAAGTCCACGCGCTCTTCACAGGTAAGCATCAGCCTGCTAGTGTATACCCCACCTCATTGCACGATCACCCTGCCCCTGTTAGCAAATTTACGATAGCATTGCCGCTCCAACACCCTTCCACAACAACGCTACGAATAGAAGGAATTAGAAATGCTGAACAGAAACCTATACCTGCTTGCCCTACCCTGTTCTCTCGCTCTCGCTAAGTACTAGCGCCCAAGAGATCTCAAGAGAATCTCTGGCCAGCCCTGGGCCTTATCAGGTTGCGTACTATTCAAGCTACCCGGCAGTACCGGAATTTAGCGCAGCAACTATCTATTTTCCTGCCAATAAAGGGGAAGACTTCCCAGGTATAGCCATATCACCAGGATTCGTAGAATCTCAGGAGAATATGAGCTGGTGGGGAAATCACCTCGCCTCTCACGGCTACGCTGTGTTGACTCTTGATACCAATGAGCTGCGCGACGATCCGTCGCTGCGCGCGGACGCCCTGATGGCCGCTATCGAAGTGCTGCGTAATGAAGGTGAACGTATGGGCGGAACGTTGCGGGGCAAGATCCTCAATGACCGCATGGCGATCATGGGTCATTCCATGGGAGGTGGTGGCACTTTGATTGCAGCAAATGCAAACAGCGCTGAACTGAAGGCAGCAATTCCTTTCACCCCTTGGCAACCGGACGGTGATTTTTCTGCAATCTCAATTCCTACATTAGTCATTGCTGGCGAGAATGATCGCATCGCGCCTGCGGCGGACCATGCCCTGCCGCATTTCAAGAGCCTTTCCGAAGACATTCCCAAAATGTATTTTGAAATCAAGGAAGGTAATCACTTCATTGCCAATACAGATACTGGCGATGGCCGGCTTGCACCCAATATCGATGTGCACGACCTAGTCGGCGGTATCGCTGTAGCTTGGTTAAAGTTATTTGTCGATGGTGATGAAGAATATCGGGAGCTGGTGTTTGGAGAAATGCCACCAGGCGACAGAGAGAGACTTTCAAAGTGGGAATATTCTGAGCAAGGGCACTAGTAATAACAATAAAGAGGGACAGCGGTAAATCATGAGCAATATAAGCCAAATGGAAATGGAGGAATTTTTTTCTAAGGAGTTTCCCCAAGCAAATTTCGTAATTGAATCTTTTGACGAAGGCTCTGTGACTATTAGGGGAAAAGTTGGCGAAGGAGATTTACGTCCCGGCGGAACTGTATCTGGCCCAACAATGATGGGTCTAGCTGATTTTGCCATTTACGCGGCAATTCTTAGGGAAATTGGGCTAGTTGCATTGGCAGTAACTACGAGTTTGAACATTAACTTCCTGCGAAGACCGGTGGCTGAAAAAGATGTACTAGGCGTCTGCAAAATTTTAAAACTTGGTAAAACATTAGCTATTGGAGAAGTAACGATTTATTCCGAAGGTGATGATCAGCCCATTGCACATTCTGTAGGGACGTATTCGATACCACCGACCAAGTAGATACCTGCGAGAAAATGGATTCACATTAATCTCACATAACAATCTTAATATCCGCTCCGTTATAGTTTTAACACTACCAAGCTAAAAACCGCACCAAAAAAAACCGCGGCCTAAGTCGCGGTTTTTACACCTGCTGAACCAAGTTTCTAGAACGCAAGCAATTACATCCAACTAGGCCATTACTCAGTTACGATCACAGTCATAAACGCATCATGATAAAGCCCGCCGTCATCTCCGCGACCCCACAAGACATACTCACCGGGCTCTTCGAAAGAGACCGTGGTGTTAATCATGCCATCATCAGCTATGTCGGGCGGTGACCACGACAATCCCCATGCCGAGTTTGAACCAGGTCGAGTATCTTCCCAAGACTTTGGCTGAGGCGGGTCGAATGAAACCTTGCCAGCACCCCGGTAGACATTCCACGACAGAAACAAGCCGTTGATTTTGCCAACTGTCGGCTGCCACGGAATTTGCATTGCCATTTGCCGTTGCACCATCTCTTCGGTAGTACTCTCCCCACCGCGAGCAGCAATCGCGCGTATGGTATCTACGCTTCTTCTTGCTCTTGGAACACCATCATCCATAAGATGTGTAGTGAAACTCAGCGGCTCGCCAACGCGAACGCTGCGCACATGCTCACCGTTAACCGTATCGCCTTGAAGAGTTACCACCGGTGCTACATTCGCTCTGGACTCCGGACTGGATGTGCCTGCACCTAAGGAGCCAGTCTCGGAAGCGATAACCATATTATCCACCAAATAGTCATCCTTCAGCGTCGCGAAAGCACGTCTTGTCACACCATTAACAGTTAACTCCCAGACCAATTCACGGTCGCCCCAGTCAGAGGGCACAGTCACTTCAAAGGTAAAGCGGTTTCGACGAGGTAAGAAGTGGGTGGGTTGGCCACGGTCAGCGCTGCCTGGGGAGAAAAAATTATTCTCACCAATTTCCACATCAGGCTCTTCTTCCCAATTTTCGTTCATGTATCCAAACATGAAGCTGAAGCTGCCATCTTCAAGCGGACGCCAGCCTTCGTAGGCCACTTCAACGTTTTTACCGAAGTTGAAGGACTCAGCCTGAGCTAATGTTGCGATCATCAATACACTTAGAGCGAAGCCAAAAATCATAGCCTTGCGGGCAAAACCTTTAATTATATTCATTACCGGCTTGCCCCCTGGAGCGCCAAATCGTTAATGCTACTCTGACCCGTCGAGGCATTACCAATTGGCTGAACCAATGGCACTAAACAAAGCGGGCAGCCAATTACGTGATCGTTCGGCCCTAAATTCAGATTATTGCGCCGCTTTTCCATTTCCTCAAAAAACTGATCATCGGTCATAGTTACTCGGATACCTAGATCGATAAACATATTCGTTACAGATCGGTTACCCGAACCCTGCCAGTTCCTGGAATCTGGCACATTAGGATTGGTGTCAGTATTGTTCATATAACCAACGATGTGTAGGATCGTGCCCTTGGGCAGAAGTGGTGCAGCATCATCATCGTAGGCGTAGCCACGCACCCAGTTGTGGTCGTAGCCAACACATGAAAGAGTTTCTACACTGTAACCCCAAATCGCTTCAAGACACATACGCTCACCCGGAGCATGTAAATGGGGCTCAAACGTCGATATTTTAGTGTGCTCCGTCAGCGTAGTGTAGGCGTGCAACTCTTGGTCTTTCTCATCGCCTCTTATACTAATATCAACGCCGTTACCTTGAGCATTGAAGACGGCGTCTTTAAATTTTGGTTCATAGCCAACAGGATGGAAGCGGAAGCCAATTTCCAAATGCGCGGTAGTGTCTCTACCATTGGAATGCAGATGCACAGAGTCCGATACTATATAACTGCCTGCCGTCAAAAGTCGGCCGGCCTCATCATCAAAAATGTCGGCGTTGCGACCTACTTCGTGTACTGGCCATGCTAGGCCTCGTTCGGTCCGGTTTCCATTTGCATCGAGGTTAGCCGTCGCCCATATCATGTGGTGAAATATGTAAGCGCCACCAACAGTGTCACGACCCTTGTCCGCTTGATTGTTGACGTCATTTACTTCTACAACCTCAACGGATTTGACCCAGCGATCTTCCGGAATATCAATCAGCAAGGCGTCAATCTCGCCCCACCAATCCGCAGTGCCGGACAGTTTGGTCACCTCGTTGCTCTTTAATATAAGATCTGGCGTGCCAGCAGTCCAAGTAAGACTGTCATCAAACACTAAGGGGGTTGGTGCATCTGCTTCATTACCTTTTGGCGTGCCGGATCTTGCCCAAAGAGATATTGCAGCGATTTCTTCATCGCTTAGAGATACATCATTCTTGAAATCCTGAATACCCAAGCCTTTTTCAACATACCAAGGTGGCATGGCACCGGCACGGTCTCTGATAGACGTCTTGTATTCAATCAAACCAGCGAAAGGTGCTACCTGATCGTAGCTTATTAGGGGCATTGGGCCTACACCACCATCTCGGTGACAGCTCTGGCAGCTGCGTTGCAATATTGGCTCTATGTCTTCGTGGAAAGTGACCTCAGTCCCTTGCCCAAATGAGACAGCTGGTGCGGCAAGTGCTAGCAGAAGCAATAACTGGCCCATAGTGTTAAATTTTTGCATTACTCAATTCTCCTGATATTGATAGTTTTCATCTGATTGCGCGCGAGTATAGCTGACAGCCAATTTTTTTCCAAATTTGCTACATATTGTAACATCGCTACTAGTTCAAGGCGTTGCGAACACCTCGAATGCTCCTCTAGTCATCAACGTCACGCAAAGCACACGCTTGATATTTGTGGAGCAGGTTGCGAGCCAACAACTAGCTATATTTAATTCATTGATGTTATGAATCAAAAAGTTATTTGACAAGATCGATCCTCAATCCGATGCCTAAGAAATTAACTAGTGGGGGTTTTCACTTTCGATACAGGGTTTAGTGCGGCGTTGCCAGAAATTTTCTCAAGGAAGCTAACTTTTCTGCACTGACATCTCGCAACTTAAAATCAGCTCACTCACTAGGACTTAAAACCTCACCTGAAGCAACTGCAAGCCCCGCGCCATTGAAAAAAGCCACCTCACCATTCACTATCACCACGTCAAAACCTTCGGCGAGTTGCAGCGGATCGGAATAGCTAGCCTTTGCCCTGACAAGAATGGGGTCGAAAATAATTAAATCGGCGGCTTTACCCACCTCAACACTGCCTCGATCGGTAACGCCGAGTAACTCGGCCGCATAAGACGTCATCTTACGTACTGCTTCTTCTAAGGGTAGTGCAGCGCGGTTTACTACATACTCCTCGATAATTTTCGCAAACGTTCCATGGCCTCGTGGATGAAATCCAGTAGGGCTGCCATCAGAGGAAACGGTGATACTTTCATCCAAAAGTAATCTGGATTGCAACTCGTCATCCATGATGAAATAAGCACCACTGCCACCTTGCGGGCCAATCACATCGATCAAGATTTCCTCGAAGGGCAGGCCCAGCTCCTGTTCCAAGTCCGCTAGTGTTTTTCCTGTGTAAGGATCTGTCGCTAGCAGCGTTGCCTCGGGACCATTGCGGAGGGTTATGCGGTTAATGAGGTACTCTTCCAATTCTTCTCTTCGGCCTGAAACCGCGACAGCAAATTCCTCATCGGTTTTAGACCAAACAGGGAACAACAAAGCAAGCCCAGCATAACTGGCATTGTAGGGATAAACATCTGCGCTTAAATCTATGCCCGCCTCTCTCGCCCTTTCAATCACCTCCAAAATTTCCTCAGCGCGCGCACTACCCTTGCCATAAACTGACTTAAGGTGGGAGATATGTACTCTGGCATAAAGACCTTGACTCAAGAGTTCATCAATAGACTTCTCTAACTGATCATCATCTTCATTGCGCATATGGCTCATGATGACACGATCACGACTACCTACCACTTTCGCCATTTCAATCAGTTCAGATTCTAAAGCATGCAGGCCAGGGTTGTACTCAAGCCCTGTGCTCAATCCGAACGCGTGATCCAGCGAGTTATTTAATAGATCCAACATGCGTTGGATTTGATCGGGACCTGGAGCTGGATCCTGCGCTATTCCTGCCAGATTACGCAGCGTTCCATGCCCGACGAACATTGCCAGATTCACCCCAATACCTTTCTCGCTAACCTCCTCAATCCATTCATCTAGGTCCACCACATTTGGACTGTCACCGTCTTGACCGAGCGTTATAGTGGTTACACCTTGAGCGAGGAAGTTTTCAAAATTTGGAGTTTCTAAGGGATCGCCGTGAGAGTGAACATCAATAAAGCCTGGCGCAATGATTTTGCCCGTGGCATCTATCGTGTTCGTTACCACAGCGTCTAATTCTCCGGGCGCGGTAATTGCAGCAATAACGCCATCTTTAAGATAAACGTCGGCCGCTCTACCCGAACCACCTAGGCCATCAACAAGTTGTCCATTGCTTATTACGCTGTCAAATTGAATCGGCTCACCGCTAGGCAAGTCACTACAAGCAATCAAACCTATCGCGATAAAAAAACCAAGACTTACTTTACTTAAGATCTTTGACATTTCCAATCCGCTTACGCGCACACCCCATAGGCACATAACACTCTGATCTTTATTGGTTCCTGAGTCATTCCGTTCTTGCCGACTATTCATTAATCTCACCAAAGCCCTGGGGAGGTCTTCTATGCTTGGTCATTTGTTCATACGAATAAGCCAACTCTATTAAAAGGCCCTCCGCATAGGGGCGGCCTACGATCTGAAGTCCTGCGGGCAATCTGTTTTGCCAGAAACCCATCGGTATTGTCACAGCTGGCAAACCCGCATCCGGCGTCAAGCGCTGGTTATTATCTCCCAGGTATTCTTCATTGGCTCGATCAATATGAGCGGGAGGGTTCGACCAAGTCGGAAAAATGAGAGCATCAACCTCTGCCGCATCCATTGCCTCTATCGCGTTGGCGAGTAGTTGATTGCGCTCTGCGTGATTGGGCCATGTAGGGCATGGGATATTCCAATCATCAGGAGCCAAGTCCAGTGGATTCTCTGCGTAAAAAGCAAACGAGGCCCGTGTTTCAGGGGCAATCTCCCCCGTTTCCAATACCTGGTTAACATCCAATAGCGGAGGATTTTTAAGAGACTTAAAATACTGGCCTACGTCATATCTGAACCTACCGCAAAACGGGATTTGATTGCTAAGTACTTGAAAATCTTTAATCTCCAAAGGATCAACAATAATGGCGCCTGCAGCAGCCAAGTCATTAATGGCTTGAAAAAAAATTGCTTTGATTTCTGGATCAGCATCTTCGTGATCCACCAACGATCTAAATACTCCCAAACGCTTTCCCTCAAGGCCGTCGACATTCAGAAAATCTAGATAATTCTCTTCGCGCTTGTTAGGCACAGTCAAAGAATCTGCCGGATCGAAACCTGCAATCACGTTGAAGAGGCGAGCGCCATCCTCAACAGTTCGCGTCATTGGTCCCGCTATGTCTCTATCAAAAACCAGCGGTATTACGCCGTCGCGACTGGTCAAACCTATGGTAGAGCGAAGTCCAAATAATGCCAAATGAGAAGAAGGCCCGCGAATGGAGTTGCCCGTATCACTCCCCATTCCCGCTACACCGAGACTGGCAGCCACTGAAGACGCGGTTCCTCCTGAAGAGCCCGCAGGAACGAAATCTACATCATAGGCATTTGTCGTGCGGCCATACGACGACGAAATTGTTTCTCTTGGGCTAAAAGCCCATTCCGCCATATTGGTTTTAGCAAGCACGATCGCGCCTGCCTCGCGTAATTTTCGAACCATAAACGCGTCATCAGGCGGAAAGCTATTTATCAGAGCAATTGATCCACCCGTTGTAACCATGTCATGAGTATCAAAATTATCTTTAACAAGCAGTGGAGCACAAAATAGCTCGGGCATTGCCTCGTTTCTACTCACTGCCAAGTCGATTTCGTCAGCCTTCACGAGTGCGTTTGGATTAATTTGAGCAATAGCATTAATATTGCGAGATTGGTCATAAGTCTCGATACGCTGTATGTACCCAGCCACGACTTCGTGACACGTGGAGCCCCCTTGCAAGATTGCTGACTGTATATCGGCTATCGATGCTTCAACGAATTTAAATGAAGAATTCTGTGGGGCAGCACAAGCCGCGAGTGACACTATTAGAAGCAGCCCTAAACACTGCAGCTTGAGTTTCAACATAGTCTTTTTCTCTGTATTAACTTTTAACTTAGAAAATGGGTAAGTCTCGGCTAATAGTAAGCGCATTCCATAGCATTATCAGTGCCTAAGTTAAGCAACCTTTGATTTCCAGAGAAAAGTTAGATGCTTTGTTATTCACCAATGGTAAACGCATCTGAATGAAAATTCATAAGTTCACTACCGATTTCTTGGTATAAAGCAGCAGGGGCATGACCAACTCCACCTACTGTGTACACTTTATAATCTATCTCCAATCCATCCAGAAATTCCATATAGTCTATTGTCGCTTCATAGTTGAAGCCTTTCGTCCCAATCCAGATGGCAATTTCCAGTTTAGGCCCATCACTCTCTGCATACTCTCTCGCCAGCGTGAAAGCATCATTCCCCTTCCCAAAATCATACTCCACAGGAATTTGACTACGGGTATCAAATTCGACTCCTGAATTCTCGGATATTTGTTCCTCCGCCGAATAGCCTGGTCCGCCAGCAGCTGCTGACGAGAACAATTCCGGATACTTAAACATATGCCGAGTTACCCCTCGCCCGCCTTGAGAGAAACCTTGAATCGCCCTCCCCCTTCTATCAGCAATAGTCCTGTAGTTTGAATCAATAAAGGGGATTAGTTCTTCGATGAAAAGATCTTCTCCCATCGAGTCGAGTGGCGCGTAGTTGTAATGACTGAGGACCCCGCCATTGACGTATACATAAATAACAGGCGCTGTTACGCCTGCAGACATGGCTTCATGCAAATAGTTGGACAGACTCACACTGCGAGACTCATTGCCTGGTCTACCACCGTGTAAATAATAAACGACTGGAAAACGCGCATCCGCATCTTCACTATATTGTGGTGGGAGATAAATGGCGTAACCTACCTCTCTAGGCATCGATGGATTCTGAAATGAACCGTGCTGCAATCCGGGTGGTTTTTCAAGGTCTGCGGGAAAAGGATTTACCCACTTAAAAGCATAACCGCCAAAAATAATCTCTTCTTCGACAGCAAAAAGTGGCACGCCAAAATCGAATGCGAGGATTCCGATTAATGTAAAATATTTGAATTTCACCTTCTTCCCCGAATAATTGAAAACAAATTAGTTAAGACCGTGACGTTCCTACTGACTTAACTCTTTCGCCCCACTGTAAAGAAATTCGTAACCGCCATACAAAGACTTCTTCATAAGTTCACTACCGATTTCTTGGCGGCATGGAGGCGATTACCGGTCTATCGCTTATTACTTGGCCAGCATCTCTCATGTTTGTGGAGATGATCAAATTCTTGAAAGAATAGCTTAGAACAAAACTTCAAAATAACTTGATCAACAAAGGGCCATGAGGCCCCTTTCATTTACTAGACTGAAACGAACTGACTACTGCTCATCCATTTCCAATCGGCGCGCACCTGCTAAGATACCAGGCAGGCCGTAGTTTCCTTCATGGCAGGCATATTCATAGGGCTGAGTGTCAGTCGCATTGAAAGCCATCTCGCCGCTCCAAGCTTCGGTGTAAAAGATCGGGTCTCTGACTTCGAACTCATACAGGATCTGCTCATCGGAGAAGCGGCTAAAGCGCTCTACCACCACTCCCTCATTTGACAACGCTGCAATGTTGCGCGGCGCCTGCTGTGGATGCAGATTCCTGGTCTCAACCACCAGCACATCGCCATCCCAGTGCGCGACCGAATCACCTAACCAAGGCTTCCATGCATCTGGACGGTGATCTTTGTCGATAGGAATGATGCGTGCGTCGTGTGCCATCTCCACCATGATCATCACGTAGTCGTCTGTCTGCACGATCTGGTACATATTGTTGTACAGCACATTATTCATGGGCGGACCACCGGTACTCCCGAATCCGATGATGCAGCGCTCACCGAGCGCACGGCCCTCAGGCCCATCATTGCCTGAAAATTTAGCGCGGTTTTCCTGACGCAGTCTACTTCCCTCGTCTGAATAGGGTATGCGTCCGCTCTCAGGATAGGTGATCCAAGAGGTGCGGTACTCTCCTTTCACGTAGCCAAAAGCAGAGCCAGGGTCTACCCAGAATGCGTTATACCCGCGTCCCTGCCCGAGATCTTTACCTGATGGCAATTCGCCCTGCACCTGATTGTCATCGGTGGCCTGACGTACATTCTGATGGTGGTTTGCAGTGAGTTCACCAAGCTGCTCTAGGGAAATAGTGAGTCCTAACTCGGCATAATTGCTGGATCGCTGCATCGTGGTCAATGAGGCATTGGTCCAGAACCCCTGCAGGTCTGGCTTGCCCGAGGCGGTTCTCGCAGGCTCGTAATTTTCGGCGGCCATTGCTGAACTGCTAAGAGTAATTGCAGCAATGGTGATTAGTTTCTTGAACGTAATCATTATGTTAGTTCTCCGTTAAGCCAAAGCTCCGGCCTTGCGCTCACTATTGAAAGCTTTCTTGAATAGTAAGCATTGAAAATAAGCCACTAAATTGGATTAATCAAGCGCTATTCGGCTATCCGAGCAGGCCACGTGTTACAAATCGAAATGACGTGGGATGCCCTAGCGCACATCATTGCAACTAGAGTTAGACTAAATATTCACCACATCGCTTGAACCGATTACCGAAGACAGCCGACCTATTATTGTCAGGTAACACTATTATGCACGACTTAAAGGAACGCAGTTTCAACGAATGGCTCGTTATCGAGAGCCAACGAGGAGAGAAGAATGCGCTCAATACATTAATTAAGAACTGGGAGCAGCGCTATTTTTTGTACGCCTTGAACCGACTGAAGAGTCCAGAGGCGGCGAAAGATGTAACACAGGAAAGCCTTATCTCCATAAGTAAGAGCCTACGCAAGCTATCCGACCCAGCTAGCTATCCAAAGTGGAGCTTTCGCATAGTCGAGAGGCGCTGCGCGGACTGGCTACGCAAGACCGTACGCGAGCGCGAATTTATTGAAGCGCAGGAAGAACTGCCAGAGATTCCAGTTCTCGACGGGGTCGAAGATAAGCTAACTGCTGAACAGTTATTGTCGATGATGGATTCAAATCTGGCAACGATCCTAAGACTCTACTATCTGGAAGCACTAACGATTCAAGAAATAACTGAAGTCAGCGACGTGCCAAGCGGCACTGTGAAGTCTCGACTTTTTTACGCACGCAAAATGATGAACAAATTACTGGAGATTGATCATGAGTAATATTGACGAGCAGATCCGCGACGCCCTAACGAAAGAAGATCAGAAACTGATAAACGAAATCACTAATTCTGCTGGCCTATTCGAGTTAGTTGGCCTCACCTTTAAGGGGAGACAAGCCTGGTTAAACTACTGGATATATTTTCTAGCCCTAGTTGTATTCGTAGCA
This sequence comes from uncultured Pseudomonadales bacterium, assembly GCA_949372635.1. Lineage (GTDB taxonomy): Bacteria > Pseudomonadota > Gammaproteobacteria > Pseudomonadales > Pseudohongiellaceae > UBA9145. The sequence goes on from CASIAB010000001.1 coordinate 82,101, forward strand.
TTTGTATACTTTGTAATCCAGTATCTGGGAACTACCGATATCAAATCCAGCCTCAATTGGGCTCTTTTAATAATTGGCTGCGGCTTCACTTACACCATACTAGAAATTATAGGTTGGCAACAAATCCAAAAGGCCGAATTAATACGTGAAATTAAACGACTTGAGATGCGCATCATGTTGGCTTCGGAGAAGAATCAACGCTAGAATTTCAGACAGTGATTACTTATTGTCCTTAGCATGGAAGTGTGAGGACATTAAGTTTTTCCTACGATCAACTGCTGCTACTCGTGATAATAGTACGCTCAAAATACAAACTAACTGACGGAGTCATCCATGGCCCTCTTGAGTTTTGTCATTTATATCCCACTGCAGATCGCATTCATCCCTCTAGCTATTCTGGGTTTTCTGCTGGTTGGCTATAGGCAGATAATCGTTAGTAAAAGACTGGGCGTTTCACAAACTGCTATCGAAATTCTCAATGGACGCTGGACTATGCACGCTTTTGGAATACGTGGCGACGATTCTTGCGTCAAACTCGCCGCTGCACTACCGAATACGTCTGTGTTCGGGCTCTGGCTCGCCTTGTTTCCTCTTTGGCTAAAATTCAAAATATCAGGACAACTCTTCTTATATCCGCGAATTCCAGATGTAGGCACCGAGGGTATCGCCGATTTTATTGTTGCACGCACTCTGTATTTTGATCAGGTCATCGGGCGGCTTATTGGCGAGATGGAGCAATTAGTAGTGATGGGCGCAGGTTATGACACGCGAGCGTATGGAAGCTTTCTGAGGGAAGGAGTAGCTTTCTTCGAGCTAGACCAAACCTTCGTGCAACAGCATAAGAGAGAGGCACTTAGCGATGCTGGGATTAACAGCCAGCACGTACGCTTTGTGTCTGTCGATTTTAGTAAGGAAGATGCGTTCGATAGATTGATCGAGGCTGACTTTGATCGATCTAAGAAAACCCTCTTTCTCTGGGAAGGTGTCACACTCTATTTGTCAGAGTCCAAGGTACGCAAAACAATACAACACGTGCGCGATCATGCACCGGCCGGCAGCATCCTACTTGCCGATATCTACGCCGATCGTTTCATTAATCTTGGCAAAGGATCCGCCGCAAAGAAAACGCTAGACTACACCAACGAGGGCCTTGGCTTCAGCTTGTCATTTGCCACTGATTACGAGCAGACTCTGCAGGAATTTATCAAACCCGAATCGATGACTGTAGGAGAGACTTACTTTTTAGGCAGCACAGACGAGAAAGGGCCCTTCATGGTTGTGGCCGAATTGAAGTGCTAGAGAGTTCCGCCAAATTGACGGTAATATCTGCGCTAGCCCTAAACGCTTGTCTTGCAATAAGCCGAAAAGGCCGCTGCTAAACCCCTCTCAACTCACCTGTAGTCAGAATAGGCGGCGCATAGATATTTTCAGCGTTCATGAGTACCGCGACTAAGATAGCAACTTACTGATAAACAATAATTCTAAGCCGTGTTGATGGCTCTACCAGCTAGTAGAGCTTGTTTATCGGCGAGGGACCAAACGACTTCCAGGTACCCTGATGTCTCGATTCACTGCGGTCGCCTCGCGACCAATCACAGACCCCACCCGGAAATACGTTCAATAACTGCTGGTATTCTTCAGTCGTAAAGGAAATAGCATAGTCGGCCAGATCGATACGCTTTAACTGACAGCTCACAATATCGTTCGCCAGCGGACCACCCGCAACCTGCCTTGGTGTTTGATAGCTAGGATACAGCTCACCGCAGCGCGATTCGGAATTGAACGCCAAGGGCTCTTCAACCAGTTCGGTAGTTTCGCCCGTAGTATCCCAGCAGCTATCAGTCAGACTTGCAGGCTTATTGCGAACGACGCGAAATGCCGGATCAGGCTCAAGAGTGTCGGCTTGAATATTTCTAATCCAAAAATCCATCTGACGAAATAGATGCCCGAGATCACCCTGCCCCGCAATGAAGTTCCACTGACCACCCACCTGCATCACGTGGTTGTCGGCATGGCCGTTCGCGTTAACCAGTCGCTGTCGCGTCGAGAACTGGTGCACAATCATGTGGATGTCGCCGCCCTCTCGATGATCGTTGTAGGTTCGGTAATCTATTACCGGTGTCGAGGCTAATCCCGCCCCACCGAAAAGCACTCGCCCAGACTCGATCGCCCGCTTGTTGGCCTGTGAATCCGCCCGGTGTCGCTGGGGCACATGATTCATATCACGATCGAAGCCACCGATGCCCTGATTTAAATCTAGGAACTGCTGCGCAGTGATGGCGCTTTGATTCAACGCTAGCAAGCCATATTGTACGCCGACGTTATCGAGTGGCCGCTGCGCCAGTTGTTGCATTGGATCGAAAGGATTCGCGGTGGTTCCATATACGTTAACAGTATGGTCATAGACAGTTGCACGGAGTCCACCAGGGTTTGCGCCTGAATACAGCTCATCCGTTAGTTCTGGAATGCTGATTTCACCACCCTGCTCCTCTAAGGGTGTTTCAATAGTATAAAGTGGATCTAAGCGCGCCGCGCCGCGACTCAGATTAGCGAGTGACTCCCAGACACCAAAGCCTGATACGGCGCGCTGCTGCTCCCAGGTAAATGTTTTCACATCACTTGTACTAAAGTAGTTGTGCAGCAAACGCGCGTCGGCGAGTGTAAAGATAGTGGCAGTAGTTACATCAGGAAAGCTAGAAGAAACTATGATGCCATCGAAAACGCCGGGGTAGTTGTCGGCGGTTTGATGCGCTTGATAGGAGCCCCCCGAGGCGCCGGTTGCAATCGTGTAGTCCGGCTCACCGTAATGCTCGATGAAACGTTCTTTCACCATAATATGTGTCTCGGAGGCTAGCAAATCATTGCAGTTCTGACCGAACACGTTCAGCGTCGCTGAGGTCAACGCATAGCCCTGTTCGAATAGGCCACGGCGCATTACACCGCCGGTCCTATCTCCTTGCTGATACCAACCGGCACGACAACCGCCACCATGGGTATAAACCAACTTGTCATTCCAATAGGGACTGCGGTTCCATGGGTCTAGTGAGCGCGAGCTATTTAGCGGATTGTGCAACATGGCTATTTCGTAAACTGCCCGATTCACCGTGCCCGTTTCGACTCGCACAATATAAGGTTGATCGATCTGATCTATGACGGTAATTAGACCCATGTCCTCCGGTAGTGTGGTTTCAGCCGCAAGGAGCAAGGGCTTGAACACGTCATCCACAGTAGACCAATAAACATAGTCAACACGAGTCGGAATCGTGCAGTTTGCATCTAGCGCGCTGCCTAGCGTATCACCGGCTATTGTCACGAATTGTTCCGTCTGACAAACGTAGGGCTGCTCGTGGGGTCCGGAGATAATAGGTCCGACAGAGGGATAGTTAGTCAGCTTAAGCGACTCGCTCAACTGCTGAGGGCTGTGCTCAACTAACAAAGTGCTATCCCCTTGAGGCAAGTCAGTCAGCAGGGCTTGTAACGTTGTTGCTGCGGTCTGGGTGAAACGGTCACTAATATCACTGCCGTTGAGGCTTATGGTTAGCTGTGTTCGGTTGAGGGAAGCAGTAAACATGACCTCCACCAACACATCGCCTCCAGTGACTAACCAGGATTGGGTAGATACAGCACGTAGCTGAATCCCTATCTCATTGCTCTGTGCAGATCCTCCCGGATCACCACTGCCTGAAGTGGCGATAAGTTCTTCCGTTGAACAAGACAGCAATATACCGGTTAGAACCGAACACATTAGCGTCCTAAGGCGCGCAGTAATTGAGCACAATTGGCAAGCAGACACAGACACAAACCTGAAGGGGCGATTGGCCAGAAGAGTAGCGAGGTACATGAACGCATTCCGAAAGGGTAAAGCTTTATTCTGGCGAGCATTGCGGCCAATGTAAAGCAATCGCGTCCTTGCAATGAAGCATACTAATTCTACTAAAAGCAGTGTTAGAATTGGCCCTCGACGAACTAAGACATCAGTCGAAAAAGTGCGGAAAGTTTACGGATATGGAATATGGATGATACGAATTCGATTAAGATGGTAGAAGTGGAAAAAGACGGCAAAGTAATACAAGTTGCCCTCGATAAGAAATGCTCTAAATGTACGAAGTCTATTTGTTGTAACTCGATTAATCAGAAGATCCCTGCTCCGAAAACCAAGGAAGATTTTGACCACCTGCTCTGGCAGGTTTCCCATGAAGGCATCAATATTTTCAAAGACGCCGATGGCTGGTTTCTGCACATTGAGACCAACTGTAGCCACCTGTTACCGCACGGTGTTTGCGGTATTTATGAAACTCGCCCCTGGGTATGCCGCGAATATGACAACGACTTTTGCGAATTCGACGAATCCATCAAGGAAGCAAGCGAATTATTCTTCTCCACGCACAAAAAGCTTGAGAAATACTGTCGCAAGCGATTTAAAAAATGGGATAAACGTTTCAAGATTTATGAAAGCTAAGTTAACAAGCCATCTGCTGCCTGCGCGAACATCTCTGTTCGCGTTGACACTAGTGTGCTCTGCACTACACTCATTTTCTTCCGCACAAGAAAGTGACTTCCAGAAAAGTATCGACTCCAGCAACGAAGCCCTGATCGCCCTAGATCTGAAGGCGAGCAACTGTCTCACAGCGATGGATTCCGACGAAAATTCTCAGGCCGTTTGCGGTGATTTTATCAAAGCGGTAGACGGCGAGTTGATGGCAAACTACCTTGAACATTGTCGCACTCTGAAACACTGGAGAGACGAGTACGTCAATCAGACCGTGGCAGCAAATCTGAATTCCGACGCCGTGAATAACGAAGAGATGTTAAGACAATTAGTCTCTATTGAATTCACCTGCGGCGAAAACACGCTGCGCAGCAGAACCCAATTTGTGTTTAGCGCCTTCAATCGACTTAGAAGCGAGTCCGCAGCCAATGCAATTGGAGCGAATATGACATTTATTAGTCGGCAGATTTTGAATAATCAATTTAATGAACTAGAAAATGGTGAACGACGGCGACTACGGAATGCTCTACAGAATCAGAAAAACAGAAGTCAGCGAGAAAGCGAGCGGCAGTTTAACGAATTGGAAAATGAGTTGATCCGCCAACAGATTCAAAACTCGAATCTGCCAGACTAGACCTTCAAGCTGTACCAGCTAAACCCATATCAATAAAGAACAAGAAAGTCCCCACTAGGTAAGACTGCCGCAGCGGGGAAGCTGAACTTAGGGATAGATACCTCTTCCGTAAATTCTGTGTTCTTGTCTGAGCCGTCGTCCGCAAATAAATGCATATTTAGCCTACCGCCTCGCGTCTGGCTAATAGCCTCACCCCAAACGATCAAACGATCTCCCTCGTTATTAATAGCCACAGCTGGATTCTTCTGACGGGTTTTGATGAAGGGTTCAGCCACAGGCATCGCATCGATACCCGTGCCCAGCTGCAATTGAATGATGCGGCCTTCGGTCTCGAAGACCAACCATTGATTGGCCTTAGCATCGACAGCGATGTCATTGGTGCTCAGAGGACAAGCAGAGAGTTCCCATTCCTGCAACTCAGATAACTCAGCGTACTCGCCCTGCTGAATAGCCTTGTCGGCAAATTGCAGAGTCAGCGTCTGCATGTGCCTTCCCACGCCGTCAATAGCAGAACGGTAGGCTATGGCGAGCTGATTCTCATCACCAAAATTTGTAGCTAGTGAACAACAAGCACAAGCACCGAGTTCCTTACTCCCCATCTGCAACTCATCACCAAAGGTCGCACCAGAATCGTTGGAGATGCGCCCATAGACGGTACGCTCGTATTCACGGCTCAGGGCGCCCGCACCCCAAACAATAGCAACCTGTGATCCTAGCGCAGCAATATCAGCGCCAGCATCGAGGCCCTCACCGAATAGGTCGACGACCGTTTGCTGTGCCTCAAACTGCGACCGCTCGATATTCGAGCGAGTGTAGAAGTATTGATTATCCCGCGGCAGATACCACACCACATGGACTCGACCATCACCTCCGACTGCTATGGAGGCCCTAGATATAGCAAAAGTCCGGATATCAAAGGCATTGCTGGATACTTTAACCGGCAGACCAAAGCGATTCTGCTCCGACAGGTACTGGCGGTAGTAGAGATTCCCCTCCCGCGCGCTGGGAGCAGAGAGGCGTTTCTTAAAATAGAGAAGATGGACATTGCCGCTATCATCGACGTTTAATCGAGGTTGCACACCACCATCTGGTGTTTCCTCGATACGAATTTCCGCTACCGCAGCACTACCGAGAAGCAGCGCAAGCAAAAAGCAGAGTATTTGCCCGGACGCTGATGATCGCGCGTTTGTCGCTCTTGTGAATCTGTTCATAGCCTAGTAATCCAGAGGGTTAGGCGTTAATTTCGTCGCGCCTGAAGTAGAATAAAAGCCCAAATTAGTGCAAACTTTGCGCACCGCAATCATCACTACAATGTTAAGCATCATAACAGCTAATTCCGGCGATATTGAACCCTGACACCCTCTCAGCGGGCAGAGATAGCCGCTAACTAAGGCGCTTCGGCGCAGGATTAAGACATGCAAATTTTGGCCAGCACACTTAGCAAAACCACCCTAATTCTCCTAGTAGGCGGCTTTCTAGCTACCTGCACTGCGCCGGATGAAACTGAGGCAACAGCGCAAGCTGGCGGACCCGCCTACAACACCAGCCTAGGCGTGATACAACTCATGAATCTAGTATTGGAACCAGCGTCGGATATCCTCTGGGATTCGGGCGGATGGGTTCTCGATGCGTCAGGCTATGAAGAACTTTACCCCACAACTGATGAAGGCTGGGCTTACGTGCGCGCTCAAGCGGCGATAGTAGTGGAAGCTGGTAATATGCTCGCACTGCCAGGCAGAGCAGAGGACAGCGACGCTTGGCTGATCTATGCCGAGGGCCTAAGTGAGGCTGGCATCCTGGCAATGGAAGCAGCTGCGACCCAAAACGAAGACGACTTCTTTCAGGCCGGCGCGCAACTGTATAGCGTTTGCACAGCCTGTCATCAGGCCTATAGCCCTGACATCAACAATCGATTCGACGAAACCGAAGACTAGAATACGATGAGCGCTTCAACAATGAGAAGAGTCACCACTATAGGCATTCAGTTAATTCTGCTCAGTGCCTCTCTTTTCTCGTTAGCTGCCTTCGGTCACACTATCGAAGGCGGCGACGCTAGTTTCGTCGAAGCGATCGATGGCCCAGCTATTGGCCCCTTCATCTACTTAGGCGCCAAGCACATGGTGACCGGGTATGACCACCTGCTTTTTCTGTTGGGTGTCATCTTCTTCCTCTATCGCCCCAAGCATGTCGTGCAATATGTCACCCTATTCGCCATCGGCCACAGCATCACATTGCTGCTAGGCGTTCTAGCTAACCTCCAAGTAAATGCCTATTTCATTGACACCATTATCGGGCTTTCGGTAGCGTACAAGGCGTTCGAAAATATCGGCGGATTCAACCGAGTCTTCGGCTTCGAGCCGAATACTAAGATAGCCGTATTCGTGTTTGGGCTATTTCACGGCCTAGGACTTGCTACCAAGTTGCAGGAGTTTGATCTTTCCGAGAATGGCCTAGTTACCAATATAATTAGTTTTAACATTGGCGTTGAAATTGGACAGATTCTAGCCCTGTCGGCAGTGTTCCTGATACTGAGTGTGTGGAGAACAAGTTCCAGCTACCTGCGGCATTCGTTTATAACGAATACCGTTCTGATGACGGGTGGCTTCCTGCTTGCGGGATTTCAGATTAGCACATACTTGTTCCAACCTACTTTCTAGACTTACTAATTAATCAATTCATTCCCAAAATAGTGGAGACCCACCGTGGCAGAGATAGATATAAATTCGCCGCCCTCTTCGAAAAATATTCTGATAGCGTCAGCCATATCTTTTGTCATTGCGCTAACCGTCCTGTTCAGCTTTATCCTGCCTGCTGAGTTTGGTTCAGACCCACTCGGCACTGGCGAACTGTTTGGCTTAAATGTACTAGGCCTCGAAGAAAACCCTTTTGAGGAACAACTCGAAGTCCATAAAACCGACTCTGTGGAATTCATCCTCGGACCTTTCGAATCGGTTGAATATAAGTACTTGCTGGATATGGATGCATCGATGCTATTCAGCTGGGTAGCCGATGGGGAGCTTTACTACGACATGCATGCCGAGCCTTCTGGCTTAGGCGAGGAATATGCAGAGAGTTTCGAGCAAGGCACAGGTGAAAGTCGCATGGGTTCTTTTCATGCACCCTTTACTGGCATTCATGGCTGGTTCTGGGAAAACCGTGGTTCTAGCACCATCACCATAAATCTCTACTCTTCTGGCTTCTATGTGAACTCGACTGTGTTCCGTGATGGCGGTAGTTACGAACGGGAACTGCAGACAGTAGCTAACTAAACGTAAAGCGAAAATTAAGAGCCTGCGCGCAGCGCCTGACTGAATACCTAGAGCAAGAAATTTAGGCAAAAAAAAGCCCGCTAAAAGCGGGCTTTCCCCTAGGAAATTTCTCCATAACCTAAAGTCTGACTACTGCCCTGGCTCTGAGGCATCAGTGCCGTCACGTGGCGCACCAGTACCGGATGAGCCCATGAACAATTTGCGACCATCAGGGAAAGTAATGTCACGGCCATTCGCACGACAGGTAGGCTCGCACAGCCTGTCTTTCGACTGGTAACCAGTAACAACAATGTCCTCACCTAGCGTCAGTGAATTACGGTTGATACCACGACGCAATAACGTATTTGGCGTCCCACCTTCAACCATCCAAGGACCAGGATCGCGCGTTGCTTCAGGATCACTGTTTTCTAGGTGAATCCAGGTGTGAGGGTTAATCCACTCTACACGAGTTATTGGACCACCAAGACGAACTGGAAGATTCGCGTCAAATTCAGCTGAGAAGGCATGATGAGCAACCGCTGCAGGCTGATTGATTGCAACAACACCGAGGGCTGTAACAAATGATAATGCTAGTAATTTAATTTTCATACAATTTACCCCATTTATAACTTGAAATGACTGAGCTTATTGGTTTGAACCCTGCAAAACTGGCTCATTCCTCGCTCAATACATCGAAATTTCAATTAAGCGGTCAGTAGAGTCGATATTCTAACCAAGGGCCCTAGGTATTTCCAAGCAGAATACGCCGAAACGAGCCCTTTTTTGTTCGAAATCGATCCTAGAAGCCTAATTCAGACTCTCTACCCTTACGATATCGGCCGTACATCATCTCTTCTACAAATTCTACACACTTAAATTGTGGTAATTCATAGCCTTCTTCTAGACGACGATAGATAGGCATCTTGATGGTCCAAGCCTCTTCGAAGAGATCAGGATCTTCCATAGTAGCCGTGTACTCGATAACGTTCTCGCTCACCAAGGTATAGCGTTCTGTAACCTTGAGCATGTAGGTGTGGTAGTTACCAGCTCTGTCGAACCACGTACGGTCATCTTGACCAGTTACTTCGACTACCCAAGTATCGCCATCCCAATATCCAAAAGACTGACCCATCCAAGAATCAAGTGGTGCAGGACCCGGATCTTCAAGGAATACGTTACGTACCGCTCCAGCAAATGAGTAGGCTATGAAGAAAGCGCTCTCGCTCTGAAATATCTGGAATGGATGAGGCATGTAATTGGCTCTGGGGACACCTGGCATATAACACTTAACCTCAGGGTCCATTGACTGCCAATTTGCTGCATTCTCGTCACGTCGCGCTAATGCTTCAGGCTTATAAGGGATTGTGCCGCCCTCCACTACGCCGAAGCTAGCTGGAACTGCGCCAACCGCACCCATCGCAACAATGCTAGGAGCAGGCACCGGCACGAAGTCGCCCGGAACAAGCTGATGAGCTGCTCTTGGTGGCGCTGGCTCTAGATTGTCATTGGCATTCATCAGCACTTGCCAGATTCCGTTAAAGTCGGGCTTGCCGTTTGGAGTACGAGGAATATCGCCCATTGAGGCTTCTGCAGCCTGAGCAACTTGAGTTGATTGTGTATCGCTTGTGTCGGCAGGTGAGCAACCTACTACGAGCACCGATATCGCTAGGAGTAGCCATTGAATCTTCATAATTCTACCTTTTTATTTTATTAGAAATTCTCTCCCAAAGGAGCCACGATATAACCACTTGGGCTGTGGTGTGTCAAGCCAAACGCGCCGAATCGTCTAGGCTAGGGCCATAAGAGAGCAATCGAGTCGGAGGCGCTAAAAACACCTTAGATACACCCCTAGACATGAGCATTTTACCGTTAAAAACTGATGTCCTCGATGGCGACCAAAATACCAAAAGCATTGCTTATTCTGCGCGCCGGAGAAGCATCATCGATCCTGTGATAGTCATCAGTAGGAGCAGAAAGAGACCAGCAACGCCCAGAACAGTATCTACAAGAGCAATGCCTGTCCATTGAAGATAGTGAATACTGTAGATCCTATCGATCCATCGCGTGTCTGCACCCTGCTGAGAGAGCGACAGCGAATCCCAATTTACGGTAATGGTGACTCCTGTTGAGGTGTGAAAAGGATAAGACTCTCCAGGCAGAAGCTCGCCGTAACGCAGGGTATCCTGACTAATTGCGTCTTCCACAAAGTTCGCCAAGTCTGCCTCGGTAGGTGCGGCTCGCACCTCTAAACTATCCGGGTCAAGCTGTTGCCACCTGTCCTCTTGCTTTACCAGCAAATGCTGACCCAGTATGGTTTTAAGTAAGCGCATTTCCTGCCACTGCGGCTCTGCCGAAATATAGATCTCACCCGCCGCATACGTTTTTGGTGACAGTACCGAATAGGCCTGCTCGTATGCCGGTCGCACGAGAAAGAAAATACCCGTCAGAGACCAAGCAATGAATGGCAAAAGTAGGATGCCGCCAAGAAGACGATGCTGTTTACGTGTAATCATGAAATTTGGTTGAGCGCTGTTATCGCAAGAATCTTAAAGTGAAGAACTGTATCTACGCATGGAATTTAGCGGTGTGCACATTATTACTTACAGAGTATAGGTAGGCTGCGCTTCCTTACTGCGAAGGATAAAATTACTAGAAGCGCTAAGCTGAGCACGGCCGCTGCAAAGAGGGAGACGCGTGAAAAATAGATCGACGTTTCATCTCCTCCGGCTAGGCCAATCATTTCGCATTCTCGACGTGACGGTATAAAGCCTTGCGAATAGGTGTCTCGATAAACCGATAGATGAAGTAGGACACGGCCACAGTAATAGTTATCACCAGCGCTAAGTTAATTGTAAACGGCAATGAATCAGGCAATACATTGAAGAACTGCAACATCTCCATCAAAGGCCAGTGGAAGCAATAGAGTATATAACTAAGACCGCCCAATACAGCGCACACGCGAGTAGCGCTAGCATTCGCTTGCCAGTTCATCCTGCTTAGAGCGAAAACTAGAAAACAAACCGACGGCACTGTCGCGAAATACATGCTGTACTGATACGGCACATAATTGTGTGCCACAGAGACAGAGGCGATATAACAAGCTACGGCAATGGTAGCTGCGACCCACTTAGTTTCCGTATCCTCAGCATTAGTTCTATACGGGTAAAGAACGAATGCTTTGTACACGAGCATGCCGAAAATAAATTCGATACCTCGAATGAGAGGATTCGTATAGACCGGTATATTCAGATTCAGCAGGCTGTACTGCTCTGCGTCCGGCAAATTTATTTGAATCAACAGAAACTGCAGTAAGTAGAAGCCAACGAACGCGAATGCAACTCGAACCTTAGTGTTAATTTTTCGAAGCAGAATTAGCAGCAGAGGAAAACAGAGGTAGAAATACATTTCAAGCACAAGAGACCACAAAGGTCCGTTGAACACTAGGTTTAGCGTTTCGATGTTACTCAAAGATTGAGTAAACGTAAGATGACGGAAGGTGGCCATCGCCCAGAAGGAAACATCTAGCGGCTCGGGCAAATCATAACGCAATACAAACAGACGATTTACTTCTGTAAAAAAAACCTCGCCAAAATTTAAATAGGCTAAGGAAACGAACAACGATGAAACGATAACAGCCAACCAGTAGACAGGGAATATTCGTATTAATCTCTGCAAATAGTAGCGCTTATACGGTGCCGATCCCTGCAGGGCGGGATAAGTGTAGGAGAGAATAAAACCACTGAGTACGAAGAACCAGGACAACGCGCTGGTCGCCGCTGCTCCATACAGAACAAAATGCCCCATGATGAGTTCATAATGAACCAACATCACAGTCAGCGCGGCGACAAATCGCATCGCGTCGAGAATGGGTATCTTCTCTTGGCTAACGCTCATCAAACAGCCTTACGTTGATAGCGCTCAGATATTGCCTTTGTTGTTTCAATCCGATTGTTATCCAACTATCGAACGCCAGTTTTTCGCTAGGTGTTCAGCGGTACGCCACGAAAGCGCCTGCACAGTAAGTGTCGGGTTGCGCGAGCCACTGCTACCCATTACCGACGCACCTAAAATACCAAGGTTAGGCACCTCATGTGCGAACCCCCATTCGTCCACCACATTAGTTTCGCTATTCAATCCCATCCGCGTTCCGCCATAGGCGTGCGTAGTCGCACCCATACTGTTGCCCAATCCATACTTCACGATCTTGGTGGCGCCTGCCTCTATATACCACTGCTCCATCTTCACTTGAGAGAAGGCGGCTATACGCTTTTCGTTATCGCGGTAGCGAGCAGTGATTCGAGTTACAGGTAAACCTAGCGGATCTTTCACGACTGGATCGAGGTCCAAGTAATTGCCTTCGTAGGGAAGTGTCGTCTTCTGTATATAGGAGGTGTTGGTTCTGTCGGCATTCTTCATAATAAATGCCTTCCAGTGAGGGCCCCAATTCCTTGTCTCGCCGAAAGTAGACATCTTCGCCGCGCTCATAGGCTTCCTATCGGTGTGCACCCAGAGGTTCGCACCGCCGATAAAATCCAAATCACTGTGATCAAAATTATCATCGGCCCATTCATCGATCGCAACTCCCTGAGCCGGGAGGCCATACCAATTGTGCAGATCTCTATCGAAGAGTGCGGTGACAGGCGCACCCTGATGGTGGGTCATATAGTGTTTTCCCACTTGCCCCGCATTGTTGGCAAGACCGTCAGGGAACGCTCGAGACTTGGAGAGCTGCAACAGCCGCACGTTTTCGTAGGCATAGCTGGCGAGCAACACTACATCCGCTGGTTGGAAGAATGTTTCGCTTCCCTTGATGTAGTCGACCCCGGTTACACGGCCACTATCATTCGTAACTATTTGGGTAACGCGAGCGAAGGTCACGACCTCGAGATTACCCGTGTCCACTGCCCTCGGAATCACAGTGAACGCGGTGGAGCTCTTTGCCTTCACATGGCAGCCACCCTTATTACAGAAACCGTGATACTGGCAAGGTGGGCGACCATCGAAGAGTTCTGTTGTGATTGCCGCTGGACCCTGAAATGGATTCCATCCCAAATTTTCAGCAGCGTTACCCATAAGATCTGTGAAAGGTGAGCTACGCAGTGGCTTCATCGGATATTCGCGTTTACGCTCCCCTTCAAAAATATTTCCTGCCCTGTTCTTCTTGCCCTGCACATTGCCAGCCTGCCCGGAAATGCCGACTGTGTATTCGATCTTGTCGTAGTAAGGCTCTAGCTCCTCATAACCGAAAGGCCAGTCTTCGACGGTAGTACCTTCAGGAATACGATTCTCCCCGTAGCGCTTTTTCGTCTCGCTGACCACCTTGAAGTCCCATGGATTTAAGCGCCAACTCTGCGCCCAGTAGTGCATGGTCGTGCCGCCTACTGCATTCATCATCGGGTGGCCGCCTTGGATGGCAGTATCACTCGATGTTGCGCGAACCGTCGGAGCCTCGCTCGCCGCCTTCTGCACAGACTGCGGCCAGTTGCGCGATCCATTACGTAGTTCATCTGGCGCAAAATCACGCGGGCTTAACCAGCCCCCCGCCTCGAGGCCTATCACTTTCAGCCCGGCATTCGTCAAGGGAAGAGCTGCGACGCCGCCGGCAGCTCCCATGCCTACGATTACAACATCTGTCTTAGCTAGTCGTTTAGGCATAATCGTCACCTCCCTCGGCGTCCGTCAGGGAATTGTCGGCTAGTTTGGTGTAGGTGCTGTGGTCATAGGCTGATTGATGATTTGGCGGCAGGCTTGCCCCTGCTGAAACATCCGCCTCACTCGCACCAAGGCGAATGCCTGGATAACGCAACATGTCCCAGCCGACGAAATCCTGATTGCCCCCATAATAAGGATCACAGAAAGTGCCGTCGATCGTATGGCCGCGAAGCATATTGAAGAAGCCACTGCCATTTGGAATAAAACCCGAAATCTTGTTGGCCTGTAAAGCGAGCAAAATCGAATTCTGCTGATCGAGTGGCAACTCGGAAAAAAATTTCCCCCGAGTTTGACGCGCAAATTCGTTGATGGCATTTAGGCCGACACTATAATTGTGTCTCGCCCCGCTGTTATGACTGGCGAGAGATTTATCGATGTAGTGAACCGCTCGCGCTTCTCGTGCACCAGGACCATGCTCGTCAGAAGGAATTAAACAGTCGCAGATCGCCGCAAGCGTTTCCGCCTCCTCAGCGGTCAACGCTTCGAGCGCCTCGCGCGGGGCATTTGAATTGCTGTTCGTGTTTGTCGAATCAGCAGCGATTACATGGGAAGTTGCTATTGTACTCACCGCTGCCGCGCCGACCAGACCCGCACCTTTTAATAGGTTGCGCCGAGAAGGATTGATGAGGCTTTCCTCTAGCAGATCGCTCTTACTATTGTTTCCAATACCGTTTCCATTATTTTTCTTATTCATTATTGCTCCGCTGAATCATGCTGGACAGCACGCAGGGCTGTATACTTCCTTTGTTGGAGCGTAGCAAATATCCAATTTAGTGTATACGGTCCTTAACGGGGCTTCGATTAAAGCCCCGTTAAGCAGTCGCCAATCTCTCGTGAGCAGCTCACCGGTGCTCAAACCTCCTCTTAACCCTTAATAAGTGTGGCCTAACGGCCAAAACCTGTTATCTTTTCTATTCGGCCTATTGGTTGGCCCCTGAGTTTAACCAAGGTACCGACACTCGAAGGGACATTGCTATACATCCCACTTTTTAGTTACGAGGAAAATAATAATGACATTTAAAAGAATACTAACGCTGGCTAGCATATTATTTGCCGGGCTAATCATCTCTATCCAGACTTTATCAGCTCAGGTAGTCGAGCCTGATGAACATGACTTCATGGTCGCGACGCCCGATCAGTTGCACCCTGAGGACGGGAGCATTACTACAGTAATATATGGCGACCCAAGTAAATCCGGCATTTATGTTATTCAGATCACCTGGCCTCCAGGACGCGGCAGTCGACCTCACTATCACAATCAGGCGCGCTACATTAACGTCTTAAGTGGCACTTGGTATGTACACACTGGACCCGAATCTGACACCTATGATCCAGACGCCATGACTGCAGTCGGGCCTGGCACCTTTATCTACGAGCCACCGAATGGCCACCACTATGACATGGCGAAGGACGAGGAAGTTGTTGTTCAAATCTTTGGCATGGGCCCTGTGGTAACCACATCGATCGCCCAAGACTGAGTCTGCAATCTAATTGCAGCTAGTTTTGAAAGAATCCGCCTCATGGCTTAACTTTAGAGTGAATACACGGCGGATTTTATGCCTTGCGCTTTAGGAGCAAACCAAATAAACCTAAACTAAGTCGTTGCGACTGACCTCATAGGTAATTCCGCCGCTGCTTTCCCCTGATGATCCGCGCTGAGAACTGAAATAGAGTCGCTGATAGCTAGGGTCGAATGCAGGACCTGTTATTTCCGATTGCTCTTGACCCATCACCTGCAAAAGTGGGGCAACACTGCCTTCATCGGATAACACCACGATTTGCATATCACCACGATCTTCAGCAATAAGAACGTCACCAGTAGCCGTGATTACAACGTTGTCTACGCCTGTCAGGATCGGGTTATCGCTTGTCTCAACATCGTATAACACTTCAATCTCTTGAGTATTCATATGATAAACCCAGACTCGGTTGTCATGTTTCGTAGTAAAGTAAGCTCTTCCATCATAAAGCCCGATACCCTCCCCACCTTTAAAAATGGTATGAGCAGGAACCTGCAATCGTGTTTCCTCGATCTTTGCTAGAGGATCAGGCACCGCTAGCCAGTCGATGAATGATCTGCCATTCTTTTTCAATACTAATGCTATTTCCAACTGGCCTCTAGTTAAGTCCGGCAAAGGATAGTCAGGCCTGAACCTGTAAAAACCACCTTCGGGATGATCTTCAGTTAGATACAAACATTGATTTTCGCTATCAACCGCAACAGCTTCGTGACGAAATGCGCCGAGGGCTGATCGTAGCTCCGATTGATTACCACCCATCGGATCACATTCGTAAACCTGCCCGCTTGGAGTTTCTTCGCATGACAACCAAGTCCCCCAAGGAGTAGGACCGCCCGCACAATTTACAGAGGTGTTCTTTAGGATTTGATACGCATCGACGACATCGCCTTGAGCATCAAAGCGGATCGCTCCGACACCGCCAGCCGAGTTGCGCATCTCGCTGTTGGAGACGTAGACCCAGCCACCATCATCTGCCGGGAATGTAGCACCTCCATCCGGTGCCGAGTGCCATTTATATCCGGACAAACCAGCCGGCGCTTCACCTGAGCGAGCAATGACGCGTGACTTAAAACCTTTAGGTAACTTCAAGCCATTAGCATCGGGTTCAAGTAGGGGACCTAAATTGCTAAGAGAATAAAACGCAGAGGAATCAAGGCCCGCTGCTACTGACTGCTGAAAACGTAATAGTCCACCGCCGGCAAACAATGCAGCGCCGTGAAAGCCCATCCGCAAAAAGTTTCGACGATTGTTACGCTGCTGAGTCATATAGTCAGTATACATCTGCCCCCTTGTTTCAGCTATTTAAAAGAAAATGAACCGTGAAAATCGAATCGTAGGCTGCGGTTATTCAACTTCCCAAGTATGCCCACTAGTTAAGAGATCTGCCATAGAAACCTTAGTTTTACGAACCGAAATTAACTGCTGTTGCGAGTCATCTACATAAGAATTTTTTTCTTCACGGTAAATAACACCTACTGCCACGGGAAGATCTGGCCCCTTCATTATCGCGAGCATAGTAGCCAATACTTTATTGGTTTCATCGTGGACCAGCACATCATCACTACTCGCATCGACTAGCTCTAATTTAAGGCTGTCATGATTGAGGCGAATACCTCGCTCGCGCTCCTTACCAAATATTATGGGTTCGCCATGAACAAGCTCTACCTTAAAATCGGCTGCTGTCTTCTTATCCGTGACCTGCTCAAATATACCATCGTTGTAGATTGGACAGTTTTGTAAAATTTCTATAAAAGATGCACCTCTGTGATCATGCCCACGAGTTACTACTGCAGCCAAATGCTTCGCCTGAGTATCTATCGTGCGCGCTATAAAAGTTCCTCCCGAACCTATTGCAACTTCACAAGGAGCCAGTGGAAGATCGATAGATCCAGTAGGCGACGATGGCGTTCGAGTGCCGGTCTGGGACGTAGGAGAATACTGCCCCTTGGTAAGCCCGTATATTTCATTGTTAAAAAGCAAAATCTGCAGATCTACGTTGCGTCGCAACACATGCAACATATGGTTGCCGCCGATACTAAAACCATCGCCGTCACCGGTAATTACCCATACATCCAATTCTGGGTTCGCGAGCTTAACACCAGTAGCTACTGCTGGAGCACGACCGTGAATAGTATGAAAACCAAAGGTATTCATGTAATAAGGAAAACGCGAAGAACAACCAATTCCGGAGATAAATACTTGGTTCTCTTTCGGCTGTTCGAATGTTGGCATCAGCTTCTGAATAGTCTTCAGTATGGCGTAGTCTCCGCAACCTGGGCACCAACGCACTTCCTGGTTGGAGGCGTAGTCCTTGACGGTTAATTTGGGTAACGCTTGATTCATGAATTGCTCCCTGACGCGGCTATCTTTGCGTGGATCGCCGCTAGAATTTCACCAATTTTGAACGGTTGGCCGGCCACCTTGTTTATGGCTTCAGCATCAATTAAATATTCGGACCGAATAAGCCGCACAAATTGACCAGTGTTCATCTCCGGCACCAGAATCGAATCGAAGCTTTTAAGCAGCTCTTCAAGATTTCGGGGCAAGGGAGCCAGATAGCGCACTTGAATATGTGAGACATCCAAACCTTCGGCGCGCGCCCGCTTAACAGCCTGATGTATAGCGCCAAACGTAGAGCCCCATCCAACAACTGCTAGCTTGCCGGTTTTATTCCCGAGGCAGACTTCCTGGAGAGGAATATCATTTGCGATTCCTGCGACCTTCGCCTGGCGCAGATCGGTCATCTTCTGGTGATTGGCAGGGTCGTAAGATATGTCGCCGGTGTCGAAACTGCGCTCTATGCCACCGATGCGATGCTCAACTCCCGCTGTTCCAGGCTTAGCCCATACGCGCGCCAAGGTTTCCTCATTACGAATCGAAGGCTTAAAGTCTTCTGCCTTAGTGTAGTGCTGTACAGGAAATGGCTCGAACTCGGTAAAATCGGGAATCTTCCAGGGCTCTGCAGCATTCGCCAGATAACCATCGGAAAGCAGCATCACAGGCGTCATGTATTTCGTTGCAAGACGCACGGCTTCAATAGCCACATCAAAACAATCTGCAGGGGTCGAAGATGCAATAACTGGCATCGGCGTATCGCCATGCCTACCGTGGAGCGCCATATTCAAGTCTGACTGTTCCGTCTTAGTAGGCAAACCAGTCGAGGGACCACCGCGCTGTGTGTTAACGACTATCAGAGGTAGCTCAGTCGCGCAGGCCAGCGCTATGCCCTCGGACTTTAGAGCAATACCAGGGCCAGCACTCGAGGTAACACCTAGCGAGCCGGCAAAAGATGCGCCGATAGCTGCACACACAGCAGCGATTTCGTCTTCTGCTTGAAACGTATTGATATCGAAGTCACGGTGGCGCACCAACTCATGCAGCAGGTTCGATGCCGGCGTAATTGGGTAAGAGGCGAAAAGCAAGTCTATATTCGCCAACTCGGAACCGGCAACAAGGCCCCAAGCAAGCGCGTTAGTTCCCGTAATATTACGATAGGTGCCAGGTAAAACTTTTGCCTTCGGTACTTTGTAAACATGTATACCGGCAGGCAGCTCGGCAGTCTCGCCGTAAGCATGGCCCGCGTTCAATGCGGCTATATTTGCATTTGCTATATCCGGCTTACTGGCAAACTTTGTCTTCAGACTCTTGATGGTTCCGGCGCGATCGCGATCGAATAACCAGAGCACCAACCCCAGGGTCCACATGTTCTTGCTGCGCACTCCAGTTTTGTGGCCAAGATTAAACTCAGCAACGGCGGCCAAAACCTGTTTCGTAATATCAATCTCAAGGACACGGAATTTATCTAGGGATCCATCCTCTAAAGGATTTACCTGATACTTGGCCTTGGTCAGGTTCTTGGCCGTGAAGGCACCGCTATCTACGATTAAAAGCCCACCATCGACCAAATTATCTACGTTAGTAATTAGTGCCGCTGGGTTCATCACAACGAGTACGTCTAGCGCATCACCCGCCGTCGTAACATCATTCGCACCGAAGTAAATCTGAAACGCGGAGACACCGAAGGTTGCACCAACAGGCGCACGAATCTCGGCAGGAAAGTCTGGAAACGTCGATAGATCGTTTCCGTAAAGCGCGGTGGCCTCGGTGAAGTTGTTCCCGGTCAACTGCATACCGTCACCAGAATCTCCAGCAAAGCGCACGACTACGTCGACCACTTCCTTCTCGTCGAGATGGTGTTCATTCAAATTTTCTTCAACTAATTCCATATGCGATGCATAACCCTTAAGACTGCTAGAGATTTGTAACCTACTACGAATTTCATTGATCTGTGGCTACAGCTCAAGGGCTGAAGAACCACTATGACTTGTTAAAAACGAGGCTGAATTCTAGCAGAAATCTAGAGGCGGGTCTTACAAACCGGAATTTGCAGACCCGCCAGAGGAGCTTACTGTCTGATGAATTTACGCATGATACTGCCTTCGCCGCCTTCTCCGCCGGTGACCTCTCCTGTGTAGACGTTGCCATCGGCATCAACCACTACGCCTTCTGGTTCAGAGCCCTCAATAAAGCCCATAACGGTGCCGTCTTCGGCGCTGCCATAGGTTACGCCACGCTTGCTCTGGTAGTCGGCCACGTAGAGTATATCGTTCTGATCAATGAACATGCCACTCGGCCAGCCGAACTGATCCCACTGGTCAATGTATGTGCCCTCTTGATCAAAAATTTGAATACGATGATTCGACCGATCCCCTACTAATACCCGGCCTCTTCTGTCGATAACTATTGTATGAGGCATATTGAGTTCGCCCGGACCTGTGCCCTTGCTACCCCATTCCATCAGGTATCTACCTTCTTTGCTGAACTTAACGATGCGGTTGTTCCAGTGTCCATCGGCAACGAAGATATCGCCATTGGCGGCTACTGCCGAATCGGCTGGCCCATCGAAGTTATTCGGCAGCGTGCCACCAAATCCTCTAGCACCAAGGCGAAGCAAGACTCTGCCATCGGTATCGAACTGCGTGACTATCTGACCTTCGGTTCGATTGAAATCGGTAGCCCAGAGAGTGCCGTCTGGAGCAGCACGAAAACCATGCGCTGTCGCGACCCAACCCTCGCCAAATGTGTCGACCAATTCACCACTGGGTGAGAACTTCAAGATGGGCGGCTCGGCGCGATGAAACGCGTAGATAAACCCTTTTGCATCTATCGTTACGTTCGGAACCTGGCCCCACTCTATGCCTTCAGGCAATGGTTGTGGCCAGTTCGGGTCAAGCACATATTCCTGCGCTAATACCGAGCTTGTTAGAAACCCCCCTGCCAATAATGACGTGGCTAGGAATAAATTTTTGATGACTGCACGGCTGACTTTTATAGTTCTCATATAGTTGCGACCCTAGTTACTACCTATTTATTGTGTGGCTAGTTGCGAGGCAATTTACCGATTCTATGCCGATTTGCTTAGCTTACATGGTATAGCTAGTGAATCAAATAATCAGCTTCCCGCCCGCGGCTAGAGGCTTTGCCCCTTTGTAGGAGTATCGCGAAGGGTTTTCCCCGCTGCCACGTATAGATAATTGACTGCAGCCACTAACCTTTTAACCGGCTTTTGCAAGAGCCACCTAGGGAGCAGGAATCATGAACAAGTTATCACGAGTAATTGTAATGAGCCTATTCGGGCTTTCGAGCTCAGCCTTTGCGGCAGAAGACAAATCTGGCCACAATCGAGCACTATCTAATCTGGATACAGATGGAGACGGCTCAGTTAATTTCGAAGAATTTCAAGCACGCGGCGGGCAGAGCCTAAGTCGGCTAGATAGCGATGGGAATGGAGTGCTAACTCTTGATGAGTTACTGAACGCTCGTGCGGGACGTGGATCAAGAAATCGAGGAGAGCGCCCAGAACACGAACCCAGCGAAGAGCAGATCGCTCGCATGGAAGAGCGCTTTGCTGCAATGGCCGAGCAGGCTGTGGCACGTTTCCAAGAAATGGATACTGATGGCAATGACGAAGTTAGTTTTGGAGAATTCCAGGAAGCGAATTTTCTCCAGCTTGATGACGACAACAATGGCTTGTTAAGCGCCGAAGAACTGCGCCATCAGAGCGCCGGTCGTCGAGCCCCCGGTGGACGCCGAGGTGGCAGACCACCTCAAGCCTAGATCCAAAGAAAGAATCATTGATCTTCTCACTAAGAGAAGGGTAGCCAAGGAAAGCAATTCGTGAATAGTATTGCGCAAGGAATACGTTCAATAGGAATACAAGTTGATTCGAGTAAGACGCCTTCGCTTGCTGCTCGAATCGACGAATCGTACGATAAAGTGTATTACGACGCAGGATCAACAACTCCTGACCAGAGCAAGCGACAGGGCACTAGCGCAACATTGTCTAATTCGAACGAACCAAGCAATATCGAGATAACTGACCGGAAGTTGATGCAAGCAGTTTGCTTGGGCAGCAGATCCGCCTATCAGAGTTTGGTCAAACGGCACCTCAAATCGATCAGTCATTACGCGTATCGACTTCTGGGAAACCAAAAGGATACCCAGGACATCACGCAGGAGGTATTTCTCAGATTATGGATAAATGCGCACAAGTGGAACACAGAAAAGTCGAAGCTGACTACCTGGCTCCATCGCATCGCCCACAATCTTTGCATAGACTACCTGCGCAAACACACAAGGATGCAAACACAAGATAGTTTCGATGATGAAGCGGCTAACTCATCCTCTAATAATGAAGAGTCGACTGAGAAAACTAACGACAAGACGAAACTGTTAAGAGAAGCACTAAGCGCCCTACCAGAGAATCAACGCAGTGCGTTGACCCTGTGTCACTATCAGGGATTCTCCAACAAAGAGGCTGCTGCTATCATGAATATCTCTGTTAAGGCTTTGGAGTCTTCAGTTGCTAGAGCCAAGCTTAGCTTACGCGAAAAGCTAACAAGCAGTAGCTAGCAATAAAAAGAACGCTTGAACAAAAAAGGATTAAACGGAACAGGAACTTTGATGAACCTAAAAGAATTTACACGAATCATTGATCTTCATGGCTCTGAGTCTGCTCGCTGGCCGAAAAGGTTGCGTGGCGAATGCGGATCTCTTGTCGCCAACAATGTGCAGGCGCGGATGCTGCTCAATCAGCAATGGCAAATTGATGAGTCCATGGAAAAAATAGAAGTACCAAACTTTCCTGGTCTGGAAACTCGCGTACTAAATCAACCACTACCGGAGTACAATCGGAGCTTCTTTGAAGAAGTAATGAGCTGGCTGATACCGGATGAATATTTTGGCAAGCAATTTTGGCGCCCTGCTATAGCCTCGTGCATTCCTTTGGTATTCGGAATCGTATTGGGAAATTACTTTAGTTTTGGTATTGGCATCGAAGACGATGGCTTTCAATACTGGGACGATGAACTTGCGATGTTATCTTTAACTGACTACACAGAGACCAATTTCTAGTCATGACTAAAAAAAGAATCTTGCTTATAGGCCTACTGTTTTCGATGTCGATTAACTTATTTTTTGTCGGTGGAATTGCCTATCGTGTCGCAAACTTTGACGGCGAAGAATTCAGCCGGCCACTGCCACCGAATATAGGCTGGGTTGTGCACGACCTAGAAGAATCACGCAGAAGCGAATTGGAGCCGCAGCTGCGACAAAGCTTCGCGGAAATATTTCCGATACGACGCGAGATGATGAGAGCTCAGCGGCAGGTCAATAATCTGATGTCGGCACAGCAATTCGATGCCAATGCTCTTAATGTCGCCTTTGCCTCGTTACGCGAAGCCAATATCCGCTATCAGGCGCTGTCTCACGATCAGACTAGCGAAATCCTCGCACTACTTTCCGAAGGAGAAAGGCAGGTAGCGTTGGAATTTGTTCAGCGTCGCGGGCCACGAGATGGTCGCGATGGTTTTAGAGGTAAAGATGGCGGCCCTGGATTCAGAAGGCCCGGAGGATCAGATGGTCAACGACCTCCAGAAACACAACCTACAGATGCAAATCAATGAATAAGACTGTGTTCAAGAAAGGAAAGTACCGCCACTTTAAGGGCAACGAATATGAGGTGGTTGAGCTCGCTCATCACAGCGAAACTCAGGAGCCAGTAGTGATCTATCGCGCCCTATATGGCGAACACGGTCTCTGGGTTAGACCCTTAGACATGTTCTTCGAAACTATAGAGCGCGACGGCAAGACACTCAAACGCTTCGAATACATTGGTGCCGCAATCTAAGCTCTTATAGTGTGCTTCGCGCAGGCGAAGGAGGTCTCCGCTTGGTTCTTTATTGCCGCCGGACTCCAGATCGCACATAAACACATACTGAACTCCTAATATATCAACAGCTCTGCCGTTAGAGATTCGCGGCTGAAACTTATATTTTTGGGACTTCCTAGAATAGCGCTCTACTTTGATTACCTCAGGTTGTGCAAGCCATGAGGTAGTAAACAGGAGAACTATAGACTGAGCGGTGCCAAAGCCGTTATTCTGCGCTCCTGTGCCCTACCAAATTAGTCGAGAAAATAATGAAGCCACTACAACTACTTAGCCTATCCCTATTCAGCAGCGCAGTGCTAATTGGCTGCAGCCCCGAGTCGAATAAAATGCTCGAGCCAACTGTCGATGCAGCATCGGAGACTGCAGAAATCGAAGCGATGTTACACGAACACATCGCTGCGCTAGCCTCAGATGAGTTTGAGGGACGCGCGCCTGCCACGCCAGGCGAAGAGAAGACCATCAACTACCTGCAGTCTGAGTTCGAGGCGCTTGGTATCGGCCCGGGCAATGGCGATTCTTATTTTCAGGGTGTTTCCGTTACCGAGATCACCACAGCCAGCGATACGGTGCTCACATTCAGCGGCAGCAACTATGATGCCGAGCTGGAATACGCTACCGAAATGATCGTCGGTAGCCAGCAGCAAATCCCAACTGCTTCCATCGTCGATAGCGAACTCGTATTCGTCGGTTATGGTGTCGTAGCACCGGAAAGAAATTGGAATGACTATGCGGGTATCGATGTAGTAGGCAAGACGGTAATCATTCTTGTGAACGATCCGGGTTACTCCACACAAGACCCAGATATATTCAATGGCAATGCCATGACTTACTACGGCCGCTGGACCTACAAATATGAAGAAGCGGCAAGACAAGGTGCCGCGGGCGCACTAATCGTGCACGAGACCGGACCCGCAGGCTACGGGTGGGAAGTTGTAAGCGGCAGCTGGTCCGGCCCTCAGATTGGATTGCAGGCGGACAACCTCAATAGTGACAAGAATGATATCGAAGGCTGGCTAACTTTGGATTCCGCCGAGGCGCTATTCGCAGGTGCAGGTTTGAACTATCAACAACTCAAGGCTACGGCTGCACAACCAGGCTTCACCGCTGTCCCCTTGGGAGACGTTACCGCATCGGTGGCAATTCAGAATTCGGTACGCACATCCTTATCGCAAAACGTGATCGCGATGATTTCGGGCACAGATCGAGCAGAGGAAACTATTATCTACACCGCGCACTGGGATCACCTTGGTGTTACCGCTGAGATTCCGGGGGACAATATTTATAATGGTGCTGCAGATAACGCAACAGGCACAGCAGCGCTTCTGGCAATGGCAAAGATGCATGTCGATGCGGGTCCTGCGCCACGCAGTATTGTCTTCCTTGCAGTCACCGCCGAAGAATCGGGACTGCTAGGCTCGCGCTGGTATACCGAGCATCCAGTATTTCCACTGGCGACTACTGTCGCGAATATCAATATAGACGTGCTCAATACTTACGGCCCGATGCATGACATCGTCGTGGTGGGAAATGGTAGCAGCGAGCTGGAAGCCTATCTTGAAGAGGCCGCTACTGCTCAGGGCCGCCATCTTGTTGAAGAACCCAACCCCGAGCGTGGTTACTACTACCGTTCTGACCATTTCAATTTTGCCAAGGCTGGCGTACCTGCTCTCTATACCGAGTCCGGTGAAGACAGCGTAGAGTTTGGAAAAAAATGGGGGGCAGAGCAGGCGCAGGACTACAATGAAAATCGCTATCACGCGCCTTCGGACGAATACGATCCAAACTGGAACTTGGAAGGCGCCGCACAAGACATACTCTTATACTTCGATGTAGCTAGTAAGCTAAGTCGTGAGTCAAGTTTTCCTAATTGGCTTGAAGGAAACGAGTTCAAAGGCATACGTGATGCTACAAGCGCGTCACGCCCCTGAGCTAATTCCTTCATTACCCTGTCGTCACTCAATCATCTATTATTATGAGGGTCTTGAGTTTAAAGGATTTCGTTATTGCCTCGCAAAGCGCGAGGTAATAACGAAATCACCAGAGAAAACCCGTGTAGGCGAATTAGGCAATCTTACACTCGGACTCAATAGGACTGATTAACTTAATAGCCCAGCGATGGAACCGGTCATGCAAGTAGCGAGTGTTCCCGAGATCAGCGATTTCGGCGCGAGTTCCACTATTTCCGTTGCTCGCTCAGGACACATGCCACTCAGCCCCGCAATCATGATGCCCAAACTGCCAAAATTGGCAAAACCACAAAGTGCGTAAGTCATAATTACCGTCGATTTTCCCGAGAGACTGCCAGCGGGTAATTCAGCCAGCGCCAGAAATGCCAACAATTCATTGAGAACAGTCTTCGTCCCCATAAGCGAACCCGAAATCTGCGCCTCGGACCAGGGTATGCCCATAAGCCAGGCGAGCGGCGCGAACAAATAACCAAACAAACGTTGCAGAGTAAGCGGGTCGTCACCAGGAAACGGAATTAGCAAGAAAAGACTATTTAAAAGAGCAACCAGAGCAACCAACACCAATAACATTGCACCCACACTCACCATTAGACGCACGCCATCGTATGTGCCCTTGGTGATCGCATCCATCAGGCTCTTGTACTCGACACTAAGCTGTATTTCCTCGCTGCTCACCGCTCCTTTTCCTGGCACCATGATCAGCGCGATCATAATTGCCGCAGGGGCACTGATTACAGACGCCGTAATGATATGTCCTAGCGGGTCGTCCAAGGTTCCCTGTAGGATTATTGAGTAGAACACCATGACCGAACCGGCGATGGTGGCCATGCCGCAGGACATTACAACGAAGAGCTCGCTGCGCGTTAGCACCGCAATATAGGGGCGAATTAGCGCGGGTGACTCAACCATACCGATGAATATATTGGCGGCACTACTAAAACCAACCGCTCCACTCAATTTCAAGCTCTTACGTAGAACAACAGAGAAGCCCTTGATGATGATTGGCAAGACTCGATAGTGCCAGAGGATTGCCGAGAGGACGGTGAACATTAGTATCAGCGGCAGAACACGAAAGGCCAATATCATCGTGGCGCCAGGCTCACTGATAGAAAACGGATAGTCTACATTGAGAGGGTCGCCACCAAGATAGCCAAAGATAAACAGTGTGCCGCTCTCGGTTGCATTGACTACCGCGTTTACGCCGCTGTTTATCAAACCCAGCAGCTGCTGCAGAAAATTGAGATTAAATACTGCGAAGGCGAAAAGAAATTGTAGGCCCAAGCCTGCTATTAAAAGCCGCCATCCGGGCAGCGTGCGCTGCTCGCCAAGAACAATAGCAATTGCAACAAAGACTCCAATACCTAATAGCGCTTGCAGAACTAACAATAAATCCATGGCCGATTAGACTCTTTTATTCTCAGCCCTAAGGCAGTGAAAGGGGCTTTTTTGTGGAACTATCTTGATCAAGCAGCCAATCAACCAAAGGCTGCCTGTAGTGTATCTCAGTATTGAAACCGGCCGAATCAAATTTTGCAATGGCATCATATCCCGCGCCTCCCTCGTACATGAAACTGTTTATCAGCACGCGGTAGGTCTCGCCTCTATCAATTAACCTTCCCGTCTTAGCGAGCAGCCAATCATTCTCTGTGCGAATAAGGCCAGTAACAAATGGGCTCTGCCCTGCCGCAAGCACCTGCAAGACTTCGGCGCCACCTAACTCCACAGCGTAGATCGTGTTTTCGAAGGGCAGCAATCCCACTACGTCGGCAAGGGTCACCTCTCCTTGCGGTAAAGGCGCACGTAAAGCGAGTCGGTTATTTATAGCTATATCAGCAGCGCTATCGATCTGCAACCAACTCTCGACAACAGCGCGTTGCAACCGATCATCGTTTGCTAGGTATTCTCGCGAGCTGAAACCCAATAGCGCGCTCAACTCCACCTTGGTTGCTGCACGCCATTTCGTAACAAGCCGCGCTACAGCTTCATCACTGCTGCCTGCCGCATTTTTCTCGGTCGAGAAGCTGGAATTGATCAAACTATTGCGACCAAGATCGTATTCAAAATGCGCTCGCGCATAACTGCGAAAGTGACCGTTACTTTCAAGAAGAATGGTATCGCCCATTTTTTCTGCGACAAGCTCATTGCAATGCCCGCCCCCCATAAGGCTAATGTTTAGATCAGCCACAGCCGCAGCTAAAGGCCGTAAATCTGCCATACAGACATGAGCCACGACGAAGATAAGGTCCGGATTCTCCGCCTCCAGTTGCTTCACGGTTTCGCGCAGTACGGGCTCATAATCTAAAAAAGAGAGGTCAGCAATATTAATAGGGTTTGTAGTGCTTGGTGTGTTGGTTGTAGACAGCCCGATAATTCCAATAATCAGATCATTCACCACGGTTATTGTAAACGCCAGAATCCCTAATTCAGATGGCAGGATTTCGCTAGCCTTCCATTGAATATTGGCCGCCAAATAAGGAAAGTTAGCCTGACGGATACGCTGTACCAAGTTATCCAGACCGAAATCGAATTCATGGTTGCCAACAGCGCTAGCGTCATAGCCCATGGTGTTCATCACTTCCACCATGCCCTCGCCTTCGAACCAGGTTGAGATGGCCGGCCCTGTCCAATGATCGCCTCCACTCAGCAAGAGAAAGGGCCCGTCTTCGCTATAGCCCTCCTTCTCACGCCACAGGCCTAGCAGATTTGCTGCTCCACGGCCGAACTCACGCCCTTCCATCCAGCCATGCTCGTCGTTGCTATACAGCACGGTCAACTCGCGGACTTCCGCACGAGCATTCAACTCTAACGTGGAGGAACGAGGAAATGAACTGCAAGCCAGCAGCAGTGGGAGGGTGGTTAATAGCAGGAGGAATAGGCGCATTAAGCCGAGTCTACCACAGCAATTTCGATGATTACCTCTCGAAATACATAGGGTTATTTATTGCGAGGAGCAGTTAATTCGCTTAACGTATTTGAAACGAACGGCGGCAGCGATGAAACTCGACAGTTCTAACTTTCCAATCTACTTACCAGAAAAAGAACAGACGTCTGTCTTGCGTCTAGGGCTACAGAACTTTAGGGAAAATGACTGGATATTTCCCGCCAAGGATCTAAACGTTTTTCAAAAACACAAAACCGAGCTGGGCGTTTCGCAAAGCGAAGAATGTTTTGCTCAAACTCAGAAATCAGTTGCCGCACAATGCGAATTTTATGATCACCTCTTACAACATTTACTAGCAAGACCTAAGTTAGATTATTCCCGATTAGGCAATCAACTCATTCATAAACAGGAAAAGCTCATATCGGAAATAGGAGATAAGAATCTTTGGGAGGCTTCGCTATGGGTGCCAGAAGATTTTTGCCTGCTAGAAAAGGAAAAAGAAGGCTACGTGATGACAGCCGCCAGCGTCTGCTCGCCGAGTAACTGGATTCTGCAGGACAAGATTGGCCAAACTGTGGACTTCATTCATGACCCCGTGCCTGAATACGATAGCTTGCTTAGCGAAAAGGTAAATCGTTTCTTAGAGGGATTGAGCAGCGGACGATTCTTGCTACGTTATAATTGGTCCATTCAATCGGGCAATGAACTCTTCTGGCGAGACGACCTCAATCCCAATTCCGCTGTTGTGGATAACAGCAGCCCAAACCTGTACTGGCGAATTGAGCGGCAGACATTCCTTCGGCTTCCTGCAAGCAAGGCAATCGTCTTTGGAATTAGAGTTTTCCTGCATAGCTTCGATAAGCTTCGGAATATTGCAGGTTTTCATCAGGCAATCGAACAGCTGCTCGCTCAGTTGCCTGCTACCCAGAAGTGTTACAAGGGGCTAGCAACTTTAACACCTAAAAAAGTGCTTTAATACAAGATCGTTTAGACTATAATTCACACTATTGAAGCTACACCTTGTAAGAAAATTTTTTGAACCACTGCAACAATTTTTTACCAAAATCTCGAACTACTTCAACGAACCCATTTCATTCGGTTTTTAACAAAAGGTCTTTAGATGAATAACAGCAGTATAGCCGGGATGGCTCCAGTCAAATTATACCTAATACTAGCAGCAAGCTTTTTACTTTCCGTACAATCGGCCTCTGCAACCACAGTCCGCGTAAGTACTTCCCTAGGAGACTTTAGCATAGAATTATTTGACGATGTCACGCCCATCACCGTTACCAACTTCCTTAACTATGTGAATTCTGGGCGCTTTAATGGCACGGTAATTCATCGCTCCGTACCTGGCTTTGTGATTCAGGGAGGCTGGTTATCCTACAATGCCGCAACCAATCAGTTAGACCAGATAACCCTAGATGCCGCCATACAAAACGAATTCAGTGTCTCCAACACACGCGGAACTGTGGCTATGGCTAAGGTCGGAGGTGATCCGAATAGCGCAACTAGTCAATGGTTTGTGAACCTTGCTGATAACAGCGCAAATCTTGATGGTCAAAATGGTGGCTTCACCGCTTTCGGCAGAGTCATCGGCGATGGTATGACAGTCGTGGACAATATATCAGCACAACCAACATTCACCATTGCCGGCATAACTAATTTTCCTTTACTCAGCGACCCAGACGGAGCGATCGTGACGAGCAGCTTCGTAAACATAGCTGTCGTTGTCGAAGTTCCGAATTACTTCGATGAGGCTAGCGGTCGTCTCCACGTAACCGTGGATGCGGGAGCATCCGGTCTGGCCTCGATGGCATTCTCGATTACTGCAACCGAGCCCAGCGTTATCGTGCAACTCGACCTTAGCAGCGTTGTATTTCTGACCGAGACCGTAGATAAAATAGCGGACTTCGATGCCGAAACTGGCTTGCTGGTCTTGCCAGAGCTTGTCATATCAGGAAAGGTTGCATTTCGTAACCTAAGCTTTATTTTAACTGATGCAGAACAGCTCTTATTTACGCTTGAGTCATTCGAACAAAACTAAGCAGCGCTGACTGTCAGCCGCCTAGAATGATGGTGCCAGCGCGCCGTTGACTGCGGCTGTCATAGTCATTATCCTCTCTGCAAATCATAAGAATCTCGGCGATGCCGGACCACAGGAGAGAGTCATGAGCATTAAACGATGGATAACAGCAGCCGTATCAGCGGTTACCTTGGGGGCTGCATTCGTAGTTATACCCGTTCTAGCTCATCATTCGAGCACGCCTTTCTATGATCCTGACCAACGTGTCGAAATTGAAGGCCCCGTTACACGCTTTGTGTTTAGAAACCCACACGCCTTTCTTTACATAGATGTTGCCGACGAGAGCGGCGCGACTATCGAATGGCAGATCGAATTAGGCGCCCCTGTAAGCATACGCCGCGCTGGCTGGACTCCAGATTCACTCCCAGTAGGCATGATCGTGAAAGCCTCCGGCAGACCTTCGCGCGCTGAAGGCACTACCGGCCTGTGTTGTGTGCGCATGACTCGTGCTGATGGCACCCCAGTTTTAGAAGGTGGTCGCGTTCAGGAACGAACTCAACCGCCAGAATAAATCGCCAAGGTATTACCCTTACAAATCTGGACGAGGCCGCATATCACTTTTCCTAGGCGGCTTCACAAGATAACAAACTAGAACATAACCAGCATTCAAGGCGGGAATTTTTATGAGAGCAACTACATTTATGAGAGAGAAGTCTGTTTTTGCAGCTTTGCTTTCTCTAGCGATTGGCGCTACCGCAGGTCAAGCAAACGCACAAGCCGATAACCAGATACCTGATATAGCGGGAACCTGGAACGGAGGCTTTAGCGCAAGACCGGTGAATGGCGAAGCTGTTCCCTGGGGCGAAGAGAATTTCCCCAAGCTGAATGCGCGCGCCCTAGCCTATCAAGAAGTCTGGGAAGAGATCATGGCGCCAAAGTACGACTGCCAGCCCGCCTCTTCGCCTGCAATTCAATATGACCCTTACCATATGGAGGTCGTGCAATGGCCCGACCGCGTCCTGTTTCGTTATGAGAAAGATGATCAGCTACGTACCATATGGCTAGACGGCCGCGAACCCAAGTCAACGGACTTCGGCGTTCAAGGTTTCTCTGTAGGTCACTATGAAGATGACGCTTTGATTAGTTACCACTACTCACTTCGTGTTCGATGTTGCCGGCTTCGATGATTACAACGGCATCCCCTCTTCCTCACAGAAGATTGTTCGCGAACGCTACTGGATGGATGGAGAAGATCTGAAGGTAACATTAGAAGTCGAAGACGCGATGTTTTTACTCGAGCCTACTTCTTACACCACTAGGTGGCTTCCGGCATCCGAGGGCTACAAGCTTCAAGCATACAACTGCGATGCTGAATCGTCACGTGCATCTGTACGCTTCTTTCCATCGAAGTACTAACGAGAAAACGAAACGAAGTTGTGTCATCGATCGATGACTACAATTTCGTTTCGCAGTCAGCCAACCTCTCGTCATGAGAAACCTCCCGCTCCCTTCTAGATACTCAGAACTCCTTTGGATGGTTTTCGATAGGCCTGCATTGGTTTGCGAGCACTGGCAATTATTCTGCTTTGGTTTGTCGGTCAAAGCATTTCTCTGCAGTCTATCGAGCAGATCGATGCTCGTAGATCGCTGCACATCACTCTCGGTCTAATCGTCTGGTTACCACTTGTCGCGCGCATAGCATGGCGCTATAAATCGGGCCATCCCCATGTTAACGGGCAAACCTTGCTAACGCATCGACTCGCCAAGGCAGCACACCATCTCATGCTACTTTTACTGAGTGTATGTTGATATCAGGACCGCTCATGGCCTGGGCAATGCCAGGCAGAAACAACTTGTCGGAGTTGGCTTTCATCTTTCATTCTAATGCAGCCAAGGCACTTGCCGCGTCGGTAGTGCTACACATATTGGCGGCGCTGAAACATCTGATGTTTCACGAGGATGAGACAGTAGCTAGGATTTTTATTCCGCGTAAAGATGATATGCAAGATGAAAAGTAGGAAAGCTCTAACCAGTTCCCACGTAGGGAATGAGGCGCCCACAAAGTAGGACGCCCGTCCAAAGCGCGAGCGAGGCATAGGCCACAAATTTAGCTATTGGAGGCGAGGATGTCGTTGCATCCCAACCATGCATAATCGGGCTTACTTTCCAGTAGTAAAGAACAGCATTCAGTCCAGCCATTAACACCAAGCCCATCTTGATCTGAAAACCTATATTCACCGAATAGCGCATTGGGTCACCATAAAAAAATAGTATCCCGGTGAGCAAGTTCACACCAAAACCAATCAGAATGAAGGGCAACAGACGATGAGTAGCTGCTGGATCAAAGCTGCGGAAGTGCCCTGCCATGCGCAAATCGATAACAAGCAAACCTCCCAATAGCAGCGATAGCCCGATGAAATGGCTAATCTCCATGACCGGCCACAGCCAGTAAGTCTCCTGAATCCAAGAGTTAAGCGAGCCACCGACAATTGACTGTGCAAATTTTTCCACGGTTAGACCTCTAAAAAATATACGCGATCAGGCGACCGGCTATGATGGCCGCCAGCCAGAGCATGAGTGAAATTGAGGCGATTATTTTTGTCGGTTTGCTAATCAACACCGCCGAATCGTTTAGACCTATCTCTGCACGCAGACGTGACTGTATGACTCCAGCCAAAATCATGCCTGCTACGATACAAGCAATTTTCACTATAAAAGGCACGCTAGTTATAAACACCGTTGCCTGAGAGGCAAACAGAGCAAAGCCTGACACGGCATTTATGATGAAACCCACCCAACCTAATTTACCCAGACCCAAAAACGCGGATGGTTGAATACCAGGAAATAGCCCTAGAAGCGACAAGTCGCGCATCGAGAAAATGCCAACCACGACGGCAAGTCCCATCACGTGAAGGCTCAACATGAAGGGATACCCCCATAGTGAGACCGCAACCCACGTCGCTAATTCAGTTGTTTCTAGCGTGGCGAACATTTTTCCCTATGGGCCTATTGCTAATGTTATGTAAGGACATAGCATCGAGCTTTTCCGAATGTTACGAGAAAGAACCGGATCGATGCATTACAAGCAACTATTCTCTCTCAAGCGATACTATCAAAATTGCCAGCCTTATTCATTCCACCAGTGTTTTATGGAGCGCGTAGTAGCTCATCAAGAGCTTGTGTTGAGGATTAATCTGATAATAGATGTAAGCATAAAAGGAGGGGACGATCTCACGGGCATATCTCTTTACATTATGCTGCAATACATCTTGAGGAATATTGTCCCGCTGCGACTCCTCCTCGATTATTGCGAAAACCTCGCGATCGAACATTAACTGGTCAATCAATATCTGCCTTCACTGCGCTGTAACGGACGGATCTTGATCTGTAGGCTGTTATTTAGCTTATCGACGGTCTTGTTTAGGCGACGTTGTAGGTACCAGCGAATGCTGGGAAAAGCCCACTCACGATTAGTGGTTAGTTGGCGGTCAGCAGCAGTCCGAAGAATCTCCAGTTAGTTAGGTAGGGCGACAGTTGAGGTTAAGACGGCCGTCCAAGGCTCTCATTATGTTCTCGATTGCAGAAGAATACATGCTGTGATTTTCAAAAATAGCGAGTTTAATGGCCTATCCATCTATTTATGAGATGGACTTAGCAAGTGATAGTCTCTATCCTTCGCACCCTCTTAACTTTCCGTGTATTTATCGGCTTAATTATGCGTCTACATATTCCCAAATTACCGGCTCGAGGGCATAGCAAGGCAATACTATGAGTAGCGAAGAAATCACCTCGTTCGAGCAAATGGCGCTGTCTAAGCCTCTATTAAAGGCACTCGTTGATGTGGGCTACGAAACGCCTTCCCCTATTCAAGCACAAACCATCCCCTTGCTACTTGAGGGCAGAGATGTGCTTGGCCAGGCACAGACTGGTACCGGCAAGACTGCCGCTTTTGCTCTACCTATTCTTTCGAAACTGGATGTAAAGCAGAAAGACCCTCAGGTTATGGTTTTAGCACCAACGCGCGAACTTGCCATTCAAGTCGCCGAAGCCTTTCAGAAGTACGCTAGTCATATAAAAGATTTTCACGTTCTGCCAGTTTATGGCGGTCAGGACTACAGCGGCCAAATACGCGCTTTGAAACGTGGTGTACATGTGGTGGTCGGAACACCAGGCCGAGTCATGGACCATATGCGCCGTGGCACACTGAAACTCAATCATCTTACTACCCTCGTCCTAGACGAAGCCGATGAGATGTTACGCATGGGTTTCATTGACGATGTCGAATGGATTCTCGAACAAATACCCAAGCAGAGACAGATCGCCCTCTTCTCTGCAACGATGCCTCCGCAGATACGACGGATTGCCAGTAAGTATCTGACCGACCCAGTTCAAGTTACGGTCAAGATGAAGACCGCCACTGCCGAGTCGATCCGCCAGCGTTTTTGGCCGGTTAGCGGCATGCATAAACTTGACGCACTCACTCGAATCTTAGAAGCCGAAACTTTCGATGCAATGCTTATTTTTGTGCGCACGCGCATTCTTACTGTCGACTTAGCAGAAAAACTTTCTGCTAGGGGATTCTCGGCCACAGCACTCAATGGTGATATAGCGCAGAAAACACGCGAGCGTACTATTGAGAGACTTAAGAAAGGGCAGTTAGATATTCTGGTCGCAACCGATGTCGCTGCCCGAGGTTTAGACGTAGATCGAATCAGTCACGTGGTGAACTACGATATACCACACGATACTGAATCCTATATTCACCGTATCGGCCGCACCGGGAGAGCCGGACGTGAAGGAGATGCAATCCTATTTGTTGCTCCACGCGAGAAACGCATGCTAGCCGCCATCGAAAGGGCGACGAACAAGAAGATCGAGATGATGGAGCTGCCTTCCACGCAATTGATCAACGATAAGCGAGTAGAGCAATTCAAACAGTCGATATCAGAGACCATCGCTAACGAGGATCTTTCTCAATACACTAAATTGCTAGAGAATTTTGAGGCAGAGAACGAATTTCCAATGCTAGGCATCGCAGCGGCACTTGCCAAGCTTGCTCAAGGCGACACGCCTTTATTGCTGCAGAACAAGCCGACGCGAAAAACAGAAAAATTCACACGTGTGGATGAAGGTGAATCGCGAGGCCGGTCACGCTCCAAGCCTCCCATTGGAGATAGAAGCTCCAGAGGTGAGTCACGCTCGCGACCTCCAACAGAAGATAGAAGTCCCAGAGGAGAGTTGCGCTCACGACCTCCAAGGGCCGACAGCCCTCCAGAAAAAGGCATGGAACGATTTCGCCTAGAAGTGGGCCACAAACATGACGTTATGCCCGGCAATATCGTCGGCGCTATCGCCAACGAAGCAGGCTTAGACGCTCAACATATAGGCCGCATCAACATTCACGATGATCACAGCACAGTCGATCTACCCGACGACATGCCAGATGAGATTTTCAAAGAACTCAAGAATGTATGGGTCTCTGGGCAAACACTAAAAATCTCCCGCTTAAAAATGGATGGAAAATTATCTCGATCCGCGCGTCCTGCATTCGAAAAGCCAAGCAAAGGGCCAGGCAAAGGGCCTAAGAAAGACAAGAAGCCAAAGCGTAAACCCGCAGCGAGAGGCAAGTCTAACGCGAAGGCTAAAGATGACCCAAAGAAGAAGGCTGCCGCAAAGAAGAAGTCTCGTCACAGGAATCGCGTAGGCACTGGGAAGTAGAGCAGCAGAGCTTTTACCTAGAAGTTTTGCTTCACATTATTGAACAAAAAAAACGGGTGCAAATTTACATTTGCACCCGTTTTGCATAAAACCATTACGGTCCTATAGATTCAACTCACGGAATTAAACGTGGGATGAACTTAGTCATACCTTGAATTGGCCCAACCTCGCCAGCGTAGACAACGCCATTGCGGTCAACTGTAACGCCCTCACCCATAGAACCTAAGCCACCCATGCCAGAGCCACGTTCAGAGTCATGTGCCTTGATGTAGTAAAGCACCTCACCTGTGCGGGCACTGCCTACACGCAGACCCTTCTGCCAACCTGGATTGTAATTTTCATCAGACTCGGAGTCGATGGCATACAGCATGTCAGT
This sequence comes from uncultured Pseudomonadales bacterium, assembly GCA_949372635.1. GTDB lineage: Bacteria > Pseudomonadota > Gammaproteobacteria > Pseudomonadales > Pseudohongiellaceae > UBA9145. The sequence goes on from CASIAB010000001.1 coordinate 118,902, forward strand.
ATTAGGATCGATGAACAGACCGCTGATGCGGCTGAACTGGTACCAAGTATCTAAATGATCACCATCTTGCGTGAATATCTGAATGCGGCTGTTACCACGGTCAGCTACAAACAACCTGCCCTGCGAATCCATACCTAGAGAGTGAGGTGAACGGAACTGCCCATCCTCAAAGCCGAATTCACCGAAGCTCTTTATAAAAGAACCGTCTGGCGAAAAGATCGACATACGACTCTTCGCCGTTGGACCAGCTTCATTCTGAAACTGTGCCCCGTGAGTGTCGCCTACGTAGATGTTGCCATTTGGTGCAACAAGAACGTCGTTCGGCGCGTCGAAGTGAGTCGGTGGATCACCAGCTTCACCCCCTGTACCTAAGGTCATTAGCAATTCACCGGTTGGGCTGAACTTCAAAACCGTATGGCCCTTGCCTGCAGCAGATGGATTTTCTTCTAATTCAGCAGCGCTTGCAGCACGAGCATCGACGACCCAGACATTGCCATCGCTGTCGACGTCCATACCGTGTGGCCAGATAATCTGACCTCCACCAAAGCTCTGCACAACGTTGCCATTTGGATCCAACTTAACAATCGGATCCACATCCGATGTGGCACAAGAGTTCGTACCACAGCGATCACCAGCCCAAACGTGGATACCGTCGATATCAATATTAACTGCACTCACTGAACCCCAGCTACGGCCATCGGGTAAAGTACCGAAGTTGCGCTGTGTCTCATAAGGATTCGGCAGGTGGTTGATTGGTTCCTGATCTGCATGGGCGGCGGGCTGGATAGCACCCGGTCGCGCTGGTTGCGCTAGAGCAGCGGTCGAAAGCAACGACAGCGCGATACTGGTAACCCCGGCGGTAAGAAGCAATCGAGCTCCTCTTCCCTGTCTAGTTTTATTACTATTGTTCATTATTCACCTCTTTTGTACAGCTTGATTAACTCTCTTGATTTAGTTCTTACTTAACTCTCGAATTCATTTTTTAACTAACTATTTAGACAATCTCGCCTGCAGGTAGGCCCTGACTTTTCTTTAGGATGACCTCAAACAAAAACTCAGAGCAACACTTTCAACTTTATAGTAATAATAAATTCGACGAACCTGAGAACATGGACTCTCGAGCGGTCGTTGTCAAGACGACTTAATCCTAGGAAAGGCCCTGCGTCCGCAATACACGTAGGAATCTCTAGACTCGCGTCTATTCGATGTTTATCCTCTGGTTCTCAACGAAAAGAGAGGTTCTCATGCGCAGTATTTTGATATACGTGATCTTCGCTACCGTACTATTGATGGCAGGTATTCTCGTTGCTATCTGTCTTGCTGACACGGTGCCGAATGCCGCTGGTTTAGCCCATGCACAGTTCAACGGCATGCAGGCCGGCGGCGACGGTGCCGCGCGACTAGAGCACATTGGCGGTTTGGCCTTCGCCTTTCAGGCATTACTGCTTCTACTGATCATATGCCTCGCAGCGCTGGGTGTTGCCGAAGAGCGTCGCAGCACAGAATTCTGGGCGTATATGGGTGGCACTTTATTATTTAGCTTCTTTGTATGGTGGCAGATGTACTTTGGTCATCAAGCCTTCCTGAAAACTGGGGTCACCAGCTATTTCATGGGATTTCCTGTTGCTACAGCCTGGCAGGTATACGGCACCTGGCTAGGGGCGATTCCGCTGATAATCTTGTACAGCGTAGGCTTTCGGAAATTCATCTTCACCGAGGAAGATGAACAGAAATACGAGAAATTACTAGCAAATATCGCAAAAAAGTCGGAGCAGTAGTTCCATGGAACCCTATAGACAGGAAATTATCATTGGCGCCGTTATCATCTATATGGTTTTTTGTGTCATCACTGGCCTCTGGGCCATGCGGCGCACGAAAAATTCTAGCGACTTCTTTATAGCAGGCAGAGGCTTAGGACCTATTGTAGTTTCTCTTGCCCTGTTCTCATCCACGCTAAGTGGTTTCGGATTTGTAGGCGGTCCGGGGCTGGTCTATTCGATTGGCGTGAGTTCGTTCTGGATGATCGTCATCTCATCCAGCGGCTATGCGCTAGGCTTTTTCCTCGTAGCAAAACGAATCCGCATGATCGCCGACGTCCGCAATTGCATTTCTCTTCCAGATGTTCTTGCAGCAAGATACAACAGTGAAGCGGTTCGATTTCTTATTGCCGTTACAATTGTTCTAGGAGTAATGGGCTACCTTGCAACACAAATTTTAGCCATGGCTGTAGTGTTGCAGGCGATCCTCTCTGGCACTGTCATGTTCGCTGAAATAGGACTCGTTACCTGTGTCGTTATTTCTTCTACCGTTTTAATCTTCTACTGCGTTACTGGAGGCATCATTGCCTCTGTCTATACCGATGTGGTGCAAGGCGCGATAATGATGATCGCTGGGGTTTTGATTCTATTGACAGCGATGTCTGTATTCGACGGTGGAATGCAGGAAGCGACCTCCATAATTCTTGCAGACGACGGCGAAGCCATGATGCCCTTCGGTGCCGCCGGAATCATGGCCTCACTAGGCTGGTTCTTCGTCTTCGGTTTAGGTCTTGCAGGCCAACCTCATCTTGTAACGAAGATGATGATGAACAGAAACATATCGGACAACAGTGTCATCCTCCCGATGTCCCTGCTCGGTTACGTCATGGCGGCCCTTCTATGGGTCTCCATTGGAGTGATCATGCGCGCAGCTGTTATCGATGGCGTTATAGAACCGCTAGCTCTTCCAGATGATGCCGCCTCCCTCTTCCTTTCGATATTTACCAATCCATTGCTCGCGGGTATCGTTTTTGCCGGCCTGTTTGCTGCAATCATGTCGACGTCTGATGCCTTCCTCAACATAGGTACTGCTGCAATCATTCACGACATACCCAAAGCTATTCAAGGGCATGCTATTCAGAACGAGCTGTTCTGGGCTCGCATAGTTACCGTGATTTTAGCGATAGTTGCGGCTAGCTTCGCGCTCTATTCACACTTTCAAGACGCCACACTAGTCGCCATACTCGGCGCTTTCGGCTGGGCGACCTTCGCGGCATCGATATTTCCAGTACTAGCTATCGGCCTAAACTGGAAGGGCGCTACGGCGATGGGAGCCGTTGCTGCGATCGTTTCAGCCTTGTTGATAAACTTTATCATCCAACTCGCTGGTATCGTTTTACCCTACGGCATACTCGGCGGACTCGTCGCCTTCATAGTCTCACTCGTGCTGTTTATTGGTGTGTCACTAGTAACGAGGAAGCCAAAACTCGATGCAGACATGGAAGCGGTGCTAAATATTTAAAATACCGCTCTTCTCAAGCTATAGCTCTAGCTGAGGCACCGAGTAAGGAGAATTTGGATCTACGGCTTGACGTAGAGAGAAAACATTGCCATCGATATCGTTCGCATGAACTTGCCAAAAATTTCCTAGCAGAACTGGGTCGCTGACAAATTCCACACCTAGATCAGACATGCGCGCATACTCCGCCTGAATGTCACCAACTTCAATCGAATAAGAATAACCAAGCGCCGTGCTGTCTCTATTTCCTAAGAACTGAATCGTTTCCGGATTATCGTATTCCCAGAACTCCATACTCTTCGATCGCTGCGCCATTCTGAAGAACATGACCTTAAGCTCCACATCGTCAACATCAGTCGCATCATCAAAGGTCTCACGGTCAGCGATATCAGCCGTTCTATAAGGATTAAAACCCATTATTTCTGAGTAGTAGTCGGTTAATCGCTCGATGTCATGCGTTACCAAAGCAACCTGTGTCATCCACAAGTCTAAACCTTGTTCTATCCATTCAGGACTTCGTCGGTCTCCGCCTAATCGATCAAAATCTAGCTGTTCTAGCTCAATCATATTTCCTTCGGGGTCATAGGCATAGGCATAAGTGACGCCCTGGCCCAGCAGATCTACAGGACCATCGCCACGGCTGAGCATTTCAACTCCTGCACGCTTGAATTTGTCGTATCCCGATAAGTGTGACGGCGACTGAAAACAAGTATGGGTCATACCCGGGCCCTCTACAGGCATCTTGCTGATCGGTACATCACGGTTATGACTAAATTCCGTGAGCTCTAAAAGCATATTCGGCGCTTCGAGCACTGCTATCTCATACTCTATCCCTTCGCGGCCAAATAGTTTGTCAGCTGCACTATTGCTACGAACTACTTCTCTGTGAATAACTTTAAAACCCGAAGCTCGCTGATAAAAATCTAGAGACGCATCCAAATTCCTCACCGATAAACCGATGTGATTGACGCCCATTAAGGTCGTTGGAGAATCAGAGATTGTTGCATCTGGATCAATCTCATAGGCCATCGCCTGCGATGAAATCAGCAACAGCGATACGCAAGAAAAAAGCAAGCCGGAAAAGATCGACCTGCAACTGGGTTTATTACGGTCGGAAAAAATATTGTACATTGTGAGCTCTCAAAAATTACGGACTAAAGAATGATTCCAAAATACTAAATAGCTACGGGTCAGATCTGCACTCACTATTTAGTTCCCATCGAGTGAATAAACCAATAACACATTACCTGGCGCCTCAGCCCACTTCTCATAACCCGAGGTGATGAAGACCTGACCATCCATGATTACCGGGCCATCTGATTCGATGGAACCGCCTGTCGCTTCGATTCCATTGCGAGTCCCGAAACTTTGTCGCGTATTGGTTTCCCAGAGTATGCTGCCATTGTCGACATCGAAAGCGCGCAAGATGCCATCTAGTCCGCCGGCAAACACTAGATCAGAAGTACTACTGACAGCTGCAGAGATGCCCTGCCAACAGAGGAATGGCCCATCTTCACATTTGTCTGGTAGGTCGTTACGCCACAAAACCTCACCAGTGCTGAGCCTTAAGGCGTGGATGCCCGGGTGCGCTGCGCCTACATTGTAGGGGTTATTAGTTGGCAGATCTGAAACGCCCACGAATAGCTTCTCGCCATTGGTGCTCATGCCGTAGTGGATGCCACCCATGGTACCGCCACTTCCCGCACGTTGCTCCCACACAAGAGCGCCACCATTTGCTGGGTCGAGCGCGTACACCATCCCTGACTTCTGACCGACCCAAATCAATTCACGTCCGTTCTCATCCATCGCCAGTATAGGGGAGGCTCCGATATCATAGTCGGGCCCATCCTCCTCGGGACAGTTTGGCGTTCCTCTAGAGCAGGCACCATTCCAAGCATCGTCCTTGGTAAGTTGAGCTGCCCAGACAATCTCACCCGTCGCTATATCCATAGCCAATACGGCATCGCTATAACCATTTGCTGGTGATGAATAGTTCTCGCCAGTACCCGCATAAACCAGATTTCTTTCTGCATCGATTGTCGGGCTAGACCAAATAGGTGCGCCCGAGGGGCCGTACTGCTGTATGCCCGCCGTGCTCAAAATAGTTGGGCGTGGTTCGTCGGTCGTATAGGTTCGCCACAACTCCTCGCCGGTACTAATGCTTAACGCCACAAGCGCGCCGCGAAACGAGCAGCAGGAGTAATTCACTCTAGCTGCTAGCAGAACCTCAAGCGAGGACACGGGCACAATGAGCGTGTCTTCATGAGCGATCACCGAACCGGTAATTGTCGCTTGAGGATGATCATGTACTTCTTTCTTCCAATTTAACTCGCCAGTCTGCGCATTCACCGAGTAAGCAGTGCCAGCAAAATCACCGAACAAGAGTGTTTCAGGCACGCCCTGCTCATCAGTGTCTACATAGATTGCTCCGCGCACTTCTGCGTCGGCGCTATAAGTCCACCAAGGACAGCCATTTGAATTATCCAGCGCATAGATAGTTCCTTCCTGACTACCAATGAAAGTGACTTCGGGAGTAACAACTGGCTGTGACCGCGATCGGGTTGCTTCTGGAAACGCGAATACCCATTTGAGTTTTAGCTGACTAACGTTGCTCTTATTGAGAATGTGTTCGTCATCCTGATGGCGAGTATTTCCACTCACGCCTCCCCATCCGTTCCAGCTTACCGGCCGACTTAATGATGTAGTTGAAGACAAGCTTGCTTGGCAGCTGAAACTAACAATTTCCCTAGGTGATTCATCGAATCGCTCACCGGTAAGGAAATAGGCAATGTTGCGTTTTTGTTCGCGCGGTATAGCCATACCTGAAGTCGCCATGGAGCCGGATTCAAGCGCCTCGACTACTCGTCTTGGTGGGTAAAGAGCAAACGCAGATCGTTGCGGGGCTTCCAGCATGGCTCCTTCGTGGCATTCAGCACAAAATAATCGATATTGCGCCTCTCCGTCCGCCAATTCCGCTTCGCTCTGAGCATCTTGAGAAAACACCATCGATGGAGCAAGAAAGAGCAAACTTGCTGTAGTACAAATTTTAATTACTCGCTGTCGCATTCCCTACTCCATTAAATCTTTAATTCTGATTTTATTATGCTTCCTAGCGAAGCAGGTAGAGAATACCATTATTGGTACCAAAATAAACTTCACTTAGCCCCATCAACTGAGTAGGTGATATAAACTTAGACCTAGGGGGGGAAAGTCGCAGGTGTGACGAGCGGCGGCAGCGTTGTCAGCAAGTATTTTTAGTTTTTCCCTGCTAACTTACGCTGCTCTATTTATTAGTGACGATATAAGTCAAAGGCGATGACGCATCTATCTGTATCTTCGCTAAATGGAATAGTTCTGTGATACAACGAAGAGGGAAAGAAAATAATATCACCTCTCTTCGGACGATGAACTTTAAGAGGGTAGTTCTCATCTAGGATTGGTAAATCATGACCTTGAAGACTGAGTTCAATCGCGCCTTCGTCTCCATCTATCGCATCAACAGTTTTTAGATATATGACACCACTTAACCACCCTGAGGGATGGTTATGTGATTGTTGGTAGCCATTTTTAAACAATCGAACGAACCAGCCCCTAAGAATAAATGCAGCAGGCCAAGCATTAATATATTCGCAATCTTCAGATGAAAATTTCGAGTGATAGGAAGCTATTTCTTTTCGAAGTATTCTTTCCAGAGTCTCACAGTTCTTACCAGCTTTGAAGATTGTCGGTGAAGTTTGAAAACCGAATTTAGTAACTCCGTGTCTTGGCTCCCACAATTGGGTTATATTCGCAGCCTCCAACATTAAGTCCTCAACAAAGCCGTCCACGTCAAGAACGTGGTCACTTAGGTTTCCTGCTTGAAAGAAATCCAAAGGATTCTTACAAAACGGATACGGGTCTTCGTGTTTCAGTTGGTTGTTCACGAATGCACTGACTCCTGCTACGCGAAGATTGATGTCTCCTGATTCAGCTAGTTCGCGCAGCCTTTCTTGAAGTTCCGCATAACGACCAAGAATGTAAAGACATTCGAGAGATTGCGCTTTTGAATTAAGCCAGAACAAAGGCTTAAATGGATCAGATTCAGAGGCTACACAGTCGAAGTGTTTAATTGCCTCTTGATAATCCCCAATTTCCCTTAGAGCATTACCCATATTATTATGAGCTTGGGGAGAATAAGGCACAATCTTTAGCGCGCTTTTGTAGCAGTCTAACGAAGCCGCACGATCACCCTTATCGTGGAGAGCATGTCCCATATTGTTGTACGCATTCGCAAAATCGGGTTTTATCTTGACAGCCTCTTTATAGCTATTAATAGCAGCGTCTAGATTCCCTTTCTCTAGGAAAGTGCTGCCCAAATTGTTGTGCGCTTCGGCACACTCAGGACTGATTTTCAAAGCCTGCTGGTAACTGTTTATGACAGCCTCTAGCTCTCCATTATGTTGCAAGGCAGCGCCTAAGTTGATTAAGGCGTCCGCATTACCAGGGTTATTGCTCACAGCTTGCTGGTAACAATCTATCGACGCTTTTATGTCGCCCTTGTCTCGAAAGGCATGCCCCATCACGTAATAGACTTCAGTATAGTTCGGCTTAATCTTAACAGCTTGCTTTAAGCTATTTATAGCCGCATCTCGGTCTCCTTTCTGGTTCAGGCTAACACCCAAGTTGGCGTGCGCCTCGGCCATCACGTCTATATCCTGGAGAGTCTTGAGATACCTAGATTTGGAGAGTAAAACAGCCCGATAGAACTGTTCGGCTTCGTGAAGATTTCCTTCTTTGTGCGCGGCCACGCCACGCTGCAGCGTTTGCACAGCTGTGAGCTTCATCATATGGACTACCGTAACCAATTAATAAAAAATTAATTAATACTTCGTAGGTTACGCTAGGTATTTTAGATACATAAAAACTAGATACTGCACGCAGCCAATTAATAGAACTACATTATTAATACTACTCAGGCTTTGGTGAGAAATAGGAGCAAAACTACCATAGCTGTACTGACAGACTTATACAAAATAATTATTTAAAATAAGACTGAATTAACGCTAGAGACTATAGCTCAAAGAAGGGGAAAATAAAGTAATAAATTGTGACATATTAGCTCAGGATATTAAGAGCTACGCGCAAAAAAATTGATCTAATTCATATACCAATAAATTAAAAAAAATAAATTTGTGACTACCACTTGTCCCGTATACGACGCAAACAAACGAAAGTTAAGCGGTCATCTAATCTGCTTACATCAGTACCCAAGCTCTCAGCAATCCCTGACCGCACTTGCGCTTGATCCAGGCGAAAAAAGACGTTGATTTCTCGCTCCACACCGATTGTGCTGACATAACTTTCAGCACTCAGTCCCGCTTTAAACTGCGCAAGCAATGATTGAGCCGATTGATTGTCAGGTTCTCTGTCGAGTGCGAACTGCAAATTATTTTCAATATAGTCATGCCCCGGGAAAACACGCACGTCATCCGCCAACGGATAAAACTGTTCAACGAATGTTTGGTACATAATTTCAGGCGCGCCACCCAAGTCACAGCGTCCTATGCCAGCATTAAACAAAGTGTCCCCACAAAACAGCGCTGGCTTCTCTGTCTCAGTGCCAGAAAAAAACAAACATATATGGCTCAGGGTATGACCAGGGGTATCCATTACTTTCAGGCTCAGCTTGCCACATTGTAATGTATCGCCAGCTTGTAAACCCCTATTCACGTTCGGTATAGACTGCATGGCCTCGAGGTGGGAGACCAACTGTGCGCCAGTTGCAGCGATAACCGGATCATTGCCACCAATATGATCATGGTGGTGATGCGTGTTTGCTACAACCTTGATGCTCCATCCCAATCCTTTAGCAACACGCAAACACAGGGCATGATCCAAAGGATCAATAGCAATTGCCTCAAGGGTCTCTTCGCAGGCAAGCAAATACATATAGTTACTCAACGAATTGCGGATAGGTATCTGTCTAATTAACATGAGTTTCCTGCCTTGATGAATATTAATCAAACAATCTTACATCAAAATTTGTAAAGCCAGAGAAATTTGACACATAAATCCGACAGCAAAGGCAAAAGTTCGAACCCAAGAAATACCCAGCGCATAGGTCGCAAAATGGAAGACTCGGGCATAAAAATAAATTGCACAGGCAAGGGCCGTAGCTTCATTATTCGCCCCAGCAGCTTCAGTCATAAGAACTAGCAACCCAAAAACGACCAAATTTTCTACAGCATTTGAGTGGGCCTGTTTCATTCGCGCAGCCCAAGGCGCTAAAGGCTTCGGATTTTCTGAGTAGCCAACGGCATTTATCAAACCCCTAACAATAATCGTATTGAGGATATAGGGAACCCACATCAAGGCTGTAAACACCGTTGTCCATGTCAGGTAGGTAAGCTCTATGGTTATCATAATTTCCTCTCTATCTTAAGTTAGAAATTCTTGGTTCGTTACTCTAGGATCGTGGCGCCCAGAAGAATAGCTCTCAGTCATTGAGGGGCGCGCCGCCTTGATAGAGTGTTTGATCGAGAGACATGTTCGCCTTTGCGGCCCACTTTCCCATCATGGCGAGACGCTCATCACCATGAATTTCGGTGGCATTCATTTCATAAGTAGAATCGCCTATGCGCAGCAACCCATCACCGCCGCCTTCCCGCAAGCGCTGTGACCAATACCCTCCGTCCGGGCGTGAGGCTGAAATTACACCGCCGGGTGTACCTACCCACAACAAGTAGGTAACAAAGGGAGGGAAACCACTCAGTTTCATCATCATAGGGCCCGGAACAGACTCATTAAGCGACGAAAAATCATCCGGAGAAGGAGCTAGCGTTCCGCCGATAATTACTCCAGGTGTACGATCAAATCCCTGATTGCTCAGCGCACGCCCCTGACTACTGATGTAGGGGGCCGTGAATATCCAACTTAGTATACAAACAGCTACTACCAAGGTGACTGCGATTCCAGCGATCTTACTCTTTATCATTTTTATCATTGCGCACTCTTTACGGCAGAACTGTACTCATTGACGAAAGGTAATATTTCATCCACGATCGATTGAAGGTTTGGGGCTATCTTAAACGTTGAGTTTTGAAGCAAAGTAGTCGCAGCTCTAGCATTTACCTTAGGATGTAAAAAGTCGATCTCTTGCCCATGGTGAAGAATAAGCGTAGCAGGCACCTCGAGAGACATTAGCTGCTCATCTGTCATTCCAAGCGTTGTTTTTGCATGAAAAGACGCCAGGAACTCTCCAGTCATCTTCATTGTGGCCAAAAAGTCGTCTATGTTTTGTTCCATAAAAATCTTTTGCAGTTCTGGGCTATTCCGCTCCATATACCCCTTCCACAATGGCGTCTGGGCAACCGCCTCCATCGAGGTCAAACTATCATCTCTCAAATAGCTCAAAAAATATTCCTCCGAAAGGCGCTGCGCTGCTATAGGCCCACCAGTGAGCGGAGCAATGATGAGCGCATCCACTTGTTCCGGGTATCGTTCCGCTAAAACCATATTTGAGCGGGAGCCAGAGGACATACCATAGAATATTGCTGAATCAATCTCTAATCGTTGCAGCAGCACATGCAGATCCTCTGCTTCCTCTCCCGCCATTGGTTCAGCATTAGCAAAAGAAACTTCCGATCGCCCTAAGTTACGACGGTCCATAATAATGACCTTGAGGTCAATGGATGCAGCAGCAAGGTTTTTAGCGAATGCTCCAAAACCTTCGATGTCTCCCATCCCTCCTGGAGTTACAATAAATGGGATCGATCCATTTGGATTATAGACCTCAACGTTTAAGGTCATGTCGCGGTCCGGCCTAAGATCTACTCTAAGATTGTCTGTTAGAACACTGTCTGAGCCTGGCGCAGGAGTCGCCTTAAACAAAACGTCGATCCAAATATTATTGGCGGCACCCTTAAACAAGGTCGCATCAGGATTGTAATTGGGATCAGTGTTAACCCTTGAGTCATCAGCAGCCAGCGCATTTGAAGCGCATAGTAAGGCAGCGACAGTGGTTAGCAGTGTGGGGAAGCTTGACCTTCCCAACCTTCTAAAATAGTTAAGTTTACTCGTGAGCATTGGCTTTCCTTAATTATGTAGGTAATCTTTTAATGCATTGTTTTAGTAATGCACATAATATAGGACCAAGTAGTCCTTATTGCAAGTAGCAAAATTACAAATATGCTATGATTCGCATTATTGGAATCGGAGTATTATTCGCCATGGCAGGTAGACCACGAGAATTCGATGTTAAAGCGGCACGCGATGCGGCGATGCAGCTTTTTTGGACCCAAGGTTACGAGGCTACTTCGTTAAACGATTTGCTCTCGGCTATGAATTTATCGAAAAGTAGTTTTTATCAAACCTTCGAATCCAAACACGTATTGTTTGAACAATGCCTCGCTCGCTATGAAGAAATTCTTATCTGCACAATGAGAGAAGGTTTAGCTACCGCACCGAACTCTCTCGCATTCATTCACGGTGTGCTGACTGACATTTCAAATGAGACACGCGACCCGCAAGGAAGGCGTGGTTGTTTAATGATGAATACCGCCGCAGAGTTCGCACAAAGTGATCCAGGCATTGCACGCTGTGTTAAAGCTGGGATAGAAGCGTCGCAAAAAATATTCGCTGAAGCAGTAGCCACCGCGCAGGTCGATGGAGATATCAATTCGAAAGCAAGCCCCCAAGCCCTTGCCGATTACTTAGTGACTACCGTGATTGGGTTAAAAACTCAGGTTAAGGCTGGCGCCAGCAGTAAACGGATTAAGAGCATTGCCGAGCTATCGGTAGTCGCTTTACAGCGGATGACTTAAAGAGCACAGGCGGACATTTACCAGGCTATGAATGAATTCCCCTCCGAGCGTTAGATTGATATCCTTACTGTAATTCTTACACCATTTCTTGTTCCATACCTCGTCCAACATTGCCGAGGACTCGTATCCTTTCTTGAGGTACTTATATTGAAACTCTACGACCTTCCCGCTTCTCCCAATGCTCGTCGCGTCCGCATATTCCTCGCTGAGAAAGGGCTCGAAATCCCAATGGTACCCGTGAATATGATGACAGGTGAAAACCGAACAGAGGACTATCTGAAGAAGAACTCTCTCGGCAGAATGCCACTTCTTGAACTGGATGATGGCACCTGTATTTCCGAATCCATGGCCATATGTCGATACTTTGAAGAGGCGCACCCCAACCCTTCGCTAATGGGAATCGGCTCTTTGGAATCAGCTACCATCGAGATGTGGCAGCGACGCATGGAATTTGAATTCATTCTTCCTATTATCAGTATTTTTCGACATACCGCCGACATGTGGAAAGACCGATTCGTCCAGATATCGGAGGTGGCTGAACAGGAAAGAATAACGGTTAAGGCACGAATGAAATGGCTGGATAAGGAGCTAAGCGGAAGACAGTTTATTGCAGGAGGCGACTACAGCGTGGCCGACATAACGGCTCAGTGCGCTTTTGTCATGGCCAAGGCCGCCTTAGGCTTAAGAATTCCCGAAGAGCTGACAAATCTGAGCGACTGGTGGGCTAGAGTAAGCACGCGCCCAACAGCCCGGGCCTGAACTTTATCCGATGAGTCCATTCTCGCAAGACGTCGGCGACAAAGCCTTAATCTATATCTATATCTTCAGAATTTGAGGGCAGTGAAATCACCATCGCATCTTCCGTAATAATTGCACTTTCCGGGATACCGCGACTGAACGCAGCAACAGCCATAGGGTTTCTCGGCGCAGGAACCAGATGATACAAAGCTAGTAGGCCAATATCAGCCTCATCCACCAGACGCTGTAAATCCGATGTCGTCGCATGGTAGTCCTGAATATCATGCAAAACCGTTGCAACTCTTGTAATGCCGGCGCTGCGTAGCGCATTCTCGGCCGCTTGGACGAGTTGCAATGCCATAGCGTCGTGCAGCACTACGTCCGCTCCGTCAGACATCTCTATTATTTTCTCCGTGACTAGGCTATCCCCACTAATAACCACTGAGCGACCCGCATAATCCAGCCGGTAACCAAAAGCAGGTTCGATGGGTGGATGAGAGACCTCGAAGGCGGTGATGCGCAAGCCATCCTCTGTTATGATCACTCCTTCCTCGATAGTACGAGACTGCAGGACACCAAGCTGAGGATTTAGCAATTCCTCGCCGTGATGAGCCACTCGGTATCCGCGATCAAGCTCGTACGTGATATTCAATCCCTGAACGATGCGATCTACTCCGGTCGGACCAATGATCTGCAGAGGCGCGGGCCTGCCCGCAACCCAGGAATTGAGATTAAAATCACCAATGTCGGAGATATGATCCGAATGAAAATGTGTCAGCAGAATGCCGCGCAACTTAGCAGTTGGAATGCCTGCGAGATTCGCTGTGGCAGCAGAGCCAGAGCCCGCATCTATAAGATAGAGATGCTCTGGCGTTTCAACTGCAACACAAGCCTGCGCGCGGCCAGGAGCCGGTAAGGGCGAAGAAGTACCGCAAAGAGTGATCTTTAACCCTTCAAAGTCTTTGGGAGGTGAAGATGGAAGCTGAGCTTCGCTTGCCACCGTAAACATCAACAATCCAACAACGCTTAACTTACTAATAATTTTTCCCATAATTCAAATGCGCAACAGCTCCCTTAATTCATTCTCCCCAAACCGATTTTGGAGATTTTCAGCTAACTCAATCACCTGCCCCCTTCTAATCTTCCTTCGGCGTACCATCTCCGTTCATGCCCATCGATTCGTAGCGCCTCCAACCGGCTAGAATTCCTGCCAGTCCGTGATTGCCCTCGTGGCAAGCGTACTCATAGATTGGGTCTTCGATGCGGCGCATCGGCAATCGAGCCGACCAGGACACGTCCCAGGTATTCGTATCTTCAACGGTGAAGTCATAGTCCAGAGTGTTCTCATCGATCCAGGTGAACCGCTCTTCAACCTTCAATGCCTGCGAAGTATTTCTCCAACCAATAGAGTAGTAGTAGTTCTGCGTATTAATTACTAGTGTGTCACCGTCCCAGTGTGCAATCGAATCGCCTTCCCATTTCAACTGCTTGGTATGGTGCTCATCGTCGAAACGAATGATGCGTGCGTGATGAATCATCTCACTCAAAATCATGACATGATCCTTCGTCTGCACGAGTTGCATATTGTTATTGTAGGAACCCGATATCATCGGCGGACCGGTTCGCGCGTTCATCATACAGCGATCGTTTAGCGTTCTTGCCTCTGGCCCCTCGCTGAGTCTTCGCATCTCAGAGATCTCTGCGCTGCGCGCACTCCCTTTTGCGTTGAGTCCTGGAACGCGACCATTAGGTGGATCGTAGACTAGAGACGTTCTTCGATCAGCGATCGTTTCGACGCCGCGCTCATACCAAAATTCGTTATAGGAGATCACGCCCGGCGGGTAACCCGCGCCGCCTACCGAATCGATAATTAGATCTCGATTCTGTCGTCTATTCTCAAACGAGGCCCACTCGGCAGCTTCTTCTGCCGTAAGCGTCGCTTTGTCGGCGAGTTCGGGGGGCCTATTCAATGGCGTAAGTGTACGAAAGGTATAGGTGCCTTGAAAATCCGGCACGCCGTGTTCGGTGCGTGGAATATCTCCAGTCTGCGCCGAGGCAGATGGAGCGACGATGACTGCCGCGACGAATGCAGCCACACAGCTTAAGAAGCTTCTGTTCATGAGTTTCTCCTTACAATTATTATTATGATTTATAGAGTCGTTACTATTTTTGATAGACCAGTTCTCCACCCACATAGGTCTGTTCGATCTCGATATCCATGATCTCTTCCGGATCGATAGTGAGAATGTCATCGGAGAGTACGACCATGTCGGCAAGCTTGCCGGGCTCAAGCGAACCCTTTATGTCTTCTTCGAAACCGAGATAGGCTCCTTTGATTGTGTAGCCGGCAATCGCTTCTTCGATAGAGATAGCCTCATCCGCTCCGAATACTCTTCCGCTCATACCTTTTCTGGTGACTGCCGCATAGATGCCTACCAGCGGACCTATGGGTAGGATGTCACTAGAGATCGCAACATGAATGCCGTGATCCATCGGCGAACGCAAGGGATTATTGTGCTCGAGACGCCAGCCATCGAGGTTCGCTACATAACGTCCCTCTAAGGTGTAGGTGAAATTCGGCTGTTGCGTGATATGGATACCATGCTCTGCCATTGTCTCCATTGTTTCGTCTGATGGGCGCATAGAGAAGTGATTTAGATACGTACGGTGATCTTCTCGCGGATTTCTCGTGAGCGCATCGGCTAGCGTATCGACCACCAGTTCAATAGCCGCATCGCCGATCGCATGAACGCCCATCTGCCAGCCCGCATCGTGAATCTCATTAATATGAGCGACTAATTCTTCTGCAGGCATGTTCAGGTAACCGCGGTAGTCGCCCTGATTCAAGTAAGGCTCTTTGGTAAACGCCGCTGGACCGGTAAAGCCACCATCGGCAAATACTTTGATGGGGCCGATCCTTAGGAACTCATTCCCGTCGCCGACTCTCTCTTTAACTTCACTGATCCCTTCAGGATCGAACCACTGAAACTGTACTGCTGAGCGCGGCAATTTAACATCCGGCTTGGCGTAAAGTTCTTCCCACATAGCGTATTCATCAGGGGCTGTCGAGGCATCGGTTATACTGGTAATTCCCTTGGCGAGCAGGTTGCCCAAGTTAATTTCGAGGCTGGCAAGCAACTCTTCATAGGTTGAATCGGGAACAAGGCGACCGACGATGTTCTGCCGCTCCCGAATAATGCCATTCGCAACACCGTTCTCGTCGCGTTCGATTACCCCACCTTCGGGATCGGGCGTATTATTGTTTATCTCGGCTAGTCCCAGTGCCGATGTACTAACAACCGCACTATGGCCTCCCGCTCGAGTAAGGGTTACGGGATTGCGCGGGGCAGCTATATCAAGATCGCCACGAAGCGGTTTACGTCCTTCCGTCAACTCGTCTTCCGACCAGCCATAGCCGGTAATCCACTCTCCCGCTCCTAACTCCTCAGCCTTTGCGCGAATCAAATCCTGCATCTCAGCAATGGAGGTAATTTCGCTTAAATTAATGTAGCGCTGCGGATCACCGCTTATGTGCGTATGGGAATCTATAAAGCCAGGAATGAGTGTCTTGCCGTCGAGATCGCGCACAGTGACGGCCTCGTATTTATTTAGCAGTGAAGCATCACCTAGCTCGACGACTTTGCCATCACTCACCACGATTGTACTGTGGATGCTAAATTCCTCATCGACGGAAACAACCTTTCCATTGCTTAATATTAGGTCGGCAGGAATTTTAATCTCCGACTCCTCTGCAGGCTGACATGCAGCAAGCGCGGCAACTAGAGTTGAGATGAGGAAGGCGCTACTAAGATTCTTCATATTTTGTCCTATTTTATTATTCTGCTTGTAGGCTCAAGACTGTCTAAAAGAAACAAACTTACTGTACTAAGTTTTCTTTCTTCGCATATTCAAGTGTTGCAGCTAGTGCCGTGCCAAATTTCTCAACCATCTCATCGATCTGGTTTTCTTCAATGATAAGTGGCGGGCAGAAGGCAACACAGCTCCCGCTAACCACACGCAGCAACAAGCCCGCATCCTGGCAAGCACGCTGTGCAAACGCGCCCACCTGGCCATCGCTAAATGCCTGGCCGGTTTCTTTATTCGCTACTAGCTCAATCGCACCGATGAGACCCTTACCCCGCACCTCACCTACTAACTCATGACCTGCATATTCCTGCAGTCGGGATTGCATGTGCACCCCCATTTTCGCCGCTCTCGCGAATAGATCGTCGCGCTCATATATCTCCAATGCTTTTAGTGCGGCGGCGCAGGCTACAGGATGGCCGGTGTAAGTATAGCCATGCCCGAACATTCCCACATTGGCACTTTGCTGCGCCATCGATTCGTACATTTCGCCAGGAACAACCGCCGCGCTGATCGGCACGTAGGCTGACGACAGCTGTTTCGCCAAACTCATAAGGTCTGGGTTTATACCCATAGTCGTCGAGCCGAAGTCATTTCCCGTTCTACCGAATCCGCAGATCACCTCATCGGCCCATAGGAAGATATCGTGCTCTTTCATCAAGGCTTGCACCTTAGGCAGATAGCCTTCCGGAGGCACGATCACGCCACCGGCACCCATTAGTGGCTCGGCAATAAAGGCAGCGATAGTCTCTGCACCTTCTTCAAAAATTAGTTTTTCTAGACTTTTTAATAGCCGTGAAACAAATTCGTCTTCTGACTCATCGCCCACCTTGCCGCGGAAGTAGTGCGGACAATCAGCTCGAAGAATACCAAGCGCTTCCACCGGCAGATCGAAGTGGCTGTGCATCACCGGCAATCCAGTTAGAGACGCGGAGGCGACGGTCACGCCGTGATAGCCGCGATCTAATGCGATGATTTTCTTCTTCTGGGGTTTGCCGATGGCATTACTGTAGTAGCGCAGCATCTTTATATGCGAGTCGTTCGCCTCGCTGCCCGAGTTGCTGAAGAAGATTCTCGCATCTGGGACCGGCAACATCGTTGCGAGCTTATCGGCCAATTCCATTACAACAGGATGCGTACGGCCACCGAAGAGATGGCTATAGGAGAGGGTTTTAAGTTGAGAATTGATAGCAGCAATGAGTTCTTCATTGCCGTAGCCTAGGGCGGAACACCACAGACCTGACAAGCCTTCTAGATACTGATTGCCAGCGTCGTCGTAGACATAGACGCCCTTACCGCTGACAATATTTAACTGCTCAACAGCGGCTAGATTAGTAACCGGATAAATGATCGAGGACATAGACTATTCACCTGAGTAATTGCCCTAGACTCTAGCATTTACTGTCCGATTTGAATACCAATCTACGGGCTCCGGCGCGCTTGGGCCCTACTCCTTGGCGACGAAGCCTGCCCAGCTCTGCATGTAGGTGATGAACTTGTCCGAAAGCCCTTCATCTACTAAGTGGCTGCGCGGCACTGGGTTTTCTACCGGCTTGAAGTTCGGGTCTTCGAGATAGAGATTTGGGAAGTCATGGTGCAAGATTGCCGCCCGCCCCAGCATGACCCAGTCCGCGCCAGCCGCTAACGCCTTTTCAGCCTCCTGCGGCGTACGAATCTTACCGGCAACGCCTAGTCGAACTTCGCCTCGTTCCAGCTCAGTAAAATAGGACATGAGAGTCCTACCCTGCATGGCTTCTTCATTCGGCTCCTTGAAGACATCCCAAAGTGACATGTCCAAGAAATCGATCTGGCCAGTGCTCATCAGCTGCTGCGCCACGGTTTGAACTTCGTTAAGCACCAATCCAAAACGCTCGGGAGACAAACGCACGCCCACCATAAAGTCATCTCTACATTGTTTACGAATACCATCGAGTATTTCGAAGAAGATGCGGCTCCTGTTCTCAACAGAGCCTCCATAGCGGTCATCGCGTTGGTTGTTTTCGCTGCTCAGAAACTGACAGAGAATATAACTGTGGGCACCATGAATCTCGACGCCATCAAATCCCGCCTCCTGAGAACGAACCGCCGCCGCTATGAAATCGGCAACTAGCTGTTCGACCTCGATCAAGCTCAGCGCCCGAGCGCCTGTCTTCTCATCCCCAGAGGGGCTCACCGGGTCTGTACCAATCAGTTCACTCGGCGAGCGCATGCCGGCGTGATGGAGCTGACAGATCGCTATGCTGTTATGGGCCTTGATCGTTGCGGCAAGATGACTCAAACCTTCGATGTGCTGGTCCGAGAACACGCCAAGCTGCCCCGGAAAGCCCTGACCAACTGCCTGCACGTGCGCTGCACAGGTCATGGTGAGACCAAATCCGCCCTCGGCGCGCATGGTGAGCCATTTAAACTCCTCGTCCGATAGCACGCCATCCTCATGACTCTGGGTGTTAGTAAGAGGTGCCAACATGAAGCGATTTTTCATAGTCGGGCCACGAGTAAAGCTAAGCGGTTGGAAAAGTTGACTCATTTTTATTGGTAGTTCCTATTTGTAGAGAGTAAAAAGCAGGCGAAAGATTACACGGTTAGGCGGAATTCCGAAACCACTGCTTTGCTGCGCTTGGATACACTGCGCAGATTCACGTAGACTCGACAATCGACACCTTAGCCTGTGCCCCTTCTATTGCAACCTAAGAAGAATAAGGAGACATTATGCGAACTTCGCAAATCACAGCTCTATTTACCGGCCTGCTCAGCGCCATACTTTTCGCGCCACTATTCGCGCAGGGCCCTGACGCACTCTCCTCTGGAAGTGAATGGACTCAGTATCGCGGCAATCTTGCGGGCACGGGTTTCTCGCCTTTAACGCAGATCAATCAGGACAATGTAGCCAACCTTGACAGCGCCTGGTCTTATTCGCTACTTGCCAATGCACTCAATACTGATGAGAACCCTAGAGCGCCGAATTCGCAGGTGACGCCGATCGTTGTCGATAGCGTCATGTATCTTCCCGCGGCTGATCGCGTGATTGCACTAGACCCTGTGAGCGGTGACGAGCTGTGGACACACAGAGTTTTAGAGAGTGCCGCATCTAGGCGCGGAGTCTCCTATTGGCCGGGCGACAACGGTTTCCGCCCACGCATCTTCTATACCGCCGGCAGGCGACTGGTGGCGCTCGATGCAGCCACGGGCGAGCTCGCCTCAGAGTTTGGTGATTCGGGTGAGATCGATATGCAGATCCCCTATAACTCCGTTGCTATGGTTTTCGAGAACACGGTAATAGTAGGAGCCAATACACCCAGAGGCGCTGAGGGAGGAATCGGCAACGCAAGAGCCTTCGATGCGCGAAGCGGAGAGAAGGTCTGGGAATTTGAGTCCGTACCTGGGCCGGGAAATCTCGGACACGATACCTGGGAAGGTGATAGTTGGCGCGGAAGATTGGGCGCCAATGCCTGGCCATTCTATTTCACCGTCGATGAACAGCGCGGACTAATCTACCTCCCTCTCGCCTCGCCAATCCCGTTCGGTTACGGTGGCGACCGCGCGGGCAACAATCTTTTTTCTAATTCACTAGTCGCGGTCGATATCCGCAGCGGAGAATACCACTGGCATTTCCAAACCATTCATCACGACCTATGGGATCATGATCCACCCGCGCCTCCGGCATTATTTGATATAGAAAAAGATGGCGAATTGATTCCGGCGTTAGGCGTGACAACCAAATCTGGCTATCTGTATTTACTAAATCGCGAGACGGGGGACGCCATCTTCGGCATCGAAGAGCGCGCCGTTCCTGCCAGTGATGTGCCAGGCGAGGAGACTTCTCCTACACAACCGATTCCGACTAACCCTCCCGCATTAGCGCGAGTGAGCTTCGATGCATCCGACCTAGTTACGGCGGCCGACACATCACCCGAACATGCCGCCGCCTGCTCACAGCTGCTTGCTAACTCCGGTAACGTTACAAACCAAGGTCCATTTTCCCCTTGGGCCTACAGACCCAATGGCGCTGGAGATAACACTACGCTGCTATTCCCGGGACTGACAGGCGGACCGAACTGGGGTGGTGTAGCGTTTGACCCTGCCAGCAAGTACGCCTTCGTCTTTGCTGGCGACATAGGTAGCTTTGGCTGGGTAGAAGAATCTAAAGATGGCGCTGAATATCCAATGCAGCGTCGCGGCCCTAGGCCTGGCAACTTTCAAGTAACTATCGATGGCATGTCATTACCCTGCCAAAAGCCACCATGGGGAACCCTGTCGGCTGTAGACACTACAACGGGCAATATCGCTTGGCAGCAAACGATAGGATTGAGTGAAGTACTCTCTGAGGAAAACCAGAACACTGGTAGAGCAGGACGTGCCTCAGCCGTAGCTACCGCAGGGAATCTATTGTTCATCGCAGCAACAGACGACAACCGTCTGCGCGCACTGGACACAATGACTGGGCAACAACTCTGGGAAACGACTCTAGAGAAACGCGGAAACGCAAACCCCATGACTTACCGGGGCGCAGATGGAAATCAATACGTGGTAATTAGTGCCACAGATACGCTGCGAGCATTCAGGCTACCGTAAAACATCTGCTGACACAGTCCACTTGCAACCTAGGCACTCGCGACTAGGTTGGGGCGTTGCTGCAAGAAATTCGTTACCTGCTCGTAGGCTAGTGCAAATTCCAACACCTTCTTATCTTCACCAAAGCGACCCATGACTTGAATGCCCATGGGTCTACCTTGCTCGTCAAAGCCAGCAGGAACATTCACCACAGGATTGCCAGCAAGACTTGCTGGGATAACTACCTCCATCCAGCGATGGTAGGTATCCATCTTTTTGCCCGCTATCTCAGTCGGCCAGTGAATGTCTTTAGAGAATGGAAAGACCTGAGCTGTTGGTAACACAAGAAAATCGAATTGTTTCAGCAGATGGACTACCTCACGATACCAGCTCGCTCTGGCATTGCCAGCGTCATTGATCTGCCGCGCAGTTAAAACCAAGGACTGTTCAATTTCCCAAATATATTCGGGTTTTAGCAGTGCTCGCTGAGCCGGATCGTCATACATTGATTGAGAGCCGCTGCGGCCCAAGTTTCGAAGATCGACCCAGGTACGCCAGAGATGGGCCATATCGAAATTTGGCATGCAGTGCTCGACTTTCGCACCAGCCGTCTCCAGCAAGTTGAGGCTAGATTCACAGACATCCAGCACACCGGACTCCATCGACAGATATTTCTCAAGGTCTCCCATCCAGCCAATCTTAATGTCCTGCAAATTAAGTGGCGTGAATTGTTCTGCTTCTGGCAGGCTATAGCGCATCACATTTGGCTCACCGCTCACCGGTCCTGCAATGCTGAGCAACAGCCGAATCGTATCCTCGGTATTTCTACCCATTGGACCTGACGTCGAGAGGCCCCTATTTAGCGAATCTCCGCCGCCTACTCGCCCCTTCGAAGGCCGAAAACCAATGATGTTGTTGAAGGCACCCGGGTTTCGCAACGAACCCATCATGTCGCTACCATCCGCCACGGGCAGCATATGCGTGCCGAGACCGCATGCAGCTCCACCGCTACTGCCACCTGCCGTTAGCGCAGGATTCCAAGCGCTGCCGGTCGCGCCGAAAACTTCATTGTAAGTCTGAGACCCGAGACCAAACTCTGGTGTGTTGGTCTTGCCTATAAAGATCGCACCCTGCTTTCTAATATCGGCGACGAGCGAGCTATCAGCTGTAGCTACTCGATTCGCAAAAATACGCGAACCGCTGGTGGTAATCATGCCTTCGACGTTGACAAGGTCTTTTACCGCATGCGGCATGCCATGCATCCAGCCCCAGTACTCGCCCTTGTCCAGCGCGGTATCTGCACGGCGAGCCAGACCTAACAGTGAGTCTTGTTCAGCTAGGTTAACTATCGCATTGTAAACGGGGTTGTAACGCTCGATGCGCTGTAGGTATGCCTGCATGACTTCGAGACAGCTGACCTGTCTGTCGCGGATCGCTGCAGAAAGCTTAGATGCGGTGAGTTCAGTTATGTCGGCCGGCAGTTCGCTCGCTAGCAGTCCAGCGGGAAAAAGCATCGAGATGGAAGCTGCAAGCGAGCCCTGTAGTGATGTGCTTAAAAATTCTCGGCGTTTCATTTCTGGCACCTATAAGAATCATAAATCAGTAGAAAAATGAGATAGTAGAGATCACTAAAAATCCCCAAACAATTCCAATCCTAAAATATCGGCGTAGCGTTCCTCGAGAATATCCTGCTTGCTGAGACTACCACTAAGCAAGAGATCGATGTCTATCGCGATGACTTCTACCGTCTGTTTCTGCGTATCGAAATCAGGCGCAAGCTGAATGGCTGAGCCCCACAGAGACAGCATGCGTGTGTCGATTTGGCGAACGTCATTGTGCTTGGACCATTCACTGCCTATGGCTATGCCTAATAAACTCAGTTGCTCTAGCAGTTTCTGCTCAGCCTCTGGAGCAGGCGCTTCATAGATGTAGTCCTGAATATCTTGCCATCCGGATTGATAGGCAAGATTGCCCTGATAGAAACTCAACACCCATTCGAGGTATTCAGTTTCCGACTGACGGCCTTGGTTCTCTTCGTCCGAATCGTAGGCAACTATAAAAACCTGAGTCTGTGGAATCGAATCAGGCCAATCTTCTAAATTGGGTCCGATGCAGGAAACCAAGAATAGACAGACAGCCGCAATAAACAAAGGTCTTCTACTGCTATTAACAGCCTTACTCAATCGCCAGGCTCCTGCTGTCATGTGATCAGCTAAATCCTCTACTTGCACCACCTACTCTACCATTTACTCTACTCAAACCTCTTACCAGCCCACCGCTTGACCATCTTTGCGATGGTCCGAACCGGCGCGATAGACACCATTCACTGGATGATCCTGATCAATGCTTTGCTGGCCGAATACGGGCTCAGGCAGTGTGGAATCTTTACTAAATAGAATCCCTTGATAGCCACCTACTCTCCCGCCATTTACAGAACGAACATTATGACCCTTAGCTTCTAGTGCCCTGCCCACAAGACTGTAAAGATTGTCTTCCAGAGAGAGCGTATTGCTGTTCTGACTATGGGTAAAGCGTGCGGCATCGGTAGTCATTTGAACATTCATACCGTTGTCTATAACGTTTACCATATGTTGGGCATGTGTCTCGGGCTGCACAGAACCGCCCATGTTTCCGAAAGTCATTAGAGGCTCATCGTTATGAAGTACGAAGCCCGCTATGATGGAGTGGAACGGCCGCTTTCGCGGCGCAACCTCATTTGGATGACCCTCCTCTAACGAGAAGGCAACCCCACGGTTATGCAACATCATTCCATACGGCGGTATAGTGGCTCCACTACCGTATACCGAAAAAATACTGTGTATCAGTGAAACCATGTTTCCCCAGCGATCAGCCGTGGTCAGATATATTGTACCGCCATCCAAGCCCCCCGTGATCGATGGCTCGGTCGCTACATCCATGTCGATACGATCGCAGAGAGTCGCTGCATAGCTTTTCGATAGCAGCCTATCGACAGGAATATCGGAGAACAGAGGATCACCGTTATAGGCCTGCAAATCTGAATAGGCGAGCTTCTTCGCCTCAACAAGAAAGTGCCAGTAGTTCGGATTTGAGGGGCCAAGGGCGGACAAGTCGACGTCGTGCACCGGCGCGCAGACTTCCAATATGTTCAACATCTCCAGCGCGGCAAAGCCCTGTCCCGGAGGTGGCAGTTGAAATACATCATAGCCGTGATAGTTTGTGCTAATCGGCTCTATCCATTCGGACTCGAACTCAGCCAAGTCCGCGTGGGTCATAACGCCCCCGTCTGCCTGCATCTTCGCGACGATCGCATCGGCAATGGGCCCCTTGTAGAACGCATCTCTGCCTTGCTCTTGGATGAGACGCAGCGCGTCCGCCAACTGGGGATTGCGAATAATACTATATAGTAGCGGCACTTCACCGTCATTGAGGAAAGTCGCAGCGGAGTCAGCATCACCGCGCAGTTTCTCTACTACGGAACTTATATCCTGATGTCTTCGCTCTGCCTGCCCCCAGCCCTCATCGGCGACCTGAACTGCCCTGGCAAATGTCTCCTCGAAGCCCATTGTTCCGAAGCGATTCAATAAGGCATCGTAGCCGCTGATAGCACCGGGCACGGTTGCTGCATTTACGCCATTGCCGGGCACGCGTTCCACGCCTAGTGTTTCTTTAAAGTACTCAGGTGTCCATCCGGCCGGAGCCCAACCTGCAGAGTTCAGTGCATAGAGCTTCTTATCTTGGGCACTCCAAACCAGAGCAAACAGATCTCCCGCTATACCGGTATCATTTTGTGAGGTGACATCTAGAACCGCAGCGGCAGCTACAGCCGCATCGATGGCGTTGCCTCCGTTTCGCAAAATCTCCAGACCTGCCTGTGCGGCGATCGGGTCGCTGGTTGCAACCATGCCATGGCGCGCAATTACTTCTGAACGACCTTGCCCTAGCCAGCCCTGCCCACGCGAGCCAGGCGCGGCCACGACGTTAGCAGCAGGATTGCTAATCTTCTCGGTGGGGACACCAAATGCGTTTGGCGATTGCGCCATACTCGACGCCAACGGTAAGCCAGTAAGTGAGATGATTGCAACGCCGCGGGCTAAAATTCCCTGCAAGTTAACTGTAGCTAATGTCATGTTTCGTTATCTCCTTCTCATAGCTCGAATTCAAATGTCTTAGTGTGGATGCGCCGCAAGGTGTTGCGCCAATAGGTCTTTCCCGTAGTCGTTGCCATTCGGCGTTCTTACAATCGTATGGATATGATCGCGAGTAGGAGTGCCAGGTGTATTTATCATAGCCGTACCGACTGGGTTTTGATGATCGAATTCAACCAAGATTACCGGGCTGTGTATTCTGTAGTAGAAGATCGCGTCATCTTCAGCATTGCCAACCCAAGAAAAATAGGTGTCATCGATATGCTGCCCAATTTCATCCATGGTGATATTGGCGTGAGGCTCGCGAAGGTTAGCCACATAGACACGTATCAGGTTTAGTAGTTGCGACTTCTGCGCAGTACTCATTTCACTACCACGCAGCCCTTCGAAGTCGAGCGTAAGATTGTCTTCATTGGCAGCGGCCAGCTGATTGTTGCGTGTCTTATTGGGATCGATAGTAGCAACACCCTGCTGACTTCTTTCCAGTGATTGCATAAAGGCAAGGCCGTGATCCTGCTCATCCTGCATTATGCGATTGCCCGCATACATGCCTTGCTCTGAGAGCACCGGCTCGCCACCCCAGAATGCGGGCGTCATGACGACCTGATCTCCTAACACGAAGAAATTGATGATTAGATGATGACCATCCAACTGCCAACCCCAAGGTTCGGTAGTGGACGGAATACCCATAACGGTGAAAGTAGTATTTCTCTTCGCCGTAACGAATTGGCTCGCCGTTTAACTCGAGCAATGATTGCTCGGTCTTCATAATGTCTTGAGTCTGCGCTACACCTTCGGCGCTAAGCGATGCACGTAGCAAGTCCCAGGCGGCCGTCTTTTGCTGTTCGGACATTTCTTCGAGACTCACGCCATGTCGTGAAAAAATGCCCACATCCACGTTAGACCAATTTTGCCACTCCGGATCATCGACTGCATATTGCGTCCTACTCAACTCAGCGCCACTTAGGGTGCCGAGAAAGGTAGAGGCCGCCGACACGATTGATGCTGTAGACGCGCCCGTAGACTTCAGTGGAAACAGATCGCTAACAACACCATCAGATGTAGCGACACCTCGAAAGGGTTCGCCGATCGCCTCTGCCAGCCCACGGGAGAATATGCGCTTGGTATTGAGCAGCCCCGCAGAATAGCCACTATCAGCATTATTACTGGACTGAGCACTTGACTGGGAATAAACCTGAATTGTTGATACAACTGCTACAACGATGAGTAAGCTGGTGCTGGCGATGATCTTCTTCATAAACCACTCTCTACGGAGCCTAAAATTGATGGACAATTGCAGGCTACCTGCTCGCAGAAGATGCTGCAAGCCGAGAATCGAGGGGGGCTTTGCTATTCGGCCATTACCCGCCGCAGGGCTTCCTCATCGCGCCATCGACCACCGCGTAGGCGAGCTAGAAAGACCACTGCGATCGCCAGAATCATAACAACGAAGGCCAGCCAAGACGCCTTCGGGCCCCATTCAAACACGCGTATTATGAGGTACTGCGCCACGAGCATAATCCAGTGCAGCGTGACCGAGGTATACATGATCCAGCGAGTATCACCCGCACCGCGCAATACGCCGCCGCACACCTGAATAACGGCATCGGCCATCGCGTAGCTAGACAAGCCAATCATCATAAAACCAGCCAGCTCCAGAATCTCACTGAAGTCGCCCTGGGGCGGAGCAAACACCTCAACCAGAGCGAATCGAAAGGTAATGTAGATAAAGGCCAATATCGCCGAATAAGTCAGACCCAACACGAAGCCGGCGGTGATCGCCTCATTCGCCCTCTCCATGTTCTGCGCACCTACGAAGCGGCCTATCATGCCAATTAGGCCTATGTTTAAACCCACCATCGGCACGAATGAAAGTATGTCCCAGTTAAAGACGATGGCTGCCGCCGCTCCTTCTGTGATCCCATAGCCCTGGAACATGAGAAGAAACAAATTGAATGCAGCAACATTCAGGAACAGCTCTAGACCCGAGGGAAAGCCGAGCCGGATGAAGCGCTTCAATATGCCGCTATCGAACTTGAACGAGTCCATGACCTTGAATTTCTCACGATGCTCTTTACGGAAGTAGCAAAAAAGAAAAAGTACCAAAGCGAACGCCGTGGCGATGATCGTCGATACGCCAGCGCCGACGATACCTAGCTCCGGAAAACCAAATTTCCCAAACACCATCGCATAGCACAGCGGCACATTCAGGACTAAGCCGCACAGGTCACAGATCATTACGAGTTTCGTTCTTGCGATACCGGCGAAATATGAAGAGATGCAAATCTTCGCCAGCGTTACCACCGTGCCCAACATAAGTATTTGATAGTAGCTGCGTTCCAACTCGACCTGCACCGGATCGTGATCCATGCCTTCGAAGATGCCAGCGACGAGCAAGGTAATGATCACGAGCAATGGGATGCTCATGACAACCATGATCAAACCCTGTGTCACTACCTTTGGACATTTTTCGATTTCACCAGCACCTAGATACTGGGCAGCCAGCGCATTCGCGTAGGAAAACAAACCGGAGAAGAAACAGAACGAGAAGAATGCAGCTACACCACCACCGAGTGCTGCCGCCATATGAATAGGATCGATCTGCGACATGAAATAGCGATCGGTAAAAATCATCACCGCAAACGTGCCCTGAGAAACGATCATGGGAATAGCAATCCTCATGAGCTCTAGCATCGTTTCTTTATTAAAATGTAGGCGCTGCAACAGCATGATATTCACTACTTATCTTGATATGACTGTCAGATGGGGAGCAGGAAGAACTGCTTTCCGATGCCGCTTCAACAGCATTGGAGACGGCAGCATGGTACGTGATTGGCTATGCCAAGACAACTGAGGGCCAGCCCGCATGCCCTACTATACTAGGCCTTGGGAGTGCCTAGGCGAAGTGGCTGGGACTGCTTATAGGTTAAGCTGCGCCACAGCCACTCTGCAGGCCCGAAGCGATAGAAACGCAGCCAAACAAGGCTGAAAACAATCTGAAATATCCACACCCCCAGCACCACCAGATAGGCCTGATAGCGCTGTAGATCGCCGAACAAGCCAAGACCGAAGCCCATGAAGATGAAGTTACAGATAAGTGACTGGGACAGATAGTTGGTTAGGGCGAGTTGGCCCACCGCAGCAAGAGCACTACGAAACCAGGGAATCAAGGCATGTTTGCAGATCAGCATGACTATTCCGATATAGCCCACGGCCAGGGTGAGGCGACCTACATCGTAGCTAGGCCGATTTCCGCCAGCCCAGTAGATCTCAAATCCGCTACTGATATAAGTCGCTGTTTCTAGATAGTTCAGGGGAAGTCCCAAACCGATGCCGGCTATAACAAGCAACCAGTAATCACGCGAGCTTCGCGATGCATCTAACAAGCCCCATTTAAAGAATGCCATTCCCAGCAGCATCATGGCTAACACATCCCACAGGGTGCTGATCAATAAGACCACTGTTTGTAGTACCAAGTTGAGCGGGGCAGAAGCAATTACATTGTCGATATATCCAGAATTTCTGGATTCATACTCTTGCTGAATTATCTCAGGAGACGCAAATTGACCTTCGAGGAAAGCATCCCAATCCTCCAGCGCCTGCTCCTGCTCGGCAGTTAATGATGTTCCTGCCGGCAACGCTTCAACCGCCGCGACAGCATTGCGCATTCCTCTTGCATCCATATGCATAGCAATATGCATTAGAGCTAGCACCAAAAAAATAGCTAGGCTGTACTGAGCCAATCGCAGTGCTGAAAAATCGCGAAAGAAATACAACAACAATCCCGCCATACCGTAGGTGTAAAGAATGTCACCGGGCCAGATGAAGATATAGGCATTCACTAACCCGAATGCAATCAGTAGGACTGTTCGCCGATAGAAGAGCCCGCGCAGCGTATCAACATCGGTATCGCGCTTGGCGAGAAAGATGAGCATCCCTGCGCCGAATAACATCGAGAAGATTGTTCGCATGCTGCCTTCAACCAACACATCCATCGATGCAAAGACGACCAAGTTAACTCCCTGGGTAGCACCATCGATAGTTGGGTCGGTATAGGCGGCTAGAGGAAAGGCGAACGCAATAATGTTCATCAACAATATGCCAAGCAGCGCAAAGCCGCGAAGCACATCAATAGACTGAATTCTGGCCTTGCCCGCCATGGGCGAAATTTCAGAAGCTGAGCTGTTCTGGATCATGCAGTCAGCATAGTTAGGAAAATCACGAAAGTCGAGACGAGCAGCGGTAGGAATGGCCGCTATCTATTGGATTGTGATATCTTTAGACGATGGGCAAGGTAGACGATTCGCCACCAGCTATAAGTTCGAAACAAACTGGAGCACGCAATGAAATCATTATCTTTTTCGACACTATTTCCATCACTATCCATATTCGCTTTAGCACTGACCATAGGGCTTTCAAGCACTGAGCACGCACACGCGCAGTCCATTGATGACATAACCCTAAACGTATACAAGGAAGAAACTTGCGGCTGCTGCGTCGGCTGGATCGCGCACATGGACGAACGTGGTTTCGATTCTACCGTATTCCATCCAACGGATATCTATACCGTTAAGGACGAACTCGGCGTGCTGCCGAAGTGGCAGTCCTGCCACACGGCAGTCTCTAAAGAAGGTTACTTATTCGAAGGTCACATTCCTGCGAAATACATCAGCCAGTTTCTAGCCTCGCCACCTGCGAATGCACTTGGCTTAGCAGTGCCAGGTATGCCAATGGGCAGCCCGGGAATGGAAATCGGCAATCGTTTCACTAGTTATGATGTGATTCTGATGAAGAAGGACGGCACTTCTGAAGTGTATGCCACTATAAAGACCCAAGCCGAGCAGTACTAACACCTGATTTTGATTCCTGCTATTTAGACAGTTCTCTTCATTCTCTTTTTGTATCAGCAGCGGTCGACCACCAGATACATGCAAGTAATAACACCTGTATCACCAGGCGAAGGGTAAGCGCCAAATCGGATACGTCCGGAAAAAGCTCCGGATTCAGCGACATATAGATATTCGCCGGTGACACAGCGAGAGTTAAAACAAATAAACCGATACCGGCCATGCGTCTGGTGCGCTGAAACAACAATCCCACAGCACCGATTATTTCAAACACTCCGCTAATAGCAACTGCCGCTTCATGGTAGGGCAAAGAAGGTGGCATAATTGCCAGGAAAAATTCTGGCGAGATGAAATGCATCACACCTCCGCCCATAAACCATAAAAAGACGAACGCCATACCTACTATTTTTAATTTGTTCATTCTAAGTTCCGCCAGTCGAAATTTTTAGGCCTCAAGCGCACCAGGATTTCCAGCTTCCACCACAAACGAAGCACGGGTTCTTATGGGGTGACCAGCCTCGGTCACTTTGTCCAAAACCTTGTAGTCCGATTGCCATAAATCTTTGCTGAGATTACAACTGACATAACCGCGCTGACGATTGTAGAACTTGATGTGAGGATTGTCGGAAAGAGTTTGTGCCGTAGTGCTTGAGGTATCAGAACCATCGCCGCCCGATGTAATTGAAGTGCCAACGAATTCAGTTGCGATAATTTCGCTGCTATCAATGCTGAAATCGGACAGAATATTGTTTACCCAGTTACTGTGAATGTCTCCTGTGAGCACAATTGGGTTGGGCGTTTCAGCTGCTTTTAGTCTTAGCCAGCAACTCATCGCGTTCGTGTGGATAACCATCCCAGATATCCATTAAATACATTTCCTCATCTTGCTCATTGCGCCGTAACAAACGCCCCATCATTACTTGTTGTGCCATCACGTTCCAAGTGGCTTCACTATTACGTAGACGTCCGAATAACCAGTCTTTCTGAGCTTCTCCTAATAAAGTCCGGCTAAGGTCTCGATGCTGATCACAGCTAGTCTTCATGCCGTCTCTACACGCCTGATCACTCCGATACTGGCGTGTGTCTAGGATTGCCATATCCATTAAGGTACCAAACTGCAAAGGGCGATAAATCTGCATCGAGGCCCCTTGCCTGCCCGAGGGTAGGCGTATCGGCATAAATTCGTAGAACGCTTGGTAGGCCCCAGCCCGGCGAATTAATAACTGTTCTGGGGTTTGTTCATCTATGGCTATAGCGTTAGCGTAATTATCATCAACTTCATGATCATCCCAGGTTACTGCCCAGGGAGCTGATGCGTGGGCATTCTGTAAGTCGGGATCTTTTTTGTATAACTCATAGCGTGCGCGATAATCATCCAATGTATACATTTCTGGGGCATCGTGAAAACGAATATTTTCGGTTCCCCAGGATTCTTCGTAAATGTAATCACCCAAGTGAACAATCAAGTCGAAATTTTCTTTCGCCATATGATCTAGTGCGGTGAAGTAGCCATGCTCGTATTGTTGACAGGAAGCGAAACCAAAACGAAAACTCTCAGGGGTGGCGTGAATCGCAGGTGCAGTTTTAGTTCTGCCGACACTGCTAACTTCACCACCAATCATCCAGCGATAGTAATATTCTTTACCCGGGCCGAGACCTTGCAAGTCTAGATGCACGGAATAGCCCAACTCCGGCAAAGCCGCCGCACTTCCTTTACGATAAATAGTTGAGAAGTTGGCTGTTTCAGCTATCTCATAATCAACTGCCACGGGCTCATTTCTGCTTAGAGTAGTGCCCAATGTCT
This sequence comes from uncultured Pseudomonadales bacterium, assembly GCA_949372635.1. Lineage (GTDB taxonomy): Bacteria > Pseudomonadota > Gammaproteobacteria > Pseudomonadales > Pseudohongiellaceae > UBA9145. The sequence goes on from CASIAB010000001.1 coordinate 150,910, forward strand.
CACGCGCTAGCCTTGTCCAAATAACCACTGAGTCTGGTCTGGGATCGCCGGAGGCCACACCAAGATAAAACGGATTGCCTGAAACTCTTGCCAGCCTAGTGGCGCCCAATGACGAAGCTGATAACGTGCTTGCCGCAAGCAGTGTAGTGAAGTGAATGCCTTGCCGAAGGAAAGTGCGTCGATTAAAAGCCATGAAAATTCACCTTCTGTAAAAACGAGGACAGAGCGCGCTTAATACCGTCTGCTTTGTGCTAATAACAGACATTAATACCACTGGATACTTACTCTGACCCCAATGATTTTGCACCTTTTCTTTCCAATCTTATCCAACCCTTCTTTAAATCTCACCCCTTCGCGCAAACTGAATGATACTGTCAGCCGCACGGAAGGCCAATGCCATGATAGTCATGGTGGGTTGCCCGCGACCTGAGGTCACCAGCGAGCTGCCATCAACCATGAACAGATTCTCCACATCGTGGGATCTATGAAATTTGTCGACGACAGAATTGCTCGGATCATTACCCATACGGCAGGTGCCTAAAAGATGCACGTTTCCTTCCTGTCCTTCCTCTGTATAGGAACCAATAGACTTAGTGGCGCCTGCTGCATCCAATAATTCCATGGACTTTTCGTAGAAAAATTTCATCGTAGAGATATCATCCGGATGGTCCAAATAGGTAGTTCGCATCGCTGCTCGGCCCCACTTGTCTTGGACATTCGGATCCAGCGTTACTGTGTTGGTAGCTAGTGGTAAGGACGTAGTGTGTCCATCGAATGCTGCTGTATGAGTAAACTCTTTCTGCAGATTTTTCTTATACTCACTGCCCCAAGTAGGGGCATCCCCAAAAAGACCACCTGCTAGCGCTGCATTCATAGGCCTGCCGGCACTAAAGTGCCGCGCATCGATACCACCACCACCGTAGTAACCAAGGCTAGGGTCGAGTTCATAGAAATCATGGACTACTCGTGTTGCCGGCACACTCTTATGGGCGTTAACCGGCTCATCGAAAAGGCCAACCGCGGTAGAGTAGCCATTGAACATAAGGTTTGTACCTACGACGCCACTAGAATTGGCCAATCCATTTGGGTGCTGTTCGGACTCCGATGCCAATAGCAATCTAGGGGTCTCCGCTCCATTCGCGCAGATTACAACAGCCTTCGCTAACTGCGCTTGCTCCCTGCCATCTTCTTCCCAGTAGACCACTTCATTCGCGCGACCATTCTCATCAGTATTGACTCGCGATACTGTACAGCCGGTACGCAACTCGCAGTTACCGGAGTCGAGAGCCAGCGGGATCATCGAGGCCATAGAGGAGGACTTCGCATTGACCTCGCAACCGTAGCCATTGCAGAAGCCACAATGGATACAACCAGGACGACCGTTATGAGGCTGCGACAAGATTGCTACTGGAGCCGGATACGGCGTGAGGCCCATTTTTTTCGCGGCACGCTCTAATAAAACATCGGAGGACTTAACTGGCATCGGTGGGCAAGGATATTCCCGAGACCGTGGTGGATCCCATGGGCCTGCCAATCCCGATACGCCCACTTCCCAATCTACCTTTGTGTAATAGGGTTCAAGCTCGTCATAGGTGATGGGCCAGTCCGCGAAGTTCGTTCCTGATATCGGGCCGCGAACACTCGCTTCCATGAAATCGATCGGCCTAAAGCGCCAAAAGTTACCAGAGTAATGCACACTGCTCCCACCTACGTTATGCGCATAGTCAAGCACACTCTCTCGCGTTACTGCATCGTCATCCACCGACTTCCTGAATGTTTGAGGATACCCTTGACGCGAGCCCCAAGTGAGATCTTTGTTTACATCGTATCCCCATTCATCGTGCTTGAAATCGGCGGCCTTGAGATATGGCCCTTGCTCCAAGACAACTACTGAGAATCCTGCAGTTGAGAGTTCCTTCGCCATGACTCCACCGGCAGCGCCGGACCCGACTATAACGAAGTCCACCTTCTCACGAGTCGGATAGTTTGGTTGAGCATTTGCTTCAGCCATGTCTATTCCCCCCGCTCTGCATAGTCAGCATCATAGGATCCATATGGTGGATGCCAGGCATGGCGATCCTCGAACCCTATTAGTTCATAACCAACTTTATCCCGATTCCCCCCATACTCAGGCAGCGAAAACATGCCGGCTATTGTTAGGAAGCGAATGGTTCCAAAAAATGGCGTGCCCTCCGCCTCTGTTAGCAACTGATCTTGTTGCTCGGACTCTAATTCATGAAAGTAGGACACATTGAATTTTTGCGCCGCCGCAGCCTGCATTTCTCTCAAACCAATGCGAAGCGTTTCGTGTTCCGCCGCTCTGCCATCATTAAGCACGTTATCAATAAAGTAGATAACTCCGGCCTCAGTTGCACCTGGCGTCTCGTCGGTGGGAATTATACGCGCTGCTATGGCATGAAATTCTTGTACCTCTTCTTTGCTAAGCACAGAAAATTTTTCATTAAGCAAATTCGCTTTTTTAGATTTTTCACAAGAAACGAGAATAGCCGGCAGGCCTAATATGATGATTGAACCTTTGGCCGCGCCACTGGCTGACCTCAAGAATGCACGTCGAGAAAGCTGTGTGTCGATCAATGTTGTCCCCCCCGGGAGTTTCTTACAGTGACTGCCAAAAAATGTTGGCTAAAAAAATTACTCCGGAGCTATGTCCATGGCCCACAAAATTTTTTTGTGTGTACGCACCAAGATTATTAGTTTCCGACTTCGTTAATCATAGTTGCCACTAAAGTCGACCAATCATCAAATTCAGCAGTGCCCCTAATGAGCTGCATGCCCCCGCCATGAGCGACAAGCCCTTGTGGTTTTGAAAGTATTAGTGAGGCACCACCTGGCACATTCTTAATGTAATCTAGAAGCGTGTTGTAATTGGTCTGTTGAAAGCCATCCACGCTACTATTCACGTAGTTTAGTCCAGAATACGAGGCACTTCCTGTCGTTTTATGGCAGCGTAAACACTTCGACTGAACTATAGGCCCAGAGATATTCGATAAATAGAAAGTCTGGCTTGCAGGATTGGCAGCGGCTTCAGGAGTCTCTGGAGCAGAATCTGCTAATATAGAAAACGAAAGGGGCTTGCCGCTGTAATACAACTCGCCAGAAGCTGCTATCGTGTCATAGGCGACAAAGATGGCAAGTGATGCACCCGACAGTCCAGCTGGACCGAATGCCACATTCTCCAAAATAATTATTGGCTCGCTAGCCTGCAGAGTTTTGCCCTGCAATGTGGCCTGCAAGCTGTTCAGGGTCTGATCCCAGATCACATACTCACCCGATTGGAGGCGCATAAAAATGTCAGCACCCAGTTGAATCAGCAGATAAACGTTACCCACCGTATTTATATGGTCGCTCTCAACCTGAATCTCAATAAAGATATCCAGTGGCTGGTCGCCTCTAAAGCTAGAACCAAAAGTGTCACTATTGTCCGCAGTCGCCCCACCAAAAAACTTTGCCGTAGTCGATGCACCTGTTGCTGTTGATGGGCTTTCCAATTCCGGCAACTGCGCCGAAGCGAAAGAGGAAAGCAATCCAAAGCAAAAGAGCAGCGAACTGCAGGACAACGCCTTCTTCCCTAAATGGGCAAAGCTGGCTCCCTTATATCTGATATTCATAGTCTTTCTATTCCAGTAAACGTCGAAAATTTAATCATAAATGATTATTTCTTAAGCAGGTGAAAAATTGCAGCTAGAAAAATAGAGGAAAGAATAGGAGCTACCACTGTAAAAAACTAAGCTCTGAGATTTCATCTTTAAGATCGATTGACAACTATAGCAGTGTTTCTGTTGTTTCGATAAGTTATTGAATAATTTTTAGAACATAACCTATCAATTTAAACCTAAGCCAAAATAGTCTATTTCGTTAATCACTACCTGTATCCTTGATCATGAATGTAGCGTTCGTCTTCGCGATCAATTTGTTATCGCTGTAAACAGAAATCTCCGTTCTAAATAGATGCTTCCCAGCATGAACTACTTCGGCATAAGCCTCAATAGTCTTTCCCAGTGGCGGCCGGATAAAGGAGATGCTCAGATCTGTAGTCGCTGATGATTTGCCCTCGGGGCGAACGGACCGAACTGCGGCTCCCGCTGCTGTATCGGTCAGCGAGGTCAACACACCGCCGTGCACCCGACCGCCGGTATTCATGTGATGATCGTTTAACTCTAGATGACAGACGCTCTTGCCCGCGGCAGCTTCTACGATCTTTATGCCAAGAAAATCCCCATAGGGGCTCGATGGGAATTTTATTTCACACATCAATATGTCCTGATTTATAGGATGTTGTTGCTAGAAACCCTGTGGGGCTTCGGCCATAGCTTGTATCAGATCAATCAGTTCAGCCACGTCTCTTAAGTCTGCGATTTCAGCAGGAGAATGACTGTACCTGCCAGGCCATGATAAACCAGCATTTGGTGCGCCATAAATAGTGAACGTCGTACCGTCTGTACTACCCTGTGTGAGCCCGATCTGCGCTTCGATGCCAGCAGCCTCAGCGATTCCTCGATTGCGATCGAATTCAGAGGGAGTGGCCATACTCGCGTTCTCAATCGAGCGCAACACCGGCCCAGAACCGAGTGGCACGAAGGCAAAATGAGGTGATTCTAAGGGGGTGTCTGAGGAGACGAAGGTGTCGATGCTATAAACACGGCGAGTTCTGCTACCGAGCCTCTCGGCCATCGCCGCCGCTCCGCGCAGCCCACCCTCTTCTCGAACGGTCCATGTAAAGACGACTTTGTTTTGCAGCGCATCAGGATCGATCTGCCGCAGCGCGAACAACAAAGACGTTGTGCCTACGCGATCGTCTAAGGATCTCGAAGAGTAACGAAAGGCACCCATCCTGTGTCCTTCTTTATAGCCGGTAACACCCATCCCCTCCCTAACACCAGCAGCCTCCAATTGCACTCTATTCATACCAAACCAGGCCCTCACTGCGCCGGGCTGTTTCTGCAGGGGCTTGCTGCGAGTGTTGAAAACACCACGCAATGAGGGGGCCTGAGGTTGCGACTCAATGTTAGTAAAGGGATCTAGTTGCAACAGAGCCGGCTGACCTTCCCATGCCGTTTCGACCACACCTCCCAAACGGGTCAGGTTGACCATTCCACTTCTATCAATGCTCTCGACTTCGTAACCTACCTCGTCCATATGAGCTAAGAATACGGTGGCCTGACCGACAGGACCAACCTCAACCCACATATTGCCCATCTCATCTGTCTGCGTTATTTCCTTGGCCCATTCTGGCATTGCGTTATAGATGGCGTTTCTGATCGGGCCTTCATGGCCGGGGACCGCTGACCTCTGGGCCACCTGATCCAGTAATCCCTCTATCTCCATCATGCGTCCGGTGTTCTGGCTAGCCCCCCAGCGAGAAAGTTCGTTATTTAGCACGGCTGCCTGTTTAGGTGCGGCCAGCCAAGAAGGCCTAACCGCATCTGGGTTGATAGCCGCTACCATGGCGTCTAATAATTGATTAGCGCTGGCGAGACTCATTCGTTCCATGAGCGCATCGGCGTCTGCCACAGCGGGCGTGATGAGTCGCATCTCTGTTGTGCCGTTGCTGGTCAACACGACATCGGCTCGTGTCTCGAGACCGTCTACGATTCGGTTATCAAAGTCAGTCGATCCAACTCCAAGCACGATAATCTCGTCTGGGGTAGCATCACTGCTGACTCCCGCGCCTAGCCCAATCCAACCGAACACCTGCTGTACGCTAATTAGGTATTTAGTACTGCCGGACCGGCCGTTGACACCCGCCTCGGCGGCAGCAAGTAAAGCTGCACAGCCCACTCTTGCTCCCGCTCTAGGCCCAGCTACCTCGTTCGTATAAGACCATGCCGGGAAATGGCGAAGAACTGGATCTAAAAGAGCGATTCCCATGTCGGCTACCTCAGCGGCAGACTCGGCACCTACGTCCAACCAGAGATCGTTCTGGGTAATGATCGCAGTCTCGTTTCTATGCTGTGCAGCGAAATGCCCATTCGCTACCGCCGTCACCCCAACCACAGGACCGCTCCGCGTCAGGATACGTAACTGCTGACCTTCATGGGCCTGATCCCAAAGTGGGTGACTTGACCCACTTCCTATCCTATGCAGACGAAGATAGCCCGCGTCGGTAATCTGACTCACTGCATAGCTATAAGAATCTAGCGCACAGGCAACTACACGTTGCGGCTCTCCGCGACCTACCACTTTAAATAAGTTGCCGTAAGAGTCATGATCCCAGCCAGTATATTCAATCTGAATCTTTTCGATAGCTAGGTGTTCATGGCCGGTGGGCGCGTCAATTGCCACCCAGCTTGAAAGTGCTGCGAGCTCGGATTCCTGAGCGAGCAGGCCGCCGCTAAATAAAAGCGCAAACATAGACGACGAGACTAATAACCTTTTTCTACTACTCTTCATTTTCACTTCCTTGCTGTGGCAAGCGATAGGCGATGATGTATCCACCTTCTGGATCTTCTTCGTCAGCGGGAAGCGCTCTAAAGCCCGAGCCACTGGTTGAATTAAAAACCGGAACGGTAATTACTACGGTCTGCTCTCCTGCTGGAGACAGATAACTCATGGGAGTCGCATGCGCCGTAAAAGGCAGATCAGCGCTCCACAGCTCCTTTCCGTCGCTTATGTTTGTAGCGCGAATTGTATTGTCGAAAGTGCCCGCGCTAAAAATCAAACCACCCGCCGTCGTTATCGTGCCTGCGCTCTGCGGAGTACCCACGGCGATTGGCAGTCGCGTCTTTATCCCGAACGGTCCGCTCTCCTTCGCTGTGCCAATAGGTCGCTCCCACAGTAATTGCTTCGTCTCGAGATCGATAGCTGCAAGAACACCAAAGGGCGGCTGGTTACAGGGAACTCCTAGGGGCGACATGAAACGAACTGTTCTGTGGGAATATGGCGTGCCGAGTTGGTTGCCCTGCTGACCTTCCGGCAATTCGCCTCTGGGAATCAGCGTCAACTGATTACCCAAGATCAATGGATTGACTACCATGATGTTGTTCACCTGATCGATACTGACCGAGCCCCAGTTGTGACCGCCAGCATTGCCAGGGAATTGAAAGATCGTATCGGCGCCGGGTACCGTGAAGTGTCCCTCGTAGCGCATCTTCTTAAACTCGATACGGCACCAGAGTTGATCTAGCGGCGTAGCGCCCCACATTTTTCCCTCTGACAGCTCTGGTCGGAAATTCGGAAGGTCGACCGCGAAAGGCTGGGTTGCCGCAACATAGTCTTCAGGCACTCCACCCTCCTGAGGCACAGGCAGCTCCTGGATATCGAAAATCGGTTCGCCTGTCACCCTATTCAGCACGAAGACTTCGGCACGCTTGGTTGGCACCAGAACCGCCGGGATCTCCTCACCATCCTCACCGGGCAAATCTATCAATACCGGCTGTGACGGTACATCATAGTCCCATAAGTCATGGTGGGTTGTCTGGTATGACCAGCGCACCGATCCCGTTTCGCCATCGATAGCCACTACTGAGCTCGCGTACTGTTCACTGGACTCCATGCGCTGTCCACCGAAATAGTCCGGCGTCTCATTACCAGTTGGCGCGTATATCAGACCTAGCTCTTCATCGACGCTAAACAAACTCCAAACATTCGGCGTGCCTCGGGTGTAAACCTCTCCCCTCAAGGGCTCGGTGCTCACACCCGGTCTGCCCATGTCCCAGGCCCAAGCGAATTCTCCAGAGAGGGCGTCGAATGCACGGACGACACCCGATGGCTCGCCTACACTCTGATTGTCAAAAACCCAACCCCCAACGACAGCATTGCCACGCACGATTCCAGGCGGGGAGGTTTGAAAATTAAATATTCTCGGATCGTTACCCATACCAATTGTTAGATCTACCTCGCCCTGCTCACCAAATTGAGAACAGCGCGCCCCGCTTAGCGCATCGATTGCGATTAATCGAGCATCCGTAGTCGCTGTTAGTATTCTCTGCTGACATTCACCCTGATAGTCTTCCGGCGCTTCGAAGTAGGAAACACCACGACAACCCGTAGTGAAATAACGCGCAAATTCTAAATGTTCAGGATCGATGAGCGGATCAAACTGCCAACGCAGTTCTCCGCTATCGGCATTCAGTGCGATGACTCTGTTTCCTCCAGTGCAGGCATACAGCAACTCGCCTACTTGCAAAGGTGTCGCCTTAAAGGAGCCACCCGCATTAGTTCGATAAGTCCAAGCCATCTCTAAACTGTCAACGTTATCTCTATTTATCTGATCGACCGGCGAGTACCTGCTACCACCCAAGGTGTTGCCATAGCTGGGCCAATCAGTTGCCGTGTTTACAGTATTAACACCGGAGCGCTCAGACAGTGGATTAACTTCATATCCGGCACCGTCTATGGCTACATAGGCGATGAGAGCTAGTGCTATTGTGGTTACGTAAAGCGGGTATTTAGCAGCCAACAGCGGAGGCGGGTTACCTTGATGTAAGGAGCGTCGTAGCCAAGGAGTTAGAAACCATAATCCAAGTACAGCGAAAGGTAGTATTCTAGGCAGCAAGGCCCAGTGATTGGTGCCGGATTCATTCAGTGACCACAACACAGTGAACACCATGAGGGCGCCATAGATAATGGATGCAATTTTGTCTTGCTTCCACAATCTTCCAGCACAGGCCGTCAGCAAGAATCCAGCTAAAAGATAGTAGAATGAGCCACCCAGAATAATCAACTGCGCGCCTCCTAATATCATGGGAACGCCAAAGAGCAAAAGGATGATAGGAAAAATACGGGGAGCTTTATTGACTGCATCGACATTCATAGTAGTCGCCTTTTGGTATTTTTCAGCTAGCTGACTCTCACCAGCTTAGAGCCACGCAGCATTAACAAAAGACTATACCCCTAAAGCTGAAGTGGAGCCATGTTGCGCGAAGACGAAGCTTCAACTCTTTGGCCTTTCTTTCTCCCGCATCCTCTGCTCTTCCTTGAAACACAGTTTTTCCTGCTTGCCCCGCTCTATCGTTGATTCCATGGGGGCACCTATGTGTACCTCTGAGCGCTGCGCAGCGAGTTGCACCTGGCGTTCACGCTCCGCGTAGCGCCTTACCTGCTCCTTGCTATGCTTGTTGTAACAGTGATGGCAACTCACACCCTTCTGATAGAACTCGCTGTCCTTATCTTCCTCGGTGATAGGTCGACGGCAGGCATGGCATTGATCATAGTTACCCTTCTCCAACTTGTGGTTCACCGTCACGCGATTATCGAACACGAAACACTCTCCCTGCCACTTAGTTTCATCCTCGGGTTGTTCCTCCAGATATTTCAATATCCCGCCCTTTAGGTGAAACACATCCTCGAAGCCATGTTGTTTGAGGTAGGCCGTAGATTTCTCGCAGCGTATTCCACCGGTACAAAACATCGCGACTTTCTTGTGCACTTTAGGGTCGAGGTTGCTCCTCACGTATTCGGGAAATTCTCGAAAGGATTCCGTCTCCGGGTTTACGGCATTCTCGAATGTGCCGATCTCGACCTCGTACTGATTACGCGTATCAAGAAGGAAAACTTCGGGATCTGCCAGCAGAGCATTCCAGTCTTTGGCATCCACATAAGTACCCACTATATGGGTCGGATCTAAATCCTCAACACCCATGGTTACTATCTCTTTCTTCAGTTTAACTTTGGTCCGATAGAAAGGATTCTCATCCACATAGGATTCTTTAGCCTGCATGCCTGCAAACCTATGATCCTTCGCCAACCAGGCAAGCACCGCATCGATGCCGATCCTATTTCCAGCGATAGTGCCATTTATCCCTTCGGCAGCGAGCAGCAAGGTGCCCCGCACCTCATGCGCAAGCATTATCTCAAGCAGGGGCTCGCGCAAGGACTGATAATCTGGGAATTTAGCAAAACGATAGAGAGCAGCGACAACTACGCCAACGGCGGCATTATTCATGATCATCCTTATAGCTGACTGGAACGTAAATCCAGCGCAGTAGAGTGACAAAGATTATATTGAAAATGTGATCCCTTGTACAAAATAGCTGGCGCAAGGCGAGCAGCTTTAGAGGCTGTCAATCGGTCACAACGGGTAGTTTCGAAGGCGCTCCCCACTCTATCCACGAGCCATCGTAGACTGAGTGACTGCGGTGACCCGCAAGGTAGGCCGCAAAGGTGAGAATGCAGGCGGTGAGCCCCGAGCCACAGCTAGTGATTAGCCGTTCTTCGTCTGTGATGAATTCACTGAAAATTTCTTGGAGCTCGACCACGGGCTTCATCGTTCCCTCGTTCAATAGATTGGGGAAGGGTAAGTTCCTCGCATTGGGCATATGGCCACCGCGTATGCCCGCTCTTGGCTCTGGGGCAGTGCCGTGGAATCTGCCGCTGGACCGGGCATCGAGAATCGCGCAGCTCGAATCGTCTAGCGAAGAGAGTACGATGCTGAAGTCGCAGAATGAATTTTCATCGTAGTTGGCCGAAAAATTTCCGGCTGGTAAGTTAAGCGACAAACTATCGGTGGTGGCGAAGCCGGCAGCAATCCATGCGCGTAAGCCCCCATCCAGAACCGCAACCTGCTCATGTCCCATGGCACGAAGCATCCACCAGGCGCGCGGACTGGAATACAGCCCTACGTCATCATAGATCACGATGACACTGTCACTATTTATACCGAGTTTACGCACCTCTTCGGTAAACAAATCTGCTCCCGGCATCATATGCGGCAGGGAAGAATCCTGTTTGCATATCTTCTTATCGTAATCGAAGCGCCGCGCCCCAGAAATTGCCAGGAAGCACTCTTCGCTATTAAGAGACTCATAACCTGGTACGACTGGAGGAACTGATGCATCTAGAACGATTAATTCGTTAGCGTGCAGATTGTCATGCAACCAATTGACGTCAACGAGCGGGGATGGAAGCTGTAGCATTAATTAACCTATAATTGTTCTAGCACGAATTGGGTTTCTACAATTGCGCTAAAAACTGTCGCAACTTAGCTTTTAGTTTCTCGGTGTTTTCCGGGCCAATACGAATCAACTGCTTCTGCACTTCTTCCATATTTTCGATGCTGGTGTCCGCATAAAGGAACATAACTGAAGGCTTAACCAACTGATAAGGACCATCTACATTTGACGAACGCAGCACAGCGTTAATCGCCGAGCGCAAGGTGTCATCGAAGTTTACATTTCTAGATCCGATCTCCGCATAGGCTTGCTGAAATAAAGGCTGAAGAGTTCGATAGAGAATCACCGCCTGAACAGTATCGACTGCAACAAAGGTATCTATGAGTTGATTAAAGCGTTCGTGAGCATTCGCTTCCATCACAAAAAGATTCGCGTCGATATTGCGAACCGGCATTTCCTGTCCTATCCTCTTGTACGGTAAACTAGTCTGAGGAAAATCACCGCGGCTAATATTGTCGACAAAAACAACGATACTTCGAATGAGTTGTTCATCACCCAGCGCACTAATCAGCGCGGCACCGTTTTGCAGCGCCCCTAATCCTTCTAGAACAAAACCATCGCTGTCATTCAGGCTAGGCAATTCGACAATTTCGGTGGGTAGCTCTTCTACAACCGGCACAGCAACCTCTACCGGCGCCACTTCGATTACCGGTATAGCAGCGACAGCTGGCGGCTCTTCTCGAGGCTGCAAACGCGTCTGTGGTAAAGTCGTTGCAATCACTGGGGCAGGGTCGGCAACAGGCTGCACAGCAGTCGCTGGCACCATTACACTTGTGGTACCGGTGGGCGCTTCAAAAGTGGCCGCCAGATAAACCAAATACAATAAAGTAAAAATGGCAATAGCCGCGACTACCCAGATGCCAATTTTTGACATGAAACACTCCGTATGTGCGTTGTACTGCAAATAGTGCAAGTGAGGGATACACTCCGTCGCATTTTGTCACAGCCCCCGACCGGCTACAACACAGTGGATAGCAGCGTCAGCTTATAGCCACCAATTGCCCCAATTCAAACACAGTTGCTGCAAGGGTTTATGTTCATCAACTCAATAATTGATCAAAAAAAACCCGAATGCCTTACGGCACTCGGGTTTCATTTTTTCATTCACATATTTGTGATCGTGAACTTATACCTTAGGAAAGCCCAGCTCTTCCATCGTGCGGGTTAAATCCTTGCCTGCCGTTGCTGGCTTGGTCTCTTTATCTATTTTTAAGATAGTACCGTCGGAACCAATGTAGTAGGTCCAACGATTAGCGAAACCAGCCCCCATCAATACACCGTATTCACTTGTCATCTCCTTTTCAGGATCTGCAAGAATTGGAAAACCAGCTGCATGCTCTTCAGCAAAAGCTGTATTGTCTTCTAGGGTATCTACACTGGCCATAAAGTAAGCAACGTCAAAACTTTCAATTTCTCTAGCACTGTCACGCAGCGCTTTGCATTGCATAGTTCATCCGCCGGTAAAGGCTTTAGGAAAGAAGGCAATCACTACAGGCTTCTCGCCCAGAAACTGGGACATGCTGTAGGTCTGGCCATCCGATGCCTGCAGTGTGAAATCAGGCGCTTTATCGCCAACTTCCAATGCGGCAGCAAATTGACTTCCCAGCGCGACAGCAGCTAAAAGTGCTGCTAGCGTAAGCCGAGTTAGTCTATTAACAAATTGAGACATAATCTACTCCGGTTGTTTAGCAAAGCCCCGAACGCGGAAGCGCCACGAGACAGGCCCATTGAACACTTTGTATCGGGAATTTTCCAGTAAAACTGGATTGAAACCTACTATTAACACTATAACCGAAGTCGTCTGGATGCAAATGGGCAGCGCAATGGGGTATACAAACATGGCAGGTGCCAGCGCATAGAGTTAAACGATGCCTAAAATCGCCGACGCGATCTAGACTGTCTAAGTAACTGGAAGGCCTGAGTCTCCAGATCGGCGATCTGAGCCTCCAGCTCGGCACGCCCCACCCGGCCAAGATCGGAGCTCTGATCGTAAATCTGCCTCAGTCTATCGATGGACTCCTGCACCGCCCTGGCGCGTCTATTCATAGCAATCTGTTTCGCATCCGCCTGCGATTGGCGGTAGCGTGGATTTTCCACTTGAACGTTGACGCATTCCCTGACGGTTTGCCCCGTAGCATTTCGCACATTGCGACAGCGCTGTTGATTGAGGTAGCGACTGACTGTTCCTTCAAAGCTGGTATAGGGGGTACTAGCAATCGCTCTCGCCAAAACTAAGTCAGTCTCTGATTTACCCGTGATTATTCCAATCAGGTTCTTAGGCCTAGTGTCTGTTTGAATCTCAAGATTGTCCAAGAGTCGCTCATAGAAATCGCTAAGATCTTCGGCATTGCGCGAGTAAGAGCGATAGCCGAGATCGAGCAGGTTCTGTTGCAATAGACGTAATTTCCATTCTCCATAATTCTCCGCCGCCTCGAGATAGGCAAGATCACCTAGCTCATAGAAACGACTGCTAATGTGGTAGCGAAGCTCGTGCAGGTCGTCGGTTTCTTCCCAATTACTCAGCTGGCTGTTGCTCTTAATCAGAGAGGCAATGATAGGTAATTGTTCGTCGCTATAGAGTCCGGTATTGATGCGACTAATCTGTAGCGCATCTGTATACACCCTGATCGCCGATTCGAAGTCTTCAACTTCAACATACAGTGCAGCTAGATCGCCATATGCCTCTTGAAGCTGAGGCGAGTAAATCCCGTGACTACCCTGCATTTCATAGATGGCCTCTTGGCGCAAATTTAACTCTCTGGCAAACTCTGCATCACTCGTTCTTTCTTGCTCATTGCGCAGATCTTCCTCAGCTGAATCTATCGCCTCTTGGGTATTAAAGATCTCGAACTCCCGATCTGCAACCTGTTCCTGAGCCTGAGCCCCAACACTAAACTCGAAAACCAAAAACAACGCGAATGCCGCACACAGCAAAATCCCTAAAGACTTCTCGGTAAAGGATATTAGCCAGTTGTTGCCTGCTGTTTTCATAGCCTTCTCTAATTTGCTAACTCTCAGCATTTATAACTCGATTGATCTGAATCAATACTGAGCCAGTTAGCGTGCCGGAAACTAACCAACACTAACTCAGGGTTTTTATCTAAGCCATTTTTTTATGGACTTTCAATACTTAGCTACTACTAGCTGCGACATTTGATGTGACTATTTGCCACATACCAATGGAGCCGATCAACTCGTATGCTACCCACCTTTGTTTAAAGCGCAAAACGCAGCCAATTCTAAACTGAAACAAGGAGGTTCGCAGTTAAGCGACCGAATTCAATGAACCAATTCAAGCAATCAATCGCATTAAGTCTACTCTTCATTTCCACAAGCACAGCAGTCTATGCCCAGAATCAGGTCGAGGAAGTTGTGGTTATAGGCCGTCAGGAGTTTCTTGAGACCGAATTCACTGCAAGTCGCACCGGCTCCAACGTCGATGCCGCCAAGTTGATGAGCCAAGTTCCTGGCGGTGCGGCTAATAACAACGGACCACTTACAGGGCAGATACAGTATCGCGGCATGTTCGGCCCCCGCATGAATGTTCGTGTCGACGGCATGCTCATTCACGGTGGCGGTCCAAACTGGATGGCACCTCCTCTGCACCACATCCCAGCGGGACTCATGGAAAAATTGGTGGTTGAGCAAGGTATCGCCTCTATTGCTACCGGCGGCGGCATAGGCGGTGCCGCGACTGCGTACTGGAAGCGTCCCGACTATAATTCCGGCAATGGCTGGAAATTTAGCGGCGATACTGAAACTGCCTTATCTAGCGTGGATGACGGAACCAGCCTCTCCGGTGTTTTTGGCCTTAGCTCAGATTCGCAGCGCATCTATATAGTAGGCAGCGCCGATGACGGCGACGATTATGAGTCTGCCGAGGGTACGGTTGATGCCACACAGTACGAGAGAGATGTATTCGGCTTTGGTTATGGATTTCGCTCTGGCGTACATGAGTTCGAATTGAACCTGCATCGACTGGAAACGGAAGACACTGGCACACCCGGTTTACCAATGGATATCGATTGGTTCGATACCGAGGTATGGAATGCGAGCTATCGCACAGAAATTGGCAATATTGGGCTCTCTATTCAAGTCTACGGATCGGATATCGATCACGGCATGAGCAACTCTCTACTTCGCCCTACTCCGAATTTCTCTAATCTGTCGCTTCCTCCTTTCGTCGGCGATGATAATCGCGCGGTGTTAACTGCAAGCGAAGAGTCAGGATTTAAGATCACGTTTGATTGGGCAGTTGGCAACGGCACAATGCTCGCCGGCATAGAAGGCAAAGATGCCGAGCACGATGCCACTGTTTATGATCCTGATTTCGCGCCCTTCCTCGTTAATAATTTCAACGGATCCGATGTTGAGACCCTGGCGATATTTGGGCAGTGGTCTTCATTTGTAGGCCAACGCGCTTATCTGGAAGCAGGCTTTCGTTCTGAGAATATAGACATGAACACCGGAACGGTAGACGCCTTCCCCGCCAGGCTTGTCGACATGAACCCAGCGATGTGGCCAATGGGCACTCCGCCGCGCGCTGTCTTCCTGCTTCGCGAAGGATTTAATGCGGCAGATCGCAGCCAGACTGATAACAACCTAGACTGGGTAGTGAAGGGTCGCTATCAAGCAACGGACAATTTAGTAGTGGAGCTTGGCTTCGCTCAGAAGATGCGCTCGCCAATCTATCAGGAACGCTATCTGTGGATTCCGCTTGAGGCGAACGCGGGCATCGGTGACGGCAACAACTATGTGGGCAACCCCGAACTCGACCCCGAGAAGTCACGGCAAATCGAATTAGGTTTCGATTGGGTAGTAGGCGATTTCTATTTCTCCCCAAGAATCTTCCACCGCAATGTGGATGACTACATCCAAGGAGTTGCGGCCACGAACATGGCCGTAATCGGCGTAAGCGCGAATGCAAACGGCGACCCAACTCCGCTGATATTTACCAATACCAAGGCTGAATTTAGCGGGTTAGATATGACTTTCGGCACAAGGATCAATTCTAACTGGCGCGTCGAAGGCATCGCATCCATGGTAGATGGCGATCGAGAAGACATCAGCGACAACATCTACCGTACTGCACCAAGCAGCGCGCGAGCTTCATTGTTCTACGAGGCCAACAGATTCAACGCGACGATCGAGCAGGTATTTGTTGCGGAGCAGGACGACTTGTCACGTACCAACACCTTCGATTCTCTAAACCCGAACAACTCTTTCGTAAAGACTCACGGCTATGCGCTCACCAATGTGTATCTCACCTGGTTGATAAGCGACGAGCTGACAATCACGACAGGCGCAGAAAATCTTTTCGATGAGGATTACAGCGATCACCTTACGGGATTCAACCGAGTCATCGGTAGCGAAGTGTCAGTAGGCAGCCGCATGCTGGGTCAGGGCGTAAATTTCTTCGGTCGCCTGCAGTACAAGTGGTAAGGAGTTTCGATATTAGGCTGAATTGGTTTAGATTTTAGGGCTATCAAGAGAGTCTCCGCTCAAATCTCTTTTCAGCCGCAGGGGCGGAGACTTCTTCATTTGTGCTCAGAGAGAATTTTTATGATAACTAACGTAGCCTTACTTACCGTCGCGACGCCGCTGCGTTTGACCAATTCGAACGGCGGGCAGGTGCAATCATGGCGGCCGAATAGACTCAGCCTTCCGCCCCGATGTAACGGGTTCTGAAGCCGTGCAGTCTGTCGATGAGATTCATGTCTTGAAGTCCCCAAGTCATGAGGCGTTCGATCTCTACAGAAGTGACGACAAACTGCTCGCCTTAGCCCCGCTCAGAGAAAAAGCGATTAGTCAGTCCATCGTCTATATCTCCACCACCGAGGTAGATTACGCTGCGCAGGAATAGCCCCCGCAGCACTATCCCTTGCACTTGCAGCGTCACAGTTCAGCCTTGTCCAAGCGCATCCCTGCACTTTCACCTTAGATCTTCTCAACTCCCCCCGCCATCGCCACGATGTCACATGACAAAACAAAAAAGCTGCGCTACTCTCAATGAGTATATTTGTTATCTTTCGTTAACCTTTTACCAAACAAAATTGTCTTCTCTGAACGAATTAGCAAAATAGACTAGCAAGCATCGCTTCCCCAATAGGAGGATCAAACAATGATAAGAATGTGCCAATTATTAAATACTTCAGCAAGTTTACTGCTGGCATCTCTAGCGGCTGTAGCCAGCGCCCAGCAAGATAGCGTCGAATGGACTACTCTGGGCAATGACTTTGCTCATACGCGATTCTCACCTTCTGAAGAAATCACCGCCGAGAATTTCAGTGATCTAGAAGTCGCGTGGCAATGGGACGGGTCGAGCTTCCAAGCACAGAGCGGTCGCTCCACACCGAGCTATATTAACGGTCGAATGTATACGGTAGCGGGCGCACGTCGCCACGTCGTTGCAATTGATCCTAAGACCGGCGAAACAATCTGGTCCTACAGAGAGCCAGATACCGAGCGTTATCAGTATTCGATGCGTGCCGATTACGGCAAGGGCGTGGGCTTCGGTCAGGTCGATGGCAAAGACATCATCTACATTATCTCTCCGGGATTTTTCCTCACAGCACTCGATGCTGAAACCGGCGCCCCACTGGAAGGCTTCGGCAATCCAGTGCCTATAGATGGCTTTCCTGACACAGGTGTAGTCGATCTGCTTGCAGATCTGGGCCATCCTTATGATCCCTATAAAGGCATCCCTTTGGAGCGAGGCTACATTACCTCCTCGTCACCACCAATAGTCGTGAATGACGTTGTTATCGTGGGCAATTCAGCCGAACAGGGCTACAACCAATCAAGAATTGAGAACGTTCCTGGCGATATGCTGGGCTACGATGCACGCACTGGCGAGTTCCTTTGGAAGTTCAATGTGATTCCTCAGCCGGGTGAATACGGACACGAGACCTGGGAAAACGATGCCTGGCAATACACAGGTGACATCTCATCATGGGCACCAATCTCAGCTGATCCCGAATTGGGCCTGATCTACATACCCACCAACGGCGTGACTATTGATTACTACGGTGGACACCACCCCGGAGACAATCTCTACGGCACAAGCTTGATAGCCTTGAACGCTAGAACCGGCGAGCGAGCATGGCACTTCCAGATCGTGCATCACGATATCTGGAACTTCGATCTACCGACCGCGCCTATTCTGCTAGACGTGAACACCGAGCAAGGGCCTACCAAAATCGTGGCGCAGCCTACGAAACAAGGTTTGGTGTACACCTTCAACAGAGAAACCGGCGAACCTATCTGGCCTATTGAAGAAGTGCCATTCCCTTCCTCGATCGTCCCGGGAGAACAACTCGCTGCGACACAACCGATTCCAACAAAGCCAGCACCATTTGATATGCAGGGGCTTAGTGTAGATACGCTGGTGGACTTTACGCCGGAGATTCACGCACAAGCGGTTGCTGCAGTAGCAGAATATCAGTTAGGGCCACTGTTTAATCCACCCCTGCATAGAGACAATCCGCTGGGTAAAATCTCTTCGATGATCTGTCCTTCCGGTGCAGTGAATATTACGCATCCATCTGTGGCCGACCCAACAACAGGTATCTTATATGTCACGTCACGCTCGAGCTGTTCTGCTCGACCGCTAGTATCTGGCGAAGAAGCAGACACCTACTACGATGCACCAACGGGCACGACGTTGTCGCAATATGCGGCGGGTCGCGGCGGGCCAACCCCGAGACATCCGTTAGGCATTCCTCTTTGGAAGCCACCCTATAGCCGCATCACGGCGATAGACATGAACACAGGCGAGCATCTTTGGATGATTCCAACGGGTGAGACGCCTGCGCGCATCGCTAACCTACCTCAGTTGCAAGGTATCGATATTGGCAACACAGGGACGGGAAATGCCGTGCCTATGGTAGCCACAGCGAATCTGCTGCTATATTCCGATGTGGATGGCGCTGGAACACCGCAGCTGTTTGCCATCGACAAGGCAACAGGCGAAGAGGTAGGTCGAGTAGAAGTGCCAGCGGCAAGCCGCTACGGCATGAGCTCTTGGACGCACGAGGGACACCAATACGTGATCCTTCAGACTGGAAGCACGCTAACCGCCATGGCTATGCCCGGCGCAGCAGTGGGCAGTTCTGGCGCACATTAACTAGTTAAATCTATTGAATAAGAAACCTTACAATCAAGGAGTAGAACTATGAACAAGAAACTAATATTAGCTTCCGCTATAGCAATTTCGGCAGCAGCCACGTTTAGCACGATCAACTCACAAGAAAATGAAATGAGCTTCTTCATTACAAGCGTGGGATCTGGTGACGGCGCAAACCTTGGTGGCCTTGCCGGAGCAGATGCGCATTGTGCGACACTGGCCTCAGCAGCAGGGTCGCGCGGCAAGACATGGGTTGCCTATTTAAGCTCTCATGAGACTGCAAACTCTCCGCGCGTTAATGCGCGAGAGCGAATTGGCTTCGGCCCTTGGTACAACGCCGAAGGAATTGAAGTTGCTAGCACTCTGAACAACCTGCATAGCGATTACATGCAGCTAGGCAAGGCGAACTCTCTTACCGAGAATGGCGACACTGTAAACGGTCGCGGTGACAGCCCCAATCAGCATGACATCCTTACCGGCTCATCTCTAAGCGGCCGCCTCTTAGACGATGGTGCGAACCATACATGCAACAATTGGACGAGCAACGGTGAAGGCTCCGCGCAGGTTGGTCACTTCGATAGAACTGGTGGTGGAGCGAACCCAACTTCTTGGAACAACGCGCATGGTTCAAGAGGTTGCGGTCAAGCCGACCTAGTTGCAACAGGTGGCGCCGGCTACTTCTACTGCTTTGCTAACGACTAGTCTTCTGCAATTCAGTGATATCTATAAAATGGTGTTGTCGTAAAAGACAACGCCATTTATTTTTTGAAGGCAGGAGGAATAATCAATGAAACTTTACGGCATGGGCCAATCACGATCCTTTCGTGCTCTGTGGGCTCTTGAAGAAAGCGGGCTTGATTACGAATATATAAACACTACCCTACGCACTAATAGCAGCGAGAGTAATAGCGCGAAGCATCCCAGCTATCTGGAACTGAACGTACAGGGAAAAGTACCGACTCTGGTAGATGCTGATCTTGTATTGACCGAAAGCTTCGCGATATTGAACTACATCGCACGAAATGCACCTGATTCTGGCTTGCTGCCTAAAATAAGTACGCCAGCCTATGCAAGACTAGACGAGCTGACCTATTTTATCTTGGCCGAACTGGAACAACCACTCTGGTCCAAAGGCAAGCACATGTTTGCACTGCCAGAAGAAGTTAGAATTCCAGCGATGTTCGATACTGCCAAATTCGAATTCGATAAGGCGGTGAGAACGCTAGACCATTTGTTGCCAGAGACGGACAGCAAGTACGCAATCGGTAACAGCTTTTGCATCGCAGACCTTCTTCTAGCACATACGTTTAATTGGGCGATCCGTTTCGAGTTCAACGTGCCCGACAAATATATTGCACTGCGTGACCAACACTATCAAAGGCCCGCTGCCCAACGAGCAATGGCAGTCGCCGAATAGAAATGCCTTCAACTTTCCACTCAAACCTAGTTAGGACCTATTGTGCAATCCTGTGCTGCGCGGCAGTGTTGCTGACCCAGCTTGCTGCGGCGCAGAATAGCGAGAACGCTGCTATCACTCCTGATACACTTGAGTACTACTTAGTGCAGGCGTTTCAAGCGCCGACGGTTAAAACTCGCATTGCGTTAAATCACATTGGCATCGAGGTTCACCCTGTAGATGACGGTTTTCTGGTGACCGCTTCATTGGAGGGCTATCCAGCACATCAAGCCGGCATCGAACGCGGAGACAAAATTTTACGCGCCGATGAAAAATCATTTCACCCTGTCTATTCCTTTAATGCCAAAAATAGCGAGCCCAGCGATTTCGCTCCCACCAACGCTGTGCATCTGTTGGAATTCGAAAGGCGAGGCGAAGTTGCATCCGTCGAGATCAGTCCTGTTTTTGAAAATCTTTACGACAGTTATCGTTCCGCTATTCTGAATAGTGTTCAAGAATTTTCCGTGGGAAACAAGACAATTGGCTATATACGAATCTGGGGGCTTTCGCGCAGCACATCAGATCTGTTCACCCTAGAGCGCACAATGCGAATGTTCAGGGATAGCGACGGCATGATAATTGATCTGCGAAACTCTTACGGCTTCCTAAGCTCTAAACATTTGGATTTGTTCGTTCGAAATGGTCGTGGAAAATTTGAGGTATCGGATTTTTCGAATCGGCATGCAGCAATTGACACAAATTTTCCCTGCAAGTGCAACGCGAACATTTACGCGGCCTATCGTCGTTTTAGTCAACTCAAAGACTCGAGGCGGAGCAGAATTGTTTGCGCATGGACTGGCAAAACCAGAAAGGACAACAACGCTTGGCGAGATTACCGCGGGCAAGATTGGAAGCTACTCAAACGACGGAAAAACTATTCGCTATTCGCCCGCAGATCAGATTTTAATCGACGGCAGGCGCTTCGAATCAAAAGGAGTGGTGCCGAATGACTCCATTGCTTTCCCCTTCAGCCAAAGCAGCCGCAGCGACCCACAGTTTGAAACTGCCGTAGATGTTCTGTTAGGAGTGATTTAGCCCGTCAAGTCAAATCCAGCAGCCCTGCCCCATCACCGCTAGCTTCCCAAGCCAAGTCGTGGTGATTAAAGCCACTCTCGATCGTTGGCTTGACGATTCTGAAGTAAGGAGAAAGATCGAAATCCCTCGGCGTAAAGTGAGTGAAATGCGGCTTGTAAAGGAGCGGCACGCTCACCACTGAACCCGCCCTTTGAATTGCGCCGCGGCAGAATCGGGTAGTCTATCGATTGAAAAGACTCTGCAATCAGCGTCGAACAAATTGCCTTGGTTGGCTCACCACTACCTAGACTTAACAGCGAGCGACGGTAGCGATTCGGAACTGCCGGTTTTTGAATAACGTAGCGAATCAGATCGGCCACATTTTTTAGATCATACTGATGACCAATTCGCTGCCTAGCGAATTCTACCAACTGTCCTGTTTCTTCATCGCTCAGATTTACTGGCCGGCAGATACGCAGATTAAAATTGGCATAGTGATCCAAGCTGGTTAGATGGACGCCATTCTTCAGGTTAGCTTCCAAGAGATTGAGCTGAGAGCTATCTGTCCCCTTCTCGCCCACATAGAGGCAGGCATGGGACCAAGTGGACTGAGTGAGGTATTTGATTGCCGTGCTGATACGGGTATTCCCGTCCACCAATACGATGTCGCCCTTCTCTAAAGTCATCGCGACATCGACTATCGCAACTGTATCCAGCCTCTGGTAACCCGGCAAGTCTTTACTGAGAAAGGCAGCAAGACGCCCACCAATAGCACGCTTTAGAGAGTTAAACATCTAGACCTTCTTATGCACGATGTTGTAGCTTGATTGGCTCTTTTGGAGCCCGGAAAATCAGGTATACTAATCTGCCCGTATCGGCAGCACGCCGAATACTATGATCGATACTAGGACCAAATTAAAAAACTGAATTGGCGTAAGTGTAATCGAATAGACAGGAGTAAGAAAATGACCAAGGCATATAACAAATTCTTCATCAGCGGCGAATGGGTAGAGCCCTCTGGGCGCTCAACTCTGGACGTAATCAATCCGGCGACAGAAGAAGCATTTGCGACCATCAGCATGGGCACTGCAGATGACGTTGACGCTGCATCAAAGGCTGCGAGAGCTGCGTTTCCCGCTTGGTCACAATCTACCATCGAAGAACGCAAAGCCGTTATTAGCAACATCATCGCGGGCATGAAAGCACGTGGCGACGAGATTGCTACGGCTATTTCGAATGAAATGGGCGCGCCAATGGGCCTTGCCAAGACTGCCCAGCTAGGCAGCGGCATGGGACACTTTGCGAATATTCTAGGCATCCTAGACAGTTACGAATTCGAAGAAGTACGCGGCAGCACCAAGATCGTTAAAGAAGCGGCCGGTGTCTGCGGCTTTATTACTCCTTGGAACTGGCCACTAAACCAAATCGCCTGCAAGGTAGCACCGGCAATTGCGGCAGGTTGCACGATCGTATTGAAGCCCAGTGAGATAGCGCCACTCAGCGCCTACCTCCTGGCTGAGATTATTGCGGAATCCGGTTTGCCCGCTGGCGTATTTAATCTAGTAAATGGTGATGGACCGACTGTAGGCGCGGCAATCTCTTCCCACCCTGAGATAGATGTTGTCTCATTCACCGGTTCAACCCGTGCAGGCCAAGAGGTTGCCAAGGCTGCGGCTGACGGCATCAAGCGCGTAATGCAAGAACTCGGCGGCAAGTCTGCAAACATCATTCTCGACGATGCCGATCTGTCAAAATCAGTCAGCGGCGGTGTAATCGGCTGTTTCGGGAACAGCGGCCAGTCCTGTAATGCACCGACTCGTATGTTAGTGCCCAAAGCTAAAATGGCAGAAGCTATTGAAATTGCCAAGGTAGCGGCAGCAAAGGCAAGTGTTGGAGATCCATCTGACGAGAAAACAAGACTTGGCCCCGTTGTTAGCGAACTGCAGTTCAATAAGATCACCGCCTTAATAGAGAAGGGCATCGCGGAAGGAGCAGAGCTGATCGTTGGCGGCTCAGGTCGCCCAGAAGGCATCGACAAGGGCTATTTTATCCAGCCTACCGTGTTTGCCAATGTCACGAATGATATGACAATCGCTAGAGAAGAAGTTTTTGGGCCGGTATTGACCATCCTCGGCTATGAAGATGACGAAGATGCCGTCCGCATAGCGAACGATACAGAGTACGGCCTCTCTGGCTATGTATCGGGCGAGCCTGCCCACGCAGAGAAGATAGCGAGACAGATTAGAACCGGCATGGTTCACATCAATGGCGCTGGCCCCGACTTTTCTTCTCCTTTCGGAGGCTATAAAAAATCTGGCAATGGTCGTGAGTGGGGACTGGAAGGCTTCGAAGAGTTTTTAGAAACCAAAGCCATGCTCGGCGCAGCCTAAGAGGTATTCGCAATGTCACTTGATATTAAAAAAGCAGCAATCGATATAGGCATCATCACGAAAGATATAGACGCGATGATGACGTTCTATGGCGAGACACTGGGTCTGGAGCTTGAAGGTTCTATTCCGATGCCCGGTGGTGGCACCATGAACCGCTTCAAGGTTGGCGACAGCGTGATCAAAGTCATCGAACTTGATCCCGCCGCGCCTGCCGACGCAGCGCCGGGTGGAATTCGTGGAGCAGCTGGTTATCGCTACTGGACCATTACCGTGGGCAACCTAGAAGCGAGCGTCGAAAAGGCTGCCGCTGCTGGAGCAAAGATAGTGGTACCAGCCAAGGTCGTGCGCGAGGGCATCACGATAGCAATCATTGCCGATCCAGATGGCAACTGGGTGGAACTACTAGAGATTTCCTAGCCGCTAATTAGTACTGGGGCTGCGCACATGCAAAGCCCCACTACACCAGCCCTTTGACTCCCCCTCAACCACTTCGTCCGCATCCCCCTAGCTAGACGCTATTTTCCCCGACCCAAGCGACATGAATTCATTTTTGATTTACAAACACCTATACTGAATAGACGATCGAGGTCCTTATCCTGCTAGTTGTTGTCATTTGGATCTACAACGTTGTAGTTAAAGATAGAAACCAGGTGTTAGCCGCCTGGAGTGACATCGATGTTCAACTGAAACGCAGACACGATCTGATTCCGCAACTAGTTACCGCTGTAAAGCTTGGGCCGAACAATTCACGAAGATATTCGCCACACTGGAAGCGAAAACGGGACAGAGCTATCATCCACTGTGCCACACAGGTGTTTTTCACAGTGATAATATCGGCTCATTCACGATAAAAATTGGTAGCAGCTTTAATAGCGCCATCTCTGCAGCAACTACCGCACCCGGCTCAACATCTGGGGGTGATGGAGGCTGTTAGTAGCCGGTACAAATATGCCCACACTAATTCACGAGCGCGTAAGACAATGCCAGGTTGGGAAGTACCCCAAGGCAATCTGCCGATTAAGTTCGGGCTGGGTAGTTCTGGGAGATGTCCAGTTCCTGCGCGGCTATAGCCTGCTGCTACCTGATCCTGTAGTACCTCACCTCAATGAGATGGACCCTGAAGCGAGAAAGGTATTTCTCTACGAGATGTCAGTTGTTGGCGATGTTATTTTGGAAATCACCAGTGCGGTTCGGATCAACTACGAAATGCTCGGCAACATAGAGCCCGCGCTGCACGCGCATATTTTCCCGCGATTCGAAGATGAACCTGATGAGTTGAAACTAAAGCCGGTCTGGTTTTACCACTGGAACAACGCGCCTGAATTCGATGCGAGCCGCGATAGAGAATTAATGGAGGCTATCGCAGAAGGCTTAGAGCGACGCGGCTTAATCGTCTAACAATCCGCAAGCGTTAAAAACGCGCATAAAAAAGAGGCCTTAGGGCCCCTTTTTTGCAAGCGAATAAATTCGCTCTCTTATCGAGACGCCTCGTAGAATTACTTCCAAATACTGCGAGACTTCAATGGGATGTCAAGCACTGGACGACCAGGGTTCTCGACATGAATGATGAAAGTGTCTGCATCGGGATGGCTATAGCCTAAGGCTGACATGCCACCCTCTGATGTTGCCTTGAACTTCACACTGCTCTCTGTGATCTCAACCAATTCCATCTCCTGCGGACCATCGGTGCGAGCGACCATGCCCGGATCCCACTGCTGAATGTGCAGAACTAAAGAGCCATCTACCTCTTCAATAGTAATCATCTCAAACATGCTGGTCGCATCGTCACCGGTCATTCTTACCATCGCAGCAATTGAACCCGCCTCTCCCATAATCCAATTCTCTTCTAGCTGATTGGGACCAAGGTTGCCCGCCCAATTACCTGTCATCCAAGAGATATCCTCAACGGTAGCTGAAGGGCCTGCCGCGAAGCCAGAGCCTGAGAAGGCAGCTAGGCCAAGAAATATCATTGATGTAATTGTTTCCCTATTTATCATTCTGTTCTCCGTAGATTAATTGCTTATGTCTAATAGTATTTCTTTAAAATATGTGAATTTAGCTCAACCAATGCAATAAACACTCTGTATCGCAACGACCCGCTATTTTTGAATCTCTTGCAGCCAGTCTCCCAACGACTCCCATTCCATTCTGAACATATGCGGCGCCCCATCAAGAACATCCGCATCCAGAACAACGCCTGCCTCCGTGAGGCTAGCGACAGTCTCATCGAATCGATCCGCCCAATCTAACTGATCATTGCCACCGATGCGCAGATAAATAGGGAAATCTCTTAGAGCCTCATTGTCTGTATCAGCACCCGATATGGCAGGAACAGCTGCCACACCTAGATAGTCCTGTGGATTGCGTCGCGCAATTTCCAATGCCGACATGCCACCGTTGGATACGCCCGCCAAAAGCACCTTACCTTGGGCGATATTCTGTCGCTTCTGCAACTGCGTAATTAAGTCGGTGATAAGCGCGTTGTTTACTCCACCCCGAAAGGATCGATTGTTTGGTGAGATAGGCACCGCAACCATCCAGCCCCGCTGCGCAAACCCGCTACCCAGCCAGCGCGAAGTATCTTGAGATATCGATGCGTTTCCTGGCCCCCCGCCCATGAGGATAACTAAAGGGGATGCCCGATTGGCTCCATTTTCCGGGGCAACGAGAAAGACATTCAACACTGTGCCATCTTGCAATGTTATGCGTTCTTGAGCCTGCATCGTCATGGGGAGCAAACTGCAACAAAAAATAAACAACGTTGTTAGCTTTTTCATCCTCAGCCTCCTGATTTCTATATTAATCGTCCTGGGAATCTTCCCTCTTCTTATAAACTTCCTCGAATTGACCCTGCAGGCGGCGCATACCCCCTAGCCAGCGGTCGTAGTCGTCTGTCTTCCTGCGCATATAGGTCAATACTTCCGGGTGTGGAAGACAGAGAAAGCGCTCGCTTTCTAAAGTCTCCATTACCGTATCCGCTAACTTGTCGGGTTCCAACATGCC
Organism: uncultured Pseudomonadales bacterium; assembly: GCA_949372635.1. Classification (GTDB taxonomy): domain Bacteria; phylum Pseudomonadota; class Gammaproteobacteria; order Pseudomonadales; family Pseudohongiellaceae; genus UBA9145. The sequence continues at coordinate 177,808 of CASIAB010000001.1, forward strand.
GTCAAGGCCAGCAACGCCGCCATCGCCGCCCGCCGTCATCGCGGTGCGTACTGCCTGAGGGCAAAGCACCGATACTTTGATTCCACGCTTGCCATAGGTGATCGAGAGCCATTCTGCGAATCCGATCGCGGCATGCTTCGTGACGGAGTAAGGAGCTGAACCAACCTGACTCAATAGTCCCGCAGCGGAGGAAGTGTTTAAGAAATAGCCTTCGCCACGTTCAAGCATTCCTGGAAGAACTGCGCGAGCCGCAAATACATGGGACATAACGTTGATATCCCAGATCGATTGCCAGGCGTTAGTGCTGACATTCTCTCCGCCCGCCGTAAATATTCCTGCATTAGAACAAAATAAATCGATCTGGCCGAATTTTTCAAGCGCCTCGCTCACCAAGGCATTAACGTCTTCTTCGTCACCAACGTCTGTCTTGACCCCTAGAGCCTGCGTGCTCGCAGAAATATTCGCGACCGTTGCATCGATACCGTCCTGATTAATATCTGACACTACAATAGCCTTCGCGCCTTCCCTAGCAAATCTTTCACATAGCGATTTTCCTATGCCACTTGCCCCGCCAGTAACTACGATAACCTTATCTTTAATTTGCATATTCTTCTGGCTTCCTTCTTAGTTTAGATTTTTCCTAACACAGATATTTTAGAAATTTTTGTCTACAGCGAACTACGCAGAAATCATTTCTCTAAGACGATTAGAAAGGATATCTTCCGCCTCTGCCACGATTCTTCCGACCAACTCTTCACAGCTTGGATTGTCATCGATCAATCCAACAATCATTCCTGCCGACCAAATACCTTTGTCCAAGTCACCACCAACGAACAGCTCTCTGCCCTTCACGCCCTGTACTAGAGGTTGGATGTCTTCAAATTTTGTTTCACCAGGGCGAGACTCAATTTCCACAACTTGTTCCGCAACGCTGTTCTTGAAAACACGCGCCGTGTTTCTAAAAGAGCGATAGATGAGCTCCGTATCCAGTTCCGTTGCTTCGATCATCTTCTGTTTTACATTGTCATGTATGGGCGCTTCCTTCGTCACCATGAAGCGTGTACCCATATTGATGCCGTCGGCACCCATCGCTAGCGCGGCAGCTAGGCCTCTGCCATCCCCTAAACCACCTGAGGCGAGAAAAGGTATCTTCAATCTTTTTGCTGCGAGTGGAAGAAGAATCATATTAGTGACGTCATCTTCACCGGGATGGCCGGCACACTCGAAGCCATCTACGCTCACTGCATCACAGCCAATCTTCTCGGCCTTCAATGAATGACGTATCGAGGTGCACTTGTGAATAACCTTGATACCCGCCTCTTTAAACATAGGCAGGTAGGGCTGGGGGTTGCGACCCGCTGTCTCGACAATCTTTACCCCAGAGTCGACGATTGCCTGAGCATATTCATCATAGGGGACTGGTTTGATGGTCGGCAGGATGGTCAGATTGACCCCGAATGGCTCGTCAGTCATCGACTGGCAGCGCTCAATCTCCTTGAGAAGATCTCCGGGCGTGGGCTGCGTGAGCGCAGTTATGATGCCCAGCCCCCCAGCGTTAGATACGGCCGATGCGAGTTCGGCTAACCCAACCCACTGCATGCCTCCCTGTACGATAGGATGCTCGATACCTAGTAATTCTGTAATTCTTGTCTTCATTGCTGCCTTTCTCCCCGCCAAACCACGCCTGAAATTTCCCCCCTACAGCATATATCACGCGGCTTGCCTCGAAATCCGAGAGTCAGTGTACGTGGTAAACCTAAGGGGTGTAAAGACGGAGGAATAGGTCGATAAGCTGTGTTATATTGTCACGCTTTTAATCTAACCGCCGCATGAAGGACCGATATCGAAGCTAGTTTACTAGCCGCTGAGGGCTTAATCCTCAAGTTGGTCATAATTTAAAACAAAGGACAGTAAACCTAATTTTTTTAACTTGAATGGGTCGCCACAGAGCGCAACATGTTGAAAAGAGAGGGTTAGAAATTCGGAGATTTAAAATGATTCGTAAGTTATTAGTTACCAGCATAGCCGCTGCGACTGCCCTAGCAGCAGTGCCTACGCTTGCTCAAAATGGCCAACAAGCCATAGAAGAAATTCAGGTTACTTCCACCCTCAGAAAATCTGCGGGCCTAGCTGACGTTAATGCAGCGGTTTCTGTGATCGGCGAGCAGGAATTGGATTTAATCAAGCTCACTCATTTGCAGGAAGCATTGAACCGGCTTCCTGGCGTGAGTATTCATCGTAATAACGGGCAAGAGAGCCTCCTAGCGATTCGCTCACCTGTGCTTACCGGCGCAGGCGCCTGCGGTTCCTTTTTAGTCGCGGAAAATGGCATACCTGTTCGCTCTAGCGGATTCTGCAACGTCAACGAGATGTTCGATACGCATTCTGAAAATGCATCCAGCGTTGAAGTTGTGCGCGGGCCGGGCAGTGCATTCTGGGGTTCGAATGCCGTTCACGGTTTGATAAATGTAGTGCTACCAAAAGCAGGCGATGCCGGCGAAATCAGGCTTGAGCAGGGACCACGCGGTTCGCAGCGACTCAGAGGCTCATTCGGCCATGATTATGGTAATTTCAAGCAGCTATTACTGGTCAATGGAACTAGCGAAGAAGGTTACCGCGATGACAGTGGCGTAGACCAGCAGAAGGTCTCCTGGCTTTACAACTACACCATGCAGAATGGCGCCAATCTCGACGGCGGGTTTACAATGATAAACCTGAACCAAGAAACTGCAGGATATATAAATGGCACCGACGCATTCGAAGGCAGTGTGCGTGATACTAACCCAAACCCTGAAGCCTTTCGCGATAGTGTGAATGGCCGCGCCTGGACAACAATCACTCAACAGGTTGCAGATTGGGAAATAGTGATGACTCCTTACCTCCGCGAAGTGAATATGACATTCATGCAGCATTTCCTGCCTGGACAGCCTATAGAAGACACCGAGCACCGCAGCATTGGCTTTCAATTTGCTGCGTACAAAGATCTTGATAACGGCGCCAATCTTGCGATTGGCTTCGATATCGAAGATACCGACGGCTCGCTAAAGCAGTTTCAGCCAAACCCAACGTCAGGATCATTCTTCCTGCGCAACTCCATTCCTCAGGGTAAGCACTACGACTTCGATATAGACATTCGCCAATATGCTGGCTTCGTCAACTACGAGCAGGACTTCGGCAACGGCTGGGATATCTCTTTGGGTCTGCGTCTAGAGAAAATGGAGTATATCTATAACAACAACATGATCGACGGTCGCACCAACGAGTTCGGCGTGGCATGCCGCTTCGGTTGTCGCTACAACCGCCCTGCTGACAGAGATGACAGTTTTACCAACGTCTCCCCAAAGTTAGGTCTGAGCTATGCGCTTAATGACAACCACGACCTGCAGTTGAGAGTCCAGCGAGGCTTCCGCGCACCACAGGCTACTGAGCTGTATCGCCTACAGAACTCACAGACGGTCGCAGACTTAGATTCTGTGGAGCTAGACAGCTATGAAATAGCCTTTAAAGGCGCCGGTGAAAACTGGAACTATTCCGCTTCCTGGTACTTCATGGACAAGGAGAATGAGATCTTCACCAACAGCGCTAGAGAGAATCTCAATGACAGTCATACCTCTCATCGAGGTATAGAGTTTGCCATGGGGCTGGATATTACAGACACACTTTCTGTTCAGGGTGTCTTTAACCTAGCCAAGCATACCTACGAAAATTCGCAGCTATCCGGAGGAGTTGACATCAATGGGAACGACGTGGATGCCGCGCCGAATACGTTCGGTAATTTACGCCTGCAATGGAGACCAATCAGCTCAGTCACGACCGAGCTCGAACTGGTTAACATGGGTGACTACTACACGAATCCCGAGAACACAGCGAGCTACGAAGGGCATGACATATTGAACTGGCGTACACAGTATGCGTTCAATGATGATCTGACCTTCCATCTGAATGTGCTTAACGCAACCGATGAGGAATACGCTGAGCGTGCAGACTGGACAACGTTCAATGGCGATCGCTATTTCCCGGGTGAACCTGTAAGAGCATTTTTTGGAGTTACTTGGAAATATAAATAGTTTCCAAAACGCTGATAAAAATGCCGACGCTATGTCGGCATTTTTATTTCTGCCAATAGCATCCGAAGAGGCGATGGGGTTACCACAATGAACAACGCAGATGACAGCAATTCAGAGCGAGCATTCGATGAGCTGCTTGCTTATTTTTCTCAGAACAAGAACGATAATCCAGACCCAATTTTTCATCCTGATAACTCGGTTAATAAGATGATGAGCCTGCGCCCTAGCCCTCTGCGTAAAGCCTCGGTACTAATTCCTATAACGCGACACAAGCCGGGCAAGAATAGCGAGATAGTGCTCACCGTCCGCTCAGAAAACCTAAATAGCCACCCGGGCCAGATAAGCCTGCCAGGAGGCTCCGAAGAGGCAATCGATTCGGATGTGGTTGCTACAGCGCTGAGAGAGAGCGAGGAAGAGATTGGTCTCGCCCAGGACGATGTTGAGGTCATAGGCCGCTTGGGTGACATGGCACTTCCCTCAGGCTTTCAAATCACACCCATCGTTGGGCTCATAGAGCCGGATTTAGAATATGTACCTTGTCCTATCGAGGTCGCAGAGATTTTTCATGCACCTCTCTCCTTACTGATAAATCCAGACTCCTACAAGTCCACATTCATGACCTATGACAATCAGTCAAGAAAAGTTCTCGAGCTGCAGTTTGAACGGTTTAGGATTTGGGGTGCCACTGCAGCAATCCTCTACCATCTTGCGCAGATGGTTCAAAATTCAAAAAAATAAAAAAGATTGGATGTAAGACTAAGAACTTGGCTTACGCTGGGGCTAGTGCTTTCTGCATGAAGCTTCTTCGTAACTGAACCGTCTTTATCCTCAGCTTCAAAGGTAGAGTGACAGGCTTTATTGCGACCTTCTCTACGTATTCTTTTTCTATTAACTCATCGCCCTTCACGTAGACTTCAACTCCAAGGCTAGCCTCAATCCCTAACAACGCATCACTGGTCCTGGCCAATGGGTTCTCGATATAAGCGAGCGATTTGCAAGCGAATTCCCTGCCTCAGAGTCGTATTGGGAAGAATAATAGTAAATTCCTCGCCCTCATAGCGACCAGGAATATCCAGTCTCCGAACAGACTTCTTAATTAGACTGGATATGTGGCCAAGTACAAAGTTGTCAGCTTCATGGCCATAGGCGTCATTGACGGCTTTAAAATGATCTAGGTCTAACATTATGAGACAGGTGAGCTGACCAGAACGATAGCCAATATCACTTCCAGCTTATTTTTAAGACTTTAAAGCTATTAATGATCAATAATTAGTAACTTATGGGATAGCCCAGTCAGGAAAAGCGCCTAATACACCGAATGTTAAATGGCCCACTGTGTAGACAAAGATGGTAATTAGAAACACTGAAAGAATATCCAGCCAAATGCCGGCCACCACCATCTTCATTATGGGCACCCTGCCAGAACCGTAGACGATTGCATTCGGCGGCGTGGATACAGGCAGCATGAAGGCGCAAGAGGCAGCCAAAGTCGTTGGAATCAGCAGTAGTAACGGATGCACTCCGATGGCCTGAGACAGACTGGCCATGATCGGCAGAGACAGCGAAATTGTCGCCGTGTTAGAGGTTACTTCCGTGAGTCCAGTGATAAAGCCCACTGTGCTCATTACAATAACCAGAGGACTCGCGTCACCAAGAAGCGACTGCAACTGTCCTGCAATATAGACGCCTAGGCCCGATGTTGTGAAGCCTTTCGCAAGCGCTAAACCACCACCGAATAGTAACAAAATGCCCCACGGCACTTTTTTAGCATCTTCCCAATCCATGAGACGACCACCCACCTGCTTGCTGGCAGGAATGATGAACAACAACAATGCCATTGCGATAGAAACGGTGCCGTCATCGATCATATAGCCAACTGGGTCGGAACCTACAAGTGCAAGGAACGAATCTAAGTAGTGGCTCCATCCATAAATATCAACATCGGCCCCGAATAAACGCTCCTTCCTCGTCATCCACAATAAGGCTGCACTGACGAACACGAACGTTACTCGTTTTTCTTCAGGGGACATCACTCCGAGTTTTTCAATTTCATTACGGATAAAATCACGCCCGCTAAAGGGCGTCGTAGCCGGCAGAGGGAAGACAAATCGAGTGAGAACAAACCAGGCTATCAACATATAGGTTGCACTCATCGGCAAGGCAAATATCATCCAGGACGCAAAGGTGATTTCAGGCGCCAAAGGAAACAACTGTGGCAACTGGGTTACCAGAACGCCGTTGGGCGGCGTGCCGATCAGTGTCGCGAATCCGCCGATGGAAGCGGAGTAGGCTATACCTAATAGTATTGTGAGTGGAAAATTTTCGGCTCGCTTATCTATGATGACGCCTTTAGCTGCCGCCTCACAATTTAACTCTTCATACAAAAGAATAAGTGACATTCCCATAGGCATCATCATCAATGCGGTTGAGGTATTCGACAGCCACATGGAAAGAAAGCCGGTGGCAAGCATGAATCCTAGAACGAGTCGATGAGGCTGACCGCCAATAACGCGCAAGATATTCAAGGCGATACGTTTGTGCAGGTTCCACTTTTCGACCGCCGTAGCAATGATAAAACCGCCGAGAAACAGCAGGATAATCCAATCCATATACTGGCCGGCCACATTCGGAAAAACGATATCCAGATCGGAAGGGCTTAAGCCGTTGCGCATACTAACAGTTTCGAAGTCGATCTGATTCGCTGCAGGCACTAGACGACCGCGCATGATGCCAAGGAGTGGGAATAGAACAATGGGAAGTAGTGCCGTAGCGGAGAGTGGTATTGCCTCAGTGATCCACCATATCGCCATTAGCAATATCACCGCGGCCATACGAGTCACGAGAGGATTGTTGGGATCAAGATCGACGAACAGCAACACCAGAACGAATACCAGCGGCCCTAGCCACAGCCCTATTTTACTTCGAATAGGGGTAATTTCGACTTGTTGAATGGCAGTTGTCATGAGGCGTCCTTATTAGATGTTGTTAGTCTACCGTTAATCCTGTCCGTTTTTGATGAAGTATTTTAGTTGGTCTTGTAGCCTAATTGTGTTCTCGAAAAAATTAGAAAAGCGGATACTGGGACAGAAAACCCAAACAGGTATTTAAGGTTGTCACCGCACGAATTAATTGCGAGGCCTCTCTCAAATACCTGCATACAAAATGCCAGTCTTCCTAAAGTTGCTCGAGCATTGTTTCGGCCGAGCTCACCTTGATCTCGCCGGGGGCCTCGACTCCTAGATAAGTGAGGATACCGTCTTCAACGATCATACCGAAGCGCTGAGCGCGCTTACCCATACCAAAACCACTGGCATCGAGCTCAAGACCAATAGCGCTGGTAAAGTCGCCATTACCATCCGCCAGCATCAGTATCTCTTCGGCATTTTGATTCTGACCCCAGGCACCCATGACGAAGGCATCGTTCACTGACATACAGGCGATGGTATCCGCGCCTTTAGCCTTGAGAGCGTCGGCACTCACTACAAAACCGGGTAGGTGAGTTAGAGAACAACCCGGCGTGAATGCACCAGGTACGGCAAAGAACACAACCTTCTTGCCCGAGAATACTTCGTCACTGCTTATATCTGCTGGTCCATCTGCAGTCATATGCTTGAAATTTACTGATGGAACCTTGTCTCCGACTTGGATCGTCATTGCGAACTCCTAATAGTTAGTTTTAATTCAGTTAGCGGATAGTAGCAAATTCGCTGCTATAAGCCTTAAAAATAGCGATGTGCTTCCCTCTTTTTTGAGTTAGCATTCAATGCTTCTCACACCCTTGAGCGATTGGCTAAAGCCTCTATGGACACATTATTCTTTCTGGCCTCGAAGGTTATTTGGGCGCTGATTTCGCCCGACAGCCTGATCGTCATTCTCGGCGTGTCCGCCTGGATCGCCGCCACCCTGAAATGGCAGAGAGTTTCGAGATCCTTACTCGCAAGTTGTGCTCTGCTGCTGGCGCTAATTGGCTTCTTTCCGGTTGGAGAATGGCTGATTGCGCCGCTAGAAAATCGCTTCGCGACGAATGCAGCGCTGCCAAGTGAGGTGGATGGCATAATCGTTCTCGGAGGCGCTATCTCACCACTAATGTCTAACATCTGGCAACAGCCTGAGCTTGGCGGTGGAGCAGACCGAATAACCAATTTTCTCTATCTTGCTCGGATTTATCCTAATGCCCAACTGGTTTTCACTGGCGGCAGTGGTGCCGTCACCGAGCAGGAATTCAAGGAGGCTGAGATGGCGCAAATCTTACTCGATCAGGTGGGCCTTGCCGAACGAGCAATCATCTTTGAGAGCGAGTCTCGTAACACCTCTGAGAATGCGAGAAACAGCAAAGAACTGATCACGCCGGGAAACAACGAAAATTGGCTATTGATCACATCAGCATTTCATATGCCGCGATCGATCGGTGTGTTTTGTCAAGAGCAGTGGATAGTGCAGCCCTACCCTGTAGATCACTATTCACAGAAGGGAAACTTGTTCCGGGTAAATTTCTCTTTCAGCGCCAATTTATCGGTGCTAAAAATCGCAGTCAGAGAATGGGTCGGGCTGATAGCTTATAGAGTTAGTGGCAGAAGCGATCGACTATTACCGGGTAGAAAAAATAATTGTTCAGCTACGGATGTCGATTAGTATCTCTTCGACGCCGTAACTGGCTTGATGATTGGTTTAGAATATTACGGAGTCTGCCCCCCTAAATCCTCAACCGCCTCTTCGACCTTTGTACGCCATTCTATATTTGAGCCTCTAAAGGCTCTCTTAATCCGTCGAGACCGGGAAGGTCGGCACTTAAGATAGAAGAAACCCATTCCTACAAGACAACGCGAACGGCATTCGCCGCACTGGCGGTAGCGCTTTCGGCTCCAATATCTCGAATCTCGATGTCGGCAAGCGTTATCGGTGCGCTTACTAGAACGGACACGAAGTTCAGCTGCGAATCTACCACTCGAAACTCGCGAATGATAATCTGTTGCCCGTAACCTTCTGCCGATTCAGGGTCGCTTGATGCAGCATCTCCTTCGTCAAGGTTATTAAGAAGAAGCAGATATTGTCGCTAGTTATCTTTGTCTCATAGGTGATTATAGGCTGCATGATGACGATCGATTCGATCTCCGCCGCATCCGTGAATACTGAATTCATATCGATGCTTACCAAAACCGAATCCTATTCAAAAGCATATTGCGATTCGAAGCCCTCGGGATTCTCAACGCGCGGGCAAGAGATGCTGCCCTACCCGCTTAGTGGTGATAGTGAAACGTTGTTCACTGTTACCGCCGTTCCCAACACGCTTGAGCCTACTACTTCTATCCCACTATTCGCGATGGAATCAAGATAGAAGAACAGTCAGCTGCCTGCCAGCAGCAGAAGGGAAACAATGGAGATTAGAATTTTCTTGACCATTACTGCCTCTGTTTTTTAGTGACTAATTGGTATCGGTCTTCTTTTGATATGGTCTTTGCACAGAAAATGGCCAGCTAACTATCGAAGGGCGCCGAGCTACCGATGACAGTTTCGATCCAGTCTAACTGTAGAGCTACGATTTCGTATATTGCAATAGCTCCGTATTCTCCCTGCGTTTCCTCCGAAAACCCATTTACGGTGACCTCGCCAACTGTTATGCCAATTAGAAATAAGCCGTCCTCGTTCTCGAGTAACGCAGGGCCACCGCTATCACCCAAGCTAGGCACCCCCTCTAGAGGCAACGCTTGGCTCGCACGATCCCGTGGATCATCGAATCGTATCTTGAATCGACGATCAACATCTGTGATCCGATTCCTAGCAAGACGAAGACTGCCATCATTGTATTGCCTGCCAGTTGTTCCCAAGCCGAAGTAGCCCCACCCGAGCAGAGTTACGATCGAGTCAGGGGCCAATTCCTGCAAATGCAGTGGCATTGCCCGCGGCGTTGTCGAAGCCTGCTTGAATCGCAGTAGAGCAAGATCTACATCAGCAGCATTTTCTAAATCAAATTCGGGATGAATAATGACAGCATCTATCTCCCGATCCTGGCCGCCAACTAAGACAGCGAAGTCGCGACCATTGGCTAGCGTATTACCAAGCAGTGTTTGCTCCACACAATGCGCTGCGGTTAATGCCCATTGCTGGTGAATTACTGTAGCAGCGCAGACTTTTCGATTTCCCTGCTCCTCCAAAAAAAACACCGATGGATAGCTACTCTCTCTCACTTCATAGCGCGCAGGCCCTACATCGTGACGAATGATGATAGCGAAGCTGGGCGCGACAAAGGTAGTGCACAGTAGAAGTAATACAAATCGGCGAACAATGAGTAAAGAGTACTTATTCATCTTCATCTCCTGATTCTGCTTTAGCGTTGATTCGTCGTCTTCTTAGTGGACGCAGATTGGGTTGATAACTGGTCTTCTTAGTCATTCGAAACAGTTTCAGTAGTTGACGCAAAACGACGACGATGGACAAGATTGCAAACACCAAAATGCAGGCAGCCAACCATTGCTCGTGTGTCCAGCTGGAGGTATTAATAAGATCGGACAGCATAATCAGAGCCTTTCTAAGGAGGCATCATAGGATTTATCAAAATGCAATTTCGACAACTAAGATTCGTCTGCGAGCTCAGATACGAGTTGTTCAATATTTTCGATTCGCTCCCAAGGATCATCCATCTCCAGCAGATCTTGCCTCTTCGCATTCTCTACAGGAATCAATTCCGCGAGGCGCCATCCAAGATCCCAAAGGTTGTCATAGTCGATTATCAGATTCTTCTGCTCGACTAGGGGATGACTCTCCAGGTTTTGTAACAGTTGCGTCAATGGAGTGAAGTCATCGTCGACAGGTATCGTCTGTTTCCCAACGCTATCGTTCTCAGAGAATACAACATTGGCCATCAATATTCCGCTCTCCGCCTGCCAGCATTCCTCCATATTGAATTTAGCGCTACCTTCTACTGTTATTCCAAGCAGTCCATTAGACAGTTGATCCCAATCGATGATATTCGCATAGGTTCCCGTGCAGTGAATGGTTTGCTGTATTCCAGCTTGGACAGTTTCCATTCCTTTCTTCAGCAGACAGATTCCAAAGCCTGTCTCTGTGCGCATGCACTGCGTAACCAGATCGATGTAGCGCCGCTCGAATATTTGCATATCCAATCTACCGCCAGGGAACATAACCAATTGTAACGGGAATAGTGGTATCTCTTGGGAATTAGTCATAGAAACACTCAAAAACCAGAGGCCCCGTCAGGGCTGCGATCCAAGACGCGCAGTAGTTTCTCATGGATGCCATCAAAGCTGCCGTTGCTCATCACCACTATGTTGTCACCTTTGATAGAGTTCTCCTCTATGAATGAGACGATCTCGTCCGTAGTAGAAAACGCATATCCTGGCACTTTACTATTGGCGACGAGCGCATTGAAATCAAGCCCCGACTTCTCTGGCTTCTGCCAGATAACCATATCTGCTTTCTGACAGGCCTCCACTAGTTGCTGCTGATGAACACCAAGTTTCATGGTATTCGAACGCGGTTCGATTACAGCGATCAGTCGAGATTCTGCAGCCTCAGATTTCAGCTTCATGTGTATACCCTGCAGAGTGGTCATGATCGCCGTAGGATGATGAGCGAAGTCGTCATAGACTTTTACGCCCTCAACTTCGCCACGCAATTCCATTCGGCGCTTCACACCTTTGTATGTCTGCAAGCCCTCTACAGCAATAGCGACATCGATCCCTACGTGATGAGCCGCTGCGATGGCAGCTATGCCATTCTTAACATTATGCACACCGGTAACATCCCATTTTACGAGCGTACGGCTTATCACTTCGCCAGAAGAACTCTGACCATATTTTGTTAGTTCGAATTCCGAACCCTGCCCGTTGAGGAGTTTCGCATTCCAGAACACACCGCCATTGGCAGCTAATTTCTTGCACACCTCCTCCGGCACAGCGACACCAAACCGTTGTTTCGATGTCCAATTTCCCATTCGCAAAACCATCTCGATGGTGGCCTCGCCATGAGGGACGATAAGTAGCCCATTACCTGGGACCGTTCTAATCAGGTGATGAAACTGTCTCTGAATTGCTTCGAGGTCGTCGAATATATCTGCGTGATCGAATTCAAGATTATTAAGGATAGCCGTTCTGGGCGCATAGTGAACGAACTTAGAACGCTTATCGAAGAAGGCACTATCGTACTCATCAGCTTCTACGACAAAAAATGCGGAGTCACCAATGTCAGCCGAGCGCGGCAGGTTATTAGTGACACCACCGATAAGATAACCTGGCTTCATGCCCGCATTCTCAAGTATCCAAGTTAGCATGGCGCTAGTGCTGGTCTTGCCGTGCGTACCCGCAACTCCCAGCACCCATCTATCATGAAGCACAAACTGTGACAGCCACTGCGGGCCTGACGTGTAATTCATTCCCTCGTTCAAAACGTGCTCGACAGCCGGATTCCCACGGGAAAGCGCGTTGCCAATTATCACGACATCTGGCTCTGGGTAAAGGTGTTCTGGCCGAAACCCCTCCATTAAATCGATACCCATCTCTTCTAATTGCGTACTCATTGGCGGATAGACATTCTCATCGCTACCACTAACGTGGTGCCCGAGTTGTTTGGCAATTATGGCTAGGCTACCCATAAAGGTACCGCATATGCCTAAAATATGTACGTGCATTGAAATTCTCGCGCAGCTGGGCTGGATTATCAAAGTGCTGTTTATAGCACAAAACTTAGGTAGCATAGGAGTACTAAGCCACCACTGAATTGAATAATGCCAAACAAGCCCCAAAAATTCTGGACCTTCTCCCTAGAGCTTTACGACGCAGAGGGTGTAGCCGCAGCCTGCCTCGAATTGCAGGATGCCTATCAGCTGGATGTAAACTTGATTCTATTCTGTTTCTGGCACGGTAGCGCCTACGGAAAGATAGATCAGGAGTTATTGCAAAATATCATCAAACTCTCGATCGAATGGCGCTCTGGGGTTGTGCAGCCGCTAAGAAGCGCGCGCTCCTGGATGAAACTAAACTCGAATCCAAGCGACCAATTCAATAGCCTGCGGGAACGTATAAAAGCAGACGAATTGATGGCGGAGAAGTTTCAAATCGAACGAATAGCCAACTTAACATTGGTATTTAATAAAGGCCGGAAATGTGTATTGAGCAACGATGACGCAGAGGAAAATATCGACAGCCTATTAGTTGCAGTAAAAATCGAGCGAGACGAGAAGATTGCCAGCGCACTAGAGATTATTCGAGGAGCAATTGAGAAATAACTGCGCGGCAGTCGGCGATGCATAGCTTTAGATCGCCACATATCCAGAAGGTGTAGCTATTCGCCATTACGAATAGCTAGAGCGCCAAATCAACAGCAAAGAGTAAGAGAGGCTTTAACCATAGTCCTCATTTGATTCAGCCGAATCCAAAAACCTCGAAATAAACCCGACGGAAAGTGCCAACCAGGTCGATGCAACAATCCAGCAGAGAGATTTAGAGTATCTGTCGAAGCCTGTACCTTGTGTAAACATGACATCCTCACACAGGGATATTATTGTGTAAGCAAAGCAGCACTGTCATTGACTGCCTATCAGTAAAGCGTGTAGCAGACCAGTCTGTAAACAGCTCGCGAAATGCACTCAGATTTGCTCAGATTTTTACCCCATTTGTTGGTGAGGCGACACTATCGCGAATACCCTACCATAATGGCAATCGCAGTTACGCTGCTGCCTTCGATCGCGATGATTTCCATTTTCCGTTAGACGAACCTTTGTTGGCTGGCTTTCCAGCAGCGCCCTGTCTACGACGAGGTCGCTGATTGTTAGCAGGTCGTCTGCTGGGCTCGCTATTCTTGCTAGCAGGAGCGGGATTCGCCAAGGCAAATGAGTACTCTTCGCTATCTCCCCTTGGAACTGCAAACTTTATTAGGCGCTCGATGTCGCGCAGCTGCTTACTCTCTTCACCGCTGACCAGAGAAATCGCCAATCCAGTAGCTCCCGCTCTGCCAGTTCGGCCTATGCGATGCACATAATCTTCAGGCACATGCGGAAGATCGAAGTTAATCACCCGCGCAAGTTGCTCAATATCGATACCGCGAGCTGCAATATCTGTCGCTACCAAGACCTGCACCCCACCCTGCTTGAAGTCATGGAGAGCTTTAGTTCGCTGCGCCTGTGACTTGTTGCCATGGATAGCTGCAGCTTTTATGTTTTCTTTGATTAGTTTTTTGGCTAGGTTGTTTGCACCGTGCTTTGTGCGACTAAACACCAATGTTTGATCATTGCTCGCCAGCATCATTTCGATTAGCAGGTTCGGCTTGCTAGCTTTGTCTACGTAATACATCTTCTGCGAAATAGCTTCGACTGTAGAATTCCTCGGAGCGACATCAATCTCTACTGGCTTGTTGCAGATCGTCTTCGCTAGGACTCGAATTTCATCGGAGAATGTCGCAGAGAACATCAGGTTCTGCCGCTGTTTCGGAAGTAGCGCCATTATTTTCTTGATATCGCGAATAAAACCCATATCCAACATTCGATCCGCTTCGTCGAGAATCAGCACTTCGACATCCCGGAAGTCGATGCATTTCTGTTGATACAAATCCAATAATCTACCAGGTGTAGCAACTAGGATGTCGAGGCCACGATTCAGTGTCTTCTTCTGCGGATTAATATTCACCCCACCGAAGACTACGCCATATCTAAGATTCTCTTGCGCACCATAGGTTTGAATGCTGTCTTCAATTTGAGCCGCTAATTCTCGAGTCGGTGTCAGGATCAAGGCGCGAAAGGTATTTCTAGTTCGATTGGGACGTCCGCTTATCAATTGTAATAAGGGCAATGTGAATCCGGCGGTCTTTCCCGTGCCAGTCTGTGCAGCAGCCATTACATCACGACCAGCTAGAATCTCTGGGATAGCTCGTTCTTGAATTGGTGTTGGCGATGTATAGCCAGTTTGTTTTACTGCTTGCAGCAGTGTGTCGGATAGTCCGAGTGTGTTAAATGTCATTCAAATTCTCTTAGTTAGTAAGTATGCCGAAGCATTTTATTTGTTCGAAACGAAAACGTATTGCTTACTCCACAAAGGGAGGAAGCACTGCGACTTCTCGTTATGATTTTCCGAACTTTAAACTGTTTTAATGAGTTCTATTGCACGGATGTGCATTCGATAGCTAGTTCGTAGTTACTCGCGACTTGACTGCGAGTAGCCAGAAATGAGGCGGCGACTTGTTATTCGAGTCGGATCGAAGATCGATTCGCTGAATAAGAGTCTGCAGACTGCGATTTTGGCGCAGTAGCGTGACCTTATCTAAGTATGATGCACCGTCTAAATATTGCTGAAACAGGCGTTAGCGCTGACGAGCCCCGTCTAAACGTGTCGGGACTTTAGCACAAATCGAGGAGAAGTATCGTTTTTTATTGTTAATTCAGGGGGTTGAGGGATAACTAGCTATAACTCTATCCCTAAACCTAAACCCAAACCCAGGTTATCGAAATCTAATAAAGGAAAAACCCGCCATCAATCAACAGGCTATCCCCGGTGTGATAGCTACTAGCATCGCTCATTAAATAGGCGGCAATTCCCTCAAAATCCGATCTATCGCCCCAACGACGCGCTGGAATCCGTGGCAAAATTGCGTTGGCAAATTTCTCATTAGCATAGTTATCTGTCGTCATCGCGGTTTCGATGTGACCCGGCAGTATCGAGTTGGCAGTAACTCCCCAACGCGCGTATTCAACAGCCAAACCCTGCATCATCGAGATTACGGCTCCCTTACTTGCGCCATACGCTTCCACCCTCGCCATGCCCATCAATGCACCTAAAGAAGAGGTCGCAATGAGACGACCACCAGGATCACCGGCTTCGGCACGCTGTTTCATATGCTTAGCAGCACAGCGAAGCGTGTAGAACAGGCCATCTAGATTCACATCCATAACATGACGCCAATCTTCGGTAGAGAATTCTTCGAAACGACCCGATTTGGCGACCCCTGCATTGGCAAAACAACTGTCAACTCGTCCGAATACCTCTAGAGTCTCAGCGAATGCTTTCTCTACCGCAGCCTCATCCGTCACATCACAGCACACAGGATGAACCTTCGTTCCGAACTCAGCGAGCTGTGCCAGAACTGCACTATTTTTCTGGGCATTTCTGCCCCAGATGCAAACATCTGCACCCTGCTTCGCAACACCTTCAGCAAAAC
Organism: uncultured Pseudomonadales bacterium; assembly: GCA_949372635.1. Classification (GTDB taxonomy): domain Bacteria; phylum Pseudomonadota; class Gammaproteobacteria; order Pseudomonadales; family Pseudohongiellaceae; genus UBA9145. The sequence goes on from CASIAB010000001.1 coordinate 194,037, forward strand.
CCAGGCCGATGCCCCCGTTACCGCCGGTAATTAGAGCCACCTTGCCAGTTAGATCGAATAAATTTTTGGGCATTATTTTGTTCTCTTAAGTTCTAGGGCTTGAATTCTTAGCCTTGTGTACCCTGCCAGCGCTTAACTAGACCAGGATCTATGTCAAAAAGGTCTAGCACTCGGCCTACATGGTGATCCACAAGATCATCAACCGACTGTGGTTTTATATAGTGTGCCGGCATTGGAGGCGCCAGAATTGCGCCATTCTGACTCGCACGAAGGAGCATGTCGCAGTGCCCCGTGTGCAATGGCGTTTCTCTCGGCACCAAAACCAATCTTCTACGCTCTTTCAACATCACATCAGCAGCACGTACGAGAAGAGAATCTGCATAACAATTAGCGACTGCTGATAGTGTCTTTATTGAGCAAGGAGCAATGATCATTCCGTCTGAGCGAAATGAACCGCTCGCAATCGTGGCGCCTATATCTTTGTTCGAATGCACATGATCGGCCATCGCCTGCACATCCTTGGACGAGAAGTCGGTTTCCACTGCGATGTTTAGCTTAGCGGAATCCGACATGATCAGATGTGTCTCTATGTCCGACTCTTGCTGCAAAACTTGCAGCAGCCGTATCCCATAGATAACACCGCTGGCTCCAGACATTCCAATTATCAATCGCACGAGTTTCACCTGTTCCAATTCGGGCTTCGAATGTTGCATCAATCTATGAGAGCTGGCAAGCAATTGAAGTACTATCTCACAGCTTGTAAACTGCCTCTTCCCATTGCGTCGGCAACTACTGGCACCTCCATCGGATATAACGAGCGAACACACTCTATGAGCAAAGCTAACCTTTTCTACGCCCAGTCGGGCGGGGTCACCTCCGTTATCAACGCTAGCGCCTGCGGCGTTATCGAGACCGCGCGAAAAAACAAAGACAAGATAGGAAAGGTGTATGCAGGGCTTAATGGCATCGTAGGCGCCCTAAGAGAAAATCTCATCGATACTAGCAAAGAATCTAAGCAGGCGATTGCTGCACTTCGCTCAACCCCTGCAGGCGCATTTGGCTCTTGCCGCTACAAGCTGAAATCCTATGCCGAGAACAAACGTGAATACGAACGCCTTATGGAGGTGTTTGTCGCTCACAATATTCGTTATTTCCTCTACAACGGTGGCGGTGATTCACAGGACACTGCCAACAAGATTTCTCAGCTCAGCCTCGAGAAGGGCTATCCAATTACCTGCATCGGAGTACCAAAGACTGTCGATAACGATTTACCTATAACAGACAATTCTCCGGGATTCGGATCTGTGGCAAAATACGTCGCCGTTTCTATCCGCGAAGCGGGACTGGATGTTGCGTCCATGTGTGATTCTTCGACGAAGGTCTTCGTCATGGAGGTGATGGGTCGACATGCAGGCTGGATCGCAGGTGCCGCCGGCTTAGCGACAGAGCAGGAGGGCGACGCGCCACACATAATCCTTTTCCCAGAGATCGCATTCGATAAAGAAAAGTTCCTGCGCAAAATAAAATCCAGTGTCAAGAAATACGGCTACTGCGCCATCGTGGTTTCAGAGGGCGCTCAGAACAAAGATGGATCGTTTCTAGCAGATGCTGGCGGGGCGGACGCTTTTGGACACGTGCAACTCGGCGGTGTCGCACCCTTCGTCGCAAAGATGATTAAGGATGAACTGGGGTACAAATACCATTGGGCTGTTGCCGATTATCTCCAGCGTGCGGCGAGACATATCGCCTCTGCAACCGATGTGAATCAGGCCTATGCCGTTGGCCAGGCAGCAGTCGAGTTCGCACTGGCAGGAAAGAACGCCGTAATGCCAGCGATCGTTCGCGGCAAAGGAAAACGGTATAGCTGGAAAATTGGTGAGGCAAAACTATCAGCAGTCGCTAATGTAGAAAAAATGATGCCGAGAAACTTCATTTCCCGTGACGGCTTTCATATTACTGATGCCGCGCGGGAGTATCTTTCGCCACTGATTCAAGGCGAGGACTACCCCAAGTACAAGAATGGTATCCCACAGTATGCGAGGCTGAAGAAGCAGCTGGAAAAGAAGAAGCTACGAAAATGGAAAACAAGCTAAGGGGCTAGCCTATCGATGGACCAACTCGTATCGTCCTGCAGAAGATAACGAAAACGGTCATGTAAGCGATTCGCGCCACCCTGCCAGAATTCGATCTCCTTTGGCTTGATCCGATAGCCTCCCCAGAAGTCTGGAAGTGGAATTTCGCCGTTATTAAACTTTTGTTTCAAGCTCTCGAATTGATTCAAGAGAAATGATCGCGATGTCAGAACGCGGCTCTGCTGCGAGGCTATCGCAGCAATCTGACTTTCTTTTGGACGACTCGCAAAGTACTTGAGCGACTCTGCAGCACTGACTTTTACCGTCTCACCACAGACCTTTACCTGTCGATCTATGGTATGCCAAGGAAAATGCAGGCTAATCTTGGGGTTTGTATCTAGCTCATCTGCCTTACGACTGCCGTAGTTTGTATAAAAAACAAAGCCGCTAGCATCGAAGTGTTTGAGCAATACGATGCGCTGACTAGGTTGGCCGTCTGCCGAGACAGTAGCAATAGTCATCGCATTAGGATCACCAATCCCTAGCTCGATGGCTTGCTGCATCCACATAGAAAACTGATCAAGCGGATCTGCGGCAAGTTCATCGAGACTTAGGCCACCATGCAAATACTCGCGGCGCAGTGATTCAAGATTCATAGTAAAGTCCAGGCGTTGCTTCCAGCCCGAAGGCTAAACTAAAATGTAATGGCTTGCGATATTACGGAGGCTATCGAATGAAATTTCCGTAATCCCAAAGTTGCTGTCGCGGCGAACCCGTAACGTAGTAATAGGTTCCATGGCCATGCTTTTCATTGGCAAAGAATTTACCAACGTACTTCTGTCCACCCGGCCAGCGATAAGTTCCCTCACCGTGATAGAAGTCGTCGAAAAATGTACCGCTATAGTTTTCGACATTCTCTTTCATCCAAAACTCGCTATGTTCGTTCTCGCGCCACTCGGCTAATCCGATAAAGTAAGATCCCTGACCATTGCGTTTGTCCTCTTGCCAATGACCGATATACAGCTTTCCGCTTCCATTCCAATAAGTGCCGCGGCCGGAGCGAATGCCCATATCATAATTGCCGTCATAGATAGCTTTAGCGACGAACGAGATAGGAATCTCGAGACGGCCTTTTCCGTGAAACTCGCCACCCCTGAAAATTCCGAAATACTCACCTTTACCCCATTGGGTGGTGAGTTCCATTCGGCCTCTGCCCTCGATGCAATCGCCTAGAACGCATTCTTCGGCAGTCACCCCCGCGAGAGATTGTGCTGTGATAGCGGCCGAAGAAAGCAAAAATCCTAGGCCTGCTGCCAATTGATAAAGCGTGAATCGTCTGATATTCATAGGACTAACCACTAATTACGGCTCAATTTCCAGATGCGTGCATTGCCGACAATTATAACTCTTCGCTGGCTGCACTCAAGTTTTCACCCAATTCAGCTAAGGGCACAAATGTAGGGCTATACGACCCTGCGTAGCACATTGAGAGGGCTGGTACTCACAACCTCTCGAGTAGAGTTCATGCCTAAACCAGCGATAAGCACCATACCTAATAGAGGCCCAGCTGCCCATACCCAGTAGTGCATATTGAATTCCTGCTCAAACACCTCCTCCTGAAGATAATAGAGACTTGCCTCCGCACCGACAGTCGCGATGATACCCGCTAACGCACCAATGCTCGCAAATTCTATCAAGAGACTAGTAAGAATAAGTCTCTTCCCGGCACCTAATGTGCGCAGTATCGCGTTCTCATGAAAACGCTCATCGAGTGTTGCGTTAACACAGGCCAGCAACACAAGCGCGCCACACACGAGCACTAACACTGAGATCAATTCGATAGCTGAAGTCACCTGAGCGATAATGTTCTGTACCTGTTCAATCAATGCATCTATTTCTATAACAACCATCGTAGGAAAAAGCCTAACCAAGTCATTGAGCAATATCTTTTGGTCTCTCTCCATCAATGCCGTCGATAAGAACGTTGCACCCAAGTGATTTATCGTCCCTGGCGAAAAAATGATAAAAAAGTTCGGCTGCATATTGTCCCAGCGCACGCTACGAAAACTACTCACTTCGGCAAAAATAGTTTGCTGATTAATCTCGAACTCAACCCTATCGCCGATTTTAATATCCAGCCAGCCGGCATAATCATCTTCGAGAGACACATACCCTGCATCGACAGCCTCTCCCCACCAGACGCCATCGGTAACTAAATTATCCGGCGGCAACTCATCGGCCCAGGTGACTTGGCGACGGCCTAGCCGGCCTTGGACCTGCCCTTCTTCCTGTTCCTGGGACTCTGCGCTATTTCCCGTAGCAGTATCGAGTTCGCTACGTGTTTGATCGTAGCGGCTGCTTTCTTCCTCCGATTGACCGCCCTCGGTAATGCTACTGCGCTCTTCCTCAGCACCAAGTTCTTCCTCGGGCTCGGGTATCTCACCATTTACCGAAATGACCCTAGCGCTGATTAGAGGATAGAACGCATTGCTTTCGACACCGTTCTTGGCGAAGAAGCTCTCGATCCCATCGATTTGGGATTCGGTAATGTTCATCATGAAATGGTTTGGCGTATTCTCGGGAAGCTGCCCCTGCCAGTCATCGATTAAATCCGTACGCAACAAGGTCAGAATTAACAGCGACATGATTGTCACGGAGAATACCATCACCTGCAGTACATTCTGTTTGCGTCGTCGTCGCGCCGCTGTCATGGCCAATTTCCAGGCACTGCCTGCCTTCATGCCAACCGATCCACTGGAGCGAAGCAATATATAAGAGAGCACCGAGAGGAACAGCACGATAGCCGCAACCGCTGTCACCAAGACCGTCGTAAGTACTAGAGACTGGCTATACCAATACACAAGAAAAATAGTGCCTAGAATGCCAAAAATATAAGGCACGCTGGCACCAAACTCCTGCTGATCGAGATCTTTACGCAATACACGCAGTGGTGGCGTAGCACGCAGCGCCAGCAATGGTGGCAATGCAAATGAGAGCAGACATATCACAGCGGTTAGCGAACCGATGACGAATGGTTCGAATCCTGCAGCAGGGAGATCTACAGTGATGACTGCCTGCAAAAGACGCAGAATCACATGATGTACCAACCAGCCAAGAATGCAGCCGACAGCGATAGAAGTGAAAACCAGAACCGATTGTATGGCTAAATAAATTATGCCGATCTCGTTTGAGGTACAGCCGAAGGTTTTCAGAATCGCCACATAGTCATAGTGACGCTCAGCATAGCGCTTGGCGGTCAGTGCTATTGCCACCCCAGCAAGAAGCACTGCAAACAATGAGCCTAGCAAAAGGAAACTCTCGGCCTTGTTCAGCGCGTCACTAATCTCTTCGCTCTCGTCGCGCACATCTCGAATTCGGTATTCACCCGGGTATTCCTCGGAGATCCATTCGGAAAACGCTTCGAGCGTTTCTAGCTCTTCGCCTGCGAATAAGGCGCGATAAGCAACTCGACTGCCGAGCTGCACTACATTGGTCTGCGCCACATCATTCATGCTTAACATAAGACGCGGGCCTGCATTGTCTAGCATACCGGCCTGCTGTCGATCCGGCTCGGCGATAATGATCTTGCTGACAGTCAATTCTGCCTCGCCAACGAATACAGAGTCCCCCACATCTATGCCTAGAGCAGAAAGCGCTCTAGACTCTAACCACACCTCGCCTGGTGGCGGGCCACTCAAAATTGGAAATCCGCGAATAAAAGGTTCATCAGCGATGATCACTTCACCCCGCAGCGGGTAGTCAGAGCTCACCGCTTTTGCTGCGACTAGCATATTGCCGGACTCGGAGAACGCCATGGAAGTGAATGAGAGAACACGCGCTGTGCGTAAGCCCAGAGATTCGGCGTAGTCTAGAATAGCTTCCGGTGGAGGCTGACGGCTGATCAGCACTCTATCCGCTGCAAGAATGTTTGCGGATTCGAGTATCAGGGCCTTTTCCAATCGGTCTGTAAAAAGCGCTATGCCGGTAACTGAAGCTACTGCCATAACTAGAGCAATAAACAACAGACGAATCTCTCCGCCCCGCCAGTCGCGCCATAGCAAGCGCAAGGCCAGCCCGAAGAGGGTCGAGAATGTTTTGTTACCACCGCTTGTTGCAGCCACTGCATTAGACACTCGCTACTTCCTCATCTCTGGCGCTGGTCTTCTCATCGCTTACCGCTTCACCAGCAACCAGCCTGACGATGCGATCACACTTCTGCGCGAGTCGCTCATCATGAGTTACTAAAACTAGAGTAGTAGAAAACTCACGATTGAGATCGAATAGAAGTTCTACGATCTTCGCACCGGTAGCCGTATCGAGATTTCCCGTAGGCTCATCGGCGAATAATATTCGCGCCTCGGTAGCGAATGCGCGAGCGATAGCTACGCGCTGCTGTTCACCCCCGGAGAGTTGATTCGGATAGTGATGCCCGCGCTCATCTAATCCTACCCTTGCTAAGAGGCGCTTGGCCTTCTCGTTCGCCTGAGCATCGCCCTTCAATTCTATGGGCAACATCACGTTCTCCAACGCAGTAAGACTGGGCAGAAGCTGGAAAGATTGGAAGACGAACCCGACGAGCTTGCCGCGCAATACAGCGCGCTGCTCTTCATCCATAGCACTGAGGCTCTGCCCGTCCAATGCAACATCGCCGGAAGTCGCCGTATCAAGGCCGGCCATCAAGCCAAGCAGCGTCGACTTGCCGGAGCCGGAGGCACCTACAATCGCTACGGCTGCTCCGGTATCAATATTCAGGCTGACTGATTTAAGGATGGTCAGCAGACCCTCGCTGGTATCTACACTCTTAGTTAGGTTTTCGATTCGAATCATGTACTCAGGGTCTCTTACAAATGCGTGTCAGGCAGCGATTATAGTCCAATTTGGCGCGTCAGTATGGATTGCATTAGTCATTTGTCTCTATAGAATACAGGCATAAGCCATTTATTTACTTGCTCTACGTAGCCGAGACAATACCGGTTTACCATATTATTCCACCCTATATGCTTTTGATACGATGAGACCCCGTTTAACTTGACCATGCGTTTAATACGACTATGCATTTTCTGCTTTAGCTGCTCAATTTATTTAAGCAGCTGGGCTGCAGCAGATGAGAATCTGACCCTCCTTATCTATGGCGACAGCCTGAGCGCGTCCTATGGCATCGAGCAGGAGCAGGGATGGGTCAATCTTCTGAAAATTAAACTGCTCTCGGAGAAGTTGCCCGTGGATGTAGTTAATGGCAGTGTGAGCGGCGAGACCACCACCGGTGGTCTGGCGCGACTGCCAGCGATGTTGAACAGCTATGAACCGGAGTTATTGATACTCGAGTTAGGCGGCAACGATGGCCTGCGCGGCTTGCCGCTGGAGCTCATGCACGAGAACCTGGCATCGATGATAGATTTAGCAAAGGCCAACGGCGCCGAAGTTATTCTTACCGGGATTCAGATCCCACCAAACTATGGACCGCGCTATACCGCTCCCTTCTTTGATACCTACGCGACCCTCGCAGAGCAAAAGTCACTTCCTCTAGTGCCATTTCTGATCGAGGGAATTCCGCAGCAGCCTGAGCTAATGCAGAACGATGGCATCCATCCACGCGCAGAAGCGCAGCTCATGATCCTCGACAATGTATGGCCCATCCTTGAGCCACAGCTCAAAAGCCTACTGAATAGAGTAGCAAAGTAAGAGAACCGAAGAAGGTTAGTTCGAAGCTTGAGCTAAAGATTTGAACCGGTGTTGCTTTAGAAGGAAAGCTGGATTTTGTCTACGCTATCCAGATCGAAGCCCTTGCCCTGATACCAACGACGCAGCTCTTTAGAATCACCCTTGGCCTCACCATAGATAGACATTACCTGCTCGTCTTTGCAGAAGGCGATAACCTCATCTAACAGAGCAGAGCCAATATCCAATTTACGTCAGTACTGGCTAATCTCAATTATCTTAAGGCAATTGCTAACGCCGGGGTGCGGAATCATTATTGGCCGCGCTCCGAGAAATCTATCGTCAGTGATTGTTCTCAAAACGAGAGCTCAGCCGTGCAAAGCCGATAGCACTGCTACCACTATAAACATGAAAAACAGGATCGAGGCCAAACCATTAGGCTTGGCTACTCTTGAGTCTGGTATGACACACTGTAATTTCTGAAACATTGTTAGTGACCCAAATAGGCTCTTCTAGTAGACGTCCATATTCTCGTTAAGATGGATGACGAACATCTGCACCATGCGGAAAAGTGTGAAGAGAGTCACATAAAAAATGCTCGCAAAACCCGCTATTTACTCTCTTTTCGCCGGGCTGGCTAAGCTGCAACATCACAGTCTACAATTACGGTTTTTGACTAACTGGCTTACTTTTCATGCGATAGAGCATGATAGCGGAGGAGATATTACAGAGCGCAATCACTAACAAAGCAAGGTCATAATTGCCAACAAGATCGTAGTAATAAGCGACCAATACCGGACCTAGTGCCGACATACCAAAGGTAAATGGCATCGCTGTAGATCTCACCGAACCAAGATAGCGCCGCCCGAAGAACGTCGCCCATATCACTTCTTGTAAGGGTAGCAAGCCGCCCCAGCCAATCCCCATTAACAAAAATCCAGCGTAGACCAGAAGATCTAGCTCATTCGCTACACTAAAGACTATAAGCATCACCGCGCTACCAGTGATAGCCGCGCCTAAGGAAGCAAGCTTTCGCGGACTGTAGCGGTCGATGAGAATGCCCCAGAGGGGTTTGCTCAGAAAAGCTGGCACTGACGCCAACGAAATCATAGTGGAGGCAACAAGCCTCGAATAGCCAGCATCCGTCATCAGCGGAATCGTCTGAATCAGCATTACTGTAATCGAAATTTGAAATAAGCCGAATGCCAGCACCAAGAAATAGAAGCTGGAGGTGCGCATTGCCTGCGCACGCGTCATGGAATTCTCAAAATCAGCCTGCGCTGCCGCGCCGTGACCCTGCGACATCTCTTCTTCTGTCTTTCCATCGGGGTGCAAGCAGTGATCTTCTGGGCTGCGCCGCATGATAAATGCCATCGGCAGAGTAAGCAGTCCTGCCGCAATACCGAGCAGCTTCCATGAAGCTCGCCAACCGAATTCATCCACCATCCATGTCGATAATATCGGTAGTATGATACCCGAAAGTGAGATTCCCATTCCCGCCAGAGCAACCACCCTCCCACGACGCTCGACAAACCATTTACCTAAGGTCACATTGACTACTAAATTGCCGATCAATGCCGCGCCAGCGGTGAGCATTAGTCCGTTTAGCAGCAACCACTGACCAAGCGTAGTTATATTCCCGAGACTATAAGTCGCGGCAGACAAAATGAATGCACCCACGATTATGAAGCGGCGTCCTCCATAGCGATCTATGGCGGAGCCGATTACAAAACCTGTACAAGCTAGAACAACTTGCCCTATAGAACGAGATAGACTGAATTCGGCCCGAGTCCAGCCAAACTCCTCGGTCATCGGAATGAGGAATGAGCCTACAATGTAGTTGGACATGCCAACGGCAACGAATTGCGTGACGAATCCCGCCACGACGATCCAGTAACCATAGTAGATACGATTGGATTGGAAGTTATCGCTCAAGCTTTCTTCCAACAAGTTTTGGATGGAGCAGTGGCAAGTGCGTCTTACCGTAGAGATATCCGCGGAGCGCGCAGTCTAATCTAAGAGGACGTTATAGTATATAAAAAGTATGCGCACCAGATAAAGCCCAATAATATGACACCTGACCCTTTTTAGTGAAAGCTAAGACCTAACGCTACAAATTCTAATTTCTGAGCCGGCTCTCTGGCATGCCATTACGACCACCGCGTCTACGCTGCACGTTAGCCCCTCGGGGTGACTGACGAGGCGACACTGCTGACCGGTTTTTCCTACCCTGATTTTCCAGCTCACGCCTCTCGGCGTTCTGTCGACCTTGTCTTTCCAACACGTTACTTCGTTGATCAAAAGATGGAACACTTTGGACACTGCGCGAACCTCTATCGGGAATTGCTTCGGCGAACCGATCTCTCCCACCCCGCTCAGTTCTTTGGCCCTGTCCGCGGCCCTGATCACTTCTACCTTCCTGAAGACTGGGCGCGGCGCCACCATTATTGCCGCGAAAAACTGGAGGAACTGCACGCTGTCGGCTGGGCACTATGCGACCGTTCGACCTAGACTCGTGATCTCGGCGATCATAATAAGCTGATTTGCCACGACGAAGATCTATGCCGCGTAAACCCAAGTGAGGTGAACCCGAGTTAAGTGACCCATAGTTGCGAAAACCATAGTTGCGCAAACTAATGATTGATATAACACTGTAAAGTGAATTATAGGCTGGGTCATAGCTCTGCTTACGTAAACCGGCGTAATAAAATTCATCGCTTAAATTTGTGAACACGTTACTTAATATACTTATCTCACGATACAGATTTGGATCATGGCTACGTCGATCGGCTGCAAAAAATACTTGCTCGAGACGCTCGTAGCCGCGACGAACATCTTTGAAGTGTGAACGGATATGGGAATTACTGCGATTACGTCTTAATGAATCGGCAAGTCGTGAAGCCTTCATTTTCAGGGTTACAGCACGCTGATGAACGGAGTCATAGTGGCGGGTGTAGCGAAGATCATCTGCTAGCTGAGCGCTAATCAATTCGATCTGATTCACGAGCCGGGGTAGTTCGAAATCTGTAGCAAATACAATATTGGGTGTCAGAACCACTAATACAACGACGATGCTCGCCCAGCGCGGAATGCTTACTAGCCTTAAACCCCTGCTTTTCATAACATCCACCCCTTATCGAATGAATTCGACCCTGATCGTGATCTAATAGTATAGGCGCAGGGGCTGAACACTAACTTAACAGGGTGCGTCTTTAACTCGTAAGTTTCCAGATTTCCCCTAACTATCTGCTCAGCACCTACTCAACTAGCACCTACGATCGCCAGGTAGCGCTCAATAACCTGGGAAACCCCCAGCTGTAGCGATTCGACAATCAGCGCATGACCGATCGATACTTCGAGAATATTGGGTATCTGCAGAAACTTAGCCAAATTCTGTAAGTCCAAATCATGCCCTGCATTGATACCTATACCGAGCTGATCCGCTCTTTGTGCCGCCGCACGATAACACTCGAAAACTGACTCCCGCTCGGGACCCGCGTAGTGGCTCGCGAAGTCCTCCGTATATAGCTCGATACGATCCGCAGCTACGCCCTGTACGTGATCAACCATTTCAGAATCAGGATCTAGGAATAGACTGCTGCGAATGCCGCTGTTACGAAGTTCGCTCAATACCTGTTGTAGCACAGACTGATTCGGCGGAATATTCCAACCATGATCCGAAGTCAGTTGCTCCGGAGAATCGGGTACGAGCGTGCATTGATCTGGACACACTTCTAGCACCATCTTCATGAAGTCTTCCGAAGGGTAGCCCTCTATATTGAATTCGACCTGCGACTTCTCTTTTAGCATTTCGCTAAGCGCATAGACATCGCGCCGAGTTATATGACGCTCGTCTGGGCGCGGATGGACCGTTATGCCCTTAACGCCCAGTGCGATTAGCTGTTCGCTGAATCCAACTACGCAGGGAAATTCTCGACCTCGAGAATTTCTCAATAGGGCAATCTTATTTACATTAACGCTGAGTACTGTCACAACAATTCCTTAAAGCAACTATCGAACCAGAACCGAGTCGATGTGAATCAACTGGGTAAGAATTTAAGTAGAATCTTCTGCAGGGCCTGAGGTTGTTCCGCATGCAACCAATGCCCCGCATCCATGATTAGCTTTACCGATGCCACAGGAAAAAATTCTTTGATCTGCGTTTCATACTCGGGTTTTATATACAGTGACAGACTGCCTTTTACAAAAAGTACGGGTTTCGAAAAACTCTTTGTCGATACGAGCTCCGACCGGAGCTTAGCGTAGTTTTCCCGTATTGAATCGTTATGTAGCCGCCACTCATATGAACCTTCATTATTACGCGCTAAATTTTTTAGGACAAATTTTCGTAGAGCCTCCTGGGGAATATAATCTTCGAGGGTTACTTCAGCCTCTGTCCTGCTTTGGATCTCACTGAGTTTCACAGCATCCATGGCAGCCAGCACATTCATGTGACTGTCTGCATCCTCGGGATAGCTAACCGGAGCTATATCAACAATCACCAGTTTATCCACCAAATCAGGGGAGTTGAGCGCAAGCTGCATCGCAACTTTGCCACCCATCGAATGTCCAACGATACTGCAAGATTTTAATCCTAGGCGAATAATCAGCTGACGAACATCTTCCGCCATTACCTGATAATCGAGCTGATCTGAATGCGGGGAGTCACCATGATTGCGCAGATCGACCCCATAGACAGCGTACCTCCCTGCTAACTGCTTACAGTGCCACCCCCAATTGCTAAGGCTTCCAAACAAGCCATGAAGCACGAGCACGGGCGCACCCGCTGCTGAGTACTGTAGATAGTTTAACTCCATAACAGCCGGGCCTAGTGCAGATCCTTAAGCAGCTCCAATACATCATCATGATGAGTCTTGGTCTTGAACTTATCCATAATATGCGCCAACCGCCCTTGCTTGTCGATGATAAAAGTTGTTCGCACGATACCCATGTACTCACGACCCATGAACTTCTTTAGATCCCACACGCCATACTTGTCAGCGATGCCATGATCCTCATCTGCTAAAAGATCGAAATTCAGACTCTCTTTTTCTTCGAACTTCGCCAATCTCTTCACCGGATCTGGGCTCAGACCCAGTGCTACCGCGTCAAACTTGGCTAGCTGCTTTCTGGAATCGCGTAGTCCGCAGGCTTGATTAGTACAGCCAGGCGTCATGGCCTTCGGATAGAAATACAGCACTACGTTAGCGCTGCTTCTGAAGTCTTTCAAACTTATCTTCTCTCCTGCTTGGTTTAGCAAAGTGAATGTCGGCGCCAAATTGCCTAGTTTCAAAGCGGTCATTGTGTTCTCTCTCGGATTCAGTAAGAAATGTGATACATGGATTTAATTAGCGCCATTGTACCCTCTAGAATTCTATTCACTAACTCATAAAATACGCCTAAGCCTGACACTGATCGCAGCAGGTGATCTTACTCGCTCGCTGAATTGACATTATCTGAGCTGGATTTCTCCATGATACACTGACCAAATGAGGGCAAGAGCTGAATCCATAGTCGTAATTACTGGAGCAGGCATCTCTGCCGAATCTGGCATCAAAACTTTTCGCGCGGCCGATGGCTTGCGGGAGAATCACCCCATCGACGACGTCGCCACACCTGAGGGTTTCGAATGCAATTAGTCTACGAGTTCTGCAACCCACGGCGACAGCAATTACTCTCGGATAAAGTCAGACCCAACGAAGCACACAGCTACCTTGCGAAATTTGAGCACGAGTTCTCAGGAAAATTTCTATTGGTTACGCAGAACGGAGATAACCTTCACGAACGCGCTGGATCAGATAATTTAATACATATGCACGGTGAGTTACTAAAGATGCGCTGTCTTGACTCGCTGTTGATATTCGATATCGCTGAGGACTTCAACTTCCACACTGAATGTCGTTGCTGCCTTTCACACGGCAATCTACGGCCACACATTGTCTGGTTTGGCGAGATGCCATTGCAGATGAACAAGATCAATCAGGCGCTGGAAAGTTGCGATGTGTTCGCAGCCATTGGCACCTCTGGGAATGTGTAGCCTGCTTCTGGCTTCTATTAGACCGCAAAGATTCGCCGTGCACATAGTGTTGAACTGAACCTTGAGAACACAAGCTCTAGGTTTGATGAACACATTGTCGGTAATGGCTCAGAGATAGTGCCAAAATATTTTGAGAATTTATTAGCGCAGGATTTTTAGAATTCTGATCGCAGCGCACACAGAAGAGGTATCCAAGGCTGCATATTTCATATGAAACACCCAACAAACCGACAGTCCTTACCACTCATGCACCACAGAGTTTAGCGCCTAGGGAGCGGATATTGTTGGCCTGCCCGAATATTTCGTGTAAGAATCAGGAATAGCAATTGAGCCTATCGCTCACTCAATAAACTAGCAATAATGATTCAGAATGAGGTTTACGATGGAATCTTCTAAGTTCTTTTTTACTGCAGCGCTCTCAACTATAGCGCTGAGCTTTACTCAGTTCTCCCTCGCTGATCATCATGGCGCCGCCACAGCAAAGACGTTAACTCAGTGGGCAGAAGGCGAGCATCGCAGTGAGTCGAATCGCGATCGAAACAAATCGCGCAATCCGGTAGACACTCTGGAGTTTTTTGGCCTAGCCGCAGACATGACTGTAATAGAAATCCTGCCGTCCAGAGGCTGGTATACCGAGATTATGGCACCTTATCTTCGCGATCACGGAAAATACTATGCAGCCCATTTTTCACCAAACGCATCTGCCTCTTACATGCCGCCCAACCTACGTAATTTTGAAGAGAAGATCACCGCTGACCCAGATCTCTATGGAAAAATTACTGTACGTCATCTGAACCCGCCTAACGAGGTTACTATTGCACCACCTGAGTCAGCAGACATGGCGCTTACGTTTCGCAACGTCCACAACTGGATCATGGCAGGACAAGAACACGAATACTTCGCAACGTTCTACAAAGCGTTGAAGCCTGGTGGTGTTCTGGGAGTAGTTGAGCATAGAGCTAAGCCAGATGCTGGCATGGACGTCATGCGCACCTCCGGATACGTAACCGAAGCTTATGTAAAAGAAGTTGCAGCAGCTGCCGGGTTCGTATTTGCAGGCAACAGCGAATTGAACGCCAATTCTAAAGATCCAACAGTACACCCCGAAGGTGTTTGGACTCTTCCTCCTAACTACAGAATGGGCAATGTGGATAGAGGTAAGTACATGGCAATTGGTGAAAGCGACCGCATGACGCTAAAATTCGTCAAGCCACTGTAGAACGCTAAAAAATAAACTCGATAACATGAAAAACAATTCTCCGGTATGCGTCATCATCGGCGCTGGTGACTATATAGGCGCCGCCATAGCACGCCGATTTGCCGCCGGGGGCTTCATCGTTTGCCTTGGAAGACGCAATGGCGAGAAGAACGATGCGCTCGTTGCTGAAATCGAGACCGCAGGCGGTCAGGCCCTCAGCTACACATTGGATGCACGCGAAGAAGTTCAGATAGTCGAGCGTTTCGCCTCAATTGAGAAGGATATCGGGCCAATCGAGATTGTGATTTCGAACGCGGGCGGAAACGTAAACTTCCCCATCCTAGAAACCACTGAGAGAGTATTCTATAAAGTTTGGAAGATGGCCTGCCTGACCGGATTTTTGAGTGGTCGAGAGGCAGCAAAATACATGCTGCCACGCAAAAGAGGCTCTATATTCTTCACAGGCGCAACAGCCAGCCTACGCGGAGGCAGTGGATTCGCCGCATTTTCCAGCGCTAAATTTGGACTACGCGCCTTGGCACAAAGCATGGCGCGAGAACTCGGTCCCGAGAACATTCATGTGGCACATCTGATCATCGATTCTGGCGTCGATACCGCCTTCGTCCGTGATCGAATAAAGGAGCAAGGCGAAGATCCAGACTCCCTGCCCGCCGACTCTCTTATGCACCCAAAATCTATAGCAGACAATTATTGGATGCTGCATCATCAAAGTCGCGATGCATGGACCCATGAGATGGACGTCAGACCGTTTGCCGAAAAATTCTAAATCTTGCCCAATTCACACTGGTACGAACTAAAGGTATGAACTAAATTATGAAAATTAGAGCAGAATTCCATTTCGATTTTGGCAGTCCTAACACCTACTACTGTCATCGAGTCATACCTGCCATCGAAGAACGCACAGGCCTCACTTTTGACTATGTGCCGATATTACTAGGCGGCGTATTTAGAGCGACAAATAATAAATCGCCTATGGAAGCGCTCGCGGGCATCAAAAACAAATCTGAGTACAACGCTCTAGAGACAAAGCGCTTTATTGAGAAATACGATCTATCGAAGTTCAAATTTAATCCTAACTTTCCCGTGAATACACTGCATATTATGCGTGGCGCGGTTAGTGCAAGTGACAAAGGTATCGCTAAGGAATACATCGAGGCTATATATCAGAGCATGTGGGAGCAGGAGCTCAATATGGCTGACGCTAAAATTATAAAGAACGCTCTACTAGCCGCGAACTTACCAGCAGATGAATTGCTAGCGGGAAGCGTTGAGCTCAGTGTGAAGCAGAAGCTGATAGACAGCACAGAGGCCTCAGTGAATCGAGGCACGTTCGGCGCACCTACCTTTTTTGTAGGTGAAGAAATCTTTTTCGGAAAGGATCGACTAAGAGAAGTTGAAGAAGAGATCGTCGCTCAATTAGCGCGATCGTAGACTCGAATTAGGCTAATTGCCCCTCGAAATGATTCCGGTTCGATTGTCATCTCGATCCGCAATCGATTCCCGCCTTCTTCAAGTATGTAGGTCTCAAGCGTGAAGCCTCCATCGCGAGGTCTAGCCTCCACAACTAGCGCAGCCGCATCCCAATTCCCGAACGAGAAGTCTTCGCTGCCTTCTGAATAGAAACTATTGGCTGTAATACTGCGCCGCCGGCCATCAGTGTGGAAGATGCGTTGATAGTTATCCGCGTAGGTGAAGGTAAATTCTGGGTCTGTGTATTCGATACGCAATACATCGTCATAGGAGATGCGATCGTAGAGTTCCTGCTCCGGGGGGCCGCCTCGGTAGAAGTCTTCTGGACGCTTCCTGAAAAAGCGCCGAGCAACCTTCCCACCACCAGCCTTGATAGCCTCTTCCACCTGATCGTCACTATTATCAGATAGCTCATCATTGATGAGCCAGTCTCCCGCCATTAGCTGGCGATTTTCCGAGTCCGCATCCTCGCTCTCTGACTGCTGCGCCCCAGCCAAGAATACGGTGAATACTATCAGCAACACGAAGAGGCGCTTTGCCGCCTTACCAAAGAATTCTAGTTGATCGCTCACTTTTTTCATCCAGTTATCTGTGATTCAAGGTTACTACTATTAGATCGTCTTTTGCCATTCGGCGATCGCCTGCCCGATCTCGTGGGGTGAATCTTCTTGAAGGAAATGATTTCCCAAGACTGTCACCTCGGTTTGATTCTGCCAAGACCTACAAAATTCTCGCTGCGCTCCTATCAAAATCGCTCCCGGCTCAGCATTAATAAATAGCTTGGGTAGTTCCGCTTCAGTAAGCCATTCAGCATAGGCTTGTACGATCTCTAATACGTCTGCGGGAGTTCCATCGATCGGTATTTGTCGTGGCCAGGTAAGAGTCGGTCGTCGATCCTCGCCATTATTTTGGAAGGGACGCCGGTAGACTGCCATCTCCTCCTTGGTCAAATCTCTAAGAATAGAACCCGGCAGGACTCTCTCGACAAAGGTGTTCTTATCCAGCACCATTTCTTCACCGGCGCTTGAGCGAAAGCCCTGGAACATGCCTCGCGCTGCCTCAGGCCATTCTTCCCAAGATACCGGCCGAACAATGCCTTCCATATAGGCGATGCCCTTAACGGCATCGCGATGCCTATTAGCCCAATCGAAACCCAGAGCTGAACCCCAGTCATGAATCACCAGAGTTACATCGCTCTCGACTCCCAGCGCCTCCAATGCACCATCGAAGTAGTCCCTGTGTTGCACGAAGGTATAGCTGCTAGCATCGGGATTGTCTAACTTATCTGAATCCCCCATGCCGATGAGATCGATAGCTATACACCGCCCCTGATCTTGTAGATGCGGCATGACATTACGCCATAGATAGGATGAAGTAGGATTCCCATGCTGGAAGATGATCGGGTCGCCTTCTCCCATCTCCACATAACTCATCGTCTTGCCCTTAACTATGATCTCCTTCTTTGTGTGTTCCTTGGCGCTTAACATTGCTTTCTCCATAGTTTGTTTGGGTTTTATCCCCGAAAGGCGCAGATTTATGAGAATAAACCTCCCCGCTCATCAATTCAATTGCAGCAGGCATATCAACCAGAGTACGGGGCCTCGAGCGGCATTTGAACAAGCCCCCAGTTATCGGCTATGCTCCAACATCACGACGTGAATCACACTACGGCGATCAGGAGAGAATCCGAATGACAATGCAGAAAACACCTCTATTAATGTCCAGAATACTAGGCAGGGGTGCAATCTTAGATCCGGATATAGAAGTAGTCACCATGCAGGCTGAAGGCATGCATCGGCAGACGCTGAAACAAACCTGGGATAGAGCGAATCAAGTTGCCAATGCACTGTATAAGCATGGCATCGAGGTAGGCGACAGAGTAGGCAGCTTCATGTGGAATAATTATCGCCACCTGGAGTTGTATCAAGCAGTCCCCTCCATGGGTTGTGTGCTGCACACGCTGAATATTAGACTTTCTCCGACCGATCTTGAATACATCATTAATCATGCAAACGATAGAGTGATCTTCGCAGATGAAGATTTACTTCCTCTTCTGGAGCCGCTGTGGGGCAAGCTGCCTAGTGTAGAGCTTCTCGTCATCTGCCGTCATGGCGAGGGTGGCGAGAGTTCATTCGAAAACCAAATTGATTATGAAGATTTTATTGCAGGTCAGGATTCAATTTACGACTGGCCGGAAATAGATGAAAACTCTCCGATGGGTTTGTGTTATACGTCCGGCACTACTGGCAAGCCAAAAGGCGTCATGTACACAAACCGTTCCACCTATTTACATACGCTTACCGAATGCCTAACAGATTCCATGGGGCTGTCCTCGCTCGATTCCCTTCTCTGTATCGTACCAATGTTTCACGCTATGGGGTGGGGGCTTCCTTTCTGCGCCTCTATGCTGGGCTGCAAGCAGGTTTTGCCCCATCGATTCATGGTACCGGACGCTTTTCTTAAACTAATGGCCGAAGAAGGAGTTACGATCTCTGCTGGCGTTCCAACTATCTGGCAGGGAGTTAAGGCCGCGCTCGAGGCTGATCCAAAGAAGTATGACCTTAGCAAACTAAAAAGCATGACCTGCGGCGGATCTGCGCCACCGGTTTCCATGATGCGCTGGTACTGGGATAGCTACAACGTTGAAATGATTCAGGGCTGGGGAATGACCGAGACCAATCCTCTTGGCACCTTGTCAAGAAAGGTAGCCAAACGCTCTCACATAAACATATCCGAAGACCAACAGTTTGAAAATATTGCCAAGGCCGGCCTCGCTATGCCAGGACTGGAAATCGAAATCTTCGATGAGGATTGGAACCGTTTGCCCCACGATGGCGAAGCTGTGGGCGAACTCTGCATTAAGGGGCCATGGATTGCGGCGGAATATTTTAATGATCCACAACCGGACAAATTTCACGACGGTTGGCTCGTGACTGGTGATGTCGCGAAAATTGATCCTGAACAGTATATTCTCATCGCCGATCGCTCTAAGGATTTGATCAAGTCAGGCGGCGAATGGATATCATCCGTAGACTTGGAGAACCATATTGTAGGAATGACCGACATTGCACAGGCGGCAGTTGTCGCACAGCCTCACCCGAAATGGGATGAGCGACCAGTTGCGTTGGTCATTATGCAGGCAGGCAAGTCACTGGATAAAGAAGCTGTGCTCGAACACTGCAGCAAGATTTTCGCCAAGTGGCAATTGCCGGATGATATTATCGTCACAGATGCGATCCCGCTTACCTCTACAGGCAAGATAGACAAAAAGGTCATCCGCGCACGGTTAGAAGCCGAGGGCTATCAGCTACCTAGCTTGCGCTAGGTAGCCTCTTGCTCAAGTATAGACAATCACTGGACTGGGTCTGTAGGAGCGTAGTCGATACCTTCGGTATCTGCCCTTCTAGCCCCAGCCAGAATTCCAGGTAGAGCATAGTTCCCTTCATGACATGCGTACTCATACAGGCGCTCACCATTCGCATTCATGGGTAGTTCGCCACTCCACGACTGGCTATAATTCGTTGGATCCTCAACAGTAAACTGATATAGGATTTTGTCATCCGACGTGCGTGTAAAACGCTCAAGCACCTTCATTTGCTGAGAACCATAAAAGCGATGTTCCAGTGAGGAGCGCATGCCCTGCTGCGCGTGAAAATTTGTCGTCTCGATGACGAGAGAACCTTCCTCGTAATAACCAATCGAATCACCCAACCAAGGATAGAGCGGTGGGTCCTGATGCGCGGAATTCATGCGTACGATACGTGCATCATGATTCATCTCAGCAAGTAGAACGACATGAGATTCCGTCTGGATTATCTGTGTCAGGTTGTTGTAGAGAACTGGCAACTTAGGCGGTCCACCTGAAGAACCAAAACCTACCATACAGCGCTCACCAAGAGGCCTTACCTCGGGTCCATCGTAGGATTGCCTCTGCTGCATCGCCGCAGCAAAATTGGCGCGACCCTGTTCGCTATAGGGAAGCTGACCGTCTTCGGGCTCCACTATCACCGATGTACGAATTTCGCCATTTACGACCGCTAATTGCTCACCCGGGTCCATCCAGAACGTATTATACCCGCCAACATTCTGTCCCGCAGAAGGTGCCTCGCGATTGGGATCGCTAGGTCGATTGCTCGCTTCCATTCGCGCCCTTACTCTCGTTTCGATCAAGATGGCCTCTTCTTCTGAGATCGCCAGCTTCCCCTCGAACCGATCTGCCCTCTCTAAATTAGTCTGGGTTGCCAAAGACCAAGTTCCCTGAATATCCGGCACGCCAAATTCTGTTAGAGGTTTTATATAGCCTGCTTCAGCAGCAAAACTACTGCCATGAATAGAAACGAATGTGCTAAAGGCACAGAAACTCGCACAGGTTAATACCAAGTAATCGGAAACGGAATAATTTTTATCTTTCACTGAATTGCTCCTGGTTGTAGTCACAAGCTGCCCGTCATCGAATAGAGCTCTTACGCCCATTTAGAGTATGCCATCTATTCATCACCAATTTCTAAAATCCTACCACCCACTTCAGTTTTCTAAAGATTGGGTTAAATAACCGAGCCATAACCGGTTCGGAAAATACAAGCGATTTAGGCGAAAATATTGTCAAATTAGTAAACTCAGCTCGGTGTAACTAAGGTTTAAATCTGTTATAACAGAGAATATGGTATCAAACAGTGCAACATGCTCTAATTTGGTGCAAAAAGAAGTGTCAGTAAAGGATTAAACCAGTAGCAATGACGAATACCAAACAATTAACGAGCGCAGTCGCGCTTCTTGCCTCCATAGCCCTTCTCGATAATTTCATCTTTGTTGAATTGGAACCCGGATTCGAAAGGATGGTGCTTATCGAACCCTATGGCTCTATGAGCAAAGCTGATACCGCGCTGGCAAATGAGAGCAGCAAGGCCTTGAGTGAAGCAAAAGATTTTTGGATCGATCAACATATGGTTAGCGGCGCTGACTTCGCGAAGTTTTTAGAATCAACAGGCTATGAGCCACAGGAAGTAGCAGCGGTTAGCCAGCAACAATTTACAAGTGGAGTAGAAGTTGTCGCACTTGCTGTTAGCGTCGAAGAATTGCGGGCTCAAGTTGGCAATGCTAATTGGAAGAAGGCTAGTGATAACTTTCCCATGCACAACACTGTCACGGGCCAAAACGATCTGAAGGTCAATTTTAACGACGCTCAGAATTATTGCAATTGGCTAGGTAAAGTTTTACCGACATCAGAACAATTCGAGCATATCTCTATGCAAGATCATAACCAAAACGTCGCCAAACTTATCGAGTTTCGCTGTGTGAGAAATATTTAGAAATCACGGATAACCGCCATTCGGCGCAAGCCAGCTAGATCTCTCTAGCTATTAGCAACTTCATTATCTCGTTACTGCCACCATATATTTTCTGTATGCGACTATCCGCATACATTTTGGCAATCGGATACTCCATCATAAACCCATAACCACCGAAGAACTGCAGACACTCATCTATGATTTCGCACTGCTTCTGCGTCGTCCACCACTTCGCCATGGCAGCCGTGGCTTCGTCTAAATTACCATCGGCAAGCTTCATCGCGCAGTCGTCGACGAACACTCTGGCCAGACGTGCCTCCGTGTAACGCTCTGCCAACTTAAATTGAGTATTCTGAAAATCGAAAATTCGTTTTCCAAATGCCTTACGCTCTTTGACATACTCGCTCGTAATCTTCAATGCCTTCTCGATCGCTGCACAGGCGCCGGCAGCAATAATCAATCTTTCCTGCGGCAGTTGCTGCATCAACTGCACAAAACCTTTCCCTTCGGATGGGCCTAACAAATTTCCTTTGGAAACTCTTACATTATCGAAAAATATCTCAGCGGTATCCTGCGCTTTCATACCAAGCTTCTCTAGGTTCCTACCGCGGCTGAAGCCGCCCTCACCCTCAACCAAATCGGTTTCCACCATGATCAGCGAGATTCCTTTACCTCCCTCTTTCGGATCAGTCTTCGCAACAACACAGATAAGACTCGCGGTTATACCATTTGTAAGGAATGTCTTCTGGCCATTCAAAACGTATTCGTCGCCTTGCAGGATAGCGGTAGTCGCCACTGATTGAAGATCGGAGCCAGTGCCTGGCTCGGTCATAGCAATAGCTGAGACGATCTCTCCGCTCGCCATTAGCGGCAACCACTTCCTCTTCTGCTCTTCACTCCCGTAAGAATTAATGTAATGGGCAACAATGCCAGAATGCACACCGTTTCCAAACCCGGTAACGTTGGCGTAGCTAAGCTCTTCGACCAATACCATCTCGTGCTTAAAGTTGCCGCCTCCACCACCATACTCTTCTGGTATTGATGCGCAGAGCAGGCCCGCCTTTCCAGCAATAAGCCAAGCATCCCTATCGACGAAGCCCTGTTTCTCCCATTTATCCATCTTCGGTACAAATTCTTTCTGCAAAAATTTGGCGACCGCGTCGCGCATAATATGCAACTCTTCATCCATCCAAGGAGAATCGTAGGAATCAATCATGATATTTCCTCTTAGGCTGTAACCGAATCCATACGTTCGATGATCATGGCGTTTGCAGTACCCCCACCCTCGCAGATAGCAATCAAGCCGAAGCGCTTCTGCTGCCGCTCTAACTCATGCACTAAAGTGGTCATTAGTTTCGCTCCGGTACCGCCTAGCGGATGCCCCAAAGCCTGTGCGCCACCATTTACATTTAACTTGTCTAGGTCCGCACCCACCGCCTTTGCCCATGCAAGAGGCACCGACCCGAACGCCTCATTGACCTCGTACAGATCGATATCATCGATGGTGAGTCCTGCCTTCTCAAGTACTTTGTGCGTCGCAGGGATAGGGCCTTCTAACATGATCACCGGGTCTGAGCCAACTACCGCCAACGAGTGGATCTTCGCGCGCACCGGAAGATTGTATTTCGCTACCGCCATCTCATTTGCGATCATGACAGCTGCCGAGCCGTCACTAATCTGGCTTGCAGTACCGGCTGTTATCACTCCGCCTTCTCGTAGGGTTTTTAAAGATTGCATGCCTTCTAAAGTTGCTTCGCCACGAATACCTTCATCTACTAGATGCACGTCAGCCGAACCATCTTCTAAATTAATATTTAGCGGAACAATCTCTTCTTTGAAGTAGCCATTATCAGTTGCAGCTTTTGCACGCTGATGACTCAATAGTCCGAAGGCATCGAGATCGGCACGAGTAATCGCATACTTTTCCGCCAATAGCTCTGCGCCATCGAACTGACTAAACTGGATACCAGGATACTGAAGCTCCAAACGATCACCCTTGGGGATACCGCGGCCATTCGGTAAGCCATCCCGTATATTGGAGCCAATTTCTACTGTGCTCATCGCCTCTACGCCGCCTGAAATAATAACGTCCTGAGTGCCCGACATGACTGCCTGCGCACCAAACTGAATTGCCTGTAATGATGAGCCGCATTGACGATCTACAGTTGTTCCGGGCACAGCTAGGTCGAGCTTGGAAGACATAGATACATTGCGGCCTAGATTACCCGCCTGTGAGCCGATCTGCACTACGACACCGAATATCACATCGTCTACAGCATCCGAAGGAATACCGGTCCTGTCGACCAGCTCATCAACTACGATTGCGCCAAGATCCACAGGGTGGATATCGCTCAATCTACCTTTTCTCTTTCCTGTTGCAGTACGCACTGCTCCGACTATATATGCATCAGCCATTTGTTTTTGCCCCCTGGCAATTATTGAATTAACTAGATAACTAAAAATATTGTTTGAACAATTTAATGTCAAAGAGCCGGCATACGAATGCCCGCATCGAGCCTAATTGTTTCGCCATTCAGATATGAACAAGTCACGATCTGCGCCACCTGATCTGCAAACTCTTCAGGGTTACCGAGACGCTTTGGAAATTGAGTTATAGCTATGAGTGGGTCTCGCACCTCGTCCGGGGCTGATGCCAGCAATGGCGTCTCAAATACTCCTGGTGCGATTGTATTAACTCGAATACCTCTCTTCGCTAGATCTCGAGCAATCGGTAATGTCATCGATACGATACCGCCCTTGGATGCGGCATAACCTGCCTGGCCAGTCTGACCATCGAATGCGGCGATGGAAGCCACATTAATGATGACTCCACGCTCATTGTCTGCTGTAACCGGATCGTTAACCTGCATAACTTCGGCACAAAGACGCAGCACATTGAAGGTGCCGATCAGGTTGACTCTCACGATGTGCTCAAATTTCTGTAATGGCATCGGGCCATTCTTACCAACCGTCCGCGCAGCTCCACCGATTCCTGCGGAGTTTACATTGATGTGTACCGTGCCAAATTTTTCTTTGGCCATTTCGAGCGCCGCCGCTACCGACACTTCATCCGCGACATCGCCCGCATGATAGATAGCGTTATCACCCAACTCAGCCGCAGCCTTCTGCAACATCTCCTCGTTTAGGTCGAACAGCATGACCTTCGCGCCTGCCGAAATAAAGTTTCGTGCGGTGGCCAGGCCTAGGCCTGATGCTCCACCGGTGATAAATGCTGTTTTATTTTGTAATTCCATATTGCTTAGCGCCGTTAGTTCGTAACTTTTTGTTAAATGCGGGACGCAAAAGGATAATGTATCCATTGCAAAAGTGAAACATCTAATGAGACAGGGTTTACAGGCTAAAATTACGGTACTTTCCTCTCATTGGTTTTATTTCCGCTGCACAATCCCCTATGATTCATAGGACTTGAATTTAGCAACAGGAATTAGGATGGGACCGTTACAGGGATTAAAAGTACTGGAGATGGCTGGAATTGGCCCAGGGCCCTTCTGCGCCATGATGTTGGCCGACATGGGCGCTGAGGTAGTTCGGATCGATAGACTGAGCCACAAAGGCGCAGGTCATAGGGCGAACGTGCTAAATCGAGGGCGCCGTTCAATAGCTCTAGACCTTAAAAACCCAGCCGCTGTTGAGACGGTTCTGCGGATGATGGAAGACGCAGACGCGCTCATCGAAGGATTCAGACCCGGCGTGATGGAACGCCTAGGCCTAGGGCCCGATGTCTGTCTCGAACGCAATCCAAGACTCATCTTCGGTCGCATGACAGGCTGGGGACAATCTGGCCCTTTAGCTCATACTGCTGGGCACGATATCAACTATATATCTATAGCTGGCGCGCTAGGTGCAATGGGCTATTCTGACAGAGCCCCCGCCCCACCGCTCAACCTAGTAGGTGACTTTGGCGGTGGTGCCATGTACTTACTGACAGGCATCCTCGCCGCTCTCCATGAGAGAACCAACTCGGGGCAGGGGCAAATTATCGATGCCGCCATGACCGACGGCACTGCGAGTCTGTTAAGCCCCTTCTTCGGGCTGATGGAGATGAATATGTGGACTACCGACCGACAGGCCAATAAATTGGATGGCGGCGCTCACTATTACAATAGCTATGAATGTATTGACGGTAAATATATTTCCATAGGCTCCATCGAGCCAAAGTTCTATGCACTCCTTTTAGAGAAGTGTGAGATTAAGGACGAGGAATTTCTAGCACAGCAAAACCAGAGTGCATGGCCGCAACTAAGAGGAAAACTCGAGAAACTATTTCTTACAAAAACACGATCCGAATGGAGCGACTTGATGGAAGGAACGGACGTCTGCTTCGCACCAGTACTTGATCTAGGCGAAGCGCCAAGTCACCCTCACAATGCTGCCAGAAATACATACGTAGAATTTGACGGTGTGACTCAGCCTGCACCCGCTCCAAGATTTAGTCGCACGCAGTCTCAGATAAAGTCATCTGCCGCCATGGTCGGCGAGCATACTGACCAGATCTTGGCAGACTGGGGATATAGTGAAAACGAAATAGAACAACTACGAACGGCGAAAGCCATCTAGAAAGAACGTATAAATGGGTAATCAATACCTTATAATCACGCTAGCTTTATAGGCAATGATTACTGGTATTACCTTGCTGACAAACTAGTCGCACAATAAACAGGTAACAGACTTGCTTGGAATAGCCGCCCGCTATTTGAACACTTGTGTGGCCGTCCAGCTCGCTTCCCTGCAAGGAAGTCTGCCATGCCTTACTCGCCAATGCCTTGATCATGGACGGTCGCATGCCTGCTCTATCTGGCCTGAACAGTTTCTGCAACTAGGGAAATACGATACTGCCACTTCTCTGCATCACTTTGATTGTAGGCGGTATGGCTGGCTTTTACTACTTTACGTTTGTCGACGAAAACATCTTCTGACGCATACGCATCATACCATGATGATGGCTATTTTCTCGGCCTACATCGTCTATGTCTTGGCAAAAGGTCTCAAGCTAGATCGAAAACTTAAATCAGTCATGGCCATCAATACTACCTATCGTAATTCACTACAAACTATGAAACATGGAATACAGAAGCTTGTCATTCATAGGCTAAGTGAGACATTTATGATGACTTTTGAGACTTCCCCAACAGAGGAGACATCTGCAGAGCTCAGGGTGTTAGCAGCAGAGGGGGGTTTGAGCAAGTAAGCAGCTGCGTTATACTTAAGTATCAAGAATCAAATTTATTAGGGAACAGATGTGGGAATAATTAGTAATTTAAAGGTAACTAATTGATTTTAGTGATTAGTAAAGTCCACCCATTGGTATCATAACCTTGTTGTATCCCAATACTTCTTCAACCCTGAAGACTTCTAATGCCTCAAATGAATAAGCTATCTAAAGCTAAGTTTTGGCACTCAATCCACTCTTGGATTGGATTGAAACTTTCCCTTCTAATGACCTTTATCCTATTGACCGGGAGCATCGCTGTATTCTCTGCAGAAATAGATTGGTTCTTGTTCCCAGAAATGCGGTCATCTGATTCAACACCGGTAGTGCAAGTATCATGGGGAGCAAGTTTTGATGCAGTACGTGAAAATTATCCTAAATATGAGATTGATAGCTTAAATCGGTATCCACAGGATTATATTGCATTGCAAGTAATAGCGAATACGCCTTGGAATGAGCTTGTAAGAATTTGGGTGGAACCAAGTGACGGGACAGTTTTAGGTGTAACTCAATGGTATAACGCGCAACGATTTCTTCGTAGCCTGCACAGGCATCTCATGATGCCCAACAATATAGGCATCCCTATTGTAACTTTTATGGCTTTCCCTCTACTAACTTCATTAATTGCAGGACTCTTTATCTATAAAAAGTTTTGGAAGGGCATATTCAAGCGACCACGTTTTGAATTGAAGACTCGAATCTGGTTGGGTGACTTACATCGCCTAACGGGACTTTGGAGTAGCTGGTTTATAGCTCTCATAGCAATAACGAGTATATGGTATTTTATTGAGGAACTTGGAGGTAATGCACCGCCCTTACCTTCACCGGTTTCTCATAGCTGGGGCGGTTCTTCAGACCTCCCTTCGGGCTTTTCAGGTCAAACATTAGAGCGAGCCGTAGAGCTTGCTTTAACTAAGGTACCTGGCTTGGAAATACGCAGAATAGGTTTAGGCGAAACTTTGATAATCGAGGGCGATTTAACTGCTAACCTAGTGAGACCCCGAGCTAACTCGGTTTATTTAAACCCTTCGACTCTAGAAATAATTGGAAGCTATCAAGGCGAAGAATTAGAATTACATAATAGGATTTCTGAAGCAGCTGACCCTTTGCACTTTGGCTATTTTGGTGGTCTGATCTCAAAAGCTATATGGTTCTTAGTCGGCATGTGTATGACATCACTTTCTATCACTGGCTTTATGATTTATGCCACTCGCATTGGAAAAATTTTACTCCCGGGCAAAGCGCTTAAAGCACATGATGCCCCCCCCAAAGAAGAAGATATTCAATTCCCATGAAAGATTTACTTATAGCTTGGTGGAGCTCAATGGGGTTTTGGCGTTGGCCAAATATCTGTCTAGTTCTAGTTGCTCTCTATTTATCTCTGACTAATCTTGGATTACTTGCAATTAATATGAATAATTGGACATATCATGGTGAAAAGTTATTAGGAAAAGCTGAAATAGAACTTGATACTCGAGGAGTCCTGCGCACTAGCGACATTGTTGGGGCCAGAATATGGTCATCAGATGCTGGAACTTACTTGATCAGTTCTGGCAGTAGAGTTAGCCATTCACTTACCATCGAATTAGATGCAAACGAAGAAAAGGAGTTCAAACTACCAATTTCTAACCCGTTGGGCGCACCGCTAATTGTTACAGTCAGTGACTCTCAGCATAATTCGATAAATTGGAACTTAGGTAAGTTGTTTAAATAGTATGTGTTCCAGATTGCAGATAATCGAAGAGATTCTTAACAATCGGAAGAATTAAAATTCCTTGGACAAAAGGAGTATAGTTAATCTATCATTGTAAACGAATGATAATCATTAACATTTAGCGGGATTCAACCAATGTCAGGGAAAAAACTAACACGTAGGTCGTTTCTAGGAATCGTTGCCAGCGCGGGGATCATCTCAAAAAGCTCGTTTTTGGGATTAGTGTCTTCGGTCTACAGCTCCAATTCTCTGGCTCAAGAAGGCTCCGATTCTGCTTCAACCGAAGGTGCAGACACCAGCGACCAATCGGGACGAGCAAAGGAGTCTGGCTCTAGCGAAGGATCAGATAGTATTGACCAGTCTTCTGCTAATGATTCAGATTCCAGTGATCAATCGGGCCGCACTAGCAGTGATTCGGATTCCAGTGATCAATCGGGCCGCACTAGCAGTGATTCGGATTCCAGTGATCAATCGGGCCGCACTAGCAGCGATTCAGATTCCAGTGATCAATCAGGCCGCACTAGCAGTGATTCAGATTCCAGCGATCAATCAGGCCGTACTAGCAGTGATTCGGATTCCAGTGATCAATCGGGCCGCACTAGCAGTGATTCAGATTCCAGCGATCAATCAGCGAGCGGATCAGATTCATCTGAAGGTTCAGATAGTAGCGATCAATCAGGACGCACAAGAGGATCTGATGGAGGTGGAACTAGGCAATCAGAGGGATCTAGCAGCGACGCTGACTCTAGTGAAGGAACAGATAGCAGTGATCAGTCATCTGCTAACGATTCTGACTCCAGTGATCAGTCAGGTCGAGGCTAAGTTTTGCGAGTATGAGACATGAAAGATGGTATGAAAACCCACTTTCTTGCTTAATTGGCGGAATTTCACCTGAAGATTTTTTCTCTGATTATCATGAGCAGCGCGCTCTGCACTGTGAGAACACTGAAATAAACCACTTTTGTGGACTTCTGTCGATAGACAGGATCGATGAAATTATAGCAACTACCGAACTACCGCCAACGTCAGTGCAAATGGCTAGGAAAAAGCCTCCCTTAGATAGATCCTTCTATACGTTCAAAAATGGCAATATAGATAGGGGAGCTGTGATTAACCATTACCAAAATGGCGCAACGATAATACTTCCACAACTCCAGCTCGCCGATGAAAAGCTCGCTCAGTTTTGTCGTTCTCTAGAAAAACAGCTCTCTTGTAAAATTCAAACCAATATTTATCTGACTCCAGGCAGCGCCCAAGGATTTAGCACGCATTATGATGACCATGATGTGTTTATCATTCAAATTTCAGGCAAGAAGAAATGGCGCCTTTATCAAAAGCCAATAGATAATCCTTACAGTGGAGAAAAATTTAAGGCTGGCAATTACGAACCAGGGGCTCTAGAACATGATTTTATTCTTAAAGCCGGTGACTGCGCTTATATTCCCAGAGGCCTAATGCATGATGCTATTAATATAGGTGAAGAGCCTTCTCTGCATATTACGGTGGGATTACTTGTAAAGAAGTGGGCTGACTTAATGCTGGAAGCCATGTCTGAGGTAGCACTTAGAAATCCAAAGTTTCGACGCTCCCTTCCAGCTGGCTTCGCACGAGATGACTTTAATGTCTCAGATGCTAAAGAGTATTTTACCGTACTCGTTAATGAGTTTAGCGAAGACACCAACTTTGAAGAAGTTTTTGAATACTTTAAGGAAAACTTTTTAAGACTTCGGGTCCCAGATTATAGGAATCAACTCAATTTGGCGCTTTCGTCTTTGGATCAAAGCGATTCCTTTATCCGTCGAGCCAATCTGCAAGCATTGGTGAGGTCAGATGAAAATGAAGTTATTGTGGTAGCAGGTGGAGGTGACCTCCATTTTATTGGCAACTCATTAAAAGGGATAAAAATAGCCTTATCAGGCGAGAAATTTTCAATTGGAGCTTTTTCTGATATCTCGAAGAAAGAAGCCGAATCTATAATTCATAAATTGAGCGCATTCGGGTTAATCGAGAAAATAAACTAATAAAACTCTATTTTTATTGGATTTCCGAAGAGTCTCAAACCTGTTAGAAATTGAACGGTTCGGGTCCGTTAATCTCTGCCAAGCACCGGATGGGTGTCTTTCACTGCTAATTAGAAACAGGATCCAATGTGCCGCGTATAATAAGAGCCATTCCTGATAACCATATAAGGGAGAGGGAAGGTGACTTAAATTTAGGATTTGAGCGTTGTTCTTTTTTTTCATCAGTCTGGCGGGCTGCTTGCAAGATCTCACGCAATAAATAGTCGCTATTACTGACAGAGCATTGCGTCTAGGATCAAGGATCCTTATCTCGGTTAGCTTCCTTTTGTTAAAGAGGATTTGCTCTCAGAGAAGATATAGTTACTGGATGATGTGTGAAAGAAAAAGAAATCACTGATGAACTCTCTCTTTCTTTCCAATCATCTAATTACTATTTTGAAGTAAACTCATAATTCTTGTTAAAAATAGCATATTACAAATAATTTAGAGCATCTTTGTACTTTAACTAAGAGCCATTTTCTAATTGAACAGAGCGCGCAACAATAGAATATTCTTTCACTTTACCTTGCAGCTCAAGAGTAGACTGCGAACCAGCATCTTTAGCAAAATGGGCAGCCTGCTCACCACTTAAGGTATGTTCACTAAGAACGCCATAAACTAAAGAGCGCTGCATACTGGTTTCAATTGGAACAAAAAAACCATAATCTTCAAAAGTAATGCGCGCATAGCTGTCACCATCGACTAGGATCATCCAGCACCCTTTCGCTTGGCATACTTCAGTGACTTGACCTTTAACTTTTATGAAGTTGTCCCCGCCACCATCAAAGGAAGCAATCGCTTGCTTGAGTGAAACCACTTCACCTTCAAGTGGTATTCCTGCACCAAACTCCTGGTCAGCGCTAAAAAGTCCTTCAGCGCTAGAATCAATTCCCAAAACAGCAAACAGACTTAGAAGTAAGCCACCAGATAATTTCATATTTTTAACCCTATTCATTCTTGTTGTGCAAGTTCAAAAATGCCAAAAAACATATCTTCAATTCTTGCCACGTTCCAATATATGCGTCTAAAGTCAAGAAACCATAGAAAATTACTAAATATGCTACTCAATCCCCTGCGTAAAGCAAACAGATTTTTCAACTTAATTTTAAAATTACAGCTAATTCAAATGGCCACCAGTTCTATACAAATTAAATACGTAAAACCGTGCACTTATTAAACTAGATCGTTCGTCTCCAATAGTATGTGTTGAGGTGAGATGGTGCCAGCTTAGATCAGCGCTGGGTCCCCTCACGGTGAGCGAAAGGAAGATCTGCATAAGTCATAGCTTCACTGTATTATGGCTAACCCGCTATCGCTGTTTATTGGAGCCAGGTAATGGTTTATAACACAATCCTCTATCAGATTGAAAACAACATCCTAACCATCACGCTCAATCGTCCCGAGCACATGAACGCCTTTACGGTTGAAATGGCAAACGAGCTGATCGATGCTGTGAATCGCGCCAGCGAAGACGATGATGTTCGAGCCATCGTGGTCACTGGAACTGGCAAGGCATTCTGTGCAGGCATGGACCTAGGCAACAAGGGAAATGTATTTGGACTAAACGAAGTTTTGCAGCCGACTATAAGTGATATGCAAACTAAGCTGGATGACCCCGATATGATTTCCGGCGTCCGCGATACCGGCGGCCGGCTAACTCTCGCGATATACGACTGCAAAAAACCGGTCATTGCCGCCATCCATGGCGCGGCCGTGGGCATCGGCGCAACCATGACCTGCGCGATGGATATTCGGCTCGTTTCCGAGAATGCCCGAGTGGGCTTCGTATTTAACAAAATAGGCATTACACCGGAGGCTTGTTCCACCTGGTTCCTCCCCCGAATCGTCAGCATGGGTAAGGCCTTAGAATGGGTTTATAGCGGCGAACTAGTTCTAGCTGAGGAATTAAAAGCTAGCGGTTTCGCTAATTCGATAGAACCTAAGGAATCACTTCTGGAAAAAGCCTACGAACTCGCCAACCAAATAGCGCAATACAGCCCAGTGTCTATCGCTCTGACGCGACAGATGATGTACCGTAACGCGGCTCAAGATCACCCACTGGCGGCGCATCAAGTAGATTCCTTAGCGATATTCTATGCGAGCCAAGGAAGTGGTAAGGAAGGCGTAAAGGCTTTCTTAGAAAAGCGAAAACCAGAATATGTTGAGAAGGCGTCCATTGACATGCCACCTTTCTATCCCTGGTGGGAAGACTGAGCGCCGAGCAGGAAAGAGTAGACGAACAACTAACAATTAATCTGACAGCTACCGCAATGCTTAAAAATTTCAGACTCCTCTGCTCCATTAGTGGACGCGTAATCCTTGGGCTATACTTTTTCGGCCCAGATGCACTGATGAAATCATGGATATGGAGGGCACATCTGCCTAAATGGCTTCACAAGGCGTGGTGTTTATCTCATTCTTCCTGATCTTGACCATTGCGATTCAGCTATTTGGCGGCGGTAGCTGGAGCATCGATAGCAAACTTGCTAATTCAAAGTAATGTCAGTAGCTTTCGGCAATGTCGGCACACTGCGACCTCGATTCTTGACAGCTTCCCGCGCGCCTGCGAAAGTGGCCTTGAATACAGAGCAGTAGGCACCATCTTAGTGCTAGTAGCGAAAGCTACTCCGAATAAACTCAGCTGATTTGAAGATTCGAGTCCGACAAGTAGAATCTTTACTGCAGCACTGTGTAAACAAAACTCTTAAACAGGACTAGCCATATTATGATAATGGTTCAATCAACTTTTCATCTAGTTTCAGAATCCAAATCTGAAGCACTCAATTTGATGAAGGACATGTCTCGTCTCTGTCGCCAGGAACACGGCTGCCAGAACTATGAGTACTTCGAAGGTCTAACCGACACCAATCAGATAGTCCTATTACAAGAATGGGAAAATGCCGACTGCTTGCAAGCCCACTATCAAACATCTCACATGGAAGAATTTCTGGGCAAGCTTGGTAACTATCTAGAGAGCGAAGTCATCACGCGTAGCTATGCATCACAAGACGAGCCTCGAGCAGCTTCGGCGAGCAGCGAGTACTTGGCAAAGCCAGAGCAGACGATCCACTAGACCTATTGTTGCTCCTCGTTACAAATCATACAGATCACCTAGGTTGATCATTAAGTCAGCGCTAGTTATTGAGCTTACAGTCGAAATACAGGGACCAGTAAATGTTCTATACGCTGCAAGGTGATCAGAAGACTCTCGTTTCACCGGAAGAAAATACCCGGCTGCTATACTGGCGAACCTCCACGTTCTGGGTAATGCTCATTGGCTATGTGGGCTACTATATTTGCCGCGGCAACCTCGCCGCCGCCTTTCCTCTGCTTACACAAGAATTCGGCTACTCCAATACACAACTCGGCATTATAGCTTCTCTATCTGAAATGGCCTATGCCTCCGGAAAATTTATCAATGGTCCATTAGCCGATAAAATCGGAGGTCGTAAAATCTTTCTCGTCGGTATGGCGGGTGCAATATCCTTCAACATCATCTTTGCGATCTCAGCAAGTCTGACTGTATTTATCATTGTATGGTGCTTTTGCCGCTACTTTCTTTCCATGGGCTGGGGCGGGCTGACCAAGACAATCGGCAACTGGTATCCAAGAGAGCGCAACGGCACTGTGATGGGCTTAATTAGTGTCAACTTTCAGTTTGGCGGAGTCGTGGCCACTCTGTTTGCAGGATTCCTGGTAGCTATGGGTGTTCCTTGGCAAGGAGTCTTTATCTATCCCGCCATGGTACTCACATTGATCTTGATCTGGTCTTACTTCGCGTCGCGCTCTAGCCCCAACGACGTGGTACCTGGCGCTAGGCCAATAGAAGGCGAAACTTCAAAGGAGCAAATTGCCGACTACGGCGACGAGGAACAGCCGCCTGTATCGACTATTATGAAAACACTGTTGCGCCTACCTATATATCGGCAGTTGCTCGTGTTTAGCTTTCTCACCACACTACTGCGTTCTGTATTCTTATTCTGGACGCCGAAATTCTTGTTCGACATCGGCCTAGGCGCAAGCTCCGCAATTTTGCGCTCAGCCATATTTCCATTGTTGGGGGTAGCTGGCACGGTGTTCATCGGATGGTACACAGACCACCACGCACGCAACGGAGACCGAGCGCGCATGATGTGGATGATGCTTTCCGTGCTCGTTTTTTGCATGATCGCCATAGCGGTGCTAAGCAGCGCGAGTGAACCTAACTTCAATTTGATCTTGTTCTTTCTCGGAGCTAGCGGGTTCTTCTTGCTGGGCCCCTACTCGATGAGCAGCGGCTGTCTCACACTAGACATCGCTGGCGCGAAAGGGGCAGGTTCCTGTACAGGTATTATCGACGGGATGGGTTATATTGGCGGAGCGATCGCAGCTTTTGCTGCAGGCATACTCTCCGACTATTTGGGCTGGCCGCAAGTATTTTTAGTGCTATCAGTGTTTGCCGTCGTCTCCACTCTTAGCGCTTGGTTGATGAGTCGTGGGTTTCAAAAGATGGCGCGAAAATCAACAGCGGAGAATCGCCTCGGCTAATCCTGAGCTTCATATTTTTTAATCTGATCAGTGATACCGCGCACCATGCCGTTAGGGATTGGGAAAGTTAGATGGTACTGCAAGATTTTCCAACCCATAGACGTGCGCATCAACACTCCTGTGCCACGGCTACTGCCATAACTCTGACTCAACAACGCCTCGTCAAACCATGCACTTAATCCATCTGGGGTGATGTTGACATTGCGTTTCTGCGGCGTATATACCCAACCATTGCTGCCACTCGAGTACTGGCGAAACTCTTGCTTAACCCAACGCTCCCCTGCGTCGGTTCCTATGAATACACCACCGTCGCTCATTAGATCAAAATAGACATCCCATTCGCCGTTAGCGGCGGCCTGATGATAGTCATCTAACACTTTATTTATGGCAGCGATATCTGTTTGCCGTGACTGGCTGTTTTGGGAACAGCCGAACAACGTAAAAGACAATAGAATTAGAATCGATATGTTCTTCATAGTTTGTTAGTTCTCCGAAGGTATCGTGTCACTAGTGCTAGATGGCCCTTTTTCATCGAATTCTCCAGCATCGATTCGCGCAAAATAAGCGCCAGATACTGTCTTAACCTTCGGCGCTAAAAGCAGTGTCGAGACCATGGTAGGTATCGCCATCGTAGCGTACATGCCATCCAGAAGATTAATCACCACTTCTAGCGAGACTAAGGCACCAGCAATTATCAGCGCCATATACGCGTACATATAGAACCTTTCTTTTGACGTTCCAAAGAGAAAGCCCATGCACTTACTCCCGTAGTACCAATAGGTGAGTATCGTTGTCATGCTCAACACAATTACCATGATCAGCAATAGATACGAACCGTAGCCTGGAAACACCTGCTCATAGGCCTGCGTAGTCATCGTGATGCCCACTCCACCACCTTCCCATACGCCGGTGACCAGCAGTGCCAGTGCCGTGCAGGTGCAGACGATCAACGTGTCGGCGATAGGGCCTATCATGGCAACTAGTCCCTCCCGGGTTGGTTCGTTTGTCTTGGCTGCCCCATGTGCCAAAGACTCTGTGCCTATTCCTGCTTCGTTGGAGAAGGCGCCGCGCTGTACGCCAACCAAAATAACTGCGCCGAGCACGCCTCCCGATACAGCTTCTCCGGTAAACGCATCAGTGAATATGAGTACGAACATAGCAGGTATCTCGCCAAGATGACTCGCCAGCAGCACACCGGTGATCAAAAAATAGAAGATCACCATAGAAGGCACCATCTTGCCCGCGATCGCAGACACTCTCTTCACCTTTCCTATTGCAACGCTAAACATGACGATGGCAAGAACTACACCGGCGCCGAAGTCAAAACCAAAATGTTCTTCGCTAGTCGCCATCCCTGCAGGAATCGCAATGACATCGCGCAAAATCTGAACCAATTGATTCACCTGAAAAATAGGTAGGGTTCCTACCATGCCTGCTATGGCAAACACCCATGCTAGAGGTAACCACTTGCGACCTAGCCCCTCGCGAATCACATACATCGGACCGCCTTGCAGCTTGCCCTCGTCGTCTATGCCGCGATACATAATCGCCAGTGAGGCGGTATAGAATTTAGTAGATATTCCGACGATTGCAGTAATCCACATCCAAAATATCGCACCCGGACCACCTACTGTGATCGCGATGGCTACGCCGGTGATGTTTCCAAGGCCCATGGTTCCCGCTAATGCTGTTGCGAGCGCACCATAGTGACTAATGTCGCCGGATGCTGCCTTCGAGGCGTCATCAAATTTACCCTTCAACAAGCCTATGCTATGGGAGAAATAACGAAAGTGACGTAGCCTGGAATGAATCATAAAGAAGCAGCCACCACCCACTAGCAAAATAACTAGCGGCAAGCCCCACATAAAATTGGTATAGGCAGCGATCGCGGCTTCGATTAAGTCCATTACAATTTATGACCCTGTAATGTGGATAATTCGATTCTGGCTAATGAGGCGATAAGTCTGTCCGCTTGATGTTTCTCAGAATGCGTCCGGTACCGATAATCTGACGCCGGACTTTAAACTACTGCGCGTTCCTAGCATCTGCCTCATACCGACGCTCTCCGGCGAGTATAGCAGGCATCGCATAGTTGCCCTCATGGCAAGCGTATTCATACAATTTTTCACCGGTATACATCGGCATCTCCGCAGTCCAGGGCTGAGTATAGAGCTCTGGATCGTCGATGGTAAATGTGTAATGGAGCTTGTCATCGGCGACGCGAGTAAATCGTTCCGTCAGCAGAATATTATTGGACATTAACCGCTCTTTCGCAATCTGCCAGCCATTGAAGTTTTTAGTCTGCACAATCAAGGTATCACCCTCGTAGTAACCTATCGAGTCACCCAGCCACTTATCAAAGGGTAGCTCCTTAAACTCCTGATCCATTCGCACGATTCGCGCGTTGTGCACCATCTCAGCTAGCAGCATTACATGAGTCGGCCCTTGCACGATTTGCATATGGTTGTTATAGAGACTACTCATGAACGGCGCTGTTGAAGCGAAACTTATGAGACATCGATCGGAAAGAGTTCTTCCTTCAGGCCCATCGCTCTCTGCTAAGCCCATGGGCAACTGATCCTGCTGCGATCGGCGAACTGCCTGCCCCTCTTCTCTCCAGGGAATCTGGCCATCAGGCGGGTCTACAATGAGAGAAGTTCGATACTTGCCATTCATCTGAGCGAGGGCATCGCCGGGTGTAATCCAAAAACCGTTATAGCCCCCCACATTTTTGGGCCCCGGAGCTTCGGCACCTGTTGCCTCAAGAAACGCGAGATAGTCAGGTGTAGAAACCATCTTCGCCAACATCGTTTCCTCGTCTACTTCTAACTCGCCTTCATAGACATCCGCACGCTGGAGGCTGGTTCGGGTCTTGTAGTTCCAGACACCTTGCACATCCGGCACGCCAAAGTCGGTCTGAGGCGGCATATAGTTCTCGGCAGCAAAGGCGTGAGGTCCTATAAATACAGCTATCATAAGACTAGCAAACGCGTTGACTCGCAAGTGAATTCTCATGGCGACATCCTTAATTAAATTCATTAGTGGAACTACTCTTCAAAACAATTATACATGTTGGAGTCGACGCGGCATTCGGGACCCAGCTACATGAACTTCGCCCCATTTTGCCATCGCTTTAACCACTGGCAGGAGGCCTTCACCTGCTTCCGTTAGGAAATATTCGTATCGTAGTGGATTATTTTGATAAGGGGTTCTGCGAATCAGCTTATTCTCCAGCAGCATTTTTAAACGACTGGCCAATATGTTGCTTGGAATGCTCTCAACCCCCTGCTGAAAATCTTTATTGCGGTGACGAGCAAAAAACCCGATATCACGGATAATTAGCAGCGTCCATTTATCACCGACCAAATCCAAGGCCGTGGCAACAGGACAGGGACTACGTTTAGCGACCGAACTTGAAAGCTTTTTAATCATGGAGGAAGCGTAACTTAGTGACTTGTTTTTTACAAGTGACTAAATCATGCAAAACAGAAAATGAGAGGGATCAGATGAGTTAGATGCTTCGAATCGACTTTCAAGGGGATTCAGCTTAGAA
Organism: uncultured Pseudomonadales bacterium; assembly: GCA_949372635.1. Classification (GTDB taxonomy): domain Bacteria; phylum Pseudomonadota; class Gammaproteobacteria; order Pseudomonadales; family Pseudohongiellaceae; genus UBA9145. The sequence goes on from CASIAB010000001.1 coordinate 232,865, forward strand.
ATCGTAGGCGCAATGGGCCTTTTATGAAACCTGCTTTTATAAATCTATGATTCATGCTCAATGCAGCGGGCAACGCGCTTGCAAAGACAGCTGCTGATGCTTTACGCGCCTACCGAACGTTATCGGCAAAGATAAACTCTGATGGAGGTTGCTGGCCGCGGAGATTCTCCACGAAATAGTCCCAGCGTCGCTTCATAAAGTAGCGTCTATTTCCAAAACCATGGTTAGCATTGGGCAAAACCACTAGATCGAAGTCCTTGTCAGCTTCGATCAAAGCATCGACCACCAACAGCGTGCTGGAAGGGTGTACGTTGGTATCGAGCATGCCGTGGGCAAGCAACAGCTTACCTTCCAAGTTAGCAGCCAGCAGTTGGTTCGCCTGATTGTCGTAGTTCGTAGTGACTACTGGCTCGCCTTCATCGGGATTGCTCTCGGGATAGGTCTCTAACAGCCCCTGCCACTTCTCGCCCCAGTCATCTTCGTAATTTCGATTATCGTGATTGCCCGCACCGGATACGGCGACCTTGTAGAAATCTGGATAGCGCAAAATTCCTGCGGTCGATGCGAAGCCACCACCTGAATGCCCCCAGATGCCTATTCTCTCGAGATCCATCCAAGGATTACCTGCCCCTAACTGCCTGATTCCTTCGATCTGATCTGGCAGGCCGTTGTCGCCCATGTCTGCATAGTAGGCATCGTGAAAAGACTTCGACCTCCCCGGCGTGCCCATGGCATCTAACTCGACTACGATGAATCCAAGTTCGGCCAGCGACTGCTTGTCATTACGCGAGGAGCGAAACGAGCGCGTGCCGACACTGCCACTTTGAGGCCCGGGGTAGAGATAGTTCAATATCGGATAGGACTTTGTCTCATCGAAATTAGAAGGCTTGTAAAGTAAGCCGTAGAGGTCGGTGATCTGATCTCTGGCCTTTACGATAAATGGACTCGGTGCCACCCAGCCACTCTTGATAAGTGGGTCTATATCCGTTTCTTCGAGAATCAGTTGCGTCTCTCCCGCGGTGTTGCGCACTAAAGATACTGGAGCGGTATTTGGTGTCGAATATACATCACTAAAATATTTAGCCGATTCGGACCACCTAATCTGATGGTTTGCAGTCTCCGGGGTTAGGTTTATTAATTCAGACCCATCGAAATTAACTCGATACAGATACTGAAAATAAGGATCGCCGGGCTCGCGATTCGAGCCGAGGAAATAGATCTGCTGATTTTCTATATCGATCTGCTGAATCTGAAGCACTGCCCAACTGCCCTGAGTGATCTGATGCTTCAACTCGCCTGACTGCAGGTCGTGCAAATAGAGGTGCCCCCAATTTTCTTGCTCAGAGAACCAGACAAACTCATTTCGCTCGGGAAAGACACGCCAATTGGCAGCGTTGTATCCAGATTCGTAATAGGTGTCGACCTCTTCCAGGTAGACAGGCCTCACCTCACCGGTTTCTGGATTTGCAATCTGCAGCTGCGCAATCTTGTGATCACGCGAAGAAGAGACGAACGACAATGTCTCGCTATCCTCACTCCACTCCACGTCCAGAAACACCCCGCCGCGGCCAGCTATATGATCGCTAGTTGTCGATCTATGGGGGTCGGGTGACATATTTAAAGCTACAATGCGCGGCGTATCTTCAAGATGAATAACTATTCGCTCGATCATAAATATGTAGTCATCGCCTGGCAGTGGATACTTCCACACATCCAAATCGCCATGACCTACCTGCGTAGACCACAGATACATCTCGCCCACATTTCTACCGTCGTGACGGAAGGTAGCTATCTTGGTGGAGTCTGGCGACCATAAGAGAACCGGACCATCGTCGCGTAACCACCCTGCATTATTGGTCGCATATCCATAGTCCTGCTCACCATCGAAGGTGAGTTGGGTCGCCTCGTTGCTCGCAGTATCCCGAACCCAAAGGTTGTGCTCATTGATAAAGGCTGCCCTGCCGCCGTCAGGGGAAATAAATTCACTTGGTGGAGCCTCCGCGAGCTGGTTGAGCGTGTAGCTGCTCAGGTCCAGCACATAACTTTGATCCTCATAATCGAATTCGAGCTGCCCTGGCGCCTCACCCAGATGCAGCCGCGACAGGCTTAAGTCATTACCGTCAACTTCCTCGTCTACATAGGTTGCCAGTTCCATTGCTAGACGAGTCGTATCGAAAAGTGGCAATTTTTGCGCCGTCTTTACATCCACTAAAATATAATCAGAGCCGCTCCGGGTTGAACGGTGATAGATCAATCGATCATCATCCTGCCAGTATTGAGCGAGGATATTATTCTGAACTAGCTCAGCAGTATTGATTCCAAGAAAGCTTTCCGCTCGCTCATAGTCGGCGGCGGTTATGCTCTCCAGGCTAGGTACGACAGCCGTAACTGTCTCGTTGTTAGGCCCCGGTGAACAGGCCTGAATGATGGCAAGGGAAAATAGTACGATCGAGCTACGTCTAATCGTGTGATTCATCAATGCAGCCTCTCATGTGCAACTAGGAAAGTAGACGCTAAAGGAGTGCGTCTAATATTAAGTCAACCGATTCGACTATGCGCTGGTCTCTAACTCTTAGATCAGGACAAAATTCGATACCAGTCAGATGCTGCAATCCTAGGATATAGCGTACAGCAATCTTGCTCGCCTGCTCATCAGAGAATTGCTGATCTTTTTCAGTGACCATGCCCCGGGCGAATTCTTTGGAGAATGAAACTGGCCTGCCATTACGCTGCAGAACATTGCTGCTGTCATCCAGGCGCCAGAAGCGCGAGGAGTCCATGGTGTAGAGTTCATCTGCTGCTACAATCTTGCCCGCATTATTGATGCCGTGCTCGGTCTTTGTATCCACCAGCACCATACCTCGTCCAGCCAGATACTGAGAGATCATACCGAAAGCCATCAGCGATGAATTTCGGATTTCATTGTACTGCGCCTGAGTACAAACACCGCTATCGATCAGCGATTTCGCATCGGTAGTTTGATCGACCTTGTCCTTGGTGCTCGGAGTATCCATGACGTATGGCAGGATACCGTTTGGGACCAGATCAGCAACGCTCATCTCATGCCCAGCATAGTGAAGCACAGCTTTTCCAGTCTCTTTAGCCCGCAACCAATGTTGATACAAAGATGTAGAAGTCGAGCTCTCAGCCATATAAAGACGCAGAACATTCTCGATACTAACTATCTCTAGATTCTCAGAGGGAATAACTGTCGAACTCGGCAGCAATCCATCCACGGCAAACTGCGAAGAACCCAACACATCCTCTACCAGACGCAGCATATGGTCGTGATTAATCGCTAACACCTGATCTTTGAATGGGATCGCGCCGCGATTAACATCATGGGTCGAGATTCGATTGTTGCGAAACATGAGTCGCAGCGAAATGCCCGATGCATTAACTAAAGCATCCCCAAATACGGAGTCTGATACCTTGCCTTTGAGCACAGACGCTCTATTCAGGCGAGGAATATCTCCATCAGCTATGAGCTGCTGTATGGTTCGACCCTCATTGACCGAACTGCCGTGCTCGGCGACTAATTCTCGGATTTGCTTCTCGTCTAGCATGGAATTTTCGACTACCGCCTATAGCGTGGAATTAAGCAATAAAGAATAAGTGAATCGTTGAGGGACTACAAGATTGCTAGAGGCGTTGCTACACATGTCAGCGGCGCCACTGCTAAAGGTCGCCATATAGATAGTTGACCTGCCTAATTTTGCTACTAAAATGCTACTGAGGTAAATCTTACTGAAGAAGTGAAAGTGGTGCCGCCACCAAGAGTCGAACTCGGGACCTGCTGATTACAAGTCAGCTGCTCTACCACGGCTGAGCTATAGCGGCATATTCCTTTATTTCCCTGTCAGGCCGCGCATACTACATAAAAAGAGCCACAGCATCAATAGTTCAGTTAGTTGATCTTTGAGGCTCCGGTGTAACAGGCTCCCCCGCCCGCATATAACTACGTCTACGCAGCAGGATCGGCGTACGAGTAGCGCTCAGAATGCTGTGCTTAAAAGTGTATGTCGAGCGCTCCTGCCACTGGTTCCGCATAAGCTATTTAGCTATCTATAACTGACTGTCTCACTGTCCAGTATTTTGCTGCTTAAGTAAAAGATCACCCTACTCTGAGGAGCAGGGTGTAGGCTATCTATTGCCGGGCGAAGGCGCACAGCTAAGCGAGAATGCATCGTTTTCAACTGGCTATTTCTTTGAAGATGACCAGTATAAAATTATTGCCAGCGACGAAGTGTTAAGCCGGACGCACTAATCGATCGCGCTGCTGCCGGTATGCTGCTTGCAACTTTTATCGGCCGCTTGATAGGAGATATCGCTTACGAGTATCCACAGCTGGAAATCTAATCTACTCAGGAAATGGGCCGAGTAAAGAAGGTTGATTTTCCAACAATCGACGGTAGCTCACCAATGCCCTTGAGGGGCCGCATATTGCTGAAGGCGCTAGCATGTTTGCGGATGGCCGCAAGGTTCCCGCTTCATTAGAGTGCGAGTCGGATAGCTTACACGATTGTGATGAAGAGATAATTCTGGTGTACCTGAATAACTTGCCGGAAGCGTTCAAGATGCATTTTTTGCAGGTGCAGACACCACTTGGTTTATTTAGTAATTAGCATTTATTTTCTGTGAATTAGGGATGCGAGCGCCGGCTGAATGACCACGCTATGAATTCAGCTGGATTTTTCTCTTCCAGATAATAGCTTAAATCTCAAGCCGTTGGCTTATCGAGGCGACGATAGAGCAATCTTCGCAGCGGAAACTCTACAAATCGGTAGAGCAGGTAACTCAACAATATAAGTCCAAGCATTAAAATCGCAATATGAACAGGAAACTGTAGCGACGGCGCTAGCAAATCGGTGTATTGCAGGAACTCCATCACTGGCCAATGAAAACAATACAGTACGTAGCTCATGCCACCTAAGGTGGTGCACAGTCGTGTTATTTTCTTGCCAGGATACCATTCCAGCTTCAGCAGTGCGTAGACCATCATTACAATAAACGGTAGCTCAACGAAAAATATATGGTACACATAAGGAATGTAGTTCGACGCAAAATGAATGACGCTGACATAGGCCGCAACAGATACTAAACTGGGTAACAGTTTTATGGACCTTGAGTCGGAGCTTTTCTGTGTCAAAACGAAGGCTTTGTACATCAGCATACCAAATAGAAACTCGATGCCACGGATCACCGGATTGGTCATAATGGATCCGGTTATGTCTATCGCACCCAAGGTTTCGACGCCTGGTAAATAGAGTTGGATTAAAGCAAATTGCAGTAGGTAACCGGCTATGAATGCGGCGATAACCCGCCGCAGCGAATTGATCGGCTTAATCAGCAGCAACAATAGCGGGAAGCATAAATAGAAATACATTTCCAGTACTAACGACCACAGTGGTCCATTGAATAACAGTTTCAAAGTCTGGATAGGACTTAGTGATTGCGCAAAAAGCAGGTGGCGCCAGCTTGCTCCGATCCAGAATTGAGCTTCTTTGGTTTTCGGCAGATCGTGAGTAAGCAGATTTGGTCGATTAACTTCGGTGAAGAAACCCTCTCCTAGATTGTTATAGCCGTATACCACGAATAGCGCCGACGTTATTACTGCCAAGGAATACACGGGGTAGATTCGAACAACGCGATGCAGATAGAATCGTCGAACATCTGCAATGGAGGTCAATTTTGGGTAGGTGTAGCACAAGATGAAACCACTGACGACAAAAAACCAAGACACAGCGGTGGTAGCAAAGGCGCCATAGATGACGAACTTACCAAAAATCATTTCATAGTGTACTAACACTACTAGCGCAGAAGCTATAAACCGGAGCGCGTCTAGGATTGGGATTTTTTGCCTGCTAACCGTCATAATCATGCCTGCGCATCAGCGTGAGCCTGGGCCATATAAGTCCGGCGCCGCACCAGAAACGGACGTTCAATAATCCAGTAAGTTGCTGTGGAAATCAGCACCACCAAGGGCATGATAATAAACGTGGTGTTCAGTAGCGCGGTGCCAAATGGATCGGAAATGTGCAGCCACACGGCCCAGTCTCTGCCCATTAGGTAATCCAGAACCACATAGTGAACCAGATAGACTGAATAACTGACCGTACCCAGCGCCACCAATAATTTGCCTAACCAGGCGGGAAAACATCGTGAAAATGACAGATAGCCGATTACAAATATCGCCCAGCAACTGGCTTCTATGGTCGGCCACATCGCCCACTTGCCATAATTGCTGCCGTTACCGCCAAGCTGATTGAAGACGTATAATGCTGTTACTACCAGTAATAAGCCCAGCAATGCGAGCACGTCAAATTTTTTACTCTCATCGAAATACCTCAGATAAAAAAGGCCGGCTAACATGCCTATCAGAAATTGATCTAGCCGCCCCATAATGGACCAATAACTGACCTGCAACATATTGGCCCCCTCTAACATCATGTAATAACGGATCGATAGGAGCAGAAAAATTAACAGAGTCAGAGCATACCAATCAAATTTTTTCACCAGCAGTATTAGAAAAGGAAACAGCAGATAGAAATGCCATTCGACGGCGATAGACCAGAACACGAATGTGAAAGCTCCCCCATCAATTGCCTCAGGACTGTTTGCTCCGAAGAAGACTGAACGCGCCAGTCCAAGCCAGCTAAGATTTTCCGTGTTGAAGATGATGCCCAAGGTGAGGAAAAACAGGAAAAGTGGGTAGGTCCTCAATAAACGGTTTCTGTAAAATCCTACAAAATTCAGTTCGCGTTGTGATGAGCCAACGGTAAAAACGAAGGCAGACAACACAAAGAAAAGCGAAACGGCCGTGTGGCCCTCGATGATCAGTGAAATGAAAGGATTCTCAGCAAGCGGCCAGAAGCTCAGGTTATAAGCAACATCGCTCTGTAAACTGTGTGTGATTAGATGGCAGCCGTGAAAAAACAATACCAGAAGAGCAGCGAATCCGCGAAGGTGGTCGAGCGCAGGAATGTAACCGAAGTTAGAGCTCTTCATGAAGGGCTATTGATTGTCGACAGCAATAGCCATCCAGCCAATAAACATTTCCTCCCAGGACTGCTCTCCCCAAGTCACATCGATATCTGAATTCGGATTAAAAGGATTGGCCGAGGAATTGTCAAATACACCATCGGCTACGATGGCTGTACCCGCAGGCAGAAATTTAGGTTCCTTCAGCCAGTAATTCATCTGCCAATGGAATTGGTAATTTGGCACTGACAACAATTTCTCGCTGCTACCGTTAGGATAGACAGCTGTGTATTTCATACTTTTGCCTCGATAATGCATATGCGGCGACATAGCATAGAGATAAGAGTCAGCATTCATTACAACGCTAGCGGTAGTCGCATAACTGCGCTCACCTGCGGGTATCATGATTCCCTCATTTACTGCTATGGGATTCGTCAGGGTTTTCTCAGGCGCTATATCGATATAATGCATCCCCAGTCGAGTCTGGTTTCTTGTGGCTCGTCCATTTGTCGTGTAGTGGATCTGCATGACCAACCTGTCATTGCTGGAGAATCTTTGGGCGATTCCTTCTGGGTAAAAAATTGTCGATTTACTGGGAGCATAGGCAGCGATATCAACAAGGCCGCGCTCACCATCAAAAGATTTGTCCTGCACAAACACGCGAGCATGGTGCACAACGGCAGGATCGCCGAGCTCGAATTCATATCCCTTAATCCATTTGTCTTCTGTAAGTCCTGTTTCCAACGTCAGCCAGATGTAATCCATCACACCGGTGGCAGGAATGGATTGCTCCGCGAAGGTGAATATCTCATCGGGCACGCCCAGTTGCCAGCCGCCGATATAAGGCTCTATGGAATTGAGCGGATCTTCATCCCCCTGGGTCAATTCACCACTCGGCACCCCGGCATCGATCCAATTGATCAGGGTAATCATTTCTGTAGTGGTGATGTGATTCAGCCCGTTGAACCGAGCGGGGTCGGCGTCAATTTGACTCGGTGGCATACGCTTGGTCAACAACACCTCACGAATCATCGGTGCCCATCCCTGAATCATACGATGCTCTGTCATCGCCCAGGGTGCACTGCCACCTTCGCGATGACAGTTAGCGCAGCGCTCTGTCAATATGGGAGCCACGTCATCGACATAAGTCGGAGTCCCTGGCCGTTGCTGGAAAGGAAGCGGATCGAGCCGGCAAGCTTCGTCTACAGACGCGTTAATAGCGCCTAGCGTAGCAGCGAGTTGGCTAGATTGAGCGCTATTGAAAACAGGAGGAAGCTCATTATCTGGAGAGCTAAGTAGCATGGCCTCGTAAGTGTTCGGGTCGAGCAACAGCAAGCTACCTGCTCGGGAAAGGCTCAGAGATTGGGTGATATAACCCGTCTCATCCAACATCACAGGAATATTCCTGCCGGACAGTCTTTGCGTGAAGCGAGAAACTGGTCCGGCAGTGATAGCCAGGAGTGGAGAAGACGTTCTGAAACTTGAGCCGATACTCGCCAAGTGGTCAACGGCCTGGTCGGAGAGTTCGCAAGAATCTTGATGTACATAGAGTAGAACAGCGTTCATATCTTTGTACCGACTCAACTGGTGATGCTCCCCCGTTGAATCGAGTAGTGCGAAATCGCCAATCCGGTATGATTGCGCTCCGCAGAGACCCGGCAGCAGGCAGGCAAGGAGGATCGCAGATATGTTGAGCGCCTTGCGCATGGATAGATTATAGCCCTGTACGATATTTGAAGAGGATTGTACACTAGAAAGTAGATAACGCGGAAGTAAGCAGAGTATAAAGCAAAAAAGCTATGTCTCTTGATATCAATAGCTTTTTACTCCTCAGACTACCGACCGCGGCGCGGCCTTTATTATCAGCTCTAGCATCTAACGCAATAGCCAGACCAAAACGACAAATGGGTGGCTTAGTTTCATTTACAGCGAGCTTGACGAGACGACTCTTTATATCTTGAAGCGGCATGAGGCGCTAGCATCTATCTACCTACGGCGAAGCACCTAATACGATTGCGGCAGCAAAAGAGTATTTTCAAAAACGAGTAGCAGTCGCGGGTAAGCACTTGTGAGATAATCAACGTCTAGTAAATAAGAAGTTTGGAGTCTCCGATATTTTTCTGACGACCTGCTTTGGATGGGCGGAGTCATGTGGCATCGGCTTGTCCGATAACTTGAAAAGCTATCTGAATAGGATGGTAGCAAGAGAAGGGTGCCGGGCAACGAAGACACAGAATATTCAACAGCTATAGATCAATAACAATAGAACTACAGCAATTAATCAGAAGGCGAAACCCATGGGACCTTTGCAGGATATAAAAGTACTAGATCTAACCAGTATGGTAACGGGGCCAGTGGCTGCCATGATGCTGGGTGACCATGGTGCCGACGTCATCAAGGTCGAACCAATCCACGGTCAGCAGCTGAGGTATTTGGGCGAACGACACAATGATATTGCGCCAACCTTTTACTCCTGCAATCGCAACAAGAAATCTCTCTCGAAGGATTTGAAAAGAGATGCTGGCAAGGAAGTACTGTAGAAGCTCATCGATGAAACTGATTTCTTCCTGCAGAATTTTCGGCCGGGCGCCATAGAGCGAATGGGTTTCGGTGAAGAAGAAGTCAGAAACAACATAGTCGTACAGCACTACCAACCTTTCGTTGATATCTACAACATCGCGAAGAATGTTGGTGTCATTGCTCTGTTTAGAAAACCAAAACCGAAGCTCGTGCAGAATTATCAATCAGCTCAAGAGTAAGCTCGACATGAATAGCTCAAGAAATAAAGCAGCCAGGCTGGCTTTAGAGAAACACAGCGAAGAATTCAGACGTAAAGAATTTCGCCTAAGCGAATTATTTGGCGCCGATACTAATCGCTTTCAAGAGTACTCGCTAAGTCACGAGGGGCTCCTACTCGATTACTCCAAGAACTTTATAAAGTCAGAAACGATTTCTCTACTACTCGATCTGGCGCAGCAGAGCCAACTGTCCGCGGCGATCGATGCGATGTTTCGCGGCGAAGAAATTAACACTACCGAGCAAAGAGCGGCGCTGCACGTCGCTCTGCGGGACCCCTGCGCAAAAACCAACACTCCTGAAGTCAGCGCTTCCCTCGAGAAAATGGAATCGCTAGTGGCCGAGCTGCATGGCGGAAAATGGACGGGTTACAGCGGCAAGGCGATTACCGACGTCGTCAATCTTGGTATTGGGGGTTCAGATCTCGGTCCCGCGATGGTCTGTGATGCGCTGCACCACTTCGCGACTCATAAGCTCACTGTACATTTCGTGTCAAATCTCGATCCCTCGCACCTACAGAGCACCCTCAAAGGCCTGCAAGCCGAGACGACCCTCTTCGTCATAGCCTCCAAGTCTTTTTCTACACTCGAAACACTCAAGAATGCCGAGGCAGCCCGTGATTGGCTGCTGCAACAGACCGAAGCATCTGCTACGGCTAAGCACTTTGTCGCCATAACTACTAATCTAAGCGCGGCCACAGAGTTTGGTATTGAAGAAAAAAATCTATATCCACTCTGGGACTGGGTTGGCGGCCGATTCTCTTTATGGTCAGCAATCGGTTTACCCATTGCGATCGCGCTAGGCATGGCCGGTTTTCGACAGTTGCTTGCCGGGGCGCACTCTATGGATGAACATTTTCGAACGGCACCGCTCGAGAAAAATATTCCTGTTATTATCGCCCTCCTGAATTTCTGGTACCGAGAATACTTCGATGCGCATAGCACAGCTGTGATCCCCTATAGCCAAAGCCTAAACCTACTGCCTTCTTTCCTGCAGCAGCTATGTATGGAGAGTCTTGGCAAGAGCGCAGATAAGCAAGGTGCACCGATCGAACACAATACCGGCGACATCATCTGGGGCACAGCCGGCACCAACGGACAACACTCTTACTTCCAGCTCCTGCATCAGGGCACTGAATTTGTTCCTGTGGATTTCATAACAGCCGCCAATAGCGCTGTCCAGGGCAACGCTGAGGCGCATCAGCATCTGTTGGCCAACTGTTTTAGTCAGAGCCTAGCATTGATGGAAGGAAGGGTAGATGCCGATTCGATCCACAAGGTCGTAGCAGGCAACAAACCCAGCAACACACTGCTGCTTGAGGAGTTGAACCCCTACAACCTAGGTATGCTCCTCGCACTTTACGAGCACAAGGTCTACGCTCTCAGCATACTTTGGAACATCAATGCCTTCGATCAATGGGGAGTCGAGCTAGGTAAGAAGCTATCTACAAAAGTTTTTGCGGCCATGTCTGCAGGCACAGACCAAGAACTCCTCGACAAGTCAACGCAAGGTCTTATTCAAAAATCTCAGCACTGGAGAAAAGACTGACGCTAAGCACTCACTCCGATTCGGATAACTCTCCTAGTGCATAGTGGTCTACTGCGGAGAATGGATCGTAACGGTGGCGCAGCAGTTCACGCCATTGCTTATATTTATCGAGCCCTCTAAACCCCTCAATATGATCCTAGAGAGTTTCCCGTTTCACTAGAAGCAGCTTGCGACTCTCTTGCTCAATGCAGTGTCGCAACTGGCGTGAATGGCAAACAGTAAAAAATTTTCAAATAAGGCTCTAGCGTAGTTATGATTATTCCATTAGCAAAAGTAGCTCGGCTGTTTTCTCATTCATGAGCCCTTCATCTGCACGTGATTCAACGTTTAGTCGGACGAAGGGCTCTGTATTAGACATCCTAATATTGAAGCGCCAGTTCTCAAACTCCATACTCAATCCATCAGTTTGATCGACACCAATACAGCTCGCAGAATAGAGTGATTCTATCTTTTCCAGCAAGGAGAGCGGCTCTTCGATTCGTCTATTAATTTCACCGCTCGCCGGAAATGCCTGCATTCTTTCGTTTACAAGCTCAGATAACTTCTTGCCAGTTTTAGATATTAAGCCAGCCACCAAAAGCCATGGCACCATACCACTGTCACAATAAAAGAAATCTCTAAAATAGTGATGCGCACTCATTTCCCCACCGTAGACAGCGTCTTCTATCCGCATCCTCTCCTTGATGAATGCATGGCCGGTTTTGCACAGAACTGCCTCGCCAGAAAATTCTTTTGTAATCTCAATCGTATTCCAAGTCAGTCGAGGATCGTGAACTATCTTTCCGCCGGGCTCCTGTTCAAGAAAACTCTGCGCTAAAAGACCTACAATGTAATAGCCTTCAATAAAACGCCCATTCTCATCGAAGAAGAAACAGCGATCGAAATCGCCATCCCATGCAATACCCATGTCTGCACCTTCTGAGCCAATAGCATCGATGGTTGTGCCTCGATTCTCCACCAAAAGAGGATTGGGAACACCATTTGGGAAAGTGCCATCTGGTTCATGATGAACCTTGAAAAATTCTAACGGCAGAAACTGCTCAATCGTGTCTATTGTTGATCCCGCGCCACCGTTACCAGCGTTGCACACTATCTTCAACGATTGTAGATTTGGAACATCAACATAGCCTAACAAGTGTTCGATATAGGCGGGCTGAGTATCGTCAAAACTGATCGTCCCTAGCTTATTACAGAATACGAAACTATTCTCCTCTGCAAGTCTCTTGATTTCGTTAAGACCAGTATCACCACTTATGGGCTTGGATGATTCTCGGACAAATTTCATGCCGTTGTAGTCTGCAGGGTTGTGACTAGCTGTCACAACAATTCCCCCATCCACATTCAAATGGCTAGTAGCAAAATAAATCTCTTCGGTACCGCATTGCCCGATATTAATTACATCTGTGCCTGCCTCCGTAAGACCCCGAGATAATGAGGCGCACAGTTCCTGGCTGCTTAAGCGGATGTCGTAACCAACTACGACTTGTTGGGGCCTTAGATATTCGGCATAAGCTCGCCCAATTCTATAGGCTATTTCACTGTTCAACTGATCGGGGACGCGACCCCTTACATCATAGGCTTTGAAACAAGTGAGTTCTTCAGTCATATATCTGACCCCTCAATTTAAGCGGTTGTGATTTCTAGTAGCCATCAGCTGGATTTCGATTTCAAATTCGAGAGATTCATACTGCCCTTGAATAAATCTATCCTGATGGCGCCTTATTATGTGTTATTCATCGCATCTATAAAGCAATCGACGCTGCCAAAATCGAAACGATGCCCCTTAAAACGATAACCTATGACTTTACCCTGCTGAGCCTGAATCTGGAGCGCACCTGTGATCTGCATCTTTCCATTTTTCCCTGGTGGTGTACTACGGAAAACATCGAATATATCTGGACTGAGCATATAGCGCAGGATCACTCGGAGCGTCTCCGGGCTTGTGCTAGTTAGATTCGCTTTCAGACCCTGTTATATTGGTCTTCGAAGCGAACGATATCATCCTCGCCAAGATATTTACCAATTTGCACCTCGATGACTTCTACGGGTTCATTACTGGCATTGGTCAGTCTGTGCTTACTACCGACCGGAATATACGTTGATTCATGAGGCTGAAGTTGAAAATCTTCGTTGTCACAAGTGACTAATGCAACACCCTTGAGCACCGTCCACCATTCCGCCCTCTTATGGTGCAGCTGCAACGAGATCGATGCTCCAGCATTAACTATCAAATGCTTTACTTGATAGCCCGGCCTGCTGCTTAGACACTCGTAGGAACCCCAGGGGCGATAGACCAAACGGTGTAACGTGCCTTCCTCCCGCTCATGGTCTTGCAGCTGTTTTACTAAGTGCTTCACGAACTGCGCCTGCGAGCGGTGGGTCACCAACACGGCATCTGCCGTCTCGACAACTACGACATCCCGTACACCTGCAACAGCGACAAGCCGAGACTCAGATTGAATATAACTGTCTTGTACATCGAAGGAGAGCACATCGCCAAATAGTGCGTTGCCGTGCTCATCTTTCGCCCGCGCCTCCCACATAGCATCCCAGGCGCCAAGATCATTCCAGCCCGCATCAAGGGGCACGACCACAGCCGAGACCGTCTTCTCCATCACTGCATAGTCAATAGAATCGCTGCGACAGCTCGCGAAAATTGGCTCTGGGATTCGCTGGAAGTTTTCTGAGGATTCCAGACTCGCGTAGGCCTGATGACAGCTATCAAAAATATCTGGAGCATGCCGCTTCAGCTCTCGCAAATATGTAGACGCAGAAAACAAGAACATGCCACTATTCCAAAAATAGTTACCGCTATCCAGATAAGCCTGCGCGGTTTCTTGATCTGGCTTTTCCACAAACTGCTCTACGCAATATCCATTTCCGCTCGCGAGCTCTGCACCTTTATTTATGTAGCCATAGCCCGTTTCTGGGACACTTGGCACTACACCGAATGTAGCCAACTTGCCTTGCTTGGCCGAATGCAATGCCTGAGTTATCGCTTGTTGAAATGCTATTTGATCCTCGACCACGTGATCGGCTGGCAATATTAAGAGAAGCGGGTCCGCGCTATTTTGCAGCGCAGATAATGCAGCAAGAGCTACTGCAGGCGCAGTATTTCTGCCGACCGGTTCTAGTAATATATTGCTGTGCTCTTTGCCTAGTCGCCGCAATTGCTCTGCAACCAGAAAGCGATGATCGTTATTACAAACGACTATCGGATCTTCGAGGTCAGACAAGCCCTCTAGACGTGACAAGGTGTTCTGAAATAGAGAGCCCTCCATCTCAGGGAATTCAATGAATTGCTTTGGCTGCAACGATCTAGAGGATGGCCAGAGGCGGGAACCCACACCTCCAGCGAGAATAACGGGAATTAACATAGAGCCTGACACCTTGGGCTGATAAAGCTGAACGACATAGTAGCAAAATATCGTCTAATTTAATAAATAGAGCTGATTCAACACACTGCCATCAATTTATGATCGATTATTTGGCTTCAGCGCGATACCATTGAAGACTTTGCAGAGCCACCCCTTGGAGGAGTTTAGCCAGCTTATGACACAAGTCGGACACAACTTTGTTCCTAAGAACTCCTATACATTGAAAGAATTGGTAGATTGCGGCCAAGGTCGCCTATTCGGCCCTGGCAACGCGGCATTACCTGTCGACAATATGCTCATGCTAGATCGGATTGTAGAGATCGACGCAGACGGCGGCGTGCACGGTCGCGGTCAAATAATCGCTGAGCTCGACATAACACCCGAGCTTTGGTTTTTCGACTGTCACTTTCCCGGCGATCCGGTCATGCCTGGATGTCTAGGATTAGATGCCCTTTGGCAGCTATTGGGATTCTACCTCGGCTGGAGTGGTCACCCTGGCAGAGGTCGGGCACTTGGAGCTGGCGAGGTAAAATTTACTGGCGAAATACTGCCGACTTCAAAGAAAGTAGTTTACGAGTTATCGATAAGTCGACTTATTAATAGAAGCCTTGTCATGGGAATCGCCGACGGAACAGTATCTGTGGATGGCAAGACAATCTATACCACCAAAGCATTGAAAGTTGGTTTGTTCAAGCCAGGAAGCTCATTCTAATGCAGGATCGATGAGTGATTCTTTAATGATCGAGGGAAATCGCATGAAGCGCGTTGTCGTTACTGGTATCGGAATTGTGTCCTGTTTGGGCAATGACAAAGAGTCGGTACTAGATTCACTCAAAGCGGGCCGTAGTGGTATCCAGCACAATCCCACCTATGAAGAAATTGGCATGCGCAGCCATGTTAGCGGAACTGTGCAGATCGACACAGCTGAACTGATAGATCGCAAGATACTCCGTTTTATGGGCGACGCCTCCGCTTATGCGTACCTCGCCATGGAACAGGCGATATCTGACGCCAACCTCACACAAGAAGAAGTATCCAATTTTCGCTCTGGATTGGTAGTGGGGTCCGGCGGCGGCTCCTCCGAAGAACAACTTGAATCTACAGATATCATGCGCGAGAAAGGTTTGCGCAGAGTAGGGCCTTACCGTGTAACACGTACGATGAGCAGCACCACGTCCGCTTGTCTGGCCACTCCATTCCAAATCAAAGGTGTCAACTACACGATCTCATCGGCCTGCGCGACCAGCGCACACTGCATTGGCCATGGAGCCGAGCTAATTCAGCTAGGCAAGCAGGATATAGTTTTCGCAGGAGGCGGCGAGGCAGAACATTGGACAATGAGCCATATGTTCGATGCTATGGGCGCGCTTTCAACTAAATACAACGACACTCCCGGTAAAGCCTCACGCGCTTTCGATGCTGACCGCGATGGCTTCGTGATCGCTGGCGGTGGCGCGATTCTTGTCATGGAGTCTCTCGATCACGCCCTAGCGCGAGGCGCAAAGATCTATGCAGAACTGACCGGATATGCGGCAACCTCCGATGGTCATGACATGGTTGCACCTGCAGGCGAAGGCGGCGCACGCGCGATGCAGATAGCGACCGATGGCTTGGAAGGGTCAGTAGACTACATCAACACACACGGCACCAGCACACCGGCCGGTGACGTCTCGGAACTACGCGCGATCAAAAGCGTGTTTGGTGAGAACATACCAACACTAAATTCAACCAAGTCGCTGACGGGGCATTCACTTGGCGCGGCAGGCGCACAGGAAGCCATCTATACCCTATTGATGATGGAGAATGATTTTATTGCAGCCTCGGCCAATATCGAAAATCTAGACGAAGAAGCGCAAGGAATGCCAATCGCAATCGAGCGCCAAGATGACATTACCCTGAACCGCGTCATGTCGAACAGCTTCGGCTTCGGTGGCACCAACGCCTGCCTAGTCTTTGATCACTATCAAATCTAGGGACGCCTAAGGTAGGAAACTTATTCTTAGTTTAACTGGTCCAACCTAGCATGAAGATAAATTCTACGTTTCGTATCATACTAACTCTGCTATTTGGCAGTGTCCTGCTCGCAGGCAACGTCGCTCAAGCGCAGCTCGCACCTCGCACAATCTCGGGCCTAGAAGCG
Source organism: uncultured Pseudomonadales bacterium (assembly GCA_949372635.1). Lineage (GTDB taxonomy): Bacteria > Pseudomonadota > Gammaproteobacteria > Pseudomonadales > Pseudohongiellaceae > UBA9145. The sequence goes on from CASIAB010000001.1 coordinate 249,707, forward strand.
CAGCCCATTTCTCCACAGCCTCTCTCTGTGGAACTAGCTTTTCCTTTCTATGTCAGTGCCGCTAGCCCAGGGCGATACAAGATTGTATGGAACCTGCCAGATGGCCACTACCTGTATAGACATGCATTCCAATTCACGCTGAGCCAGCAAGCCGATTCAGAAGAACTACCCGTAGAAGTCACGATACCGGATGGCCTGAAGAAAAGTGACCAGTTCTTCGGAGATATAGAAGCCTATTATGGCCAGCTAGATATCGGTCTCAGCCTTACTACCGTGCCGGGGCCGAACGCAAGAATCTTCATCGACTATCAAGGCTGCGCCGATTGGGGATTCTGTTATCCGCCGCAGCGCTTCGAATTTCTGCTCAGTCCATAAATGCAGGCCTTTCTTTCGCAAATAAGCGTGAATTGCATGCTATTTTCTGAGAAAATGCCGTCAAAATAGCTAATCAGGCTTCTCGGGAGAAAATTTACCCAGCCGCTACATTAGGGAAAAGAACATGGCATCAATACTAGCCCTGCATGGGCCTAACTTAAATCTTCTCGGTAGTCGTGAACCTCACATCTATGGGTCTGACACCTTGGACGACATTAATCAGCGTCTCGCAACAAAATCCGCGGAATCGGGTCATCAATTCGACAGCCTACAGGCTAACTCTGAAGGCGAGATAATCGACCGATTGCACGCTGCACGAAAAGACGGCACGGCATTCATGATCGTGAACTTTGGTGGATTCACCCACACTAGCATTGCTATCCGCGACGCGATACTGGCCTCCGAGATTCCCTTCATCGAGGTGCATCTTTCAAACCTATTCAGCCGCGAAGCATATCGACATCATTCCTATTTTTCCGATATCGCTGTCGGGTGCGTGATTGGCTTGGGCGCCCACGGTTACGAACTGGCGCTTCAAGCTGCTTGCAAAAAATTAGCTAACTAAAACTCTAAACGAGATATTCCTATGGACATTAGAAAAGTAAAGAAACTGATTGAGCTATTGGAATCTTCCGACATCGCAGAAATCGAAATCAAGGAAGGCGAAGAGTCGGTTAGAATTAGCCGCGGATCCATCTCAATGCCTGCGCCTATGGCCTATCAGGCGCCGGCGGCTCCTGCAGCAGCTCCGACACTTAGTGCAGTAGCACCCGCTGCCGCTGCACCCGCAGAAGGAAATGCGATTAAGTCTCCTATGGTTGGAACTTTTTATCGTTCTCCCTCTCCCTCCTCTCCTGCGTATGTTGAGGTTGGCAAACATGTAAAGGCGGGAGACGTGGTCTGCATTGTCGAAGCGATGAAGATGATGAATCAGATTGAGGCTGATCAAGCAGGCGTGATCGAAGCCTTTTTGGTTGAAGATGGCGGACCGGTGGAGTTCGACCAGCCATTAATTAGAATTGTATAGTACGCAATTTGTGTGCTCAGCCTAATTCAAGGATAGCTTCATGCTTGAAAAAGTATTAATAGCCAACCGCGGTGAAATCGCTCTGCGTGTACTTCGCTCTTGTAAAGAACTTGGAATCAAAACTGTCGCTGTCCATTCCACGGCAGACCGGGATTTAATGCATGTTCGGCTCTCCGACGAATCGGTCTGTATAGGACCGCCCAGCCCAGCAGACAGCTACCTCAATACACCCGCTATCATCTCTGCAATGGAACTGACCGATGCCGATGCAGTGCATCCCGGCTACGGATTTCTATCGGAGAACGCCGACTTCGCCGAGCAAGTAGAGAACAGCGGCTTCACGTTTATCGGCCCAACTGCCGAGACGATTCGCCTGATGGGCGACAAGGTTTCCGCAATCGAAGTAATGCGTGGAGCTAACGTGCCTACTGTACCCGGCTCCAATGGTCCAATAGACAATAACAGCGAGCGCACGCTCTCGCTAGCCAAAGAGATTGGCTACCCAGTTATCATCAAGGCAACAGCAGGCGGTGGTGGACGCGGCATGCGGGTTGTGCACAATGAAGCGGCACTGCTCAAAGCGATATTCGTCACACAGACTGAGGCCAAGTCTTTTTTCGGCAACGGCGTAGTCTATCTCGAGAAGTTTTTGGAGAATCCACGTCATGTAGAAATCCAAGTTATCGGCGATGGCAAGGGCAACGCGCTCTACCTTGGCGATCGTGACTGCTCTTTGCAGCGGCGCCACCAAAAAGTATTAGAAGAGGCTCCAGCTCCGGGCATTCCTGACAAAGTGCGCGCCAAAGTCGCACAGACTTGTATCCAGGCTTGCAAGAACATGAATTACCGCGGCGCTGGAACCCTAGAGTTTCTTTATGAAGATGAGGCATTCTACTTCATAGAAATGAATACGCGCGTACAGGTGGAGCATCCCGTTACAGAAATGATTACCGGTGTAGATATCGTCAAAGAACAACTGCTAATAGCCGGCGGTGGGCCGCTGTCTTACGCCCAAGAGGATATCCATTTCCGTGGACACGCCTTCGAGTGCCGAATCAACGCCGAGGACCCGGTCACGTTTATGCCTAGCCCAGGCAAGATAAAGATGTTCCATCCGCCGGGCGGCAACGGAGTACGTGTCGATTCACACCTCTATAGCGGTTATAGCGTTCCTCCCCACTACGACTCTTTGATAGCCAAGCTTATCTGTCACGCAAACACTCGCGAGGCAGCACTAAAACGCACACAGGTCGCTCTAGATGAGATGCTGATCGATGGTATCCGCTGTAATATTCCACTGCATCAAAATCTTATGCGTGATGCCGAGTTTCAAAAGGGTTGCGTCAACATCCACTATCTAGAAAAGAAACTTGAATCCTAGAACCTCTCGAGTCTTCTCACTATGGCATGGCAACAACTCAGGGTTCGGGTACGATCCGATCAGATTGAACCTCTAGAACAACTGATCCTGGATTATGGCGGTCTTTCAATAAGCTATTTGGATGCAGATGATCAACCGGTATTTCAAAAAGATCCAGGTAGCACTCAATTATGGGATCTTGTTGATCTAGTCTGCCTATTCGAGAAAGAAATAAATCTCGATAAGCTGCTTCTTCTCCTGCAACAACACCCTGCGATTGAAGACAAAGAATCTCTGACTCTCAAAACCCTAGAAGATCAGGTCTGGGAAAGATCTTGGATGTCAGATTTTAAGGCCATGCAGTTTGGCGAGCGCCTTTGGGTGTGTCCGAGCTGGCAGAAGCCGCCCGAACCAAATGCCGTCAATATCATGCTCGATCCCGGCCTCGCCTTCGGCAGTGGCAGTCATGCGACCACCAGTATGTGCCTACAATGGCTGGAGAAGAACATTCGCGATGACATTAAAGTAATCGACTATGGCTGCGGCTCCGGCATTCTCGCTATCGCAGCAGCCCTGCTAGGAGCAGCTCAAGTCATCGCTGTAGACAATGACCCTCAGGCTATTACAGCCACCATCGAGAACGCGAAACGCAACAATATCCCTAAGGGCGTAATTGAGACTTACCTGCCCGACCAATTGCCTGACAACCCGGCAGGTCTTCTCTCAGACATACTCGTCGCAAATATACTCGCCGAGCCACTCATGCAGCTTGCCGAAGACCTCTCTCACCTCGTAAAACCCCAAGGACAAATCGCCCTGTCTGGTTTATTAGCAGAGCAGGCTGACGGGTTACTTGAGCATTACGGATTCTGGTTTGAGATGGACAAGGCGGTAATGAGCGAGGAATGGGCACGATTGAGCGGCACCCGCCTGAATTAGCGGGAAAGTGAGCGCGCTAGTGAGTTGACCTAACTGTAGGCAATACAAAGGGATTGACCTACAATCTCTTGCTAACTTTTCACTCGAAGTACTCCGCATGTCGTTCAATGTAACTCAATGCCCCGCTTGTGAATCCACATTCAACACAAACTCTCGTGTGCTAGCTGCTGCTGCCGGTAAGGTGCGCTGCGGAGCCTGCCTCAATATATTTGAGGCCATCGATAACTTCCTGATTCCAGAAGAGGCTGACGCAGCGCCAGATCAAGACGAGTCGGTCTTCGTAGGCAATGATCCGCAAGCGTTTTTCGACCCCTCTTCATTTCTTACTCGCAGCGCCTTGAGCGAAGACTCCTTTGTCACTATGGCCAGAGAACGGCAGGGAAGAGCAGAAGCCCCTGCTTTAGAGAATAGTTATGACGACGAAGACCCATCCATTGATCAGCCTGAACTCCTGCAGGCAAGCATTGCTAATGACAAAATCAACAAGGAATTCGAAGATAAAATTCTTGACTCCTTTGTGGCGCAGGTAACGGATGTTCATGAACTCACTAAACATTATTCTGCCGACTCCTCATTAGAGGAACCCATTGATCGAAAGCCAGAGCCAGAGCTGACAGATTCTGAAGAGACGCATATTGAGAGTAGACAACCGTTTCTTGGCATAGGTCTATCCGCTTCATTCACCTTTGATCCCAATGCTCCTCCCCAAGTGCGCATCGCTACGCCTAAAGCAGAAAGCCCTCCAGACCAAGAGACGGCTATCGAACAGCTAGTCGATCAGAGCTCTGCGAGTGGCTCCGAATCTTTTGGGGCCATTGAGAATCTAACGCAGGAGGAAAAACCGGCACCTGATGTGCTAACTCCCAGGGACTCTGTCTGGTCACCGATTAGTGATGAAATGACGGCCCCACTCTCAAATGAGGAAGCCACCCAATTTTTCGCTACAGAAAAAGAGAAAGAAGAATCAATCACTGAATCACTCCCAACTGCAGGATCAAGCGCTCTGTCAGAACCAATCGCCCCAGTGACGGACAACGAGAATCTAGATGTAGATAGTAAGCCACCAAGCCAAGAAATAGACGATATTCAAAATCTAGCCAAGCAAGAAAAACTTGGTAGCGAAAGTGTTGGTAAAGATGAAGGTCCAACCATTGAAGCGACACAGACAAGCGATCGAGTAATTGATGAAGACTCAGCACAGGCAATACGAGCTAGAGTGCTGGAAGCAGAACTAAGTGATGAGGAAGCCTTAGAAGCGATTCCTCGAGAAAATCTTACCGCCTTAGGAAGTATGTCTACACCCGTCGAGCTCTTAGCCAGAAAAGAGAGCCGCCTATTACGCAGCGCCCTACTCTTTTTATCCATCCTGCTACTGGGTGGCCTGCTTAGCTCTCAATATTTGTGGCAGCGTATGGAACTCTATAGCCAGCTTCCTCAATTACGCCCTCTCTACGAATTTGCCTGCATTTATTTAAACTGCGCACTGCCACAATACGCCGATATTGATTCTATTCGGAGCGAGAATCTCACCGTACAGACTCATCCGACATTAGCGAACGGCTTGATGGTTAATACTGTCATTCGCAACTCCGCAGAATTCGAGCAACCATTTCCAATTCTTGTACTCAGTTTCAATAGTGTAGAGAACAGCGTCATCGCACTGCGTGAATTTACTTCCGCTGAATATCTGGATCCAGGACTTCGCTCCACCCAAGCAATGCCTGCCAACACACCGGTGCAAATCCGCCTAGCTATAATGGACCCGGGACCAGAAGCGGTTAACTACACCCTGGCATTCCGCTGGCCCTAGCCAAAAAAAACTGTCGTCTGAACTAGACACGCAAAAAACCAGGTGCACAAAAAACAAACAAATCGCTTTAACTGGAAATGCGTCCCCGCTATCATGTTGGCCCTCATAAAAATCAACACAACTGTAATAATAAGAATGATTGACGTCGGCCCCTACAAACTAAAAAACTCGCTATTCCTTGCGCCAATGGTGGGCGTCAGTGACACACCGTTCCGTGAAATTTGCACAGAAGCCGGCGCAGGACTAACTGTTGCAGAAATGCTGACGAGCAATGCAGAATTGTGGCAGAACGAATGCAATAAACTAAAGCGCGTAAAACCTGCAGGCATTGGACCTCATGTCGTACAAATTGCGGGATCCGATCCAGAGTTGATGGCTCATGCTGCAGCGTTAAATGCAGAACTAGGTGCCGATGGCATCGATATCAATATGGGCTGTCCCGCGAAGAAAGTACTTAAAAAAGCAGCAGGGTCCGCACTACTTAAAGATACCAAATTAGTAGAACGAATATTAAAAGCAGTAGTCTCTCGCGTGGATATTCCAGTGACGCTGAAGATACGCACTGGCTGGAGCCCCGAAACAAGAAATGGTGTTGAGATCGCAAAGATCGCAGAGGGTAGCGGCATAAGTATACTCACAGTGCATGGTCGGACCCGTGAATGCCGCTTCAAGGGTTACGCAGAGTACGACACCATTGCAGAAATTAAGAACGTCGTCTCGATCCCTGTAATCGCTAACGGTGATATAGATTCACCACGCAAGGCCGCGGCGGTTATTAAGCACACTCAGGCAGATGGATTGATGGTCGGTCGTTCCGCGCAGGGTAGGCCATGGATATTCGCAGAGATAGAACATTACCTCGCTACCGGAAAAACACTTCCCGACATCGATCTAAAAACTCGTCTCGATATAATCTTTTCACACCTTATGAAACTTCACAGTTTCTATGGCGACGTGAAAGGAGTATGGTATGCACGTAAGCATGTTGCCGCGTATGTAAAAGAATTATTAGAATCGCGTGAATTTATGAAGAACTTTAATACTATTGAGTCCCCTACCGCACAACTCGACAGCGTCAATGCGTACTTCTCTCGGCTAGATGATGGTCAAAAAATCGTACAGGGAGCTGAAGCTGCGTGAATAAATTCGATAGTATTGCAAACCAACTTGAGCCGACGCAAGCTCAAGACCACACCCCTACTGCACAACAAGGAAATACACTTAGAGCTGAAGTCGGACGATCACTAAGCCGCTATTTTGAAAATATCGAAAATGAGGCCGTTACCAACCTTCACCACTTAGTCATTTCAGAGGTAGAGTCCCCTCTGATTGAGGCTGTAATGGGTTATTGCGGCCACAATCAAAGCAAGGCATCTATCATGCTTGGCTTGAACCGTGGTACGCTACGGACAAAATTAAAGCTATACGGTTTACTGTAAATTCCATCGATCGGCCCTCTAAAGTTATTCTCATCGAGCTCATCTAAGGCATTCGTGTTAGTGAGATCGGCAGAAATCTAGATAGTCGGTTTTGCATCAACCCCAACTAAGCCCATAAGCAAAAGATAGCCCTATGACAACAGAAAAATCTGCTGCCATTCGTCGTGCATTGATTAGCGTCTCCGACAAGACTGGCATTGTTACCTTCGCAAAAGCTCTCCATAAATTTAACATCGAGATACTCTCCACTGGGGGCACTTATAAGCTGCTCGCTGCCGAGGGCGTCCCAGCGATGGAAATCTCAGAATACACCGGTTTTCCAGAAATGATGGACGGCAGGGTTAAGACTCTGCACCCGAAGGTCCATGGCGGCATCCTAGCCCGCCGCGATCAAGACCGGGCGGTAATGGAGGAGCATGACATACCTCCGATCGATCTAGTGGTGGTCAACCTCTACCCCTTCGAAGCCACCGTAGCAAATCCAAACTGTGATTTACTAACGGCTATCGAGAACATCGATATTGGCGGTCCTACCATGCTTCGAGCAGCTGCAAAGAACAATCGCTTCGTAGCTGTCGTGGTAAACCCTTCAGACTATGACGGCATCGTTGATCTGTTACAAGACAATGAAGGCAGCCTCGACCAAGAGACTCGATTTGACCTCGCCGTAAAGACGTTTGAACACACGGCGGCGTATGATGGCGCCATCGCCAATTACCTCGGCGCGAAAATCGACCCTAAATCGAACTTTCCTAGGACATTTAACACGCAATTTCTGAAGACCCAAGAAATGCGCTACGGAGAGAACCCACACCAAAATGCCGCCTTTTATATAGAAAGAAAACCAAATGAGACGAGCATCAGCACCGCAGAGCAGTTGCAGGGCAAGGCACTTTCTTATAACAATATCGCCGATACCGATGCGGCTTTAGAATGTGTTAAATCATTCAGTGAGCCTGCCTGCGTCATCGTGAAACATGCGAACCCTTGCGGAGTTGCCATAGCGGAGTCGCCGTTAAAGGCTTACGAACTCGCCTTTCAGACCGACCCAACTTCTGCCTTCGGCGGAATCATCGCGTTCAATCGCGAGCTAGACGCACAAACAGCACAGCGCATCGTCGATAAGCAATTTACCGAAGTAATCATAGCACCTTCGATTTCCGATGCTGCGCTTGAAATTACGGCAGCAAAGAAGAATGTGCGGGTACTACGCTGCGGCCAATGGCAGAAGCACAGAGAAGAAGCACTGGACTATAAGCGCGTCAATGGTGGGCTCTTGTTACAGGATCGCGACATTCACCAAATTTCTCGCGACGATCTAAAAGTCGTTAGCGCTCGCGCACCTACCGAGGAAGAAATCCGCGACCTATTGTTCGCCTGGTCTGTTGCGCAATATGTAAAATCGAATGCCATCGTCTACTGCAAGAACAATCAAACCATTGGCATCGGTGCTGGACAAATGAGTCGGGTCTACAGCGCGAAGATTGCCGGCATCAAGGCATTCGACGAAAATCTAATAGTAAAAGATTCCGTGATGGCATCAGATGCCTTCTTTCCTTTCCGCGACGGCATAGACGCGGCTGCTGAAGCAGGCATCGCCGCAGTCATACAGCCTGGCGGATCGATGCGTGATAACGAGGTTATCACCGCTGCCGATGATGCAAATATAGCGATGGTATTCACCTCCATCCGGCACTTCCGTCACTAGTCCCGCACTCAAAACGAGATCGAAGCCATGAAGGTATTAGTTATAGGCAGCGGCGGCCGCGAACACTCCCTAGCTTGGAAGGCCGCTCAATCCAACACTGTCGATAAGGTATTTGTAGCGCCTGGTAATGCCGGAACCAGCGCAGAAGAAAAGCTAGAGAATGTAGCTATAGATCCACTTGACTTTGCCGCGCTAGCCGCCTTCGCTGCACAGGAAAATATTGGACTAACAATAGTGGGCCCTGAGGCACCTTTGGTCGGCGGTATTGTCGACTATTTTCAAGAGCGCAACCTGCCCTGCTTCGGCCCTTCGAAGAATGCATCACAGCTAGAAGGCTCTAAAGCCTTTACCAAAGATTTTCTAAGCCGGCACAATATACCCACCGCGTTCTATAAAACCTTTACTGATGTTGCTGCAGCAAAAATCTATATAGAAGCAACCGGAGCGCCCATCGTCATCAAGGCCGACGGCCTCGCCGCGGGCAAGGGGGTGATCGTCGCATTGACAAAGAGTGAGGCGATAGCAGCTGTCGAAGACATGCTATCGGGAAACAAATTTGGAGATGCCGGGCATCGAGTCGTAATAGAAGGCTTCCTCACAGGCGAAGAAGCTAGCTTCATTGCAATGGTAGATGGGCGCAATGTGTTGCCAATGGCAACCTCGCAGGACCACAAGGCCAGAGACGATGGTGACAAGGGTCCGAATACTGGTGGCATGGGCGCTTACTCGCCCGCCCCGGTGGTCGACGATATAATTTATCAGCGCATCATGGATCAGGTGATTCTACCTACTGTTAAAGGCATGGCAGCCGACGGCAATGATTACACAGGTTTCCTTTACGCCGGACTTATGATCACCGAAACCGGCGAAATAAACGTAGTCGAGTTTAATTGTCGCTTCGGCGACCCCGAAGCTCAGCCGGTAATGATGAGACTGCAATCAGACTTAGTTCAGCACTGCCTGGCTGCACTCAATCAGACCTTAGATCGAGAGCAGGCCCATTGGGATGAAAGATCAGCTGTAGGCGTTGTACTCGCAGCTGGCGGCTATCCAGCTTCCTATGACGATGGCTTCCAGATAAGCGGTCTTGGCCAACCCTTAGAGACACATCAAAAAATATTCCATGCTGCTACAGCAGAGAAAGATGGCGAGGTAGTTACCAATGGCGGCCGGGTGCTCTGCGCTACCGCTCTAGGCGAGACTGTCTGCCAAGCTCAAGCTGAGGCCTATAAAGTCCTACACAATATTCAGTGGGACAACGTTTATTTTCGAAATGATATTGCCTATCGCGCCATTGCAAGAGAGAATGACTAGATGAGTAACAATATCCATCTAGATTTCCTCGATCGCTGCCTTGTTCAATTTGATCAGGCCCTACGCAGCTGCGTGCCTGGCTCTAGCAATGCACGTCGACTTTCCCCTGCCGCAGCCACAAAAGAGTCAGAATTAAACGAAATCGACAAGCAGCATGCAGCCGGACTAATGCGCATTAATCATACTGGCGAAGTCTGCGCACAGGCTCTTTATCAGGGACAGGCAGCAACCGCCAAATTGGAGGATGTACGCCAGTCTATGGAAGAAGCTGCTGCCGAAGAAGTTGATCATCTAGCTTGGTGCGAAGAGCGCCTGCAGCAATTGGGCAGCCGGGCTAGCGCCCTGAACCCCCTATGGTATACCTTATCCTACACAGTAGGCGCAGCGGCGGGACTAGCCGGCGACAAATGGAGCCTGGGATTCGTTGCTGAGACAGAAGATCAGGTTTGCGAGCACCTTGAAGAACACCTCGATCAGTTACCTCGGAACGACAGCCAGAGCCGAGCGATTCTCAAACAAATGATCGCGGATGAAAAACATCATGGGGAATCGGCGCGCGAAGCTGGTGGTGCAGAGCTGCCCGCTCCGATCAAGCAAGCCATGACGGTCATGTCGGAAGTAATGAAGAAGACTACCTACCACGTCTAAGTTTGTAAGGCTTGATCATGGCTTCACCTTCTAGCTAAATATCAACTAACTACTATTTCTCAGCCTCATACACTTCAAAATCATGAGTAACTTTTACGCCGGCGTTTTTCATCATGATCGAAGCCGAACAATACTTGTCCGCCGAGAGTTCGATCGCACGCTGCACATGCTTCTCACTAAGATCAAAACCGGTAACCTTGAAATGCAGATGAATAGACTCGAAAGTGGCTGGCGTACCGTCAACTCGTTCCGCGGTAACCTCTGCCTCACAAGCAGTTACCCATTGCTTTGCCTTCTTCAAGATCGTCACAACATCGTAGGATGAGCAACTGCCGACACTAAGGGCCATCATCTCCATGGGTCGCATGCCCATATTTCGACCGCCACCCTCCGCAGCACCATCGAGCACTATGGCGTGGCCACTGTCGGATTCCGCAACGAATAACACATTCTCAACCCAATTCACTCTCGCTTTCATCAATTAATCCTATGTAGGCCTTACTTTGCAATAGTTGGCAGTAAAATACTTATACCAAAGCGCCAGCATCAATAAATGTGTTTGGTGTTTGGTGTTTGGTGTTTGGTGTACGCTCGCAGCTCCGCTTCTGAGACGTAAGCCTCGGCAGCAGACAACCCTTTCACGAAACCTTATTTACCGAACATTAGCTCTTTTAACTTCGCTCCCGGACTAGGCGAGCGCATAAAAGATTCGCCGACCAAAAATCCATATATTCCTGCGTCTGTCATGCTATTCACATCCTCTCGGGTATGAATACCACTCTCTGTAATGAGCACCTTGTCTGCCGGCACTTGTGCAGCTATGTCTAGCGTAGTCTGCAGGCTGGTCTCAAAGCTGTGAAGGTTTCTATTATTGACGCCTATCAAATCCGTATCAAGCTGCAGCGCCTGCGCCAATTCATTTTGATTATGCACTTCGACCAAAATATCGATGTCGATCTCGTTGGCGTAGTCTGCTAACTCTATTAGTTGCGCGGGCTGCAGAGCAGCAACAATGAGCAGAATACAATCGGCACCTAACGCCTTCGATTCGGCGATCTGATAAGTATCGATCATGAAATCCTTGCGGATAACCGGAAGCCCGCAAGCGGCTCTCGCCTTTAGTAGGTACTCGTTACACCCTTTAAAAAACATCTCATCGGTCAACACCGAGAGACAAGTCGCACCATTTGCTTCGTAGTCTGCAGCGTGCTGCGCAGGCTGAAAGTCTTCACGAATCAAGCCCTTCGATGGCGAAGCCTTCTTTATCTCCGCGATCACGGCGACCTGTTGAGACTGCACACGCTCACGCATCGCTTTGGAGAAAGATCGCGCTTGATCGATGGAGGGAAACCGTGTCTCTAGTTCAGCGCGAGAGACAGTCACTTTAGCTGCAGCCACTTCCAGCTCTTTGTTTGCGACTATTTGTTCAAGAATTGTAACTTTAGACAAAATGTGTACTCACTCTACTGTAAAAGTCTTCTATGAAGCCCTGCTACTATAGTCTTCGATTTAGGAGACGATCTATTTTTTCAGTGATTGCGTAAACTCGACCAGCTTCTCTAACTTCGCTAAAGCCTCACCCGACTGCAAAATACTCTGCGCCCTGACAACGCCAGCGGCTAGCTCATCTGTCAAATTCGCCGCATAGATGGCAGCGCCTGCATTTAGGGCCACTATATCAGCAGCAGCTTGATTTCGATTGCCAAGTGCATCCTTTAACATCGCGAGGCTTGCTTCAGCGCTATCGATCTGCAGCATCGAATAGTCTGCATAGCGCTTTATTCCAAAATCGGAAGGCTCGACGGTATACAGTGAGATCTCACCATCACGCAGCTCGCCTACTGTCGATGTAGCAGCAATGCTAATCTCATCTAGGCCATCTTCTGCAGCCACTATCAATACGTGGCTGCTGCCTAGCTCCTTTACCACCTCTAACAGCGAAGGTATCCAAGCCACATCAAACACACCGATAATTTGATTCGGCGCGCCTGCTGGGTTTGTCAGAGGACCCATTAGATTGAATACAGTTCTAACGCCGATTTCCTTTCTCGCCGTAATTACATGTTTCATAGCGCTGTGATGAGCGGGCGCAAACATGAATCCGATTCCCAAGTGCTCAATAGTCGCGGCAACATCCTCGGCACTCAATGTGAGATTAACGCCAGCCGCCTCCAACACATCGGCGCTACCACTCTTGCTCGTCGCACCACGATTGCCATGTTTGGCCACCTTTGCTCCCGCGCACGCGGCAACTATAGCCGAGGCCGTAGATACGTTGAACTTGTTGGAGCCACTACCACCGGTTCCGCAAGTGTCGACCATGTGTGGGTGATCTGCTAGTTGCACCTTGGTGGCCAATTCGCGCATCACCGTTATGCCACCCAATATCTCGGACGACTTCACTCCCTTCATCTGCAAGCCGACAAGAAAGGCAGCATTCTGTGCATCGGTAGATTGACCAGACATCAGCTCGCGCATGACGGTTATCATCTGGTCCTTGTCTAGATCTACATTTGACGTGACTGCCTTGATGGCTGCTCTTATATTCATTAATAATTACCGTTGATAGTTACTGTTGATCTTGAACATGGAAGTCGAAAATATTTTGTGAAAAATAGCGACTTATCTCTGGTCTAGAAAGTTCTTCAATAAAGCATGGCCGTAATCGCTAAGAATAGACTCGGGGTGAAATTGCACTCCCTGAACTGCGAGTTCTTTATGTCTCATGCCCATGATTTCACCCCGTTCGCCGTTCTCATTCTCGGTCCATGCCGTCACTTCCAGGCAATCGGGAAGCTGCTGCGCATCAACCACCAATGAGTGATAGCGCGTCGCTGTAAAGGGCTCCGCCAAATCTTTAAAAACACCCTTTCCACTATGATGAATAGCAGAGAGCTTGCCATGCATTATCTTCTTAGCACGCACGATCTCGCCACCGTAAACCTGACCGATACTCTGATGACCGAGACAGATACCTAAGAGCGGAATCTTGCCGGCGAAATGACTAATAACCTCCATGGAAATACCTGCCTCGGTTGGTGTGCAGGGACCAGGAGAAATGACAAGCTGCTCAGGATTCAATGACTCTATCTCTTTGATCGAGATCGCATCATTGCGATATACTCGTACATCAGCACCTAGCTCACCAAAATACTGCACCACGTTATAGGTGAAGGAATCGTAGTTATCAATCATCAATAGCATTGAGCAGAACCCTATTAGACCCAAAATTAAAAGCGCCATTCTAGCAGTCCAAGTGAATTCTGTCTTGAGTAGCCCAAATGATCCCCAGAGCCATATTCTGCGTATCATAAACATAGCGAGCTAATATCCATTCGTAGAGAAACCATGTCCAACAATACTGTCATTATGTGGTTCCGTCAGGACCTGCGCCTTATCGACAATCCCGCTCTTTTCAAAGCCATTGAACTAGGCTCGGTGCTGCCTGTCTTCATTCTGGACGAGGGTAACGATTGGCCCCTAGGCGAGGCATCCCGTTGGTGGCTTCACCACTCACTTAGTGCCTTGAATGAATCTCTTCATGGAAATCTATGGATTCTTAAGGGGAATGCTGCCGAGTTACTACCCCAATTTATCAAGGAGCATTGCGCTAGCCATATCTTCTGGAATCGCTGTTATGAGCCTTCAATAATAAGTCGAGATAGCCATATCAAGGACCGACTCACGGCGGATGGAATAACGGCTTCCAGTCAAAACGGCAGTTTAATCTGGGAGCCTTGGGAGAACCTCAAGCAAGACGGCACTCCATACAAAATTTTCACACCTTTCTATAAGTACGCGATTGCTAACAACCCGCCCGCCGCGCCTCACCAAGCTGCCAATATCAATTTCGAAACGGTGACATGCCTTCAGGATAAAAATCGACTAGATAGCCTAAACCTGCTTCCCGACATTAATAGGCATGAACGGTTCGCATCACACTGGCAGCCTGGCGAACGGGGTGCGAGACAGCGATTGCAGGATTTCACAGAGAACGGTTTAGCTGATTATCGCGATGGCCGGGACTATCCGGCTAAGCGCAGCGTCTCAATGTTATCGCCGCACATTCACTTCGGAGAAGTTTCCCCAAGAGAGATAGCGAGCTTGGTCAAGCAAGCCGGAGACATAGATTCGAACGAAGAGCAGGCCACGCACTTTGTTCGCGAACTAGCATGGAGAGAGTTTTCCTATTACTCGCTCTATCACTTCCCGCATATTTGCCAGCAGAACATGAAACCGCAATTCGACCGCTTCCCTTGGATCAATGATCAGACGAAGCTGCGCCTTTGGCAGGAAGGTCAGACTGGATTTCCTCTCGTTGACGCTGGAATGCGGGAGCTTTGTCAAACCGGCACTATGCACAATCGCGTGCGCATGGTCGTGGGCTCGTTTCTAGTGAAGAATCTAATGATCCACTGGTTGGAAGGTGCGCGCTGGTTCTGGAACTGTCTGGTCGATGCCGATCTGGCCAATAACAGCTGCAGCTGGCAGTGGGTTGCAGGCAGCGGTGCCGATGCCGCCCCCTACTTTCGCATATTTAATCCAGTGACGCAGTCGCTTAAGTTTGATCCCAAAGGGAGCTATATTCGAAAGTATGTGCCTGAATTAAATGAACTGAGCGACAAGGCGATTCACGATCCCAGCTCTGCAAAAACACAAGAGCTAGAAAAAGCTGGTGTGATTTTAGGGAAACACTACCCGAGGGCAATTGTAGATCTAAAGGAAAGTAGAGCTAGAGCACTAGATGCTTACGAGTCTCTTAGGGATCAGCTGTAGAATTATTCTACAGACAATTCATTGTTCGCCATTTGCACGGCGCGCACGATGGCTCTGGCCTTGTTCTGGGTTTCTTCCCATTCCATCTCAGGCTGCGAATCGGCAACGATTCCAGCGCCAGCCTGCACATATAGCTTCCCGTTCTTGATTACCGCGGTGCGAATAGCGATAGCCATATCCATATTGTCATTCCAACCCAGATAGCCCATCGCTCCACCATAGATGCCGCGTTTCTCAGGCTCTAGCTCATCGATGATTTCCATAGCCCGCACCTTCGGTGCACCACTCAGGGTGCCAACCGGCAGCGTCGCCTGCAGTACATCTAGCGCAGATTTGTCATCACGAATCTCACTCTCTACTATCGATGCAATATGCATGACATGCGAATAACGCTCCACAAACATCTGCTTTGGCACCGTGACAGATCCTGTCTTGGAGACTCTACCCGAATCGTTGCGACTGAGGTCTATTAGCATTAAATGCTCCGCTATTTCCTTAGCATCCGCGAGTAAATCCTTTTCCAAAGCCAAGTCTTGAGCTTCGTTATTGCCGCGCTTGCGAGTGCCAGCCAATGGTCGCACGGTAATTTTGCCGTCCTCTACACGCGCTAAAATCTCCGGAGATGCACTGACCACGTGATGATCGCCGAGGTTGAAGTAAACCATATAGGGAGAAGGATTTAAGAATCGTAACGCTCGATAGAGGTTAAGTGGCTCCCCAGAAAAAGGTACGGACATGCGCTGCGAAAGCACAACCTGCATGACATCGCCTGCAACTATATACTCCTTAATCTTCTCAATAGCCTGCTGATAATCGGCTTGCAAAAAATGATGAGTGAAATCTGCGTCTAGAACTGGCTCCGGTTCTTGAAGACTTGGCAGAGGAACTGGTTTTTTCAACTCCTCCTGCAAAAAATCTATTCGTTGCTGAGCTGCAGCGTAGGCGTCTTGCTGATCTGGATCGACATTTATCACAAAACATATTGTTCCACGAAGGTTGTCGAAGACCACGACTTCCTCAGATAACATTAGCAGTATGTCGGGCGCGTCGATTTCATCAAGCGCCGTCGAAGGACCAATGCTTGTCTCAACAAACCTCACCGTATCATAGGAAAAATAGCCGACAAGACCACCATTGAAGCGCTGACCATCGGCAAGCTCGGCAACGTTAAAACGATTCTTAAAATCAGTAATGAATTCAAAGGGATTCTGTGTAACAACCTCTTCAACAATCTTGCCGTTGTCTTCGACGGTTACAGTTTCGCCCACAACGCGCAGCACAGTAGAGCAAGGCAATCCGATAATAGAGTAACGACCCCATTTTTCACCACCCTGAATAGACTCAAAGAAATAACTATGTTCGCCAGTGCCTGCTTCATTCCCTGGGCCCTTACCTAACTTTAGATAGATACTAAGAGGCGTTTCAGTGTCAGCTAGAATTTCGCGCACTATTGGAATGCGGTTATAGCCAGATTCGGCGAATTTCTGAAATTGTTCTTCAGTCATTGGATAACTCAGGACTCTCTATTATCAACATCGGGAATAATTAAATAGGATCGATTTTTAGTGATGCTTGTCGAGATCTTGTCCCAACTGCGATCGCATCTCGGCGATAGTCTTTGCGTAGTCATCGCTGTTAAAGATAGCTGAGCCGGCCACGAACATGTCCGCACCCGCGTCTGCGATCTCGCGAATATTGGAAACGCCAACACCACCATCAACTTCCAAGCGAATAGAGTAGTCGCTGTCGTCGATGAGCTGACGTACTTGCTGCAACTTTTTGAGCGTCGACGGGATGAATTTCTGTCCACCGAACCCTGGATTAACCGACATTAAGAGGATGACATCGACCTTGTCCATCAAATATTCCAGGCAATCAATTGGCGTGGCTGGATTGAAGACCAGCCCAGACTTGCAGCCCAGCTCTCGGATCAGCTGCAAAGAGCGATCTACATGCCCGGTGGCCTCCGGGTGAAAACTGATATAAGAGGCGCCAGCCTTAGCGAAGTCATTGATGAGTTGGTCGACCGGGCTTACCATCAGATGCACGTCGATAGGCGCGGTTATTTTATGGCTTCGCAGTGCCTCACAGATCATTGGCCCGATAGTAAGATTAGGCACGTAGTGATTGTCCATGACATCGAAATGAACGACATCCGCGCCCGCGTCTAAAACTGCGCTGACTTCTTCACCAAGTCTAGCGAAATCGGCGGACAAGATGGAGGGAGCGATCAAATAATCTTTCATTGCCTAGGCCTGTATTGCGAAGTGTTAAAAGTAACCTACTGATCAGTATTTTACAGACAATGTCAGGGCTTGTCCTGATGGGATAGAGATATGATTGAGAGTGCCTCGCGAAGCTCTAGGCGGCCCTAGATGCGTAGCTTGCGGAACCCACAAAGCGCTTCGTAGGCGCTGCGAATCGCCATCGCATTCTCCTGCGCCTGCTTTAAGACGTCCTCTGAGGCATCCTTACTGGCAAGCTTGTCAGGGTGGTAGCGCGACATCATGCGCAAGTAAGCCCGGCGGATCTCTCCATCTTCAACACCCGGCTCCAACTGCAGCACACGGTAGGCATTCTGCAGAAAAGACCTTCCTTGAGGCTTCATGAATTCACCGCGAGGGTTCGCATCGAAGCGCTGGTAGTGCTCGGATTGGGTAGCCGAAGCGATGGCTAAAAATTCTGACTTGGAATAGCCAAATTGCTCAGCAACATCCCTTAACAACATCTTATCTTTCAGTCGGAGGTTACCCTTCAGATAAGCAGCCTCGCATTGAATCTGCAGGAATAATTTTGCCAGCGCGCTGCGCCGCCCCATAACTTTCACAGCCGAGGCTACCGACTCCGACAAATCTGCATCCGGATGCTTGCCCTGGTCATAGGCAGCGATTGCCTCACGTCGTTTCTCAGCAATCAAAGCCATGCGGAGCATAATTTGGTCTGCATAGTCGATCTCTTTCTGAGTCACTCTGCCATCCATCTTCGCGATTCGACCTAGCACCATAAACATGGCTCGCGATAACCGTTGTTCAGCACGACCTCCCGCGGGCAGTTCGGCAGCGGCGCTAAAACCACTGAGCCTATTGAACAGGGCTTTCCGATAGGATTTGCTTGTAAGCGCCGTCAACATATTCTACTCACTCGATTCAGGATTGGCTCTCATGCTTGTATCATACAGAGCGTTAATTTCCTTCAGTCGTTCTGGTGTACCGATGTCCATCCATAGGCCTTCGTACACCGCGCCACTTACTTGATCTTCCAACATAGCTTCCTGTAGAAGAGGCACCGTTGATCTCGGCTGAATGGGATAGTCACGGAATAGGTTCTTGTGCATCACACTGATGCCACTAAAAGTAAGTCGCTGATCACGAGCGGAATGATCTTCGTGAACTCGACCCTTGGTCATCAATATAAAAATCGCCGTGAGGATTGTGATCTGCATTCTCGACCAGCACGAGGTGAGCCAACCTATCGATTCCGTCGACTGGCTCTAAGCTGGCAAAATTAAAGTCTGTCCAGATGTCCGCATTTACTACTAAAAAGCAATCGTCTTTCAACTTGGGTAGTGCCTTGATGATGCCGCCCGCCGTCTCTAACCTGATCGGTTCTTTCGAGTAGCTGATCGAAGTACCGTACTTCGATCCATTCCCAAGCAGCTCCTCGATCATGCCTCCTAAATAAAAGTGATTGATCACTATGCCTGTTACACCCCCAGCAACAAGTCTCTCAATCTGATGCTCGATAAGAGTCTTATCCCCTACTTTCAGTAGAGGCTTGGGTAGATCGGCGGTGAGAGGCTGCATTCGCTTGCCAAGCCCGGCCGCCAAAATCATTGCACGCATTAGAATTCCAGATTGAGTTTCGTTTTCGCTGCAGTAAGTACTTTTGTCTCAAACCAGTCTAGGAAGGGAACCATTTCCCCATATTGGGAGGCTGCTTCCAGAAAATACTGGATAACCAGAGGGATATCGGCCAAGTACTGCGGTTTATTATCTCTTATGCACAATCGAGAGAAGATCCCCATGACCTTGAAATTGCGCTGTAGACCCATGAGATCGAAGTCGCGGCGGAATTGAGAGGCTGAAGTGCCTTCTACCACTCCAGCCGCACTCGCCAATTCGAAGTAGTGAAGCGCCAGTGATTCAACTAAATCTGGGCTCCAGCGGATATAACAATCGCGTAGTAGGGAGACCAAATCGTAACTATAGGCTCCTGCCATCGCATCTTGAAAATCTATGATGCCAGGCCCGGAACCTTCTGGAAATCTCGCATCATCGAGAATCAGCAGATTCCGTGAATGATAGTCGCGGTGCACCGCCACCTCAGCCTGTCCTAGAGCGGCCTCTTCTAGAAAAGTAAAAGTGCTGGAAATTAAGTCGCGCTCGGTTGTGCTCAGGTCGAGACCAAGATAATGACCACAAAACCAGTCTTCGAAAAGCTGCATCTCTGTGCGTAGATTTTTGCGACTATAGGGGGCAAGTCTCTTTTTATCTACACTCGACTGTATTTTGATTAGCGCGCGAATCGCGTCCTTGTACAGACTCTCAACCTGATACTCGGAAATCGCATCCAAGCCACCTTCTTGCAATGTTAACAAACGAGGCAAGTATAAGCGGTCGCCGAAATCCTCAATTAATAGAAATCCATCGGAATAATTTTTCGCAAATACCTCAGGTGATTTGACCCCCGCCTCTCGTAAGTAGCCTGCGATCTCTACAAACAATTCACTGTTTTCATTAGCCGGCGGGGCATCTACCGCAATGAAGCTTTGCTCGGGTAGCTGGGCGCGGAAGTAACGGCGAAAGCTCGCATCTCCACTCACAGTAGTGAGTTCAATATCGACCGAGCCCAATTCCAAAAGCTGACTCAATTGTCCATTTACCCAATCATTTAACTGCGCCTTGCGACTATTACTCATTCTGACTCGTTTTCTCTTGTGTCTCTTGTTTTCGGGCGTTCTGGGGCAAGCTTAGGCAGCGGAAATCTAAGGCCCCGCTTTGCATTCAATCCGCGATGAATTATTATGCCCTGCTTAATACATGATCAAAGCATCTCTTATCACCTAGTTAGTCGGTTTCAATCCAAATTTGTTTAAGGCCTGCCGCCTGTCACAGTGATTTACCCAATAGAATCTGGAACCGCGAATCAAGTATGCCGTTCAAAAAACGCCATCTCGGTACTGAAATAGCCCTAATCTTGTCTTTGGGATTACTGCTCACTGCAATATCCAGCACGGCACAGGCACAGCTTGTGCAAGTCAGCTGCCGCGCAAACGATTCAGGCGATGGCTGGATCTGTGAGGAGAACCCAACTCCCGGCAGCACTAACACAGTACCCACAACTACCCGGCCCCTAAACAATACTGAAGTTGGAGCTAGAATTGGTGAGATTGATGCCGCTAATGAGAACCGGCAGGAAACCCCGGCAACAAGCCATCCTCAACCAACACAAGCTTCCCAACAAGCAGACGAACCCTACGGTAGCCGCACCATAGATAGAGCCAACTGCGCTCAGAGCTACCCAGACCACCCAACGCTATGACCTAGATTGGGTTCCACTGGAATCTTTAAGCGCAGAGCAACTCACCCAGCTGGCTGGAAACTGCTGTGGCGCGTTTGTAGACCCTACCGGACTCAAGAAGGGCAACGAGAACCGACCCTCTGATTCCGATACTCGCTTCGATACCGAGCAGGGCATAAGAGGCATCTCCCAAAACCTAATCAGTATCGACGGCGATATCATCGTGCAACAAGGCTATCGCACTATCGAGAATGACGAATCCACTACTATCGATAGCGCAGAGAACACCGTATTAATGCAGGGCGACGTTATCTTTCGCGAACCGGGCGTCATGCTGCGAGGTAGTTCAGCCTTGATTGACAATAATGCCGGCGACAATCAAGTCGAAGATGCGCAGTATGTGCTGCATGACTTAGGTGCCCACGGCAACGCCGAGAGCATCACCTACAGCAGCAACACCGGCAGCGTAACCATCGAGAATGGCGAATTTAGCCGATGCGAACCCGAATCGAGATTCTGGTTATTCCGCGCAGAAAGCATCATGCTCAATCAAGATGAGGGAGTCGGCTATGCAACCGCTGTAAGCCTACGCATAAAAGATGTACCAATTTTCTACTATCCAGGCACCCTCCCTTTCCCCCTCGGCGACGAGCGCATGTCTGGCTTCCTGGCGCCCAGCACCGGATCGACGCGCAGCGGCGGGTTCGACTTCCAACTGCCCTACTACTTCAACCTTGCGCCGCAATACGACGCCACTCTCTCGCCTAGGCTCATATCAGACCGTGGCGTGCTGACGGGGCTAGAGCTTCGCTACCTTGCTGAAACGTCACTAAACACCTTGAACATGTCCTACCTAGGCAATGACAAACTGTTCGATGAAACAACTGCGAATGTGCTCGGCACTGATTCGCCACCAACAGATAACCGCTGGTTTATCGGCTACGAACATTACGGTGTCTATGGTCGCAACTGGTCCAGCTTTGTTGACTACAATGCCGTAAGCGATGAAGATTATTTCTACGATCTGGGCAGCAATGGCCTGAATACGACCAGCCGCACACACCTAAATAGGCAGGCGCGACTAAACTTCAATACCGAATATCTGCGCGCAGGGCTCAATGTGCAGCGCATCCAGATAATCGACCCATTTATTTCTTCGATAAACCTGAACCGACCCTATGATCGTCTGCCGCAATTTTATTTTGATACCGACGCCTATTTAGGCGCAGGTTTCCGAGTAGAACTAGGCGGCCAGATTACTTCTTTTGACAGAACATTGGATGAGTCACTCTTATCAACAGACCCAGCTAGACAATGGTGCGCTTGTCAATGGCGAACGCTTGAATCTAGAGCCTGCAATCAGTTGGTCGATCGAGCAGCCGGGCTGGTTCCTGCGCGCCAATGCAAAGTTCAAGCACGCGTCTTACAAACTGCAGAATCAAGCCACAGCATCGATGGATAATTCAGACATTGGCATCAACGTCTACAATTTCGATAGCGGACTCATCTTCGAGCGCCCCATGTCCGGCGGCTTCACTCAGACACTTGAGCCTAGAGCGTACTATCTATTTAGTGAGTTTGAAGACCAAAGCATGCTCCCGCTGTTCGATACTTCGGAACTCAACTTCAGCTTCAGCCAACTGTTTCGCGAAGACCGATTCAGTGGCGGTGATCGCATCGGTGATGCCGATCAAGCAAGCATAGCTATTACGAGTCGCATACTCGATGAGAAGGGCAAAGAGCGTGCCCGAATGAGCCTAGGCCAGATTCGCTACTTCGATGATAGGCAGGTGGGCCTGAGCAACCCTATTCAATCCTGGATACCACGCTATTCCCCAATGAATCAAAAATCCGCGCTGGCTGGCGAATTTTCTCTACACTTTGGAGAGAACTGGCACCTGAATACTGACGTACAGTACAACGAAGAAACCGAAGAACTGGACGAAGGCAGCTTTCAACTTCGCTACCATAAGGACAACGATCATCTGTTTAATCTGGCCTACCGCTACAGAAACCTGGTAAGTTCACCTAACTTCATCCTACCCAGAGGGATCGACCCTCGTATCAAGCAGACCGACTTCTCTGCAGCCTGGCCGATAAATCAAACTTGGAAGCTACTGGCCAGATGGAACTATGACCATAGCAATTCTCGGAACTTAGAGACCTTTGCCGGAGTCGAGTACAACAATTGTTGTGCGACAATACGAATTATTGCGCGGGAATGGGTTGACGAAGACGAATTGTTTGTACCTAATATCGAACCGAACCAAGGAATTTTTGTCCAAGTCACCCTGAATGGGCTAGGAAACATCACAGGCGGCGGCATTAGCAGTCTATTAAGCGATGGTATACGTGGGTTTAGAGAGAATGATGATAAGTAGATCGAGCGCTAAAGAAACAGCATCAATGAGGCAAGGCGCATTTACCCTTGTCCGCCTCTTCTCGACAATCGGCTTGGGGCTCGCATTAACAATTAGCTCAGGATCGGTCTGTGCACAACGGGTGTTACTGGACAGAATCGTCGCCCTCGTCGACGAGGGTGTGGTCCTGCAGAGCGAGCTTAATGCACGTATTATTGAAATTCGAGGGAATGCGGCTCGCGCCAACCGCACTCTTCCAGAAGCCGAGCAACTCAAAACTGAAGTGCTGGATTCACTGATAATTGAAAATTTGCAGATGCAGTTGGCGGAGAGAGTAAGTATTCGCTTTAACGATGATGAGATTAACCGAATTCTTGGCAGTATGGCCGACAACAACAGCATGACTTTCGATGAGTATCTGGAGGTATTAAATGAGGCGGGTGTCTACCTGCAAACCCGAGAGCAGGTTCGCAAGCAGATGACTATGCAAGAATTACAGCGCGGCATGGTGAACCGTCGAATTCAAATTACCGAACAGGAAATTGATAATTTCCTGAATTCCGAAATGGGTCGTGAAATCATGGCTCCGAATTTTCTTGTTGAACACATGCTTATCCCCACTGGCAGTGAAGATCCCGCAAAGCAAAGTAAATTACGCTTTGCCGCCGACTTAGTAGGTCGCGTCAAAGATGGCGAGAACTTCGCAGCAGTGAGAGCGGAAGCGGCTCAGGCCCGCTTGTTTGAAGTTGACGCAACAGAGTTCGGGTGGCGCAAAGCTGAAGCTCTCCCAAACCTGTTTAGAGAGATTGTCGAAGGCATGGAAGTTGGCGATATAGAAGGGCCTATTGAAGCAGGAAATGGCTTTCACCTAATTCAACTATCGAACAAGGCTGGCGGCACCGAGCAGATGGTAAAGCAGACAAACTTTCGCCACATCATGCTCACTCCTAATGAGATTAGGGACGAACAACAGACAGAGAATACTATTCGCGAATTTCGACAGCAAATTGTAGAAGGCGAAGAGTTTGCGACACTGGCGCGACAGAATTCCGACGACGCCAGTTCCGTCGTTGCAGGCGGCGACATGGACTGGATCAACGAGGGAGAACTGCCACCAGATATGGCATCTATGATAGATGCTCTCGATATAGGAGATCTGAGCGAGCCATTCCGCACGACCAATGGCTGGCATATTGCAGAGGTTATAGAACGCCGCGTAACCGACCTAAGCACAATTTACTCGCGAAATCAGGCAGAGGGCGCCTTACGTAATCGCAAGTTTGATTTGGAATTACAGAATTGGCTAATAGAGATTCGCGAAGAGGCCTTCGTAGAGTTTATCGATTAGTGCTCGCTTCGACTTCATTCAACAGGGCTTGTTTAGAAGACCTCGCGATCTAAGACCACGAGAGACCACCCCAATATCTTCGTAGGAAAGTCGTTGTGACACACCGAATAGCTATCACACCAGGAGAGCCAGCAGGCATAGGCCCCGACCTATGCATAGTCATAGCACAGAACCCTCCCAGCGATGTTGAATTGGTCATCGTCGCCGACCCTAAGCTATTAGCGAATCGAGCTGCGCAGTTAGGCCATCCACTTAGACTCAAGATTTTCGAAGCAGCTACTGAACCCGCAGAAACAAAAGCGGGAGAACTAACCGTGCTCCCCGTTCAATTGCGGTCCAAAGCAGCACCAGGGGTGCTTGATAAGGAGAATGCAGAATACGTGCTGGAAACACTGCGAGTAGCCGCGCAAACTGTCAGCGATAGTAATTGCGATGCGATGGTCACAGGCCCCGTTCACAAGGGCATTATCAATGATGCAGGAATACCCTTCTCAGGTCATACAGAGTATCTCGCCGAATTTTGCAACCAAGATCAAACCGTTATGATGCTGGCGACAGAAGGCCTTCGCGTAGCCTTGGCGACGACGCACCTACCGTTGAGCGCTGTGCCCCGCGCGATCACTAAAGAGCTATTGCGCGCTATCATCAAAATTTTGAACGCTGATCTACAATCAAAATTTGGAATTGTTACACCCAAGATTCTAGTGTGCGGGCTCAACCCTCATGCCGGCGAAGGAGGACACCTAGGTAACGAGGAGATCGAGACTATCGAACCTGCTCTAGAGCAGATGCGAGATCAGGGGATAGACCTGATTGGCCCCCTGCCAGCCGACACAATTTTTACGACCAAATACCTCTCCAACGCCGATGCCGTTCTCGCGATGTACCACGACCAGGGGCTGCCCGTACTAAAATTCAAGGGCTTCGGAGCGGCGAGTAATATCACCCTAGGGCTGCCTATTATAAGAACATCGGTCGATCATGGAACCGCACTAGATCTAGCTGCAACTGGCAAGGCTGAAACAGGAAGCCTCATTAATGCCATCACTACAGCGCTGGAAATGAGCAAACACTGGAGTCAGTCCTAGTGGCGCAATCTAAAGCGGTAACTCTGATTACTGGCACAGCACACCAGGCCCGAAAGCGCTTTGGTCAGAATTTCCTTCATGACCAACAAGTCATCGATCGTATTATTAGCCAGATCGCGCCCTCTAGTGACGAACATCTTCTAGAGATAGGCCCTGGACAAGGTGCCCTCACTAAGCAATTAGCAGGATCCGGCGCAAAATTGGACTGTGTCGAATTGGATCGCGACCTAGCTGAGCACCTTAAACATCAATATCGCGACTATGATAATGTGAACATTCACCAACACGATATTCTCAAACTTGACCTGAACAATCTCGAACTTAGTGGCAAACGAATTCGTATCATCGGCAATCTTCCTTACAACATTTCGACGCCTGTTCTTTTCCACTTGCTAAAGTACTACGAGAAAATTGAAGACATGAACTTCATGTTGCAACTAGAGGTAGTGGAGCGCATGTCAGCCAATGTAGGCGATAAGAACTACGGACGACTTAGTTTGATGCTGCAGTATTATTGTCAAGCAGAGAAATTGTTCGACGTGTCGCCTCAGGCTTTCACTCCTCAACCGAAAGTAAATTCGGCGATAGTGCGATTAACTCCCCACAAGGAGCTACCAGTTACAGCAAAAAATCCGGACTGCCTTAAAGTTGTCGTGCGCACCGCATTCAATCAACGTCGCAAGACCCTGAAAAACAGCCTGAAGACGCTCATATCTGATAGCAAACTTGGCGACCTCGAGATAGACATGACGCTCAGACCTGAAAAATTGAGTCTTACTGACTACGTAAAAATAAGCGATGCAATAAGCGAATCAATATGAGTAAACAACCCGACATTCAAATCGAAGTTAGAACACAATTTTTACTAGAACAATCTAACCCCGAGGAAGACCGTTATGCTTTTGCCTACACGGTAGAAATCTGCAATCGCAGCGACGAGATGGTTAAGCTATTGAATCGTTACTGGCACATTACAGACGACAACGAGAAGGTTGAGGAAGTTCGCGGTGCCGGCGTAATTGGCCAACAGCCAGAAATTCTGCCGGGTCAGTCGTTTCACTATACCAGCGGCGCTATCATCGAAACCCAATTCGGCAGCATGCAAGGAGATTATGAGATGCAGAGTGTTGGCGGTGAGAAGTTTACAGCGCAGATACCACCCTTCTTGTTAGCTCCCCCTCTCGCCGTTCACTAAAGGACGCAGCCAGAACTGTCTAAAACAAGTTGCCGCAGAGTGATGCTATACTCTCGGACATGCATTCATTACACACATTAGCTTTCTATCCCGCATGAGTACCTACGTGGTCGGCGATCTTCAGGGCTGTTACAAGCCACTGAAGAAACTGCTAAAAAAAGTTAAATTCTTGGAATCCAAAGACAAGCTCTGGTGCGTTGGCGATCTTGTTAATCGCGGGCCTGAATCGCTGGAGACATTGCGTTTCTTACACGATATGGCCGACTCCATAGAACTCGTATTGGGAAACCATGACCTACATCTCATAGCAATATATGAAGGTTGTGCACCTGCCAGAAGCAAAGACACACTAGACGATCTGCTGAACGCTATGGATTGCCAAAATCTCTGCGATTGGCTTCGAACGCAGCCGCTCGCCCATTATGAAAGCCTAGATACTAAGACCGGCGTTAAAGACTTCCTGATGGTGCATGCGGGTGTTGCGCCACATTGGACATTGCAGAAGACCTTGGATCTCTCAGCGGAAGTTCAGTTCGCACTGCTCGATACCCACTATAAGGAATTCCTGCGCCATATGTATGGCAACACTCCTGATCGCTGGCACGACCAATTAGAAGATCTAGACCGCTTACGCGTGATTACCAATTACCTTACACGAGTTCGCTTCTGCGACGAGATAGGAACTATGCAATTCACTGTGAAAGAGGGACTCAGATCAGCCCCACAGGGGTTTAAACCTTGGTTCGAATACGAGAAAATGACCCCGGATACGACAATTCTTTTTGGACACTGGGCGGCACTCGAAGGCTATACTGGCAAGACACATGTTCATGCTTTGGATACTGGGTATGTCTGGGGTCGCGAACTGACATTAATGCGACTCGAAGACCAGCAACTATACTCAATCTCATGTTAGACCAAAGTTAAATACGAGCTAGATTCAAAACAGCAATTCAAGATGACTATGAAAATATATCTAGTCGGCGGCGCAGTCCGCGACAGTCTCTTAGACCTTCCCGTTCGGGACAAGGACTGGGTCGTCGTAGGAAGCAACGCTAGATTGATGAAGGAACAAGGCTATTTGCAAGTCGGTAAAGGCTTCCCCGTGTTTATTCATCCCGAAACCAAGCAGGAATATGCACTAGCTCGAACGGAAAGAAAAGTTGGCGTAGGATATCTAGGCTTCGAGTTCGATGCATCTGAATTTGTCACGCTAGAGCAAGACCTACTGCGCAGAGACCTCACCATCAATGCCATCGCCGAATCTAGCGATGGTCAAATGATCGACCCCTATGACGGTCTTCAGGACATTAAAGACAAACTACTGCGCCATGTCTCCCCTGCATTCGCCGAAGACCCCCTACGAGTGCTGAGAGTCGCCAAATTCGCCGCGCGTTTTGCGAGACTCGGCTTTACAGTCGCCGCGGAAACTCAAAAATTAATGAACGACATCGTCCAGAGCGGCGAGATTGAAACCCTCGTTCGCGAGAGAGTCTGGCAGGAAATTGAACAATCCATGGGCGGCCCAGCACCGGATGTGTTCATTCGAGTTCTGCGGAACTGTGGTGCACTCAAGTTGATCTTACCAGAAGTAGATCGGCTCTTCGGCGTGCCGCAATCGGTCAAGTATCACCCAGAAGTGGACACAGGCTTGCACATCCTTCTTTGTCTCCAGCAGGCGGCTAAGCTAACCGACGACCCTGTGGTTCGCTATGCAGCCCTAGTGCATGACGTAGGCAAAGGAGTCACTGATAAAGCCAAATGGCCCAGCCACTCTGCGCATGAAACCCTCGGCCTAACGCTGCAGGCGGATATCAGTAAGCGTCTACATGTCCCGAATGAATTTTCGAAACTCGCCGCCCTCGTTTGTGAACATCACACAAAATTACACCGCATTAAAGAACTACGCCCAGCTGCGCTTTTGAAGCTAATAGAGGCGCTCGATGGTTTCCGTCGACCTGAGCGCATGCAGAAATTTCTACTCGCTTGCGAGGCGGATGCCAAAGGGAGAACGGGACTTGAAGAACGCGACTATCCACAGAATACTTATCTAACAACGATACTGGATGAGCTAATACAGCTGGACCTAGGGGCGCTGCTCAAAGAGGCTAAGCCAAAAAACAATCAAGAGTTTGTGCAGCAAAGCCGGCTCAACTTATTGAGTGACATCCTAACTCGGCTCAAAATCTCTGAGACGGCGAATTAAACTGGCAACAGATTGCTATGAAGACATCTACAAATCAAAACCATGACACTAGAGTCTGCTTCCTCACCGGAGCAAGCAAGCGACTGGGGGCCTGTACCGCTAGGAAATTTCATGCCGAAGGCTTCAATGTCATCATCCACTACAATAAATCCAAAAGTGAGGCAGATGCTTTAGTAACCGAGCTTAATGCCGCACGGACAAGCTCCGCATTTTGCTTGCAAGCCGATCTTACCGATTCAGAACAGGTGCAATCCCTTGCTGGATTTGCACTAGATTGCTATCAGCGCGTGGATGTTCTGGTAAACAATGCCTCCTCGTTCTATCCAACTCCCTTATCCGAGTGTGACCATAAAACCTGGGATGATTTGTTCGACAGCAATCTTAGAGCGGGCTTCTTTTTAGCCCAACGACTCGCTCCCCAGCTAGAGCAGCGAGCGGGATCGATAGTAAACATGATAGACACGCACGCAGACAATCCTCTCAAAGGGTTTCCTATTTACAGCTTGGCAAAGGCTGGAGTGAAGTCGATGACAAAGTCGCTGGCAAAGGAGCTCGCTCCTCGAGTGAGAGTGAACGGCGTCTCTCCCGGCGCCATACTCTGGCCTCCCTCTTTGGAAGACGAGTCTGATTCTGCGGTCTTGGAAGCTCGAAAAAAAATGCTAGGAAAGATTCCCCTACGCTCCCTAGGCGAACCTCAGAATATTGCGGACACTGTTTTCTTTTTGGCTAATGACGCTTGTTATGTCACTGGGCAGACTGTCCGAGTCGACGGCGGGCGCTATCTCGTCTAATTAGTTGGCAATTATTAGTACTGCGTTTTTCACAACCTACCAATTAGAAATACGCTTATTTACAAAGTCTATATGATATGCAGCCGGGCAATTGCTAGAAGATAAAGTTGCTAGCGAGCCTTCTCGAGATTGAGAACAAATGGCTAAATGTTGACATTCCTGACGGAGATCCATAAAGCAATGAATTTAAAAAAATGAACCCCAACACTCGGATAACCTCCTTGTGCTCAACGATGCCCGCACACTCACAGAGCTCAAAGAGATCCTCAATTTTCTCGCTGATGGAAGCGAACTGCTTCCTCCTAACCAACTTCTTAGAGCGCAGGTAATGGAGTGGCAATTCTTCGAACACTACAGTCATGAGCCCTATATCGTCACTACACGCTATATTAATAAGCGTCTGGGCTTGCCCAACGCACGTCGTTCCGAATTTGATGAAAAACAAGTTGGAGGACGTTAAAGCGCTATCTGTGGTGGAGCAATAGCTCGAAAAAAAACAGACTTTCTGGTGGGGAGTGCGGCAACGATTAGGGATGTCAGCCTCTATACTGATACCCATGTGGCACACGAAGGATGCTTCGATCTAAGCAACTACGCTTCAATAGGGAAATGGCTATAGAGAATTGAGCAGCACTCGAATTACTTTTCCATGAGTATAATGACTGCCAATTGAAACCTGCGCTAGCCGGCAGGCCAATCAATCTCAATCGCCCAGAGCTGCTGCTTCGATTTGTCATAGCCTTGCCAAAGGTTTAAATATGACATCCCCGTTGCAGGATGCACCAAGTCGGGCAATAACTCTGAGAGGGGCAGTAAAACATAGGCATTTTCTGCAACCTCGGGACGCGGCAATTCAATACCACAACACATTCCCGATTTCTCGCCATACAGGAGAATGTCAATATCCATCGTACGGCCGGAGAACCTGGCCTGCGCTCGATCACGCCCCAGCTGATCTTCCAATCGTTTTAGAATGGCCGTGACATCGTCTAACCCCTTATCCGTGTCAGCAAGGATCACGAGATTGAGAAAATTGTCGCCATCGAAGCCAACCGCTTGGCTCTCGTAAGTTGTAGAATTGCGAATGTTTTCGAACTCTAAACTCAGCGCACCCAGCGCCGCCCGAATGTTCGACTCGGCGTCAATGTTACTACCTATGCTTAGAGCTAGTGTCGTCACTTGCAACTACCTTGCAGAACATTATCGCGCAGGAAACAGCTAGACCTAATTAGAAGTGCGTTCAATTATTACACCCACATCTTTAGAACCGGTGACGGCTCCGGGCTTACCCAAACGCAGCTTGAGCCAGGGCACTGAAAATTCCAGCATTACGATCTGCGCGATCTTCTCGGCCATAGCCTCTACTAAGAAAAATTCCGAGCCTTCGACAAATTCTATAAGGCGCTTCGCCACCGCTTTATAGTCTAAGGTTTTTTCAATGTCTTCACTGCTCGCTGCCAAAGAAATATCTGTTCCCATTTCGAGATCCAGATTCACCGTCTGCTTCTGTTCTCGCTCCCAATCGTAGATACCTATGATGGTTTCTATCTCAAGCTCACGAATATAAACGATATCCATTTCTAATCCTTCATTCAAAATTCTTAGAGAAGCACTAGTCCATTCGCGACTAGAAGCTGTCTATACAGCAGACAGGGCCTCTAATGACCAACGCGGTTGCGCACGTATTTCCAAGTCGTCTTCCTGCCCTGCCAACAGTCTTTGGCAACCAGCATAAGCAATCATTGCGCCATTGTCGGTGCAGAAGCGTGGCTTCGCGTAAAACAGTTTCGCGTCAAACTTCGCAACAGTTTTTCTCAACACCTCTCGTAGCTGCAAATTTGCCGACACTCCCCCAGCAATAATCAGGGTGTGCATTCCTGTATGCGCTAATGCCCTGCCGCATTTTATCGCAAGCGTCGCGACCACCGCGTCTTCGAATCCTCTTGCGATATCTGCTCGCTGCCTGTAATTTAAGGTCCCCCCTGTTCCAGTCTCCTTAGCGATAGCCGTGCGTACGGCAGTCTTTAGTCCACTAAAGCTGAAATCTAATCCTGGACGGTTCGTCATCGGCCGTGGAAAGGTAAATTTGCCGGACTCCCCCTCTACTGCAAGTTTCGCCACATGGGGACCACCGGGGTAAGGTAGGCCCAACATCTTGCCGACTTTATCGAAAGCCTCTCCAGCAGCATCGTCTAAGGATTCACCCAACAGAACATAACGACCGATGCCCTCGACCTCGACGAGTTGTGTATGTCCTCCGGATACTAATAGAGCCACAAAGGGAAACACTGGTGGTTCATCCTCAAGCATAGGCGCCAACAAATGGCCTTCCATGTGGTGGACCCCAATAGTCGGCACATCCCATCCCATCCCTAGAGATCGACCAATGGAGGCTCCAACTAGCAGCGCACCAACCAAACCAGGCCCTGCTGTATACGCTACCCCACCTATATCGGATTGCTTAATGCCCGCCTTCGCGATCACTTCCTTAATCAACGGCACCGTCTTTCGAACGTGGTCGCGGGACGCAAGTTCGGGGATTACACCACCATATTCCGCGTGTATTTCAATCTGGCTATACAGGCAGTCGGCCAACAGACCGCGCTCGCTGTCATATAACGCGACTCCAGTCTCATCACATGATGTTTCAATACCCAGTACTATCAACGGTTTAACTCTCTCAGTTTTGCTCTCATTATCACTCGCAACCTGCTGTAAAACTGCTCTTAATCGCAATCGAGATAGCTGGAAAAGTGGCAATCATGCCAAATATAGAGTCATATACCAAATTCCTCGAAAATCGGCGAGTTTCCAAGCCAATAAGGATAATTCTTTTGCAATTAGGGCCGCGGAGCATTAGTATTACGTCCCCTGTAATTCGGCTTCCTAGAATTTTTTTTGGAAACTGGGCCGGAACGACAAGTAATCGAGCTTGTTTGCAAAAAATTAACAGTAAAACTATTAGAGATAGGTGTGTAGTTCAATGCCCCAGGTAAAACTTAAAGATAACGAACCTTTCGACGTGGCACTGCGCCGCTTCAAGCGCTCTTGCGAGAAAGCCGGAGTACTAGCGGAAGTGCGCCGTAGAGAATTCTACGAAAAACCTACTGCTGTACGCAAGCGTAAGGCTGCTGCTGCGGTTAAGCGTCACTTGAAGAAAGTGCAACGCGAAAGCAAGAAGAGTCAGCGCCTTTATTAGCTTTGCCATCGGAAAAGCATCGTCTTGATGCTTTTCCTCCCCCCGCTGCGCGGGTACCCGGATCAACATGTCTGATAGCCCTCTCAAACAAGCCCTCACCGAAGCAATGAAAGACGCCATGCGGGCTAAAGATAAGCCACGCCTAGGCACTATTCGTCTTGCATTGTCTGAAATCAAGCGTGTCGAAGTCGACGAACGCATCGATCCAGACGACGCTCGCATAATTGGCATTCTGGACAAGATGATTAAGCAGCGCCGCGAATCCATTCGTCAATACGAGCCTGCCAATCGCCCAGAGTTGGTTGCTCAGGAACGGTTTGAGATCGAAGTGATACAAGAATTCCTGCCACAGGCGCTGGATGCTGACGAGCTCGCACAAATCATCAAATCGGCTGTGAGTGAGTCGGATGCGGGGTCTATGAAGGATATGGGTAAAGTAATGAATCTAGTTCGCCCGCAAGTGGTCGGACGCGCCGATATGGCCGAAGTCAGCAAGCAAATTAAAGCGCTACTCGCCTAGTCAGAGCGAACATTCAGCGTCTCCTTTCTTCTCTCCAAACTGTTTGCCATAAAACTTGTTTTCCCTAAATTGGCGAACGCTTCCGCAGCAACTACACCTAGATTTGGATACAATAGTATCCAGGCATTGGTTTGGCTCAGTTAGCCACAACTCGAGTTCCATCGCCTACATTTGAAAATTCTGGATCCTTGACACATGGCTGGACTAATTCCACAAACATTCATCGATGACTTGCTCAGCCGAGCAGATATCGTCGAAGTTGTGGACAAGCGAATCACGCTCAAAAAGTCCGGCAAGAACTATTCTGCCTGCTGCCCCTTCCATAAAGAAAAAACGCCATCATTTAGCGTGCAGCCTGAACGTCAATTCTATTATTGCTTCGGTTGCGGTGCCGGCGGCAACGCCATCGGCTTCATCATGAACTTCGATCAAACTGATTTTCCGCAGGCGGTGGCGTCCCTAGCGCGAGACAATGGCATGGAAGTTCCGCGCGAAGAAAATGCCGCGGCAACTCGCAGGCAATCTGAAAACAGCAAGCTATTCGAAGTCTTAGAGGAGGCGAGCAAATTCTATTGCCAGCAACTGCGTCGTCATGCGCAACGCAAATCGGCCGTCGACTATCTGAAAGCTAGAGGCGTGAGCGGCGAAGTCGCTCGGGATTTCTGCATAGGCTATGCCGCACCTGGCTGGGACAATCTGTTGAAAGCGATCGCAGGGGATGCCAATGAACAAAAGTCCCTCCTCAAGGCAGGCATGGTTATCGAGAAAGAGCCTAGAAAAGCCCCGGGCAGCGAAAACACCAGCACTGAACCCGCTCGTTACTATGATCGATTTCGTGATCGAATAATTTTCCCAATTCGCGATAGCCGTGGACGCACTATCGCGTTCGGTGGTCGAGTTCTTGGCGATGACAAACCAAAATACCTTAACTCCCCAGAGACGACTGTCTTTCGCAAGGGAGCGGAGCTATATGGCCTGTTCGAGGCGAAGAAGGCAAACAACAAACTCAAACGCATCCTGATAGTCGAAGGCTATATGGATGTAATTGCCCTTGCACAGATGGGTATTCGCAATTCGGTTGCCACACTGGGCACAGCGACCAGTGATCGACACCTGACCCGACTCTTCCGCCTGGTCCCTGAGGTTGTATTCTGCTTCGATGGCGACAACGCGGGCAGAACCGCAGCATGGCGAGCCTTAGAGGCAAGCCTGTCAGAAATGCAAGATGGTCGTCAGGTAAAGTTTCTGTTTCTTCCCGAAGGCGAAGACCCCGATACATTAGTACGCAAGATCGGCGAGGCTGCATTCAACTTATTGATCGAGAAGGCTACACCATTGGAGCAGTTCTTCTTTCAAAAATTGTCGGAGGGACTCGACATCAAAACCATCGAAGGCAGGGCAAGATTGAGCAATGTTGCGAAACCGTTAATCGCCAAGTTCCCAAAGGGTATCTACGGTCAGCTAATGCTGGACAAACTCTCAGAAACTCTGGGCGTTGCCAGCGAATCACTCGACAAGCTAATAGACTCTCATTCGAAGCAAGCCAAAGGCAGCTCAGCACCACCGCCGCCTTCTCCAGCCGACACTCTCCCCATGAACGAAGCTGCCCCCTATGAGCCAGTTTTCGACCAATCGTCGAATCCCTCGTCAAAGCCTTGGACCCCTAACCCAAAGCCCACGAGCTCGGATCTGAACGTCTATCGCAAGCCCGCTGCCGTGAAGGCAATTGAGTTATTAATGCAGAACCCAGAGGTTGGTCTGTCTATAACTGCGGACCTTTCTCCACTTCATTCTGCTGGAGATGAAGGCCGGCAGTTGCTGCTATCCCTGATCGATATGGTGAGACGCGACCCCGAAACCGACACCCCTACTCTGCTCGGTTATTGCAGTGGATTCCCCTTCGGAAATCAAATAACGCGGCTGAAAAGCGAGAACATCACCCCAATAGAAGGGCTTGAACAGGAGTTTCTGCAGATTCTGGACAAAATATTGTCTGATGTCGTCAAAAAGCTTGAATCCCAGAAACGCAGGGAGGCTCTGGCAAAAGTCGCCGTTCACAAGCACCTTCAACCGGGCGAAGAACCGCCGGCAGATAGCAATATTCCTCCAGCTCTTGAGCTCTAGAAGCTTGAAAACCCAACAATTGTCCCCACCTATACAGGCCGTCCGCGGCGCAATTTAGCCGCCTCGACGATATACAAGTCGGGCCCTAAACCTATATAATGCCCGGCTCCGTTTTATTCACCCACTACCTGGCGAGCTGCCGGGGAGACGAGAATTCATGGCCGACTCAATTGCACCACAATCCACCCTTAAAACTTTAATCGCGAAGGGAAAGGAACAGGGCTATCTAACCTATTCCGAGGTCAACGACCACCTTCCGGAATCTATCTCTGACCCGGATCAAGTTGAAGATATTATCCAGATGATTAATGACATGGGCATCAAGGTGTTTGAAGCAGCACCAGATGCGGATGCGTTGTTGCTCAATGAAGAAAACGACTCTGGCGCTGACGAAGTCGCCGCCGCCGAGGCTGCAGCAGCGCTGGCCGCAGTTGAGAACGAAGCTGGTCGAACTACGGATCCAGTCCGCATGTACATGCGCGAAATGGGTACGGTTGAACTACTAACACGCGAAGGTGAGATCGTAATCGCCAAACGCATCGAAGAAGGTCTGCGTGAGCTAATGAACGCCATGGCCTACTTCCCAGGCACAGTCGAGCATGTTCTCACTGAGTACGCGCTGGTCGCCAGTGAAGAGAGAAGACTCAACGAGCTGATAACCGGTTATCTTGATATCAGTGATGAAGCGATTCCAGTTGGCCCACCTGCGGTTAGCCAACTGACGGCTCAAGAGAAACAAGATAAGAAAGATGCTGGCATTGAGGACGAGGATGAAGTCCCAGTTGGCCCTGATCCAGAAGAAGCTAGGATTCGCTTCACTGAGTTACGGGTGCAATACGAGCTGGCTACTGCTGTAGTTCGCAAACGTGGACGCCTTCACGAAAAATCCAGAGATGAACTCGAGACGTTGGGTGAACTATTTAAGAGCTTCAAGCTAACTCCGCGTCAGTTTGAGCCGCTGCTTAGCCATGTTCGCGCCGTGCTTACTCGACTGCGTCGTCACGAGCGCACCATTATGAGCTTAGTTATTCGCAGCGCAAAGATGCCACGTAAAGTCTTCATCGCCAGCTTTCCCGGCAGCGAGGTGAACCCTAAGTGGATCGACAAGCACATCAAGGAAAAGGAAGCCTACTCGGAATTATTGGTTAACGTTAAAACCGAAGTGTTACGCGCCCAAAAGAAAATTCGTCTCATCGAAGAAGAGACTGGCCTGCAAATTGCTGAGATAAAAGATATCAATCGAAAGATGTCGATAGGCGAGGCAAAGTCACGACGCGCGAAGAAGGAAATGGTCGAGGCTAACCTTCGTTTGGTTATCTCCATCGCGAAGAAATACACGAACCGCGGTCTACAGTTTCTAGATCTAATTCAGGAAGGCAACATCGGCTTGATGAAGGCCGTAGACAAATTCGAATATCGACGCGGCTATAAATTTTCCACTTATGCTACTTGGTGGATTCGACAGGCGATTACACGCTCCATTGCTGACCAGGCGCGAACAATACGTATCCCTGTTCACATGATCGAGACAATCAACAAACTAAATCGCATCTCGCGCCAAATGGTGCATGAGAAGGGCCGCGAGCCAACTCCAGAGGAGTTGGGCGAACGCATGGAAATGTCGGAAGACAAAGTCCGCCGCGTGCTGAAGATCGCGAAAGAGCCTATCTCTATGGAGACACCGATCGGTGATGATGAAGATTCGCATCTAGGCGATTTCATCGAGGATGCCACCATAGACTCACCAGTGGATTCGTCTATCGATGAAGGCCTGCGCGAAGCAACTAAAGATGTCCTGGGCAGCCTGACAGCAAGAGAAGCAAAGGTACTAAGAATGCGCTTCGGTATCGACATGAATACCGACCACACCCTAGAAGAAGTGGGCAAGCAATTCGATGTGACCCGTGAGCGCATACGTCAGATCGAAGCGAAGGCACTGCGTAAACTACGCCATCCGACTCGCTCGGATCATCTGCGCAGCTTTCTCGACGAGTAAGGTTAAGAGCCTCGGCATCACTGCACAACATAGTGGTGCCGCCTCGGTTTCGCAGCGTGTCCTATTCCGAGTTAATCACAAAACAGAATTTATCAAGTATTTCAGGAGAGTTTAATGCCCGGCGTTCCAATCAAAGATAAAACAGTACTCATTTCCGGTTCCAATCGCGGCATAGGCAAGAGCTTTGCGATCCAAGCTGTGGAGATGGGCGCGAAGAAAGTATACGCAGCGGCAAGAGACAAATCTAAACTGGCAGAACTTGTTGAGAAGTATGGCGACAAGATTGTTCCTCTAACTCTGGATATCACGATTCAGGATCAAGTAACAGCCGCAGCGGCCGCAGCTGGCGACGTCGAAGTACTAATCAACAACTCAGGCATGGGCGGGGGCGGCCCGATGGTCGGCAACCCCAATCCAGAAGGCCAGCGCATGGAGATGGAAGTTAACTATTTTGGCATGATAAAAATGTGTGACACCTTTGCTCCTATTCTGAGTGCAAATGGTGGCGGCGCTATCGTGAATATTCTCTCGGTTGCCGGTCTTAGCAGTTTTGCTTTCGCACCAGGCTATTCGGCATCCAAAGCCGCCGGGCGCTCATTAACGCAGGCTTTACGAGTAGAACTCCGCAAACAAGGCACACTGGTCTCCGGCGTATTTCCCGGCCCTGTAGACACAGACATGGCCAAGAACGTCCCCATGGACAAAGTCTCTCCTGACTCTGTTGCGGTCCACGTCTATGAAGAGATTGCAAAGGGCTCTGAAGACATCTTTCCAGACCCATTCGCCGAGCATTTCGCTGCAAGCGTACAAGCAGACTTCAAGGCTGCAGAAAAAGCGAACGCTGCTGCCTTTTAGGACTTACCAACAGACGCATAATTAAGTAGAATTCAGTTCCTTTTGTAGCCAGAGCAAATCTGAAACACTGATCAGATTACTTTGACACAGTCTGAGCGTTGTAAACGAGGCGTCAATTTTTCGAGGGAGAAGCGTACCAGTATACGTGACCGAGCGAGAACAAATTGAGCAACGAAGCATACGATGGTCAGGATAAGTCAAAGGGCCTATAACTCAGCTGGTTAGAGTAGCGGACTCATAATCCGTTTGTCCGGGGTTCGAGTCCCTGTGGGCCCACCAAATAAAAAGCCCGATCACTAGTGAGTGGTCGGGCTTTTCTTGTCATGTGGCTTAGCGCCAAATCGCAATGCGCCAAACTACTGTATATTTACTCTGACCTCATTTATTTAGCTCCATTTATTAATAGCACTTCAAAAATGAGTAATTAATGGTTGAACGAACGGCTAGATCGCCCCTACTTCAAGCGATCTAGGAAACTTTCCGGAGATTTTGAAATAATCACCAACTCGGTTTTCATCGAAGAACTAGTAGACTTAGATGGAGGCAGCCCCTATATTTCCTGTGCACATAAATCTGATTAACAGGAATAGATGCCATGCTCACAAACCTTCGATCCCGAATAATTCTCACTATCGCAGTCATCATTGCTCTGACGATAGGAACTGCCTCCGCGGCCGAGTTACAGTATCAAGGTCCAGTCACTCTCGAAGGCACCGAGCAATTTACCCTTACTGCGCAAGCCATTGATCAGGTATTTCGCATTGATGTAGCCCTACCGTCCAGTTATGGGCAAACAGACCAGAACTACCCCGTGGTCTATATGATGGACAGCAATTTAATGTTTACGGGCGTGATGAACGGAGCGTGGGGCCTACAGTTTGGACAGGAAGTTCCCGAAGTCATTATTATCGGCATCGGGTACGCCGTCGAAAATCTTTTAGAAGTTGTTACTCTTCGCAATCGAGATCTGCTGCCAACCAATGATCCAGAATTTGAAGCCCAGAATGGTATGCCGGATGATCTCAGCACCGGAGGTGCGGAGGCGTTTTTGGCATTCATTAACGAAGAAGTTAAGCCAGCCATGAACGCGCGTTATCGTATCAATACCGACAGTCAGTCCTTAGTGGGTTATTCATTTGGTGGAGAATTCTCACTGTTTACTTTATTCACTCACCCCGATGCATTCGATAACTATGTCATTGGCAGTCCCTCCATCTGGTGGCACGATACGGTGATCTTCGACTACGAAACGCGCTATGCCGATGCTCACGATGATCTGCCGAAGAATGTCTACATATCTTCCGGCGCGTTGGAAGAGGCGCCGGACGGCGACGATTTCATGATGGTTAGCAACGCCAGGAAAATGACAGAGTTACTACAGTCACGCAACTATCCCAACCTAAAAGTCAGCTACAAAAATTTCGCAGACGATACACATGCTACGTCCTATTTGCCTTCGGCGATACAGGGCCTTCGATTCGTATTGGGAGATTGAGTTCATCTTTCTCAGCCACATCTTGCCTATTTAAACGTGCTTTTCATCTAGAATTGGAAGGCCCCATACGATAATTAGGTAACGGGGTTGTTGGATGAAAACTCGCTCCAAGAGCAGCCTTGTAACTGGAACTAGTGCGGTGATCAATGTGTGTGTTCAATTTAGATCGGTGACCGCTTCTGGCCGAAAGCGGACATTTTAAAACGTGGTCTGTCCCCGTTTATACAAGTAATCAGGAGTCAACGCGCATGTTTAAATCACAACTTAAAGCACTTTCCTTAATCGTCTTTTCTTCGTTAGTTGTCAGCCAGAGTTATTCGGCTGACGACAGCAAGAAACTCGAAGTCTCAGAATCCGCCTTCAAATGTATAAGTGCGTTAGCGGCGAGCGGAAGATTTTTTGTTGATAACATTTTGGGGAATCTGGATGCAACTCTGGCGGTCGCCAATTCCAATAGTGGAGGTAATTACCCTCCCGGATCTTTACTGACTCTAGTTCCTGACGAAGCGATGATTAAGCATCAGCAAGGTTGGAATCCAGCCACCAACGACTGGGAATTTTTCCTGCTAGATCTTTCTGCAGAAGGCGCTAGTATTTCCGCGCGAGGCGGCGCTGAAGTGGCTAGTCCATCGGGAAGCTGTTTTGGCTGCCACCAGCTGGCACGCCCCGAGTGGGATCTGGTCTGTGGCGTCGATCACGGCTGTGCACCGATTGCATTTAACCTTGAACAAATTCGAGCTGCCCAAGCGATGGATCCGCGGTGCATTAACGAAAACTAAGGCTTAACAATTAAACCTAGGAAAGGGGCCAGAGTAAATATACAGTAGTTAAAGTGTCCGCTTCTGGTCGAAAGCAGCCGGTCAACCGAATGATAAAATCGTCGTCGTGATATCAAGGCTTAAGCAATCTCACTAGGAATCAATTATGCGAAAAATACTTGTCCTGCTGTTACTCACGCTTTCCTGCAAGATTCTAGCCCAATCAATTCTGCCTGGGGAGGAGAGCGCCATTCGTGCAGTTCGCGATGGCATTCAGATTCCCGCCCAAGCCCCTAACAGAGGACGAGGAACCGGGCCATTTGAAACCTTGATCATAAAAGATGTCATGCTCATCAGTGGTGAGGGCGCACCACCAAGGGGCCCGGTATCTATCGTTATTAAAAATGACCTGATTGAGTCCATTGTCGGCTCAGCACCCAGCATAGCCAATGCCGAAGTAATTGATGCCTCGTCTATGTATGCATTGCCAGGCTTTATCGACTCCCATGTCCATATTGGCAATACTGGTCAGGGGCTCACTGGCCCCATTACACCTCCTGAGTACGTGTTTAAACTTTGGTTAGCCCATGGAATTACTACTGTCAGAGAGGTGGGCTCAATCATGGGGCTGGATTGGACAGTCGAGCATGCAAGACGGAGCAATGTCGGAGAAATCACCGCGCCCCGAATTGTCGCATATGCCATGTTTCCGGGCGGGAGCATTACTGGGACTTCAGAAGCAAAGGCATGGGTTGAAGAAGTTTATCGTCGTGGAGCCAAAGGTGTAAAACTCCGCGGAGCAACTATAGATGCGACTCGAGCGATCTATGAAACCGCTGCTGCATTGGGCATGGGCACTGCTAGTCATCATGATCAAACCTCTGTGTACTCAGTCAAGGTGCTAGACAGCGCGCGTATGGGGCTCGACAGTATGGAACATTGGTACGGACTTCCAGAATCCCTGTTCACCGACCGCACCATTCAAGATTACCCAGCGGACTATAACTATTCAGACGAGCAATGGCGCTTCGGTGAGGCGGGCCGGCTGTGGAAACAAGCGGCACCGCCAGGCTCTGACAAGTGGAATGAAGTGAGAGATGAGCTTATAGCCCTGGACTTTACTCTGTCACCCACGTTCACCATCTATGAGGCTAACCGGGATGTTATGCGTGCACGAGATGCTGAATGGCACGCCACCTATACTTTGCCTGCA
The DNA here is from genome assembly GCA_949372635.1 of uncultured Pseudomonadales bacterium. Taxonomy (GTDB): domain Bacteria; phylum Pseudomonadota; class Gammaproteobacteria; order Pseudomonadales; family Pseudohongiellaceae; genus UBA9145. Next base: position 291,771 of record CASIAB010000001.1, read on the forward strand.
CTACAACAATTTTTCATGCCCGACCCAAGGTTACATGGATCTTATCATTTCGACTGGACAACGGCTGATGAGGTGGCGTGGCGTGAGAACTTTCGCTTATGGATGGATTTTGTTAGTGATTATAAAAACCACGGCGGCAGAGTGGTCACGGGCTCTGATGCTGGTTTTATATTCAAGCTATTTGGCTTTGCCTATGTGCGCGAGCTGGAACTGCTTCAAGAAGCAGGCTTTCACCCGTTAGAAGTAATCCAAGCTGCCACACTCAATGGAGCAGAGTTATTGGGCATGGAAAAAGAAATTGGATCACTGGTGCCTGGCAAGAAAGCCGATATCGTCTTGGTGTCTGAGAATCCCGTTGCCAATTTCAAAGTGCTCTATGGCACCGGCCACATGAAACTGAATCTAGTCAGTGGCGAGTTAGAACGAGTTGGTGGTGTGAGCTACACCATTAAAGACGGTATCGTCTTTGATGCTAAGCAACTTCTTGAGGATGTAGCCACAATGGTAAGAATTACAAAAGACTAAATAGAGTGTACATTCCACGCTAATAGTTGATGCGAAATTAATAAAGCTCATTGATGGCAAGTTAAAAGAATAGTGGTGGAAAGCAGAATTTACTAGATTCCCAATGTCTGCAGTTGGCCGAAAGCGGACACCTGCCCTTCCCCAGAATTTCAGTTTTTCAGTTCTGCAGAATTTCATCCCCCGACTTCGGTCGGGAAAGCTGCCCTCCAATCAATTTCGGTTTTAGTTCGGTGTTCGGTCATCGCAACCCGTTGGGAATCTTCCACTCGCCAAGTTCGGTGAACCTACCTACCCCAGCCAGGTTCGGAATAGGTTCGGTTTCGGTGGGATTGATAGTTGCGGCAAAATGAAACTCGTTGGAATTCTTCGGCTTACTCGAGACTGACAGCTCCTGTTCCACTGCCTCATAATCCGTTTGTCCGGGGTTCGAGTCCCTGTGGGCCCACCAATTAAATCAATGAGTTAGAGCTTGCCACTCTGCTCAGCATCCAACATCGAATTTACGATGTAACGGCGGATGTAAGCATTATTTTCACCATATAGGCCAGGTAACCAATACTAGCTTTGCGGTTCGGCTCTACAATCTCGCTCTCTGTTTCGGCTTCTCGAAACCATACTCCCACCCCCAGTTTCACAGTAACCGCCCAGCCAGCACCCCACCCTAGGGGCACACCCCGATAAGTCAGAACGGTTCCATTGCACCCGTATACATACTATTCTGGACGAACGGTAAGATAGTTTTAATAGAATAATTCTAAGACAGAGAGAATATTAAAAGGAGAAAATTATATGTTAATTGCTGTACGAGCAAAAGTTGAGAGCGTTGATCACTGGAAGGAGCAATTCAAAACTCATAATGATTTGTTTAAGAGTCAAGGCGTGTCTCTCGCATATATGGGAGCATTAGGCGAAGACAAAGTGCTTGGAGTTTTTGAGACTAATGATCCAGATGAATTTATCAGGATATTTAACGATCCGGCTACCGCAGAGGCAATGGAAAACGACAGAATTACCGGTGGTGTTGAATTGTTCCTGCTTGACGAAACATTTATACCTTAATTGTCAGACCCTTCCGAGCATCAAAAATGGAGAGCATTTTGAGTTTGTAGAGCATGAAGGCAGGCTAGAATCCTGTAGACCTTATCAATCGAGAGACATAAGAAAGCTTGCTATCGCTTTGGGAGCACTTCTGCCTGAACGCATTTCAGCTCGAGAATTATAGTTCGTATTCGTATTTACATCATAAGCCCAATAATTCCCCTGACTATCAAAAATGATTTCAATACCAGCAATTCCGATATCATTTGCTGCCAAAAATTTTTCAAATACACTCAAATTTGGTAGCGAAAAATCCTTAAGTATCCTAAATTTATACCGCTCCTCTGTAGGGCAATTGGACTCTAATTCACAGGCTTCTGCCGGGCAGAGTTCAAACCCCTCTGAGGTGTCAACTTCTACGGCATATAAAAATTTATTATTGATAAACTCCATTCTAATTATGGATTGTGAAGGTGATGAAATATATTGTTGCAAAAGAGTAATCCCATCAGGCGAATTTTCAAAATCTTCGCCCTCTAGGTAAGCTCTGAGTGCACTAGCGTTTTCAAATTTTCGAACACCCAAACCTTTACCCGCTCGATTATGTTTCGTGACAAGAGGAAACCCAATCCGGCTAGCAGCATCAAGTAACTCATTCTTGCGAAGTGCGCAAAACGTGCGAGGCGTTCGAATTTCAAACCGTTCAAGTTCCGCATATTGTCTAATTTTGCTTATTTCTAAATCTAATGCAGCGACTCCATTAATGATTGTCATTTTATGCCTATTTAACCAAGCAAGAATCCCTGCCGTTAATTCTGGTTCATAACGATGTCCGCGCGTATGCGATGAAGCGCTCATTCTGCTCCAATAAACAGCTTTCGGTGGAGTCTCTGTTAGATCTAGGCTCATTTCTGGTAAGTACCATAACTGGTAGTCTAACTTTAAGGCTCTAAAGGCTTCAACAAATGGAGGCATCCAATCATTGTTTTCATGAATCACTATTATCATAACTTTCTCCCAAAAAGCCTTCTACAGGGTACTAACAAGTTGACTCTCAATCTGCCAGTATTCGGCCCATGACACAACCAAAATTGTACAAGCGCCACCGATTCCCACCTCGAAATCATCCAATATGCCGTATGGCTCTACCATCCGATTTGCCCTCAGCCATCGCGATATCGAAGATTTGATGTCACGAACGAGGCGTTGAGCGTGAGCTATGAAGCCATTCGTCTATGGTGCAATAAGTTCGGGCCGAAGTACGCCCAACGTTTGAGAAGAAAGCATCAGGGATACGGCGACACCTTCTTCATCGATGAAGTATTTGTGAAGATCCAGGGTAAGCAACATTACCTATGGAGAGCGGTCGATCAGGATGGTGAAGTGGTGGACGTATTTCTTGCAGAAGCGACGTGATGGAAAGGCTGCAAAGCGATTCTTTAAGCGGCTGCTGAGGAAACATCAGGGTGAGCCGAGGAAGATCGTAACGGATAAATTGAGAAGTTACGGAGTGGCTCATAGAGAACTTATCCGTCAAACGATTCACGACACATCGCAATACGCCAACAATCGTTGCGAGCTTTCACACGAGCCTACGCGAGTGAGGGAGCGGGGCATGCGTAAGTTCAAATCGATGCATCAGGCGCAACGCTTTTTGGGTGCTCATGCCGCTGTCTACAATTTGTTTAATCTGGGTCGTCATCTTAGTGTCAGCAGAAAACTATCGATATTTTCGACTGCGTGCTTTTGCGTCTTGGGAAAACGCAGTGGAGATATAGGCTGCGATTGAAGGAGGTTGTTTCGAGCTTTGGGAGTTAACTCGTCAATACCCTGACGGCCGCTACCTGCGTGGACTTTAGCAATTGTATCAAGTATTGTCTCCATCCGTGTATTTCAACTTGGCTTTATCGAATAACCTTTGCTCTGTCGTGAGTAATCTTTTTGACAAAAATGCCCAGAAGAACGCAAAAAAAACAGCAGTAGCAGTTAGAGTACCTATCATCGAATGTCTCCAGAAAAGTGGGTATATCTTAAGTACGACGGTTCGTATTGATATGGTTCAAATTTCATGAGAAATAGTCTGGCAGCGGGAGCCTCGGAAAAACGGCGACTAACTAGGCTAACCCTCAGCCGGTGTCTTTCTAGCCTCCAAATGCCGCGAATTGGCCTGTCTGGGGCTTATACCTTGCTAATCAGCCTTAGTGTCTCTCAAGCGATACCTGACAGCCTATATCTATAGTATCTTCTGGGTATGAATATAAATACAGCTCCTAATGCGCAACTATCTCCTCTTATCTTTAGGAGCTTATGGTCAGTCAGAGTTTGACGAGGCCAAACTCTTGGCTGAACAAGGAGATGCAGAGGCCCAGTTAAACCTAGGAATTAGGTACGCCAACGGAGTAAGGTGCTATACTCTCGAGGATGATGCTGAAGCGGTTAAGTTGTATCCGAGTTAGCAGCTAAACAAGCGTGACTTGCTCGTGGCTCAGTACCTATCTCGGGATTATGCATGCCAATGGAGACGGTGTGCCACAGAGCAATGTTAGAGCTTATATCTGGTGGTCAGTTGCAGCAGCACAAGGCCAAGAAGACGCAAAACGTCAATAGAGGACTAGTTACCGAAAGGCTAACTCCTGATCAACTAACTCAAGCTCAACAAATAGCAACAAGGTGCATTGACTCTGACTATCAGGATTGCGAATGAACAAACTACTAACAACAATAACCCTGCTCTGCTTTTCTGTTGCTGCTAATGCGGACATGACTCCTCATGAACATTAATTTTAAACAACTGAGTATAGAATTTTTAGTAATCTTAATTGGAGTGCCGATAGCATTGGCAGCTGATAATTGGAGGGAGTATATTGCTGACAGAAGGCTTGAAGAAAAATATCTTTACAGATTTCAAGCAGACATGTCTTAAGATTTTTTAGCCTTTGAGAGTAATTATAGAAGTTTAAAAACAGCACTATTCGGAAAGCAAATCATTAATTGCTATTTGGATGGAAAAATCCAGAAATAACAAATAATCTTTTAGTAGATGAATTTACTAACGCTGCCATGACAGGAAGTACTTTTTCTTCAAACCTAAGCAATAAGACTACATATAACGAAATGCTGTCTACTGGCATATTGAATTTAATTGAAAATTTCGAGCTACGGTCTGAAATAAACAACTACTACGCTGCAAGTGATCGGGTAATTGAAAGGAGGTCTCAGCTTACTAACCAAGTTTGGATCAAATATCGCCAGCTTACTGGAGTAAACTCAGGAATTTATCTGAATCGTGGGGAGAAGCTCAATGAAGAAGCTTCTAAGAGACTACTTCTGGAATTGAATAACAATGACTTTTTGAGTCAAGATTTTAGATTACTTCAGGCCAGTCTAAGCAATTTTATGATTATGATGCCAAGATTTCTTGCGCTCTCGGAATCGTTGCAAATGAACATTTTTCAGGAGAGGTGTCGAATATGTGAGGGCTTTGCCTCCACAGTCCAATGCGTATCCACTGGCTCTTCAGCCCTAGATAGCTGACCACCCCCTTTCCCCTACTAACCGCCCAGCCAGCACCCGACCCTAGGGGCACACCCCGATAAGCCAGGATGGTTCCATTGCGCCCCTATACATACTATTCTGGACGAAAGGTTAGGTATTCTGAGATCCGTGTCATACTCGACAATAAATCACTGAAGAGCACTACTTAGATGAGCACACTCAAAGGTGTATTTTTTTTATCTTTATTATTATTAGCCGCCAGTCAGAGCGGTTCTTATGCCCAACCTTCTAGTAATGGAATTAAAAATATCTATTCTGCCGCCGGCATATCTGGCCTAAGAAAAAGCATTGCATTCGACGCGCCTATGGGTGACTTACTCTCACGAACCGGCACTCATCGAGTCGCTGCTCTGTCACAATCCGGCCAAGAAGCACAAGATTATTCTTCTTCAACTATACTCGGTCAGTTCAACTCAATTATTAATTTTGCTAACAGTGGAGCTACATCATACTTCTTGAAAACAACAGCTCGTCACGTTGATTTTGAAGAATCTGAACTGTTGCGCGCAAACTCAAAGAGACTTGATATTGGCGTAATCGGCATGCGCTTATCGAAATCAAACTTAATACGTTATCTAGGACTGAGTTTAATATCAGAAGAAAATATTGGCAGACCCAAATTCGTCGATGCCTACCGAGTAGGAAACGGTAGTGGCCTAAGGCTTGAGGGGGGCGCTCAGATAACGAACAAGTGGGCGCTCTCTTTTCGAACAGATTATTTAGATTGGCAGGGCGATAATGTTGTAGATATACCGTCGTTGCCGATGCCTATCTCTAACACTGTGGATCAGGTTAGAAGTTACCATAACATCGACTTAATACGAGTAATGCCGTCTCTCGGCGGAATAGGCCAGTGGAGAACTGGTGTACATTATCTTGAAAGTAGTTATGGTAATCAGATAAATAACCTTGGTCAAGCCGTCAAAGAGCCATTTGGGAACCGTGAGGAAATAGGCATTATTAGGACAGGCTATAGTCAGACATGGCCTATACTTCAGCTTAGTAATACATCATTCTCTCTCGAGGGGCACATCGATTATGAATTTGAGAATAGTATGACTACTTCTTTTGATGACAAAACAACTACAGCATTTAAAATCGGAGCGACTTGGACGCCTTCACCACTGCATAGGGTCCAGCTCCAATGGCAGGAGTTTCATGGGACTCGGAACGTACGCTCTCGCAGCGGCCCAGCCTTGATAATTCTTTTCGACATGCTCTAGCACAATTCAATGGGCAATTATCTTACTGCTCCGCTTTATCTTGGTTACGAATACATGAATATAGGGCTCATAATCCATTTGTCCGGGGTTCGAGTCCCTGTAGGCCCGCCAATTAAATCAATGAATTAAAGCTTACCACTTTGCTCAGCATCCAATTTCTTCTTCCATGCCCAATAACTCTGCTCCATTGAGTGTGGCAGCTTGGATTACTTCTAACGGGTGAATGCCTCCTTCTTGAAGCAGTTCCAACTCGCGCACACAGGCAAAGCCGAATAGCTTGAATATAAACCCAGCATCAGAGCCCGTGACCACTCTGCCGCCGTAGTTTTTATAATCACTAATAATATGTAGACTATGCATCAGCTTAGCGCTGCAACACAATTACGATTTAAAAATCTGAAGTAAGCAGGAGGATCATTTTGAGATTAGCGTTAGTAGCAGCGTTGATATTGGTGATTTTGGGACTTCGACTGGTAATTTCCAGGCCCAATTTTGATCTTGATGTCACTTCGTCCACCAACCACATTTTGGACTGGGGTTATAAAACAACTATCGATTCACGTCTGGGCGAGATAACTGGGCTCAGCAATGGTCGGACGCATGCGTTTCTGGGGATACGCTATGCACTGCCACCAACTGGAGAAAGACGATTTCTCTCAGCGGTTGCAGCGGGACCCTGGCAGGGAACCTATGAGGCCACCTCATTTCCTAACATTGCGATGCAAAGCAAATCTTCTCCACTTGAAGACACTAGCTCATTTCAAATGTCTGAAGACAGTCTCTTTTTGAATGTCTTCACGCCGTCTGCTGAAGGTGCCAACAGGCCGGTACTATTATGGATCCATGGTGGTTCATTCACTGGAGGTTCGGCTAACACTTACGATGGTTCAGTCCTCGCAGAACAGGGCGATGTTGTTATAGTGACAATCAACTATCGACTGGGGTTGTTCGGATTTTTGGATCTCTCCGAATTCGATGACGAGTTTTCTGGATCGGCGTCAAACGGCATCCGTGATCAGATTTTCGCTTTGGAGTGGGTGCGTGACAATATTGCCGATTATGGTGGTGATCCCGAAAACGTCACGATATTCGGAGAGTCGGCCGGCGGCTCATCAGTCTTGTCTATCTTGTCTTCGCCTTCAGCAGATGGGATTTATCACAAAGCGATTGTTCATAGCGCCCCGTCGGTTAATCAACCCCCTAATAACTTCAGTCAAGCGCTTGCAGATCATTTCGACGTTGAACTCTTGGATTTACCCGCTGCGCTGCGCAACTCAACTTCTGAAGAATTAGTTGCCGCCCAAGAAGCCGTTTCATTCAGCAATGGCGGCAAGATTGATGGCACGGTAATCACTCGCTCCAGCAACGAAGCAATTCTCGATAGCGCTGCAGGAGGCGTGCCACTGATAGCAGGAAGCAACCGTGATGAGGGGACCTTGTTCTCTAATCTCATTCCCTCGCCCCTCTATGGTTTGATCGGCGAGGCAGTAGCAGCTAATGTCGTCCCGGGAGCTGATACAGGAAAATACCTAGCGGACCTTAAAGAAGCTTACCCTGACGACACTCGAACGGAGCATTTCGAAAGAATCTGGACTGAATTGAATAGAAGAGCTGTTATTAATTCCGCAGTTCGCGCAAGCGCCGCAGGTCCGGGAGGGTGGCTCTATCGATTCGACTTGCCTGTTCAACAGGGTGTTAGTGACGACATGGGTGCTACCCATGCGGCAGAGATTGCATTTACATTTAATGCTTTTGCAGGTGGCGCTCCTGATTCAGCATTTTTGTACGATAGAAACGATCCCGACGTTAGAAGACTCGCACTGAATTGGTCGAACAACATTATTCAATTTGCCAGAACCGGCAATCCCAACGGTGCGGGGCTACTCCAATGGCCAGAATATACTGCTGAAAATCGTGAAACCCTAATATTGGATTCGGTGTCCAGGGTCGAAGCTTTCCTAGATTCTGCTGACAGGAAACGATGGGGTGATTCAGAAACAACCCCATCGGAATTTTTCCATTAATATGAAGTATCGCTCTGAAATAGATGGCTTGCGAGCCATCGCTATCCTTGGAGTAATACTATTCCACGCTGGCTTTCAGAGCTGCACGAGCTAGAGATGCTTAATAGATCAATAGGAATGTTCGAATCCAAAGTCTAGTAACGGCAAACTAGATTACAACGCACCGCACATTGAATTATTTGAGGCGGGAGTCGGTGACGCGTGTAGATATTTGATTGATTCTATACCCTAATTCTGACAGATTGGGTTTTAACTTAGCAGCACCCGTTTCGGAATTGGCTCAGTATTCGGTTTTAATAACAGCTAGAAATTCATTGATCGATTATTTAAGGCCTCTTTACCCACTCTTGTATGTGGGCGTGGTAGGCTCTCTTTTTTTGACGTCGTACCGAAGCATATCCATGGCAGAAATTCACATAGTCATTGTAGAAGATGAGCCTGACATATTGGACGTGCTGAGCTATAGCCTAAAGCGAGAGGGCTTTCAGGTAACCGCTGCTCTGGATGGAGCAGAGGGTCTTAACCTGATTCAGGCTAAACTCCCTGATCTCGTACTTCTAGACCTGATGCTCCCTAGCATGGATGGCTTGGATATTTGTCGGCACCTTAAAAATAAAGAACGAACAAGAACAATTCCTGTAGTTATGCTGACTGCAAAAGGAGAGGAAAGCGATATCGTGCTCGGCCTGGGTATTGGTGCCGATGACTACGTTACTAAACCATTTAGCCCCAAAGAGCTAATCGCTAGAGTGAAGGCTGTATTAAGACGCTGTGGCCCAGCAGCCAAGCCTTCCGCTGAACAAATTATTGAAGTTGATCAACTAGCAATCGATATCGGCAAACATAAGGTATGTCTTGCTGGAAGCGAAGTAAAATTCACCGCAACAGAATTTCGCTTGCTCCACTATTTAGCGAGCAATCCGGGTCGCGTTTTTACTAGAGAGCAACTGCTGGATCAAACCTTTGGCAATGACGTCGTGGTTGTCGATAGAAATATTGATGTACATATCCGCGCTATTCGTAAGAAGATCGACCCTAGTCAATTGTATATAGGGACTATTAGGGGTGTAGGATATCGCTTCAAAGATTTAAACTAGAGTTCCTAATTTCAGGTTTTCACCAGCTAACATCATTTTAGGACTAAAACCAAAACCATGTTTCACTCTCGGCTGCTATGGCGGCTCTATAGCGGTTATGCCGCAATCATCGTCATTTCGGTTCTGGTTGTAGGCGTTCTTTTGAGCCGACAGCTAGAAGAGAATACATTGAAAGAGATTCAGGATTCTCTCTCGGTACGCTCTGCTCTCCTCACTGAAATCGCTAGAGACTCATTGTTAACTGTGTCTACTGCTACTAGTAATAGTTCCTTTCAGTCCACCCTAAACAAGTTAGGCAACAACACCGCAAGCAGGCTCACGGTAATTGCCGCTGACGGGCATGTGATCGCAGACTCTCAAGAACAGCCGCAGGCCATGGACAATCACTTGCAAAGGCCAGAGATTATTGACGCTATGGCCAACGGCACAGGCGTAGCATCTCGTTATAGTCAGACTCTGCAACAGATGATGATGTACAGGGCTGTGGCCGTAAGCGAGGATCAACAACTAACCGGCTTTGTCCGTGTATCTGTACCCCTTACCACTGTGGACAGCCGGCTCGCTCAGCTAAGATCGATTATTTTACTCAGCGCCGGCATCGTGGCTATCGCAGCCCTTCTGCTCGGACTGTATTTCGTGAGGCGCTTCACCGATCCACTGCAGCGCATGACCGAGGCTGCCGAAGCCATATCGCAGGGTGATTATGATCGCAGAATAAATCTAAACCAGAAAGACGAGGTGGGCACATTGGCCGCCGCATTCAATCGAATGGCCAAAACCTCAGCAGAACGCATGGATGAGCTCATTCTCGAACGAAACCGCCTAAGCAGTATCTTCGCAGGCATGGTGGAGGGCGTGATCGATGTCGATCAACACCAGAAGATCGTGCACATAAATCAGGTAGCAGCGGACTTGCTTGAATTGTCGATAGATGACTGCCTCGACCAACCGATCTGGGCACAAGTCCGAGTGACGGAAATCATCGCGGCTCTGGAGCAGACGTTGAATAAATCGGATATCGTCAAGGCGCAAATGAGACGCCCCACAGAAGGAGATGATCAGGTAGTAAATATCTATGCAGCCGCGCTGCATAACGACG
>CASIAB010000002.1 GCA_949372635.1 uncultured Pseudomonadales bacterium
CGAGTCAGACAGGGTGATATTATCGGTTACGTCGGCACAACTGGCAGCGCAACCGGACCACATCTTCACTACGAATTCTTAATGGGTGGCGTACACCAGAACCCTCGCACTATTATCGACAAGCTTCCTAAAGCAAAGTCTATAGATCCCGCCGAGATGGATAGCTTTCGTACCCAAACCGCCGATCTACTAAAACGTTTTTCAGATATGAACAGCACGACCTTTATCTCACTGAACCAACCTAGCGCTGACTAAAATAGGCACGCCCTTGGCCAACCTTGATTACTATATTGGTCTGATGTCAGGCACCAGCGTCGACGGTGTCGATTGCGCTCTTGTACAATTTGTCGGTGACCAACCTAGGCTGATAGCGACCCACTTTGAGCCTATAGAATCGAGCCTTAGAGAAGATATCCTACGATTATGTAGCGGCAAGAATATCGACCTTGAGCTGTATGGCAATACCGACGTATCCATTGGTCAGCTGTTCGCTCGAGCAGCTATAACATTACTCGCAAATGAAGACATCGAAAGAACTGCTATCCGCGCGATAGGCAGCCATGGCCAAACTGTTTTCCACTACCCGCAGGGCGATACCCGCTTCACATTACAGATCGGCGATCCGAATAGTATTGCGCAAATTTCCGGCATCACTACCATTGCTGACTTTCGAAGAAAAGATATGGCTGCCGGTGGCGAAGGCGCCCCGCTCGCTCCTGTGCTGCATAGAAATTGTTTTCAATCGACTAGCAGCGACCGTGTCGTATTGAATGTCGGCGGCATCGCGAACATTACCGTGCTGAACAAGGATGGGACCTGCCTCGCCTTCGACACAGGCCCCGCGAATGTATTAATGGACTATTGGATTGGGAAACATCAACAAAAAAACTACGACAAGAACGGCGACTGGGCAGCCAGCGGAAATATAATTCAGCCGTTACTCAAGCTGCTCCTGAACGAGCCCTATTTTTCGAGGGCGACGCCGAAGAGCACCGGTCGAGAACTGTTCAATGGTTTGTGGCTGGAAGAGAAGTTACAAAAGCTAGGGCTTGATCTAGCCATCACCGATGTGCAGGCTACGTTACTGCGCTTTACGATCGATAGCATCGTGAATGGGATACGCAAGACTTCTCAGCCTGCCGAAGTCTACGTCTGCGGCGGCGGCGTACATAACAATGCTTTTATGGATGACTTACAGGTCCAACTAAGTGACTGCAATGTCTTGTCCACTGCAAAACTTGGCATCGATCCGGATTGGGTTGAAGCGATTGCCTTCGCCTGGATGGCGAAGCAAACGGGCGAAGGACGCACCATCGACACGACGCCATTTACAGGCGCAACACAGGCCACCGTTCTCGGCGGAATCTACAAAGCCTAATTTGGCTTGAGGTTAGTCTTAGATAAAAATTTTTAGATGGAAAACGAGGAACCGCAACCACAGGTTGTGGTAGCTAGCGGGTTGTTCACAATAAAACGCGAACCTTCTAGACCTTCGACGTAGTCGACCCTAGATCCTACGAGGTATTGATAGCTGAGGGGATCGACTAGGAGGCTAGCGCCCTTATTTTTGATGATAGTGTCGTCTTCATTGACCTCTTCATCAAAGGAAAAGCCGTACTGAAATCCTGAGCAACCGCCGCCAGTGACGAAGACTCGAAGCTTCAGCTTGTCGTTGCCCTCCTCAGAAATCAAATTGTGCACCTTGTCCGCCGCATTATCGGTGAAGGACATGATGATTGGCTCTTGTGTTTGTACTACGGACATTTGAATTCTCAGCTGGTGTAGACCGGACTCTTGGATACTCGACCATCGCTTACTTCGAGGATGATTATGTCAATAACCAACTAATTTAGTCAATTATTCCTCGACTCTATTTTAAGCAGCAGTAACAGCAATCAAGCTCCAGAACTGGTCTATATACAGCTGTTAGCTATTCTGTATAACCGAGTTGTCGAAGGGAAGCTTCTTCTTTTCTGCTGCTAGACGTTTGTTCTCGTTCTGGCTGGTGCTGATATGCATAAGATTGCCGTTTACCTCAGAACCCATAACCATCTCGATCAGATTGTAGTAAACACTGCCTACTACAACCGCCTTTGCTGCCAGCTCTAAATGATTGGTGGAGCGAAGATCGCCTTGCACTAATCCATTTACGATCGCCGACGGCACACAGACCTCCCCCTCGACCGCACCCTTCTCCGCGACTCGAATAAGGGCCTCGGAATCATCTTCGGCGTAAATATTTCCCTTCACTCGCCCCTCAATAATCAACTCTCCACTGAAGTGGATATCACCAACAATCTCGGTAGCTCTCGATACCAGCGTATGAGCTGGACCGGTTGATGTTTTATCTGGCAATGGCTTTTTAAACATAGTCATCATCTCCTATCAATTCTGTACTACCTAACTACTAATTAGTTTCCAGGACTCATTTAACGCAAAGCAATCAACGCTCAACGACCCAACTAAAATTCTGGTTAATGCTTTTCTCGACCGGCTCTACCGATACCGCCGCGACCTGCAAGCGATCTGGGGAAAAATTGTCCGGTAAGACTAGTTCTCCCTCGATATTCTGAAAATATTTGAAGCGAAGCCTAATATCGAGCTGATCTTGTTCTGCTGACAAATCGCGAAGCGACAGTATCAGCTGCTCTTCGCTCTGCGAACCTACTAAATTGATATTCACATGGCCGATCAAGAACGTATCGCCGTCTGCATCTTGCTGCCGCAAAACTAATTTATAGCGATAGCGATTACTCTCACGCGTCGCGTTGATATCGAGCTGACTGATAATCAGCCCGGTGTCCTCGGTTTCCGCGGACACGACCTGTCGGTAGTAGACAATGTCTTGTTCGAGCTGCGCTACACGATCACGCAAGCCAATAATCGTCGCCTGTACTTCTTCTGTCGCACGCTGATCCATCACGCTCGATCTGTCCAATATCGCGACCTGTCGGCGTAGTTCTGAATTTTCTGTCTCGGTACCAATCAACTGCTCGCTCAATTCCTGCTGTGTTGCCTGTTTGGATTGTTGGCTGCGCAGCGTGTTGGAATAGCCAAACATGAAGCCGCCAATTGCGCTCGCCCCTATACCTAGAGCAAGTAAGCAAACAAACACGAAGCGCCTGCCAGGCCTATAAGGCACGACAACCATCTTTTCTTGTTTACTGCCTTTAACTACATTGGGCACACAGACTTCTCCAGTCTAATCAAAAGTGACCTAACGCTCAGACTATGCAGAGCTTAGGGCAATAAGGCGATATTTTGCAATCCCGTTGTCTCATCTAAGCCAAACATGATATTCATGTTCTGTATGGCCTGTCCTGCAGCACCTTTTACCAGATTGTCCTCTGCCGAAAGCACCACGATCGTATTTGTGTCCTCAGAGTAAGCTACTGCTATCTGACATTTGTTCGACCCCTTCACATTTCTGGTAGCCGGTACTTCGCCCTGAGGCAGCATATCCACGAACGGCTCGTCGGCATAACGCTGTTCATACAACGCCTGTAGCTGGTCTAGTGAGAGCTTTAAGCCCGATTTCACCGGCGCATAAAGTGTCGCCAGAATGCCGCGTATCATCGGGACCAGATGCGGAATAAAAGTCAATCGAATATCAGATTCGCTATAGGTATTTAAACGCTCGCATATTTCCGGATGATGACGGTGTCCAGAAAGCCCATAGGCCTTAATAGACTCGGTGGCCTCACAGAGCAAGAAGTCTTCGACTGCCTTTCTGCCGGCTCCGCTCACACCAGACTTGGCGTCGGCGATAAGCCGGTCTGTCTCGATGAGGGAGTTTTCCAATAACGGCAAGAAACCCAACTGGATCGCCGTGGGGTAACAGCCCGGCACAGCAATTAGCTGTGCTGATTTAATTTTTTCTCGGTTCACTTCCGGCAGCCCATAGACCGCGTCGGCTACAAGCTCTGGGCAGACGTGCTTCGTCTTATACCATTGCTCCCACAGAGGAATGTCTTGAATTCTAAAATCCGCCGAGAGATCGATGACCTTAATGCCTTCCGATAACAATTCTGCGACGGTATTCATCGCGACAGCATGAGGCGTGGCATAGAAGACGACATCGCAAGCCTGCAATAAATCCGCGTCAGCAGCTGAGAACTGAAGATCCACATGGCCACGCAGATTAGGAAAACGGCTGTGCACATCCACGCCCGCGAGCTCTCGCGAAGTCACGACGGTAATCTCCACATCACTGCGAGGCGCGAGCAATCTGAGTAGCTCGACGCCGGTGTAGCCAGTGGCTCCTATAATTCCAACTTTTATCAAAACAGACTCCGTAGGTGGTATCAGTAATTCAGTCTTTACTGCGGGGAGGAGGAGCGAATCAGTTGTTGCAAATGGTACTTGCCAGCTTATCTGAATTTCCGGATTGGACATCTTACACGCCAATGCCTAGATTGCAATATATGGGAGCATTTCATTACGTAAAATCAACGGCTTAGCGACGATTCGCGCTATCATCAAGACATAAACCCTTAAGCTGTGGTAGCTTCTCCCCCAATACTGCAGGAGCGCAACATGCTTTGGATTAAAGCCTTTCATATCATCGGGGTAGTTTGCTGGTTTAGCGGGATTTTCTATCTGCCGCGCCTATTCGTCTATCACGCCATGAGCGAAGACCAGATCAGTCAAGATCGCTTCGAGATCATGGAAAGGAAGTTGTTCTGGTACATCATGACGCCATCGGCGGTACTGGCCTTAATTCTCGGCTCCTGGCTACTGATCGCCAACTATGGCTACTTCATGGCCTGGTGGTGGATGAAGGCGAAGCTTGGTCTAGTGGCTCTACTACTTGGCTATCACTACTACTGTTGGTGGTATATGAAGGCGCTCAGAGAAGACTCAAAGATTCGTAGCCACAAATACTTTCGCGTCTATAATGAGCTTCCGGTGTTATTGCTCGTGGCAATCGTAATCCTCATCGTCGTCAAACCTATTTTATAGAATTCTGAAGGACCTTATAATGAGCAACGAAAATTCCAGGCATTTATATGACCTGGCTGTAAAACATATACCCGGCGGTGTGAATTCTCCAGTCAGAGCCTTCAAAGGCGTTGGCGGAGATCCGTTGTTCTTTAAAGCCGGTCAAGACGCGTATCTGATCGATGCCGACGATAATCGTTATGTTGACTATGTCGGCGGCTTTGGCCCTCTCATCTTAGGGCACTGCCATATCGAGGTCGTGGAAGCACTGCGTAACCAGTTGCAACAAGGCCTCGCCTTCGGCGCATCGACCGAGGCCGAAGTTAAGATTGCCGATAAGATCTGTGAGCTCATGCCTTCCATCGAGAAAGTAAGACTAGTTACATCCGGCACCGAAGCTACCATGAGCGCTATTCGTCTCGCGCGCGGTTATACCGGTCGCGATCGCATCGTGAAATTTGAAGGCTGTTATCACGGTCATGTCGATGGCCTATTGGTTAAGGCAGGCTCTGGCGCACTCACACTCGGCGAGCCCGATTCACTAGGCGTACCGAAAGCGTATACCGATCTGACCCATGTGCTTCCTTATAATGATACGAGTGCACTACAGAGCTTCTTCGCCGCAAATGGCGATGACATCGCCTGCGTGATTGTTGAGCCAGTTGCCGGAAACATGAACTGCGTCCCTCCTGTGCCGGGCTTTCTTGAGGCATTACGTGAACATTGCACCAAGTACGGCGCAGTACTGATCTTCGACGAGGTAATGACGGGTTTTCGCGTCGCACTAGGTGGCGCTCAATCTGTCTATCAAGTTACACCCGACCTGACGACGATTGGCAAGGTGATCGGCGGCGGACTTCCTATTGGCGCCTTCGGTGGCAAAACGGAAATAATGGAGCTGATCGCGCCACTGGGCGGGGTCTATCAGGCTGGCACATTGGCTGGCAGCCCGCTTGCGGTTGCGGCAGGTCTCGCCATGTTGAATGTGATTTCCAAGCCTGGCTTTCACGATGAGCTAGCGGCACGCACGACCACCCTGCTTAACGGCCTACAGGAACGCGCCGATCAGGCCGGCATTGCCTTTACCACGAATCAAGTTGGCGCAATGTTCGGCTGCTTCTTTATCGAAGAAAAACAGGTCAGTCACTTCTCGCAAGTAATGAGCTGCGACACTGAACGCTTCAAGCATTATTTCCACAGCATGTTAGAAAATGGCGTCTACCTGGCACCTTCTGCCTTCGAGGCAGGATTCGTATCCAGCGCACACGGCAACACGGAAATTCAGCTCACACTGGACGCGGCTGAAAAAGCCTTTTCTGCGCTGCCAAAATAGATAAAAATTAGATAGATAAGGAAAAAAAGTGAAATTTGATGTATACGGAATAGGTAACGCGTTAGTTGACAAGGAATTCGAAGTTGAAGAAATTTTCTTTCAGGATCACGGTATAGAAAAGGGCCTAATGACGCTGGGAACAGACGAAGAGTCCTTACGCCTCCTCGGGATACTCACTAAACAATACGGCATCAAAAAACAAGCAGGCGGTGGCTCTGCGGCGAACACTCTGTATGCAATTAGTCAGTTTGGTGGCAAAGCATTCTTTAGCTGCAAAGTGGCGAGTGACGAGACTGGAGATTTTTTCCTCAAAGAACTCGGCGATCAAAACATTCAAACGAATTCCCAAACTCAATGTGACGATGGTTTAACCGGACGATGTCTTATAATGATTAGCCCTGACGCCGAACGTACCATGTACACGTATCTAGGTGTATCGGAAACCATTTCTGAACAAGAGTTAGACCTGGGCGCCGCGAAAAACTCCGAATACATTTATATAGAGGGCTATTTCGTCACCTCGCCAAGCGCCAAATCGGCGGCTATTGAGCTTAAGCGGTTCGCGGAAAAAAACCAGATAAAAACAGCCATGACCTTTTCAGATCCTGCCATGGTTGAGTATTTTCTCGATGGTATCAATGACGTATTGGGTGAAGGCGTTGACCTATTGTTTTGCAACGAACAGGAATTAAAGCTTTGGGCGGGTACTGGGGACTTCGATGAGGCCTGTGATAAGATGAAGACGAAGGCCAAACAGTTTGCTATTACAAGGGGAGCCGGAGGTGCGCTGCTTTTTGACGGTAGCAACTACATTAATGTCGACGCACATGTTGTAAAGGCTGTGGACACCAACGGTGCTGGCGATATGTTTGCCGGGGCCTTTTTGTATGCACTAACTCAGGGAAAGGATTTCAAAACGGCGGGTAATCTGGCGAGCCTTGCATCGGCTACCGTGGTAGCCAACTTCGGTCCTAGACTTGAAGCGAATCAGCACGGTAAGGTTGCTGCGCAAATCTTAGGCTAGCCGCGCAGATCGTCGACGAAACTCTTTACCCCGTCAAACCATGAAGCAGTCTTAGGCGACTGCTTTTTCCCTTCCTTACCCTGAATTTCACCGAATTCCACAAGAATTTCCTTCTGACGCTTCGTCAGATGTACCGGTGTCTCAACCACTACGCGACATAGCAAGTCGCCGGTATTCCCGCCGCGAATTGGCTTAACGCCCTTGTCGCGAAGACGAAACAGCTTGCCTGTTTGCGTCTCAGTAGGAATCTTCAATTTAACGCGACCATCTAGCGTAGGCACTTCCAACTCACCACCTAAAGCAGCATCAACGAAATTGATTGGTATTTCGCAATGAAGGTCACGCCCTTCTCTCACGAATATTTTGTGCGGCCTTATGGACATCTCCACATACAGATCGCCAGGAGGCCCGCCGTGAGTTCCAGCCTGGCCCTCTCCAGTTAAGCGAATGCGATCGCCTACATCGACACCTGCCGGCACTTTGACCGACAGTGTCTTGGTTTCTTCAACATTGCCACGACCATGACAGGTCCCGCAGGGATCCTTAATCTGTTTGCCTGCGCCCTGACAACGTGGGCAGGTCTGCTGTACAGAGAAAAAGCCTTGCTGCATGCGCACCTGACCGTGACCACCACAAGTCGTACAGTCGACCGGCTGACTGCCCTTCTTTGATCCGCTGCCATCACAGCTATCACATGTAACGGTAGTCGGAATACGAATCTTCACCGACGTGCCCTTCACCGCTTCTTCGAGATTTAAATCTAAGTTGTAACGTAAATCGGCACCCTGGCGTACATGACTTTGCCCGCCACCTCCGCGACCACCACCAAAAATGTCACCAAATATATCGCCAAAAGCATCGCTAAAGTCGGCAGAGCCGCGACTGGTTTGTCCTTCTACGCCGGCATGACCGTACTGATCGTAACGCGCGCGTTTTTCCTTGTCGGAGAGTACTTCGAAGGCCTCGTTCGCCTCTTTGAATGTATCCTCGGCCGCTTTGTTCTCAGGATTACGATCCGGATGGTTTTTCATAGCCACACGGCGGTAGGCCTTTTTAATGTCGGCTGCCGCTGTGTCTTTCGAAACGCCCAGTACTTCGTAGTAGTCTTTTTTTGACATTTCTGTGCTCTTTTACTTGCTGTACTGTTACGGTCAATAAACGCAAAAAACTAAGTCATCGAAATGACTTAGTTTTCGTGTGAATAATCTCTTTAGTGCGAATCAGTGTTGCCACTAATCCGCTACGTAGGACGACTATTTCTCTTCCTTTTCTTCTTCTTTCTCTTCAGCCTGCGCTTCTTCGGAAACCTCTTCGAATTCGGCATCGACGGCTTCGGCATTCTCAGCACTGCCGCCTTCGGCTGCTGCTTCTGCTGCGCTTGCCGCACCTTCTTCTGCAGCTTGCGCCTCAGCGTACATCTTCTGCGCTAGATTACCTGAAGCATCGGTCAGCGCCTTAGTCTTGGCTTCCATTTCCACAACATCATCACCCTTTACTGCTTCTTCAAGCTCGGTGATAGCGCTTTTGATCGCGTCTTTTTCTTCGTCAGAAGCTTTGTCACCTGCTTCTTCTAAAGTCTTCTTAGTCGCATGAATCATGCCATCGGCTGTGTTTCTCGCCGAAATCAGTTCTTCGAATTTCTTGTCATCAGCAGCATTTGCCTCGGCGTCCTTAACCATCTTATCGATCTCTTCATCAGACAATCCGCTGGATGCCTTGATCACGATTGACTGCTCTTTACCCGTTGCCTTGTCTTTCGCCGACACGTTCAAGATACCGTTAGCATCTAGGTCGAAGGCTACTTCGATCTGTGGCATGCCGCGCGGCGAAGGAGGTATATCACTCAGATCAAAACGACCCAGAGACTTATTCTGTGCAGCTTGCTTACGCTCGCCTTGCACTACGTGAATAGTTACGGCAGTCTGATTATCATCAGCTGTCGAGAAGACCTGCGTCTTCTTAGTAGGAATCGTTGTGTTCTTGTCGATTAGATTACTTGAAACACCGCCCATTGTTTCGATACCTAGAGACAAAGGCGTCACATCGAGAAGCAACACATCGGTCACGTCGCCGGAAAGTACCGCCGCCTGAATCGCAGCACCAACTGCAACCGCTTCATCAGGGTTCACATCGTGACGCGATTCCTTTCCAAAGAACTCTGCTACTTTCGCTTGAACTAATGGCATGCGTGTCTGGCCACCAACAAGAATCACATCGTCGATTTCTGAAACCTTCAGGTCGGCATCAGCCAGAGCTGTTTTCAGTGGAACCAAAGTGCGCTCAACTAATTCTTCAACCAACGACTCGAATTTTGCTCGAGTTAGCTTTTGCACAAGGTGCTTAGGACCCGATGCATCAGCAGTAATATAAGGAAGGTTCACCTCGGTAGACTGCGCCGAAGACAATTCGATCTTCGCCTTCTCTGCCGCTTCTTTAAGACGCTGCAGTGCAAGCGGGTCGTTATGCAGGTCCATACCTGATTCTTTCTTGAACTCGTCTGCCAAGTAGTCAATCAAACGCAAGTCGAAATCTTCACCACCTAGGAACGTATCACCGTTAGTAGAAAGCACTTCGAAAGTGTGCTCGCCGTCTGTCTCGGCGATCTCGATGATCGAGATATCGAAAGTACCACCACCGAGGTCGTAAACCGCGATTGTTGAGTCACCAACTTTCTTGTCCATTCCGTAAGCAAGGGCAGCAGCCGTTGGCTCATTAATAATACGCTTGACGTCTAGACCCGCAATTCTGCCGGCGTCCTTAGTTGCTTGGCGCTGAGAATCATTGAAGTAAGCAGGTACAGTAACAACAGCTTCAGTAACCGCCTCGCCGAGAAAGTCCTCAGCGGTCTTCTTCATCTTCATCAGAGTCTGCGCTGAGATCTGTGGAGGCGACATCTTATCGTCATTTACCTCAACCCAGGCATCGCCATTATCTGCGGCTATAATTTTGTAAGGCACCATTTTTATGTCTTTCTGAACGACATCGTCCTTGAACTGGCGGCCTATCAAGCGCTTAATAGCAAACAAAGTGTTGCTTGGATTAGTTACTGCTTGACGCTTAGCCGGCTGACCAACAAGCGTCTCGCCATCACTGTTGTAAGCAATGATGGAAGGCGTGGTGCGATCACCCTCTGCGTTCTCAAGTACCTTGGCTTCGCCCCCATCCATGACTGCAACGCATGAATTAGTGGTCCCCAAGTCGATACCAATTATCTTTCCCATTTCCAAATCTCCGATCGTGCTTTTATCCTGAATCGCGCTCACCTGCAGCGCTGATCCGGCGTATATGTTGCTAATGACTTGAATATTGGCCCAATCCAGTGTATTTCAAGGATCAAACCAGTAATTCCTAAATTTCCTTACGCTTACCTATAGCCGACGGTCTTCAAACTCTGCCTCGATTGGCTGTACTCTACTTAGAGACCATCACCATAGCCGGACGAATCACACGCCCATGCAGGGTGTAGCCCTTCTGCATAACCGCGATTACCGTATTCGGCTCAGATTCCGTGTTTTCCTGCATCGACATAGCCTGGTGAAGCTGCGGATCGAACGGCTCGCCTAGGGGGTCAATCGTCTCGATATTGAACTTCTTGAAGCAATCGACAAAACCCTTCACCGTGAGATCCACTCCTGCGCGAATCGCTTTGACGGCCTCATCTTCGCTATCGCTAGCCGCCTCTTGAGATCGCTCAAGATTGTCCATGACAGCCAATAGCTCGATGCTAAGTTTTTCCTGGCCGTATTTATGCGCCTTCTCAATGTCCTGCTCGGTCCGACGGCGCAGGTTCTGCATCTCCGCCTGAACACGGAGCAGGTCATCTTTGGCATTCTGTGCCTGTTCTAGCGCAGTTTCCAAAGCCTGTTCACTTTCGCTAACTTCTTTGGGGGCATCCTCTGTTTCAACCAGAGCGTCCTCCTCTTCGTTTGTCTCTTGTGTTATGTCTTGCTCTGCCGCCTGAGAATCCTCGGGCTTTTCGTTCTCTGATTCCTGATCTGGAGTCTGCGTGCTCATGACGTCCCCTGCCTAAATTAGGTGATTCGATTACTGTGCGTATTCATGGCCTGCCAAACAGGCGATGACCCGTATATGGGGCCTTGAGGAGAGGTTTCAAGCAATTACGGGCAATTCCAAGAAATATTCTTCAGTGACTATTCTCACGACCCGATCCAGAGGCAAATTAGCTAAGTTCTTGCCAAAATTAGCCGCCGGTATTTAATTGCAAATTTTGTGCATTGTTGGACTCTCTTCCAATATACTTCGGGGCTATGCTTCAACAACTATCTATTCAGAATTACGCCACCGTCGACATGTTAGAGATCGAGTTCAAGGCCGGCATGTCGGTGATATCCGGGGAAACCGGAGCCGGCAAATCCATCATGCTGGGTGGTCTTGGCCTTACGCTAGGCGACAGAGCAGACAAGGGAATTGTTCGCACCGGTGCAAACAAGGCCGACATCTGCGCTGCGTTCGACATTTCCAGCATTCCTGCAGCCCAAAAATGGTTGAGCGAGAACGACCTCGAAGAAGAATCCGACTCGAGCTCTTGTCTGCTGCGCCGCGTAGTCAACGCCGACGGCAGATCAAAAGGCTACATCAATGGCTCGCCGGTCACCATGGCGTCATTGAAGTCACTGGGCGAGATGCTGCTAGATATTCACAGCCAACACGAACACCAATCCCTCCTGCACCGCGCCACTCATCAGCGACTGCTCGACGATTTTTGTGTCTCAGCAAAACATCTCGCTGCGATGCAAATCACTTACAAGCAATGGCAGAAGAATGCGCAGCTGATCGACCAACTGAGCAACCGCTCGCAGGAAGATTCGGCACAAACACAGCTGCTCTCCTATCAATTGACTGAACTAGATGAGCTCAACATTGCCGTTGACGAAGTACCCAAGCTAGAAGCGGAATTTAAGTCGTTGAATCACGCGGATGAGACAGTAGCCTCGGTGCAGTCGGCACTTACTCTTTGTGGCGGCGACGATGAGAAAAATGCCACGGCTGCAATGCATCAGGCACTGACAGCGCTTACCGAATTGCCGGAGAAAGACACCCGCGTGATCAGCATCATCGAGCTACTAGAAAGCGCCTCTATCCAGCTGGACGAAGCGGTGTCCGATCTTCGCGCCTTCTCCGACGAATTCGAAGCGAACCCCGAAAGACTAGAGCAAGTCAACACACGACTTGGCTTACTCCATGCCATCGCGCGTAAACACAAAGTCAAACCAAACGAGCTCGCACAAGTCATTGCAGGCCTAAGACAACAACTAAACCTTATCGAAAATAGTGACGCCGAGCTCGAGAAGCTGGAAGCTGCCGACAAGCAATTGCGCTTCGACTATATAAAAGTAGCTGGCGAGATCAGCAAGCAACGCAAGAAGGGCAGCAGCAAGCTCGCCAAGCAGGTCAATGAACAACTCAAGCAGCTGGGCATGCCTCATGCGAGCTTGGAAGTGCAGTTACTCGCCAGCGAGAAGGACAAGCTCGCGGCGACTGGCTTGGAAGTCGTTGAATTTCTAGTAAGCACCAACCCAGGCCAGGCAGCGAAGCCGCTAATAAAGATAGCCTCGGGCGGTGAACTCTCCAGAATCAGTCTCGCGATACAGGTAATCACCGCACAGACGTCACATATACCAAGTCTGGTATTCGACGAGGTGGACGTAGGCATTGGTGGTGGGGTTGCGAAGGTAGTCGGCCAGCTACTAAGACACCTTGCCGAGCGCACGCAGATTCTATGTGTTACCCATCAGGCGCCGGTCGCGGGCCAGGGCCATCATCATTTCTTTGTGAGTAAGTTCACGAAGGCCGGATCTACGCTAACGCAGATAACTGAGCTTTCAGAGACTGAAATTGTGAGAGAAGTGGCGCGCATGTTGGGTGGTGAAGACCTAAGTGACGAATCACTCGCACACGCTGAGCAGATGGTAGCTAGCAACTAGCCAACCATTATTCCTGTCTATTTCAATCTATTCTTTGGCTTGGCAATCTTTGCATATTCCATATAGATACATGCTGTGATCGGTAATCCTAAAACCATACTTCTTGGCGACCATCTCTTGCTGGCTCTCGATAACGTCATCGTAGAACTCTTCAACTCTACCGCATGTCTGACAGACAATATGATCGTGATGGTCGATAGTGGTGAGTTCGAAGACCGAACTACCGCCCTCGAAATGATGGCGCATCACTAAACCCGCCGATTCGAACTGCGTAAGCACCCGATAAACAGTGGCCAGGCCCACATCTTCGTCGGCTTCGATAAGCGCCTTATAGACGTCTTCCGCACTTAAATGCTTGGTCTCGGTGCTTTCCATTATTTGCAGTATCTTAACTCTGGGCAAAGTCACTTTGAGACCTGCTTTGCGAAGTTCCTGATTTTCTGTGGCCATATCTCACTCTCAAATTGTGGGGTTTGCGCCGGTAGGCACCTTCATCAGCAGTTTTACTGCCTCTAGGAGTAGGGTAGTATGCATGCTGGCTGGGCTAGATGAAAGATTAAGCCCTCAGTTTCGAAGGTTTAGGGGCGATATTAGCAATAGTGCCCCTACACTTATAGGGTTAAATCACATCGAATAACGATTAATTTATGAAACAAGTATTTAGAAATAGCGCTCTACTTGTCCTGATGCCCCTTCTATTGGGTTGCGGCAATATCGGCAACATGGATTTCCCCGGCGTGTATAAGATTGCTATTCCGCAGGGAAACATCATTACTCAGGAGATGATCGACCAGCTTCGTCCCGGCATGACGAGACGACAGGTTATCTTTATTATGGGCACACCCCTAGTGCGCGATCCCTTCCACCAAGATCGCTGGGACTATGTTTATAACTTTCAGCCCGGCGGCGGTGTGCGTGGCCAAGAACGTTTGTCAGTGTTCTTCGTCGAGGACGCACTCATAAACTTCACTGGCGACTTTACGCCTACCAGTGAAGTTGATCAAGCCAACACTATTTAGCGCTAGCAGTTAACTTTAGAACTCAAGACGCAAACTAAATAGACCTTACCAGCACAGGTGCCAAGTCCTTCATTAATGAAGTCTGGCGGAGAATCTCTCCATCATTAAACTCACTAAATCTAAAAAAATATCTGAGAACCAATTACTGGGCTTACAGATTAAAAATTCTTAACCTTCCTGCCGAGAAATTTTAAGATACACTCATCTTAAGAAAATTTTGTAGATTGATTGAGCAATTTAGGATTTAAATTTCTCATGAATCTTTTCCAAAAAAATCCATGAGAATTTTTATTCAATGATTAGACCTTAAAATTTAAGGCTAGCCCTAATACCATAGTTTCTTCCAGGTAAAGGCACTTCATTTTTCACAAAGGATGTGTGATTCCTAGCAACCTCATCAAAAAGATTATTAGCAAATACAGAAAGATTTAACTCGCTCTCATTGAACAGATTAAATGTTTTCTGTATTTTTAAATCTAACATCTGGAACGCCTCTGTCGAAGTCTCACCTACCGCAATATCGTTCTGACTAAATACGTCCTTCAAGTTAAGCGCTACTTTTAAGTCATCGTGAGAATAAGAGACTGTGTAGAAATTTCTTGACGGAATCATCCTTGCTATATTGGATCCATCTTTAAACTTGCCTTGAACAGAATCCTTGGCATACGACACCGTTAAGTCTCCTCTACCTAATTCAAAGACTCCCCCTAACTCGAATTCATAACCCTTCAGCTTTGCATCTTTCTGCATCCAGTTTGCAAGAATCAGTCCCTCATGATCATCATGTTCTTCGTGCTCTTCCTCAGTTTCGTCTTGCAGATAGATATAATTATCAATATCGTTTTTAAATAAGGTAAACGATCCGAAGAAAGCTCCCATGCTGACATTAACAGTCAAATCCAGGTTACTAGCCGATTCAGACTTAAGATTTGTGTTCCCATTTTCAAGCCTGCCGGTTGCTAGATGCGGGCCATTCATAAATAGCTCAACAGCATTAGGAGCTCTCTCAACTCTCGAAATACCGAAGTTAATATCAACATTCTCATTGATATCCCTACCTATGCTAAGTGCAAGGCTCGAGTTATTAAAATCTTTGTTAAACGAATCAATGTCTTCTGAATGATCATCGTCATGGTCATCGTCATGGTCATCGTCATGGTCATCGTCATGGTCGTCGTCATGGTCGTCGTGTTCTTCTTCACGATGAACCACCGATCCGTCTCTACTTATTTGCTCGTATCTTGCACCAAAATCCAGGTGAAACAAATCTAAGTCTGTACTCAAGTAGTAACCAATTGATTTCTCTTTGGTTTCGGTCGGCTGCATAAATGCTTCAGCGCCAATTACTGAAGTATCCTCATCTACAACATTCAGGACCATTTTTTGAGAGAATGAGTCCGTAGAAATATCAAAGGTCGTCCAATATTCTCTAGCGTTGTTTGTAAACGTTGTGGGTCCTTCTTCGTGATCCTCATGACCCTGCTCTTCATGCCCTTCTTTACCTTCCGCATGTTGCTCAGTTAGCGCGTAGTCTGAATCTCTCACTGAGTAATCGATTCTTTTGATCCAGCTATTATCAAAATTAAAGGCACCCGCAAGATTTATAACGTCCGAGTTTGTTTTTGAGAAAATTCTCTCGCCCTCATGCTCATCGTGGCCCTCTTCCTCATGATCATCGTCATGATCGTCGTCATGATCATCGTCATGATCGTCGTTCATCGTGTTCATCGTGTTCATCGTCGCCATGAAAAGGTATCCCATAAAGACTTTCATTGTTATTTACTGATACTCCGAAATAACCCCAATCGCCAACTTTTGAAACACCAAACCTCTTAGTTTCCGTTTCGGAATCTGAGTTCATTAGGTACCCTAAATTTTCTTCGTGACCCTCATCCTCATGGCCTTCTTCATGATCTTCCTCATGCTCTTCTTCGTCATGAAGGACTGCACCATCTGGAATATCAAAATCACCAAATTGTGATTTTTTATACCCCAAACTAAAATTTAAGCCACCCATATTATTTTGATAAGAAAAGTCATAAGTCTCACCATCATTTACTGACTGAGACTCCAGACCGAGCCTGAGGTCTGATTCTGAAAAATCTTCTCTTGCAATTGTGCTATCAACAATATTGACTATTCCACCAATACCTCCGTTTGCATAAAGCAGTGAAGACGGCCCTCTGACGACCTCTATTTGATCAACATTATTTAAGTCAATTTCGACGTTGTGATCTCCACCTAGACCAGAGACATCTCTGACTACCATTCCATTATTTAAGACTTTTACACGCCCCCCGGAAAGTCCACGAATGATTGGCTGACCAACCGCTGATCCATAATCAGCACTAGAAACACCTAATAAGCCATCTAACGTTTCTCCTAAACTTTGGGTTGCGCTACTTGAAATTTCTTCACCATTTACAATGTGCAAAGGGTTTATTATTTCATCTAATGTGCGGTCTATAAAAGATGACGTTACTACTATTTCTTCTATCTGTACCTGCGCGTCGGCATAGGTAGATGATACTAGGCTAGCTATAGAGGCACTGATGCACATCGAAAGCTTATTCTTCAAAAATCTATTCTTTAATTTCATCATTAATCTCACAAATAAATAAGGTGCAATAAATCAATCGGTCAGAGGCAGAAGATTCCCTGATGGTAACTCCGCCAGCCGATTGATGACTGATACGATTATGTGTAAGAGGGAGGACTACGCGCGGCTGCTTTAACTGTGTCGGAGGAAATTTGATTCTGACTCAGAATCGAGAATATTTGATTCCCAGTAGAAAGGCTTAGACTAGACGCTTTAGCTACGGCTATATCTTCAAGCGAACCAATCTTTAAGCAGATCTCACAATCGAACTGCGCCAGCAGATCAGCTTCGTGACTGTGCCCAGGCGCTGAAACCTGCGAGAACAAAAGGAACAGACTCAACGCCATCATCAGCGGCAGCGATCTGAGCGCCGTTATCTGCCTGTGTATACTGCGCACTATTTTAGGGGTTATCTGTATAGATAATTTCATGATAAATTTCACACATAACTAAGATGTAATCAATCAATCGGACAGACGGGAGAAATCTATGATGGTCGGTGTTGCTAGCCGATTGATGGGTGAATACGATTATGCGTAAGAAGGAGGACCGCGCGCGGGAGCGCTAACAAGCTCGGAGGAGATTTGATTCTGAATCAGAATCGAGAAGGTATGATGTGTACTTGGAACGCCTAAATTGAGTGCTTCAGCAACGGCGATATCTTCGAGCGAGCCCATCTTGAGACAGATCTCACAATCGAATTGCGCCTGCAGATCAACCTCATGACTGTGCCCAAGCTCGACAGCCTGCGCAAACAAAAGGAACAGACTCAGCACGGCCATCAGCGGCAACGACCTGAGCGCCATCATCTGGTTGCGTATGTCGCTCACTAATTTAGTGCTTATCTGCGTTGCTAGTTGCATGGTCGTAAGTTTGTCGTTCCGCTCGCTTAAATGCGACTCAAAAGAGTTTGGAGAAGCTTTTTAACTCAAAAGTCAATGCTAATGCAAGCTCGAAGCAATAATATTCTACTTTGCGATTCGCTCGGCCATTGCCTGCAGCGCATCGATGCCAACAATATCTTGCGCCAATAAATACAAATCCTGTCGCGGAATCTTCGGTAAGGCCTTAGTCAGTGTCTTCATATGAGCCTCTTCCTGGCTGCGCCGTTCTTCGAGAAATTCTCCCTCCCCAATCGGTGAACGTTTATTCACCACGAGGCAATCGACACTAATCTGTCCTTTCTTCAGCTGCTGCTGCAGCTCGATCGTCTCTAACACTGGTAGGCGCTCGGCGGCCAGCACTATCACAAAGGAAGTCTGGTTCTTATCAGATATCTTGTCTCGCAGTGAAGTGAAGCGGAGCTTACGGCGGTTCAGCAAGCTGCGGATGCCTGACTCGCGCGACTTGTCTTCGTCTGCCGCGTCGTTGCCAAACACCTTGTCCTCGACGCTGGAGTCTCGGCCCATGCCGCGCACGATCTCGGCAAACTTGTCTGCCTTCTCGCGGCGCTGAATCAAGCCCTCAGTCCAGGCCGACATCATCTCCGGCAGCACCATCAGACGTGCGGTATGTCCAGACGGCGCGGTATCGAAAACGATAAGGTCGTAGTCCTTGGTACCTTGTTCCACCACCTCGGCGATGCGCTCGAGTATCGCTGCCTCCTGCATGCCAGGCGCATCTTTGGACAATGCCATGTGCTTGTCCACTTCGCTACGCAGCTGAATCGGCATCAGCCTGTGTAAGGAATTGGTGATCTCTTCCATGTGTAGCTTTACAGTCTCGGCAGGGTCTAACTCTAGGCCATCTAAACCTGCGGCGAGACGAACTGGCTTGGAACCTATCTTGCGATCGAACAGATGACCGAGGTTGTGGGCGGGATCAGTCGATACTAATAAGACTTTACCTCCCTCATTGGCGCGCGCCATGGCAGTAGCGGCAGAGAGTGTCGTCTTACCGACGCCTCCCTTACCACCGAAGAAGAGTATTTTGCGTGAGCGTGCAAGTTCTAGCAGCAATGTACGTGATCCAGGGGTGAGCGCTCCATGCCCATGCGAACATGCCAGTCATGAAAACGGTCGTAGACGATAGGGAGTAATTCCATAGTATAAAAGGCCGCCGGGTTGGGTATGCCCAGACTTTCTGCGAAGACCAACAGCATGAATAGATCTTCTTCATCGCGCTGCGCGCGAGCGAAAGAACGCCGGTAACCCGTGACGTAGTATTCATGCAGGCCTGTCTCGATGCGCTTGAGCAGGCTTTCCTTTTTTTCCTCTTCAGACATTAGTTACGCCGAAATTAAACACTGGTTAATAAAAATCTATTATGCGTTAAGCCTAGCGGCTTTAGAAGATAAGACCAGAACCTTGTTAAAAAATTTTCACTTCTGAGCCGTTTTCACCTGCGTGGAAGTCGTTAGAAAACCCAGCGCATAGAATAAACTATTTCTTCTTACTCGGCTGTGAAGTCTTCGCCCGGACCAATCGTGCCGCCTTCGGGTCGATCACCAGCGGCCTGTATATCTCGACACGGTCCCCTGCACTCATCTCATACTTATCGGGCTTAGGCCTTCCCCTCCCATCCAACGGCTTGGCGAAGATACCCATCGGATCTTTATCGATATCGATCTCTGAAAACTCAGCGGCTATATTAGATAGCTTCACTGCCTCTAGAGCCGTTGTACCCAAAGGAACTTTAACAGGCACGATAAGCTGACGCTCGAGCGTAGCATAGGCGACCTCAACCGGAATCAAGGATTCTGGTTGGTCATCATCGCTGGAATAATTCTCACTCACTGCCATAGACCTCATGCGCACGTTGCACGATCGCATCGACTAAGTTATTCGCCGAATTACTAAACAGCTTCTCTGCCGCGAAACCCATCAAGCCAGACTTGAACTCGAACTCCATGGATAGGGATATCTTACAAGCATTAGTAGTTAAGGCATCGAACGACCACTGAGATGTAAATTGAGTAAAGTTTCCCTCAACCAAACTCATATCGATACGCTCGGGTCTGTGCAAAATATTCTTAGTTGTAAACTGCTGACTAATACCCACCATGGAAAGACGCAGCTCACCGACGAGTTCGGTGTCGGACTGACTCAATACCTTGGCGGAAGTGCAGCCCTGCATGAACTTAGGATAGTGTTCGATATTGTTCACCAGATCAAACATTTGCTGGTCAGAATATCCGACCAGGGCGCTTCGGTTGATCGAGGTCATAGGCTAAAAACCATAAAGCAGCTACAGGTATATCTGGTAGACAGTACTGAGGAAAACCACCAGCAGTACCGCAGGGATAACACTACCTAGAGAGAAGTTGATGTACTTCTGCAACAAGGAACCTTCGTACGCCGGGTCGCCTTTGGAAATTTCCTCAGACAGGCCGCTCGCCTTCCATCTATAGGAGCAGAAGATACAAACCGTAAAACCTACTAACGGCAAGATCGTCTCATAGAACACATCAGACACCAGATCGAAGAAGGATTTGGTAACCCCACCATAGCTAGTAAAGTTGGTGAAGAAATCCGACATACCCAACGACATAGTCGCAGGAATCGCGAAAGCCGCCAGCAAACCTGCCTGTAACAACACCGCTTTTTTACGACTCATCTTCAGCTCATCGATCCAGCAGGAAATAGGAATCTCAATTATCGAAACCAAGGAGGTCAGCGCTGCGAAGAACACCAGCGTGAAAAATACTAACGCGACAATACTCGCACCGGTGTAACCCACTGCCATCTGCATGGACAAGAATATTTTAGGCAAGAAACTAAAGATCAAACCCACACTACTGGTCGAGAGATCGTCGGTATTTGTGTTCGGATCAAAGGCGAAAATAGCTGGCAAGATTAACAAGCCGGCGAAGAATGCGATGCTAGTGTCGGCGATGGCAACCATTCGCGTCGACTGCGGAATGTTATCCTCACGCCCAAAATAGGATCCATAGGTAATCAAGATACCCATGCCTAGAGATAATGAAAAGAAGGCCTGACTAAGGGCGCCATTAACAACTGTTAAGCTAACCTTGCTGAAATCTGGCACAAGATAATATTTGATACCCTCTACTCGCGCCATCCAAAGTCAGAACGAAGAGTGTTAGCAGGATCAACATCACAGCCAACGTCGGCATCAACACCCTAGCGAGCCGCTCGATACCACCCTTCACGCCGCCGAGCAAGATAGTAAAAACGATTCCCAGCAATAGAATGAGATAGCCAAACAGTGAAGGCTCGGCCACCAAGGTAGCTAAAGGTCGATTCATCCGCGAGTGATTCTAGGCCACCCGTCGCGATCTCTTTCAGATACACAACCAACCAGACAGTTATCACCGTGTAGAACACGGCGATCATAAAAGGGGTCAATATCC
This sequence comes from uncultured Pseudomonadales bacterium, assembly GCA_949372635.1. Taxonomy (GTDB): domain Bacteria; phylum Pseudomonadota; class Gammaproteobacteria; order Pseudomonadales; family Pseudohongiellaceae; genus UBA9145. Next base: position 21,174 of record CASIAB010000002.1, read on the forward strand.
CGAGCATGCCGACCAGGCGCCACTTCCTATCGCCGTCTGATAAGGCAGAAAATGCTCCCACTGGATTTCGCTGAGTCTTACGCCCCATGGAAATCTCAGCAATCATCACGGGATAACAGATAAAGGCAATAAAGAAGAGATATATGATCAGGAAGGCGGCACCGCCGTTTTTGGATGCCATAACCGGGAATGCCACGAGGTTGCCAAGACCCACTGCCGAGCCTGCTGCGGCGAGAATAAAACCCAGCCTAGAGCTAAATTGCCCTCTATCTTGTGACATCAAAACCCCTTTTAGCTCAAACTATTAGCGTATTATTATCGGCCTCTAGGAGGCGTCGTTGAGGGATTCTAACAGCGCCGCCAAAGCAGCACAACGCACGGCGTTTGGGGCTTTTAGAAGTATTTGAGCCTAAGATCACGGAAAACGCTATAATCGCGCCCCATGGCAAAACCGAAGAAGCCCAAAGTTCCTGATACCACGATCATCGTCAATAAAAGGGCGAGACACGATTACTTCATTCAGGATACATACGAAGCAGGAATCTCCCTACTCGGTTGGGAGGTTAAAGCCCTGCGCATGAAGAAAGTGCAGATGCTAGACAGCTATGTGCTGGTGAAAGATGGCGAGGCATTCTTACTTGGCGTGAACATCACGCCACTGGATACAGCAAGTACACACGTAATAGCCGACCCAACGCGCACTAAGAAGCTGTTGTTACACACAAAAGAACTCTCAAAAATCTTCGCTGCCATTCAGCAGAAAGGGCACACCTGTGTCGCCACAAAACTGTACTGGAAGGGCCACCTGGTGAAATGTCAGATAGGCCTTGCCAAAGGCAAGCAAGACCACGACAAACGCGCCACGGAAAAAGACCGCGAATGGGCAGTGGATAAGCAGCGCATCGTACGCCACGCCAATAGATAGACCAGCAGAAACCCCAAAGCAGCCGCAGCAATTGCTACCCCATGCCATGAATAAGGCGTGCAGGCCTAATTTGTGCTATTCTAAAGAATCACATTGGGAGCGATTTGGATTCGACGCCGGGATCGAAACCTAAAGTGCATGCCGAGAGGGTAGTGACTCTCGTAAATCAATCGCTGCAACTTTATAGTTGCTAACGACGAAAGCTACGCCCTAGCAGCCTAAGAGCTTGCTAGCGATTGCCACAGGGATGTCCGTAAACTTGTGATCGCAATCGTCATCTAGAACGGAATCGCCAGTGGAGCGCGCTTGACGCGAAGCGGCTAAATAGTATCAAGCTCGCCCAAATCACCCTGCCCGTCGGGCGGATGCGGGTTAACTCAATAGACGACGCTATGCATGTAGAGCTGAAGGCAGAGGACTGACGGACGGGGGTTCAATTCCCCCCGCTTCCACCAAATACCAATTCAGAGACGTCCAGCAACGTCTTGAAAGCCACGGAATTACTGGAAAAGTCCTATTTATATAGGTTATTAACGTCCTCTAGTATATTGCAACATCCAAGACTTAAGGTAACACTGATTGTAACATCGACTCTATAGTTACATTTGGAGTGTTACAATCGCAAACACAACCAAGCCTCGCCTCTGTAGCTTTTGGGAAGACTCGTAGGAGAGCAAGATGACAAAGCTTTCTCCTTTCAAAGGTAGTTATTTCTGCCTTTGAGTTATTGTTGTTAGTAGTTTTTTCATAATAATTTTGTTTATATTGAGCAGTATCGCGACTTCAGTCACTTTTTGAATTCTCACTAGAGCTTTTGGTCAAATAGCCAGCTTATGAGATCAGAGTTTGCGTAAGCAGCGTCCCAGGAATTGTGATTGACCCCTGGCAGTTCGGTGTAGTGAATATCCGTACCGACCGCTTCTAGTGCGGCGGCCATTTTACGAGATTGCTCCACAGGAACGACAACATCTGCATCGCCATGCACAATCCACACAGGGGTATCGGACAGATCTTCTGCCAGGGCAGCAAAACTGTTTTCAGCCTCTGGCAAGAATTCAGGAAATCGGTCTCCAAGATCCACGAATCCACAAACGGCAACCATAGCCGCAAATAGCTCTGTGTGATGGTAGCCCAGGTACCAGGTCCCATTACCACCAAGTGAGAGGCCGGTTAGGTAAAGCCGTTCGGCATCTACCGAAAACTCTGCAATGGTGACATCCAGCGCTGCCATGGCAACATCTCCTGCCGCTCCCTGCCAGGATTCACCCGCAGGCACTTGCGGGAAAACCGCGAGAGTCTGCCACCGTCCCGGGTTAAGCCGAATCGCCCTACCCAGCCCAACTTGGGTCTGTTTCAGACCGTCTGAACCCCGCTCTCCCGCACCATGCAGAAAAAGTGTAACGGGCCACTCTTCAGCTGCAGTGTAATTGTATGGAACATACACTTGGTAGCGATATTCCGCTCCATTCAGAGAGATGCTTCTGTTGAGAAATCCAGTTTCCGCTGACTGTGCATTGAGCGTTCCAGTGCTTAACAGCAATAGTGTAAATAGCAAGAATCGGGTTTTCTTCATTATTAGCTTCCTGGCTACTTGAATGTTGTTAGTAGTTTTTTCATGATAAAGCCACAGGCTTTAGTTTCTTAATGTGGAATCAAACCAGCTATTTATTTCATTATTGAAATCTGGAGGATTTATAGCGCCTCTAAAATCAGCGCTGTGTCCACCACCCTCAATAATTACTAGTTTGCTGGTCACACCAGCTTTGACTAATGCCCCGTAAAAAGATTCAGAGTGACCTTGTGGCACTATCTCATCAGCACTGCCATGTAATAATAAAGTTGGCGCATCATCTTCAGTTACATGAGTGGTAGGAATTGCTTCTTTGAATTTTCGAGTCTCTTCAATACTTAAATTCCGATTGGGACTGGCATTCATCAATAAGGTAATTAATGGAGTGCTAGTTTCAGTATTTATAGTTGCTATTTCTATATTTGGCGCTCGCAACACAACAGATTGGACCTTTGCGCTAACTTTATTTACGGGGTCAGGGTCTTCGCTGTCTCCTGCACCATCAAGAACGCCTAAAAGCGCAGCAAATTGGCCGCCTGAAGAATGCCCCGTTGCTCCAATAGCATCTGCACTAATTCCATATTCTTCAGCATTATATCGAATAAACCGAACAGCTCGTTGAACATCGCGTAATGGATCAGGATATTTGAAACGGGGAGTCGCTCTATGATTTAAAGAAAACACTTTATACCCAGCTTCTAATAATGTTGTTCCATACCTCTCAAAGCTCTCGCTTAGAGGTCGCGCATCGTAAGACAGAGGTCTTATAAAACCGCTTCCTGCGATAAATACAATGCCATAACCATTCGGTGATTCCGGGTAATGGACATCCATCGTAAGGGAAAGACCGGATACCATTCCGATGACAACATCTTTATCAACTTTCGATTGTTGCCCATAAGAAACACTGGCTAGTGTCATTAGAAAAGCTGTGATGATTAATTTCTTCATATGGTCCTTTATTAGAAGCCTTATTGTTGTTGGTAGTTTGTTCATAATGCCCAAATTTTTATATTTTTAGTTTCTAAATATCCGTATGCTCAGGGCCACAGATTGTCGCCTTTAGACTAGCTGCTCCGCCCTCTAATAAAGGTTCTAATAATTCCAAAAGGCCTGTCTCTACCCTCCATGACAGATATTTTGTTTGGTGATCTAAAGTTTCCCAATCTTCGATTAGATGCACTGTGTTTGATGATTCCTCGATATATGTACTTACACTTATGCAGCCAGCAAAACTCCGAGTATCTGGCAATGCTGCTTTTAACAGATCTTTTACTTGATCTAAAGTTTCGGTTTTAGCGGGAAATGAAACTATCACTAAATTTTTCATATATTGCTTCCTTTTTATTAAGAATTTTTTTCAAATGCACTTTTTGCAAGTGGTTAAACCTTTGCATTAAGCTGGCTTTCTTCACATTCATAATCAGAAGATACTATAGATATAGGCTGTCAGGTATAGCTTGAGAGGCACTAAGATAGGTGGTTTTCAAACCATAAGCCCCAGACAGGTCGAGTTCGCTAAATTTGGATGCTATAAAGGCTGCAGTAAAGATGTCTGCAGATTAGCTTAGCAGCTTTTTAAAAAAGCGTTACGACAATATTGATAGTGCTACGACGCTGAAACCTGCGTTCACAGACGGTAAGTTACTCAAAGAAGGAGAGAGTTGATTTCTTGCTCTCCCTCTTTGAGTTGCCTAATAGTTATGGCTTACGAAAGCTCATCGTAAAGCGGTCGGTATTTCCTCTAACGCCTGGTGTTCCGACTTCTTGAGACAAATTATCTTCAGGGTGATAGTGCATCGGGCTGAAGTCGACAAACTCAAAACCAACATCGATCATTTCCTTAATGATAAGAACCGGGTCTAAGCGACGACCGTTCTGTGCCTCGCGCGATGTAGGCTCGAGGTGGCGTCGAGTATGGTCTACGACGCCATAGATTCCACCTGATTTCAAAGCACTAAAAGACGGCTTCATTGAGATTTTTTCTGCCTTCCACGGATGGATTATGGAGGTTCCAGAAAGTCAGCACCATATCGAATTGGCTATCATCAAAGGAAAATTCTGGAAGATTTCTTAACGTAATATCATTGTTTATTGCAGAGCTGCATTCCAGCCCATCTAACGACATCACGTCATTTTTAAAATCATCGCTAACGCCGACCGAGAATATTAATTCCCCACCGTTTTCGCAGAGAGTAGGTCCGACAAATTTTGACCAATAACCAGTAGCAGGAGATATTTCCAGAACCTTCATATCGTCTTCCAGTCCAAAAAACTCCAGAACCTCACCAGGCTTCCTGTTAGCATCTCGCGCGGTCTCTGCAGCATCGCGAATGCTGCTGGTAAGTGCCTGCTCAATTTTGTTTCTAGTCGCAGCGCTATCGGCGGCCATTAATTGAGAGCTCAAGAGCACACTCAGTATACAGATTAGATTTTTTCTCATTACTAGTCCTCGTCTAAGTTAGGGCTTGATATTCAAGCAGATTTTTTGCGGTTAAACTACAAAATTTGATTTTGAGTGGATATATCCTATACAGAGCTATCTAAGGATCGTCTTCGTAGCTTTTGAGAAGACTCATATAAGAGCAAGATGACAAAACTAATTGGCGGTACCTCTGTAATAATGAAATAAAATATATAAATATAACAATGACTTACGGATACTATTCAGTAGTACCTATGGCTGCTATCGACTCACAGATACTCATTTAGCCAGCAAGTCAGACACCAAATAGCCTACCATTTAATATGAGCATCTAATAGGGAAGTGCGAGTGACTGAAACCAACTACAAGACTCTGAACTATTCAGTCGAATCAGGCATAGCAAGAATAGAACTCGATAAGCCGCCACTCAATCTGATTGATGAAGAGTCTGCTCTCGAGTATCACCGCGCACTGCAAGCTGCAGATGCCGATGAGAATGCGAGAGTTCTTATCTTGAGCGGAGCCGGGAAAGGACTTTCTGCTGGTGTCGATCTAAAATATTTAATGCAGTTCGAAAGCGCCGACATGGAGCAATTTCTGCGACTGTTTTACGTGGAAACACTGAAGATCGTGCGTGGCCTCTCCATACCCGTCATTGCGGCTGTGCATGGTTACGTTAGAGAAGGTGCCTGCACGCTGGCCTTCGCCTGTGACATGGTTATCGCCACAGACGATGCCGACTTTGGATATCCCGGTGTGCCCAATCTAGCCGGCCCGCCTGGCATGCATGTTTGGTTCTTGCAGCGATTAATTGGGCGCATGCGAGCTGCGGAACTTATCCTCACAGGGGAACCAATCAGCGCACAGGAAGCCTATCAGCTAGGCTTAATTACTCGTGTCGTACCCGCCAAAGAGCTCGCCAGCGCGACTGAAGAATTAGCATTGAAACTCTGTCAGATGTCGCCCCTCGCATTAAAACGCACTCGCGATTTGATGTACCAGATGGAAGATATGCCTTTCAAAGATGTTCCGGAAACGGCATTGCAGGCTCTTTCCGCTGCATTTGGCAGCGAGGACGGCAAAGAGGCAAGAGCTGCGTTTATCGAGAAGCGTAAACCAAGATGGACAGGTCGCTAGAATAATTGGGGGTCAGAGTTAAAATACAAAAAAATCGGTCATAATAATATGGATACGGGTGCAATGGATCCATTCTGACTTATCGGGGCGTGCCCGCTAAGGTGGGGTGCTGGGCGGTATCGCTTGAGAGACACTAAGTTAGGTGGTCTTTAATGAATAAGCCCCAAATATGTCAAATTCACTACGTTTGGAGGCTATAAAGGTGCTGGCAATAGAAAAGTAGAACAGGTGGTGATTTTGGCCTAACGTAACACTGGTGAATGCTATTTGATTTAATACTAATATTTATCAGTAGATTGGAATGTCAGCCCAGCTCCCCCCTCCCAATCAATTGAATACAGAACCCCGGCTGGGATTTTGTTGGTTTATGACTTTTGGTTTTAGATACACTGGAAGTAACATTTACTAATATCTAAATCAAAAATATCCGCGAAGTTCTTATAGCTGGATTCTTTGTTCAGCTCCCCCGCCTCCACCAAGTAAAAAGCCCAGTGCGAAAGCGTTGGGCCTTTTTTGTGTATGACTTTTTGGAACAAAGGGGACGGATTTATTTGAGCTCCGATACAGACTGTCCTATTTCATGGAAATAGCTCTGTCTCGTTTATTCTCCTATTCTTTCTCTGATGATAAATATCCTCGCCGATAAAAATATCTAGCGGCAACAAGGCGGTGACACCAACGTTGGGGGCATCCACTAGCTGGCTGATACGAATATCTACCGCAACACTCGCAATAACATAGGCCTGCTGTCGATTGTAACCATAAGTGCTTACAATGTAGTCAACTATTCCTTCCACTGCATTGCGAGCGGCCAGATTGATATCGTTTGGCAAGTTTTCCAGACCGGCAACCACATCAGAATTTAGATAGCGCATATCCGGAGGCACGTCTCCGTCGGCTTTTACGGGAATCCCCGTTACGGCATAGAAGCGGCGAGAAGGAATGTCCAGCAACTGGGCTGAACCTTCGTAGTGAGGGCCCCGGGACAAGTCGGGGCCATTCTTTAAGACCTCAGTAGTTGCCCACACATCAGCTGACATCTCAATTGCCGTGCCGGACACTTCGCCATCCCCTTGGGCATAATGCAAATCACCGATTGCCAAACCGCAACCATCGATAAAGCAAGGCAGGTAGATAGATACTCCAGCTTTGAGGTAGCGGATGTCCATGTTGCCGCCATGTTCCCGCGGCGGAATTGTGCGCAGGCAATCACTGGTGGCACTGCCACCCGGTCCACACAACGCGGCAGGGTCTGCGAAGTCCGCCGAAGGCAGTGAAACCAGCCCACCGGCATCCGCTAATTCCTGCTCCCTATCCAACATCGCCTGCAGCTGATTGCGCCCAGGCATGGTAGTGACCACACCCGGAAAGCTGCCATTGGGAATGCGAATTCCTGGCAGGTCATCGCTCTCGGCATAGTCGCGATTCAACCGCCAGATCACTAAACTTTGACCGCCGACGAGATCGGGGATAAACCCAGAAGACCCACCAGAGGTATAGGCATAGGAACCTGGATCGATATTATTCAACGTGACCTTTAATACATCACCGGCCACCGCACCCTCGATATAGACTGGCCCAGTAATGGGATGAACTCGGCCAAATTCATTAGTGAGAGTATCCGGCTCTGTGGTCTGAGCCGCGGCAGCACCGAGCACGTCACGGGCGTCTCTGGCCCTAAACAAAATGGTTTGCCCTGGCTTGGCTCGCGCTGCCATGGGAATATCCGGATGCAAGCGATTGACACAACCCGGGTCTTTGATGCAATCCACCCCTTCACCACCCACGATGACGATGTCGTCGGCGGAGCTCGCGACACTGGATAACAATGCACTGATTATAAATGCGAGCAGACTTGGCAGAGGTGGTTTAGTCATCGCAAAAATCCTGTCAATGAATAGTAAATGAGCGTTCAGTAACAATACAGCAATAGAAATTAGTCTGCCTCTACGACAATGATAAATTTCATCTCAGATATCCTTCTCGCAATTTTTTGCGGCTTGGCACGCGCAGGGGACAGCGTGGGGACTTAAGATGTTAAGTTGTACCCTTTATTCTCCTCACCAGGGCACCGGCTGCCCATTCCAGTCGAAAAATTCTTCCTCACTATGTGGGTCCAATGTTTTCAACAATTTCAGTAAAGCCCCTGCCACAAAATCAGGCGTAAACAGTTTGCCTTCAGGCACCGAACGCTGGAATGGTTTTGACAACTTGGTATCCGTTGTACCCGGATGAAAAGCAATAAGTTTCACATTGGGAGCTCGGCGTCGAAATTCGATTGCAGCTGTTTTTATTAGCATATTCAGTGCAGCTTTAGACGCGCGATAAGCATACCAACCGCCGCTTCTATTGTCTGAAATACTGCCTACCCTCGCGCTCAGAATTGCAACCCTGCAAGTCTTTCTACTTTTCAAAAACGGTCCTATATTTGCGAGCCATAGTAGCGGGATTATCGTATTTATATGCATCACCTCACTAACGGTAGCGAAAGATACATCCTCCAGTCGCTTCTCTGGTAAAATCCTGTCAGTGTGTAATATCCCATTGCATATAATTACCTGAGTAATTGCTCCCTCAGTGGATTTTAAGCTTTCACATATTCCTTTGATGGATTCTTCAGAATAGTTGCAGGAGATAGATTTAACCTTCGCTCCGTTTTCTGTTAGATGTGGTGAACCCCCTCTACTAATAGCAACAATTTGATCAATAGTTTCATCTTTGGCGAGCGTCTCAATTATACTGCTGCCGATCGCACTTCTCGCCCCAATCACTACCGCAATATTTGCCACATTATTACCTCAGAAAGTAATTGTGAAATCACCGCTCTGAACTCCCCAGCTCACAACTGGTGCAGCGTCGTTTCCCAGTAACGAGATATGAAATTGTGGAGCGATTTTTTGCAAAAAACACGTAGCCAAGATCAGCGAACATACGAATTACAGGCCAGCGAAGAACACGCAACCATCGCTTTTTACCAACAAGCTCCCATGCTTTGCAATTGGCATCAAGCCCATAGAGCATTGTTCCGTCGGATTGCTCCGCCTGTAAGATATTGCTGGCCTGCACTTTATTCACGTGAGGATATAGCAACGTAAAGTCGGCTTGATGGAGATCAACCAGCTCCAATAGGCCCAGATGGTCAAGCCTATTAAGCTGTCGTACCTCTGCTGAGCATAAGGGACAGTGTCCATCAAAAAATAAGGTGAGTAACATTCTGGTACCATTATTTATAGCACAGCGAAGAAACTGTTCTCGAATATGAGGGTGTATACTCTAAGCGCTGAGTTCATTTATTTAGATGATAATATCACTAGGGTACTACGAACCTATTACAGATTATGGATCACAGTTCAACGAGCCTCGCCAGATATCGCGCATCCTTTCTGGAAATATAGGAAGCAACTAAAACTTAAGGCACTACGCTGTCTAATGTGAATCTCCTAGACTCACAAACCTTGAACCCTTTCTTTTTCACTTTGTCGCTACTTGTTGACTAATGTGCGCATGAGAAGCTAATCCTCTAAAAGCTATACTGAGAAATAGAGGGACACTAAGTTGTTAAATTGTAGTTGTTCCCCTTTATTTTCTTGGTATTTTTCTTAACGGTCGGGCGTATTTTGGTCGGAATTTTTTGCACCACAGCCGAATCGCTTCATAGCGCACCGAGATCACTCGCTCTGCCATTAGATCTTGGACATCGCGATGGCTGAGGCTGAATCGATGGTAGCGCCAGATGCTGTATTTAATGATTTTAAGTGAGAATTTCTAGCGCTTGTCGATATATGGCTGGATCATGAACCAAATGCTGACAGATTAGGAGTTAATCAGTCAGTACTGGTCGCACTTATACGTTTTAGCTTTTTTTATGGACAGAATTGTCGCAGAATACTAAATAACTTTTTAGCAACCTACTCCGGGTAAATGCCTGATTAAAAGGATAGAAATCCGGTCATAAATAAAAATTTTCTAGACAGCATGTTTAAACTGATTTTTACAATAATCGCAAGTCTAGTTAGCTCACTGTTGTTTGCCCAAGCCAACTTCAGTCTTCTTCGTATTGCCCATGCTGGGGGTCAGATAGGTGCCACAACCTATACCAACTCTATAGAGGCTTTAGATGCCAACTATGAGAAAGGTTTTCGCGCGTTCGAAATAGATTTTAGCTGGACATCGGACCATCAGCTGGTCTGCCTGCATGATTGGGAACAGAGTTTCGAACGAAGCTTTGGATTGCCGCCGACGGCACCAATCTCGCTAAGTGACTTCGAACAACTGGTCCGCGGCCGCTCTGCCTACAAGAAATGTAGCCTGACCAGTTTTATGCAATGGTTTGCTGACCACCCTCAAGCCTTTTTGGTCACTGATGTGAAGGAGCGCAACCTCGATGCCCTTGAACATATTGGGTCAAATTATCCTCAGTTTCTCACAAGAATTATCCCCCAAATATATCAACCCTCCGAGTATACGATTGTCAGAGAGTTGGGTTTTGAAAAAATAATCTGGACACTGTACAAGTTTTCAGGAGGCCCGCTGGCTGTGCTGAATGCCATCCAAGATATGGAACTATATGCGATAACAATGAATACTGCTCGTGCTGAACAGAACCTAGGCCAAGAGCTCGATGCTCTCGGTATATCCAGCTATGTGCACACAATTAATGATTATGCTGATTCGCTTTTCTTCAAATCCTTGGGCATTGATGAAATTTACACTGACAGTTTGTCTCTGCCTCGCGAACAAGCCCTGATGGCAGCGGGCACGGTTACGGTCTTCGACAGCGGGAGGTATCAGGCAAAGGAAACCAAATCACAAAATTTGGTCAAGCAAATTAGTCAGTTCTTTAGCATGCCCAGAATCCTTTATTCTTTGGACGAAAATTTTTCATCAACCAAAATTACATCTAACCAAGTATTGTTTCGGGATTCTGAACCCGGGCAATTAAAAATAACAGCAAACGGCAACGACCCTTACCTTAACTTTCCAAATCTCTTAAACCCAAGTACAGATATCAAAATCTATATCCAATTAAATGTGCCCGACAATACCACTACAGAGGTATTTTATACCACGCAGTCTAACCAAAATTTTAGCGCGCTCCTAACCATGCGCGAACAAGTGGTCCGGGGCAGTAACGAAATTGTTATAAGCATTAGTTCTCCTGATCCTATCACTAGGATCAGACTTGATCCGGGCAAGATAGCAGGCTACTACACTATTAGAAAACTCGAGGTACGATCGAACTGATTCTTTTCAGCGCGTTCTTTATTGCCTTGTTTGTAGGCTGGATGTTGTCTGTAGGGGCAACGAAGAAGGAATTTGGAATGGGAAATAATGTGGCTTACAGAAGAATGCTTTTTGATGTACGCTATCTAGCATCGATGGCAATCGGGCTAATCAGTTTATTGAGTATTGATGCCTACTGATTTGATGGGGCCAGGAACTGATATCATTATGAAAGCAATCGCGACAAGACCCTATTTCGAATAAGGCTTTTTCCCAGTCGTTAGCTTTTCATCCGGACCATGCGCCTCCGACAAGCAAAGAATTGCGCTTCATCAAATATACGTAACTTAAACTCGTATTGCTTGACTATCTTGCCATGCCTCAATTAGTCGAAAGGCTGACAAAGCCAGCCTTAAGTTCTAAAAGATAAATCTGCTAGGCTATTAGTTAGGGAGAAGCACTTGATCGATGACGTGAATCACACCGTTGCTTGTCTCAATATCCGCACTAACCACAGTCGCGTTGTCGACTTTCACACCCATAGTGGCATCAATTGATAGATCACTACCCTGGACAGTTGCAACCTCCATTTTCTTGCCAGCGATATCACCGGACATCACTGCGCCTGAAACAACGTGATAAGTGAGGACCGCAATGAGCTGATCCTTATTCTCTGGCTTGAGTAAGTTTTCTACGGTCCCTTCAGGCAGTGCTGCGAAAGCTTCATCTGTAGGAGCGAAAACGGTGAAAGGACCTTCGCTTTTGAGTGTATCCACTAAGTCCGCAGCCTGAACAGCGGCAACCAGCGTACCGAATTGACCTGCGGCAATAGCCGTGTCAACTATGTCCTGCGCCTTCGCAAGTGACGATCCAAAGGCGATTGGCACCATAGCAGCAACGGTTAAAAAGAAACGTCTAATATTTAGCATATAAAACTCCGAAATAAAAAAATGAAAGTTAACAGCAATTTGGTTTGCAATATTTGCCCTCTTCATACGGGTTCTTTCTCTTACTTGGATCACAACAACGTTTAATAAACTTCGAACTTGGTTCTAATATCATTCTACTGAAGATAAAGTGATCTAATTCTTCATAAGCGTCGTTACTCCCATCCAGTTTAAATTTGGAATACCACGTCAGCACGAAGCCGAGTAAAAGAAATCGGGAGAACATGTTGAATAAAAAGAAAAACATCTTGATAACTGGTGCCAGTGGAATGATAGGTAAGGCTTTGAGGAAATATCTCTCGGAGGCCGGCTATCGAACGTATTCCTTGTTGCGAAATAGGCTTGACGGTCCCTTCTACTATGACCATAAAAAAGGATCTGTCTACCTAGATCCTAAAATTCCACTGGATGGAGTGATAAACCTTGCGGGAGCCAATATCTCCGACAAACGATGGAACGAAAATCGAAAGCAGGAAATCATTTCTAGCCGCGAGCTTCTGACCAAGGCCCTGAGCGAAGCCTTAGCCTCGCTTAAGGACAAACCATCCGTTTTGATGTCAGGATCTGCCATCGGTTACTATGGGCCCACAGGCTCGAATCATGCCACAGAGGAAAGCCCCGCGGGTTCAGATTTCTTAGCCGAGGTTGCGACGCGCTGGGAGCAGGCTACATTACCAGCGAGAGAGGCAGGTATAAGGACCCTAAACATGCGTTTAGGTATTGTTCTTAGCGTTACCGGTGGAGTTCTGAAAAATTTTCTTCTACCGATGAGGCTCGCTGTTGTGGGACCTATTGGTACTGGGCACCAGAAAATAAGCTGGATAAGCATCCATGATGTGCTGCGGCTAGTTGAGCTTGGCTTAGTCGATGAGGATCTTCACGGTCCTGTGAATTTTGTATCCAACCATGCACTAAGCAGCAAAGACTTTTCGATTGCCTTGAGTAAGGCCTCGGGTCGCTTAAGCCTGCCATCATTACCTGCCCCAGTTGCAAGGCTTATGTTTGGAGAGATGGCTGAAGCAGCGCTGCTATCCAGCGCCGATGTTCGATCTAGCCGCTTCAAAGACGCGACGTTCGAGTTACAACATCCAGAATTAGAGCCGGCCTTAAAACACCTATTGGAAACCAATACCTAAGCTTGCGCAGACCGACCCCCTCTGTGAGGCGGGAGATTCTCGCACTCGTACATCAAACATAGCTAACCGTTCGCAGTCAGCCTGAAAGCTCTTTCTCATGGGCCGTGTTGATCCAAATCCATTGAGTCACCGTACTTGAAATTGCGGACTTAGTCTCCAACTTAGGCAGCCCAAATGAAAACTCTTCTTAGATCGAAACCTCTGCTCTTACTAAACACGGCGCTGTTGCTCATCTCCAGTAAAGCCTTCGCGATAGAAAGCCCTCAATATACCGTCCTCTACGAGGATGATGTGGTGGAGTATAGGCAATATGAACCCTACATTGTGGCAGAAACCATCGTTAACAGTTCGTCCAGTTTTGGATCGGCTTCGAATGAGGGATTTATGCGACTTTTCGGTTACATCACTGGCGAAAATAGCAGCCAAATAAAGCTTGATATGACTGCACCTGTCCAGCAGGCCACTGCCGGCCAAGAGATAGCTATGACTTCGCCGGTACAGCAATTGCAAACTTCCCAAGGTTGGCGTGTCGCATTCATGCTTCCTAGCAAATTTAGTATTGAATCAGCACCCCTGCCCACCGACGAACGCATAGTTTTAAGGGAAGTACCAGGCCAGCTTATAGCAGTAGTTCGGTACTCGGGGAGATGGACCGAGCGCAACTATGAGAAACACAAAGGACGATTATTACAGAGTCTAGAGGCCTCTGAGATAGAGCCATTGGGGGCGGTTGAGTTTGCCGCCTACAACGCGCCTTTCGTACTGCCTTTCCTGCGCAGGAATGAAGTGATGATCGAGGTTAAATCAGTCCCCTGATCCAGTCATCCAATCAAATTATCTCGTTTAAAACCAGTGCCTTCTGCACTTTTTTGGTATTTACATGAGCTGCATTGTTGCATGACTTAGACATAAGCAGGGAACGAGCAATGCGTGGGATCATTAAACTGATGCCGACTGTTTAGTATCAATAGGCTAACTATTTAGATCGTCTCCCTCGCATCCACCAAATACCACTCCAGTGAACTCTGGAGAAACCCAAGGAAGTCCTCGAAGAATTAATTATTTTCAAAAGAATCCTTTTTTTCTAAACTCAGTTTTCCTTTTAAACTCATGACATAAGCAGCCCCTGACAACAGCAAAATAGACCCAGATTCTCCTAAAAGCACAAGCGCTTCCATATCTTTTCCATGCATGACTATCAAGCGACACAAAGCTGTTATCGCTATAATGATAGGTAACGTCACTGGTATTCTAGAAGAGCTCGTATATGCCCCTACCATACCAATTATTTCTGCATAAATGAAAAGTGTAAATAATTGCTCTAATTGAATGCTGTAACTACTAATGGCATTAAAGATATCGACTAGAGCAGTAATGAATGCGCCGATTCCGATTACATATAGAATTAATTTTTCGCCCATTTCAGAAGCTTTTTTTGTGGATAACATTTCAAATCCCCATTTTTAATATTCGATATTTTATCGCCACATATCAAATTTGATATCAATAGACAATATAAGTATATGCCGGCTGTGATTCAGGTGAGTGGTTTCTTAGCGTTATTTTCAGAAATAGTAGTCTTTCGTTCACAATAGTATGTATACGGTTGCAATGGAACCACTCTGACTGACCGGAGTATGTCCCCTAGGGGTGGGTGCTGGCTGGGCGGTTACTAAGAAACAGGGGTGGGGTTGGATTTTGCCGGGGAATTTAAATCCAAAGTTTCTTGGGTTGCCCCATGAATACCCCAGGGCTCAGTTTTATATAGAAGCTAAGAGCTATATATTTAGCTAACTTATTGATGTAGTTGGTGCCCGGAGCCCCCACCAAATTATCCTCACTGAACCAAAAACCGCTGCACTCGCCTACCTTCCTGCTCCGCAACATAGACATTGCCCTTGCTATCCACGGCAATACCATGGGGAAGTTCAAATTGGCCAGGATATCTCCCGGGTCCCTCACCGAAGCGAGTGAGCCATTCCCCGCTCGATCTCTCGAGCACTTCAACGGCTACTGTATTTTGATTTAGCACATACAGAAATTCTTGCAACGGACCGGGGGAGAATGCGAGTACTACTGCGTTACCTCTGTTGCCGCTCACTCGATCGCTGGCGTCTGAAAGAGAATTGAATGGCAGTGAGATGTTCCTCTGTAGATTCCCTATCCTGTCGAAAACCTGTATGCGGTCGGCACGACGATCACAGACGTAGACTAGGCCGTCATTGGATATGCGCAGACAATGGGGCAATTCGATACGTTGATCATTCCCATCTCGCTGCAGCGCCCATTGACGCAGAAAACTTCCGGATGAATCGAAAACGGCAATGCGGCTGTTGCCGCCTGGAAGTTCGCCATCGGCCACGAAAATCTCTCCCGTGCTCTCGTCTACATCTACGGCGGCAGGCAGAAAAAACTGCGCGCTATCAGAATTCCTCGGCTGACCATTACGGCTCTTGTCGCTGGAGTCGAAGACATTGTCTTCCCCAATCTGCATGAGCAGTTCTTGATTGGCAGACCACAATTGTATGTGTCCCGTTGCCGCAGGCACCAACCAAAGTGATCCATCGGCATTAGCATGGCAGTCGTGCAATCTGTCGCCTATGAGCTTCGCATTCCCCCAGCCTTTAACGGTGTTTCCTTCGGCATCAAGCTGCACAATCGGCGGAGCCAGCAAGGCAGCGTCCAGGTTATCTTCTACTACATTCTGTCTGTTTAGCAGATACACCTCATCATTCCCGCCAATACACATACCGCCGAGACCACCGGTGAGCCAGCGCTGTCCAAGAGGCAGTTTGGGCCAGTTGCTGTCGAGTAGGAATCTAGGTGGGTACCAGTTGCTCTGACGGTATTCGATTCCACTTCCCTGTAACGCATTCGCGAAAGCATCCATACTTTCATCCACGCTTAGACCACCGGGTAAAGGATTTCCCTCATATTCCGTGTCATTTACCCTGCGCGCATAAGTCTGGTCATAGTGATAGGTGTACACGATGTCTGGATCGATCTGTCTTGTGCATGCTGCCGAGTCTGCTGGCGTCATACGTGCCGGCGGAATATTCAATGGCATGAACGCCACATCGATGTTGCCGAGTGTCTTAAGTTCATCCACGCATTCTGTGACTCCCGCAAACAGCAGACGCTTCCCGCCGATGGTCAACACATAGCCATTAGCGTCACCCTTGGGGTGCGCTGGCGCGCCCGCTGTCAGGTCGTAGGCATCTATTACTTCTACTAGCACTTCTATGTCGGCGCTTTTTACTCGCCGGCTGTCGCCGCTGCCCATGATCACCGCATCAGATAGTTGACTGGCGCTGTTTGCAGGACCTATGAGAATCGTCTCGGAGTCGCGCAGTCCATTGATCGCAGCTGTATCGAGATGATGGCTAGGATTGTCTGTTATCAGTATGAGGTCCGCTATCTGGTAGTTGCTCATGCTAATGGCGCTCCAGGGATCTACCTGGATTACTATGCCCTGATATTGTAGCTGTACGCTCGAATGAACTAGCGGCGTAATTACAATGTCACCGACTTCAGCAGGAATCGCGTCGGCCTGAGCCTGGGCTGCTAGGCACCATAGTAGTGCCGCCAGGCACTCTCGATTAAGCTTGAGGCAGCAGCGCAGGTTCATTGGTTGAGCTTAAATACGTAGAGCGCATTGTGACCCGTTGGACTAACCAACTCCGGCGCTAGAAAACTCCCAATGCGCCAGGGGCTGCCACCATCACGGCCGGCGGGAATGGCGACGTATTGCTCACCGTCAATGGCGAAGCTAACTGGAAACCCTTGAGCTGAGGTGGCCAGACGAGTGCGCCACAGCTCCTTTCCCGTTTCCACATCATAGGCATGCACATACCTGTCGTAATCGCCGATGAACACTAGCCCCCCCGCTGTGGTTAGCGCAGCTGTAAGAAATGGCGCGCGCTGTTCTATGCTCCAGCTCTCTTCCATAGAATCGACGTTAAGAGCAGACAGTTTTCCGAACTGACCCTCAGTGTTTGGCATCTCCATCCAGCGTCTGTCCCCCTGATTACCACCAGAGCCGACTTCAAAAGTCACTTCCCGTGGCGACATCTCCATACAGGACTGACTGAGGGGAATAACCAGATTTCGAGTGGGCGGATGATAACCCGTAGACTGCCAGTTATGACCACCTGCAGTTGAGGGACACACACTAAGCCATTCGCTCACCTTCATATTGCGGATGTCTTCACGATAACGCACCTCTCCTGTTTCAAGATTTATATCGGAGAACACATTCTGGAACACGGTTTCTTTAAGACCCATGAATTCGCCCGTGCGCCGGTCCAGCTTCCACAAGATGCCACTCTTGCCTATAGTGAATAGATAAGGTTCGTCCACTATGTCGATCAGCACCTGCTCGAAGGCCTCATCCATATCCAATGATTCGCCGGGCACGTGTTGGCGATGCCACACGATACGTCCGTCCTTGGGGTCTATGGCCAACGTAGAGTTCGAATACAGGGCGCTGTCATCGGTGGTGAGCCCACGGCTCGCCGCCATCCAGGGTTTCGCCTGAGCCACGCCAAAGAAAACCAGGCCGAGTTCTGGGTCCCAGCTACCGCTAATCCACACATCACCGCCGCCACGGAACTCTAAGGGCAGAGCTCCCCAGGTATCTCCTCCTGCTTCGCCGGGTTGCGCGATGGTAAAGGTTTTCCACAATTCCTCACCCGTGTTGGCATCGTGGCCGGTGATGAAACAACTTTGTTCGAAAAAACGACCACAGCCGGTAATACCATTTATCA
This sequence comes from uncultured Pseudomonadales bacterium, assembly GCA_949372635.1. Classification (GTDB taxonomy): domain Bacteria; phylum Pseudomonadota; class Gammaproteobacteria; order Pseudomonadales; family Pseudohongiellaceae; genus UBA9145. Next base: position 39,303 of record CASIAB010000002.1, read on the forward strand.
CTATACCGTTCGCGACGATTGGTCCGCTGGTATTGGAATAGCCCAGCGTTTCATCGGCAATCTCACTGTCCCATCTTACCGCGCCGGTGCGCGCATCGAGTGCCACCAGATGTGCATCGGTGGTCGCAACAAATATCATGTCTTCCCACATTGCCAGTGTACGTAACAGACCCCCGCTGCGGCCTCCTTCTGGAAATTGTCGACGATACTCCCAAAGCAGCGAGCCATCACGCCCGTCGAGCGCCTGAACGACGTTGCCGAAATTAGGAATGAAGATGATGCCGTCGCGGACCAGTGGTGCCGGTTGGCTGCGCCCTGCTTCCATACCCCACACCCAGGCCAAGCTGAGTGAGCTCACATTTTTGGTGGTGATCTGATCCAGCGGGGTGTAGCCCTGACTTTGAGGACTGCGTCGCCAGTATGTCCAATCTGCCGGTTCCGGATCGGCCAGTTCTTCGCTGCTAACATTTCGAAATTTATCGATGGCGCTATTATTAATGCCTGTGTAACTGCGGCTAAGCGCCCTGTCACTGGAGTAGACGGTGGCGATCTCAGGCACCGCATTCCGGGTGCGAGGTGAAGGCACGGTGCCAGCACGCCCCGGCACTGGTGTGCGTTGTACACCGTTAGCTACTGCGCTCACGTCGCCATTGAGAAACACAACTGAATTGGCTACCGTTAAGGTGACTATGCTGCTAGCTGGAATAGCATTGGCGCTGAGTATGAAAGCAGAGACATCCTGATATTGCGACTCGCTGAGGGAACCAGGTGCCTGGGGAGGCATGCTCCGTCGCAGCATATCCAGAAATTCTTGCATGCCACGATTAGACCAGTTATTACGAAAACTATTATCGGCGAGATTGGGCGCCTCGAAAGAACCCGACAGATCCGCAAGGTGACAGGCCGCACAGTTTTGTTGGTAGAGCAATTCGCCACGCTCGGCTTGACCTTCTTCGTAGTTGGCTTGTTGTAATTGCTGCGCGAGAGTCGATCCTGATGCTAGCAGAAAGGTAAGCGCCAGCAGCTGTGGCATCGTGTTCATAGCGCCCTGTTCTATCATTCTCTAGTGCCTCTTTGTTATCTACTGACTCACCCGCAAAGTTTCCTGACTAGCACGCCGCTCGGCGATGGCACTGCCGTATTGTTCTTCGTTTATATAGGTCATGCCCAGCCAAGCGTGGTTCATCTCATCCACACCACGCCTGCCGAACACCACCCATTGCTCTGGGTCTGGGTTGATCGGATTGTTGGCGGTGTTATCGAATACCGAGGAGAACTGCAACACCGTTCCCTTGGGCAAGATAGGCTGGGACTCATCGGCGTAGATATAGGATATCTGCCAATTGTGGTTGTACCTATCTACCTGACTCAAGACTTCTTTGCGGCCATCAGGATAGATCGCCTCCATCGTCATGACCCTGCCACGCATATGCATATGCGGCCGATAACTGTGAATGATGGCAGGAGAATCCAGCACGTGGGTGCCCTGCAATACCTGATAGCCGTGTGGTGGAATGACAATGTCCTGGCCTCTTGCCATGCCGTTCAGACCATCGACGCGAAACATCGCCTCGCCTGTAGTCTCCAATTCCGGTCTTTCACCGTCCGGGTAAAACCACAGACCTACCTCGACGACGTCACCCGACCCTTCAGCTCCTACGGGGAAATAATGCAGATTCCAGGCGATGTGACCATCGGTAGGCACACGCATTCCGGTTCCCTCGGGATAGACCTCCCAGGATTTTCCAACACCATAACGCGCCAGAGCTACCGAGCGGCGACCGTCCTCTTCAGGGTTCTCCGGTACCAGCACAGCATGACCGTGGTGCACTACTTTCTTGCCAAGTGGAAAGGAGGGTTTGAATTCTGCTGCACGCAACCAACGCTCCTTATCCAAGCCCTTGAAAGGCATATTTGGCGTCCACCATTGGTCCTGACCGTTGGCGATTACATCATAGGGCGCAGACCGAATAATCAGATCTGGCGGGCCCATTTGCTTTTCCAACTGCCAAGCTGCGCCGCTGGCTATTTTCAGCGGAGCAGGCAAGTCTGCTCTATCACCTTCCGGTGCACCGGCATCTGCCCAAACACTAAGTGTAGTTATTTCCTGTTCGGAGAGTGACATATCGTTCTTAAATTCTTGTATGCCTACGTTCGGGTCCAAATGCCACGGCGGCATGATGCGCTTCGTGGTGCGATCCTTAATAAGCAGAGCAAAGGGCCGCACCTGCTCGTAAGTCAGAAGCGGCATAGGACCGATGCCTTCGGGATTATGGCAAGACGCACATTTGTCCTGAAGTATCGGCGCAACATCACGGGAATAAGTCGGCGCTTCTTGTGAAAAGACCGTGTTCGCTGCAGCGAAAGCCATAACACTGGCAAGTATTTTCCATCGATGAATAATTTTCATAGTGTTGGAGCCCTCGGCTCTTCAGTCATCTACTTGTATTGAGAAATAGGCATTGGTATGGCAGCAATAGAATTCAAATGCTGCAACATCATCGATCGTTTGCATTCTAATCACATACTCACCCGCCTCACTTATCTGCAACTGTGTTGACGTACTTGAGCCGCTCTCAGTCACATACTCTTTGTTAGAAAATTCTACGGTTCCCGGTCCGCTATGATGAGACCAACCCACCCAGACTTCTTCATCCGCGTGCCCAATGTGCGCGCTCAATGTGATGGGCTCATTCACCTTCGCCTGAATGAGTTGGGGGAATTGAATGCCAGCTCGGCCCCGAATAGCTTGTGGAGAACCCTCAAGCCTTACCAGCGGCGCGACGTCACCACGCCCATTCGAACTCGGCTCGTCCAACACATACGGCGCGGTCACCTTGCCGGGCACTTTTAGTTCCTGACGATTGCTATTCAGATACCAGGTGATTCTGTTTCCCGAGTCGAAACCTACTGGCACATTAATACTGAAGGCACAGAAGACATGGCGGTACCGAGGCGGCAAAGGATCGAAATGTGTGGGCAACATAACGCCACTCAGATCCAACCCGGGATAATCAGTCTCGAGGTAATTGCTCTCGCCCAAGGGGACGTTAAGGGCTTCCTGCGAATTCATATTGAAAAAGCCAAAGCAGATAGTGCTGCTGCCATCCTCGTTAGGAAACCAGCCATCGAAAAGTGGAATGACCGGTTGCCCCTTAGAGCGAATAACTTCGGCAGACCAGATTTGATTAGATAAATCTATCTGCTGACCGAGCGCTCCCATGCTCAGCAGCAGAGCACAAAACGTAGTGGAGATTACGGGTCGTCTAGACATAATGAGCAGAGCTATCCTTTGTCTTTTTTATTATTGAACACTCTTAACTAGCTAGGAGCATATCGAAAATCATCCGCCTTGTCGCGGGCTATGCTAGACTCTTCAAAAATATTCGGGTGCCTATAATGAGCCTAAACCGCCGCATTCCTTCTTTTTTATCCCACTTACTTACTCTTGGGATAGGTCTCTTTTTATCCCCCGGCGTTTTCGCCCAGCAAGGCGCCCCCGCAGGCGAATGGCCTAGTTACGGCGGTGATCTCGGCCACACGCGCTATGCACCGCTGGAGCAGATAAACGCAAAAAATTTCGATCAACTTGAAGTAGCATGGCGATTCAAGACCGATAATCTGGGGCCGTCACCTGAATACCGCTTCCAGTCAACTCCCCTAATGGTGGACGGTAAGCTATTCAGCACGGCGGGGTCGCGGCGCTCGGTAGTTGCCCTGGATGCGGCAACAGGCGAGCTGCTATGGATGTTTCGCTTTGAGGAAGGGGTGCGCGGGGAAAACGCACCGCGTCAACTTTCCGGCCGCGGCCTGGCCTATTGGCATGACAGCAGCGATTCCAGAATATTGTATGTCACCCCCGGCTACAGATTGATCGCCTTGGACGCAGACACTGGACTGCCGGTCCCCGATTTTGGAATTGATGGTGTCGTTGATCTCAAGCAGAACCTCGATCAGGACATTGATCTGGATACTGCCGATATAGGCCTGCACTCAACGCCCATCATCGCCAAAGATGTAGTCATTGTTGGGGCCGCCCATCGCACCGGAGGCAACCCACGCAGCCGTGAAAACGTCAAAGGCTTCGTGCGCGGATTCAATGTGCGTACCGGAGAGAGGCTTTGGGTATTTCATACCATTCCTCAGCGAGGAGAATACGGTTTTGAGTCATGGGAAGGGGACTCTGCTAGCTATACTGGCAATACCGGTGTGTGGGCGCAGATTTCCGTAGACCCTGACCTCGAGACAGTTTACTTGCCGGTGGAAGCCGCCACCGGCGATTACTACGGCGCCTACCGGCCGGGAAATAATCTTTTCGCTGAATCACTAGTCGCTGTCGATTTATACACCGGGGAACGCAAGTGGCATTATCAGTTAGTGCACCACGGCATCTGGGATCAGGACATTTCAAGTGCTCCGATACTTGCTGATGTGATGATCGCCGGCCAAATAAGGAAAATAGTGGCTCAGCCCACCAAGCAGGCTTTTCTCTACGTGTTTGACCGCATTACCGGCGAACCCATCTGGCCGATAGAGGAACGATCGGTAGAGATTGGCGACGTGCCTGGCGAATGGTACTCCCCCACTCAACCCTTCCCTACCCAGCCTCCAGCCTATGATCGACAAGGCGTCACTACTGACGACCTGATTGATTTTACGCCGCAGCTGCGCGCTAAGGGATTGGAGCTCGCCAGTTGGTACAACCTAGGACCACTATTTACACCTCCCGCTGTGGGAGACATCAACGGTGCGCTGGGCATATTAATGGCGCCAGCCACCGCAGGTGGTACCAATTGGCCGGGGGGCTCGCTTGACCCGGAGACTGGCATACTCTACGTATCCAGCAACAGCTCATTAGGCGCCCTCAGTCTGGTACCACCCTATCCGGGCCAGTCAGATATGGCTTATATACAGGGCAATCCCGTTACTGGGCCGCGCACCTCCGGTGGCGCCGGCTCATCTGTCGGTGGTGGCAGAATAGAATTTGAGGCGCAACAGCGACACGTACCAGTCTCCACTCGGGGCACTCCGCCTCGAGGGATATTGGTCGATCGCCTGCCCTTACAGAAGCCTCCCTATGGAAAAATAAGTGCGCTAGATCTGCGCGATGGCACCCTCGCCTGGCAAATTGCCCACGGTCAAACACCTGACAGGGTCGCTAATCACCCGGCCCTAGCCTCTCTCGATATTCCGCGCACAGGACAAAGTGCCTCTGTTGGCACCCTCGTCACTAAAACCTTGCTAATCGCAGGTGAAGCAGAAATGACAACGGGCGCTGAAGGCGAGCGTCGGGCAATGCTTAGAGCATATAACAAAGTTAATGGCGAGGAAGTCGGCGCCTTGAAATTACCAGCACCGCAGACCGGCTCTCCAATGACCTACATGCTCGATGGCGAGCAATACTTGGTATTGGCTGTGAGTGGCTCCGGCTATTCTGGTGAACTAATTGCATTTAAACTGTAGAGAACACGATAAAAGACCACGATTGAATAAGTTTGGGTGAGTTAGCAAAACGGGGTCTGTCCCCGATTTATGTTTTGCTTTAGTATGAATTGCTATCTCCTCACAATATGGCGGAACGACAATGGCCTACTCACTTATCGGTAAAAATTTTACGCCACCGGATGTACACGGTAAGGTAAACGGCAAAGCCAAGTATGCAGAGGATTTCAAGGTCGAGGGCATGCTCTATGCACGCCTGCTCACCAGCCCGGTTCCTCATGCCCGCATTCGGAGAATCGATACCAGCGCCGCATTACAAATGGAAGGCGTTGTAGCCGTCCTTACGGCAGACGACGTGCCCAGCCCCGAGGGCGTTGCAAATCATATTCTGACTAATGAACCTGCTTATGTAGGGGATCCTATTCTCGCGGTTGCCGCGGTTGATGAGAAAACCGCCGAAGATGCAATCGCGGCCATCACCTTTGAGTTCGAAGCACTGCCTTTTACGGTAGACCCGCTTACTAGCCTGCGCCCCGACGGGCCCGACGCTCGCACACAAGGGAATGTGGGCAACTCATCCATAAGAGAAGGCATCCGCTCCATTAAGTGGAGCGCTGCCGAATTTGCGGCGGCCGGCGAGAACGCCCTGCCACAGGGGGAGGCTGCCGTAGAGTGGAGCGTGGGAGATTTGGAAACAGGGTTCAATGATGCGGCATTCGTCATCGATGAGAGTTTTGTAACCGCCAGTCACTCCCATTTATCCATGGAGCCCCGCTCGGTTCTTTCCTATTGGGAAAACGGCAAGTGCTTTGTCTACGGTTCAAGTCAGAGCCAGAGTTTTCCAGTACCTGGCCTTGCTGCTTACATCGGTATCGCTCCAGAAGACTTGGTTTTCGTGGCCGAGTTCTGTGGCGGCGGTTTCGGATCCAAGGGTGGTCCTTATCCGAGCATGTCTATTCCTGCTCACATGGCACGTCTGACAGGTAGGCCGGTAATGCTGCGCATCTCTCGTGAAGAAGAGTACTACATTGGTTCCGCGCGACATGGTTTTCAGGGCCATATAAAAATGGGCTTCCGCGAAGACGGCCGCATAACAGCGGCAGACCTGTATATCGTGCAAGATAATGGCGCCAATGCGGGGTTTTCCGACTGGTTGTCAGCCGGCGATGCCGTCTCTTTAGTGTATCAACCGCTAGCCATGCGCTTTAGGGGAATTCCGGTATTCACCAATACACCGTTTAAGGGCCCGCAGCGCGGCCCAGGGCAGAATCAGGTTCACGCCGCTATTGAACCCTTACTGGACAAAGCCGCTCGGAAGCTAGGCATAGATCGCCTCGCGATTCGTAGCATCAATGCGCCGGAAAGTGATGATCTCTACGGGGCTAGGCAGAGTTCTCTCACCAGCGCACACCTGCCGGAGGCACTGGCAAAGGGTGCAGAACAATTTGGTTGGGAAGAGAAGAGGAGACTCAGTGGGCAACGCCTTGGCAACAAGATCATCGGTGTCGGTGTAGGGCAGGCTTATCACTCGGCCGGAAGCAGTGGTTTCGATGGGTTGGTTCGAATCTCCCCCGAAGGCAAGCTGCATATTCATACCGGGGTCGGTAATCTGGGCACCTATTCACATACCGCTACCTCGCGAGTGGCTGCCGAGATTCTGAAGTGCAACTGGGATAACTGTGTTGTCGAGCGAGGAGACAGTCGCCGTCATCTCCCTTGGAATCTGGGCCAGTTTGGCAGCAATACCTCGTTCACCATGACCCGCACTAATTACGTTGCCGCCATGGATGCTCTGGAGAAATTACTGGAGATCGCTGCGTTGGATCTGGGCGGATCACCTGCCGATTATGACATCGGTGATGAAAGGGTTTTTCTTAGAAGCGACCCTTTAAAATTTATTAGCTACGCAGCAGCAGCAACCCGCGCCATAGAGATAGGCGGCAAATACAGTGGCCGGATAGCACCAGAAGACATTAACTCGATGACGCGCAATTCAGTTGCAGCGCTAGCTGGCAGTGGACTGATCGGCGTGGCAAAGGACAATTTGGAAAAAGAGGGCACAGTGCCGGCGCTGGCTGCAGGTTTTGTGCAGATTGCACTGGATGTTGAAACAGGCAAGTACGACATACTCGATTACGTGGGCGTGGCTGACTGCGGCACTGTATTGCACCCCTTGGGGCTGGGCAACCAGATCAAGAGCGCTGCCTTTATGGGTTTTGGTATGGCCGGTTTCGAACGGCACGCCTACGACCCGCAAAACGGCCTGCCTGCTAATTCAAGCTTGTACCAGGCCAAGCCACCAACCTATCTCGATGCCGCTACCGACATGAGTTGGGCAGCCATCGACAAAGCCGATCCGGAAAATCCGGTTGGCGCCAAAGGCATTGGTGAGCCTATTCAGGGCTGCGCCGCCGCCGCTTTACTCTGCGCCATCTCCGACGCGCTAGGCGGGCATAATTTCAATCGAGTGCCGGTAACCGCCGACATGATCGTCAACGCCGCTAGCGGCAGGCCGCAATCTCACAAGCCTTTGCAGACGAATACAACGTAAGAAAAAAGAGCAGATTTGCTAAGTAATGAGAGTCAGAGTTAAAGCTTTTTTGGCCAGATCTTATCTATGCTGGGAGCCTGACCTCTTGTCACCACATTCACAAACTACTGGTTATATGCTCTTGCCTCGTTACTGACTATCGTGCAAATACTCTGAGGAAGGAGTAGTTTTCGACAATCGATTCTAATAATAATGAAAGACACATTTAGGCACCGAACTATGAAACTACGGCTTCTAATAACAACAATTATGAATTTTCTGCTGTGGAGTAACGCATGGTCAGCAGAAAATTATCAAGTGCCAAAAACCGAGTGGAATCAACCGGATCTGCAAGGCGTATGGAATTTCTCTTCAGACATACCCATGCAAAGACCTGCACAATATGGCGAGCGTAAGTATATGACCGAAGAAGAGATTGCCGAAATTCGCTCGCGCAGGACTGCCCGCGATGAGGGTTCAGACGCGGCGATTCCAGATGGAGGAGTGAACGAAGCCTACAACGACTTCTGGGTTGAAACAGGTGGAATCGGAGACGTCGCGCGCACCTCAATCATCGTCTACCCAACAAATGGACGACTGCCTCCCTATGCTGAAGGCGCAATTGTTGTTCAGGGTCGGCTCGACCCCAATATTGATGGCGAACGCCCGGTGAGGTTTACCGGCGGAGGTATTGGTAGCGATGGCCCGGAAGACAGAGGACTAGGGGAACGTTGTATCGTAGGGTTCAATGCTGGCCCACCTATCCAACCCAGTCTCTACAACAATAACCTACAAATCGTTCAGAGTCGGGATCATGTAGTCATCATGATAGAAATGGTGCATGACGCGCGCATCGTGCCATTGGATGGAAGCGGCCCTCTCGATGATAGCATCGGCCTATGGTCGGGTGATTCCCGCGGCTACTGGGAAGATGATACCCTGGTGGTTGAGTCTCGAAATTTTAACGGGCTTACTCAGTCGTTTGGTGCGGGAGGAAAATCTGATGATAAGTTTCTTATCGAACGATTCACGCGACTAAGCGATGTATCCATTGCCTACGAATTTACTGTCTATGACCCTCAAGCCTACACGGATAAGATTACGGGAATAATTCCGCTAACTAAAGTAGATGGGCTTCTCTATGAATATGCCTGCCACGAAGGCAACTATGGCTTGCTCAACATTCTACGGGGAGCAAGAGCCGAAGACGCGCGCGAAGAAGAAGCCATCTTGTAATATATAAGGGAACGGGAGTTCAAATGCTTCCCGCCTCCGCCAAATAAAAACCCGGTCACTGATAAGTAATCGGGTTTTTTGCCATAACAGAGCACCCTAATCTCTTAAAACTATCTTAATCAGGCAACGGCATGCCTCGCTCTTGCAATACCTCCGCGAATACTCGTGAGCCATTAACGCCGGGAGGGAAACCCGCATAGAGCGTTACTTGGGCTATCAACTCCGCGATTTCCTGTGTAGTCAGGCCGTTATCCAGCCCTCGATGCAGGTATGCTCTCAGCGGTTCGGTCTGGTAATTGGCCAGCAGCACCGCGATGGTGGCAAGGCTGCGGTCGCGTGCCGATAATTGTTCTCGGGTCCAAGTTTCATTATTGAGTAGGCCATCGATTAATTCACCAAGATAGGGTGCAGCGGGGAAACTGCCGTCACCAAGCGGCAAGCCTCTGGCCTCGAAGACTTCTGCAGTTACTCGTGCTGCATTTACCCCGGTTGGAAAGCCGGAGTAAAAAGTTACGTGGGTAATAATTTCTCCGATCTCTTCCTGAGTGACGCCATTATCCAGCGCCCGGCCCACGTGATAGCGCACTTCACTGGAGGCATATAAGGCGGTCCCGACTGCCACGGTAATCATGCTGCGATCGCGGGGTGACAATTCTGTGCGCTTCCAAGTCTCGGCATAGACTACCTGGTTGAGCAAATCGCGTAGGTATGGCGTTTGAGGGAACGCACCCGGAAACTCTATCTCGGGATTTAGAGCTGGTTGGCGTGAAGATGCACCAGGAGGGCTTGCGGGTAGACCCCGCTCTGCAAAAACCTCTGCTGCCACACGGGCGGCATTCACTCCGGTTGGGAAACCTGAGTACCATAGTGTATGCGCAATGATCTCCGATATTTCGGCTTGGGTGATGCCGTTATCCAGCGCTCGACCCATGTGCAGACGTAGCTCATTAGTAGCATAGGTTGCCTGATTCACAGCGACAGTAATCATGCTGCGGTCCCGGTGGGATAGCCCGGGGCGTTCCCAAATGTCACCGTAGACGTAGGTATTGCGCACCTGCCCCAAATAAGGGGCGGCATCATAGGCTCCGGGAGGTGGAAGCGGTTGTTGGGAAAAAGCGGCTGGCGAAAGCAAAAGCACAGCGACAGCGACCAGCAACCAAACGCGAAATAGTTGTTTATGTATGAATCTCGGAACCTGCATAATTTGCTCTCTCTATGTTTTAAGTTTATTTATGGATAAAGTATGGTTCGTTACTTCCAAAAGACTCTATTAAGTAAAGTTAGCGTAACTATGCAGGACTGTATAGTTACGCTAACTCCGTTTTAATCTGTTTTATTTAAACCTATCAAGACACTCTAATACTTTTGTTTCATCTTTAACGTCAGTCAATGTCTTCACCGCCATAGCCGACCTTGAATTCACCATTAGAATTGCCACGATAAGTCCCCTCGTTCAATCACTCCAACGAAGCCTCCTGAATAAATTTTACTGTGAATCTTCTCGTACGGCAAAGTGAGTCGCGCAATCCATTCTGACAATCGCTTTGTTGCGTATGCCGCTTAGATCGCCATACAAAGAAACCGCACCCGGCAATAAACCATCTTGCTCGCCGATGAGGATAAGCGTTGGGCTGATAATTTTCGCAGCCGCTTCTTCATTCCATCCCCAATAGCTTGATGAGCGCACCTGCATAACACCGTCTTGCTTATTTAAGGATGAGCCAAATCGGTCATAGCTCATAATCGATTGCCAGGCTGCCTCGGCAATATCGTCGTCGACTTGGTTTTTGCAGGCAACATTCGATCCCCAGCAATTGTTGAGTAGGGTATCTTTGGTTTAAAGTAAGAGTCGTGCAGCCGCGGCGGGAAAATTGCTAGGAGCGGTTGCTGCACTTCCCTGCCTGTACACAGGGGCGAATCAGACTACTCGGAGCTCTTTGATTGTGAAGGGCAGAAAGATTGGACAAGAGGATGATTGGATCGATATATTTGATCAAGTTACTAAGTTATTAGTGCCCCTACTTCTAGAACGCCAAAACAAGGTGGAATGACCGGTAGCGCTAGTGTCATTTATGATGATGGAGAAAGAAAATGGAAAAAATGCTCTTCGCTGTATACGCTACCGCAATTGCTGTAACAGGCGCTATTTCAAGTTCTACAGCAATTGGTCAAGTTGATTCTGACGAATACAACAAGCGAACGCCCTGGGGCGATCCCGACATTATGGGAAAGTGGTCCTATGCCAGCTTAACGCCACTACAAAGACCAAGAAGTCTGGAAAATAAGGAGTTTTATACTGAAGAAGAAGCTGCTGAAATTTATGCCCGAACCCAAACCGAATCAATTGATCGCCCTGGTGATGTAGGCACCTACAATGCTGGATGGTTCGATCGTGGTGAAGTTTCTTCTGACCTACGCACAAGTCTAATTGTCGAGCCCGTTGATGGACGGCTACCATTGCGATCGGAAAGCATAGCTAAACAAGAGGCAGCCGCTGCACACGCTCGAGAACATCCTGCTGATTCCTGGTTGGATCGAACCAATTGGGATCGGTGCATTACCTATCACGGAGTACCGCCGATTTCGACAGGGTACAATAACAGCTATCAAATTGTGCAAAACGAAAACTACGTCGCCATTGTTGTGGAAATGATTCACGATGTGCGCATCATCCCAATAACAGAGAAGCCCAAATTAAATGACGATATTAGGCAGTGGAACGGAGATTCCAGAGGCCACTGGGAAGGCAATACTCTAGTTGTTGAGACCGCTAATTTTAGTGATAAGACTGTGCACAGATTTCCTTCATCACGAGACACGATAGCCATCGAACGATTTACGCGGGTAGCGGATGACATGATTGATTACCAATTCACTATTAAAGACCCTAATGTATACACCAGATCATGGACGGCAGTGCGCCCAATGCCCAGACTGGATGACTACACACTTTTTGAATATGCCTGTCATGAAGGAAACTATGCCATGACTAATATCCTACGAGGAGAACGTATTCTAGAACAACGTGCAGAAGAATCTGAATAAGCCAATGGAATACAGTATGGATTTGAATCGATTTTGAAATACATACCCTGCACGGTCATAGCGTCGATTTTACTAGCTGGCATATCCTCTAATAACAGATCCATGAGTTTACTCAGCGGATGTGGACCCAACCGAAGCGGGAAATGGAAGTGATTAGACATGATTGCCCCAGCCGACTGAACCTCGCATCTAGGAAGGCATCCGCCGAATCTTCGCAAAAAGTTCAGCTTGTCTGCAACGCCCTCGAAGATAGTGCGGTACTCTAAACCACGACCTAGGTCGTGGTAACACCCTCCCCATATATGCAGTCTACTCATCCTTGGCAACTAACTAAGTTAGATGGCTGCATGCCAAAAAGCCAGATTTGGGGCCACTACGTTGTTAAGTTGTAGCTGCGCCCTTATTCCACTCACTTCTCATCGAAGAAACAATATTTTGTGGCATTTCAGAAGATTACCCAAATCTTTCCCTCATTTTCTTCTCGCGTTTCACTAAGAAAATCTAGTATCATGCCGCACCGTTTTTGACCCTAACTTAACAGCTAACCTTTGGGCAGCCCAATGACTGATTTATCACTATATAGAAACATAGGTATTTTCGCACATGTTGATGCAGGAAAAACCACGACCACAGAGCGTATTCTTAAGCTAACCGGTAAAATCCATAAAACCGGAGAAGTGCATGATGGTGCTGCAACAACGGATTTCATGGATCAGGAGAGAGAGCGCGGAATCACTATTCAGTCAGCGGCGACTACCTGTTTCTGGCGAGATCACCGCTTCAATATTATAGATACCCCTGGTCACGTTGATTTCACTGTTGAGGTGTATCGCTCACTTAAAGTGCTGGATGGCGGCGTTGGTGTTTTTTGTGGCTCAGGCGGTGTTGAGCCCCAGTCAGAGACTAACTGGCGCTATGCCAATGACTCGAAAGTATCGCGCATTATCTTCGTCAACAAGCTGGACCGCGTAGGCGCAGACTTCCTCAAGGTTGTTGATCAGGTCGAAAACGTTCTCGGCGCAATCCCTCTGGTGATGGTTTTACCCATCGGCACAGAAGACGATTTCATCGGTATAGTTGACCTTCTCACACGCAAATCACATATTTGGCCTGATCCAGGCAACCCTGAAAAATTCGAAGTTGGCGATGTGCCGGAAGAAATGGTTGATCAGGTAGAGAAATACCGTGAAAAATTAATTGAAATGGCTGTTGAGCAGGATGATGACGTGATGGAGTCTTATCTAGACGGCGAAGAGCCCTCGATAGATGACATTAAACGTTGCATCCGCAAGGGCACAATCGCCCTGGACTTCTTCCCTACTTACTGTGGTTCTGCGTTCAAAGACAAAGGTATTCAATTGGTATTGGATGCGGTTGTTGATTACCTGCCCAGTCCAACTGAAGTTCCAGCTCAACCCTTAACCGATGAGGAAGGCGAACCCAATGGTGAATTCGCTCTAGTTGATGAGACTGAACCATTTCGCGCTTTGGCGTTCAAAATCATGGAAGACCGCTTTGGCGCTCTGACCTTTGTTAGAGTGTATTCCGGCGTGCTAAACAAAGGCGATTCCATTTTAAATTCATATACAGGTAAATCCGAGCGCATTGGCCGTATGGTCGAAATGCATGCCGATGACCGTAATGAAATTGATAGAGCGCAAGCCGGCGACATTTTTGCCATCGTTGGCATGAAAAATGTGCAAACTGGCCACACCTTATGTAGCACCAAGCATCCCTGTACGCTGGAACCCATGGTTTTCCCCGATCCGGTTATATCAATTGCGGTATCACCAAAAGACAAGAGCAGTGTTGACAAATTGGGGGTTGCGATTGGCAAAATGATAGCGGAAGATCCGTCTTTCCGAGTTGAGACAGACGAAGATTCCGGCGAAACCATACTCAAAGGAATGGGCGAGCTACACCTCGATATTAAAGTTGATATTTTGAACCGTACTTACGGTGTTGAACTCGAAGTAGGCGCACCTCAGGTAGCCTACCGTGAAACAATTACTCAGGAAATCGAAGACACCTACACGCATAAGAAGCAGTCAGGTGGTTCCGGTCAATTCGGTAAGATCGATTATCGTATCAAGCCCGGTGAACCAGGTACCGGCTATGTATTTAACTCTAGCGTTGTGGGCGGTAACGTACCGAAAGAATTCTTCCCTGCTATTGAAAAAGGTTTCAAGGGCATGATGGAGAACGGCCCGATAGCGGGCTTTCCGGTACTGGACATAGAAATCGAACTATACGACGGCGGCTTCCACGCAGTGGATTCATCAGCAGTAGCTTTTGAGCTTGCCGCAAGGGGCGCTTACCGCCAGTCAATGCCTAAAGCCGGACCCGAGTTAATCGAGCCGATCATGAAAGTAGATGTATTTACGCCGGATGATCACGTGGGCGATGTAATTGGCGATTTAAACCGTCGTCGCGGCATGATTAAAGATCAGGACACTGGGGCCGCAGGTGTTCGTGTTAAAGCCGATGTGCCTCTTTCAGAAATGTTTGGCTACATTGGCAGCCTGCGAACAATGACCTCAGGTCGCGGTCAGTTCTCTATGGAATTCTCTCATTACTCTCAATGCCCAAGAACAGTCTCTGAGGCCGTTGTGGAAGATGAAAAAGCAAGACAGGAAGCTAAAGCCAAGAAGTAAGTTGAAATTCTTGTTGTTAAAGGCCCCGATAAATAACTTTATCGGGGCCTTTTTTATGTGCTTAGAGGAAATCAAAGGGCTCCGTGCACTTTAGTTCAGCAATCTAACCGGTCTAGGATTACGTTAAACAACCTCAATTTGAATATCACCCACGTGCAGAACAAGAATTCTCTCATGCTGCGGCATCCCATTAGGTTCTTACCTCAGTGTCCCGCAGATTTTACTTTTTCTGCAATGAACTTCAAAATGCACCCTGAAATTAGCGCCATCATCCTTAATCTTAAACAGTATTGAAATCAGGAGTTATCTTGTCAGACGCAATCAAACAAGACAGTGGTAAACCACAATTTTCCATCGAACAAATACGCGCTCGAAGGAAACGTGATTGCGCCCTAGGCTATCGCTTGTTTGCAGCCCAAAAATGGGGCGACTTGGGTGATGGCCACATCAGCGCACGGGATCCGGAAAGAACGGATTGTTTCTGGATGTTGCGCTATGGCGTTTCTTATCATGCGGCAATGGTTTCTGATCTCGTTTTAGTTGGGCCCAATGGTGAACTTGTTGAAGGAGAAGGTTTCATCAATATTGCTGGCTACTATATCCACCAACCTATTCTTGAAGCACGACCAGATTTAGTCAGCGCAGTTCACGTTCACACTGGTTGGGGAACACCCTTCTCAGCTGAGGCGAGACTGATAAAGCCGATCTCTCAGGAATCCTGTATTTTTTTCGAAGATCATGCACTTTGGGATGACGAAGAAGTACAGGTTCAAAGTGTTGAAGCAGGACGTCGAATTGCTGCTGCTATGGGCCAAAACAGAGCGATTATTCTAAGAAACCACGGTTTGTTAACCGGCGGTGATAGTGTCGCTGAAGCGGTAGGTAGCTTCGTATATATGGAACGCGTTGCGGAAGTTCACATGAAAGTGCGCAACTCAAAACCAATCTCCGCAGAATCAGCCCGTTTTGCCAAAGAAGATTTAACCAAATTGGGTGTTGGACGTGCAGCATATGCAAGCATGTTGACCCGGCACATTCCTAACCCAGAGATTGTGAATAAATGAAGGGGACAAATTTATTTGAACGAAGATAGAGGCTATCCTATTGCTAGAGAATAGTTCTGTTCCGTTAATTCCCTGGTTCCGCGAAATGACTTAAGTTACTACTTTATAGGTGTCCCCCGATTCTGACGCTATCGCGTGTTGCGATTAGGAATTCTCGGGTTCAGGGTCCTTACATGTTCAGCAATAGAACGAATCTGACTGGCAGTAAAAGTCTCTGCGAACGCCGGCATACTGTTTTGCCCATTGCTTATAATTCTGGCCACATAGTCGGTGCCGAATGCCGCCAAACCTTCAAGAGGCATACCGTTGTGGCCACCCTCACCACGCCGCCCGTGGCAAAATACACAAGTCCCTTGAAATAATGCCAACCCTTCAGAGTTTGCCTGTGGCGGGGTAATTTTCTCCAGCGGAATAGAAGTTTCTTCACCTTCTTCAAGCAACTTAAACATCCACATGCTGTCACCCCTATTAGAACCTGCCAGTAGGTTGCCTGCGGAAAACACCGTTACATACTGATCACCCTCATGTTCAAAAATAGTAGGTGGAGCGTTGACTCCGGCATCAGTCATAAATTCCCACAATTTGCTGCCGTCACGAGAATCCAATACTGTAAAGCGGCCATCGTTACGGCCGGCAAACAACAGGTCACCTGCAGTGGCAACCAGACCGCTGTAACAACGGCTAGACCAGCGCTGAGACCAAAGTCGTTGGTTAGTTCGCAGGTCCATTGCCGCAACAATCCCCGTGACAGCAATGGGTGCGAAGCGCATGCTACCACCGGTATATCGATCACCTGATTGAACTTGTTCAACACCATCGCGGGTAGTATAAGCCGCCTGCCGCTCACCGGCACAAACGTACATTACTCCTTTGTTTGGGTCTATTGTGCTTGGTGGCCAGTTTGCTTCGCTGCGACGAAGCAGCACTGGATCATCCCAAAACGGAGTGAAGATGGCACCGTCGTTAACCATCGTGAAACCTTCAGGCGGAATATCCAATGTCTGAGTAACGAAGGCATCACCCACAGGATAGGGTTGCGTGGCCGCAGTTGCTTGGCGAGGCTCTTGAGGGACAGGTCGCTCTTCTATCCCAACAAGAGGCTCTCCGTTAGTTCGATCGAGAATGTACACCCAACCCGTTTTCCCAGCCTGGGCCAGCCCCTTGCGCGGCACGCCGTTATAATCCAGATCAAATAACACCACCGGGTTAGGCGCATCAAAGTCCCACAGATCATGGTGAACCTGCTGAAAGTGCCAACGATATTCGCCGGTATAGACATCCAGAGCTACGATCGAGGCGGTGAAAAGGTTATCACCGGCTCGTATGCCGCCATTGTAATCTGGACCAGGATTGCCGGTAGAAAAATAGATCATACCGAGTTCAGGATCCACCGCTGGTGTATGCCAAACCGTGCCGCCACCGGTTTGCCAGGCATCACTGTCCGCGGGCCAGGTGTCATGACCAAATTCACCTGGAGCGGGCACTGTATAGAAGGTCCATAGCAAGCTGCCATCGTCTGCACTGTAAGCCTTAACACGCCCTCGTGCTGCGAACTCAGCACCGGCGAAACCGCTAATCACCATTCCATTAAAATACAATGGCGCGCTGGTAATGGTATATCCCTCTTCCCAAGCCTCCGCCTGAATTGACCAAACTTCTTGCCCGGTATCCTTGTCTAGGGCCTTTAATACCCCGTCGAGTTGCCCTACAAAAATTTTGTCCTCGCCGAAACCTACTCCACGGCTGGTCCAACCACAGCAGATAGTTGATATTTCTGAACTGAGATTTGCCTTGTTGCTCCACAAGACTTCGCCGGTTTCGATACTCAGAGCAAAAACATCGTCTGCACCGGTGATGATATACATAATCCCTTCATTAATAATCGGCTGTGCTTCACCGGAATATTTCGCTCCGACACCAGAACCCTCTAGATGCGTGCGCCACACCGGGCCCAGCTGACCAATATTCTCGGTATTAATTTGTGTAAGGGGGGAAAAATTGCGGTTGTACAGGTCCCCGCCGTTGCTGAGCCAATTACTGACTGGTAATTCCATCAATGTATCGGCGTCAGGCCGAACTTGTGAAAATTCCGCCGCCTGTGATGATGAAAGATATATACCGAAAAGCAGTACTGCCAGAAACCGGTGCTGAGTTATTTTCATTGTTATAGCTCTAAGTTGACTGAATAAGGTCTGAAACAAATTAATGTATAGGTCAAATAGCTTGTGACATTTGTACTCTGCTCTCTAACTGGATGCAATCTTGCAACATTGACTAAGCTCAATGCAATCCTGACCTTTCAAATAGAAAAATTTTCAATACTTTTCTAGTGTAGACAAAGACAAGAATCACAGATACTGTTTATTGCTCCCGTTCTCATATGAGCTCAAGGTGTCTATGCAAAATTCGACCGTTTTTAGAACGGGTATTGCCGCCGTTCTAAGTATGATTCTTGCCGGCGCTGCATACGCGCAGATTGCTAGTGAGCCTTCTCCTTATGAGACGGACAATCCAAATACTGTTGTCCCCGGCGAACTCTTCACTGAACCGCCGACACTCATCAACCTCGGCTTTGAATGGCTGATTCAGGGGGATGACAATCACAACGCCAGCGTCTCGGTCTGGTTTCGCGAGAAGGGCAAAACTGAATGGCGCGATGGCTTGCCGCTGCTACGGCTGAATGGCGAGCGCGTTTACAGCGAGTCTCGCGTCGATGTTATCGTTCCTAACATGTTCGCCGGCAGCGTGCTGGACCTCAAGCCCGACACCGACTATGAGACTCGGTTTATTATCAACGACCCAGACGGGGTGATTGGCAACCCCGAGCGTATTGCGCTGGTGCGCACCCGCGCTGAACCTCAGCCCTACGCTGGGGGCCGGAAGCTTCACGTCTATCCCCACGGATATTCTGGCGAAAAGTTAGAGCCTGCCTTCGAAGGGCTAATGTGCGCCTACAATGAGTGGTGTGCTGGCACAGATTGGGCGACATCGGGCCGGCCTAGAGTGCGTGCCGGAGATACCCTCATAGTTCATGCTGGCATCTATAAATATAACCGCTACGAGTACACCAATAACGCAAACGTAAATCGATCGACACCACTTGACGGAACCTATTACTTAACCGCCGATGGCACAGCAGAGCGACCGATTGCGATCGTAGCAGCCGGCGATGGCGAGGTTATATTTGACGGAAATGGAAATTACGCGCTTTTCGATGTGCGCGCAGCGGATTACACCTATTTCGAAGGAATCACGTTCCGTAACTCCGAAATAGCTGTGCTGGCTGGGACGCAATTTCTTATCGGCTCCAAGGGCCTCACCGTGAAGCGCAGTCGTTTCGAAAATGTCGGTGCTGGTGTCTTCTCGAACTATTCGGGGTCGAGCAATTTTTATATCGCCGACAGTAATTTTATAGGGCGAAATGATCCCGATCACCTGATCGGCTGGCAAGGCCAGATATGGGAACAGTTCGCCGGACTGGAAGATCAGGTATTTCCTCCAGCCATGGCATCATATGTGGCTATCAAGCTTTATGGCCCTGGTCATGTTGTCGCTCATAACTATATCGCTGACTTCCATGACGGGATTAACGTTGAGACATATGGTAATCCGGACGGTTCAGTTGCTTCCGGCCCAGGGATCCCCGATGGACCTAAATATCCCCCGCAAGAATATTGGGATCGCCGGCCAGTCGCGATCGATTTCTACGGCAACTACATTACTAATAGCCACGATAATCCGATTGAAGCCGATGGCAGCATGCACAATATTCGCATCATGCGAAATATGTTTATCAACCATCCCTCGCATGCGTTTTGTAATCAACCAGCGCTTGGCGGCCCTGTTTATTGGATTCGCAATATCGCCTATCACTTACCAACCGGGTCGACGCGTTTAACTGCTGGCTCAGCCGGTGCAGTTTTCTACAACAACACGATTCTATCCGAGACAAATGTCATCGGCGCGTCAAACGTGCACTGGCGCAACAATCTATTCCTTGGTGAACAATCAGCAGATGAAATTTTCAGCGTGACTACTTTAACCAGCTATTCTTCGTCCGACTACAACGGCTTCCGCCCAAATCCAGGTACAGAAATTTCGTTTCGCTGGCGCGCGCCCGCCTCCACAACACTAGTCGATGTAACTAATCCAGACTATGAAGCCGAGCTTGAATCTCGGGAATTTGCGACACTCACGGATTATTCAATCGCTACGGGTCAGGACCGAAACAGCGTGCTCGTAGACTACGACATCTTCGTAAACGTGCCGCCACTTGACGCGCGAGATAGCGAATCTTTACAAACGCTCTACGACGCGGCTGATCTCGACTTTCGGTTACGAAGTGGCTCGGCTGCAATAGACCGAGCGATGATATTACCGGGTATAACTGATGGCTTTAACGGGCAAGGACCTGATCTAGGCGCACTAGAGTTCGGGGCAACCGCTCCTATTTATGGACCAAGGCCACAATAGGTAAAGAAGGGATGATAAAGAAGGAACTCGCATAATTTTACAGCTTAAGAAGCTATATCATAAAGGCAAATATTTTTTAGAAATCCAGTACTGGCGCCCCTACTTCACCCATTTGCATACTGACTACTGAATAATAGTTAGGCACCCTTCTTTCAGGCTTATCTAGACCGCCGCCAACCGCGCCCTTCTGCTAAGAAGAATCAACCCGAGCGCCATAAACACGTGTAAAAAATCGCCTGGCTGTAAGTAAGGAGGCAATGCGACTTTGCTGGCAAATAAGATAAGTGCGGCAAGTAACGCGCTACCGCCTAGAAGCGCTTGAACATCTTTCGCAATAACTGCATGAACAACCAAGGCGGCAACTGACACCAATGCTACCAAGTTACCCCAGAAGGTAAATTCCAACGCGCTCGCGACAAGGCCAAACGCCCCTGCAATCACGAAGAAAATACTCGCGAACCGCCAATGTTGCGCAACGACAGAACCTGACCAAATCAACGTGGCAGCCAGCAATGGATATGCTGCAGTGGCGCCCAAACCAGAGAAGAAAGAATGCATTTGTGGCAAGGGCAGAAGGCCGGTAAAGCGCAGCACTCCCAGCAAGGCTGCTGCTCCAAATACGGCAGCACTGAATCGTAATGAAGGTGAATGCTTAGCACTAGCAACAATCATTATGGTTACCAGGAGCAGCAGGCTGTCGGAGATAGCCAGACTATTCATTGTTGTAGCTCTTTTTTATTGCCCTGTGTCCAAAAGTAGCCAATTAACGCGAATGTGCACACGGCGGTTGTTGCGCAGAATATCTGTAGCTCAGCAGACATGGCTTGCTTACTACCCAAATAAAGAACAAGCAGGCCGGCTGAGAATAAAGTCATAGCTAATCCCGACAGTTTAATGGCAAGAGGTGCTCGTGAAACGAAGACTTCGTCGGCAACGGGAAACTCTGATAACGGCTTAGGAGAAGAATTGCCATCGGGCGACCAGGCAGGCTCTGCGAAGAAGCACATCAGTTTGTTACGCCAGTTCTCTTGCTCCCCTGCCTTCTTAAACATAGCAGCCCAATAATGAAGATTGCTCCACACTGGATTCCAGCTATGCAGCCTTTTCTTAAGTCCATAAACTATCGGCTCTTCTAATCGCTCATCGGCATAGCTGCCAAATATTCTGTCCCAAGTGCAGAATATTCCACCGTAATTTTTATCAATACAATAGTCGTTTTTCCCATGATGCACCCTGTGATTCGATGGTGTGACTAGCACATACTCAATCCAACCAAGGCGACCCACAAGCCGCGTATGGACCCACACTTGATAGAGTAAGTCGATCAGGCCCACGACGATGAAAACCTGAACGGGGATCCCGAGCACGGCGAGTGGCATATAAAAAACCCACTTGAAATAAAAACCAGTCGAAGCTTGTCGCAGCGCAGTAGAAAAATTAAATTCTTCACTGCTGTGGTGAGTAACATGCGAGGCCCAAAAAATGTTTACCTGATGCCCGGTGCGATGCACCCAGTAGTACATAAAATCATAGAGCAACAGAGCGAAAATCCAAGTGAATGGATTAGCTAAATCCCACTCGAACGTCCCGTATTTCATCTCGATCACGGCATACATAAAAGCACTAATTACGGCGCCTGTGGCATTAACGAATTGGCTCAATATGCCAATATTGATCGAGGTAATACTGTCTTGAAAACTATAAACCGAGCGTCCCATGGCGCGGCTTATACCTAATTCAACAACCACTAACGCGATCAGGATCGGTACGACTAGGATGTTTGGCGATAGAACAAATTCTGGCATGGTAATATTTTTCCGATGTATCTGAGCGACTTGATACCCCGGCGTCTTTCAAATATCAAGTAAAATTGAAGAAGTGATTAGAGAATTACCGCTTCGCTAATACTACGATCAACAGTGGATTGGCTGCGGCTATCATTCACATTTCTTGAATGTTAGTAATACCGGCTAAGAATGCCAAAGCCCTATTGCTATTCTTCGAGGAATCCTCTCCAATGATAGCTAGGAGAAAAATCATGAGAAAAAAAATAACTGGTTTACTCGCTATTCTTGGTTTCCTGCTACTTTTCAGCGGTACTTCAAGTGCCAATGAAGGAAGTATTGCCTTTGTCGGTGCACGTATTATTGATGGTACGATGGCCGACCCAATCGAAGAGGGTGTTGTAGTCATCACCGATGGACGAATTCGAACTGTCGGCCCGCGCAGTGCCGTCACAGTCCCCTCTGGGACGCAAATTATCGACGTGGTAGGTAAGACGATTATGCCGGGCATTATTAATGCCCATGGTCATGTAGGTGGCACCCTCGGTTTGGAGGGCGGCCATTACAATACAGACAACCTGCTCAGGCAATTAGCCCTCTACGCGCGCTATGGTGTCACCACGGTGAACAGCCTCGGTGGAGATGAAGAACAGGGTTTTGCCCTGCGTAATAAGCAGTTCGATCAAGATCTGGACCGTGCGAGGATCTATGTTGCTGGTAGCGTGGTGGTGGGAAATTCCGAAGCGGCAATCCGCGCTGAGGTGAACCGCAATGCCGATATGGGAGCAAACTTCATCAAGGTGAGGATTGATGACGAACTTGGTACCACTGAAAAAATGCCAAGAAACATATTCGATGCTCTAGTTGATCAGGCCCATATTCGCCGACTACCGGTAGCGGCGCATCTATTCTATCTTGACGATGCAAAATACATTCTTAATGCAGGCGCTGATCTGGTCGCACACAGTGTGCGAGACTTACCAGTAGATAATGAGCTCATCGATCTCATAAATGCTAAGGGTGTGTGCTACATCCCCACATTGACTCGGGAAGTATCGACTTTCGTCTACGAAAGTGAGCCGGAATTTTTCTCTGATCCTTATTTTCTAAAAGAGGCCGAACCGGCAATTCTTGAGCAATTAAAAAGCCCTGAACGGCAAACTCGCATGCAAAACAGCCGCGCCGCTGCCGGTTACAAGATCGCTCTGGAAGTTGCTATGGCAAATGTTAAGGCACTGAACAACGGCGGTGTCCGCATCGCCATGGGCACAGACACAGGGCCTCCAGCAAGATTCCAGGGCTATTTCGAACATATGGAAATGCAGATGATGGTGGATGCAGGCATGAGCCCAATTGAAGCTATCCGCGCCTCAACCGGTATCGCTGCCGATTGTATGGGCATGGGAAGTATCGGTACCCTGGAGCCAGGAAAATGGGGCGACCTACTCGTACTAGACGCTAACCCAGCTGAAGACATAGCCAACTCAAAAACCATATCAAGCGTGTGGATAGCTGGAAACCGCGTGCCCGATTAGAGTGGGTAGCGAAAGAAAATCCTTCGCGCTTGACACCTGCCCCCAGAGTTTCGGTACTCGGCGGCGGGAGCAGGGATGATTTTTTACAGATTGTCGAATAGTATTGGCTCTAGTCAGGGCGTCTACTGCCCTAGCTGCAGTATGGTAATCTTCAGATTAGGCAATCAAGGAACGACTCGCGCTCATGTCCAAGAATAACGCCCATCAATCCGGCAGGCATTTTCTACAGATACCTGGCCCATCCAATGTGCCCGATAGGGTGCTTCGGGCTATTGCTCAGCCCACCATTGACCATCGGGGTCCCGAGTTTGCGCAGCTGACTCTGGGAATTCTCGATAAGCTTCAGTCAGTGTTCAACACTGAATCCCCTATCTTAATTTATCCAGCCTCAGGCACCGGCGGTTGGGAATCATCGCTGCTGAATACGCTTTGTCCCGGCGATAAAGTCCTGGCCTTCGAGACTGGACATTTCGCAACATTGTGGAAGAACGTCGCTGTTAAACTGGGTCTGGAAGTGACCTGGGTGGAGGGAGACTGGCGTCAAGGTATCGATGAAGATGTCGTGCAACAGCATCTAATCGAAGATCAGTCACATCAAATCAAGGCAGTGCTGGCTGTGCATACTGAAACCTCCAGTGGAGCCACCAGCGATATCAAAAAAATCAGGGAGGCCATCGACGCGGCCGGACATCCCGCCCTGTACATGGTAGATGCAGTATCCTCTCTGGCATGCACTGAACTGCGGCATGATGACTGGGGCATCGATGTCACTATCAGCGCCTCTCAAAAGGGCTTAATGCTGCCCCCGGGTTTATGTTTTAACGCTGTCAGCGAAAAAGCCTTGGCAGCCAGCAAGGGCTCAACATTCCTCCACTCCTATTGGAGTTGGGATTCCATGCTGAATCTTAATAAACAGGGCTACTTCCCCTACACACCAAGTACTAATCTTCTCTACGGTCTTGATGAGGCACTCTCCATGTTGCTCGACGAGGGTCTGGTCAATGTATTTGCGCGGCACCGCCGTCTGGCCTACGCTACGCAATTAGCTGTAGCTGGTTGGGGATTGGAGAATCTTTGTGTAAACCCTGAGGAATACTCAAACTCCACCACCGCGGTATTAATGCCCGAGGGTCATGATGCAGATGCGCTCAGAAAAATCATCCTGGAAAAGTTTAATATGTCGCTGGGAATGGGGCTTGGGAAAGTTAAGGGCACAGTTTTCCGTATTGGTCATATCGGGGATTTCAACGAGTTGATGATGGCCGGGACTCTTAGCGGGGTCGAGATGGGCTTGAGCATTGCAAGAGTTCCTCATACCAAGGGTGGCGTGAATGCCGCGCTGGAATTTTTAGCAAGCTCGGCGTAAGACGCAGCGCTTGCCAATGCTTTAGAGGCATACCGAAGTTTTCTAACTCGCACCTGGCATGGAAAATAATACTAAGAATAAGTACCGGAGTTTTCATGGATCCATCTAGTGCTGTCAGTATGAGCCCTGCAGTTTCGCTTCTGGGCTTCGCCGTTGTGATTTTTCTCCTGCTTTTTCTCATAGCCAAATGGAAGTGGCATGTCTTCTTCGCCTTATTAGTTCCGATCCTGCTATTCGGCGTCCTACCGGGTGTCCAGCAGAATAACTTTATCGATGCCTTCGAAACCGGATTCGGAAATACTCTAGGGTCTATCGGCGTGGTGATCGTGCTTGGCTCCATCATCGCGGAGGCACTTAAACATACCGGGGCGATTCAGGTCATCACTAAATCTATGGTAAATCTGATCGGCTCTAATCGAATGCCGCTGGCATTAACCCTGACTGGGTTTGTCATCGGCGTCGCCATTTTTTCAGACGTTGCCTACGTTATTCTTAATCCCCTCGTGCACTCCGCAGCCAAGAGCATGGGCGTAAGTATCGCCGTAATGTCTACCGGCTTAGTCGGCGCGCTGCAATTAACCCACGCGATTGTTCCACCTACGCCGGGGCCATTAGCGGCTGCCGCCCTAGTAGGCGCCGACATCGGTAAGACAATTATCTTTGGCAGTATCGCCTGCCTGTTTGGGTCCATAAGTTGCTGGGCCTGGGGAGTCTATGTCGCGGGCCCGCGCATTAAGACCCAAGCCTCAGATGAATTCGATGGCAGCGATTTTGAACACTCGGAAGAAGAATTGCCCAGCACAATAAGTTCCTATATGCCCATAGTGATTCCCATCGTACTGATAGGCACGCAAAGCGTCGTCAGTCTGGTTTTCGAAGAAGGCCATATACTCAGAACTATCTTTTCCTATTTGGGTTGGCCGGTAATCGCCCTATCAGTCGGTGTATGGTTAGCCTACCGGAACATTAAAAATACCGACGCGCGGGAAAAGGCCAAAGATCAGTGGGTGGAAGCGGCGCTGAGAACCTCTGCAATGATCCTGGTTGTTACCGGGCTTGGTGGCTCGCTGAGTGCTATATTGCGTGGCACACCGGCGGTTGATTTTATTGCCATGATATTTACCGACTACGGACTGCCAACCATATTGCTACCCTTCGTAATAGGCATTATTGGCAATCTGATTACCGGTTCTACCACTGTTGGTGTTATCACCGCCGCATCGCTGGTCGCACCCATGCTGGGAACACTGGGCTTATCACCAGAAGCTGCCATGCTGGCAGGTGCCAGTGGTTCGGTAATTATTAAGTATGTGAATAGCAGTTATTTCTGGGTGTGTACTTCGTTGACCAAATTGAGTGTCGCTGACGCCGTGTTTAGTTACGGGGGGGCGACTCTGGTCGGGGGCATTACGTCTTTTGCAGCTGTCTGTGTGATGTGGGTTTTAGGATTTATTTAACTTTGTAAGAGTTACTCTGCCAAAGCCATCTCTAGAACCCGCGCCACATGAATAGCCTCTCGCCCTGTCCCGTCCTGAATCTGGTGCCGGCAACTTGTGCCATCCGCAACGATCAAACAATCGGTATCGGCCTCTCTTACTGCTGGCAAGAGACTTAGTTCCCCCATCTTCATCGAAGTATCGAAATGCTTGGCATCGTAGCCGAAAGAACCGGCCATGCCGCAGCAACTGGATTCTACTGTCTCCACGATTAGCTCCGGGACCATTGCCAGTACTTGCTGAACCGACGACATGACTGCGAATGCCTTCTGGTGACAGTGCCCATGCAGCAGCGCTCGTTTTTCCGGCAAAGGTTTTAGTTTCAGCTGTAACTTACCTTTGGCTTCTTCTGCTGCTAAAAATTCCTCGAAGAGAAAAGCATGTTGGAACAGGGCATTCGTCTCGTCACCGGGAAGCAGTGACGAAAACTCATCTCGTAAAGTCAGTAAGCAGGAAGGCTCAAGCCCGACGATAGGTATGCCCTTCTCTACAAAAGGCTTAAGGCTAGCAATAACACGCTGTGCCTCTGCTCGCGCCTCATCCACCATGCCGCTGCTGAGAAAGGTTCGACCACAGCATAGAGGTCGACCTTTATCGGCTGGTTTTGCCGCATGCACCGAATAACCTGCCGCGATTAGGACCGCCATTGCGGCTCTGGCATTTTCCGGTTCGAAGCAACTATTGAACGTGTCCACTAGTAGCACCACGTCTTTGCCTGTAGGAGAAATCTCTAAATGAGACGTGACTTCGATTTCTGCTCGAAATTGATCACTTCGCCACTTTGGCAGACTGCGTCTGGCGCTAAAGCCCAGCAGAAGTTCCGACAAACTCTTTAAGCCGGGAATTTGATCTCGTAGATTTAGCAGGAAAGACAAGTTCCGCATATGATGAGCATAGCGTGGCAAATAGGCGACTAAACGGTCCTTCAGGGACAGGCTGTTACTTTTATAATACTGGTGCAGGAATTCAATTTTCATCTTAGCCATATCGATGCCTGTTGGACATTCACGCTTACAGCCCTTGCAGGAAACACACAAACTCATTGTGTCGAACATCGCATCCGAAGCGAGCGCCTCCTGCCCCAACTGACCGCTGACCGCAAGTCGTAGAGTATTTGCTCGGCCCCGCGTGAGATGCTGCTCATCTCCGCTTACTCTATAAGAGGGACACATGACCGCGACATCGGACTTTCTGCAAGCCCCGTTGTTATTACACATCTCCAGTGCCTGGCTGAAGCTTCCAAAGTCCGACCAGTCCATGGTGGTGGCGATGGGCGCAATAGAATAGCCTGGAGCAAATCGAAAGAGGCTTCTGTCGTCCATTTTTGGAGGGCGTACAATCTTGCCTGGATTGAACGTGCCCGCTGGGTCAAAGCTGTCTTTTACCTCTTCGAATGAATCCACCATCCGTTGCCCGAACATGGGCAGATGAAATTCAGATCTGGAAAGGCCGTCTCCGTGTTCGCCGGAATGGGACCCCTTGTACTCGCGAACAATTTCCAAGGTCTCCTCCACTATTGCTCGCATTTTCTGAGCGCCACTCTCTTCTTTCATATTGAGAATGGGGCGAACATGCAGGCAGCCTACTGAGGCATGCGCGTAAAAGGTGCCAGTTGTACCGTGTTTTTGAAATATTTCACTTACCCGACGCGTATATTCTGCAAGGTCTTTCAGATCCACTGCACAGTCTTCGATGAAGGAGACTGGCTTACCGTCGCCCTTCATAGACATCATAATATTGAGGCCGGATTTGCGTACTTCCCATATGGCTTGTTGGAATTCATTGTCCGTTGCTTCGACAACTGAATTCCCGGAACCCAAGGATTCCACTAACTCCACCAATTGAGACAGGCTGTGCAGTTGAGCAGCCGCTTCCTCACCAGAAAATTCAACCAACAATAGGGCCTGAGGTTCGCCCTGCACAAAGCCATCAACTGTCGCTGCGAACATCGGAATATTCCTAGCTAGATCAATCATGGTGCGATCAACCAATTCCACCGCACTGGGATTCAGCTCAACAATATGCTGTGTTGCCTCCATGGCTTCATAGAAGGAAGGAAAGTGGCAAACGCCCAAAGTCTTGTGCACCGGCAAGGGCTGCAATTTCAGGTGAATACGCTGGAAGAATGCCAGCGTGCCCTCGGAACCCACTAGCAAGTGAGACATATTCGGGTTCTGCTGTGTGAGTATGTCGATATTGTAGCCGCCGACGCGACGCAGTAGATCAGGAAAGCGCTGTGCAATTTCTTGCGCCTCCCTGTCACCAAGATCCAGCATTTTTTTAAGTAATTCAATTTGAGCCGGATCTTCATCAGGGAGTTGACGATCATTCAGCGTCTTAAAATGCATCTGACTGCCATCCGCTAGCAGGCCGTCTATTGCCTGAACATTGTGAACCATATTGCCGTAGCGAATAGAACGAGATCCACAGCTATTGTTCCCGGTCATTCCTCCCAGAGTTGCGCGATTGCCTGTAGAGACATCCACTGGATAGAACAGTCCGTGGGGTTTGAGGAAGCGATTTAGATGATCCAACACCATGCCGGGTTGAACACAAGCTGTGCGAGCCTCAGAGTCAAACTCAAGAAGCCCATTAAGGTGCTTGGTAGTATCAAGGATCAGCGCTTCACCGATTGCCTGGCCAGTTTGGGAAGTGCCAGCCCCTCTGGGTAGCACCGGGATACCTTCCTCTACCGCTATCTGAAGGGCAATTTGTACATCCTGCTCTGTTTTCGGAACCGTAACCCCAAGAGGCTGTATCTGATAAATAGATGCATCCGTGCTGTAACGCCCGCAGCTAAAATCATCGAACATCACCTCACCCTGCAACTCTTTTCTAAGGCGTGTGGCAAGAGTGCTGTCATTGCTATATATCATCTCTATTAATCTCTTCTGCTTGGGTCAAATAGGCTTGTTCTTTATATCAGTCTTGCTCTGCGCCTTGCAAAATAAACTCATCACGTTTTTCACGTAGTTGCCGGCGCTCGACCCCCGTATTATAAAATGGCGATGCCCGCTAGAGAGTTTAATCGACCAAGCCTTTACATCCAGTTTTTATGTATCCTCTGGCCTATTCTCATTTACTTTTCCCAAACTTAGAGAGACACTCAATCAACCTCATCTGAAACAGCTATGGAAGGCACTAATAAGGAAAGAACAATGAGTCAAAAAAAGACTGATCGACGGGAATTTCTCAAGCGTAGCGCTGCTGTAGCCGGCGCTGTGGGCTTAGGAGCGGTAAAGCCGGCTCTTGGCCAGGATCATGAACATACGCCGGTAGCGCCTGAACCAGGGGCTTTTATACGGGGTTCTAACGAGATGACTGCCTATGGCTCACGCTCCCGCTTCGTGGATTCGGTGCGAATTCCCCATGGTGGGCGGGAGTCTCCTGATGCCTTTGGCCTGGACTTTCATATCGCTACCCCACTGCAGGATTCGGTGGGTGAAATCACCCCCTCCTCGCTACACTACATGGGCACTACGCGTGGTTCCTTTGTGCCGGACATCGATCCGGATGAGCATCGGCTAATGATTCACGGCATGGTGGATAACCCCATCGTGTTCAGTATGGAGGATTTGAAGCGCATGCCCTCTGTGACTCGCAAGCATTTCATCGAATGCGCGGGTAATCGTTCGCGCAGTAGCCACACGACTATCCAAGAAACTCATGGGATGACTAGCAACGCCGAATGGACTGGAGTACTTCTGTCTACTGTATTGAAAGAAGCTGGCGTGCACGCCGATGCGGACTGGGTTGTGGCGGAAGGCGTTGAGGAAGTGAAAGGCGCGTCGAGCATTCCTATGGCGAAGGCCATGGATGATTGTTTATTGTGCTACGGCATGAATGGTGAGCCAGTGCGCCCTCAGCAAGGCTTCCCGTTACGTCTACTGGCACCCGGCTTCGAAGGCATCTTTAACGTGAAATGGCTGCGGCGGATCAAAGTGGTGGATGAGTATTACATGACCTACAACGATTTCGGTCATTTGACTCGTGATCCAGTTAACGCCGCGTTAGGTTATCAGATTGGTCCTAAATCGGTTATCACTTATCCCTCCGGCGGGCAGCAATTACCTGGCCCTGGCTTCTATGAGATCGGCGGTTTGGCCTGGTCTGGCGGCGGACGCGTAAGCCGCGTTGAAATTTCTACCGACGGCGGTCGCAGCTGGAAAGACGCTAACATTCGCGGTACGGCAGAGCCAATGGCACATACGCGTTTTAGCTTCGAGTGGGATTGGGATGGCGCCGAGTGCGAGCTGCAATCACGCTGCATCGATGAGATCGGTCAGATACAGCCTTCGCGTCAGCAAGCATTGGATTTCTGGAGCACAGATGGCGAGCGTGCCACTTTTGTGAAAGGACAGGACAATTCCATTCAACCTTGGCGGGTAGCTAGCGACGGGGGCGTTCACAATGCGATCAGCTAAGCAATGGACTGCTTTGAAAACTCTTCGAACTCTGCTACTGGTGCCAATACTGTTAGTAGGCGTGGTTTCCGTGCAGGCGCAATCGCCTTTGTACGGTGTTGGCAGAACGCCTACTGACAACGAAATACGTCTATGGGATATTGCCATCGGCCCTAAAGGCGAAGAACTGCCTGTAGGTAATGGTTCAGTAGATATGGGTTCGGAGCTGTATCTCTCAAAAGGCTGTGCGGGTTGTCACGGTACGCTCGGTAATGGCGGGATCGCGCCGCGCTTAATCAAGCGCGATGCTGGACCGAATGCGGACCCTTGGGATTACGGCCGTGTACTACCGATTCGCTCACCCTATGCAACGACGGTGTGGGATTTTATCAATCGCGCCATGCCCCTCGGCGCTGAAGGCACCTTAACCGCGGATGAAGTGTACTCGTTGACCGCCTACCTGTTTTTCCTAAACGACGTGGTTGAAGATGGCACTGAACTCAACGAGATAACTCTGCCGCAGATTCAAATGCCAAATCGCACTAATTGGGAGCAGGTTCCCGATTGGCTACCTGGCCAGCCACGGCTTGAGGGCTATCCTTACTAGGCCTGGGAATCGGTCTAGATAGTGCGGTTCTATAGAAAGGGACTAATTTATTTTTGGAGAATAAATTAGTCCCTTTTTGTTTTTTAGGTAATCGACTTTCTTGTTGTTAGCAAACCTCTAAGATCCATAAACAACTGTAGTTTTACTCCGAGCCCATTTATAAATTTAGCGCGGCGCACCTACTTGATTAGTCAGCGCAATTGACAAAGACTCAGAGTAATTGAAAAATTCCCTCTAGCGAAAAACTACTGTATTTTTACTCTGACCCCTTAGTTTTAGTTAATCAAGAGCAGACACATGACAGACAAGAACATGCGACGGTCTATTGATACATTGCTTCTGCATGACGAGCGTCACTCCAAAGGCGCTTTAGCTCCGCCGATTTACCAAACGTCACTTTTTACTTTCGATTCCTATCAAGCAATGGTCGACCGCTTTAGGGGTGAAACAGATCATGCTGTCTACTCTCGCATTGATAATCCTACTGTGTCTGTGCTGCTGGAGAAGATCTGCCTATTAGAAGGCGGTGAAAAAGCCCTGGCATTCTCAAGCGGGATTGCGGCAATCAGTAACGCAATACTCGGCTTAGTCAAAACAGGCGATCGAGTTGTCTGCGTTAAGCATTGTTATCCTGATACCTACCGCTTGTTGCAGGTAATCTGTGCCCGATTTGAAGTTACGACGGAATTCGTTGACGGCACTGACCTTCTTGCAATCGAAAGCGCCTTGCCCGGTGCCAAACTTCTCTTTCTCGAGAGCCCTACAACCCTGCTGTTTGAAGAGCAAGACCTCACCAGAATCGCGGCGCTTGCAAAGGCTGCTGATGTCACCACGATAATCGACAACAGCTGGGCAACGCCGATTTTTCAGCAGCCGCTTAAGTCTGGGATCGATCTAGTTGTCCACTCCGCTTCAAAGTACATCTCTGGACATAGCGACACCGTCGCCGGCTTGTTGGTCGGTAACGGCGCACTAATCGATAAATTGGTCAATGAGACAACGCCCTATCTCGGTGCCAAGTTATCGGCATCCGAAGCGGCGTTGTTGTTACGCGGATTGCGAACGCTGCCGCTGCGCCTGCAACGTCATCAGGAGAGTGCGCTGATGATAGCAAAGCGCATTTCCGATCATCCGACCGTAACCGCAGTGCACCACCCGGGTCTTAGTCCCGCGCCCCACTCCTTATTGAGTGGCTATGGTGGTCTATTCAGCTTTGAAGTTGATAATTCGATCAACATACCGGCCTTTTGCAATTCATTGGACTTATTTCGGCTTGGTGTCAGTTGGGGTGGGTACGAAAGCCTGATTATGCCGGCAGAAGTTTCTATCAATCAGGCAGGGTCACCGAGTGCAGCGATAGACTTTGGCGTTCCAACCAGACTCATTCGCTTATTCGTGGGGCTCGATGATCCAAAAGATCTTTGGCAAGACCTCCATGCGGCACTTGCCTCGGCGCTGTCTAGCGATACCTCCAATGCGTAAACCCATTTCCCTTTTTGAAGCAGCACTGCCGCTTCTCACCATGCTGGCTTGTCTTGTGATTGGCGGATTTTTCTTCCCAATGGGCACGGAGTTGTTGGTACTCGTGATGCTCATCGCTGGCGCCGTGGCCGGTGTTATCGCAGCACGGCATGGTCATGACTGGGATGCTATTCAACGAACGACAGGCGGAAAAATTGCATCAGTACTGCCGGTTATTCTGATCTTGTTGTCGATCGGAATGTTGATTGGTACGTGGATGTTCAGTGGCACCATACCAATGTTGATCTATTATGGAGTGCAGTTGATCGATCCGCAGTACATGATCATCACTGCGTTTCTAGTGACTGCGATGATGTCCCTAACCGGCTCATCATGGGCAGCGGCGGGCACAATCGGTGTCGCGCTAATGGGAGTAGCTGCTGCAATCGGCGCACCGTTAGCCGCAACTGCAGGGGCAGTAGTTTCCGGTGCTTATTTCGGAGACAAACTCTCACCCTTGTCTGACCAGACCAACATCTGCGCTATCAGCGCCAATGCTAATCTTTATGATCACATTCGTAATATGGTCTACACGGCAGGGCCATCTTTTTTAGTTGCCATGCTGGTTTACTTTGCTGCCGGCACAATGGCAGACAGTGACTCAGCGACAGGATCAGATATCGATTACCCTATTCTTCGCGAAATCGAGCAGACCTACACCGTGAGTTGGCTCGTATTTATACCCGCGATAATAGTCATTCTCGGCACATTTAATCGCAAACCAGCAGCCCTGGTAATGATAGTTTCCTCAGTTACCGCAATGGCAGTTGGAATCAGTATGCACGGATTCAGTGCCTACAATGCAATCTTAAGCGCAACCTCAGGGTTCAATGTGAGCATGATCGACACGATGACGAATGCGCCTAGTGACATGCTCCAAACCTTGTTAAACCGAGGCGGCGTCAACTCGATGTCGACCACACTCATCATCATTGTTGCGGCGTTTCTGCTTGCCGCCGGTATGAATGTGTCTGGCGCGCTGGACAAACTGCTGCAAACGATGCTCGAGCGTGTGCAATCTGTATTTGGTCTAATCGCAGCAACGCTGGCATCAGGTGCCACGATGATTGCACTGACCAGCCACGGCGGTGTCACGGCACTAATCGTCGGTGGTTTGTTTCAGGATAGCTATCGCGATCGAGGATTAGCCCCTGAGAACCTCTCTCGTTCACTAGAAGACTCAGTGACAATTCTCGAACCACTACTGCCTTGGACCGTATCAGCTATCTTTATGGCAACAACTCTTGGTGTGCCTACTGTGGAGTACATGCCATGGGCAGTGTTTTGTATGACTGGCTGGATATTTTCGTTGTTACTGGCTGCATTTTACACACGAACTGGATTTGGATTGAAGTCGCTGTAAGTTAATGGACTAAAAACGTGGTCTGTCCACGATTTATCTAGTCCCATTTCCTACTTGAGTGGAAATTTGGTTTGGTCAATAAAAGCATTCACTGCGGAAAGCAGGTTTTGGCTATTATTGGAAACGACGAAAACTGACTCTTCGCGCTGCCCCGGCGTAAGGTCATGGTGATCGATCAGAATTATTTCTTCGCCGTGTGACGGAATAATTTGACCATCGAGCGCATAATATTCAGCCTCAGCGATGGCATCGAGCTCCCCGATATCGAAATCTGCGTAAAGCTGAGCGAAAGTATCGGTCGTTCTGACGATAACTCCATCTGGTGCGCGACGATTAACATCGCGCTCAGCCGCCATTCCTACAACGACCCCGACGGTCTTTCCAATGAAATCGCTAATGTGTTCATAGCGTTCCTGGTCTGCAGGATTAATACGCAACGCCCTTCGCTCGTAAAGAAACGCCGCGGAAAATGTCGCTCCTGGATGGGCACGGTCTGGAAAATTCGCCACATTGGTTGCGACTAAATCGACTTCATCTGTGCTAGCTAGTAGCCACGATTCATTAAAAGGAACGACAACCCAAGAAATCTCTAGTTCCTGTTCGGCAGCAAACTGCTCGACATACTGCCTGATCCAGAGCTGCGAGTCATACTGATTAGTGGGGGCGCTCGATGTCACTGCAACGGTAAGCACTCCTGATCTTAACGTCTGGATTTGTTGATCTACTGCGCATCCATTTACGGCCACACAAAAGCAGAGCAGGGTAATCGTTGTTACTAGCTTTTTCATTTCATTTATCCTCAAGATCCGTAAATATTTTCCTGAACTATTCCCGCTAGATGCTACAAGTATTAGCGACTAGGGAGCTGGATGGTCAGAGAAGCTCAGGCTGACACCAACAGTTTAACAACTAAATGGTGCGAGGTGAGCCTCTTGATTAGCGCTATGGATTGCCGTTATAGAATGGCAAGGCAAGCTTCACAGTTTCTATTATCTGTTGTATTTTAATCTGTTCCTTTCTTTCCAGTAGTCGAATTCGAAAATGGAGTATCGCATGACACCACTTTGGCAACTCAGCGCCACCGATCAGGCAGCGGGTATTCGTGATGGAAGTTTTACCTCAGCCGCTGTTGTTGAATCAGTACTTGAGCGCGTGGCACAAAAAAACCCCGAACTAAATGCCATCGTCGACCCTATGGAAGAGCAGGCGCTATTGGCATCGGAAAAAGCCGATAACGCGGTAGCAAGTGGCAGGAAATTAGGACTCTTGCACGGAGTGCCCGTAACCATCAAAGTGAATGTCGATACTAAAGGGAGGCCAACTACCAACGGAATGGAGGCATTCAAAGATGTCATCGCACCAGACAATTCACCCATCGTACAAAATCTATTGAACGCTGGCGCCATCATTGTCGGTCGCACCAATACGCCAGAAATGTCCATGCGCTTGACTACGGATAATCCGCTGTATGGCCTCACACGGAATCCTTGGAATTTAGAAATGTCGCCCGGCGGATCTTCTGGGGGAGCTGCTGCATCTGCTGCATCGGGTTTTGGAGCCATTCATCACGGAAATGATATTGCAGGTTCGCTGCGCTACCCCGCCACAGCCTGCGGTGTGAGTACGCTTAAGCCAGGGCTGGGACGGGTGCCAGCTTATCTTCCTTCTGCAAAAGCTGAGCGCGGCATGCTGGCACAACTCATGTCAGTGCAAGGAGCCATTTGTCGCGAAATAAAAGATGTGAGACTCGCGACACAAGTGTTGATTGGACATGACCCTCGCGACCCCTGGCATGTTCCGATGCCTTTTAGTCAGCCAGGCTCGGGGTTATCGAAAATTGGCTTTAGCCGTGAAGCCCACGGTTATCCCATTCACGATGGCATTCTTGCCAACTTAGACAGAGCCGCGTCCATACTTGAAGAAGCGGGTTACCAGGTAGAGGAGATTGAGACTCCTCCCATTGCCGAAGCTGCTAAAGCATGGCTTCAGGTAACCAATTTCGAAATGAAGAAGACTCTTGAACCTGTGTTCAACGAACACGGTAGCGAGATCATCAAGCAAATTTTCGGTTGTTATTACAAACTGGAAGACATGGTGGATGCCGAGGGTTACTTATTCGGTATTGCTGAACGTACTCGTATGGTCCGCGAATGGAATCTTTTATTGGCAGACTATCCACTGATATTGACTCCTTTCTTAATGCGGCCAGGCTATGCCAGTGACTTTGATGAAACCTTCGAAGGTGTTAAAGATCTTTTTGATTCCTCCATCTACAGTTACGGCGTGAATTATCTGGGCATGCCTGCGGGCGTTGTGCCAGTAGACCTGGTGGAAGGCCTGCCATCGGGAATACAGCTGATTGGTCAGAAATGGCGAGAAGACCTTATCTTAGATGCGATGGAGGTCATCGAAAATGCTACGGGCGTGATGACGAGAAAGCTTTGGGATCGAGAAGCAGATTAACAGGAAGCAAAGAGACCCGGGAGAGTTACATACATGAGTTATGTTCCTAAATAGTATCAGTCATTATGGCAAAGCAAACACATAAACATTAGCACCGCGACTTGGGCGTAATTCCGGCGTCAGGTTTACTTGTCCACTGCCAGTATTAACCGCGACATATTGTTTCTCATCGACGGCAAAGGTAATCGGATAGCCACTAACAGAAGAGCCAAGATTAACTTCCCACAGGATCTCGCCAGTGTCTTGGTCATGGGCGCGAAAGCGGCCATTGGAATCGCCACCGAAGATAAGTCCACCGCCAGTAGCGACTAGTGACATGGTGCCTGCACGCTGTTCATAGAGCCATTCAGTCTTACCTGTCTCCGCCGAGATGGCACGGACTGTTCCAAGGTTCTCTGTGCCCGGAGTTAACTGATGGCGAGCCGCCAATGAATAGATAGCCAAGCCGCCTTGGCCACCCGTAGTTAACGCTTGGGCAGTCTCACTTTCAAAGTTTGCAGTGGCCATCATATTGGCGCACGTATTTCTAAGTGGGTAATACATGGTATTGGTCAGTGGGCTATATGCCCCCGCTTCCCAATCTTTGCCGCCGGTCCACGTCGGACAAACGAAAACCACTTGTTCCGATTCACGGAATATCACTTCGGGATTTTCAGTGACGGCGCCTGTTGCACCATCAATCTCTTGAATAACGTTTTGATGAACAGTAGGAGTCGCCCAGAGAAATTCACCGGTAGCTCGATCCAGCGTGTAAACGACACCGGTCTTACCCGGAATGCCAGTAATAACTTTGCGGACTTCACCGAAATCAAGGTCCGGATTTATCCACGTCACCGCATCAGGGTCGGGTGCCACTCGGGTTTCAACTAATAACCTTTCGAAGGGGTGATCTAAATCCCAGTGATCATTCAAGTGCTGGTAGTACCAGCGCATCTCTCCGGTATCTACTTCCAAGGCCATAGTCGAATTATGAAAAAGATGCTTGTTGTCCACACCACCGAGGTAAAACTTCGGTGCCGGAGAGGTGACAGAAGTACCAAGAATGATGAGCTTAAGCTCGGGGTCGTAGCTGGGCACCATCCACGAGCCAACATGCTGCCGCTGATCGAAAGGCACATCTCCCCAAGTTTCGTCGCCCGGTTCGCCTGGCGCCGGTATTAATCGGCGTCGCCATAACTCTGCACCGGTGCTGGCATCGTGTGCCGTAATGACGCAAGCATTGGGGCCACCCCATGGCCGGCAGCTACGACCAGAAATGACTCTACCGTCGGCGATGATGGGGCCGGAACTGTGCGTGGCAGAGTTGACTTTATAGTCAAAAATTTTCGTTTCCCAAACCATTTCACCGGTGAGGGCATCCAGAGCGAAAACAAAATTGTCATCGCTGGTATTAATAATGAGGTTTTCGTAAATCGCTAGATTACGGTTATTACGGGCATTGCCTCCGACCATCTCATAGAGATCGTCTGGAATATCACGGCGATATTCCCAGATGAGATCTCCGGACTCGGCATCTACCGCCTGAATAACATCGCTAGCCTGAGGTATATACAAAATACCGTTATAAGCCAAGGGTGTTATTTCGCCGGTTCCGATCTCTAAATCGCGAGTCCACACCATGCGTAATTGATCTACGTTGCTGCGATCTATTTGATCTAGTGGGCTGTAGCCCCAACTATCTAGGGTTCTGCGCCACATTAACCAATCGCTATCTGCAGGATTTTGTAACATCGCGTCGGTTACTGGCACAAAGTCGTCTTGCGCTAGAGAATTGAGCGGCAGGGAAAGAAATAGAGCGAAACAGACGAGATACTTATAGCATTTTATTCGCGGAGTATGATCAAACATCGGCGGGCTCCTAGGGACTGGTTTCCTTGAAAAGAACAGCTCTCTTCTTGTTATTTAAAAGTCTTTGAGATCCACCCTACCTCATGTTTTAGAAATTTTCTATCGCGCCAGATATTCTTTTATCGCTGCCATAAAGGCAGAGTTGTATTTCTAATGTTGCCGTGGCAGTGCTGGGACTCTGAGCCACACTAGAAAACACGCCTAATTGCTTAGATTAAAAACCGCTAAGAGCCTAAACTGAAGGCATACGTATCATTTGGGCGCAGTCCTGAGTTACCCAACCTATAGTTTAACTTGTAGGGGGTCAAAAAATGTTTACGATTCGCAAATTTTTTTTTATTCTTGTATTAATCCTACCTCACTCTCTGAATGCACAGAGGTGTCGCGAAATGACGGGTCTGTGGAAGGGGCATATGCGTATCGTTACCTCTCCTAATCTACGTTCTGATGACTTGGTCGCAGGCGGTGTAGTAATCAACGAAGCTGATTTAGAGTTAACGATAATCGCGCAAGAAGGTGAGGTATTCATTGGCTCTTCACAGCTCTCGACAATGGCCCGCTGAGTTAAACCCATTCACGTCTATGGCTCAGTTCGATCAACCGGCCGTGAAGAGATATTTATCGCCTCTCTAGGCGGTCATGGCCAGCCCTGGTTCGAAAACAACAACAGTTTTGAGTACTGTTATTCATCACCGGGCACTGACAGTATTGTTTTCTACTGCGCGAAACTCAAAAAAGAATAGTCGAACTCGCAGAAGCGTGTTGGGATGCTAATACCAATATCTCTCAGCGGGCTAGTATTCATTGAAATTGCGTTTTCTTGCTTTCTTGCTCAAGTCATACACCGCTATCAACGGTTCTGGCCTGAATTAAAACTGCCGTTGCAGAAGCTGCAGAATCTCTGCGCGGTTGTTAACCGTTTGGTTAGTTAGAATCACGAACGGATACAGGCCATCGGGTCCGCGGATGTAGCCGGCGAAATTGTAAACACCAGTCAAAGTGCCACTCTTACGTAGCACTCCGTCCACCTCTTCTAGCAGATCGAAATAGGGCTTAAAGACTTCGAGAATACGCATCATGCCAGCTGCACTAATGCGCTGGGTACGGGATAGGCCTGAGCCCTCCAACATAAGCAGAGACTGTGGGTCGCTTCCAAAACTATCTCCGTATAGTTCTGCGAGCTGTTGCTGCAGTGCAGCACGCGCAGCCTCGATCGTGGCTGGGTAGCCGCTGGTTTGTGCCCCGAGTGTTAAAAAAAGCTGATTGGCGATGAAGTTGTTGGAGTAACGCAGCATGCCATCTAGGTTATCGCGCAGGGATTGCGAACTGCGATGGCTATAAAAAAGTGTCCACTCGTCTGTCACAGCTTGTTGATGAAAGTCCGCATCGGATACGGTGATGCCTGAGTCTATAAAAAAGTGCCGAAATAGTTGTTGAACCTGTCGCAAGCCAGCGGCTGGGTCATCACCCAGATTGATCCGTTGTGGTTCGCCTTGGGAAAGCTGCTCGCCTAGTTCGCGAGCAAGCGCTGTTAAGGGAGTCTGTGCCTCGCCCGTAACCAGTTTACCGTCTGTTGTCCATGTCAGGTTCACCGTGTTGAAATTTACAGCCAAGGCACTATTGCGAGCAGCGTAGGGCTGATCACTTCCGCTCTCAATGGGTAGGTCGGAATTCGGTTCGAAGGCGGAGTCGTCCATGACTAGTCGGCGAATCTGCTGCAGTCCGCGCCGGCCGAGAGTATTGGCAATACGGGCAATCTCCTCAGACACCAGAAATGGGTCGCCTAAGCCCCGGATCAAAAGGTCTCCACTGCCATTGCGATAAAAATGAGTCTCGAAGCGGAAATCTTCACCAAGCGTGCTCAGAGCCACCTGCGCTAGCGGGATCTTAAGAATAGACGCCGGCACCAAAGGTATATCGGGGTTGAGACTCACCAGCGTCTCACCACTTGGCGAGCGCAGCATCACGCTGCCATCGCCAACCAAAGTGACTAAACGATCCTGAGCCGCAACGGGGAGAGCCAGAGCGCAGACTAGCAACAACAGTGAAAGCGTGAACATGTGCAGAATGTGAGAAGCGTGTTTCAACTTATTTAATGGCCGGTTGAATTAAAGGATTAGAGTAGTTCGATCGCCGAACTTTGGCAATACTAATG
The DNA here is from genome assembly GCA_949372635.1 of uncultured Pseudomonadales bacterium. Lineage (GTDB taxonomy): Bacteria > Pseudomonadota > Gammaproteobacteria > Pseudomonadales > Pseudohongiellaceae > UBA9145. The sequence goes on from CASIAB010000002.1 coordinate 80,288, forward strand.
GGGGTTGGAGGCCAGAGCAGACGTGGAGACATGTTAGGTCTATCCGCTCCTCTATGGCACCGTGCCATCATTCAGTAAAATAACTCTGCGCCTTTCTAGCAAATTTACTGTATTTTTACTTTAGTACTTTTTTAACGGTCTTTTTACCAGCTTTGAACTAGTTGACTATGAGAAAACTCGCACTGCTTCTGTTCATATGTACTATCCCAATGGCTCAGGGCCAAGTGGATGCGCCGCCTGCCTATCCTCGTGACGGGGCTATCAAAATGCTGGAGAACAAGCACGTCATCGTTTGGGATATTAGTTGGCTGAAACAAGACTACCCCATCCACCGTCATCGCTATGACCATACTGGCGTGTACTACAGTCCGGGTGACAGGATAATTACCTCGACTGAGGGTGAGGCTCGCGAGGTCCATACAGACGCTTGGAACATTTCGTTTCAGCTTGCCGGTGTGACGCACACTGAGTCCGGCATTAGTGATGAACCACTTCGTGCCGTTTTTATTCAGATCAAACGTCCGGTTACTGGCGCAATAGAAGCAAATTCATTACTGCCTCAGTTCCCGCATGATTCTCCGCTGGAGCGCCGCTCAAACAAGAGAATTAAAGTGTGGGAATACGATGAGTACTTTTCAAGCACTGTCGACCCAGCGCATTATCATGGCAATGATGCAGTAGTAGTCTGGTTTGATGCTGATATCCAAGCGAATGTGCATTTTATCTCGAGAGGTGCGGTACACAGCAATGACATTCCCACTGCAGCGTTTGGAGCGTTTATCTTCGAGATCCTTTGATTAGTTCAGTGCTAACAAGGAATTGCTGTTTTGAAGTTGGACATTTTTTTCTAATACTAAATAAGTTGTCTAAACGCGCTAATTTTTGCGATGTCAGGAAATAAATGAATAGATAATTAAAAGGGACAGGAAGCCATTTAAGTCACTGCATCCGGAATTCACCGATGGTAGAAACCCAAGGACCTAACATATGAGAATTTTGCTGAAATACCCTGTTCAAATTGGAAGCTTGCTACTGTGCACCGCTATAGCATGGTCAACCACGCAGGCTCAGGACACCGCACGGCCTGATCTGGGAGGCGTCTGGAGTAATGCATCGCTAACCAATCTCACTCGCCGGGACGGCGCAGAAACCCTTGTCGTGTCGGCGGAAGAAGCAGCAGTTATGGCAGCTCGGGTACCAATTGGCGGTATTGAGGGTGGCTTTGATGAAGGTGATGGTGTCAATAACACGCCTGCCGCGGCCGCTGATGACTTCGGCAGCAGGGCGTACAATAATTTTTGGGTCGACCCCGGCTCCAACCTGGCTCTGGTCAAGGGCGAGTACCGTACTTCTTACATAATTAACCCGGAGGACGGTCAGGTCCCGCGCCTGGAAAATCCTACCACAGATTATCAGCGCACTAGCTTCGGCAGCCGATACCTGACAGGCATCGGTAACGCGGACGGCCCCGAGGCCCTTCCACTATCGGAGCGTTGTATTTTATCTGAAGGTAAAGCAGGTCCAGCGATGCAAAGTGGACTCTATAACAACACATATCAATTTGTTCAAACTGATGATTACGTGATGATCGACGTGGAACAAATGCACGATGCGCGAATCATTCCTACCTTTGACTCGGCAGAAGAGGCCCGTGCCCATCGCCGGCCCGGAGTCTTGCAGCAATACATGGGAGACTCTGTTGGCTGGTATGAAGGCGATGCTCTGGTAGTAGAAACTATCAATGTTAACCCTCAGCAAATGCAGCAAAGCTCTACAGCTATTACAAAAAATGGCAAAGTTACTGAACGCTTTATTCGTTACTCTGACTCTGAAATTGTTTACCGATTTACCGTGGAAGATTCTGACCTATACAGCCAACCGTGGACCGCAGAGCTTAGCTTTCATACCTCAGATGGCCATCTCTATGAGTACGCATGCCACGAAGGTAATTACTCCATGCCAGGCACTCTAGCTGGCGCACGTAGGCTAGAGGCAGAGCAAAGATAGTGCAAATGCACCCCTGTGAAGGAAAATGCACTAGAGAAATACGTCAGCGAGCTTAAAGGTTCGGAAGAGGACGATCTCTTTGGACCCGACGCATAAGTGTTTAAGGTTATAGGAGGAAAATTTTGCTTTAGTGTCGCAAAAAGACAAGCCTGCACGAATTACGCTTAAATGCGCGCCGGCTTGCGGAGAGGTTTTGGTGAACTAATTTGGGTCAGTCATACGTGGTTATCACATGAACAAAAAACACGGGATAACGATTTGTCTCACCGGTGAGTTGCCCGATGGAATACTTACAGATCTGGCTGAAGGCTCATATAATAATGTAGCAAGCAAGCTAACCAAAGCAGACAAACTTAAACTTAAGCAACAATAACAAAATACCAAGAGAGGCGATTTATTTCTGTAACGTGATGCCGGAAAATAAATCTACCCCTTTTGTACTAGTTAGATGAATTGCCTATGGTCTCAACTCCTACCAGAGACACTTCTTCATCCTGCGCAGCCCTGACCCCGCTTGTTGCGATTGCGCCGATTAGCTGACCATCCCTATAAACCGGCACGCCTCCTGCAAATGTGACACCACCTTCTATTGCTTCGATGTCTCCTGCTTCAACTCGATTTCCATATTCCGCAGAAGTCAGACCGGTTTGGGTCACTACTAACGCTTTAGAGATGACAAAGGCGAAAGTACGTGCTCCGGCTCCATCGATACGCCGTAGCATCACCGGATTGTTATTTTGGTCCGTTATTAGAATCGTGACGTTCCATTTCTGATTTCGGGCGTAAGCTTCGGATGCCTCCATAGCTACAGTGGCTAGGTCATACGTCATCAGACTAGAATCGTCTGCCCCTTGGGCTAAGACGGTTGTTGCTGAGAAAAATAGTAATGCTAATAGAACACACTTGTAGAATCTGAGTGTCATTGTGGTGCCTTATATTTTTATTGGATCAGATCATTTTCACAGAAAAATTTGCGAAGGTAAGAAGCCCGAACGAGGATGGACTTATTTAGTTGGCAGTTCACCCTGTTTCCCCTCCTCCTCTTTTGTGTGCAAATCCATACAGAATCCCCCCAAGAATAGTCCACACCAAGACGATTCCCCATTCCTGGGGCCAGATCAATGCTGCGGGGCTCCCAGGCAAATAGAGCAGGCCCAGACCAATCGATAACACTAATGCCGAGGTGCCTACGAATTTACCATAATGTACTTTATAGGGTCTTTCCAGTTCTGGCTCCTTCTTGCGTAATATCAAAAATGACCAGGCCACCATGCCGTAGGCAATCACAATACCAAGACCGCCCGCGTCGACAACCCAGACCAGTGCTGGCCGACCAAAGAAGGGACCGATAATAGACAGTGCACCAATCAACAGGATCCCATTTTTCGGTGTGTGATATTTCGGATGAAGCTCACCAAGAAATTCTGGCAATAAACCCCCGTGGGCTAAGGCATAAATAGCGCGGCTGCCTCCGAGAATGAAGGCATTCCAGCTGGTAATAATGCCGGCGAGACCGGCAATCAATAACACCGTACCACCTGCCTCGCCGTAGATGGCGGTATTGGCAGCTGCGGTCACCACTTTAGAGGAATTAATTGCAGCCTCGTCCAGAACCAGACCAACCCCTAGTATGATAAAGCCATACCACACGATAGCCATCGCTACGGAGATCATTAATACTGCGCCAATATCTTTAAACGGTAGGTCTATTTCCTCGGCGGCCTGGGGAATGGTATCGAAGCCTACAAACATAAACGGAACCATTACCAACACCAATGTAATTCCTGAGACACCATCCTTAAACAAGGGCTGCATATTGCTAATGTCTCCAGTGAACAGAGCTCCGCTAACAAACAACACCCCTACAAGCAAAATAGCCAAGACGACCACGCTTTGCACCAGCGCTACCATGCGCACGCCTATCACGTTGAGAACGGTCATAGTCACGGAGCCGGCTACGCCTACTAATACCCAGGACAGATAAACATCCCAACCGGCAATTTGCCAAAGGAAAACCTTATCAAGGCCCGGCATTAATGAATCCAGAACAGTTGGCAGAGCCACTGCCTCGAAAGTTACAACAGAGACGTAGCCGAGGATGATCCCCCAGGTGCAAATAAAGGAAGCACCGGAGCCTAGCGCGCGCTTACTGTAAACATGTTCGCCGCCGGCAAAAGGTAAAGCCGAGGCAAGCTCTGCATAGGTAAGACCAATTAGTAATATCGCTGCGCCGCCGACGAGAAACGCTACAATTGCACCGAGTGTGCCTGCCGAGCTGATCCACGCACCTGACAACACTACCCAGCTCCAGCCGATCATGGCACCGAAGGCCAGAGCCAATACCTCTCGGCGACCTAGCACTCGTAGAAATTGCGTTCTGCTTGCTTCCTTACTCAGGTCGCACCTCTCTCAGGGTTCTGACACGACTTAGGGCCGATAGCGCAAATTAGTAAAGGCGGAAGCCGTCGGTCGCTGAATAGCAATAAATCCATACTCGTGATTGTTATGGAAGGTATTGCAGCCTGAGGTAAGCGAATCATAAGCCTGCATAAATAGTGAACTGTCCTTTGCTTCAACTGCTTCTTGAAGATCCTGCAATGGTTTGGCGGTAAACAGGGTAAGAATCTCAACAATGGATTCCCTCTTGTAGCGTGGACGCAGGACTATCATGTCCGCAATCCCCTCTTTAACAGAGTCCACTGCATAGGGTGCCAGCGGCCAGTTCTGCGCCGAACCCGCAAACCATAGCTTGCCATGCTGCACCTGCAGAGATTCCATGAGATCACCCAGCCCCGGCACATATTTGTTAGGGTCCTTGGGCGGTGGCTGTGCCATGGCGTAACTCAATGGTGTTTCCCCTGTTTTGGGCCGCCTTTTTTGAGTATCACAGTGATTCTAATGAATTGCGGTTAGCATGACTACAATTTGCAGCGATTATAGTCCATGATCGAAGCCCAACAAATAACCTTCACATCGATCAGCACCTGCGTGGTTGTTACTCTCCAATTGAAGAAGCTCACCAACAAATATCCGGAAGCGAGCCTTACCCTTGAAAGAATGCAATCAGTGCGGAAAGTGTTGTACGAAGTACGGTGGCGATGGTCTGTCGGTGTCGGATGAGGAAATACAGCTGTGGGAAACATTTAGGCCCGATCTATACGAATATGTGCAGGACGGGGGTATTTGGACAGACCCGGCCACTGGCAAGCAATTGGATCGTTGTCCTTGGTTGAGAAAAACACCCAACAAAGAAATTTATACCTGCGGTATCTATATGGACCGCCCCAACGACTGCAAATTCTACCCGGTAACTATCACTCAAATGGTAGAAGACAAATGCGAAATGTTGGAAGTACAAGATTTGACTGATACGAAGCGCGCGCAAGATAAACTAAATAAGATCATGCTTGATAGCCGACCTCCCCATGAATTGTGATAGAGAACGTCGATCTCATTATTCCGGCCCCATTTCCAGAAGCTACTGCTGCCCTGCCTGCCCCATTGCCTCCAATCTGCGCCAGCCAACCAATATCCCAGCCATGGAATTGAATTCATGAAACAACTGATGAAGAGACAGTGTTCGCTGTTACTACTATTGTGGCTCTCCCTGCAGGCTTCCCAGCTGGGCCTGGCCGCCGAAAACTATGAAGCTCCGCGCACTCAGTGGGGACTACCCGACCTTCAAGGGGTTTGGAATTTCTCATCCAATGTCCCGATGCAACGCCCCGAGGAATTCGGAGAGCAGCAATTTCTCAACAGTGATGAAATCCGAGCATTACAGAGTCAGCGCTTTAGCTTGGGACCAACAGATGCGTCGACGCGGTCGGCGTCCGGTGTTGAAGCTTTTTACAATGACACCATCTGGATGGAGAAAATCCGCGGCGCAGGCAACGTGCGCACTTCACTTATCGTATTTCCACTAAATGGTCGCTTCCCTCCGCTTGCGGAGGGCATAGAGAATCAACCCGGCGGAGAAATAGAAGCTGCAGGAGAACGCCCGGTAAGGTTTGTCATCGGCGGCATTGGCCGAGATGGTCCGGAGGATCGAGGTCTTTCGGAGCGCTGCATAGTTGGCTTTAACTCCGGCCCGCCGTTATTACCCAGCGTGTACAACAACAATTTGCAGATCGTACAGAACAAAGATCATCTGGTGATCCTGACCGAGATGGTGCATGACGCTCGACTAGTTAAACTTGAAAAAGGTCCAACTCTGGATGAGAGCCTAGGACTTTGGTCAGGTGACTCCCGTGGTCATTGGGACAATGATACGCTGGTAGTTGTAACGCAAAATTTTAATGGTTTGACACAAAGCTTCGATGGCTTCGGCACATCTAAAAACAAAGTACTCACAGAACAATTTACCCGAATCGGACCACGAACCATCAACTATGAATTCACTATCGATGACCCTGCTACTTTCACTGAAAAGTTAAGCGCTATAGTTCCCTTAACTAAAGTAGAGTCTCAGTTGTATGAGTACGCCTGCCACGAAGGAAACTACGGCATGGCGAATATGCTGCGCGGCGCGCGCCGTAAAGATGCAAATGAAGTGTCAGATCGCGTAGCTGATTTATTTCGCGGGCTCTAAGCCCAAGTAGCAACCTGCAACAGCAAAAGAGCATAAGGGTATAAGCTATTTTTATAGACCCTTTTTTTGACCCGCCCTTTGATCCTAAAAACAGCCCTGAACTGTATTACTACCTAATAATTTTTGCACTCGGTATTTCCTCAAGAACCAACGCCATTGGTTTCTTCAGGCGGACGAATCAAGCTTCAGCGTATCTGCGATCGAAGTCCCCGCTATGTGAGTGCCTACCGCCTCAAGGAAAGCTATCTAATTAATAACTCTTTGTAACAGATGGACGTCAAGTCGGCAGCTTGTCCGTATAATCCCCCTTCGAATTAGAAACGCTCCCTTTAGAATAGAGCACAGCTACGGAACTCAGCCATGCATTATCATGTTCTTCCTTGGAATCAGCTAGTTCGTCTGACGACAAAGCTCCCATTGACCTTGGTCCTGGCTTTCGCGCTACCACTCGCAGCCAGCGCTCAGGACACAACCGGCGACGACTCAACAGTGATTTATCCTGCGGGCTATTTTGGCCAGTGGGGGCCACGCACTGCACAGGACATGCTTGACCGTATACCTGGCCAGGCCAGCACAAGCAGCTCGGGCGGTTTTAGTGGTAGCGGAGGAAATCCTTCTGCCGGTGGACGAGGTCTAGGCAGCGGTAGCGGCGGTACGGATATCCTCATCGACGGCAAGCGTACTGCTGGTAAAAACAATCAAGCTGGCGGCCTGTTAAGCAGAATCGCCGCCGATCAGGTGCAGGAGATACAGATCATTCGCGGCACTTCGGGCGAGCTTGATGTTCGCGGCAGTGGGCAAGTGATCAATATAGTGTTGTTCGAAGCACTCGCGTCCCAGAGTATTTCTTGGGACGCAACTGCCACTATGGCCCAGGACAGAGAATTCATCCCCGCCGGCTCTGTTGCAGTGAGCGGACAAAGCGGTGAATTCGATTACTTATTCAGCTTGCGCAGCAACCCACGCTACAGCCACAACGTGACCCACGAGCGCAGCATTTTGGGCGATTTCACCCGTAACGACATTATCCACGAGCACCGTATTAACGATCGGGACAACAACGAGCTGAGCATTAATCTCGGCTACGATTTCTCTTCAAATAGCAGCGTACGCATGAACGCATTGTATGCGGTGCAGGATTCGCCCACCACGGTGAATAGGATCACTAACAATTTACGCACTACGCCTAACAGCATTGTCAGCGAGAAAGAAGACAACCCATCTGACCGAGACAACTGGGAGCTTGGCGGTGATTACGAGTTAACATTAACAAATGGCGCACGGTTCAAATTACTGGGCATCGCCAACAAGAATAGCCAGAATTCAACGCGGGAGCGGTATCAGTTACAAGATGATGCCGTCTTCCAGAAAAATTTGTTTCTGAACACCGACAGCTTTACGGAGGAGCGTATTGCACGTGGCTCTTATACGATGGACATATTTTCTGAACAAAATATAGAATTCGGCCTCGAGCGTGCGGAGACAATTCTCGATTCACGGCTGTCATTGGGATTGCTCAGTACAACCGGCACGACCTCGGACGCAGTAGGTGGTCTAGTTCCACAGAGTGTCTCTAACGCGAACTCGCGGGTCAAAGAAATCCGCTATGAGCCATTCCTCATTCATAATTGGACGATCAGCCCAAAGATGTCTTTGGAGTCCACGCTAGTCTACGAGACATCGGAAATCTCCCAGACCGGCGATGTAACCAGAAAGCGGAATTTCGATTTCATTAAGCCGAAAGTAGATTTTCGATACGATATGACACCTACGCTACAGCTTCGCGGCACTATCGAGCGCTTGGTAAATCAGCTTAACTTTTCCGATTTTGTTGCCGCCAATGACGACCAAGATAATGATCGCAACACAGTGGCAGGCAACGCCGGTCTGCGCCAGCAAACACAATGGCGCTACGGCTTTAAAACAGAATATCGCCTGCCAGATGATGCGGGGGTTATGAGTGCGGAACTGTTCTATGCCGATCATCAGGACGTGATTGATCGCATCGATGTGTCATCCTCGGATGACAACCTGCAATCAGCGAACGGAAATATCGGCGATGGCACGGAGTATGGCCTTGATCTGAAAGCAAGTGTTCGCATGGGCATGATCGGACTGCCCAATCTATTAGTTTCGCCCTCCTTTATAGTGCAGGACTCACAAGTTACCGATCCATTTCTCGGCATTGAACGCCGCTTTCAGTCCTACATTCGTGGTCAATGGAGGCTTACCCTGCGGCACGATATTCCCGAGTGGAGATTCAATTGGGGATTGCAAAACTTCGATCGCGTAGACGGTGGCTTATTCCGTTATGACGTAGATGATATTGAATTCGAGATAGGAGACCCGCGTTATAACCTTTTTGCTGAATACATAGACAGTCGCGGCCTCACCTATCGCGTCGATGTTCAGAATTTTAGCAACAATGTCCGATGTAGGCGCCGAACTCGTTTCGTGGGACGAATATCAGACAATATACTGGAAGAAATCGAGGGTCAATGCAGCGGCAGCGGAATAGATTTCAGCCTCAGGGTCCGTGGTGCCTTCTAGCTAGTATCGGTTCGAAAAGCGGGTACAATCCCGAGAAAAGATACAACAGCTCGGCTCGCTCGATGAACTCAATGCAAACCCGATTTTTTCCATTTAGAATAAGACTACTCCCGATTCCGACGCTGTAGGTGCAACTCAATGATTGTCTTACTATCCATTCTCGCCATACTCTTTTTGGTATTAGCCGTTGGCCTTCCATTAATTGAGAAATACAGCACTGAAAAAACTGATGAGGAACTGGGCACAATGACGCGGTACATGCCTGCTTTAATGGCTGTTCTCATTACCGGCATGGCTATACGCTATTTAATGGGCTAAGTAATTTGCCTCGACGCTCCAATTTAGTTATTTAACGACATCGGAATGTGAAGTGAACCCAGCCTAGGACTGGTGTAGCATTGGCAGCGCCTTACTAACTAAAAACGGCAATAATATGTTCTCAAAAGCAGCTAGCTCGACCAAAATATCCTTAGTTCTGTCCGCCACTATATTGTTCAGCAATTCCTTGCTTGCTGCCGATGGCCCCTGGACCCTATCTGATGCTCTCGGGCTAGATGGCGGCTTCTCGCTAAGTGGAGAGCATCAATCCCGGTTCGAGCACTACGATGGCAATGTCTTTGCCGGCGCTAGTCCGAATGATGGAGCTTTCTTTTATCGCACGACGCTGGACGCCCAGTACAAGCGAGATGGCTTTAGCGCTCAGGTCGAGATGATGGATTCCCGGCAGGGTCAAGCTGACAGGGACACACAGCTTAACACTTCACACGTCAGTGCTCTCGATTTGCTGCAGGCTAATGTTGCCTACACATTTGGCAGCGCCAACTCGAGCGAGGTTCGAGTGGGTCGATTCACGCAAGATTGGGGAAGTCGCACTCTGATTGCTAGAAACCGCTACCGCAATACTATCAACACATTTGATGGCATCTTATTCAGTCATACACAAGCGAATGGCAACGAATTTAAATTCTTGTCGGCGCAGCCAATACGTGGAACGCCAAGAGATCGTATGAGCTTGCTCGACAATGATCATAGTGGAGACAAGTCTAGCGAAGCGTTGCGCGTTCATGGCGTATTCGCGAACCTACCAAACCTTTTACCATCTTTTTTAAGCATCAACTTCAATCTAGAGACTTTTTACTTAGCACTGAAAGAAAAAGACACCCGGAAATTACAAACCAGTAATCGCGAGCTTCATACGTTCGGTTTTCGAGCCCGCTCTGCACCAACGATTAATGAGTGGGACATAAATTGGGAGTCAATTTTTCAAATAGGTGAACGCAGAGCGTCAAGCAATCCCCTTGATATGGTAGATCTCGATCATCAGGCCTTCTATCAGCGGGTTGAGCTGGCCTATAGCTTCGATACACCATATAAGCTACGAGCGATATTCGAACTTAATTATGCCAGCGGTGACGAAAGCCCGTTAGATAATGACAGTGGTCGGTTCGATACAATCTTCGGTGTGTCTGCGTTTGAGTTTGGTCCAGTTTCTCTTTACGCGCCTATTAGTCGCAGCAATATAATTACGCCCGGCATTCGCTTTACTGCCACGCCTTGGATGAACATAGCATTAATGGCGGACTATCGGCATTTCTGGCTTGCTGAGGATAAGGACAGCTGGGGAAGAACGGGGCAACGCGATGTTACCGGTAGAAGTGGCAACTATATGGGCCAGCATCTAGAGTTGAGAGTGCGATGGAGCGCAGTACCTGGCAACATACGCCTCGATAGTGGCTTGATATTTCTAGACTCGAAGGACCTTATCGATGAGCAATCTACATTTTTCTATATAGGGACGAATATCGATTTCTAAACTATTCCTGCTGAAAAGCTAACTTTAACGCCGTCAAAATTGGTTTTGAAGCGTATAAAAAAGCCCAAGCACTTTTGAGTGATTGGGCTTTTTACATGTATTATTCTAAGCGCTAGTCTCGGCAGCCTTATCCGCGTTGTACTGCATCTCAGAAATCCGTCTAAGCTGCTGCAGTGAGCTCAGATGCGCATAGATCAAGGGGATCATCCCTTTTTTCCGGAGATCCAAGTAATCTTCATCGGACAATGCATTCAGCTTCTTCTCATCGATTGTATATATACCCGCGATATTATATGCCGGAGAATCCTGACGGTGCTGCATCTGCAATTGCTGTGTTGCAAGCAGATCTTTCTCTTTAAAAATCTTACAGATACCTTCAGTCTGCACGGTTTGCTCCGCAGTCTTGAGAAGACGTTCTATTTTCTTTTCAAGGTATTCAGACTTTGTTCCGTCTTCTTTGAACAAAGGCGTGCCTTCTGTCTCACTCAACATCGGGCTATCTTCATCGACGAGTACAGCGAGCTGATCACTTTCTGCATCTACTCGCACCATCGAAAAGGGCGCATTGTTAAACCTTACTGGCACAACGTGTGCATTCCATTCCTCGGTTTGACAGTAGAGGTTCTGTCCCTCTCTCAAGCCCATAATGGCAACAGAAACGAATTGCTCACCATTGCTGTCTTTGACGAAGACCACCGGAAATTCTGCGCATAGAGTAAAAAAGTCCTGCGAAATGATAGGGATCAAGTGCTGATCTTTGTAGCGCGCATAGTCGCCAGATTCGGTAATTTTTAGGTTACGGTGCTTATCGTTTTGCAGAGCTACTGGAGACGCCATTCTTTACTACCTTTTGGTTCAATATAACTCTTCCAGTTTACCTAGATTTGCGGCAATAAAACAGGCCATATAATTTGATGACTTATCGCAACTATCGAAACTTGGCCTGCTTTATTTGATGGCCCTCCAGAGGTAAGCAGCTAATTCTTTTCCGGCTTTTCCCCCTGGACCAACACCCAGGGAGCCACGACCACTGCCCATAACTCTCGCTCTTCTGTGCTCCACTGTCGCGCCTGCTCGTCGCTCACCTTTTTAACCTGCGCCTGTTCCATCCAGGCTTTTACCTGAATGTGATTGTCTAACGCAAATTCACAGGCCACATCGATCAAATCCAAATCGATAGAAACATCAATCACGCACCCGACCTGATGATGCTCGTGTAAGGCACCCCAATTTATCTTGGCTGTATCGTGATTTAGTTTCTGCCTGACGACTGCAGGATCCCTCTCGCTTGCCTCGCTCATGTCGAGTCGTCTGCCAGGCCGGCTATCTCTTCGTTATTGAAGCCAAAACGTTTAAGCACTTCTTCGGTATGCTCGCCTAGTGTGGGGGCAGCCTTGGCGGGTAGTTTATCCGCGCCACTTACTTTAAATGGACTGTTAACTGTGCGCATCATTCCGTGCTCGGGATGATCCAGTGGAACAATAATATCGTTCGCTTCTTTTTGCTTATCGTTTGCAGCCTCTTCATAGTTGGACACAACAGTATGTGGCACATCCGCCTGCTCCAACTTCTGCAGCCAATGCGCAATCGGCCGCCTCCGTATTGTCTCGGAAACTTCTCTGATAAGCGTTGGCATGTTAGCAACGCGGGATTCGTTGTCACAAAAACGAGAGTCCTCGGGCAAATCGTTTCTATCAAGAGCATTACAGAAGGGGCGCCAATCTTTCGCAGTATTCACCATGCTCATTTTCAAAAGACGATCGTCGCTAGTTGGATAATGCAGAGAGATAAAATTATAAGCATTCTCGCGAGGGCGCTTTTCTCTAAACTCGGCACCTGCGAGCTGCGCTTGCAGCATTACCGCATTTGACCAGGCACCGTTAGCCAATAGAGATGTCGATACCTTGCAACCCTCGCCGGTTTTTTCGCGTTGATAAAGACCTGTCATTATGGAGCCGAACAGCGCCATGCCGCTTGGATGATCGCCGGAGCCGTAAGGAAATTGTGCAAGCCAGCCTTCATAAGGAAAAATTTGGTGCTCAATACCTGATCTAGACCAGTAGGAGACGGTGTCGTAACCAGGCTTGTGGGCCTCCTCTCCTTCTTCGCCGAAGCCGGTAGCTAGGGCATAGATAATACGGGAATTTATAGCACGAATGGATTCGTAGTCGAGCTTGAGTTTGTCCAGCGCCTTCAATCGGTAGTTGGTTATCAACACGTCCGCTTCACTGATTATCTTGCACAACGCCGCATAGCCCTCCGCTGACTTGAGATTTAGTACCACACTCTTCTTGTTGCGGTTATCCACCTCAAAGCCGTAGGCCATATCAGAAATAGGCAGGCCATTTATCTTTCTATGCCAGTTTCGATTGAGGTCGCCCGTCTTTGGAGGTTCAACCTTGATAACTTCAGCACCGTAGTCTGCCAATATGACGGCAGCAGATGGCGCAAGAATCATGGATGCTAATTCAACAACACGAAGATTGCTGAACAGAGGATTTGTGTTGGCTGTCATAGAGAATTCTTTTGATCAGTTAAGGAGGCTTGCGCGCAGTCTAGGCAAGCCCCTCTACCGAGCATCAAGACAAAAGCAGCACTGCATCAATTTGCAATCGCTGCTGGGTTTATTCAGGCGCTAGTCTGCGACCAAGCCTGCAATCTCAGAGGGAGTCGCGCGTAGTGATAACGCGACCCTATCGAAGAAGTCTAATTCGAAACTGCGAATAATCTCGTCACTAAGAATCACTTTCTTCAAAGATGCCAATATGAGCATGCGCTCGCGTTCATCCAACTTGCGCGTCGCAGTGGAGAGATAGCTCTCTAAAGACTGCGTCTCGAAAACTTCTGAGGAAGATGCCGTGCGTATTTCAGCGACAGAGATATCTTGCCCAAGTTCTTCCTTGAGAACTTCCTGAACTTTCTTAAGCTCTACCGCTTCGACGTTAGAGTCAGCGCGTGTTACTCGCGCTAGCACCATCAGCATGACTTCCTGAAACAGTTCCTGCTTATGTTTCGCTCTATGCTTGTCGTCTCTGATCAATTTTGTGATCTTTGAAAAGTCTACCAGGCTCATAGTATTTCCTAAGTTATGCCCTGCTGGATTCCAGCAGGGCTTAGTGAAACCAATCGTTAGAATAGCAGAATTGTTCCATTGTCAGAACATAGCTAGGTGAATTAGCAATGTGTTTCAATAAGTTACAAATTTGAGGCCCGAAATTCGGCTGTCTCAGCCCTTCAAGACTGGAGCCCACTTGTCCCCTGCTTAAAAAATTGCCAAACTAATCAAGTTAGTAATGAATAAGCGTCTCGAAGCTAATCAATCTATGGTGGCCAAGCAGCAAAATTTCAATGCGGCTCGAAGACAATACTAAGGATTCACGAAAGCATTATGTCACTGAAGCATTCGATTCATTCTTGGTTAAAGACTCTATTGAGTACTGGATTTCTCGTGCTCGTAATTCTATCCAATGGCGCAATCTTCAATGGTGGCGTTCAGGCCAAAAACAAAGATCACACCACCATAAGACTACTCAAAGAAGTTATGCCGGGCGCGGATCACTTTTCAGAGAAGGAAGGTGAAGTTCCCGTCTACAAGGCCTATAAGACTGACTCAGACACGGGCGAGCAGACCCTGATCGGCTATGCCTTCGTCTCCGCCGACACCCATCCCGAGCCTAGCGGCTACACCAGCCAGATCGACAGCCTCATCGGCATGGATCTGGAAGGCAACATCGTTGGCTTAAAGGTCATCTATTACAAAGAATCCCTGCGCCACACTTGGGGAGATTTCTTCGCCTGGGATGGCTATGAAGAACAGTTCGTCGGTAAGCGCGCAGAACAGCGATTCCAGATTGGCAACGACATAGACGGCATCGTGAAAGCAACAATCTCAAGTAAGGCCATGGCCCGGGGTGTTAGACAGTCTGTCCGCGCTGTTACCCTTGAGTATCTGCGCTAGTTCTTGCTCGCCAAAGCATAAGAAGATCAAAAAAAGTTACTCTCTGCTTGATAGACCTAGACTCTCTCGCGCAAGCTCTCTATTCTGGATTTAAATTCGCTCACCTGAAAAGGGCATCCTCATGCGCAACACCTTCAAGTCTGTTAAATCTCTCGCTACCATCGGTAGTGTTTGTGCCACCATGTTTGCGCTTAGTGCGACTCATGCTCAGCCGTTTGAGGCGCATCCTTCAACTCAGGAAGAATCGATCAGGGTGACGCTGGAAACACTGGCTGGCTGGGAGCAGGAGCTCTCAAATTGGGGGCGCTGGGGACCTGATGACCAGCGTGGCACCCTTAACCTGATCACAACTGCGAAGACTAAACAGGCCGCCTCTTTGGTGCTCTCAGGCGAAAGCGTGACCTTGCAGCATTTCGTAACCACTGAGCCGCCCGCAATAGATAGTGCCGCCTTCGGCCCTACCGATCACTGGATGAGCCGGATAGACCCGGTCACTGGCGAGCCCTCCTTCGCCCTGGACGAGATTCAGTTTTCTCTGCACGACGGTATGCTGTCTCATCTGGACGCACTCTGTCATTACCGCACTGAGATCGATGGCGAGTACATTATCTTTAATGGCTATCCGCAGAACCTGACCGCAACCGGCTGTGAAGACCTCGCTATCGATCGCATGGGTACTTCTTATGTGACCCGAGGAATTTTGGTGGACATGCCTTTGCTGCGCGGCGTCGAATGGCTAGACCCAAGTACCCCCATCTATGTAGAAGACCTGCTCGCGTGGGAAGAATTCGCAGGTGTAACCATTAGCAGTGGCGACGCTTTATTTGTTCGCACTGGACGCTGGGCCATGCGCGATGCAGAAGGTCCCTGGCGATACGGTCAGGCCGGCGCAGGTTTGCATGCCTCGGTCCTGCCCTTTTTGCGAGAGCGCGATGTAGCGATATTAATTGGTGACGCGGTGAATGATGTACAGCCTTCTGGCGTGGCGGGCATCAATAGGCCCATACACCAGCTGACCCAGGTGAACTTAGGCCTGCCCATCGTGGACAACGGCTACATGAAAGACGTAGCGGAGACTGCCGCGATATTGCAGCGTTGGGAATTTATGACGTCTATCCAGATCAACCCAATCAAGGGCGGTACAGCGAGTCCCTTTAACGCTCTGGCGACATTTTAAGCTGCCAGCGAGTTAGGATGCTCAGCGCGGATAGGCATCGCTTGCAGTAAAATGTCGATATCCCTCGGCCATAGCTTGCGCGCAGATGCCTGGCGTAGGTCCCCCTGCGAAGGAACCTTCGCAAGGCTGTGCTACTAATTCTGGCATGTTTGCTCTCACCCAATCCCTTGCTTGGTAGTAAATGGGTAAATCGTTAGAGCTTGTTTCCACCGAAGACACTCTCCTATCCTCGAAGGTTATCTCAAAAGTATCGGTAACGAAGAAGTCGACAGCAAGCGCAAGCATCGGATCATCCTTTACCATTATGGGACAGCTGACGATGTTCGAGGATTTAACGGCACAGTGTTTGCGTTCTATAATCTCGTAATTGCCTCCTTCCGCCCAACCTTGGTAGTACAGAAGTGACTCTTTTGAGTCCCCTGCACTCGCTAGCGCCTGTTCTAGACGCGCGCCGTCGAAAGAATAAAAGTCATCAATAAGGGATTCCGCAATAGGAAGTAGGGCTTCAGTGTCAGCAGAAGAAATCAATCTATCTGGTAAGACACAGCCTTGAAACCCCGAGACTAGAGCGACTATCTTTAATACATTTCTAATAATTTAGAGTTCTTTTAGCGCTTGGTCTGACTTAAAAGGAATAAGCAGCTGAGTAACTATCGAGAGTTTTTCACCGGTGCCATTTCCTATTCGCTCAATATGATTTTGCTTAGAGAATGTTCCGAATACTCGATCCCATATAATAACTGTGCAGCCGAAATTAGTATTGCTCTCTTTGTAGAAGCAGGAATGGTGTAGCTGATGCCATTCGGGTGTATTGAACAACCAACCAAACGCGCCAGAGACTAAGGGCAAATTACTGTGGCATAGGTGTGCCGTGTTGAGACGAAACACCACTACCACCGCCACCACTTCAGCGCTAGCCCCTAAAAACGCCAAGGCAACTGCAGATCCTAAATTCAAGCCAAGGAATTCCAGCGGGTGGGTACGCTCCGCCCTAGCCATACTCATCTTCGTAATATGGTGATGCGTTGCATGGATTCGCCAGAGAAACATGAAACGATGCTGGACGCGATGCGCCCAATAGCCAATAAACTCGGCAACGAAAATAGCGATGAATGCCGCCACTAATAATCCGCCGGTAGTGTCGGCTTCCAATCGAAATGGAAACCCTGAACTGTCACGCAGTAAGGCAAATAAATTAGAAATAGGTGTGTCATAGGCATCATCGTAGATAGGCCCCCAGATCAGAAAGGAGCAGGCCAACCAGAATAGATCTTCGGTGAGATCCTGCCAATCCAATAGCCAGTCCTTCCGTTTAGGTATCAAACGCTCAGCGAGCAAAAGCAATGGAATTGGCACGAATAAGAGCACCGACACAAGTACCGGCAGATCGATCCATCCGGTTATAGCAGCATTCGCGACAAGCAAGGAAAAACCGAGAAGAATGACCGGCTGTGGTAGAGACCAGGGAGAAAGGATATCTGAAGTATTTTGCAAATAAACCCTCAACACATAACCTCAACAAAGAATGGTACTGGCATTAAAAAAAACATCTTAATAGCAGAGTCAAGCTAATTACAGAAAAAAAGCATGGCTTTGACATTTCGAATAATAAGCGAAACACCTATTTTGATGAGATTGTTATCTCTTTAAGGATATCCTTATTGGAAGATAACTCTTCCGTTCTCGAAGGAAAATTATTCTGGAGGAGTATATAAGCGAGAACATCCAAATAGTTCTGCTGTGTAAGTTGCCCGGGGCGATCAGTAGGCATATCGCTGCGTATTTTTTCAAAAAACTCACCCAACGTTTTCCCTTCCCAAAGAAACATAAAACCCATTCCCACCAAGCCAGGTGAATTGCTGTTGCCCCCTAGGTCCTGACCGTGACAGGAGACACAAGTTTCTTTGTAGACGGTTTCTCCCCTACTTGCCTGATCAATGGAATAAACACCATCCCAGATCAAACTAGAATCTTGTGCATAGCTCACAGCGGACAGGCTAAGTGCAACTGCAATTGAAGTTAGTATTTTGATCGCTGAAGTTTTAATAATCATCAATCCGGTAGCGCAAAAATATTCATCGAGCTGCCATTACGCGGACGACTAAGTTCCGGTGTGAGCTCTCTGGGCAGGCTGCCCGACCAACTTGCACCGCCGGTACCGACCGGCATGGCAATGTACTGTTTGCCATCGACACTGTAACTGATAGGAAATCCCTGATTCGATGTGGCGAGGCGAACCTGCCACAGCAGCTTTCCATTCTCAGCGTCCAGCGCCGACATGGTGCGGTTCCAGTCTCCGATAAAAACGAGTCCGCCTGCGGTAGTAAGTGCTGCCGTATTAAATGGAGCTCTTGTTCTGTAACGCCACTTTACTTCGCCGCTGGGAATATTTAGTGCAAGCACCTCTCCTAAATTCCCATCGGATTCTGGGTGATGATAATTGACACGCCGCACTGGACCCGTGCCTCCGCCACCTATCTGTCTTTCTGTGGGACCAAAAGTAGCAAGCTCGCAGTTAAGCGTGATCGGAATATACATAGCACTAGTGTTTGGCGAATATGCCATTGCGCGCCAGCTTTTGAAACCTGAAGTGCTCGGGCACATGTTTAGCTCCTCACCGATGCGCGGAATCATACCGTCGCGATAACTAATTTTCCCGGTGATAGGGTCAAGGTTGACGATGGTCTGGTAACCGATGTCGGTACCCTTGATGAACTCGCCCGTCTCCCGGTCCAGTTGCCACAGAATGCCTAGCTTGCCCATCTTGAACAGAGATTTTCTACCATCGACATCAATAAGAATATTCTCGAACACCTCATCCATGTCATGTGTCTCGCCAGGCAGGTGTTGAAAATACCAGGCCATTTGTCCGTTATCTGGATTCAATGCCAGTGTAGAGTTGGTGTAGAGCGCATCGCCGTCGCTACCGCGTACTGCTCTTGCCCAAGGTTTGGCCTGTGACGTACCCCAATAGATCAGATTTGCTGCAGGGTCATAGGAACCCGCGACCCAGGCATCGCTGCCCGCTCGAAATCTAAGGGGTAGATCGCCCCAGGTATCGCCGCCCGGATCTTCGGGCCGGGCGACAGTCGACGTGCGCCACGTCTCCTCGCCCGTAGCTGGATCATGACCGGTGATGAAACAGACGTCTTCCTTGTAGCGATCGCAGCCTGTAATGCCAGTCACCAAAGTACCATTGGCGACGATGGGGCCCGCGGTATAGAAATAACCAAGCGTAGGATCAGCAACCTGCGTCTCCCAGACTAACAGACCACTGCGCGCATCGATTGCCCGGATACTCGCGGTCTCCGTGGCTGCATAGATCATGTCGCCGTAGAGCGCGATATTCTTCTGTACACCTCTGCCGACGCCTGCGAAGGCACCCGGTGGTAATACGGCGGCTCGAGTACCCTCTCCGGAATTGATGAATTCTTCGGTAGGGAGCGCGGGACGGTATTCCCAAAGCAAATCGCCGTTTACCGCATCCAGCGCCTGAATTACGCCTCTAGCCGATGGGATGAACATGACGCCATCGTGAATTAACGGCGCTGCCTGCACCGCACCCGTATCGTCTAGGGCAAAGGACCATTTGAGCTGGAGTTGATTAACATTGTCGGCGTTGATTTGATCAAGGGGGCTATAACCCCACGCTGCGGGCGTGCCGCGCCAGCTCAGCCACTCACCAGCAGGTGGGCTGATTAACATCTCGTCGGTAACAGCGGTGAAGTCTTCGACTTGCGCCATAGCAAACGAAGTCGATAACAGTAGGGACAGCAGTAGCAAGATAGAGTAAGGCTTAGCCGTGCTTAGTATCATTACAATGAACCTGGTATTTTTTATTGTGAGCAAATAGTCACTTTATTTACTCGACTTGTCCAACACATTGTCGACTAAACGGCTAAGAACTGCCCATCATGCCTCTATCATCATGCTCGAGTACACGGCAGTAGCCATTTCCGCAACATCTGAGCATCAGCCCCCTGTTTGTGAACAAAAATGTCAGCAATCGGATCTAGTCCATCCAAGGCTCCCAAACAGCAATTTGATAGATTAGCTGCTAACGCCCAAGTATTAGCTGGTACAAAATTAGGAGCACTACTCATGGCGATGAAGGCAACAAAGCTGAATTCGAAAGCAATGGCATCAGTTGGCTGGACTGGCGGAATCGCCCGACTCGGATGCAGTGCGCGCGTATGCGAATCGCAAGACTCTAGCACTGTATGATATTGAGGTGCGGCTAAATCATCAGCGCAGTCATGCAGAAGGCTTTGAGGACTGCAAGAGCAAGAGTAAATTCGTGGAGGTGATCGAGAGAAATATCACACTGTGAGGCGACCTAACTGATGCGCAGAGCATATGCCTGATGGAGATCGCCGATCACTGCCCTGTGCACCTGACAACGGAAAACGCTCCTAAGATCGTAACCAAACAAGTCTAGGCTTCCCACTCTTGCAAATAGTTTTCGCCGACGGAGCAGGCGGCGATGCGACTTAGATGGCTAAAAGGTAAGCCCGTTTCTTCGTGCCATTCGTTGAACTGGGCCTGCACCTTCTTCAAGTCCCGCTGACTCGTCGGTTGCTCTGCTATTTCTAATCCGCTGCCGCGCAAGGTCACCACTACGTCTTTGGATAGTATGAAACAGTCCTTGCCGGCTCGGCGCAGAAACCACAACGCACTTTGTCCGCCGAGTCGCGAACCATGTTTTTTCAGGTGGGCCATCAGGCCAATCTGATCCGAGGCGGGCCACTGCGAGATGAACTTACCGAAGCCACCATGCTTGCGCGACTCTTCCTGCACGAAAAATACGTTCTCCTGCAGGGCCTTAATCTTCTGCCAGTTCCGCACAACGCGTCTGTCGCTAACATAGGCTTCCCATTGCTCGGCCGAAAGATAACCGAGCTTCATCGGATCGAAACCAAAAAAGGCCTCCTCAAATTCCGGCCACTTGTTCTCGATCACCTTCCAGCTAAAGCCCGCCTGATTGATGCATTTCGTCATCATGGCGAGATAGCGATCGTCGCCCAATGCGATTAAATTTTTCTTACTCGCGACCTTAGGCAGTAACTTCTTCAATGCCGCACCGCCACCTTTGCGGTGCTCAGCACGTTCCTTGATTTTCTCAAATTTTGCCATGGATTTTTCTTAATCTGTCTAGCTATTTATTACGCGCTACTAACAGGGTGAAATCACTACTAATCTCGCCACTGCCTAACAGCCGTTGCTCCTGCGCAAACAAATTACGCAGGATTTTTTCCCCTTCATCCGAATCTGAAAGGTTTCCAGCGATGTAACACTCAGCATGAGACTTTTCTCAAAGGCTCAACTCGCGTTTTGACAGTTACCGTCAGGAATTTTCTCCTGCAGAGAGTTCGATCGGTTTTCCGTGGGGTGTGTTTAGATAGGCGACTGTCCACTGTGATTTTCGTCTCAACAATTCTTCTTCATTGGAGAGGTTCTTCTGCTGCGAAATCGTCTCTAGTGCGACTAACCAATGTTGGTAATAGGTATTGCCGAGGTCGGGGTCGCCGCCGGCTTGTGCTAGCGCAATCTGTTCGTTCAGCACCCCCGCCCATTCTTGCCAGCTGAACAATTCCTGCTCATGCAGAGCAATCACTAAAGCAAAGGCCTGCGCCTCCCAGGGCTCATTGAACACTGGTCCCTGATCGTCTTGCGGTTGATGGGGGAACTTCTGCATTAGTTTGCAGCCACTGCTAGATAGGGTTCCCAAAGGTCGACAAGCACTTCAGTGCTTGCAGAATGGGAGCCCCAGAGATCGCAGCCACTGAAGGTAACTCTATAAAGGTGTTTGCCTTCATGAACACCCTGCGAGTTGCTATCGGGAAAGCTATGGCAGCCTAGCTGTGCTGCCACGATGCCGATCACGCCTTGCGTATATTTCGGTGCTCTCGTGTGACCCGCGGTCACGCTAGCTTTAACTAAGACACTATCGCCGATACAGAACAGCGCCTCGCTATCCGTCTCCATAGTGCTAGGCGTGCCGGAAGCAAGTATCTTCTCGGCAACGTTTGGTTTTGGTGCCGAAAGTCTTCCCTCGGTTTGCGATGGAATATTCGCCGCCAAAATTAATTCTTCGGCATCCACCAAACCCTTTTCGAGCAACAGCGTCTCTAGGCCTTCGAGCCAGTTCTCGTAATAGCTATTTCGAACATAGACAAGAGGATCCTGACGCTCTCGCGCACGGCGCGACTCATCGATATTCCACTTGCCTAACATGCCAGTAGCTAGCGTGAGAGCAAAAACACGACGCTCCCAATCAGCATGGAACACCGGCTCCTGCGATTCGGGCTCGGGATTTATCGGGCCCATTTCCAACTGACCGCCTAGATCGTGACCACCTTTCACTTGTCACCCTCACCTTTTTGTTGGGGAGAACGTGCTAGCTCCACTCCTATCATGGAGTTGCGACTCACTAGTTGCTGTAGATCTTGTTCGCTCCAACTCTCTGTTCCTGCCGGACGCTGGGGCAAAACTAGGTAGCGCATTTCGGACGTGGAATCCCAGGTTTTGATGAGCGATTTCTCGCCCAACTCTGTACCAAATTCTTTTAGCACGGCGCGGGGATCACTCACGGCCCGTGATCGATACGGTGCCGACTTGTACCAGGCCGGGGGCAAACCTAACACTGTCCATGGGTAGCAGGAGCAGAGAGTGCACACAACAAGGTTGTGCACGTCACTTGTATTTTCAACCACTTCTAAGTGTTCCCCCTGACGCCCACAGTAACCAAGACGCGCTACTACCTCTGTCGCATCAGCCATCAGTGCCTGCTTAAACTCAGGATCTGTCCATGCTTTCGCGACTACGTGTGCGCCGTTGCGTGGTCCAACCTTGTGCTCGTATGTTTCGATGATGCTGTTGAGCGTTTCTGGTTTCACCAAGCCCTTCTCTACTAACAGACTCTCAAGAGCCTTCACCCGAAGCTCAAGGTCCGAGGGTGGCTCGGTGTGTTCATGATCGTGGTGATGATCGTGTGGCATGCTTTTACTCCTACTTTCTGCTATCTACTATCCAAGCTCTTACTCTATTTACTGAGTTGGTCCCTGAATAAAGCTCAGCTGCGCATCGACGTATTTGGAATTTGCTACTTCGCTAACAAAGGATTTCTTGGTCTCGAAGGGGACATCGATCAATAACATATTCGTCACCCAACCCGGTAGCGCCGAACCCGGATCGATGTGGCCTGGTTGCTTATAAGGACAGAAGCGTCCGCTTGTGGAGCGAAATTTCAGCTGGCCACTGCCTTCGTCAGGCGCAGCCTTCCGCGCACCTCATCCATACTGCCCGCAGTAGCTACGCTATTCATCTCCACCTCAAAACTCGCAGCATCTTGCGTCCGCTTAACCTGCGCAACTACATTACGATCCTTCATCGGGAACGGCATATCGTTGCGGGTAAACACGAGAGACTCTGAGTCGCTGAGGCGTTCAACCAGATAAGATTCGACGCAACTATCAGCCCAATCCGTGCAGGCTGGCGAGCCCTTTACCGAGCGGGGGCACACCTGTATGCCGTCCTTATCCTGATGTAACTCCCAGCCTTGTCCATCTGCCGCAAAAAGACAGCTGGATGCGCACATTGTTAACATGATGGATAACCTGATTAACCGTTGAGTGATGATGTTCTCTCCTAGAGTGGGTAGATTAGTAATCCACTAACAAGACTGAACCTAGACACTTTAGACATAATTTCCACTAGCATACGGCAGTTGCCTGCCTTGTAGTAGCTCTCTCGCTTTGAGACTATGAAGGCCTACATCAACTTATTGATAAGGAATGTCACATGAGTTACAACGAGGTAGTGATGATTGCCGTCGCGCCGAATGGTGCCAGAAAAACGCAGCAGGATCACCCTCAGTTGCCTATCAGCCCGAAGGAGATTGCTCACACTGCGGCCGCCTGTCTAGATGCCGGGGCATGTATGCTTCATCTGCATGTTCGTGATGACAACCTTGGACACAGTCTCGATGCACAGCACTATATAGAGACTATTCACACGATTCGCCAGCAAGTCGGTGATGAGCTCATCATCCAAGTTACGACGGAGGCGGTGGGGATCTATAACAGAGAACAGCAGATTCAAACAGTTGTTGATGTTCGCCCCGAAGCGGTATCACTCGCAATTCGAGAGTTGAGCCCTGCTGGAGCAGATGAAAAAATCTCCGCAGAATTCTTCAGCTTCTTACAGCGAGAACACATCGCGCCCCAGTATATACTCTATGACAAAGAAGACATTCTACATTTTAGAGAGTTATTGGCACGAGGGATAATACCGGATGAAAATATTTCTGTATTATTAGTATTAGGTCGCTATGCTGAAAACCAACAATCAGATGCAGGAGATCTTGCCCCTCTTCTCTCCTTCCTTCCGGACGTCCGGAATTGGTCACTCTGCGCATTCGGCGCCAGCGAGGCCGAATGTATGCGCCAGGCAATGCAACGCGGTGGACATTGCCGTGTTGGCTTCGAAAATAACCTGTTGATGTCAGACGGCAGCCAGGCCGCGGATAATGCAGCACTCGTTAAGGTGGTCGAAGAGAGTGCGCTATTATTTGATCTTACTATTGCGAAGGCGAATGACGCTCGAAGATTGCTAGGTATGTACTGAAATTTTTTATATTTGGCTTACTATTTTGGAAACTTCTATAGTTGTTCAAGAACCTTTGTTACCAGCAGTATTGAAGAGGTAGTAGCTAGAATTGACGGACGAAGAAACGGAAGCCAGACGCAGCAGTAATAAGTAGAGTTGGCACCTGAACGCGGGAATCTAGAGATGATTCCGGCGGGGTTGCACGATAGGGCATGGACTATTTAGCCATGTGCTAGCGCAGATTTAATGCTATGAATATCGACGCGCAACGAAAGAATGAGGAGTGTTAGGCTATCCTAGAAGTAGCCTTATTAAACTTGTAGCGATTGACAGGATTCATCAACCTGGACAAACCTTCGGTAAACTTCAATGGGCTATCCAGCACAGCAAAACAGAGACAACCTTCTTTGGAGCGCGGCTGATGATTGTGTTGCGCGTCTCGAATGATGAAGTCCGAAGTCTTATACTCACCTAACTCGTCCTCAAAACTGCCATCCAAAACCAGAGTTGATTCACTCCCCTGATGGGTATGCACAGGGACTTCGCACCCGGGGGCCATATAGATAAATTCACATAGAGTCTCATTGTCGAGAAATAGTTGTGCCTCGCTAATACCACCCGCCACCTTCTTCCATTTCAGTCCCTGCAATACCGCTTTCGCTAGAACCTTAGGAAGCCTGATGCTGTGATTTAGTACATCGATGTCTACCTCAACCAGCTCCTCGATCTGCTCCCAATCTGCTCAGACTTTGTCTGCGGCAACTTCACGATGCTTGCCACCATAATTGAATGGTCAGCTTCGATAGATTGATCAGTTTGCAAGCCATCGCCATGGTCAACCCAAGAGGATACCGCGAAAGATTGCAGCTCTTTGGCCTTAGCACTACATGCATTACACAGCTCCATGTGGGCCGAAATGACCACGCTTTTCCCAGTAACCAGATCGCCTTGAACAAACTGATTTAATAATTCGGTGGATGGGTGCAATTTAACTTCAGTATTCATGGTTTCTCTCTTTCACCAATTTTTCAACAACTAAGTAAGCAGCCCTTGCTGCTATGCCAGAATTCGAGGATTCGCTCACTCGTTGACCCCTATCAAATTTCGGAGTTTCGCCACTCCCAGACGCAGGCGCGATTTCAGAGTGCCCAAAGGAATCTGCAGATGCGCAGCCGCTTCTTCGTGAGTGCGATCCTTAATATAAATTTGTTCAACCACTGCTCGCTGCGGGTCAGGAAGCTGATCGAAATAGCCTTCGATCAGACTGAGTTCAACTTGTTGCCCACCTATATCTTCGTGAACCATAGTGAGCTCAGCGCCAGACTCGGGCGGCCAGATGTCGTCGGCGCTAATGCAGTTGGGTTGACGTTTCTGCTTACGCAACATATCAAAGCAGCGGTTGCGACTGAGCGTGAAGATCCAGCCCTTTGCCGAACCCTTGTCTAGGTCATAAAGCGGCGCTTTCTGCCAGACATTCAGCATTGATTCTTGGATAAGATCGTTGGCCAGCTGTTCGTTACGCGTGAGCTTCATACCCAATGCGAAAATCTTCTTCGCAAATCGTTTGAACAATTGATTGAACGCGTCGACATTTTGACTATTACCTACTGCAATGAGCAGGGCTTCATCAGATACATTTGTATCTTCGGCGTCCGGACTTGGCGAGGAGGTGTTCATTGAGGCAAGTCTAACAGCTAGAGCTACTTCATTGTTACCAACATCTCGTTTCGCGTAATTTCTATACATAAAGCCTGTTACGCATTTGATATAGGAGTGGATCACTAAAGAGGTAATAAAGGCCGTAATTCGGGGAAAACTCTTGATTTACCAGATAATAGACGGGTTCTACGAGCGAAATCGGCTAAACGCTCATGTATGGCTTAAGCGCCTCGAGTCGATACTCGATTTCCGCGATCTGTTGCTCAGAAAAACTGTATTTTCCGCGGCGCGAGTTCGTGGTCTTGAATACACCGCGCTTGCGCAGCACATACAGCCTCACACCTGGAATCAAATTATCAAGATTCTGAATCAACAATAGTTTACTGTAACATTCTCGGAGCTCAATATGACGGCCGTTCAGATGCAGCTGCCAGAGGTGTGCATAGACATCGCCATACATGGTGCCGCCGGTCATCACCCCATCGGTGCCGATGCGCATCTCGTAGAGCCACCCTCTTCCTAGAGTTGCACCAAAAACACTACGAATCGGATCTGGTTGGAATTCTTGCAACGCCAACATGCGAGCATGCACATCGCCATATTCTTCCTTTATATAACCACACTGTGGAAAGTCACGGGCGAGTTGAACGAGAAAGTCGATTGGTAGCCCAATCTCCGGCCCCCCGCTGGTCTGCACGAAGATAGGCCTAGAGGTGATTTCACAAAGCGCCGCATAATAGGCGCGAATCTGCGCAAGCGAATCAGCCGAGTTCGGTGGAATAGCAATCATGGCATCGGGCTCGAGTGATTCAGCCACACGCGCATACTCCAACATACCTGCAGTGTCATCGGCTTGTACGCCAAGGGTTAGCGACATACTACCGCCACGATTAGCCTCCGCAAGCACCTCAAATCCACGAATTCGTTCTGCCTTTGTTAGATAACGCTGTTCACTAGAGTTTTGTGGCCAGACAATTCCCTGAACACCGCACTGATTGCAGAAGACGACTTCTTTGGCTAAATCTTCATAGTCCACATCACCCGATTCAGTGTAGGGCGTGCTGAGGATCATCAGCGCTCCCCGCATTTTCTTGGAAGCGCTAGCAGCTAATAGGCTCCCGAAGGGCAGGGAACTGGTGGCGGCCATACCTGCTAGAAGCTGACGTCGAGTTAGAATTGCATCAGTTGGCATGAACTAAACTCCTGGTGGCCAGCTTACGGACTCAATGATTCAGTCGAATCTGTTCCACTCTTATTTTTAACTGTAGGGAAAACTATCTTTATCTCTTTTCCTTACGCTTCGTCAACTCATTCACGGTAACCCCGACGTTCCTGTCTAATAACTCGCGCGCTGCTGCAGCTGGGAGAATTGTTTCCTTAAGTGCACAGTAATTGGTTAGAATCAAGACAACGATCGAATTTACTACCCAAAGAGGTAATTTCCATGAGCTGGCCAATAACAACGCCTTCGCAGTCTTTCCGCATACTTAGTCTAGCAACTCTTTTTCCTCTGTTGCTTAGCTGCAGTCCAGAGCCCGAGCCCACAGGCCCTTGAAACGTCTGATTCTATGGCCGCTGCGGAGCCGCTGGCAGAACAGGCCAATCCATCTCTCGAGGGCGAATGGGGATCCTTCGCCGCCGATAATGGCCAGTCGAAATATACCAGCCTAGATCAAATCGATGCCAGCAATGTAGAAGAGCTTGAAATCGTCTGGAGAAGGCCTGCACTAGATGCCTACTACTCCACCATGAATCCAGCGCAGCGCTATACCTCCACCTGGACATCTGCACCGATAGTGAAAAATGGCATCGCCTACGTGCCGAACGGTGTAGGTCTAGTCGAGGCATTTAATCCTGGCACTGGCGAAACGATCTGGGTTCAAGAGCCCTACGGCGGTGTAGATGGACTGCCTGGCGCAAATACCAGAGGCGTCGCCTACTGGAGCGAAGGCAGCGACCGGCGTATTCTGGTGCAACGCGGAGTCTATCTATACGCCCTAAATGCTGACACTGGAGAGCCAATAGAGGGTTTCGGCATCAATGGCCGCACCAATCTACAGCTAATGCCAGAGGGTTCCGAGCGATTTCGCTGGGGTGGCGTGCCAACTGTCGTGCGCGACATAGTCCTCATCGGTCAATCCATGTCGGACACATTCTCTAACAAAGAAGCCTTCCGCGGCGATGTGCATGCCTTCGACGTACGCACCGGGGAATTGCGCTGGACTTACAACACCATTCCACAGGAAGGACAGTTCGGTACGGCTAGTTGGCAGGACCGATCCTGGTCCTACACCGGTCACTCTCCCGTCTGGGCTCTGTTCAGTGCAGATGCAGAGCTAGGCCTCGTGTATATGCCTATATCCTCATCAACCAATGACATGTATGGCGGCCATCGCATCGGCGACAACTTATTTAGCCAGTCTCTAGTGGCAGTAGATGTAGAGACCGGCGACCGGGTTTGGCACTACCAAACGGTTCATCATGGCCTTTGGGACTACGATCCGCCCGCCGCACCAATCTTGATGGATATCACCGTAGACGGCGAACCAGTAAAGGCGGTCACACAGCTCACAAAACAGGCCTTCGCGTTCGTTTTCAATCGCGAAACAGGCGAGCCTATCTGGGAGATAGAAGAGCGAGAAGTACCACAGTCCGACGTGCCCGGCGAAGTTACCTCGCTCACACAACCCTTCCCGACTCGGCCGGCTCCTTTCGATCGTCAGGGGGCAACCGTTGATAACCTGATCGATTTTACGCCGGAGCTACGCGCAGAAGCGCTAGAGATTTTTAACAACTATGTGACCGGCCCTCTTTTCACACCGCCCTCTATCGCCAGCGATGGGCCAAATGGCACCATGGGAACGATCCAGCTGCCTGGCTCGCAAGGTGGAGCAGACGTTCAGGGCGCCGCCTTTGATCCAGAGACGGGATACTTGTACATCCCGTCAATAACGTCACCATTCGTTGCCGACATTTTACCTGGCGACCCGGAAGTTACGAATCTCAGCTATGTGAAAGGCTCGAGACGCTGGATAGCGGGGCCTCGCGGACTACCTCTATTTAAACCTCCCTATGGGCGCATTACGGCTATCGATATGAATACCGGTGAGCATGTGTGGATGGTGCCAAATGGAAATGGGCCGACCGATCATCCTGATCTAGTGGATTTAGACCTAGGCCCTCTTGGGATGCCAGGGCGACCTACACCACTACTCACTAAGACTTTGCTGTTCCTCGGCGAGGGACTCACCAATCAACGACCTGGCGGCCGAATCCCTGTTGACATGCCTGTCGAGATTGCTACAAACAGCGGCGGCCCAATGTTCAGAGCCTACAACAAAAAGTCAGGTGACATTGTTTGGGAAATCGAATTGGAGGCAGGAACATCCGGGCCTCCAATCAGCTACTTACATGACGGTGAGCAATACATACTCGTCGCGATCGGTGACCGAGAGTACAGCCCTGAACTCGTCGCTTTTAAACTGCCATAAAAAAGCGGGCGCGTATTAAGCGCCCGCTTTTTTAGCTGCTTCGAAAGTCTTATCTTCGAAGATCAATCGGGCTGTTTGACTGTCCGCAGATAAGGCTTAATAGTTTTAAAGCCTTCCGGAAACATTTCCTTCGCATCTTCGTCGGATACTGAAGGAACGATTATCACATCATCCCCATCCTTCCAATTTACTGGCGTCGCCACCTTATGTTTTGCGGTTAACTGCATGGAATCAAGCACGCGGAGTATCTCATCGAAGTTCCTCCCCGTTGTCATCGGATAAGTCAGCATCAACTTGACCCTCTTGTCAGGGCCAACAACAAACACAGAGCGAACTGTCGCGTTCGTGGCCGCCGTGCGCCCATCCGAACTCCCCGGCTCATCAGCTGGCAACATATTGTAGAGCTTGGCCACATTCAGATCGCTATCACCGATCATCGGGAAGTTCACCGCATGACCTTGGGTCTCTTCTATATCCTTAGACCAAGCCTCATGATTATCCACTGGATCAACACTCAGACCGATGATCTTGCAATTGCGCTTAGTAAACTCACCTTCTAGTCCAGCCATATAACCCAATTCGGTAGTGCACACTGGGGTAAAATCCTTAGGATGAGAGAACAGCACACCCCATTGCTCCCCAAGCCATTCGTAAAAGTCGATTTCTCCTTGGGTGGTTTGTGCCCGAAAGTTTGGGGCAGCATCGTTGATTCGTAATGACATGGCGGACTCCTAAAGCTTCACTATAATTCCTACGAGGCGATAAGACAATTCCTTCGAAGAATTTAGAATACTGAGTGAGTTAAACTCACAGATCGAGCTAACGGACTAAAATATAACTACTAAACGCCTTATTTTGTACACTCATAGACAAATGCCGGGGGCATATTTCGGAATGTGAAATCTAATTTCACGTTCTTGAAAATTGGTTTTAATTCGGAATAGTTGCTCAAACTATACTGAAATTGCAAAAAACGGCCACCCTCACGTAAATTCGATCTTGCTGAATGAAGAATTTTCTTGACGACTTCATTGTCGATCAAAGCCAGGGGTAGACTGGAAACAATGTGATCTACTTCCTCTATATCAAGATCATCGAGTATGGTTCGAATAGACGAAGCACACGCGTTAACCACACGTACGCGAGAATCTTGTAGCGCTTCTAACTGGCCAACGAAATCACTGTTCACCTCGAAGCAAATCAAAACACAGTCGGCGCGCATTCGTTCCAAAATAGAACGTGTAACACATCCGGTACCAGGGCCCAGCTCTATAATACAGCGCGCCGATGTGAAATCTATAGGGGCAAGAAGTGTCTTAATCAAGGCTTTAGAACTGGGAGTAATTGTCCCAGAAGTTTTAAAGCTCCTAATTAGGTTCAGCGAATCGCCAAATTTCAGTCTTGCATTCATATTCTAAACCACTCGCCAATTTCGGTGCCGAGAAAAACATACACGGCGACTAATGGTAATTCGCCCAGTAATAATGCTGTAAGCATTTTCCTCAGCGGCATCTTGGCAACTCCCGCAACATAGCAAACTGCGTCAGTGGGCACTAAGGGAAAGAAAGACCAGAAAAATACTAACCAAAACGCATTCTTATGTTGCATTTTGGTCTTCAAGTTCGCGATTTTTTCGGGGTATTGCTCTTCCAGCAACCTATCGTAGCCCCCAAAAGAGGGGAAACTGTATACTAGGGATGCCCCAACCACAACTCCGGCAAGAGATATGGTAAACACCAAGAAAGGCCATTGCGGAAAGGAAATCGCTCCAGCTAGGATAAATGGTGTACACGGTATCAGCAATACCGCACGCGTTAGCGACATCAATACATAGATAGTGAGCGCCATCGAGCCCATCTGACTGAGTAATTGCGATATAGATTCCCGCGTCAGTATCTCTGGATAAATAACTATTATTCCTAGAATCCCAGCCACCGCGATGAGCCAGACGGTGTTGAGATGCTTAATCATAGGGATTCCAAAAAACTTGACGAGAATGGACTGCGACTTTATCGCGGCACGAGGAGTTTCAGACCAAGGCAGCGGCGGCTGATCTGAACATGATCTTTACTCTATTAGTTTAAGTATTACGTTACCTTATCACTACGGGCAGCATGGTTCCACGCCCTGCTTATCTGCGCTACTATACCTAGATGCTCCAACACCGTTTCATAGATTCTGCCTTGAGAAACCCAGATAAGATTGCTTTTATCGATCGCAGCCTAGGCAGAAATGTTAGCTACTCTCAAGCGCTGCTCGCTTCGCTCATACTGGCCCGCCGGTTCAAAAAACTAGAGAGAGGCCGCATTGGTGTTATGCTCCCAACTTCTTCGGCTGGTGGGCTAACAGTAATCGCCGCACTGATGGCCGATCGCACGCCGGTAATGATCAACTACTCGACCGGCGCTGAGAAGAACTGCCTCTACGCCCAAGAACAGTGTGACTTCCGGGTCATCGTTACGGCCAAGGCTCTGTTAGAAAAAATCGGCTGCAAACAATTGCCCAACATGGTGTTCATCGAGGACATACTTGGAGCACTAGGAAATCTCGAAAAAGCTCTAGCGTTCGTTAAGTCCAATCTCCCTATTAGTTTACTAAAGCGAGTTATCGGAACATCGAACCTCGATGCTCCCGCGGTGATTCTATTTACCAGTGGCAGCGAGAAAGAGCCGAAGGTTGTTCAGTTAACACAGCGCAATATCCTCTCTAATATCGATTCTTTTTCAGATATGATGAGTATCTATGAGATGGACAATCTACTTGCGGTCCTGCCCTATTTCCATGTGTTTGGCCTAACAATCAATCTTTGGACGCCGATGTGCATCGGCATGACCTCTATCACCTATGCCAACCCACTTGAATTTAAGACAATCGCGAAGATTATTAGAGAGGACAAACCAGAAATTTTGGTAGGAACGCCGCTGTTTCTCGAAGGCTATGTTAAACAATCGGAGCCCGGCGATTTCGCCAGTATCAAACTGGCGGTTTCAGGCGCAGATAGATGCCCTGATCATTTAAGAACTCTCTATAAAGAAAAGCATGACATCGAGATTATCGAAGGCTATGGCACAACAGAAACATCCCCAGTGATATCCGCCAATCCACGTGGAGCCAACAGGCCTGGCAGTATTGGGACTCCGATACCCGGAACAAGGATTAGAATTCAGAACTTGAACAGTGGTGAAGACTGCCCCACTGGCGAAACTGGCAAGATCCTCGTCAAAGGCGAGGGAGTGATGCACGGTTATCTAAATGACTTAGAAGAAACCTCGTTGAAACTTAAGTCGGGCTGGTACGACACTGGAGACTTGGGCTATCTGGATGAAGCTGGCTATTTGTGGCACAAGGGCCGATTAAAGCGCTTCGTAAAGATTGGCGGAGAGATGGTATCACTAGTCATGGTCGAAGAGACCATGAATGAATTAACACCACTCGAAGTTGAGTGCTGCGCCGTAGAGCTACCCGACGCCAAACGCGGCTCGAGGATAGTCGCGGTAACGAATTCCGAAATAGATAAACAGGATCTCAATAAGCGACTTTCAAAGGCTTTGCCCAACCTGGCTTTGCCTAAGAAGTACGTATACGTGCCCGAATTTCCGAGAATGGGCAGCGGTAAGACCGATTTTCGCACTCTTACTGAGATCGTGCGTGAGATGGACGAAAAAGACTAGCCCATTATCTGCATTACAACCGAGACAAGACCAGCTAACACCATTAGCACCATAGGTATCCAGCCAACTATAAACCCTAAGCCACGTTTCGTAGGATCCTTTACATAAGATACAAAGTATATGATTCGACCAACAAGAAAGAATGCGCCTAGGCCCGCCGCGTAAACCGGAATGCCGAAGTAGGCAAAAATGAGTATGGCAGGAATGAAAACTATCAACTGTTCCATTGTATTCATATGTACACGATAGTAACGGTCAAATACTTCATGCCCTGTAATCGCCGGTGCCTTAATGTCGTATTTGCCTCTTGCCATACCGACTTTCAAGCTAAAAAACTGATATTCTACGATTGACAATAAGATTACTAATGCAACTAATTCCATGACTCTCTCCCACGCCGCAAATGCAGCGATCTATTTTAAAAATGTTTAACTACTCTTTATTCTAGTGTTGGTAATTCGATCCATATACTCAACTGAATCATTACCTAAAGTTTGCTCGAACTTAGTATCTGGATGCAAGTCTCTCATCTTGACATTCAGATAGCCGTTCGCCGAAGTGATTAATGTAGCTAAAATAATATTGTCTGTATCGCAGCCTTTAGCCAATTCTGGGAGGCGGTCAAAACCAGCTAGAAATTTTTCCGTATGGCGCCTACGAATTTCCGTACCATAGAATAGGTCGAAGAAATCCACTTCAACTGCTCCAAGCATCATTAGGAACAGCCGAGAAAAACCTCAGTATCCCCCACCAGCAAACTGCCTCCAAACATCCGCCATATCTTCAAAGGTGTAGTTATCATTGCCAATCGAACTCTGCAAAGAGAGAAACAGCAGACCTACTATTGAACCCAGCTGCCTTCATGTGCTTTCAGCGTTCTTAAAGAAGGTTTCCTGTCGCACATTCACCTCTGTGGCGGTGGTGGCTTGGGTCTGCTTCTCTGAGCAGAAATTATTACGCCGCAGTTCCTCATTATTTTCAGCTAATACAGACTGCTGAATGAACCAGACGGCTGCCAACCAGAAAAAGGCGAATGCTCCCGCTAAGAAGGCTCCCATCTCTTCAATAGGCAGATCGAGACAGCAGAACCAGAAAAGGTAGGGCTAAGAGCAAACCAGATGCGCCAGTCTTTACGGATATGGAATTTCACGTTGGCCTAGAGTAATAGAGCTAGCTAAGAAGGGTCAAACACTTTCTGTATGCATTTAGTTGACCCAGAAGCTGAGCTAGGGGGTCGCTGCTGCTACCGAAGAGTTCAATGACATTGTCTCTTATCACCGGGGCCTCCTCCCACAGCATGGAGTGCCCTAAGCCCTCGCGATGCAGGTCGCGCACATCGGAATTGATTTGCATCTGTCGCATGAACAGGGCATTGCCCGGATGCACCAAGCAGTCTTTATCTCCTTGCACGATAAGAACCGGCATGGCGAGACTCTGCCAACGAGGAACCATAACTTCTAACTGAGGGCGCAGCGGGATGATCTCTGCATTTGCCCCGTTAGACTCGCTCCCAGCACGAAGCGCGGTAAGGCTGCCGCGAATCGGTTGTACCAACGTGGAGCACTTAGCTCTGGGTCGCCCGTGATAGCGACAAAAATCAGGCCAGCAATTAATTCGGAATAATTCATCGCTGCACGCGCTATTAGCGGCCCACCATAGGAATGGTCCATGAGCAGCGATCCATGTCCATGAGGGGGCGCAAAGCTGCCGCCTGAGAATCTAGAGAAGGGACTTTCGCCCCATCATTCCCCACCCAGACCGGGTAACAGAGATCATAAGATATTTCTCCTGGATAATCGAATGACTCAGGTAACTCCTGGATGCCATATAAAAGCCAGGTGTCCCATGTAAGAAAATGATCAGCTGCTTAGGCTAGGCAAATGCTGAGGGAGTATTGGTCTCAACATAGTCGATCGAGCCCAAGGTTTTTACTATTGAATTAGCTGATGTGACAGCAACGCTGTCTTGCTGGGCAAGAAGAGACTGTAGGAAGCAGGGAGCGAGAAGCCAACCCAACGCTAGTTGGACCAATGAAGTATAAGAAGTGATTAGCTGATAATTGGACAACTGTAGAATCCTCCTAACACGCGAAAATGACCCTATTCCTGCAGAAAGCGCACGGATGATCAACAAACGAAATATTGGCGTATCGCGCCGTTTTGACATGAAATCCGATGAACTTGGCGTATAATCTCTCCTCAACAAGATAACGTGTCGAAACTGGCTTTAGATTGTCAGTCGTATTGCCCAAGGGCATAGCTGCGATATTGGAATAAAATCATGACAACAAAGAAACAAGCGAAGTTTGATTTTGAGGTAGCTCTAGAAAAACTGGAGGAATTGGTATCCTCTATGGAAGACGGCAAGCTCAGTCTCGAGGAGTCCTTACAGGCATTTGAGAAGGGTATTAAGCTAACTCGCGAGTGTCAAAGCGCGCTCAAGAATGCCGAGCAGAAGGTACAGGTATTGCTGAACGAGAATGGCGATACCGAACAGTTAGATCTCGACGAAGTCGAAGAATAATCCAACCGATGAGCACATCGAAACCCCTTCAGCTGGATGAATTTCTGAAGCAGTGCCGGCGGCGCGTCGACCAGCGTCTTGGCGTAGCACTCGAGATCGAAATCGCCAGCGCTACACTTCTTGAAGCGATTCGCTATGCCTGCCTAGGTGGCGGTAAACGCATTCGCCCCGTCCTGGCATACGGTGGCGCGCTCGCTGTGGGTGGCGAATTAGCCGCTGCTGACAATGCGGCCGCGGCTATCGAACTCATTCATAGCTATTCTCTGGTGCACGACGACCTTCCCGCGATGGATAATGATGACCTTCGCCGCGGCAAACCGAGCGTCCACAAGGCATTCGACGAAGCTACAGCGATACTAGTCGGCGATGCGCTGCAGTCTATGGCCTTTCAAATTATAAGCGCGGACCCTGTTACTCAAAAAAATGCGCTAGGGGCAAACAACCGCCTGGCCATGGTCCAGTTGCTAAGTCAAGCGGCTGGCGCCACGGGAATGGTTGGTGGCCAAAGCCTGGATTTCGAGGCGGTAGGGCTAAAACTCAACATCCAACAGCTTGAGCAGATGCATAGCCTCAAGACCGGAGCCCTAATTCGCTGCGCCGTGCTACTTGGTAGCCTGAGCTGTGAATCGACAAGCGACTCACAGATGACCGCATTAGCAGCCTATGCAGACAATATAGGGCTAGCATTTCAGGTGCAGGACGATATTCTAGATGTAGTCGGAGACACCTCGCAACTGGGCAAGCCGCAGGGCTCAGACAGAGACAAAAACAAACCCACGTATGTGTCAGTTTTGGGCCTAGATGAAGCAAAGGCCTTGGCCAACTCCCTTTCGGACAAGGCTATCGCCGCCCTGCAGAAATTTCCTGCCAATGCAGACCCGCTGCGAGAGCTAGCCACCTTTTTAGTGAGTAGATGGCATTGATCAGAGTATAATTGACGATTAAGTAACAGTTCTTTAACCTACTCCGGTTTTTATCCTTCTAGGCTACTGGCTGCAAAAATTGCAGGCTTGTGAACTGTCAAGAGGATACCTGGAGTTGAGATACAGCTATGCTTAATGAAATACCCCTGTCCCGACCCGACACACCGTTACTGGACGAAGTAGACAATCCTGACGACCTAAAACTGCTGGAGCTAGATCAACTGTCACAGTTGGCGGAAGAGCTGCGCGCATTTCTTCTCTACTCAGTGGGTCAGACCGGCGGACATTTCGGTGCAGGACTCGGCGTTGTCGAGTTAACCATCGCGCTTCACTATGTATTCGATACACCAAACGACAAGGTAGTCTGGGATGTCGGTCATCAGGCTTATCCACACAAAATTCTTACCGGTCGCAGAGACCGGATGTTAACCATGCGCCAGGCGGGCGGCCTTGCCGCGTTCCCTAACCGCGGCGAGAGCGAATATGACACCTTTGGTGTCGGTCACTCCAGCACGTCCATCAGTGCGGTATTAGGCATGATGGTCGCCGCAAAAGTGCAGGACAAAGAGCGGCATAATATTGCGATTATTGGCGACGGCGCGATGACTGCGGGCATGGCCTTCGAAGCACTAAACCACGCTGGCCATCTCGATGACAATATTCTCGTTATTCTTAACGATAACAATATGTCTATCTCCAACAATGTCGGCGGACTCTCCAGCTATTTTGCCCGCATGTGGGCAAGCAAACCTTATAACTTTATTCGAACCGGTAGTAAGCGCGTACTCTCCAAGATTCCTCCCGCATTGAAGGCAGCACACCGCGCAGAAGAATATATGAAAGGTATGGTGTCACCCGGCACCTTATTCGAAGAGATCGGATTCAACTACATCGGCCTAATAGACGGCCACAATACCAATGGGCTCGTCGATATACTGAGCAATATAAAGACTCTACGCGGTCCGCAACTGCTGCATATCGTTACGCAGAAGGGCAAGGGCTACCTCAAGTCCGAGAACGATCCGTTTGGCATGCATGCATTGAGCAAGATAGACCCTGGCCCATCTCCTGCGAGCAAACCTTTAGAGCCCCCTGAAGAAAGCGAAGTGATAGCTCCCAAAAGAATATCCTCTCCGAGCTATTCGGAAGTATTTGGTAATTGGCTATGCGAAGTGGCTCAGGAAGATGAATTCATAGTAGCCATAACACCTGCCATGGGTGAAGGTTCCGGCATGAGAAAGTTCGCCGCACAATTCCCTGATCGCTTTCACGATGTAGCTATAGCCGAACAACACGCCGTAACTTTTGCTGCGGGAATGGCCGCCGATGGACTTAAGCCTATCGTTGCCATCTACTCAACTTTCTTGCAGCGCGGCTACGATCAGCTGATACATGATGTTGCCTTACAAAATCTTAATGTGATGTTCGCCATCGACAGAGCCGGTCTCGTCGGTGAAGACGGACCCACTCACGCTGGGAGTTTTGATTTGAGTTATCTGCGCTGCATTCCAAACATGCTAGTGATGGCCCCGAGCAACGAAAACGAAACCCATAAGCTATTATCGACGGGCTATCATTTCGATGGGCCGTCGGCTATTCGCTACCCGCGCGGCAAAGGGCCAAGCCAGGAAATCGAGACTGGACTAAACCCAGTTGAGATCGGTAAAGCCAAATTACGCCGGCGCGGCAGTTCGATTGCAATCCTTGCCTTTGGCAGCATGGTGACCCCTGCACTGAAAGTGGCTGAAAAATTGAATGCGACAATATTGGACATGCGCTTCGTCAAGCCGCTGGATGAGGAGACTATAGGCGACATGGCGAAGCAACATCAATTACTTGTGACGATTGAAGAGAATTCTTTGATGGGCGGCGCAGGCTCTGCCGTGAACGAATTCCTGAACGCCTCTAACTACCAAATACCTGTTCTTAATCTGGGATTGCCGGATACATTCTTGGAGCATGGAAATACGCCCCAAATGCTAGCAGCGGTAGGCCTTGATGCCGGAAGCATCAGCGCGGCTATCAAAAAGAAATTAAAAGACTGCAAAATTCAATCGGAAGCTGTGTAAGGCTCACTTAGTTCTGAGGCAGCACCCATAACCATCCCTGATCAGTTATCCATCTAACCTACATCGGAGTAAAGCGTGTCGACTAGCGAAGAGAGAGCACAACGCCATAAGAAGGCTATGCAGCGCAAGAAGGAACACATAGACGGCCGCATTGCGGCGGCTACAATTGATAAGGGCCTGCTGGTGGTTCTCACCGGTAACGGCAAGGGCAAGAGCACCTCTGCTTTCGGCATGCTTGCGCGCAGTGTCGGGCACGGACTTCGATGCGGCGTGATTCAGTTTATAAAGGGCCAGTGGGAATGCGGAGAGCAGATGCTGTTCGCCGACAATCCGTTAGTTGAATTTCATGTAATGAACACGGGTTTCACTTGGGAAACTCAAGATCGCGACTCAGACATTGCTGCCTCCGAAAAAACGTGGGCACACGGCGCAGCAATGATGACAAATCCAGACT
This sequence comes from uncultured Pseudomonadales bacterium, assembly GCA_949372635.1. Classification (GTDB taxonomy): domain Bacteria; phylum Pseudomonadota; class Gammaproteobacteria; order Pseudomonadales; family Pseudohongiellaceae; genus UBA9145. The sequence continues at coordinate 119,778 of CASIAB010000002.1, forward strand.
TTGATGTCGTGATTCTGGACGAGCTTACCTACATGCTTACCTATGGCTATCTCGATAAGGAGATGGTGCTATCCGCGCTGGAGAACAGACCCGAAGGCCAGCACGTTGTTATAACCGGACGTAGCGCCGCCAAGGAACTTATAGAGCTAGCAGACACCGTGACCGAGCTGGCTGAAAATAAACACGCGTTCTACGACGGCGTAAAAGTTCAGAAAGGCATTGATTATTAATGACTACGAACCCAACGAAGTCATCAAAATTCCGACGTTGTCGCTCGTTCTCAGAACTTGGTTTGTCGTTTTTATTTGAGAGCACATCAAAAAACTTTCCTGCTAGATTTAGAAAATATTTTTCGCGTGCATTTTTTTTTGCATCTCTTATCATTAGTCAAACTGCTCAAGAAAACCTTTCAACAAGCTTACGAAAAAAACTTTCGCAGATGTTGATGCTACTTACTCTTGGGGTTAGTCAGACAGTTTTCTCAATCGAAGTGCGCGACGACGAAGGCTTGCTAGTCCAGCTCGATAAGAGCGCTGAACGGATTATCAGCCTCGCCCCCTCACTCACCGAACTGCTATATGCCGCTGGTGCGGGCGGCAAGCTGGTAGGTGTTGTGGAATACAGCGACTATCCCCAGGCCGCGAAAGCGCTACCAATTATCGGCCGGTACGACATGCTAGACATGGAGAAAATTCTGCAGCTGCAGCCCGACTTAGTCGTCGCCTGGCAAACAGGAAATCCGCGCGCCGCTGTCAATCGACTCCGCGAGTTGGGTCTTACGGTCTACATCGCCGAGCCTAAAAGATTAGAGTCGATCCCCAACCATATTCGAAAACTGGCAACATTGGCAGGTACCGAAGCTATCGCGGAAAAGGTAATCGAGGAGTTTAACACTAAGCTGGCGACTCTTTCAGAGAACTATAGAACTAAGCAGGCTGTTAGAACTTTCTACCAGGTTTGGGATAGACCGCTGATCAGTGCCGGTGGCAACGAACTGATCGATGACATTATCAAGTTGTGTGGCGGCGTTAATATATTCGCCGACATCGAACTGGTGGCACCGAAGGTAAGTGTGGAGTCTGTATTGATTAGAAATCCGCAGGCGATCGTAGCCAGCGGAATGGATATCGAGCGCCCTGAATGGTTAGACGAATGGCTCAAGTGGGGTCAGCTTAGCGCCGTTAGCACCAGCTCACTGTTTTTCGTGCCACCAGAACTGCTGCAACGACATACCCCGCGAGCGCTGATTGGTGCGAAAAGCATGTGTGAACAATTAGATCGGACTAGAGCGAAACTAGTTAGTAACTAGTCCTTCATACTCCGCCGCATTGTGAAACAGCAGGCTCGCACTGGTTTTTCGATCGATGCCGCTTTGCTGGTTTCTCGACTCTTCCTCGGAGGTAGCACTGGCGTAAAGACCAACGCAGATAGCTATCCGACTGAATGACGCAAAGGGTATATGCAACGGATAGCTGCGATTTAGTGGCATGCCCAACACGGTAGGTAGAACAACACGCAGCACGCCACCGTGAGTTACGACTAATACGTGACTGCCATCAGGAAGGTCGGCAAGTTCATTCCAAGCTGCTAACACTCTGTCCCTGAATGAAAGGAAAGCCTCGCCATTTGGTGGATGCAACTTGGACACATCCTTACGAAACTCTTTGAACTGCGGCCCCGCCTCTTTTTGCCAATCGCTAAGTAACATGCCATCCCAATCGCCATAATCTATTTCCTGCCACTGATCGGCTACCTGCAATTCGAGTGCAGTCGAGTCAGCAAGATGCTCGGCGAAAACTCGGCAGCGCTGTAATGGTGAGGAAATCAGGTGAGTCCAGCTCGGTGTCGAAGGAGTTACTTTTCGATCTGCGCAGAGCGCGGCGGCTTTTTGCATCTGCGACCAACCCAATTCACTCAACGGATGGTCTACCCTGCCTCGAAGCACGTCACCGCCGACCGGTTCTCCATGTCGGAGAAAATCAACGGTGATCTGTTTTTTCGAGGAAGACACGTGTTAGGTAGGTTTGTTGTGGCCTAGTTTATCGAACTTAACAGCTAAGTAACTCTCGTTATGCGGATTGGCGCCGGTATGGATTGGAACGATCTCGGCAACATCGATGCCCATCTTAGTAAGAGCATCTACTTTCCTAGGATTATTCGTCATAATGCGCAGGCTCGAGATATCAAAGTGATCCAGCATGGGCTTGCAGATTTCATACCCTCGGCCATCTGGCTCGAAGCCTAGCTGCACATTGGCCTCTACCGTATCGGCCCCAGTATCTTGCAACGCATAGGCTTTGATCTTGTTTAGCAAACCGATGCCACGACCTTCCTGACGTAGATAGAGGATAATGCCGCGGCCTTCCTTTGCTACACTCTCCATCGCATATTGCAGCTGTGGCCCGCAATCGCAGCGTAGACTGAATAGACAGTCGCCGGTCAAACACTCGGAGTGGATGCGGCACAGTACCGGCTGACCTGAACTTAGATCACCCAAGGCCAAAACCACATGTTCTTTGCCATCAGACTGGTCTTCGAAGCCATGGATTGTGAATTGCCCCCACTGTGTGGGCAAAGTTGCCGATGCTACAAATGAAACTGTCAAAAAACTTTCCTCTAATTCCGTCAAACCTTAGCCTGTTAGCACAACTAAGGCCTTCATACACAGAGCGGCCATTATACCCGCTAATACATCATCAAGCATGATTCCAAGCCCCCCAGCTAACTCTTTATCCGCCCATTTAATGGGCCAAGGCTTAAAAATATCCAGCAGGCGAAACAAAACAAACCCCAGAAGCACCCAAAATAGGCCACTTGGAGCCATAAACATGGTAACCCAATAGCCCACAAACTCGTCCCAGACTATGCCGCCATGATCATGAACACCCAAATCTTCTGCCGTCTTACCGCAAATCCAGATACCAAAAACGAAACTAAGCAGTATTAATCCAACATAGATAGTAGGCGGCATGCTGGGCAGCACTAGATAGATAAGCACTGCAACGACCGTACCCATTGTGCCTGGAGCTTTAGGGGAAAGTCCTGCCCCGAAGCCAAAGGCTAACAGATGTATCGGATTAGCTAATATCGCTTTGTTTGATTTCATAGTTACTCTAGCCTGCTACCGTGAGTTAACGCGTTAGCACTGAAATGTTGAAAAGCCTGCTGAGTGACCTCGACTGGGGAGCCATCAGCGCCTAAATAGTCGATTCCCTCACCTGCATTGATGTCTCCAATACAGGTAATGCTGACGCCTAATCCTTTGGCGATAGATTCCAGCTCTACACAATATTTCTCAGCGACAGTGAAGCATAGCTCATAGTCATCGCCGCCAAACAGGGCTGCAAGCAATCTGTTCTCTGGGCTGACGCAACTCAGGGCAGATTTGGAATAGGGTAGCGCGTCCAATCTAATGCTGCCGGCAACTTTACTCTGGTCGAGGATATGCTGCAGATCGCCCTGCAGTCCGTCGGATATATCGATAGCGCTTGAAAATAATTTTCCAGCTACCGAAGATAGCTCGATCTGTGGCTGCGGTTTAAAGTAAGCATCCTCAAAGAACTGCATACACGCGACATTAGGCTCGCTCACGGCTAAGGTAAACTCGCTGCCCAGATGTGAGTCTAAGCCCAAAGCGAGCAGTGCTATGGCACCATCACCGAGTGTGCCGCTGACGTAAATTTTGTCGCCCACATTCGCGCCACTTCTTAGTGCGGACCGATTTCTTTCTACTAAGCCTTGTACTTGAATACTAATACTCATCGGACCTTGGCTAGTATCGCCACCTACCAAAGGACAATTGTATTGCCTTGCTAGATGCTGAAGGCCGCTACTAAATCCTGCTAGCCACTTCTCATCGATATGCGGGAGGACTAATCCCAGCGTAAAGCAGTAAGGTTCAGCACCCATGGCCGCTAGATCACTTAAGTTTACTGCGAGTGCGCGATTTGCGATCAAGGAAGGCTCGCCACCTTCGGGAAAGTGTATACCGGATATCAATACATCCATCGACATCGCCAAATATTTGTTCGGTGGGACCTCGATGAGGGCAGCATCATCGCCGATTCCTAATTCGATTCCTTCACGTGGGAAGGACAGATTAGATGTCGCGAAAAAGCGACGAATGATTTCAAATTCTGAGTGACTGTCTGGCTTGTGCATGACTTCGCATACCGGGGCTTGATCAACAACCGCCATGAATGGCAAGGCGATCGCTTCTAAATGGATGGACTGCTAGCTACTTAGACGACAATTCCACGGAGCGAAGACTCTTAGCGAGTTTATCCAAAACACCATTGATGTATTTATGGCCATCAGTCGCACCAAATGTTTTCGCTAACTCAACACACTCGTTTATAACCACGCGATAAGGTATATCTATGCGACTCGCCAACTCGAATGTTCCAAGATACAACAGTGCTCTTTCTACTGGGTCCAACGAATTCAGCTCGCGATCCAACAAGGGGCTAATATGCTTATCCAGAGCTTCCTGCTGCTTGGGAATCTCAAGAAACACTTCCGAGAAGTATTCCCAGTCGATTTTGCCGCCGTTCTGCTCATGAAATTGTGCTTCGATCTCCAGAGGGTCCGATTTACTGAGATACCACTGATAGAGAGCCTGCACGATGAGAGTGCGGGCCTTGCGCCGCTGCGCTAGTGGAATCTTAGCCTTAGCTTGCGGCTTATTCTTTTTGGAAGCCAAAGGTTTGGCTTTCGGTTCGGCCTTAATGGGCGCCACTTATTTCTCCAGCTGCCTCAGAAGACTAACCATCTCTATTGTAGTAATTGCAGCCTCAGCCCCTTTGTTACCAGCTTTAGTGCCAGCACGCTCTATCGCCTGCTCAATACTGTCAACGGTGAGAACCCCGAAGGCTACTGGCTTGCTGCTATCGAGACTAACCTGACTCAAACCTTTCACACATTCACCAGCCACATATTCGAAATGCGGAGTACCCCCACGAATTACCGCACCAAGAGCGATAACGGCATCGCAATCTTCGCGGCTCGTGATGTTTTTCACGGCCAATGGCAGTTCGAATGCACCCGGCACTTTAATAATGGTTATGTCTTTGTCCATAACACCGTGTTTGCGCAGCACATCTATCGCGCCTTCGAGCAAATGATCTACGATAAAGCTATTAAATCGCGCCACAGCAATAACGTATCTCGCTTGAGCGTTGTTGTAATTACCTTCTATTGTCTTTATACCCATTGTCTTTTCCTACTACTCTTTTTGTATGACTCATTCCGGCGTGAAACTTTCTCGCCGCGTCTATTTCTCGAACTCAACGAACTCAACTACTTCTAGATCAAACCCTGAGATCGCATTAAATTTCGCTGGAAAGTTCAACAACCGCATCTTGCTGACGCCTAAATCCCTTAGTATTTGCGAGCCAGTCCCAATGGTGAGATCACTACCGCTGCGATTAGCCGAAGCGGCCTCAGACCCGTCACTCAAGACAGTGGCAATATTCTGCCCAAGGTCTTGACCATAATCTTCGCCGGATAATAACACAGCCACACCCCTGCCCTCTTCGGCGATTTTCTTCAACGCATCGCTGAAAGACCAGCTGGTACGGCTAGAATTGTGCACATCGCAGATATCGCGAAGCGTATTTGGTATATGGACTCGTACCAACTGAGGATCGTCAGAGTCGATTGCACCCCTAGTAAAGGCTAGATGCAGGCTGCCACTAATGGAGTCCTTATAAGAATGCACATCGAATTCGCCGTACTTCGTTTCCATCTTGTGAATGGAAACCTTGGTGACAGTATGTTCGTTCGCAATTCGATAATGAATGAGGTCAACGATAGTGCCAATCTTGATGCTATGCTTTTCTGCGAATTTCTCAAGATCTGGACGTCTTGCCATCGAGCCATCTTCGTTCATGATTTCAACGATTGCAGCGGCCGGTGAATATCCAGCCAGCCTAGTAAGGTCGCACCCTGCCTCGGTATGACCGGCTCTGCGTAGTACGCCCCCCGGCTGCGCCATAATAGGAAATATATGCCCTGGCTGCACAATGTCTGCTGCGACAGTTTCGCGATCGACTGCTACTTGAATAGTACGGGCTCTGTCACCAGCGGAAATTCCAGTAGTCACTCCGGTCGCCGCCTCGATAGAGACGGTGAAGTTTGTGTTATAGGGTGTATTGTTCTCGTTCACCATGAGAGGCAACTTTAAATGCTCGCAGCGCTCATGAGTGAGAGTAAGGCAGATCAGGCCACGCGCATTAGTCGCCATAAAGTTAATATCTTCGGTGCGCACACGCTCGGCGGCAATAATGAGATCACCTTCGTTCTCTCTATCTTCATCGTCCATCAATATCACCATCTTTCCCTGGCGAATGTCGTCGATGATCTCTTCTATCGAATTCAACTTCATATTTTCTTCAAACTCTTTTTAATCTTCTCTAAAAAAATACTTTTTAAACTAGTGCCAAATTAATCAAAGCCATGCTTTTTCAAAAATTCTTTATTCAAACCTTCTTCGTTGGAACCTGTCCCCTGTAACAGCCTCTCGAGATAACGAGCTATAAGGTCAACTTCCAGATTGACGCTCTGACCCCTTTTGTAATCGCCAATTATCGTTTCTTTTTGAGTATGAGGAATAACGTTAACGGTGAACTTTTGACCACTTACTTCATTCACAGTCAGACTAGTGCCATCGATACAGATAGAACCCTTTCCAGCGATATACTTCGCTATCTCTTTTGGAGCTTCATAGACCAAACGCACGCTGGCTCCATCTGCGGATGATTCAATCAGACTGCCCACACCATCTACATGACCACTAACAATATGCCCGCCGAGGCGCCCGCTAGCCAGCATTGCCTTCTCCAAGTTTACGGGTGTACCGTCCTTGAATTTTCCTAGGGCAGTGCAACGCATCGATTCATTAGAAACATCGGCGCCGAAGAAGTTTTTCTGCAGTTCTACCACTGTTAGGCAGCAACCATTCACGGCGATACTGTCACCAAGAACAACATCGCTTAGATCGAGTCTTCCGCTATCGATAGTGAGACGCCAGTCAGAGCCTAACTGTTGTAATCTGGATACTGAGCCTATCGCCCCGATTATTCCGGTAAACATTATATTATCCAATTATCCGAATTTTCCCCTAGGGACTTAAATCAGGCCGGCTTCAGCACGATGCGAATATCGCGATCTATCTGCCTCAAATCAACTATCTCAAAATTCAAGCTATCCGACATTAATTCGATACCCGCTATATTGAGAAAAGAGCGTGCATCGCTACCCAGCAATTTTGGCGCAATATAGACAATTAATTCATCTACCAAGCCCGCCTGTATAAACGCTGTACTTAGCGTGGCACCTGCCTCTACCAACACTTCCGTACAGGCAAAATCGGAGGCCAGCGATTCTAGCACAGAATGCAGACTTACTCTCTTTCCGCTCGCCTCTGCTTGTAGGTATTCCACATTCGAAGCAGGGTTTTTAGCTGTGTCAGGCGGAACGATTGAGAATATCTTTACCTCGCCCGGCAATGCGAGAATTTTAGCTACATCTGGAGTACGCAACTGACTGTCGAGAATTACTCTTAAAGGTTGTTTTGAGAGCGCCTTCTCATTTCGAGCAAGGTCTTCTTGAAGTAGATTCAGATCACCGATGCGCACATTCAAAGACGGATCGTCGGCTAGCACTGTTTCTATACCAGTTATCACGGCACTGCTTTCAGCCCGCAGCCTTTGCACATCACTTCGTGATTGCCCCCCACTTATCCACTTGCTCTCGCCATTCGCCAGAGCGGTTCTGCCATCCAAGCTCATAGCTAGCTTGCAGCGAACATAAGGAATGCCCTGCTGCCGTCTCTTAAAATAGCCGGGGGTTACTGCACGCGCCAAGGAATCGAAATCGGATAATTGTGTTACCGGTATTCCAGCGGCAATTAATTTGGCGATGCCTTTTCCTGCAACTTCAGGATTTGGATCGACACTGGCGATAACAACCTGCGAGACTCCCGCATTGATCAAGGCGTCGCTACAAGGACCAGTGCGGCCTGTATGTGAGCAGGGCTCTAAACTAACGAAAGCAATCGAGGATTTTGCCCGATCACCCGCCAGCCTCAATGCCATCACTTCGGCATGAGCTTCACCTATAGCCACGTGCCAACCCTCGCCTACAATCTCCTGATTCGTAACGAGAACGCAACCGACTCGAGGATTCGGCGATGTATTGATAGCATTACCGGCAAGATCTATTGCCCTGCGCATATAGACTGGCCAGTCAATAATATCTGACTCTAATTCATCGTTGCGAATTTTTTTCATGGTTTTCATGAATAAGACTTCTTTTTACAGAAACCGAATTTCTCAAGAAGGTGGCTATGAAAAAGCTGCCACTGTTATAGAGACTGGCAAATGGCCTGAACTTATTTGGAGTTGTCTTCGGAGAGGCGGTCAATTTCTGCTCGAAACTCATCAAGATCTTTGAAGCTACGATAGACCGAGGCAAATCTAACAAAGGCCACTTCGTCCAAATCACGAAGCTCTATCATCACCTGTTCTCCGACAGCTCTAGATTGTATCTCTCGCTCTCCGCTGGAGCGCAGGTTTGCTTTGATACGCGTAATCGCTTCTTCCACCTTCTCAATACTTACGGGGCGCTTCTCCAAAGCCTTAGTCAAGCCCATCATCAACTTATCTTCGTTGAAAGGTTCACGTATACCATCCGTCTTGATGATTCTTGGCATCACCAATTCGGCAGACTCGTAGGTGGTAAATCTCTCTTCGCAGGTAATGCACTCGCGCCTTCGACGAACGTTATTACCCTCGGTTACTAACCGAGAATCTATTACTTTCGTGTCAATCGCGCCACAAAAAGGACAATGCATAAGAACCACTCATTATAATAATGATCTATTATGTAGTAAGGGACTAATTCGATCGGCTCATCTAATGAGTCAACTATCATTCACTAAGCTTATTGATACACAGGGAAGCGCGCGCAGAGCTCAATTACCTTCTGCTTTACTTCGGCTATCACCACTTCGTTTTCGATATCATCGAGAATATCACACATCCAAGCAGTTAGGTCGGCAACCTCAGCCTCACCAAACCCTCGCGTTGTGATTGCAGGCGAGCCTAGGCGCAGACCGCTTGTTACGAACGGCGACCTCGGATCGTTTGGAACGGCGTTCTTGTTGACCGTAATATTCGCTCGGCCCAAAGCCGCATCAGCATCTTTGCCAGTAATATCCTGTTTGATTAAGCTAAGAAGAAATAGATGATCGTCCGTACCGCCAGACACAATATCGAAGCCTCTATCGATAAATCCCTTCGCCATAGTTCTTGCGTTAGCGACTACCTGCGCCTGATACGCCTTAAATTCTTCACTCATTGCCTCTTTAAAGCACACTGCCTTCGCTGCAATGACATGCATCAATGGGCCGCCCTGGCTCTCTGGAAATACTGCAAAGTTGAGCTTTTTCTCCAATTCAGGATTCGCTTTAGCAAGAATTATTCCGCCGCGCGGTCCGCGCAAAGTTTTGTGGGTAGTAGATGTAGTGACATCAGCGATGTTTACCGGGCTTGGATAAACACCGGCCGCGATCAACCCAGAGACATGAGCCATGTCGACCACGAAGTAAGCACCGATGCTGTCCGCTATATCACGGAATTTTTGCCAATCGACAACGCGAGAAAATGCGGAAAAACCTGCCATGATCATTTTTGGCTTATGCTCCTGAGCAAGCGCGTTCACCTGCTCATAGTCGATGTCGCCGGTTTCACTATGAAGACCGTATTGCACTGCATTGTAGATTCTTCCTGAGAAGCTCACACTAGCTCCGTGAGTCAAGTGGCCGCCATCTGCGAGGCTCATTCCCAATACCTTATCTCCAGGTTTTAGCAGTGCCATGTACACAGCTGCATTTGCCTGCGAGCCTGAATGTGGCTGTACGTTTGCATAGTCGGCCCCGAACAACGCCTTCGCTCGGGCAATAGCCAAATTCTCGATAACATCAACGTGCTCACAACCGCCGTAGTAACGCTTGCCGGGATAGCCCTCGGCATACTTATTAGTTAGCACCGAACCTTGCGCCTCCATAACCAATGGGCTCGCGTGGTTCTCCGATGCAATTAGCTCGATATGCTGCTCTTGACGATTTCTCTCAGCTTCAATGGCCGCGCTAATTTCTGGGTCAGATTCTGAAAGTTGAGTCTCGCTATTAAACATCTGCTACTCCGAGGGGTTACTTATTATCAGGATAACGCGTGAATGGGTATTCATCAGACGAGTTACGCTAGATTTGCTTTCACGGATTAGTTTGCCAACCTGGATTTTTGAAGGCGCCATTCTACATGATGAGCTTTCTATGAGCATTAATATTCTTAGTATTCTCATGATATTCGGGCAGATGAATGAGCAGAAATGCACGCTATGCGTGCGCCGTAATAACGCCCTACAATGCAAATATAAATGCAACCTCCCCCAGCCGAAGAATTGGGGACACCGACACTAATCGCATAAGCTCTAAGCCGCTATATTGAAGGCATTATTTTCACAAACGTTAAGTTCAGAAACCTCACTCTAAGGAAACAGTTCAATTTCCCAAAAAAATCCTATAGCACACCTTCCAGGCTGACTTTCGACTGGGACTCAGTAGCGACGAACTTTTCGTTCAAATTCGACAAATGTCTGAAAATCATCTCTCACAATAAATGTCGAATTATACTTGCTTCTGAGTTGTGGAGGCGTGTACGTGGTAATACATGAGATCGATATAACCATCCCCATCGATGTCTCCATAGATAGACCTTACCTAGTTTCTATTATCCCAAGTAAAAGTATGAGCAGGAAAAATCAATTCGCTTTGAAGCTTGAAAACGTGCTCTTCACTTTGAAGCAACGCTGAAATAAACATCAGCTTAATTCAAGCAGTAGCTGTCAGTCCCATTTGAATACGACGGCACACGACTAAAGTGTTACTGATACGCAGATTAAGAATGCGGTAAACTTAGTAGGTATTAGTTATGTGAAAGTTAAGAAAAAGCGTCTTATAAGCTACTGTTGCCACTAAAGAATTCGAGACGCTGTTTGCATAAATATGTAAAAAAGCTGCACAAAAAAATAACAGTTTGTATAAGCTATTGAATTAGAGAGGATATTATGGCGTCTCAATTTGTTTACACCATGCATCAGGTCAGCAAGATCGTCCCACCGAAGCGACAAATTCTGAAAGACATCTCATTGTCCTTTTTCCCCGGGGCAAAGATTGGCGTATTAGGCCTCAATGGCTCCGGAAAATCGACGCTGCTGCGGATCATGGCCGGTGTAGACAAGGAGTTTAATGGAGAAGCGCGCGCGCAATCTGACATCAATATCGGCTACCTACCGCAGGAGCCGCAACTAGACGAGGGTCTAGATGTGCGCGGCAACGTGCAGCAAGGTGTGCAGGAGATCATCGATCTCGTAGAAGCGTTTAACGCGATAAGCGACAAATTCGCTGAGCCCATGAGCGACGGGGAGATGACCGAACTGTTGCAGCAACAGGGCGAACTGCAGACCAAGATCGATACCTGCGATGGCTGGGAGATCGAACGGGTTTTAGAGCGAGCCGCAGATGCTCTGCGCCTGCCGCCATGGGATGCCGAAGTAGGAAAATTGTCCGGAGGAGAGCGACGCCGTGTAGCCCTGTGCAGGCTGCTACTAAGCAAGCCAGACATGTTGCTACTAGATGAGCCCACGAACCATCTAGACGCTGAAAGTGTCGGCTGGCTAGAACGCTTCCTGCAGGACTATTCAGGCACAGTGGTTGCGATCACTCACGATCGCTATTTTCTCGATAATGCCGCTGGTTGGATTCTCGAATTGGACCGCGGCCACGGCATCCCCTACGAAGGCAACTACACTAACTGGCTTGAAACGAAGGAGGAGCGACTGGAATCCGAAGCTAAGAAAGAAGCCGCCCACGAACGCACTATAAAATCCGAGCTCGAATGGGTGCGAGCGAACCCCAAGGGAAGACAGTCTAAGAGCAAGGCTCGTATTGCTCGCTTCGAGGAACTGAATTCACAAGACTTCCAGAAACGTAATGAGACGTCTGAATTGTATATCCCTCCCGGCAACCGATTGGGCGATAAAGTCATTGAGGTGAAAGACCTCTGTAAGGGCTTCTCGGATAAGAGCCTGATCGAGAACTTGAGTTTCTCGGCACCCAAAGGAAGCATCATCGGTATCATCGGTGGTAATGGCGCTGGTAAGACGACGTTCCTGCGCATGCTCGTTGGAACGGAACAACCTGATAGTGGTTCGATAGAATTAGGAGAGACAGTTGATCTTGCCTATGTCGATCAGAGCCGCGACGAACTCGTTGGCGAGAACACCGTCTGGCAGGAAATTTCTGATGGACAAGAGCAATTACAAATAGGCAGATATGAGGTCTCGTCCAGGGCCTATGCCAGTCGCTTCAACTTCAAGGGCGGCGATCAGCAAAAATTTGTGAAAGACCTATCAGGTGGTGAACGCAACCGCTTGCATATGGCGAAGCTGCTCAAGCGCGGCGGTAATGTTCTGCTGCTGGACGAACCAACTAACGATCTGGATGTTGAAACTTTGCGCGCCCTCGAAGAAGGCCTGCTCGCCTATCCGGGTTGCGTCATTGTGGTCTCGCACGATCGCTGGTTTCTTGACCGCATCTGCACTCACATTCTAGCGTTCGAAGGTGAAAGCGAAGTCACCTGGCACGAAGGTAACTACACAGACTATGAAATGGAGCGAAGAAAGCGTACCGGCGATTCCAACGAGCCGACACGCGTTAAGTACAAGAAGTTAAATGGCTAGTGTGCAGATTGGCGCTAGGGCAAGAACTAGAGTCCCAGCTCTTCACGCATTTTCGCAAAACGTGCCTTCGCCTCACCCTTACTGAGTGGGCGCGCGATCTTGTCGGGAAGAGGGGTAACTACTGCCGCTTCCAGCCGCTCTCCGCTTATCACGCGCCGGCAAAGCAGCTGGTAGTGATAGTCGAACAGAGGGAAGGAGGCCGATTCGGACTCGCTAGCAAGAACAAACCAACCCGCGCCCTGTCCAGCTAGATACACCGCCTCGTGACTCCAAGGATAATCGCGCTTGGGAGATGACGCTTCACAGGCTTCAATATAGGCCTGTCGTGGCGACGGCAAACCAAACAAATCTAATCCCTGCTCACAGGCCTTGACTAAGGCCGCTATTGACGGCAGATAATCCTGCGTTCGAATTACCTGCTTTGCCGCATGCACGATCTGTAGTGGAGAGTACTGCTCGAGAGTACCGAGCCAATACTTCTTAGCGATAATCTGGCTCTCCACATTGCTGAACGCTTTATGAAATTGATTGTGATAAGCGAACTCAAATTCTGCGAAGATTTGGTTTATCGCATCAACACGGTCGAGCTTGGCGTCATCGTTAAACTCGCCAGTTGATTCCTCCACACTTTCGCCAACAACTGGAACGGATCTATTCCGCCCAACTTCGGTCAGCGATTCGCTGGAATCTTTCTTTAACTCTTTGCTGGCTTGATCCAACAAGGGATTGATTTTCTGCATAGCCTAAATCTGCACTCTCAGTTTGTTTCAGCTGTCGCGCCCAATCTTGTTTGATGAATTGTAGAAACACCGTGTTCCAAGACGACTTAACCTGCTGACTGTCTTTCCAATACATGACGAACTCGGGAATCTTACCCTTAGCATACTCTTCATCGATCTCTGCCAAATGCAATATCTCGAAACAGTCATTGCTAGGCAGCCAATTCGCCTGAATTGCTTTCGGCGTATCATCGTAGCCAAATGATGCCGAGAATTTCGCCCACTGTCTGCGTATGTGTTCTATGAACTTCGTATTCCATGCGCCGTTAACCATTCCCCGTTCACGCCAGTAGAGCACAAACTCAGGGATAGCATCTTCTATAAAGCTGCTGTTAATGCCTGAAATCTCTAGGATGCCAATCGCATCTTCACTAGGACGCCACACAGCGGACATCTCGGTCGCGAGCTCAAAAGCTCCTTTGCGGGTTTGTTCGTTACGCCATTCCTTTAATACGTGTTTATAGAATGCATTTCCCCATGAAAAACGCGCCTGCCCGCGGTCGCGCCAATAACTAACGAACTCAGGAATAAGAGCATTTGCAAATTCTTCTGGCACATTGTGTTGTTGGCATTTCTTGATCCAATCCAGGCTGGGCTGCCAATTAGGCGCTATCAAAGAGGCACTGCCACTGCTGGGAATCGAGGGTGTCGGGGCCTCGGCTGCAATTTGAGACATTTCGGGCTGACTGCTAGGCGCAGGCTGAACACTAACAGAATTGCTGCCTGCTGCCTCGCTACTGTGATCATCTATTGCAAAGAAGCTAGTGCGTGACTCTGCAATTGGATCAACAACTATGAGACCCAAATTTTGTAAGCTGTTCTGCACTCGGCGAAGGTCTACGATCCCCCAGAAGGGAAAAGCGGTCTGAAAATCGCTGTCGCTTAGCACGACCCATTCAAGGCTCGGATTCAAAGCACGCCGACAAATTTCCTTACCGTGGATTAGCTCGGCCAACACCTGCAGCATGACCGCCTCCTCCAAGCCTATGGTCGCCGCTAACGTGGGCGATATAATCAAGGGTCTTTCTGGCAGCAGGGAAGATTTCATTTAGAGTAGAATCGGTTATCGCGCTTAGAGCTAGATGTTAAGAATTAAGAGTACGCCACTAGACGAAAGAAGATGAAATCGCATAGCAGCAGTAGAAGTTGAGTTATTTATCCGATGCTAACACAGGATGTTTTCCGAACACACCGAACAGTGTTCACAGAATCAATTTTTGCCTTTGCAATTTCTTAGCTGTTAATCTACGCACAATGTATCAGCAGCTTATTAAAGATTTTATCCAGCAGGAGCGCCTCCCAGCGACTTATTTGGAGGATGCGACACAGTGTTTCTTGCCGCTGGTTGGCGATATAAAAGCCGAGCTTCAATCGAACCGGCAAAGCCCACTTATAATCGGCATCAACGGTGCCCAAGGAACGGGAAAATCTACGCTGGCAAATTTGCTGAGCTCTCTGCTTGCCTGCAGTGGTCAGCGCGTGGCTAATCTTTCCATCGATGACTTCTACTATTCCAAGGCAAAGCGGCAGGAATTGGCGGAAAGAATTCATCCACTGCTACGATCACGCGGTGTGCCTGGCACCCACGATGTAGATCTCGCGCTGCACGTCCTTAAACAACTCGCCGAGGCAGGCCCTGAGCAGCAAGTCACCCTTCCCGGATTCGACAAGTCGCTCGATGACTGCCGTCCAATTGATGCCTGCCAGCAACTACACGGGCCGATAGACATTATTATTCTCGAAGGCTGGTGCATTGGAGCCAGAGCGCAAAGCCAGGATGAACTCACCCATCCCAGCAATGAATTGGAGATCAATGAAGATAGCGACGGTCGTTGGCGCACCTACGTCAATCAAAAATTGGCGGGGAGCTACCAGTCCCTATTCGAACACATCCACATGCTACTAATGCTGCAAGCACCGGGATTCGAACAAATCTTAGAATGGCGTAATTTGCAAGAGGAGAAGCTGCGGGCGCATGTGGCGAAGGATGCCAGCGGGATAATGGATCGCATGGTTATCGAGCGCTTCATTCAACATTTTGAGCGCCTAACGCGGCACTGCCTGCAGACGCTTCCAGATTCGGCTGACCGCGTTTTTCGGCTCGATGCAGAGCATCGCATCCACCTCAGTTAATCCCAAGATGACTCCGAGCTAATGCTGAACTAAGTCGACTCAACCATCTCTGGCTCTTTCACCTTAGCAGCCTTACCGCCAAATAAGGGCTGCACCCAAACTCTCGCAAGCAATATGCATAACAACAACGCGGCTAACTGCCTCCACAGTGAGTAGCTCTCACCGTGCGCCATCATCGAAATTTGCAGCTCCCAACCGTAAGAAGCATAGAGTTGGTTCAAGCTAAGTCCACAAGCTATTGCAGTCACAATCACACCCGTCATATAGGCGATTAGTGAGCGCATACCCAACCGCTCCTTAATCACTCCCATAGTTGCGATATTCGTAGCGGGGCCGGTCAACATGAACACCAAAGCGGCGCCGGGTGAGATGCCAGCGAAGAGCAAGCCCGCAGCGACGGGAGTCGAGGCTGTTGCACAGATATACATAGGCAGGCCTACGATTACCATGACGATCATGGCCAGCAAACCATCTCCCCACTGCAGGAAGAACGATTGCGGCACGACAGCGGTAATGATGGTCGCCGCCACCAAGCCGATTACCAGCCATTTCGCCGTATCGGAAATCATGCGGCCATAACCGTATTGCACTGCGTTGATCAGTTTCTTGACTAGGCTGGGCTCTGTCTCAGGCTGCGCTTTTTCCTCACTGTGGCAGCAACTGCTTTCGGCTTTAACCGGCTCTGCTACCTCGTCCTCTTTGTCGAAGCTATTCACTAACACTCCGGCAATGATCGCGCTAGTCAGCGCTGCAATAGGTCTCGCTATCGCAAATACTGGACCGAGGACCGCATAAGAGAAAGAGATCGAATCTACACCTGTTTCTGGAGTGGCCACTAAAAAAGAAGATGTGGCACCTTTTGATGCTCCTGCTTTGCGCACAGCCAACGCTGTGGGAATTACTCCACAGGAACACAGCGGCAAAGGTGCTCCAATAAGCGCGCCCTTTACGATGGAGACGAAGCCCGGCTTTGCCAACTGCTTGTGCACCCACTCGCTAGGAATAACCTGCGAGATTATCCCCGCTAACAAATAGCCAATGAGCAGCCATGGCGCACTCTCGACAAGCAAATTCCAAAAAATCGCCAATAAGCTCATTTGATTATCCTCGCTTCTTTATTGTCGTCTCTAAGTAGCCCAGCATCGAGGGCCTCCATGATCGAGCAGTGGGTAGCATTCTCGGGGCCACCGCAGCAGCTCTCCAACAACAGCTCTAGTGTCTGTTGCATAGATTGCAACTCTGTCAATTTAGCGCTTACCTCAAGCAGCTTCTTCTGAGTGATGTCAGTAACGTCCTGACAGCTGTGGCTGCGCTTATCCACTCGTATGGAGAGCAGCTGACCGATATCCGCGAGAGAGAACCCGGTATTGCGCGCCGTCTTTACGAACTGCACACGGCGTAAGTCAGAATCGTTATAGAAGCGATAACCTGCCTCACTTCGATTGCTAGCATTAATCAGGCCGTGCTTCTCGTAATAGCGCAAGGTGTGTGCTGAAAGGCCAGTCTGCTCTGAGAGTTCACTAATTTTCAATATTTTCTCGATCCCAAAATCCACGCCAGATGGATGAAACTTGGTACGAGTATAACCTTAGAGCCAACTCTAAGGTCAATAGTTGATTTGCGACAAATGGCTTTGCAGATGCAGAACCTAGCTATCCACTCAGCGATGATCCTAACTGAGAGTGCGACCTATCCAGTCAGCGATATCCACGATCTGCTGCGGGCACAGCGAATGCTCCATCGGATAGCTGTTGTATTCTGGCTCGAATCCTAAATTTTTCAGCGTAGCTACGCTCTTCTGTCCTAGGGCCTCGGCAACTACCGGATCCATGCTGCCGTGGCAGACCAATATCGGCATGCCGCTTTGGATGGGATTGACCTTGATACTGTCCGCTGTCGCGAAATAGGTTGATAACGCCATTATGCCGGCCAGCGGTTTTGCATAGGTCAACCCAGCTTCGAAGGAAACCGCGCCGCCCTGGGAGAAGCCAGCGACGATGATACGACTGCTGTCGATACCGCGCTCGATCTCTCTTGTGATAAGCGCGTGCAACGCCGCTGCTGACTGCTGCAATTGCTCTTCATCGACGTGCCTGTCGATATCCATCTCCTTGATATCGTACCAAGCAGGCATTACGAAGCCATTGTTGATAGATACCGGGATAGATGGCGCATGGGGAAAAATGAAACGTATCCCTAGCCTATCAGGCAAACTTAATTGTGGCACCAGCGGCGCGAAATCACCTCCATCCGCACCAAGACCGTGTAGCCAAATAATCGACGCGGTCACAGCCGCGCCATTCGGCGAGTCCATCTCAATCGCAGGTAATAATTCCATAGCACCTCTTTTCCCTTTTCTGATGTCAACGAGATTGCCTGCCAGCACCATGCCCTGGCGCTGAGCCAGATCGAGTTTATAGCAGGCGCAGTATCGACTCGCAACTCATGAATTGCGATTCTCATCTTCGGGTTTCTGTGTTTTACTCATTGACAATTGACGGTGCAGAACAGGCGCACAATAATAGTTTACATTTGCCTTGGAACAAAATGATGAAAATATCAGAACAGACGAATAGCTTAACAAAGTATAGGCGTGCTCCAGTTTCTTTACTCACAGCCTTCCTGTTTCTTGCCGTTTTTTTTTCAGGCTCATTCGCTTTCGCACAGGAGCAAAGCGATCCACGCTGGGTTACTACTTGGAGCACTTCGCCAAGCACCCTGCCCGGAGAAGATGACCCTGACAACAGTCCGCAAGATCAAACGCTGCGTTTAATCGCACACAGCAGTGTGGGTGGCGACAGCGTTCGCATTCGCCTAAGTAATGCCCATGGCAATCAAGCGATAAAAATTGGCGCTGCCAGCATCGCATTGCAATCTGAAGGAAGTTCAATCCAGTCAGGTACTAGTAAGTCGCTACAATTCGCGGGTCAGTCCTCAGTCTCAATACCCAAGGGTGCGGTTGTTTTTAGCGACCCACTCAACTACGACCTACCCCAGACTACAAACCTAAGCGTTAGTCTCTATCTTCCAGAAGACAATGGATTTCTAACCGCCCATGCGCTGTCGAATCAAATCAACTATATGTCTGCCGACGGAGATCAAACTAACTCTGTGAACCTCGCCGGCCGAATAGAGACTGAGGCATGGCCTTTACTGACTGCCATCGACGTAATTAATATTAATTCTATTTCCGCAATCGCCGTAGTGGGCGATTCCATCACCGATGGCTGGGGGTCTACCGCGAGCGCCAATCAGCGTTGGCCTAACCATTTTACGAGAAGACTCTTCGCAGATAGCCGGTCGAAGGAGTATGCCGTGGTGAACGCAGGCATAAGCGGTAATAGAGTAACGACCCAGGGCAATTCCCTCTTCGGGCAGAACCTACAGGCTCGCTTCGAACGCGATGTGCTCGCGCTAAGCAACGTGACTCATATGGTCCTAATGGAAGGCATCAACGACATCGGCATGTCTCCAAGTGGTAGTTTAATATCGGCCGCACAAGTCATCGGCGGCTATCGACAAGTCATGGCCCGTGCTCACGCAAGAGGCATAAAAGTTATAGGCGCCACACTAACTCCCTATGAAGGCGCAGCCTACTTCACGCCCGAGGGAGAGCTCGTAAGGCAGGAAATCAATGCATTCATTCGCAGCGGCGGCGAGTTCGATGGTGTTATCGATTTTGAGAAGGCGGTTCAAGACCCTGCCAATCCGAGTCGTATTCTTCCCGAATTTACCGAAGACAATTTGCACCCCAACGATGCCGGCTATGCGGCGATGGCGAATATCGTAGAACTCCATCTATTCGATTGAATGGGTTGGTTGGCGCTCGGTTTATAGTGCTGCCGATTTCAAACCACGAAATCGGCAGTAATCTCAGCGCAACTTCCCGCGCGCATCAATTTGTAACACTATTCCTTTTGAAAACTACCCCACAACCTGAAATACTCTAGCGATCAATAAGAGTCCGTGCCCATAAAAGAATTTTCATAACCTAGGTAAGTTGCATATGTTCAATCTAAAACACCGAATAGTCCCATTACTTAGCGCTTTTTTGCTTAGCGTGGCTTCGATGCCCAACCTGGCCCAGACCGATTGGCCTGAGGTACCGCCGACCGAGGCGCCAGCACACTGGGGCGCTGTTTCGGCTAACTTCGAAGAGATTCCTTATCCCTACCCAGTTCACTTCCTGGAATTGAATCGCTTCCAGCAAGATATTCGCATGGCCTACATGGATGTGCCTCCAAGTGGGCGAGCAAACGGTCAGACAGTATTTATCCAACATGGGATGAATTTCTACTCCGAAGCCTATACACCTACTATCAAAGCTTTATCCGACGCAGGTTTTCGGGTCATAGCCGTGGATAGAATTGGATATGGCAAATCAACTAAGCCAATACTTCCCTACAGCTTCAATTTCGTAGCTGCGAACATGAAGTCGTTGTTAGATGAGCTGGAAATTGAAGAAGTCGCAATCTTTGGGCATTCAATGGGTGGGATGACGGTCAGCCGTTTCGCGATGGTGTATCCAGACATCACGACTCACGTAGTTATGGTTAATCAGATCGGGCTAACCGATCAGCGCCAGAATCGACCTTGGAGAGACCCTTTCGCTGGGGGAGGGACGACTACCTACCAGTCAATCCTGCGTGGTCATCAGAATTACTTCCCACTGCGTTGGCCGCCAGAGCATCTGGAATTCGTGCGTCGACAATTTGGACAAACCATGAGTGGCGAATGGAATCGCGTAGCACAAGTTCGCAGATTGCAGGGTCAGATGCTCTATGATGATCCAGTCGTCTATGATTGGCAGCATATCGAAACGAAGGCATTGGTTATCGGTGGTGAAGAAGATGGCTTAGTCGATGATTTTCCAACGCTCGCGCACAATGTGAATAACGAGCTACAAAACTCGACCATACTTCTCTATCCGGATGTAGGGCACGCTCCGCAGATTGAAATACCCGACCTGTTCCACGCCGACCTGATTCGCTTCCTCAAGTCCGATCCAAACGCACCAGCCAGCGCATGGAAGTAATGCTGGGAAAAAGATATGCAATTGTAAAAACTGAAAAAGAGGAATTAAAGGAAGCCCGCTGACCAAATGGTCAGCGGGCTTCCTTTTACCTAACTTCTTCTACATATTTGACATTTCTACCTTGTCAAAGGCTACCGCTAGACTAGTGGCCGTCGTCGCCGGCGACTAAAACGGCAATTGCTCCGAATATTTGGAAGCTATAAGTGATCAACTAGGTCACAAGCATATTGTAGAGTACATTCACGTGTTGTAATTCTCCTTGTTCCATAGTCTTTATTCTCTTGTTGCCGCTCAACTCGCGTATCATGTCTATGTCGTATGCTGCCACGTCAACCCGAGCAGGCTTACAATAGGCTTCTGAATCTCCCTATGAATTCCGATATCGACGAAAACCCAACGCATGACGAAGGCGTGACGATGCTAATAAATCGTCTTCGTAAGAATCAGCGCCTACTAGGAAAGTGGGCGCGACAGCAGAATATTGAATGCTTTCGTGTATACGATCGCGATCTGCCAGAGTATGCGTTCGCTATCGACTGCTATGGCGATTACGTGCAGATGGCTGAGTATCAAGCCCCCTCCGAGATAAACGAATCAAAAGTGAGCACTAGACGAGAGCAAGCGATAGCGGCTGTTCAAGAAGTCTTCGGACTGGCGCGTGAAAATATTATTCTAAAATCCCGAGAACGTAAGCGCGGCACACAGCAGTATGAGGCTCAGGATCAAAGCAAATCATTCTTTGCCGTGAATGAAGGCCCTGCACGACTCTGGATAAATTTGAAAGATTATCTGGATACTGGGTTATTTCTGGATCATCGACCTATACGACAATTTATTCGCGAGAATGCTAAAGGCAAAAGGTTTTTGAATTTATTCTGTTATACCGCGAGCGCTAGCGTGCAGGCCGCTCTAGGTGGTGCCACTTCCACCTTAAGCATCGACCTCTCCAACACCTACCTCGATTGGGCACGACGAAACTTTCTTCTGAATAAGATAGGTGGGAAAAACCATCGTCTGAAGAAGGCCGATTGCGTCGACTATCTCAGCTCGAAATATGAGAAGTTTGATTTGATATTCCTAGACCCGCCTACCTTTTCAAACTCGAAGAGCAGTAGCAATGTATTGGATATTCAGAAGGATCATGGCACGCTAATCCACAATGCAATGAACAAGCTGGAGAGAGACGGCCTACTAATTTTCTCCACTAATAAGCTCAACTTTAAACTAGCCAGCGAAAGCCTAAAGATGTTTGAGATTTCTTGACTACACAAAATCCAGCCTCGGCAAAGATTTTCAGCGACAGAAGAAGATTCATCAGACTTGGCTTATCAGCCATAAATGGTCACCCCCGACTTACTAGTTATCAACTTGCACCGAGACAGCTTGCGGCTTAACATCTACATAATGAAAACTGCTACCAACTGCATGCGCCTACTCTCTTTTCCTCTCATATGCCTTCTGTTGAGCTTGAACTCTGCTGCTGCCCTCCTCGCGGCGGATGCTAGTAATCCTCCACTTATCGGCTCCTGGGGTGGACCGCTGGTTATCGGCGAAGATGATCTGGGTCTTATCTTCAACTTCTCCATGACGGGCGGCGAATACTCTGCCAGCATTATCAGCGATGGATTAGGTGTTTATGGCATGCCGGCGGACAGAGTGAGGCTCAATGGCCGCTCACTCACGGTAGTGATTGGCAGATTAAATGTTGAGTTCACAGGTACCTTGCGATTCGACGAGGCGGGTGAAAATTTATTGCGTATAGACGCAAACTGGTTTCAAGGAAGTGAGATGGTCCCAGTGGTACTGACACCGGTCGAGTAGCTTAAAGGAAAGTGAGACTCGCGGAAATAAACTAGAAGCGTTGCCTGCCTTTGTTAGTATCGCCATATTATCATTCTTGGGCTTGGCATAGTTATCGGCGATCGGCCCTCCCAAGGAATGTTGAATATGACAATTTTGTCCCATCTTGTTTTTCTAGTTCAGCTTCGACTAAAGAGAATCTCATGAACGCATTTCTCTATGCGCACGCGAAACACCTCGCAGCCGTTCTTGCCGGCTCCCTCTACCTGTTCGCTTTTTCTTCGGCATCTGCGACTACGATCCTCGGAATGGATATAGACAAGGTCGCTGCCGACGCGGAATTCGTTTTCGAAGGCTCTGTGATAGATAGCGAGACTCGCCAAAATAGTAGCAGCGGCATCATCAGCACCTATGTCACATTCCAAATCAACGACATCATTAAGGGCCACTACACCGGTGATTCGGTAGAACTCAAATTCATGGGCGGCGTATTCAATGGTCAGATTGTCCAAGTCAGCGGCATGCGTATTCCAGAAATCGCTGAACAGGGAATCTATTTCGTCGAGTCCATGTCGCGTGATCTAATCAATCCCCTCATCGGTTGGTCACAGGGCCATTTCATCATCGTAGATGACAATGGTACGCGCAGGATCAGTACCGCTGGCAATCAGCCAGTGCTTGATGTCGAGGCAGTATCGTCAATACCTAGCAGCATCAAAAAGCCACTATCGATTGCGGAAGGCAAAACTAATATAGCAGCAGGCGTCATGACCCAGACGAGTTCGATAATGGTCGAACGCGCTCTGACTGTTGAGGAATTTAAGTCGCGTATTACTGATCTGTTAGCGAACTAGGAAATCCGCCGTTGAGAATCTCTGCAACGCAGGCAGCGCTATCCGGCTTCACCTTTATCGACGAAAATTCTGGACCGGACAACAATGCGAGAATCAATCGCAGCATGCAGGAAGAAACTTACTGGCTCGGCGTACGTAGTGCCCGCAATTCAGCTCAAAGCAGTTACGACGTGTCGGCCATATCGAACACGAATAATCCACCTTTGTCGTTTGAAAAATTCAATTCGATATATGGTGTGGACGTATTGATCAGCCCCAATCCAGATATTGCCGGCAGCCTAGAATCGACTGATTTTATATTTAATAATAGGTTTTTAGATCTTGCGCAAGTTTAAGTAGCGACAGAGTCTGCCGTGATAATCAGTCTCTATTCTTCGACTTTCGATACCAGTCTATTGCTTGTTGATGTCGTAAATAATGAGTTAGGCAACTTAGTTCTGCAGAATGATAGCAACGACAGTGGCACGAATTCTCGACTCGAGACCACACTTTCACCGGGCACTTATTGGCTAGGCGTAACTAGCTTTAATCCTAGTGAGTCTGGCAGCTACGATATCGCAGTCACACTCGTTCTTCCCTAGCTGCCTTCCTAGCTATTTCTCTAGATAGATCAATCCACCGCCATGCGCACCATGGCGACACGCTTGGGCACCTGCCCCACGGGGATCTTTGCGATGGCTTCCATTTTAATAGCATCCACCGCATAGGTAACATTATCACCCGCAGCACCGATATACGCACGTTTGCCATCGGGCGTGAATGTAATCCACTCTGGATGCTGACCTACGAAAACACGCCCAATCTCCTCTAGGTCAGGAAGGGAATGGATATAGACGTGACTATAAACCTTGCTTGTCGACCAGAGCATCGTGCCGTCTGGGGATACTGCCAAACCATGTGCAGGCGCACCCTGCAAACCATCCAGATGAGCCTCCTCACCCGGCACTGCGGGATGCTCTACGCGCGCAACCTCTTTCCTACTCGCGAAATCGACGACCGCGAAGCCGTGAAAACCAGAGAGCTGCACAAATATATTCTTGGTTGAGCCGTCGGCGTTCGTATCGAACGTCATGGGCCGGATTCCAGAGCTCATCTCTAGCTCCCAAACCAATTCATCCGTGCTGGTATCGATGACGTTGATGGTACGAGTTTGAATCGAACCAGCTACAGCGTAACGGCTATCTGGCGTCACATAGACGTTGTGAATGGCACCATTCACTGGCAGTGTCTTCACGTTTGTCATGCTGGCCACATCGATAATATCCACTGAGCCCGGCATCTCCATGATTGCCACGTAGACTTTGCTGCCGTCGCTGGTTACACCCAAATTGTTCGGCCTACCGCTAAGTGGAATGCGTCTCTTAACTCGGAGAGTTCTAGCATCAACTATATCCAGAGAGTGCATAACTTCATTCGTGATATAGATCTGCGAGCCATCGGGTGCACCGACCACACCGTGGGGAATTTCTATATCAGATATATGACCAACCACTTGGTTCGTCTCTGGGTCGATAATCGTTGAATCATCTCCTGCCGCATTCGTTTGAATAATCCGAATTGCTACACTGGAGGGCTTCTGCCTTGTTTTAGCTCCAGCTACCCAGTCGGCCATGATGCGCCACTCAGGGTCGAACTGACTATCAAAGTGTTTACCACCGCCATGAAAGGGGTCGCCACCTGCATCATAGGACAGGGGATGTGTTAGGAACCGGCTTCGCAGCGGATCTTCGCCAGCTAGACTAAAACTGCTGGCCGATTCAAAATTCATTCGTGATTGCTCGTCGGTCCAAAATAGTTGGTGATCTCCGAGGGGCTGTATTCTAAAACCACTACTGCGCGTATGACACTGAATGCAGCTAACATTGCCTTCGCGTTTGGAGAGAAAGATCGGTTGCACTTCCTTCTTGAAGTAGTCGAAATCAAGTTGTACATCCTGTGCGAAGAGAATGCTGGAGCAGAACAACGTGAGTAGGCTGAAGAGCTGAACACTCGTTCTCAATCTAATGTTGGGATTCATAGCGTGGCCTCGATATTTTTAGTTTAGAACATTAACACTTATTTCTAGCTACTCTAGCAGTTGAACCGCTCCTGCGCTAGGCAACGAGACGCCAAAAACCTTCAGGTAGAGACGCCTTTCTTCGAGAGCCATTCGAAACTCGGAAGACATATAGTGGCTGCCGGTGGCCGCGTCTGCGTCTGGGGGCAGCAAGTTGAGGACAATCGGTTCATTGACCTCGCCGTCGCCATTCGAATCAACTACCAATGTAACCGCTGTAATTGCTTGCTCTCCCTCCAGTCCTTTACTAACTTGGAATTCAAACAGATTCGTAACCGTGCTGTATTCAAAGCGCGCCTCAACACGCAGCGACCCTCGACTGAAGACAAGCTCAAAGCTCTGCGAAGCTGGCGCGAGCCCTGACTCTAGAGTGGGTGTTGTTGAGGGGGCACGCCTACTGCCCATCGCCACTTCATAGGTCTGCGCGATAGCCAACAGCTCAGCATCTTGTAAAAATCCGCCCAAGAGTTCCAAACCTACCGGCAAGCCATTGCTAGTAAACCCTGCAGGCATCGAGAGAGCTGGCAAACCAGAGTTCGCGCTAAGGCTGCAGTTGCTGCCCTGCTGCGAGTCGCCAGTGAAAACCTGTGTGCGCTTAATCGTTGGGTAGGCGATCGCATTTAGACCCTGCTCACTCATCACCGCCTCAATAGCAGCACGCAGCTGGGACCTAACAGCAATCGCCCTTCGATAGGCTCGCTCGTCGGGTTCCGATGCGCTCGATCGGGTCAGCACACCATCGACTGCCTCATGATATAGACCCTGACTGACAATGAAATTCAGATTCAGGCTGTCATCCAGAGAGAATGTGTCCAGATAGTTATTTATGTCCGGTTTAAACTCATATCCGATTAAGCCCGAGCGTCGAATTAAATCCCCCATGTCGGGTATCTCAACATCTACAATCTCGGCACCCTGTTGCTCGTACCAATCGAGAGCGTCTTCTATTGCTGCGCTCACCGCGCCATCAGAACCCTCGAAATACTCTTGCAATTTACCTATTCGCAGATCTGCCAGATTCGCAGAATGAAGTCTATCCATAAATGCCGGGACAGCCGCTGTTCTCATTATCTGTGTAGCCTCATCTCGGATATCATAGCCGGAAACAATATCGAGAATAATAGCGAGGTCTTGCGCACTGCGTGCTAAAGGGCCTGCTACATCCTGAGTATGAGAAAGCGGAAGAATGCCGTAGATGCTAGAAAGCCCCTTGCTGGGCCGCAGTCCAATTAGATTATTAAATGCAGACGGTATGCGAATCGAACCACAGGTATCCGAGCCGAATCCAGCCGCAGCAAAACTAGCCGCTACGGCAGCACCGGTGCCACCACTGGAGCCGCCGGGAACGCGCCTGGGATCATAAGGATTACGTGTTTGCCCTACTAAGGAACCGATACTCGTGATGCCATAGGCATACTCATGCAAGTTCGTCTTTGCCAGAATGATCGCGCCTGCGCGCAGGAGTTTATCTACCTGCGACGCATTTTCGCTGGGAATGAAATTCGCTAACGCTACAGAGCCACCACTTGTCGGCATGTGATCCGTGTTGTAGTTGTCCTTAACTACGATGGGCACGCCATGCAGAGGGCCGCGCGAACCCTTTCTCTGTCGCTCCGTATCTAGCGCCTGCGCTTGAGCCAGCGCCTTCGGATTTACGCGTACTATACTATTGAGTTTTGGACCTTGCTTATCATAGGCCAGTATCCGATCTAGGTACTGCTGAACTAATTGCACCGAACTCACTTGGCCTCCGTCCAGGGCGTCCCGAATCTCAGTAATACTCGCCTCGAATACGTCGAACCGCGGCTGCGCCACAACCGAAAAGGGAGCCAGCAAGCAAAGTAAAAACAGGAAAGTACGAGAACGGTTCATGAAGCGCACCGATAGTAGGAGCAAAAAGAACAAGTCTAGAAAGTGTATGTGAATGAAGAGTAGATAACCACTGTCTGTCTTTTTTACCCCGCTTTTATGCTGCGAGAGATGACTGCTCAAGTTCGCGACGATCTTTAACAGTTATAGCTGCATGAGAACAGCCATGTTGTGGCAAAGGGTAAGCGCTAAACTTTAAACTCGACTCGAGCACCTAAGAAGATTCGTCTGAGATCGCCGAATAAATTGCAGGGCTTCCAAGTCAGGCGACTCCTTCACGACTCAGTTATAGGCCATCTCTGTTTCATATTTGCTCAGCGAAGGATAGGTCATGCGTCGTGGCAAGGCTACCGAGCACAATAATGGATTCGAATTTAATGGTCATCTGCACGAGCTGACCACGCTATGAATGCGCAGCGAAGTCCATCTGTAGGTATTCTTCGCCAGTTTCTGAGGCTCGCTGGCCATAGCCGCCCCATCGGTAAATTGCCCATCCCCCATGAGTGCGCCCACAACCTTGAGTTTTTGATCGTTTAGCAATTTTGGGGACAGGCAGATACATAACTCTCTCCAAGTTCAGAAGCAACTATCCAGCCCCTGTATGGACCGATATAGGCTCAACCTTTTCAGCTTTTTTAGCACTTTCACCGACCGGCGGGTAGGTGTCAATAGTGCTCGTTCTTACGGGGCGGCCTTTCAATATTCCTGTTTATTCTTTCACCATAGCAGAAAATGTTTAGTCAGGCATTCGCGCAGCACGAATCTCGATCTCAATTAGCCAACCGGAGACAACCAAGCCAGCAATCTCTACGAAAGAACGAACTGGCTTCATTGCATTTTTCTCGCTACCAAAGAACTGCTGATAACCTGCATTAAAACCAGCGAAGTCCAGTTCTCCATCGTCACCGGATACGGCGAATGCGCGGACCTGTATGATGTCTTCTAAAGACCAGCCCTGCGCCTCTAGCGTTTCTTGGAATCGGCCAAATGTGTCGATTGTCTGCTGCTCCATATCGCCCCACGTGCCGTCAGCTTGTTGCTGCGCACCGGAACCGCTGAGGTATAAGGTCTCGGCACCAGCAGGAATCATAATATTATTGTAGAAGTTTCTTCCCTCGCCCGTACGTACAATTTCTGCGGCGCTTGAAACGGCAGCAATGCTCAGGACAAAGGCAAGTGATGCTGCTATGGAAATCGCAGTGAGTGGCTTCTTAAATTTAATCATTATTTTTTGTTCCTCTATTCTTAAAAAAACTAAAGCTTACTTATGATTTTTGTAACTCTACCTCAGGCCTCGTTGCCTCTCTGACAGCGTCCTTGTCGCCTAATATTCGGGCAGTGATCATTCCTGTTGTTATCGCTCCGTTCACATTCAAAGCAGTACGCGCCATATCTATCAAAGGCTCGATAGATATTAACAGTGCGGCAATCACCACCGGAAATCCCATAGCGGGCAATACTACCAATGCCGCATTGGTCGCACCGCCGCCGACGCCTGCGATACCGAATGAACCTATTGCGATAATTACTAGCAGGCTAACTATAAAGTTCAAATCAATATCTACACCCATCGTAGGCGCGACCATCACCGCGAGCATAGCTGGATAGATTCCCGCGCAGCCGTTCTGCCCTATCGTCGCACCGAAAGAAGCGGCGATGTTGGCAATCGGTGCGGGCACATTGAGCTCCTCTATCTGTGCGCGAATCGTCAGAGGAATTGTTGCAGCAGAACTGCGCGTGACGAATGCAAACGTGAGAACCGGCCAGACTTTTTGAAAATAAGTTTTAATGTTAGCGCCCAAGCCAATAATAATCACAGCGTGTACCGTGAACATGAGTGCGATAGCCATATAAGATGCGATCACAAAACTGATCAAGTTCATGATGGCGTTGCCATCGGACGTCGCTATCACACGAGTCATTAATGCCAGAACACCGTAAGGTGTCAGCGCCATGACAAGTTTAACGAGGCGCATGATTATCGCTTGTAATGTGTCGACTGAGTGAGCTATGCGCGAGCCCTGCTCGGCGTTCTCTTCAGACACCAACAATGCGGCGACACCAAAAATCAAACCGAAAACCACAACACCAATGATAGACATGCTGCGCTCTCCAGCAAGGTCCGAAAAGATGTTGGTGGGCACGAAACTAACGAGGAGCTCGGCAAGACTCAGGTCGGCAACGCTACCCTGTCTTGCTTGCAAGACCTCTGCGCGCGCCATCTCTGTAGCACCACCGACTAGATCGTTCGCATTCAATTGGAATACTGTAGCCATCATGACGCCGATGAGCGCGGCGATTACAGTGGTTACGATCAAAGTTCCGACCACAGTGCCACCAATCTTGCCCAGCGACTTAATCTCTTCCACCTTCAGAACGGCGGCGATCATAGTGATTAGAATAAGCGGCATGATCATCATACGCAGTAACGCGACGTAGCCATTCGCGATTACATTTGTCCACTCCAGCGTGGCATCCATAACTGCAAGGTTCGCGCCAAATGCTAGCTGCAGATACATTCCGAACAAACTGCCACCAACGAGGCCCATGAACACTCGGCGGGAAAGCGTAAAAGATTCATTCTTTGAGAACTGGTAGAGCAGGCTCACTAGGGCCATGAAGAAAATCAGGTTAATTATCGCGATAATGGGCATTTGCGCAGCTCCTATATATTATCCCACCTAGTCTAACGGGAAAGTTTGTTGATGTAACTCACTACGTTAGCACAACTTATTCTCATTGCGCCGAATCAGGGCTAGCCCTGAGAAGAATTAAATTATAGCCTCAGCCCTTTATTTAGAAGGCTTCCCGCGCAATTACTCCTGCATGTTACGATGACCAACCCCTCAATAGTAAAATTCGGAGGCCATCATGGCTTTATCTGAGTGCTACCCTGACCTAATCTGCAATCTCCCAAAGTTCAGCGGTCGGTTCGATGCGAGGAAGGTGTCCGCGCAGAGCTGTGATGTACTATTTGCTACTTACCCTGCGGACACCGTCATCGATGCCTATCGTCACAGCTTACGCACTGATGTAGCTTGACCAAGATCTCACACCGCCCTCATTAAAAGGAGAGAGACTGAATCCCTCTGGATTAATGGCGGTCCTCGGCCCGTCAACTCGCGCCTCTCGAATCTGGCTAGCGATCGCAACCCTCTCAGTCTGATTCTTGTACTAGATCGAGCATCGCTATCTGCTAAGCTAAGCGCTCCTTTAAAAGAGTGCCTTACTTATGCTCCGATCTAAGTCACGAATCTATCTAATTGCAGCCACAAGCCTCTTCGCTATGCTGAACCTCCCGGCTCAGGCGGCTGATGAGATTGAGTTGCTAAGCAATAAAATGGCCATAGCAGAAGCGCTCACCCAATACCCCTATCATTGGGATTTCAAAAGAGGCGAATCTTTCGCCGATCTATTTACCGAAGACGCTGTAATGGAAAGGTGGCGCCAAGGCCGCTTTATAGAGGGGTCGCGACTATTTGGAAAGGCGGCTATTTTTGAATATGCGAAAAATGCCCATTCTGGCCGCCTTGCCGACCGGCAAACTCGGCATCATTTCTCGAACCTAGTATTTCTGGAAATTTCTGACAGAAATGCCATCACAGAAAACATGGCATTGATAACTCATCAAACTTCAAAAGATGCCGTCGCTAGAATCTCTAGCTCTGGCATATATCGGATCAGCTGGAAAAAATCTGCAGGAGAATGGAAAATCGCCAAGCGAATTCTCTTCGTGGACAGCTCTCCCGCAAATTAGGCGCATTAAGAGATTGTTAAAAAGTGCGATAAGATCGATAGACTTAAAAACAAGTTGATCTATGATGGCGTATCAGCACATTTCCGCTAAAATCTCAGCTATTAACTATCTCTTACTATTTTCAAGACCACACAGCCATAATAAAAGAAATCCTAATTACTCTATGCCTAGTCTCAACCGGTTAGCTATACAATAGAGCCAATGCGGCAGAGAATGGCTAGATAAGAGTAAGCTGCGAGATCAGCTCCAGCATCTTTCGCTGGACAGACGGTAATAGCTATGTCGGCTCTTGGCTGCGCCGCGAGCGAGATGGTCGTGAGACCCATACCGATGCTAATGACAATACTCAGACAATGAAATTTCGTGGCGGGCAGCGGGTCAACTAGCACACTTGGCAAGTCTGATTAGCTGCGCAATTTATAGCCAGTCTTAAATAGGTAGTAGACAACCCCAAGACAAGCAAACATAAAGACAAGAATGCTCGCCAGGCTTAGCATCACGCTGACCTCAGATATCTCGTAGAAACTCCAACGTAAGCCACTCACCAGATACAACACCGGATTAAAATGAGAGATCGTCTGCCACGGCTGGGGTAGCATATCAGTGGAATAGAAACTCCCCCCCAGAAACACTAGCGGCGTCACCACGAGCATCGGCACTACCGAGAGCTTCTCAAAATTATCTGCCCAAATACCTAGAATAAAACCGAACAGGCTGAAGGATACTGCTGTAAGCAGGATGAAGACCATCATCATAATCGGGTGAGCGATCTTTAGGTCGATGAAGAAATTCGCAGTGATCAGAATGATTACCCCTAGTATTACGGCTTTGGAAGCGGCTGCACCCACATAACCCAAAACCACCTCGAGTGTAGATACTGGCGCTGAAAGCATCTCATATACCGTGCCAACGAACTTCGGAAAGTAGATGCCAAACGAGGCATTCGAGATGCTATGAGTCAGCAGATTGAGCATTATCAAACCGGGCACGATGAAGGCGCCATAGCTAATTCCGCTCACCTGATCGATTCTTGAGCCGATTGCCGCGCCGAAGACGATGAAGTACAAAGATGTGGTGATAACCGGTGCGACAATACTCTGCACCAAAGTACGTTTAGTGCGTGCCATCTCGAATTTGTAGATCGCCATAACGCCGTAGATATTCATGACGACTCCTCAACTAGATTAACAAAGATTTCTTCTAGAGAACTCTGCGTCGTGTTCAAGTCGCGAAACACGATGCCCTCTAACTTAAGATCATCCATCAACGCCGTGATGCCAGTGCGATCTCGCTGTGTAGTAAAGGTATAAACTAGCTGCAACCCGTTATCGCTGAGCTCAAGTTCGAAGTCGGCCATACTTTCGGGCACTGCGCTCAGCCGATCACAGAGATCGAGGATCAATTGCTTTTTGCCGAGTTTCGCCATCAGCTTTTCTTTGTCTTCCATCAGAATGATCTCGCCATTGTTAATCACTCCAATTCGGTCCGCTATCTCCTCAGCCTCTTCGATATAGTGTGTGGTTAAAATGATCGTTACGCCTTCAGCTTTTAGTTCGTGCACGATCTCCCACATATCTTTCCTAAGATTGACATCCACACCCGCTGTCGGTTCGTCGAGAAACAATACAGTCGGCTCATGGGAGAGCGCCTTTGCGATTAATACGCGACGCTTCATGCCTCCGGACAACGTCATGATCATATCGTCTTTCTTGTTCCACAGAGACAGAGAGCGAAGTACTTTCTCGATATGCTCATCATTCGGTGGCTTACCAAACAGGCCGCGACTAAACCCGACCGTATTGAAAACAGTCTCGAAGGAATCGGTGGTGAGCTCCTGAGGAACTAGGCCAATAATTGAACGTGTCTTGCGGAAATCTTTAATGATGTCGTAGCCATCTACGCTCACTGTCCCTGAACTAGGATTCACGATACCGCAGACGACAGAGATAAGAGTGGTCTTACCAGCACCGTTTGGTCCGAGTAGAGCAACAATTTCCCCTTTCTCAATTTCGAGGTTTATATCTTTGAGTGCCTGAAAGCCGCCCGAATAGAATTTATTCAAGCCCTTGATACGAAGAATAGGTTTTTCGTCAGAGTTCATGGGCAAAAGAGTATGAACACAGTCACATACAAATACAACTTACGTTGTGGATGGACTATAACCGGCATCGCAGCTACCTATACTGGCGCCATGTCATAAGAACTCCATCTGCAGATTGATCGAGCGATTCCCTGGTTCGGCGCTATTGTCGCTGCAGTACCTGCTTTTATTCAAGCTGGGTACTATTCAACTCATGGTGCGAGCCGATGGTCTGGAATGATGGCAATTGGGTACTACTAGGCGCTGCTTTGAATTTTAGCTGGCATCATTTTGGGACGCTTCCTCAATCTGCTACTAAGCTCGCAAGACAACAAAAAAGCGATTGTGGCGAGATAGGGCATTGGCGTGCTACTTTACGTGCTCGTCGTATCTGGCACACTGATTTGCCGGTATTGAACAAGGTATGTCCGGACCAAGGCGGTGGCCTCTGGAAAAAAGAGCCGGAACGTGCAATCGCAGTCGCAGCCGCTGCACTCTACTTTTTCCTCATTGGCCTCGCCGAGATCACCGTGCTGCGACCATCGAGTAAACAGGGCAGCGGCAATGCCCCGAATGAATAAATCTGCTGTCAAGATGAGAAGACGCTAATGAACCAATTAACCAACAACGCCAAACACTCGAGGCTTTTACAGATGTTGAATATAATGAAACTGAAAACAACATCTCTACTTTTATTGTCCGTATTCTTTTTCACGTTTCATGGATATGCGCAGGATACTGTTGAGCCCTCACTCAGTACCGAAGAAATTGAACTCACTTCCTGGCTGGATTCGCAGGAAGAAAGCATGCTCGAGATGCTCGAGCGGATCACCAATATTAATTCAGGAAGTCTCAACAAGCAGGGCGTCAATGAACTCGCTTTGATATTTGGCGAGGAATTACATCAGCTAGGTTTTTCAATCTCAACCCTGCCCGGAGAAGTCATCGAGATGCCGAGCTGTCCAGGAAGCAATTATAATGTCGACGTCGCCGACCATATTCTTGCTAGCAAGAGTGGCAGTGGCTCCAAACTATTAATGATGGGCCATCTGGATACGGTGTTTCCTCCGGGCAGCCCGTTCCAAGAATTTAGTCGCGAAGGTGACACTATGTATGGACCTGGTGTATCCGACATGAAAGGCGGTTTGGTCGTGATGCTGTATGCACTCAAAGCACTGAACGAAAGCGATGAGCTTGGAGATAAGTCTATTACCGTGTTACTCAATAGCGACGAGGAAATGGGCTCGCTCTCGTCCAGAAAGTATCTCGAAGAACAGGCACTAGTGCATGATTGGGGCCTAGTGTATGAATCATCTGGCAATAATCGGTTCACCAGAGAACGCAAGGGGTTGGGTCAGGCACGGTTCGTCGTGCACGGTAGAGCGTCTCATGCAGGTGGCGCTCACGAACAGGGCAGGTCGGCGATCAAAGAGCTAGCCTACAAAATAGTACAGATTGAGAACATTACAGACTATGAGACCGGAGTAACAGTCAACGTGGGCGTGATTAGCGGCGGAGAAGCACGCAATACAATAGCCCCCTGCGCAGAAGCACTAATAGATCTGCGCTATCCAGAAGCGCAGCAAGGTATTGATGCTGTTGCCCAGTTCGAAGAAATTTTCGGTAGCGTCTTTAGCTACCCAATAAATCCAGGAGAAATCACAACTGAAAGCTGGAGCAATCTGCATCGCCCAGCAAAGATAGCCACACCTGAGTCGGACTATCTATTAAACAAGACCATCGCCATTGGCCGCCTGTTAGGACAGGAGCTAGGTGTAGGTGATTCCGGCGGGGGAACCGATGGATCGCTTACTCAGGCAGTTGGGCTGCCGACGCTAGATTCCCTAGGCAGCGCCGGCACCGGCGCCCACTCTAATAGGGAGCAGGGCCGAGTGAGCTCACTGGTAGAACGCGCAAAACTCAGCGCGATACTTATTCGTAGACTGGCAGCAGAATAAATGTTCTGATGCTAAAGATCGAAGCTTAGTCAATGACCTGGGCTCTTAATGCCGGTTAGATTCTTTGCTGACCTAAAAAAAGAATAACGCTGAGGACAGCGAATGACTGCGAACACCGATAGTAATTCCGAAAACACTTCCGAAGATTTAGCAGTCAAATTGTCATCGGAAAAAGTAGCTGCTGCCAAGGCTTACCAGAACCCTTATTACCGCTATCTAGTGTTAGGCATTCTCACAGCCGCCTATGTCTCCAATTTCGTCGACAGGCAGGTCATCAATGTTCTCGCCCAGTTCATCATCGACGACCTGCAGATTAGCGATGGTCAATTTGGCATGCTGTCCGGTCTCGCCTTCGCATTGATCTACACAACCCTCGGCATACCCATCGCGCGTTTGGCCGACGTCAGTAACCGGCGCAATATTATAGCCATATCAATTACCATATGGAGCATAATGACCGCTCTCTGTGGAGCGGCAAATAATTTCTTTCAGCTATTCATGGCTAGGTTTGGCGTCGGCGTCGGAGAAGCAGGGGGATCGCCTCCAGCTCACTCTATTGTCTCCGATATTTTCCCGGCAGCCCAACGAGCCACGGCTTTATCCATTTATTCTCTCGGAGTATACGGCGGCATTCTGGTCGGCACGGTCGGCGGCGCCTATCTCGTTCAATATTTCGATTGGCGTACTGCTTTTGTAGTAGTTGCTATCCCTGGAATATTTATCGCGCTACTAGTTAGATTCGTAATCAAAGAACCGCCGCGCGGCATGGCTGAATCACGCAAAGACGTCGCGCCACCGGGCTTTCTGCGTGTGCTACATTTCCTCTGGGATAGACAATCATTTAGACATCTTTCCTTTGCCACCGCACTACATGCCTTCGTCACCTATGGCATGGGCAACTTTATGCCGCTATTTCTAGGTCGCGTCCATGGTATGCCAATTCTAGATGTGGGTTGGTACTACGGAATGATTGCGGGTATCGGCGGATTGGCTGGCACGTTCTTTGGTGGTTGGATGTCAGACCGGATGGCAAACAAGACTGGGGACAAGACTTGGTATATTTGGATTCCCTTCATCTCCACTATATTGGCAATTCCATTGGGGCTAGTTACTTTTCTGGTGATGCCCAATGGCTATAGCGCCGCATTCTCCTACTTTCTGCCGGTATTCTGTGGCGGATGGTATCTTGCGCCCTGCATTGCATCTACTCACTTCTTGGTTGGCATTCGCATGCGCGCCATGGCATCGGCGATCTTGTTATTCATGTTAAATCTAATTGGCTTAGGGCTAGGCCCGATGCTAACTGGCTTTATGAGTGACTTTTTCGAGCCAACTTACGGCTCTGATTCGCTGCGCTATGCGATGTCGATTACGCTGCTGGTAAACTTTTGGTGTGCCTTCCACTATTGGAAAGCGTCCCGCACGATTAGCGCAGATTTCGATAGGGCTCCAGACTAGGCAGATCACGAACTAGAGTGATAGCATACTCTAGATCGCCTCAAGGGCCTGAGTGATCTTGCTTACGCCGATTACCTCGAGCCCCGGAATCTTGTTCTTCGGCGCATTCGCCTTCGGTACGATAGCTCTTGTGAAGCCATGTTTGGCTGCCTCCTGCAATCGTTCCTGCCCGCCGGGCACAGGTCGAATCTCGCCGGCTAAGCCCACCTCTCCGAACACGACCAAATCCTTGGGTAGAGATTTATCCTGAAAGCTGGATACGATCGCGAGCAACAATGCCAAGTCGGCACTTGTCTCGGTCACTTTGACCCCGCCCACGACGTTAACGTAGACATCCTGATCCGCCATATACAACCCGCCATGACGGTGTAGAACTGCTAGCAGCATGGCTAAGCGGTTCTGCTCGAGGCCGACTGCCACTCGACGAGGGTTACCTAATTGACTGCCATCGACCAGGGCTTGAATTTCCACCAGCAGAGGACGCGTGCCCTCCCATAACACCATGACTATCGAACCGGGTGTGTCTTCTTCGGTTCGCGCCAAGAATATCGCAGAGGGGTTTTTAACTTCTTTGAGCCCAGTTTCCGTCATGGCAAACACGCCTAGCTCGTTGACTGCTCCGAAGCGATTCTTCTGCCCGCGTAGGATGCGATACTTACTATCGTTGCCGCCCTCCAACATGATGAAGCAATCGATCATATGCTCCAGCACTTTGGGGCCCGCCAGATTGCCATCCTTCGTCACGTGACCAACCAAAAATAAAACCGTGTTGGTCTGCTTCGCATACTGAATAAGATAGGCGGCGCACTCGCGCACCTGAGAGACACTGCCTGGTGCCGACGCCACGTCGCCGCTATGCATGACCTGAATCGAGTCCACAACCAACAGCTGTGGCTGGTGCTCCTGAGCCGCCTTACAAATCTGCTCGACATTAGTCTCGGCCAGCATCTTTAAATTCTTCTGGGGTAGATTCAAACGCTTTGCACGCATGCCAACCTGTTGCAAGGATTCCTCTCCAGTGACATACAGGGCTAGCTTTCCGGTATTTGCTAACAGGCACATTATTTGTAGTAACAGCGTACTCTTGCCCGCGCCCGGATTGCCACCGATCAGAATGGCCGACCCTGGCACTAGACCACCGCCGAGAACGCGATCCATTTCATCGATGCTACTGCTAAAACGCGGGAGGGCCTCTAGGTCTATGTCGGAAAGATTCTGTACATTGGATTTATCACCGGAGTAACCCTGCTTGCGGAAGTCGGCCTTGGTTGCCGGCGAGGTGCTGATGCTATTGCCTAGGTTGATCTGCGATAGCGTATTCCACGCGTTACAGGAGGCACACTGTCCCTGCCATTGACCGTGTTCAGTGCCACAGTCTGTGCAGACGAATGCGATTTTTTTTTTAGACATACTCTGTATTCAGTTTTCTGTAGTTTGCTTTGTTAGAAATAGGTGAGGAAAAGTGCGTCACAGATCACCCATCAATATAGACAAATTCAACTCGTTTAGTGACTTTGCAGAACAATTCGTAGGAAATTGTATCTGCATAGCCGGCCACCTCATCGGCTGAAAGCCCATCTCCCCATAGCACAGCGTCATCGGCTATTTTTACCGTATCGAGTCCAGTCAGGTCGATCGCAATCGTGTCCATAGACACTCTACCTAGGAGTCCAGCCCGGCGTGGCCCTTGCTTAGTATTGACCAGAACTGGCGTACCATTCTTCGCCGAGCGCGGATAGCCATCGGCGTAACCTATGGAGACGATCCCTACCCGAGTCGATTGTCTACAGCGATGGGTCGCGCCGTAGCCTATAGTGCCGCCAGCATCAACGTTGTTGATAGCTATGATCTTCGCGCGCAGCGTCATGACTGGCAGCAGCCCTATTTCCTGCGCAGTGCGGTTCGTAAAAGGCGATCCGCCATACAACATAAACCCGGGCCGCACGAATTGATGATGCGTTTGGGGAAGTGACAATATGCCGGCCGAAGCGGCGAGGCTAGCCTGCACAGGACCCTGAGTCGAGTTTGCGATCTGCTGTTTAAGCGAGACGAACTCCGCTATCTGCCTTTGTGTGAGTTCCACCGCGGATTGACTCTCTGGATCGTCGGCGCTGGCGAGATGAGACATGAATACGACCTCTGTCTCCGGGTGCCTGTGCAAGTCTTCATAGACTCGCAGAGCCTGTTCTTTGTCGAAGCCGAGTCGATTCATGCCGCTATTGAACTTCACCCAAACTCTGCCAACCCCCGTGGGAATTTCGGTTTGCAGATATTTATCGATTTCCTCAACCTGATACATCGAATGAATTACAGGCTCAATCTTGTTATTGAGACAGAGATCCATTTCCACTTTGTCACGAAACCCAGAAAGGAGAAGGATTGGAGTACTAAGCCCGAGAGTGCGCAGCTGAATGGCTTCTTCCATAGAAGCCACAGCAAGGGCTGCACATCTTCTGTGCATTGCATTCAGCGCCAATGCCACTTTTTCGACGCCATGGCCATAGGCATTCGCCTTTATCACAGGAACGATTTGTGATTCGGGACAATGAGCGCTTA
This sequence comes from uncultured Pseudomonadales bacterium, assembly GCA_949372635.1. Classification (GTDB taxonomy): domain Bacteria; phylum Pseudomonadota; class Gammaproteobacteria; order Pseudomonadales; family Pseudohongiellaceae; genus UBA9145. The sequence goes on from CASIAB010000002.1 coordinate 158,917, forward strand.
CTTGTAAGAAGTTTTTCTTAAGCGCACGCAGGTCTATCGTAGCCCGAGCTCTAAATGAAGAGTCAATCATGATAGATCCAGATCAGTTGCGGCGTGGCTACCCATGGGTGTAGCTGTCGTCGTACCTCGGTTGTGCATGGTTCTCGAAGCGAGTGTACTTACCAACGAAACTCAGCCTTATTGTGCCGATCGGACCATTACGGTGCTTACCAATAATCACTTCGGCTACTCCCTTGTCCGGCGAATCTTCATTGTAGACCTCGTCTCGGTAGATGAACGAGATAATATCGGCGTCCTGCTCGATCGCACCCGATTCACGCAGGTCCGACATTACGGGCCGTTTGTTTGGTCGTTGCTCGAGGCTACGATTGAGCTGCGACAGTGCTATAACTGGACACTCGAACTCTCGCGCCAGCAACTTCAGTGATCGTGATATCTCAGAGATCTCTCCGACGCGATTGTCACCGAAGCCTTTGATTTGCATTAACTGTAAATAGTCCACTACAACCATCCCTAGGCTACCATGCTCGCGAAAGATTCTGCGTGCCCGCGCTCTCATTTCCATGGGGCTCAAGGCTGCACTGTCGTCGATATAAAGGGGCCGGTCTGTTAATTTTGCAACGGCGCTATTAAGGCCCGGCCAATCTTCGTCAGTTAGTTTCCCAGTACGGACGTTGGTCTGATCTAGCTTGCCCATCGAAGAGAGCATACGAAAGATGAGGCTCTGTGCTGGCATCTCGAGACTAAAGACCAGTACTGGCTCGTCAGTACTCATCACGGCATTCTCGACCAAATTCATAGCAAATGCCGTCTTACCCATCGAGGGTCTTCCTGCGACGATAACCAAATCCGATTTCTGCCAGCCGGAGGTCATCTTATCAAGGTCGGTAAAGCCAGTGGTCAGGCCAGTGAGGCTGCCATCTAAGCCTTCAAGTTCATCGATTCTATCTACGGCTTTTCTGAGCAGAGGCTTGATTAGGACGGGACCCTGGCCCTGCGGCCGCTCATCCGCGATTCTAAAGACTTCCTGCTCTGCCTCATCCACGACGACATTTGCCTTCTTGCCACCGGTGTTGTAGCCGCTGTTGGCAATGCCGTTGGCAACACTGATCAGGCGGCGCAGGATTGCCCGCTCACGGATGATCTCGGCGTAGGCATGGATATTTGCCGTGCCTCTGGCATTGTCTGTCAACTCGCTAAGGTACTCGATGCCTCCAGCGCTTTCTAATTCGTTCATACTATTGAGGGATTCCACCAAAGTAACGACATCGATAGGACTGCGCTCTTCGCTTTGCTGTGACATTACTCGGAAGATAATCTGGTGCTCAGGGCGATAGAAATCGTCGGGAAGCAACACATCTGCCAGATTGTCCCATTCTGTGTTGTCCAGCATCAGACCTCCCAATACCGCCTGCTCCGCATCGACAGAATGAGGGGGCACTTTCAATGCCGCTACATTACTAATTGCACGGTTCTGAGGATTATGAGGGGTATCAAAAGACATCTTTTGCTTCTAATTGATTGAGACTTGTTCTTAGAAAGAGGGCGAAAAAAAACACCAACTAATATAATAGATGGTGCTTCATGAAGGTAGATTGGTCAAGTGCTAGAAACAGACTCCTGTAGCCTTAGACAATTAAACCTAGCGATTCAATCTTAGTCTTCCTTTGTCTCTACTTTCTCTTCCTCGGCTTGCTCAGCTTCTTCCTTCGCAGCCAATTCAGCGGCTTCGGCCTCTTCTATCTCTTCGATCATGCTCCCGTCAGCGCTGACGCCTGCAGCGGCATCAAGCCCCTGAACTGCAAGATTAATAGTCGCAGTAACTGAGTAGCCAAGATCCAATACGACCTCAAAGGCACCCAACTCGCGAATAACACCGTTTGGCAGTAATACTTCTGCCTTAACGATATCGGAGCCGCATTGCGCGTTCAATGCATCCGCAATATTCTGCGTGCCAACAGAGCCGAATAGCTTACCTTCATCGCTCGCATTTACCTGTATGTGTAGCGAAGCATCAGCAACGACAGCCTGACGCTTCTGCGCGGCGGCTACGTTGGAATCGTGAGCTGCCATGAGTTCTGCTCTACGACCTTCAAAATCGGCCAGATTCTGCTTTGACGCAGGTATCGCTTTTCCCTTTGGGAAAAGAAAGTTGCGCGCGAATCCAGATTTCACACTAGCGGTATCGCCGATTTCACCCAGGTTTGCTATTTTCTCAAGCAAGATAACGTTCATTGGTTCTTCCTCATATCTAATTCTAAACAAGCATTGACTGCCAGTGCTTCATTCTACTTACGCCGGCTTCTGCAGGCGCGTTCTAAAATCGTACCAACTGTCTAGTAGTGCGAGCAACACGATCATATTCGCTATTAATGGCAACACGATTATCGCATACAGCACGGCTAACCAGAGGCTCGATAACTTCTTCGCCGCTACCACCGCATGCACTAGGGCAAGCCCGGAGAACATCAGCGGTAAAACCAAATACAGCATCCAACTTTGAGGAATTAGTATTCCAAAATTTGCCAGCATCATTGACCCGACCAGAAACAGTGCCACTTTCTGTTCTATCCGGAGTCCATGAAATTCTTTTTGAAATCCACCGGGATTAAAAACAGCAGCCTGCATCCAACGAGATAGCATCAGCAGGACTATGGCGAGAAACATATAAACCGCGCCCATAAAGCTGGTCATAACATTTCTCAACGAATCCAATTGCTCGCCTTGTATGCCGTTTGCATCGAAGTAGGGCTGCATCTGAAGAAAGATCAAATCCAACACTGCCGGCTGCAAACGCAAGTAAATCTCTACGCAAAGACCAACGACGATTGACCCTAGCAGAGTAAATTCCCAAGACTCTGATGCTCTCAGTAGTCCTGCCAATCCGGTAATTCCCAACAACATAATCAAGGGAACTGGATCGCCTGCTATGGCCCACCCGCCTACCGGGAAAATAGCCCAAACTAAAACCTGCGTGGCCTCGGTCAAACCTTTGCGTAATACGACTAAGCCAACTACTGCCGGACTCAGAAAGTTTACGATGGGTATCAGACCCAATAGCAGGACTGCCATTATGGACTGCTTGCGTCCCTTCATTACGAATTCAGCAAGGCCGCGCATGGTTATAACCTTTTAAACCTGATGGCTATCCGTGTAAGGAATCAACGCCAAGTAGCGCGCACGCTTAATTGCAGTTGAAAGCTGACGCTGATAACGAGCCTTTGTGCCGGTGATTCTGCTAGGGACAATCTTTCCCGTCTCAGAAACATACGCTTTCAAAGTTTCAAGATCTTTGTAATCTATTTGTACTGTGCCTTCTGCGGTGAATTTGCAGAATTTACGTCGTCTAAAATAACGAGCCATAATTTTTATCCTATCTGTCTATCTCTATTCGTACTAGAAAAGGGTTCGGATTGGCAGTGACTTAGTCCTGCTTTCCTGCGTCAGCTTCAGGAGCAGCAGTTTCTTTAGCTGTTGCATCCGTTGCAGCTGCAGGGAATTCTTCTAGAGGAGCCTCTTCAGCAGGAGCAGCAGCTTCTTCAGCTGTTGCTTCCGTTGCAGCTGCAGGGCCTTCTTCTAAAGGAGCCTCTTCAGCAGGAGCGGCAGCTTCTTCCGCCGCTTTCGCTGCAGCTGCTTTTGCTGCAGACGCTGCGGCTGCATCATCTTCCATCTTGCGCTTTTGCTCGGCACGTTGCTTGCGCTCTTTACCTTCGCGCTCGCCCTTTAGAATGAAAGTTTCTTCCGTTACAGGCGCCGTTGTCTTGATAACAAGGTTACGAATAACCGCATCATTGAAGCGAAACAGAGTAGTAAGCTCTTCCAAAGCTTCACCGTTGCACTCGATGTTCATGAGTACATAGTGCGCTTTGTGGATCTTATTTATTGGGTAGGCAAGTTGGCGTCTACCCCAGTCTTCCAATCGGTGAATCTGCCCACCGCTATCGGCCATCAACTGAGTATAGCGCTCGATCATCCCGGCGACCTGCTCTGATTGGTCGGGATGCACCAAGAATACGACTTCATAGTGTCTCATAGAGACTCCTTCTGGGTTAATGCCTTCCATCAGCACTGATGTGCGCGGTAAGACAAGGAGTTATGTAGCTGCGGAGACTACCCGCAGATAAAAACGAGGGTGGATTTTAGGGATTCTGAGAGGGGGATGCAAGCTTTACTCATATTTAGAGAGGTTAAATCACGGTTAATAGGCCGTTTCTTTCTATTTCCAACCAATACTGAAAATTCATAAATGGCTCTTCATTATATCGTGCGCCAAAAGCTGGCGTAAAAGTTTAATTTTACTTGATATTCGCACACTCGCATTGGACTTGACGGGCAGTGGTTGCACATCCCTGTGCAACTCAGTCGATACTAATTCGCTGCCTACGGGCCTCATACAGACAGACTCCTGTCGCCACGGATACGTTTAGACTGCTGAGCGCGCCCGCCATAGGTATAGATATCAGAAAGTCGCAACTCTTGCGTGTTAAATGGCGTAGACCCCTACCCTCCGAGCCCATGATCAGCGCTATCGCGCCGCCTAAATCTTGATCATACAGAGAGCTGTCAGCCTGATCGGCGGCACCCACAAGCCAAATGCCTTCTTCCTTCAGCTTGTCCAAACAACGAGCTAGATTCGTCACCGAGGCGAGATTAACCGTCTCAGCAGCCCCGCAGGCCACCTTGCGCACTGTAGCATTTAGGCCCACTGAGTTATCTTTGGGGATGATCACAGCATCGACGCCCACCGCATCCGCGCTGCGTATGCAGGCCCCTAGGTTATGAGGATCAGTAACGCCATCCAATACCAGAAGTAAAGGAGGATGATCTAGACCCTCTAGCAACTCAAACAGGTTATTTTCCGACAAAATGCTGTTTTTGGATTCCACGATGGCAGCGACACCCTGATGCACGCCCTCGAATTCCCTCTCGAAGGCTTCCTTGCTGAGTTCTTCTACCGTGACATTCCCAGCAGCCGCTAGCTCTCGAAGCTCATTGATGCGCTTGTCGTTTCTACCAAGTAGGATTAGCAGCCGGCTTACAGACTCAGGTCGCTGAACGAGTAGCTCGGAGACCGCATGTATGCCAATTACTTTTGCTTGATTGCCTTTTCCGTTCTTCATGATGATCGTTGTTATTCTTGTTAAGACCCTGTTTGCACTCAGGGCTAAGCTCGCAGTTACGCTTTGGGCTTCGCGTTCGGTTTCTTGCTGCGCCTGGACGAAGGTTTCTTTTTAGGCTTTCCAGGCTCCGCACTACCCTTCTTTCCAGGAGACTTTGTCGCAGTAGATGCTCCCTTTCCAGATTTAGACTCCGCATTGGCTTGGCGTTTCTTGTGCTTCAGTTTCTTAGAGGGCTTCGGCTTCTTCGAAGAATCAATTTTCTTCTTGGCGTGTTTTTCTTTTGTCGATTGCGGCTTTTTAGAATCAAGCTTTTTCGCTTTCGACTTGCCGAATTTTTTGGCCGACTGCTTCAGGCCAACCATCTGCAGGTCGATCTTCTTTTCATCCAGATCAACGCGCACAACCTTAACTTCAACGCTGTCACCCAGACGATAGGTCTTCTGGCTGCGCTCACCACTCAGGCTATGATGCACTGGATCGAAGTGGTAGTAGTCGTTGCTAAGCTCGCTAATATGCACCAAGCCTTCAACGTAAATTTCATTCAGCTCTACAAACAATCCAAAACTCGTCACCGAGGTAACAGTACCTATAAACTCGTCTCCCACTCGATCCTGCATGTATTCGCATTTCAACGCATCAATAACGCTATAGCTCGCCGCATCAGCGCGACGCTCAGAAGTGGAACAGATCTCGCCTAACTCAACCATTTGCTTTAAGTCGAATGGGTAAATTGTTTTCTTTGCAAGATCAGCCGCTTCAGGATGCTTCTTAACATGAGCTCCGGGATTGTTACGAACTAGGTAACGGATGGCGCGATGCACCAACAGGTCTGGGTAACGACGAATGGGCGAAGTGAAATGCGCATAAGCGTCATAGCCCAAACCGAAATGCCCTAGATTTTCAGGCGAATAGACGGCCTGCATTAAGGAACGAATCAACATCGTCTGCAATAAAATACGGTCGGGACGACCCGCCATCTGCTTCAGAACATACTGATAGTCCGCCGGCTCTGGCTTGTCTCCGCCGGGAAGATGCAGGTCCAACTCCTTGAGGAACATGCGCAGATTCTCTAGCTTCGCCGGATTAGGACCTTCATGCACACGGTACAGAGCGGGCAATTTGGAGTCTTCCAAAAGGCGTGCGGCCGCTACGTTCGCACACAGCATGCATTCTTCGATCAGGCGATGCGCGTCGTTGCGAAACACCGGGACGATCTCTCGTATCTTTCTGTCTTCGCCGAATACGATGCGCGTTTCTGTCGTGTCGAAGTCCATGGCGCCGCCACTATCTCGTACCGCCCTCAGCGCATGAAAAAGAGAATATAGATTCTCGAAATGCTCAATGAGGGACTCATGACGCTTTTTAATAGTTTCCTGTATGCTTCTCTGAGCATCATTCTCGGCAAGTTCGACTATGTCGGAAACTTCGTTGTAAGTCATGCGCCCATGAGAGTGAATAACTGCTTCATAAAAACTGTAGTCAGTCATCTTGCCACTTTTCGAGATTTCCATCTCGCACACCATCGTCAGCCTGTCTACTTTGGGCTTCAAGGAGCAGAGGCCGTTGGAAAGTTTTTCGGGCAACATGGGAATCACGTGGCCCGGAAAATAAACAGAGGTGGCTCGTGTGATAGCTTCTTCATCTAGCGCGCTGCCGATTTTCACGTAGTGTGAGACATCGGCGATCGCAACGAAGAGTGTCCAGCCGCCCTCTTTATGCTGACGTGCAAACACGGCATCATCGAAATCCTTCGCGTCTTCGCCATCGATAGTAACGAATGGAATATCGCGTAAATCTGCGCGTCCTTGAAGATCAGCTTCACCAACCTCTTGCGAAAAGCGGTAAGTTTCTTTTTCTACAGCGGAAGGCCAGAGATGGGGAATGTCGTGACTGCGCACTGCTACTTCTATTTCTAGACCAGGAGTCGTGCTGTCGCCTAGAACCTCGACAATCTTCGCGACAGCCTTGCGTCTCTTGCTAGGGTATTCGGTAATCTGCGCAACGACGAACTGACCGTCTTCAGCACTGCCCGCATTCTGGTCAGGAATTAGAATCTCATGGCTCACACGCTTGCTATCAGGAACTAGAATACCGAATCCATCTTCACGGTAGTAGCGACCTACTATTTGCTCGAAGCGACGCTTGAGAATCTCGACGATCATACCTTCGCGCCGGCCACGGTTATCAAAACCGGAATGTCGCGCAAGAACCTCATCGCCATCGAAAAGCTTCTCCATCTCCCTCGTACCGAGGAACATATCGCCGGAGCCGTCTTCAGGAATGAAGAATCCATAGCCATCCTTATTACCCTGAATACGACCCTTGATCAGATCCATATGCGCAGCCAAGCCGAATAGGCCCCGCCGATTGCTGATGATCTGACCATCACGACTCATCGCGATTAGTCGCCGGCGTAACGCCTCAATCTGTTCCTCGGAAGTGAATTTCATCTGCTCACACAGCGCCAGATGGCCGATTGGCTCGCCGATCTGCTCTAACCTTTGAAGAATAAATTCCCGGCTGGAAATGGGATTGGCGTAGTTTTTAGCCTCACGCTGCGCGTGAGGATCTTTGTATTTTGGGGTTTTAGACATTAAGGAAGGATACTAGAATTAAGAAAGTTTCATTATACACCTAGAGATGCCCAAATGTATGTGACAACAGTCACTAGGAACTGCGGGGACCTTGGCATTGACAGGGTCAGTGGCTATAGATAGAGTTGCGCTCCGGTGATTTCTAGACCGCATTTATTGCCCAGGTGGTGGAATTGGTAGACACGCTAGCTTCAGGTGCTAGTGATCGAAAGGTCGTGGAGGTTCAAGTCCTCTTCTGGGCACCATTCTGTAGTCCGAATCAAGTCATACCCATCGTTTTAATCCCCTTAAAATAGCATATTAACAAAAGCTCTTGTCCTATGCTGACCGCACCTGTAGCATCTCTTAGTATAATTTTAGGGGGGTAGTTAGGGGGGTTAGAAATGCCAAGAGTCGCAAAACCGTTATCTGACGTTCATGTACGCAAACTAAGCTTCTCCGTAACCGCCGCGGGCAAACCAAAGGCCGCTCTCCATCCGGTTGGGGGCGTTGCTGGCCTGCGTTTGCAAGTATCACCCCCAAGCGCGTCTAACCCAAAGGGCGCCAGGTCGTGGATATACAAAATCACCATCGGCGGCAAACGAAAAGAAATGGGCCTCGGCTCTTACCCTGGAGTCTCACTCAAAGATGCAAGAGAGCTGGCTCGTCTAAAGTATGAATCTATCAAATCTGGTTTAGACCCGGTTGCTGAGCAAAGAGCAAAAAAAGCAGCCCTTGTTGCCGAACAAGCTCAACATATTACTTTCGCGGAGTACTCGAAACGCTTCATAAATAAGCAGGCAAAAGAATACAAAACGCCCGAGCAGGTTCGCAGGTTAACGCATCAACTCACAGAATATGTTAATCCTCACATGGGCCATCTCTTCATTAAAGATATTAGCGTTAAGTTTCGCTATACGTTTAGATTTTAGGGTTTCTTAGTGGGGGTGATTAGAGGGGGCTATTCTCTTTAGTTACTCTCTTTAGTACCCCCTCTAAATTTACTTCTAATTTGGGGGCACTTGCCCTATCACGACAATATTATCACCTTGGTTCACCGGCGGCGTGCCAAACAGAATCAAAAGCACACCCGATCCAGGCGCGTAAATCGTTTGTAACTCATTACCAAAATAATCGGTGATCACCCCCAATCTTGTTCCTTCGGTGACGTAGTCACCAGTCTGAACAAGCTCATCAGCATGCCAGATTCCAGAATGCTCACTATACACCCTCGCACGATCCGCAATGAATAACGGATTATTTGGCGGCAGCGGCTGCCCCGGAACCATGTTGAGTTCTTGCAATACGTTCAATGCGCCTTGGGTAATGGGATCGATGTAAACATCGTCAATTATCCCAAGTTCACCTGACTCCACATCCATGGCTGCAATGCCTCGGGTAACGGCTTGTGCGCTAGTATAGATAGCATCATCAACGCTATCAAAGGAACCTGCAAACTGAACAACCGTCTTCAAGCCAAAAGCGATTGCGATGCGACGAGACTCTCTAACCACGTCTTCACCTCCAGCTTCCCGATAGTAAGCACTATAGGAAGGCCTCAAGCTTTCATTGGCATCGCCAGAATGAATATCTATTAGATAGTCCGCGCGTGCAATAACTTCTTCAGTCAGGACATGGGCTATGCGTTCGGTAACAGTGCCATTAGGCTTGCCCGGAAAAGAGCGGTTTAAATTCTTGAGATCGTTAGGCCCTATGTAAATCGTACGGCTGCGAAACGCGGGCATATTGGCGATATGAACAATAATCAGAGTTCCAGACATCTCGGCGGGATCTAACAATTTCGGCAAACGTTGCATAGACACGATAGGCGAGTACTCCGAACCGTGAATCCCCGCGATCAATGTCAGCACTGGTCCTGAGTTCTTACCGTGAAAAATAGTGACTGGAATGAATGTTTCAATTCCATCGGCTCCAGCGCCGATCGGCAATGCGCCTGATATTTTTTCACCGGGCTCGACGGTTAAGTGCATCAAACCAAAGGACTCCCAATCCTCAGTATTGTTTGCCTGTGCGCAGGCTAGCGGGCTTTGGCAAAAAAGGACACCAAACATAAGCAGGGTGACCAAGCTTGCCCAATTTTTGTCTGTGTTTGTCATCAATCGCCTTCACCGGATTTTTGCGAAATTTGGAAATCGGGTATAACTATCTGAGCTAGCCTCTCTTGACTAAACGGTATTTCGCGAAAGAGCACTGGATAGTACGCTCGACGAATTTTCTCATGATATCCGCGCACTTCGTCTTCAAACGCGAAGCTGGCTTCCAAATTGGTTTGAGCAAGATCTTCTAATCGACGCTGGATTGCCACGGCCGGAGACAACCAGGCCACCGCTGCGGTTAGCCGATCTCTCGCCACTATCGACTCTCGATACTCTCTTGCCAACTCTGCTGCAGTTTCGTCGCCAATTTGCTGAAATGCGTAATACCACTTCCAGTGCCAAACTCCAGTGATAGGCGGCGAGTCTGCCCACTCTGGATGAGATGCATAAAACGCATTCATAGTGTCGCTGATGGGAAGGTCCCAAGCATCATTCACAACTTCTCTTTGCACCAAAGAAACTTCCGCTCCTTTAATGCCAGCGACAGAACTTTCTATATACACTTTCCCCGCAATAGGAATAGCAAGGGTGAGCACTACCCACATTCCCACACTGATTGATGCCGCCGTTTCAGATCGAAAAGCTGAGCGAGACGCGATGAGCAAAACCAATACCGTCCAAAACAAAATCTGCAATAGAACCGCAAGGCTAACACCAATCGCCGAACCCAATGCGGTGCGTTCAGAAAGCATCCCTAACCACAGCGGAACTAGGCCAGCAAGTGCGATTCCAAGAACTCTAAACAGTATACGTGGCACCCATAATGACCGAGTATTCTGCGCGCTTACCGAGAGCAAATTCAATCGACCGCTTTCGCGCTCTGATGCAAACAAATCATAAAAAGCAAAGATTATAATTAACGGTAGTAAATACGCCGATACAAAAGCAAAATCGAATCTACCCGCAAGTGCGAGTTCAGGATTGATGCTATCAGTTTCATAAATTTGGCCTTCCAGCGCTAGCGCTCGAACGCGCATCATGGTGGGATTAAGATCGCGCTGACCAATTGCGGCAAACGCTAAATCTGACGGCGCATTCCATGCTGCATGGAACGCATCATAGGCAGCGCCACCGTAGTCCACCGCCAGCGTTCGCTTATAGTCGCGCTCCTGAGTATCAAGCACGATAAGCTCTTCGATTTTCTCACGCTCTTGCGAGACATACGCTAACCCTAAAGCGACACTGCCTGACGACACTACAAGCAACAACAGCAACGCACCTAGCATTGCCCTGCTCTTTAAAAGAAATGACAACTCCTGTTGAAGCCGAAAACCCAAGTTCATAGACGCAACCTCCTTGCAGCAAACAACAATAAGAGGAATCCGGCCAGCAACCAAAGCCCCAATGAAATACCTGCTAAAGAAGCGGCTTGCCAGCGTTGCTCATGGGCCAATGGAGGGAGTTCGAACACAGGCATCTGCGACCAATTTGACGAATCAATTCGGGTACGTTGGTTAGATGCGGCACTAGAGTTGCGCGCCAAGTCATCAGCCAACGTCATTGCTGACATTTGCAGACGATTGAAGGTTTGCACCATATTATAACGGTAATCCTCAGCTGCTCTGAGAAAATGGTGATGGTCTTGTAATGCAGTCCCTGCCAAAGTCATAGAAAATGCTCGGAGCGCGACGATAGGCGACAACACCGAAAATTGATCGGCAGCTGACTTTTGTTCCAATTCTTGCACCATGCGTTCTTCCGCGAAATTGTTAAGCACCTCTGTATCTGCTTCTTCTCCTTGAAGGGCCACAAAGCCACGGTAATTGAACGGCAAGTCTTCGATTGATTCAACGCCATATTCAGCTAAGGTACGCGTGCGCAAATCGACAAACGCTGAGTCGTCAATATCATGACTATCACCTTCGGAGCGCATCGCCTCAGCAATACGTAGAGTCGTTTCAATATGAGAAGGAGTCGGTACCGATGTGCTGGCATAAGCACCTGCAAGCCTTGGCATTAGAACCACTGCGATAATCCAAAACCCAAGTAATACTGACAACGATTGTGTCGATGTCTTAAGTAGAGCGGAAACACTGACAATGAGAAAAACCCAGAAGGCGAGATAGCAAAAATAGCCTAGAACGATAACGAAAAGAGATTGCCGAAAATCAAAGGTATCTGAGCCAGTTGCAAAAAAACCTAGTAGTATCAAAGGCAGGAGAGCCATAAGTGCCACCATTAGAAGTGCAGCTGACTTACCAAGCAATATACTGTTGCTACTAACCCCTTGACCTATTAACTGATAGAGCGTTTTGTTTTCTTTTTCCCTGCCAACACAAGCGAAACCGCAGAGTATCAGCAGCAAAGGCGCCAAGGACTGCAAGACAAAAGCGGGCGAGAAGCTGCCGAAACGCGCTAGTAGCCCTGTTTCTTTAGCTGCCGCAAATGTAGCGCTATTTTGTCGGTGGCCCTCAAGGAAAATCGATGTTCCGACCATTGAATCGATACCAGAATCAATAACTGCCAACGGTGAGGCGGTGCGGTAAACGTAGTGTCCGTAGTGCACCATCCGGTGGGGATGGCGATCCGGTTGCTCTTGAAATATGGCATCGGCTTCGGCCTGCTGCGCCAACCTCTCTTCGGCTCGAAGGCTTACCTCAGCATTTGACACAAATGCCGCACAAGTCGACACCAGCAGCAATATTATCAGAACCGTCCATGCGACTTTTGAACGACGCCAATAGCGCAGTTCGTCGCCAGCAATAAGAGCAATAGTATTCATTATGCCACCTGCTGCTGTAGGAACAGATCGCGAACAGCGGTGATATCTACTGAGCCATCGGCCCCCGCTTCGAACACATCGACTAACTCTCCAGCGCGCAGCAATCCGACCCGATGGGCAACCTGACAAGCACCGTAAAGATCATGAGTTACCATAAGTATCGCAACTCCCTTACTGGACAAGCGTTCAATTATATTGTGAAAGTCCTCAACCGCCGCTGGATCCAATCCAGAAGTAGGCTCATCCAGCAACAGCACCGGAGTCTCCCTCAACAAAGCCAATGCAATCGCGACTTTCTGGCGCATGCCTTTAGAATAGGAATTTAATGGCCGACCTCGACTTTCCTCCGGCAAGCTGACCGCATCAAGGGCAGCCCTAAGTGTACTTTGCTGCGGACGCGCCTGGCTTAATGACAGAAAGTAATTCAGATTCTCCCAGGCATTCAAATGCTCATAGAGCGCCGCGTTTTCCGGCAAATAAGCAATTTTCTCTCGCACAGCAGCAGGCTCCAAAGCAGCGGTGTGACCAAAAACCTCCGCAGTGCCTCCATTGGGTTTTAGCAGCCCCATAAACGTCAAAAGGGTTGTCGATTTACCCGCACCATTGCCTCCGAGCAAGGCGAATACTTCGCCTTTTTTGACCTCGAAAGACATGCTGGACAAAACGGTTTTATTACCGCGAATGACGTCGAGCTCATTTGCTCTTAGTGCACATTCAGTCATTACATTACTCTCCGCAATTCCTTATAAATGGTGTTAGAAGTCATAAGATGCCGTCAAACGCCAGCGAGTGGGTGCGCCCGGTTCTACCCAGACATCGGCAAAGGAATTGGTATAAAATTCTTCATCAAAGACGTTGTCTACATCAACTCTCAAAGCAAGTCCGCTTTCGAGTTCTACTTGCCCGAACAGTCGAGCCGTTGTGTAGCTGGGCAGAGTGAAATCAAAACCAGTCCATCCAAGCCTCTCGTCGGTGTAGAGAACCCCGCCTCCAAACTGTACCGGTAAACCGGCCACCCGAAGATCTTTGCTAGCCTGAACGTTGACCTGATTGTCGGGGGAATTAATCAACGGATCCCCTTCTTCAATCAATGCCCCAAAATCTGCATCAGGATTACTGTTTGTAAACTCTGCATTGGTGTAAGCGTAAGAGAACCACAAATTGATTCCACTGTCAGTTTCAATATTGGCATCAAATTCTAAGCCTCGGCTGCGTGCCTCACCTGCAGAGCGAGAAAAGAAACCAGCAGCCGTCGCTTGAGGCCTGTCATCGTTGACTAGAATATTGCTTTGATCTACTTGGAACGCACCTAAAGTAATGGTGCCAGACATCCCATCAACAGAGTTTAGAAGATCCCACTTAAAGCCAAATTCTGCGGATTCCGTAAGATTTGGGTCAAACTGATTACCCTGAAAATCAGACCCTGTTTGCTGGCGAAAGCCTTCGCCGTAAGATGCATATAAACTGAAACCGTCATTCACCAAATACACCGCGCCTACCTGAGGCGATACCCGCGAATCAGAACTGGTGGTGGTAGTAGCTGGAACCGCGCGCTGGTTGGTTAAGTCTTGTTCGAAATCATCCCAACGCAGACCCAGACGAACTTGCAGTCGATCAGTGACATCTATTTGGTCTTGAATGTAAATGCCCGACCCACTTAGCTCTTCCACACGATCTGTATTGGGCCCCGGCACCGGCTGAGGATGCTGCCCGTAAACCGGATTAAACACGTCTAGCAGCAAATAGGCTGCTGGGTCGAGGGTACTGATATCAGCGACACCACCGATAGAGCCAGGGCGAAAGCGTTGGATAAACAGCCGGTTATCAAAGCGGTCGTGATCAGCGCCAATGAGTAATCTGTGACGCAGTGCACCCGTCTCAAATTCTCCCGCAATTTCAGCGCGAAGCACCAAGTAGTCCGACTCGAAATCTCGATAACGGAAAAATCGAGACAAGGTTTGGCCATCCCGAAAATAGGTTTGACGACTGCCAAAGTTTGTCTCTGACGCATTACCTGTAAAAGTTGTGTCTCTATAGCCAAAGCCCGTAAGCAAGCTCCAGTTTTCTGAGAAATTATGCTGCAGTTCTATTTGATGACCAAGGACATCGGTTTCGATTGGACCATCACCTGGTTCGCCGACAAAAGTCTCTCGAGGAGTAAAACCGAAATCTTCAGAGAACGCGACGCCACGGTCAAAAGGGATTTCTTGTTGAGTAACTTCCAGCTCATAGGTCAAACTCGTATCTGCAGACACGTCCCAAGTCACCGAAGGATAGAATCCAAAGCGTTCTGTTTCTACAGTTTCTCTAAAACTCTCGGCTTCTTCAATAAACCCCACTAAACGAATACCTACTTGGTCATTGTCTCCAGCGGTTGTTTGAAAATCACCTTCCAATCTCAGCTGATCCCACCGCCCTAGCGTCGCGCGCACATCACCGCCGGTTTCAAACTCAGGTCGTTTGGTGGTTAGATTGATCGTGCCGCCCGGTTCACCGCGACCAAACAGAGCACCACGTGGGCCTTTGAGCACTTCGACCGATTCAATTCCTACGATATCGCGCGGTCCGCCAAAGCCGCGGCCTGCGTTGAATCCATTGACTAAAAAGCCACTAGGTAAATTAATATCGCCTGAAAAACCTCGAATTGAGAAACTATTCCAAAGTCCACCGAAATTATTTTGGCGAGCTACCGACGCCGACAAATCTAACGCATCATTTAAATTCAGCGCGCCTACTTCGCGCAGTAGCTCGCCATCAATAAGCTGCACCGCGGTTGGGTTTTCAAGATCGCTGAAATTACCCTGATAGGCGCGACGTTTACTTAAAACGAAAATGGACTCTATGTCGTCATCAGCAGATTCTTGTCCATGGGCTACCGGAAAACCCAAAGACTGCACAGCAATAACAGCAGCGATGGCTTGGATTTTAAACGGAGGTAAAAAGGGTGTAACAAAATCAGAATTATTTTTCGGGCTAAGTTTCATAGTTCTCTCGCTAAATGCTTAAAATTAGAATCTCGGCATGTCTAAATTGCCGTTAACTACAAACCAGAATAATTCAAGTTTGCGTGAACGCAGTAAAACCAAGACAGTGCTGAGTTAAAGTTGTGTTTTAAGATTTAGCGGGAGGCGGACCACGGGAGCGCGTGGTAAGAACGAGGGTAAAGGTTTCAGAACTAGGCTCAACGAAACTGATTGAGGCTTGATTAACTCCACTAGGCACACTATAGGTGACTGGCAAAGCATCAAATTCAGTGCCCTGCTTTACGCAAATAGAACAATCTACATGCTGAGTAAGATCAACATCGTGATGGTGTTGAAGCGCAAGAGTTTGAGAGCTCAGCAATATAAGCGCAAAGAAAAATATCGCGCTAAAGCGAAACCTTCCTTTACTCAAAGCGTGTCGAATGTAACTAGGAGCTACCATTGTGCCTACGTTAAAACCTGAGGCAAGATGCACTCACGGGAATACCAGCTGGAGATAATCTCTAGAAAAATTCTGGTTGTCAAGGATACTCAATAAGAGTATAGGAAATATAAACGCTATATCCCATCCCAAACCGTCTTTCTAGATAGGCAGACCGAGCCCTGTCCTGCCGCCCTCCCTAGTAGCAAGTCTATTCCCTCTTCCTATCTTTATGCCTGGTCAAACAGCCCAAGCTGAGGGGGGCCCTGCCAGGTGGAAGTGTGGCTTGCTCAGCGCTTAAGGGAACCTTTCTAAGCAAGTGGGGGTACCCCCGGGGGTGGGGTCTGGATACGGTCATTTTGAGGTTTTAGGGGTGGGGTCTGAGTCTGCTTGACTCGTGGGGTTATAATACAGGTCGTTCCGCCATACAGAGGCTCTGAATATGCAGATCAAGCGGTTACTGGACGATCGAGAGGTGTTTGTTGGTGATAAAGTGTTTGATGCTCAGGGGCGCTCCCATGCGTTTGTAGAGCATTCTAGTGGTGAGCTAGTAGTTACAACGGAATATAGGCGTTCTATCCGGTTTAAGCCTGAACAGCTGGGGTGCTATGTTATTCACGTGAACAGGTCTGATAGAGGGCTGGCTAAGGAGCGGCTTCGTGATTATTGGGAAAATCAGTAATAGTGCAAGGTGACAAGCCAGTTGGGGGTTCTTTTGCAATGAACAATACTAATTAGTCGTACCCGTTCAAAACCACGGCCACTTTCTGATAGGATTTCACGCGAAAAAGTAGAAAGCTGGGTTAACAGGGATAGAATCACTCTTTAGGAGGGTAGTTAGGGGGGTAGTCTAATATTTAATCTTTAACCGCTTGTATTAAATAGCTATTCAAGTCCTCTTCTGGGCACCAATTAAAAAAACTATTATTGATTAATAACAATTACTTACAACAATATAAGCTCTCTTTTATTGTTGATTTTAGATAGTTTATTAAATAGAATAGTCTTTCTCGTAAGCGATTGCGGGGAAGTTCAACGTGAAGTTAAAAGGTCTTGTTGAAGCGAACGGCTACTTATCCTACCAACGATCAGTCCCTACCGATCTTAGAGATCACCCCGCCTTTAAAGGCAGAAAGCTCTATAAAAAGAAGCTAGGCGCTAAGCTCCAAACCGAAGAAGAAATACACAAAGCCTGGCTAGAGCACCACAGAGCCTTTGAATCTCTAATCTCAAATTTAAGAAAAGTTAATCTACCTTTAATCAAAGCACGAGAACTCGCAATAGAAGCTAGGAACCTTTTAAAAGCTCACGGCTTTAATAAAGGCGATCGCTCTCCAAACCCATTCTTCACTAACGAAAACAATAGAAACATTGAAAACCTAACTGATCATAAACTTGATCAAACTGGCCTGTTAGATGAAGCAAGAGAGTTCTATAACAAAAGAGATTCAGGCGAAATAGACGTAAATGAAGATGTTCCTTCACATATCCAAGTAGCAGACAAAGCTTGGAATTTACTAAACACACCAAAGGACGAATTTAAAAACCAAACTATTCTATTGTCTGACTGTTGGGACATGTATGCAGAGAAGAAAGAACTAGATGTTCAAGATAGACAACTTAGGAAAACTTTTCATAGGTGGAATTTTTTCTTCAACTTTGTAGGTGACTGCGTTCTTACTAATGAAGAGATTCACGACAGATTAGATCGTTATGTAACTTATAAAGAACAATGCAGGAAAGACGCAGTAAAAGCAGGTAAAAAAGTCACTCCTTCTTCTTCAACCATTCATAAAGAAATTAACATAGCATGTGCCATTATTAACCAAGCGGCAAGATTACATAGGCTGCCAATAAAAATTATTAAGCCAGATATTCAAGACACAACGCCAAAAGAGAGAAACATTAAGCCCTCAAGAAATAATGGCTATCGTAGAATTAGCTCAAAATACCCACTCAGCTTACTACAAGAGTTGGAAAGAATTAGCGATCTTGATAATGGCTCAACCAGTTGTATTGCAAGCGAACTACAAAGAATGGAGAAAAATTCAACCTTTCCTGATGCTGACATTCCAGTCATTAAAGTTATGGGAAAAGTTAAAACTAAAAACAGGCAAAGAACTATCCCCTTAGTCTATAAAGTAGACAGAATCAGAGAGCTAATTAATACAATAGCTCCAGAGTCAAAATACATTTTAGGTGCAGTGGCTGATAAAACTGAAAGTAATATCTCTAAGCAACTTAAAAATATTCTTGAGAAGGTTAATCCGAAAGCTACTGCGTATTCGTTTCGTCATGCCTTCAAAAACAATGCACAAACCAATGACATTGATAACCAAGACATTGCGTATCTCGGTGGTTGGTCAGGTTATTCTCTGCGTGTGAATGATACAATGATGATTTATGGAAAGAAGGGATTGGAAACTCCTGAAACGGCCTTAAAACTACAAAGGACAATGAGGCGAATAAATAAACATTTGCTCCAATCAGAATCCACTGAAAGCAACGTTATTAGGCTGCCTGCTTAGCTAGGGGTACGCAGTAAGCCACCCCACCCTCTCCCTTTATATACTAGTGGCTCTACAGTTTTAGAGGTTTTGGGGTGTTAAGTAGTTGGAATCAACCGGTAATCTGACTTTCGGAATAGTATGTATAGGGGTGCAATGGAACCATCCTGACTTATCGGGGTGTGCCGCCTAGGGTGGGGTGCTGGCTGGGCCGCTACTAGGAAACATCGGGTGGGATTGGAGGAGCGCTTGACATGCAGGATTAAAATAACTAACTCAAAGCCATTGAGATGGCCTTAATGTGCAAATCAAGCGCTTACTAACCGAATAATTAATCTAAGGTATATTGGACCATTACCATTGTTCTCTCTAATGGGTTTATTCTAATCCTGCCTACAGTTTTAGTTCCGTCAGAATGACTTACTATTTCGTCCATAATGACCAAAATACCATCTCTATGCCAAACTCCGGCAGCATACGCAGAGGTCATGGTGTTTGCGTCAACATACCCGCGAGCATTCGCAGTATAAATGCCGCCATTTCCATTATTGTCATAGCTTAAATGGTAGCTTACATATGTTCGGCCTTCTTCGCCCGCATCTCGTTCAACTGTAATAACTGATTCTGTAGAGATCAGATCAATAGACGTAATTGTCCACTCTGTTTGCGCTTCTCTCGCTTCCAATGTCAACGAATGATGGTCTGCAAAAGATAAATTCGAAGCTGCCAAAGTCAAAATTAAAAAAATAGTATTTCTCATTATATTTCTTCCTAGTATATTTTTTGAGTACTTATTAACAATTAGATAGATAAGAAATCTAACCGCTCGTCCACAATAGTATGTATACGGACGCAATGGAACCATTCTGACCTATCGGGTGTGCCCCTGGGATGGGGTGCTGGCTAGGCGGTTACTGGGAAATTGGGGTGCAGCTGAAGAGCCAGAGGTTAGGCATTGGACTGTAACGGTTGTGGGGCTGATTAGTGAGACTATGGTTGGCCAAAAACTGGCAAGCGAGGTTGATGTGCTAGTATTGTCCGCGCACCCTGCACTTATGGCTGGCAGTGTCGTATCAGGTGTTATTCACAAAGCGGTGGGTAAAGAGCTTGAGAAGGCAGACAAAGTATTCGCCCCAATAAAGCAAGGCGAATCCTTTGAAATGCCTGATAATGGAGCAGAGTTTTTTGAATGAATAAATGGGGAATTAAAAAGGGGATTAAATGGAGTCTGAATAAATATAAAGGACTGTATACTTAGCCTGACTCCTTTAATTGAGTTCTAAGGAATTTACCAAGTCAAACTCGAGGTTTACAGAATCACGCAATTCAAACACAACTTCGAACACTTGATTACCCACTTGTATAATATCCGTATAGAGGTTTGTGCTTAGTTCAAACATGCCACTGCAATCTGGCAACTCGTTGTTCTCATTACGCACATAATCCGCATTGAACAGCCGACTATTTGTAATCTGAATTACCCCCAACTCATATGAAATAATTTTCATTGCGATGTCGAGTTGTTCAATGCCACCAATCGCAGTAGGTATTCCATTTTCTACCGTGCGAACACAGGTATAGATCGAATTGTCAGCGGAGCTAAAGTTGCCGATGTTGTTGTAACTTAACCCCAGCATTGCGGAAGGCGTAACACCATTGTAGTCTGCTGGCCAATCGGATTTTGTGTGCACGAACAGCCAGTCCACTACTTGCTGCGCAAATGAACCTGAAAATAAAGGGACGTGCCTGCCCGCTTCAATGGTCCACAATTCAGCAGAGCCTCCAGATTTGCAGCCATCGTCGTAAATTTCACTGGTGGTCTCATTGCCCGCCAAGTTGGCCACCAAATCTAGTGTTTGACCCTCTTCAGCGACTAAGCTGCAGCCGTTATAGCCGGCCCAGGTCGTTACAGTCTCTACCGCTCCAGGATAAGCACTACCAACGTGGGATCCGCCGAAGAAGCGATTGGTTAGATCCAGCGTTCCATGAATCTGTAAGGTGTGCACTTGCCCGGCTGGAGCAGGGCGAACTTCATCGTGACTCGCACCAGCAAGGCTTACCACTGCCGCAATGATGGAAGGGTGGTTGTAGGCAACTTGGTACGACATGAATCCGCCATTGGAGTGACCGACTAAATAGACACGGTTTGCATCGACGTTGTATTCCAGTTTTATCGCATCAATCAGCTCCTTGATATACCCCACATCATCCACATTGCTACCAAAAAAATCGCAACAAGCCGGAGTCGCGTTCCAGAACGTTTCACCTCGTGGGTTTACGCTTCCTGTTGGGGCAATAAGTAGAAATCCATTGTCATTCGCTATATCGCTAAAGCCCATGTAGGAATCCTGTCTCGAACCATTGCTTCGAAATCCATGGAGTAAAACAATCAACGGAGTAGGATTTTTTTCATTGTAATTCTGAGGTACAGTTAACTGGACACGACCGCGACCTTGATCGATAGTCTGCCCGACAACAGAAGAGAACAAAAACGGCGCGAGCGCGAAGATGAATAGTTTTATGTATGACATCACCATGCTGAGACAGTATACCAACATTAGGGAAAAGACCACGTTTAACCAGAATCGGCCGCTGGCCTGCCGGGTTTACATGGGTGGTATTTGGTATCAACTATGAATTACCGATATTTTCGCCTGCGTGCTTTTGTGTCTTGGGAAATGTAGCTTGTGCATTCGCAATCCTGATAGTCAGACTCAAGATACTTGAAAGCTAATTAATCTTCATTTTCGCTAATATCTTTTCCCGCCTCTTCCACCTGCCATTTTTTTAGTTCATTCTGATATTATTCCTCGGAAAGTGCGTGCCAACCGATACATTTTCCCGTTGGTCTTCTAACACATCCACATTCCATGATTAACTCCTCAACCTTGCCGTATTCTCAGAAATACCTAACCGTTCGTTCAGAATAGTATGTATACGAGTGCAATGGAACCATTCTGACTTAACGGGGTGTCCCCCGGGGGTGGGGTGCTGGTTGGGCGGTTGCTAGAAAACAAAGCCCCCTACCCCAGGCGTACTTGACACCCAGGGTTATAATACAGATCACTACCCTACTGAGAGGCTCCTAGCATGCAAATTAAGCGGTTACTGGAAGACAGACTAGTAGTTACTGGAGATAGTCTTATTAACAGCCAGGGAGAGCATTAGTAGGACCGACAGAGCTCCATCTCCATCTAATCAGGCTCGAGCTGAGCCATCACTGAGCAAACAGCTGTTCTCAATATTTGGGATATTATTCGTGGCGTAACGCTTCAATCGGATCGAGGCGCGCCGCACGTCGTGCCGGAACATACCCAAACACCACCCCGACTAGAGCCGAAAATGCAAAAGCGCCCATCACAATATTTGGATCAATAGTAAAATCGAAACCCATATACACCGCCCCTGCATAGGAACCGGTTAAGCCGATAAATATGCCGATGCAGCCTCCCAGCGTAGTCAGGATCACAGACTCCACTAAAAATTGCGTTAGCACTTCTTTTCCCAGCGCACCGATGGCCAGTCGTATGCCTATTTCCCGGGTGCGTTCAGTTACCGACACCAGCATGATGTTCATGATGCCGATGCCACCCACCAGCAGACTAACTCCAGCAATGGCGCTCAGGAAGAGAGTCAGTATTCCGGTCACATCTTCCAGCACGCCGGCAATCTCGGCGGGATCCAGCACGCGGAAATCATCAACATCTGTTTCTCGAATATTGCGGCGCTCACGCATCAGTTCTTCAATTTCCAACCGAATTTCTGAATTGCTTGCACCTGAATTCACCGAAGCCGCAATAGCGGTTATGTTCTCATTGCCGATCAAGCGGATTTGCACGGCTCGCAGCGGCGCTAGAATGATATTGTCTTGATCACTAACCGGGCCAGCTTGTCCTTTTGATTCCAGTTCTCCGATGACCTGGCAAGTAGCAATACCAATACGAATGGTGCTGCCCACGGCGTCAACCGCACCAAATAATTCCTCACGTACGGTTTTACCTAAAATACAGGTCAGCCGCCCACTCTGATATTGCTGTTCGGAAAAATCATTACCACGAATCACATTGGCATTACGCACAGGAAAATATTCCGCAGTAATTCCGGTCGACAGAAGTAGACCAATTACTATTGCCGTATACTGCCGTAACCTGCTTCGAAACCGTAGGTGACACATCGTCTATTCCGAAAATGTTACTTTCCAAGGCATCAGAATCCCTGCGAGTAAACGGCCTAATGGCGGATCCACTTTGTGGACCGCGCTCCTCCGCGCCAGGGGTAATGAACAGCAATTTGTCACCGAGGCTGGATACTTGAGAGGTAATGCTATCACTGGCCCCAGCCCCCAGAGTTGCCACGGTGATAACCGCCGCCACTCCGATCACAATGCCAAGCATGGTGAGCAAGGAGCGCATAACATTGCGGCGCAGGGCGCGAAATGCCAGCAAAATGGCATTTAATATCATTCTGACTGCGCCCTTCGTGTGGTATCAGTCGCTATCCGCCCATCCAGAAAATGGACTTCACGCTGCGCGATTGCGGCTATGTCAGCTTCATGGGTCACCATCACAATCGTAAGCCCCTGTTCCTGATTCAGCTGTGTTAACAGGCGTAAGATTTCCTGACTCATGGCAGTGTCAAGATTTCCGGTTGGTTCATCAGCAAGCATCAATGCGGGATCTGTCACAATAGCGCGAGCTATTGCAACTCTCTGCTGCTGCCCCCCGGACAACTCTCCCGGTGTATGGTTTTCGCGCCCACTCAGTCCCACTTTTTCCAATGCTTCCCGCGCACGGCGATGACGCTCTTTAGTCGGCACCCGCCGATAGATCAGTGGCAATTCCACGTTCTCGAGTGCAGTCGTGCGATTCAGCAGGTTGAACCCTTGAAATACGAAGCCGATAAAATGACGCCGCAACAGTGCCCGTTGTTCACCTGACAAGTAGGCGACGTCTACGCCCTGGAAAAAATAATGTCCGTTAGTGGGACGATCAAGACAACCCAACATATTCAGACAGGTGGACTTGCCCGCCCCAGATGGCCCCATCAAAGCAACAAACTCACCCTTTTGTACGGCGAAATCGATGTTGTTCAGGGCAATAACTTCTGACTCTCCGTGTCCGTAACTGCGCAGAAGCTGTTGCAAGCGGATAGTAGGTACTTTTTCAGCTGAATCCGCAGCATCTGTCGCCAGCGCCCCACTGCCCCGAGCCTGACTCAATTGCGATCCACTCATCCGAACGGGCCCCCGCCTGAAAACGGAGACCTCGCTTCTCTGACAACATCAATAATGAGAACAGCATCTGCCGATAGTGAGCCTGTCTTTATTTCAGTGAACTCTCCGTCGCTAAGACCTATCGCCACCGGCACCGGCCTTGGCTGACCGTTTTCAAGCACCCAAACGTTGTCTCCTTCTGCAGCAAGCTGCGCCACCCGCTCTTCAGGAGGCAGAAAACGCAGGGAACGGTTTGGCACCAGCAGCACTTCTGTTGTTTCTTCGATGAGGATTTCAGCCGTTGCTGTCATGCCTGGCCGCAACAGCAATTCCGGATTGCTAACACTAAGCACGGTTTCGTAAGTTACGATGTTGTTTACTTTGAGGGGATTGAATCGAACTGAAATGATTTTCGCTTTGAATTCTTTTCTGGGATAGGCATCAACCCGAAATGTAGCCTCTTGCCCTTCTCTGACTTGGCCTATATCAGCCTCATCAATGCCGAGATTCAGCACCATATGCGCAAGGTCTTCAGCTACGATGAACATTACCGGTGTCTGGAAGGATGCAGCCATGGTCTGGCCAGGATCCACTTCACGGGAAATGATGATCCCGTCAATTGGTGATCTGATAACTGCTTTAGCTAGCGATGTCTCTGATTCGTTCAGTGCCGCTTTTGCTGAAGTCACTTGAGCCTCGGCACCGGCAACCGATGCAATTGCCCTTAGAGAAGCAGCTTCGTCAGCTTCCAGGCTCTGAAGTGATAGCAGATCTCGCTCGGTAAGCTCTTTCGAGCGCCGAGTTTTTGCTTCAACTTCTAGCACTGTTGCCCTTGCCTGAGCCAGTGATGCTTCTGCGCTTTGCAATAAGGCACGCGCAGAAGTAAGTCTTGCTTCCAGTGTCTGGGGATCCAACTGAGCCATGGTCTGTCCGACTGTCACCTTGTCATTGAAATCCACAAACACATTTTCAATGATGCCGGAAACTTCGCTGCCGATTGTAACCTGCTTTGTTGGTTGCAAGGTTCCGGTGGCGGTGACAGTAACTTGCAACTCTCCTCGCGTTAGTGGCTGCGTTACGTATTCAACTAGCTGCACCGGTGTTTCCCGCTGCAAGAAATAGATACCACCACCAAGCATAGCGATCAGTACTGCCCACATCCAGTTGAATTGCTTGCGCTTACCGTCCATTCCTAATGTTTGCTCTACTTCTTGCTGTGGCGTGCTCATGTAATAAATACCTTGTTTAGAGAATTTAGAAGATCCCTAGAGAAAAACAGCCATAAGGCTTTTTGGATGCTTCCATCCCAGCAAGACTGCTGCAACCAAACTTAAAAGTATTCTATTTTTACTCTGACCCTTTTTGTCACTTGGCCACAGTCCTCAGTGTCTTGAAATTTGGCTATGACCAGATTCGCTGCCACAAGCACCTACCAAAAATGCACTTGATAAAGATACGACTTTCAGATTCATTTGCTTTCTGCATTATTATAGATTCAGCCAAAATACGCAGTGCTTTATTTATTCACTAGGCGCCGGCGCAACAGTTTGTACAAGTTCTCTGTTTAAATAATTCAGTGGAGCGTATATTCCTCTTAATAGATAGACAATTTGATTTTAAATTACAATCGGTAACGGTCAGAGCGAATACATTAAGCGCCTTTCTGAAATATCGGGATGCGCCCCCAGGGTGGATTGTTGGCGGGACGATTGATAGGAAAAAGGGGTGGGGTATATCTAGGGCTTATGAGCCGGAGGGTAGGCATTGGACTTTGGAGTCAGGAGAGGGCAGTTAGCCTTAAAGACATTATTCCTGATTACTAATGATTCTTTCCATACATCGCAAAAACCTCTGTAAATATTTTCAACCTTTTAACTCTAATTGTGAGTTTAGAGTCTTATCAAAATAAGACTCTACTGATCAGAAATTTAAAGCTTCGATTCGGGTACGGCCCCTTAAATTGTCAAAACTAGCTACGACGAATCATTGTCCAGGGTACTTCTGTTCCCATGGCGCTGGCGCTGCCGATAATGCTATCACCCTCGACGGTGGCTGACATATCGTAGACCATCGGCGAACCGTCACGGTCAAGACGGAAGGAGATCTCGTTGCCCTCGGCTACGCCTTCGTCTATCGGCCAAGTGCGGCCGTCTCCCAGATCAAAGGATCCAGTCAACATATCGCCCTCGGCCGTCATAATAACCGTGGCGGTTAGTGCCCCAAAGGGGCTGCTCATGGTGAAATCCCAGGTTCCATCTGCCGGAGACGAGCTTGCATTCGTTGCGCAGGATGTGAGTGCGGTAAGTATTGTTGAAAAGAAAAAGGCAGAGTAGAAATTTCTGTTCATTGGGTTCTCCCTGATGATCCAATTTTTTCGTAGAACTGCAAGGATTATATACGAATGTACTGTTCAAACGCTGGAATAGCCAAATTGGATCAGCCCCGGTAGTTGTTTTCAATCAGCTGGAGATAATATGCGAGCTATTCAATTATACTTAAAGACTCAACCTCGATGGACTGAGAAGAACCACATAAAACTATCTAAAGCTGAATCCCGCAACGTACTTTGTCGCGGCAAATTATATTCAAACATCCTCAGGCAGACTTGATCATACTTCAAGAAATCTTACCCGCTTTGAGCATCTAAGGTTAAGCTGAAGGGCTAACCCTAAATCAGTTATGGTTAACGATCGGTCGCGACATAAAATCGATAGGAACCTTCATGGACAGTAGAGTCTTCTCCGATCACGGCCGACCAATCGACCACATATTCTCCATCCGGAATCGATGGATTAGTGATTTCTATCATGAGATCGTCGGATCCCATGGTGTGAAAACCGCGTAAATCGTAATTCCCATCTGGGCCCGTAAGCGTAAGACCGCTATTTTGCACATCTGGTAACGCGTCATAGAAGAGCCGCAAATTACGCGGGGCACGATTTAATACTGAACCTGCGGCAGGCTCAGCACGCAAAAAAGGTGAGTAGCTAGTGCTACTAGTACAACTAACCAGGGAAGCTGCTACCGCAAATAGCGCTAATAAGGATTTGAGTCTTCTGTTGCCCAGCATGTCGAACTTCCTTCTTGGGATTTCACTGACTAGCGAATGCAAAATCCACGCGTGTAAGTACATTGATTTCAAGGGTCTAGTGTAACGCTTTGAAGGCCTAAATTCATCGACAGAATTTCATCTGCAGCAATATGACACGCAGCCTTAACTTGGATTTGGAACGAATTGCGAAGGGGGTGGGCGCTGGGATCTAAACGCGCCTTGGGATAATAAGTAGTAGGTTTAGTGCCTAGTGTTGATCTCGCTGCTTCTTCATCTGGGAGAGTTCTTTGGCAAATTGGTCGAGTCTCATGCGGATTTCATCTTCTTTCTGCTTTTTAAGAAAATTCAGATCGCTATCTGCTTTCGCTTCTTGAATAGCTTCCGCTATGGCATCTGATATTGGCTTTGCTATTGCTGCTTCAGCAGATTTTTTCATTCGCTTATAACTCCAGCTAATGTGCGATTTCTAAGTAGGACTAGTTCCGGTTTATTCTTGTTTTACTACCTGCCCAGTAAATTATCGGAGAAGAACCACGTTTGAGACGATCAGACCACCAATTCTAAACAGGCTTACTACTTCAAAAAGCTAATAATTTAGCTACTTCTATTGAGCGCAACATATAGTGTACTACGACCAAAGTCAAACAATATATAGTGCTTTCAAATGCTTACAGATGCTATTCCGACCCCGAAAATACATGATATATCTGACCCCTTGCTCCTGTGCCACTGCATTCGCAGCCCATTAAAGTTAATGATTTCTTACACTTAGCCCCAGGATGCAATGTCTGAATTCATCATAATAAGGATCATCTGTTCTATAAATAAGGACACCCAATTAAATTATTAATTATTCAAAATAAGCTATCGACACGACGAATTGTCAATGAAATTGAAATTTCACCAGCAGCGTAGCGAGATTGTTAGGAATTCGAGTTACTGAACAAAAATCAGCGAGACCAAAAGCAGCTTTCCCGCTATGAAAGACATCGAGGATGAACTAATAGGTTTTCGTGAATGCAATTATAAAGGAGAGTTAATAGCTAAGTACTGCCGTATAACAATCGGGAGGAATTTATCCCCCTAATCCATTTGCGCGGATGTTTTAAACTCACCCCTGACTTGATCCTGCTTTCATGAAAATGAATGAGTGCCAATTCGGAACCCGCCGCCACTGAATAGTGGCGATGAAACATTGTGACACTCTTGAGCCAAGATTCTGCACTTATTCCCAGTTCATTTAACAATCTGTTCTTATCATTCAGGGTGTCGGTAATTCGATGCGCTAAATACTCTTCTGAATGCAGCGCTTTGCAAGTGACCTCTAACAGATCGAAGTAGCTTTGTGGCGTGATGGACAATCCCTTCTCGGCTACCCCATCCATTTCAGACATAATCCGAAGCTTCGCCTGCTTGCCTCCAGACTGGCGGCCTACGAGGTGCTTGGTAGTGCGTCGTTTAAGCAGCCGATGCTGGCGATAGCTTCTATTTTCGACTTTCTTAGCGTGATAAATTAGCCGCTCTTGAATCGACGTGAAGTCGCTATTTTCAAGAGAGTCTGTTATCCCCGCTCGAATAGGGTTTAAATCCACATAAGCCATGCAGGTAACAAGTGCTTTCTCATCGAGAAGAGCCTGACTCTTGAACCGCCCTTCCCAGAAACGCCCGCTGCATTCATCTTCTCGATTAGCTTGCCGTGCCACAATCTCGTTTACGCAGCGCATGAACCAACTAATATCCATTAGTCGTTCGCGCCATAGGCTGATCTGCTGTTGCAGGCGCTTCTGCGCCGCCTTGCTCGATTTGTTTTTCTGCAAAGTTGCTATTAAAGCTGCGTTGCGAGGAAAGAGTGCTGTCCAGCGCTTGACCACCTCGGCGTCATCCCATTCTCCAGCCTGCTGCTCATTGACGAACAGTACGAGGTGATAGTGATCACTCATGATGGCATAGGCACAGATGTCGATCGAAAACTGTGCAGCTAGCGCCTTAATTCGAGACACCAACCACTGCTTGCGATGATCGAAATTCTTACCAGTAACTGGGTCGTCACCGCATAGATAGGCGCGGCGAACACAGCGTGAGATACAATGGTAGTAGGGCGTGTCTTGAAGCGACACTTGTCGGTATCTGGCTTGGGTCATCGAACTTTTCTATCTAACTCTGGTCATTTTGATTGCTGTGTCCAGTCAGAACGCCTCGAGATTTATGCCAAGAAAAAATGCAAACGGACCGCAGATTCTAGAGGGTTTGTAGTACTATGCAAGGCGAAATTAAAAACTGCTAAAGTAGCAGTGACACAAAAAGCAACAGAAGTTCATTGAGGTAGTAAATGAGAATTGGAGTCGACCTAGGTGGGACAAAGATTGAAGGCATATTGCTCTCACCTGACGGTAGCGTAGCCGATAAGATTCGTGTGAATACGCCTGTGCAAAAGTATCTCGAGACTGTTGATGCACTATGCGCTGTGATCGAGCAGCTGCAGCAACTGTCTTCATCGAAGAAGTGTTCTGTTGGAATTGGAACTCCTGGCGCCTTATCTCCTTCGAATGAACACGGCTTCGAACTAATGAAGAACTGTAATTCGATTTGCCTCAATGGCGAACCATTGAAGATCGATATTGAAGACCGTCTTGGCTATGCCACGCGTGTCGAGAACGATGCGAATTGCTTTGTCCTTTCAGAAGCCTGCTACGGTGCGGCGATGTCCGCCAAAACAGTATTTGGGGTAATTCTAGGCACGGGAACCGGCGGCGGCATCGTCATAGACAGGCAACTCCACAGAGGCCGGAACCGAATCGCCGGTGAATGGGGACATAACTGCATTCCAAGTTCTGTTCGCGACCTAATCACCCAGGACAGGCAATGCTACTGCGGCAGAACGAACTGCAACGAGACCGTTCTTTCTGGACGGGGCTTGAAACAGACCCATTTCGAAAGATCCGGAACCGAGCTGGAAGCTTCGGAAATAGCGAGCTTGGCAACTAGCGGAGATGTTAAATCCAGCGAAACTATTCAGATCTACTGCGAGCAGTTGGCCCGTTGCCTCTCTACGGTGGCGAATCTTATGGACCCAGATATGATTGTCTTAGGAGGTGGTCTATCGAATATTTCGCAGCTGTATGCGCAGGTTCCAAGCCTCATGGATAAGCATGTATTCACAGATAACATGCTTACCAAGCTCGCAGCACCGATGTTCGGCGATGCAAGCGGTGCTATTGGTGCCGCCTGCTTGTGGCCACAGTAGTGAAGTTAAGCACAGAGCGAAAGTTTAGTTACACTCTGTGCTTAATTAACTATCGAAGGGGTGACGCAGAACTATCGTTTCTTCGCGATCGGGACCCGTTGATACAATGTCAACTGGCACTTCTACTACCTTCTCTAGATACTTAATATAGTCTTTAGCATTCTGCGGCAAATCATCCAGACTCTTCGCGCCGACCGTCGACTCTTTCCAGCCCGGCAGTTCTTCAAAGATAGGCTCGAGGCTCTTATAGCTCTCAATATCCATCAGGCTTCCAGAAGTATTATCACCTACATCAGTGTAACCAGTGCAGACCTTGATCGTTTCCAATCCATCTAATACATCTAACTTGGTTAAGCAGATGCCGGAGACACTATTGATACGCATGGCCATCTTCACTGCACAAGCATCGAACCAACCGCAACGTCGGTCACGCCCAGTAGTAGCACCCTTCTCATGTCCAACTGTGGCCAAATGCTTCCCAGTGTCATCGAACAACTCTGTAGGGAACGGTCCCGAGCCAACTCGTGTGGTGTAGGCCTTGGTGATTCCCAGGACATAGTCCAGATAGAGCGGGCCATAACCACTGCCCGTCGCAGCGCCACCCGCAGTAGTATTAGAAGAGGTAACGAAAGGGTAGGTCCCGTGGTCAATATCCAATAGCGATCCTTGAGCACCTTCGAATAAGATATTGTCATTCGCCTTGCGGTGGTTATGCAGAATTTCTATCGTATCTGCCACCATGGGTCGCACCTGTTCTGCCAACTTCAAGTACTGCTCAAGAGTTTGCTGGAAGTCCACTGTCTCGGTTTTGTAATAATTACTCAGCATGAAATTGTGGTATTCCATGAGTTCGGCAAGCTTTTCTGCGAAGTGCTCAGCGTTGAGGGTGCCTGCAACACGAATGCCGCGTCTTGCAACTTTGTCTTCATAGGCCGGCCCTATTCCTCGTCCGGTTGTGCCTATCTTTGCACTGCCCTTCTTAAGTTCTCGGGCCTGATCTAGCGCAATATGAGATGGCAGGATTAGAGGGCAGGCGCCGCTTATCTTAAGTCGGTCGCGTATTTCAATTCCGGCACCCTCGAGGCCTTCGATTTCATTCAGCAATGCTTCGAGACTAATCACAACGCCATTGCCGATAACACAATCGACGTTGCTCCGTAAGATTCCAGACGGCAACAAATGCAGTACAGTTTTCTTACCGTCGATAACCAACGTGTGTCCCGCGTTATGACCACCCTGAAAGCGCACCGCTACCTTGGCCTGGTCCGTTAAAAGGTCAACGATCTTTCCTTTTCCCTCATCGCCCCACTGGGTGCCAAGTACTACTACTGATTTAGCCATCGCCCTCTACTCAATATCTTATTCAAAACAAATACTACGCTAAGCTTTCGACTATCCACTGACCATCAACCATGTGTAGTTGCCGATCGCAATTTAGATCTTCCAATTCCTGCTCCGCTAGTTCGCTCTCCAGCAGATTAGTAATTACAATCTCGCCACTGGCGCGCAGTTCAGCTATCGCGCTCAGTAAGTTAGCATCATTTCCAAATGGTGCGATGATCACTGTCTTTTGAACAAACGTTTTACTGCTCAGTCTAGCGATAGTCTTTAGATCGCTGTCAAAACCTGACGCCGGCCGCGCGCGACCAAAGACTTCACCGATGTGGTCATAACGACCGCCTTTTGCTACCGCTCTGCCGTAGTCCGGCGTATACGCAGCGAATACGATGCCCGTATGATATTCATAACCACGCAGTTCGCATAGGTCGAAACAGAGGGTCATCTCGGGATGACGTTCCTTGACTCCTTCCACTATCAATACCAGTTCGAGCAGTTCTTTCTTTACTGAATTGGGCGCATATTCGAAAACTGTTATGGCCTCTTTTAGTATTGCCTCGTCACCACTCAGCCGCGTTAGCTGCTTCAACATGGAATGCAATGTTGCATCTTTCACGGCAGCATCCAAGACGAAGTCGATTTCGTCATAAGCTTTGCGCTGTACGGCATCGAATAAAGTTGATTCGATATTCGCATCTATCGCGGCTTCTTTGACAAGCGCACGAAAGATACCAACGTGCCCTAACACGACAGATATTTTTTCAATTTCTGCCGCATTCAAGGTGGCATACATAAGACAAATTAGTTCTATGTCACAGTCCACACCGGCGTGACCGTACATCTCGGCACCGATACGAATGGGTACTCGCGAGGCAAGCAGACCCCGTGGCTTTGTATGCAAAACATTGTCTGCGTAGCACAAACGCACCGGACCTTCCCTGTTCATACAGTGTGCGTCGATACGCGCAGCCTGCGGAGTAATGTCAGCACGGATGCCCATCATGCGTCCGCTGAGCTGGTCGGTAATCTTGAACGTGTGCAGTTCCAAATCATGTGAAGAGCCGACTAGTAGCGAATCTAGATACTCGATGAGCGGAGTGATAACTAGCTGATAGCCCCAGGACTCATAGAGATCCAGAAGCTGACGACGCAAGTATTCTAACTTGCTCGCCTCTAGGGGGAGAATTTCTTCGACACCATCGGGAAGTAACCAGCGTTTTGGAGAAGTCATTTTTATTTATTTTTCACTTTTCAGACTTTGAAATTTATTTGTAAACTTACGACGATTTAATTAATCATCAACAGCAGGACCGTTCCGGCCAGCATGCTTCCTAAACCAATAATTCGCATGGTGTTGTCGTCTATCTGATCCAAAACGAGCAACATCTTTCGCCACCTACCCGGACTGATGAAGGGAATAATTCCCTCTATTACAAGCATCAGACAAAATGCAACAGCCAGCTCGTGCAACATAGTCTCGCCTCTTCTTGTAAGCCACTAGCTTACAGCTATGCGCGCAGAAAAAAGTAAACCTGAATCGCTGAACGCGATTCAGGTTTACGGTTGTTAACTTATCTGGTTTTCAAAAAGCTTATTGATTAGCTAGTGCTTACCGCGAGATCCCGCTCTTCAGATACTTGAAGTAGTCGCTGTCTGGATCGAGCAAGAGAACGTCACCTTTCGAGCTGAACGTCTCTCTATATGAATTCAGACTGCGGGTAAACGCATAGAACTCTGGGTCTTTGCTGTAGGCATCAGCATAAATTGCCGTTGCTGTTGCGTCACCCTCTCCGCGCAGTTGCTCGGCATCTCTGTAAGCCTCTGCACGAAAAATTGTCGCCTGACGATCAGCGTCGGCACGAATACCAATCGCAAGCTCTTCACCGAAAGAACGTAACTCCTGCGCCTCTCTGTTTCGCTCGGTGATCATACGCTCATATACAGAAGAGCGTACGTCTTCGGGTAGATCGATACGCTTCACGCGTACGTCGATGATCTCGATACCTAGGTCCGCCGCCGTAGTCTCATTGAGATCGGCTGTAAGAGCGAGCATCATCTGATCCCTCTCCCCAGCGACAACTTCTGCAAGAGTGCGGTCACCAATCTGGTCACGCAGACCGTCGTTGATACGTTCTGCGAGCAGGCTACCGGCTGTAGTCGTGTTGCCGCGTGTAGAGATGTAGAACTGGCCCACGTCGACTATGCGCCACTTCGCGTAAGAATCGACTTCCAGCGCCTTCTGCTCCAGCGTCAGGTAGCGACGCCGAGGCGCGTCTTCAGTCAAGATCCGCGCGTCAAATTTACGCACATTATTAACCCAAGGAATTTTCACATGCAGACCTGGGTCGATGGAATCTTGAACCAATTCACCAAATTGC
Source organism: uncultured Pseudomonadales bacterium (assembly GCA_949372635.1). Lineage (GTDB taxonomy): Bacteria > Pseudomonadota > Gammaproteobacteria > Pseudomonadales > Pseudohongiellaceae > UBA9145. Next base: position 192,585 of record CASIAB010000002.1, read on the forward strand.
AGCATCACTGCGCGTTCTGTTTCCTTAATTACGAAAAGAGAATTGCTAGCTATTATGACGACTAGAAAAATAAGACCTACCGCTATAAAATTTTTCATTATCGATTTCCCCTTCCCGTAGTAGGTAGTCGCGAACGATCTACACTGTTTGTACTATTTGATCCCGGTAAAAATGGCGACAACTGGTCTGCCAAATTTCTGAGGTCTGTCGTAGTATTATTCGAATTGATGCTTGAATTGCTCTGCTCCATAAGCTTGTCTAATGGCAGGAACAACATATTGTTACCACCTTCGACATCTACCATGATCTTGCTACTCGCCGTCATCACGTCTTCGATCGAATCGATATAGAGTCGCTGTCGAGTCACCTCAGGAGACTTCAAGTATTCCGTTAACAACTGGTCAAAACGAGACGCATCACCCGTGGCTTCAGCCACGACTTCTGCGCTGTAAGCGTTTGCCGCTTCGATTCGCCGCTGTGCTTCACCGCGAGCCTCAGGAATAATCTGATTCGAATATTGCTGGGCCTGGTTCTGCACACGTTGCTCGTCTTCTCTGGCGCGGATCACGTCATCAAAGGCAGGACGAACAGCATCAGGTGGCTGAGCATCGACCACGTTAACCTGGCTTACAAAGATACCGGTATTGTAGACATTCATATAATCCTGCAGACGCTCCTGCACATCGGCGGCCATTCGATCACGACCCGTGGTCAGAATTTGATCCATGAAGTTGCCACCAACTACGTGACGAATTGCAGATTCGGAAGCGTTATCCAAACTGAGCTCTGGGTCCTGCACCGCGATCACATACTTCACTGGATCCTGAATCAGATACTGCACGGTGACTGCGATGTCGATGATGTTCTCATCGGTAGTCAGCATCGCGCGATTTTCATAGGTCTTCGCGTTTAACTCGGAAACGTTAACCAAGCTAACTTCATCAACGACCGGTGGATTCCAGTGCAAACCCGGCTGAACTGTCAAATCCATCACCCTACCGAAGCGCAAGACGACGCCACGTTCGGCTTCGTCCACGATATAGAAACCCATGAATCCCCATATGACAGCTAGCACGGCTACTAGTCCTGCAATCAGACCCGCGGACAAACCTCCACCGCCACTTGACGAAGAACCAGTGGAACTAGAACCACCGCCGCCCCCGCCGAACAGGCTATTGAATTTTTTGGTCAGCTTGCGCACAACCTCATCGATATCAGGGGGCCCCTGGTCGCCGCCCTTACGACCGCCACCCCAAGGGTCTTTGTCTTTGTCGTTTCCATTTCCGTTATTTCCAGGTTCGTTCCAAGCCATTGGCTTCTCCATAACATTCTAAACACTTAGAAAGTCGATTTTAGCTAATAATCGTTCATTTACACAGCAATTTGCACTTTCAAAAGGCTATTCGATGCGATCAAGCGGTTGGTCCCTTAATCTCGACAGCCAAATTAATCTGCTCCTGCACTGCAATAGTGTGACTTATAACTTCTGTACCGCTTTGTTTGAGAATACGATCGAGGTCTGTGCGCGGCAATTTGACCCGCAACTCATAGAAACCTTTCTCGTCTATATGCTCTTCCTCGATGAATCCGCTATCGTAAAGCTGACTGCGAAGCTTCGTCTCGCTCGGCGAGACTCTCAGGATCTCGACAGCCATATTACCAGCAAGCAGTTCACTCATAGCACCCTGCAATAGATCCATGCCGGCGCCAGTCTTTGCGGACACCCAGACCTTTATAATCTTACCTTTCTCATTCCGTTGAATGTGTGGCTCGACGCCTGAAAGCAGGTCGATCTTATTGAACACCAGCAGCTGCGGCACGGACTTTGCGCCTATTTCGGCCAAGACCTTATCGACTTCAAAAATGTGGCCTGGATGAAATTCATTCGCCGTGTCCACGACATGAATAAGCAGATCTGCTTGTGCGGTCTCCTCAAGCGTAGCACGAAAAGCCTCAACCAGTTGATGCGGCAGATGGCTGATGAAACCTACCGTATCGGCGATGACCACCGGTCCATAGTTCTTCAGGGGAATACGGCGTAGCGTCGAATCCAACGTGGCAAACAGTTGGTCCGCGGCGTAAGTATGCGCTTGGGCCATCTTATTAAATAGTGAGGACTTACCGGCATTGGTGTAGCCAACTAGAGATATCGTTGCTACCTCCGAACGACGCCTAGAGCGGCGCCCTTGGTCGCGCTGCCCACGCACCTTCTCTAAGCCCTTGTTGATAGCCTTGATTCGCTGCCCAATCATACGCTGGTCGAGTTCTAACTGCTTCTCACCCGCGCCACGCATGCCGATGCCACCCTTCTGCCTATCCAGGTGAGTCCATCCACGTTTCAAGCGTGTGCTCAGGTGTTGCAACTGCGCCAACTCTACCTGCAGCTTACCTTCATGGCTGCGCGCGCGTTGCGCGAAAATATCCAGGATCAGCCCAGTACGGTCAAGCACGCGACACTTGAGTTCGGCCTCCAGGTTACGTTCCTGACTCGGAGAAAGTGTGTGATTGAACAGAACTAGCCCTGCTTTATGGGCGAGCACGGCGGCTCGGATCTCTTCAAGCTTGCCTGATCCGATAAAAAGGTTTGGTGATGGAGCCTTTCTAGAGCCTACGATAAAGTCCACCGGCTGGGCGCCGGCGGAGATTGCCAATTCTTCAAATTCGGCTGGGTCCTCCCGGTCACTTTCTGAATCTATAATGAGGTGAACGAGGATGGAGATTTCGCCGGAATCGGGCCTGTCAAAAAACAATCAATTTCCTCACTGAGAAATGCTAAACCGCGTTACCCGGCTCAGCAGCATCATCTTCGACTTCTTCAGCTACTTCGCCTGAATTCTGCATGGGCACTTTTACCATGCGCGCGGGTACGACTGTTGAAATCGCGTGCTTGTAGACCATCTGGCTAACAGCGTTCTTAAGCAAAATCACAAATTGGTCAAATGACTCGATCTGACCCTGCAACTTAATCCCGCTAACCAAGTAAATGGACACAGGGATTCGCTCCTTGCGAAGCACGTTCAAAAATGGATCTTGTAATGTATGTCCTTTAGACATTATTTATTCCCCTTACGGTCGACAATCATTAAAACTGAGTTTTTACCGTCTCAAAATCGAGTCCGGCGGAACCAGTTTAAAATCTGTGGACCTTCCTATAAAAAATTAACGACCCCTATACCTTGCATACTATTTATATAGAGATGGTATCCATGTATTTCAAGACATGTCGTACCGATTGAGTGGAAGAATTACTCAAACTTTGCAGGCCTGGCCAACTACGAAGCCAAGTAAACTGACGCTTAGCGAGTTGCCTGGTGGCAATAATACTCTTTTCTACCATACCATCGTAATCAATGTCGCCATCCAGATACTGCCAGACCTGCCTATATCCTACTGATTTTATTGAAGGAAGCAGATAATTAAGATCACCTCGAGAGCGTAAAGCCTGCACCTCGTTGACCAAGCCCTCATTGAGCATCTGTCTGAAACGCGCATCTATTTGCCCGTGTAATACGCCGCGATCTTCTGGTTGGATCGCGAAGAAATGTAAATTGTATGGGAGGAGGGCCTGTTGCTGCGCCTGCATCTCGGCGTGAAAGCGAGTCATTGTCTTGCCTGAGACTCTATATACCTCCAATGCTCGTTGTATTCTTTGCGGATCGTTAGGATGAATCCTGGCAGCTGAATCCGGATCGACTGCCGCAAGCCGCTGATGTACTGCCTCCCAGCCCTCTTCCTTTGCCAAATTCTCGATCTCAGCACGTATTGCTGGATCGGCATGAGGCATGTTTGCGAGGCCGTCTCGCAAGACGCGAAAATACAACATCGTGCCGCCAACAAGTAGCGGGGTGTCGCCAGCGTCTAGTATCTCGTCGATTTCCCTATAAGCATCCGCCCTGAATTGAGAGGCCGAATACGGCACAGCTGGATCGATAAAATCGATCAAGCGATGGGGCGCGATATCTAAAACCCCTTTCTGAGGTTTACCTGTGCCGATATCCATCTGCCGATAGATTTGCGCCGAATCCACGCTGACGATCTGAAACGGATGCTGCTGCACCAGGTCGACGGCGAGGGAAGTTTTGCCCGATGCGGTCGGGCCCATCAGGCAGATCACGTTAGGTTTGGAGGAGGAGTTCATAGTGGAGATTGTACGCGACTAGAAAAAAGTTCGTTCTCGATCTTACCGTCCACGAAGAAAGAGTTTATCCAGCTCGTCCAGACCCTGATACACCCATGTTGGTCTACCATGATTGCATTGACCGCTGCGCTCGGTGGCCTCCATGTCGCGCAGCAACGCATTCATCTCTGGGATAGTTAGGTGACGATTGGCGCGGACCGAACCATGACATGCCATGGTGGAGAGCAGTTCATCCTGATGCGCTTGAATGCGATCACTGCTGCCGTATTCGAGAACATCAGACAGCACATCCCGCACCAATTGTTCGATATCAGCGTTACGCAATATCGAGGGAACCTGTCTGACTACTATCGATTCCGCCGCGACTCTCTCTAACTCGATTCCAATACTAAGCAACGCTTCTTGTTCAGCCTCCGCGCAGTCGGCTTCTGATTGACTCACCGCGATAGACAAAGGTACGAGCAGGGACTGCATCTTCAATTCTTCATTCTGGCAGGCTGCCTTCATGCGCTCGTAGGTGATGCGTTCATGTGCCGCATGCATGTCCACAGTGATCAGCCCTTCCTTATTCTGCGCAAGAATATAAATTCCATGCAGTTGTGCTATGGCGTACCCCAGCGGTGGCACTTCTGAATCGTCGCCAGTGAGCTTCGCGAAATTTTCCAACTGGCTTTGTATCGCACCGGCAGCAGGTTGCCGTGTGCTCGGTCTGTAGGAATAATTATTCGAAGCCGGTTCCGCAAGTGACAGACTACTCTGATCGCTGAAATTTCCCGCTGCAAAGCTTGAATCTGGGCTAGCTGCAAAATTTTCTGCAGCGCTACCGCTGCGCATAGCTGCAAACGGATCACCCTCGTGTCCATTGTTCTGTGCGTTATCTGCGAGCCGGTCGGACGGCCTAAGTTCTGCTAACGCCTTGTGCAATGAACTGAAAAGAAAGTCATGCACTAGGCGGCTGTCGCGAAAACGCACCTCATGCTTCGTTGGATGCACGTTCACATCAACTACAGATGGCGCCAACTCCAGGTACAACACATAGGCAGGATGACGTCCATGAAACAACACATCGCGATAGGCTTGCTTCACTGCATGTGTCACCAGTTTGTCACGAATGATCCGACCGTTCACATAGAAATATTGCAAGTCTGCCTGAGAGCGCGAAAAAGTCGGTAGACTGACCCAACCCCAGAGACGCAGACCCTGCCCTTCCATTTCTACAAACACAGAACTCTCAACAAAGGTAGGGCCACACACCAGAGCGACACGTCGCTGTTTTTCCTGATCGGACTTTGCAGGAAGCAGTTTGCGAATCGCGCGCTGATTGTGAGTAAGTGAGAACTGCACATCGAAGCGACTCAGCGCGATACGTTTTAGAATTTCATCGATGCGCGAGAATTCCGTCTTCTCTGTTTTCAGAAATTTCTTGCGCGCAGGCGTGTTGAAGAATAAGTCTCGCACCTCGACCGTAGTTCCACGCGAGTGTGCGGCAGGCGAAAGTATGACATCCATCTCCTGCCCCTCGGCGATGACCTTCCAGCCGCTATTGTCGCCGCTAGCTGCGGCTAGGTCGTCGTCTGCCTTTGAGGTCATAGTCAGGCGTGAGACCGAGCTGATACTGGCTAGCGCCTCGCCACGAAAGCCCAGGCTGGCGATGTTTTCTAGGTCTTCGAGGTCGGTGATTTTACTCGTGGCGTGCCGGCTAAGCGCCAACTCTAAGTCCTCCTTATGAATGCCTAGCCCGTCGTCCTTGATCTTGATTTGTTTCGTACCGCCCTGCTCGACTTCGATCTCTAGTCGACTGGCGCCGGCATCCAGAGAGTTCTCCATCAACTCCTTGACGACCGAGGCGGGGCGCTCGACGACTTCGCCCGCGGCAATCTGATTCGCGAGACGTTGACTGAGAAGATTAATCCGTGACATTGGCAAGTAACAGTAAAGAGAATGAGGCTGTCATTGTAGCACCAACCACGAGCAAAACTATGGGAGCCAATACAGAAGAAGCTAACTAAACTAGAGCTAGGTTGCGGGTATTTTTAGAATTTGCCCGACCATGATGCGATCGTTAGTGATGTTATTTACCTGGCGCAGACTGCCCAGAGTAACTTGATAACGCTGCGCAATCTCGGAGAGCGTTTCCCCGCGACGAATCGTGTGTTCTTCCTCCTCCCCTCCGTCGACTCCCGGAATAATAAGTTCCTGACCTACGTGAATCGTGTTCGAAGAAATTTTATTAGCCGATTTTAATTCTGCTAGACTAACGTTGTAGCGCTGCGCGATTACCGAAAGGCTATCACCTCTCTTCACCAAATAGATGCCGGGCATGGGCACGATGCCGTGCGCCTTCTGCCAGGCAACGAGAGATCCCTGGGGTGGCGCATCGTAGAAATAATTCATCACACCCTGCGCGATGCCGCGCGCGAGCTTCTGCTGGAATGCAGACGTGTTAAGCCTTCTGGCTTCGTCAGGATTCGTGAGATAACCAGTTTCGATAAGCATCGAAGGTATGTCCGGCGACTTCAATACTTCTAGTGAAGCCTGCTGCACCTTGTCGCGGCGCAGACGTGTCATTCCATCCAAGGATTCCAATACACGGGTACCCGCAATCAGACTCTGCTCCATGCTCCATGCCATCTGGAGTGAAACGAGCGTAAGCGCGACATCGTCATCCCAGGAACTAAGATCAAGATCGCCGCCCACGCCGCCTAGTAAGTCCGCGTTATTTTCCTTCTGCGCGACACGGCGAGAATTTTCGCGATCGGCTCTATCGCCCGATAGCGCATAAATAGTCAGGCCATTGGCGCGGCTAGTACGATACCAATCGGTGTGCACCGCGACGAAGAGGTCAGCGCGCTTCTCGCGGGCGATTTCAGAACGGCGCTGTAATTCAACATAGTAGTCGCCGTCACGAATCATGATTGGCGTGTAGCCGGGCATCCTTTCAAGTTGATTGAATAAAGCGCGCGCTATTTTTAGCGTGATGTCCTTCTCTCTCAGCTTGCCATCAAATCCGATGCCGCCAGGATCTTCACCGCCGTGCCCTGCCGAAATCGCAACGATTATATTACGACGCTCATCAATACGCGGAGCACTAGTAGAATTCGAGGATACGGTACCGGTGTTTATTAGCGCGTCAGCAGATACCGACTCGCCATAAAGATCGACAACCAGACGATCGCCTTGTTCGCTATTCGGTGCAAGCGTAAAACTACGCGGCTCAACCTCAGTAACAAGATCGATCACCATGCGCAGCGTGTCGCCATCTCGAATCGCACTGCGTATGCCACTAACCGGGCTCTCATTAAAATCTAAGCCAGACAGATCGCTACCTAAGGACGAGCCTTCTATATCGATAACCACTCGGGAGGGATTGGAGAGAGTAAAGAGCTTGTATTCCACCTCGCCAGACAGATCGAATACCAGGCGAGTATGGTCCGGCGCACGCCACACTCTAACCTCCTCCACATTAGCAGCAGACAAGGCAAAGCTGGCCAGCAGGGCGCACCCCGCTAGAGCACAAGCAAAGCAGCGAATGTCACCCCTAATACTGTTTAAAGTGTCCTGTGTTTTCATAACAAATTCTTTGAGACATAATTTGCGTTGTCTAATACAACGGCCTCAGGGCCATAATCTTTTGGCGATTAAAGTGCCTTTCTCCGTGAGACTTTGACAAGTCAGACGCCGACCCGTTCCCTCATCGGCAATATCGATCACCAAATCCGCGCCAGGCAGCCATTTTGCTCCCTTATCGGCCCATTCCACGATGCAAAGATTCGACTCGACGAAATACTCGTCCGTACCTAGGTAGGCCACCTCCTCAGGGTCAGCAAGACGATAGAGATCGAAGTGATATATGTTACAGAGCTTGAATTCGTAGGGCTCTACCAGGGTATAGGTAGGGCTTTTAACCGCGCCGGTGTAGCCGAAGGCGCGCATGAAGCCCCGGGACAAGGTTGTCTTGCCTGCGCCTAGGTCGCCTTGGAGATAGATCATGCCGCCTAAGTGGGGGATGCCCATCCCTTCAAGGACTGCATCGCCCGCCCTGCTTTCCTGAAATGTCGCGGCAGCTAGTTCAGCACCAAACTCAAGAGTGGCTGTTTCATCTGATAAATTTATTTGGTTCACTGGCCGCATAGCTACAAGTATAAAGCAGAAATGCTTATTGGCGGGAGTTGCAGTGGCTTTCAGAATAAATTTTTAACGAATAAAGATAAATGGGTTCAGTATAAATATACGTTACCGTACATTTAGCCTGGACCCATTTATTTACTTCCCAATTTAATACAAAAAAAGCCAAGGCACCCACATACCTTGGCTTTTCCTGCGGCAGCCCTGACAACCAGCATCAGTCTGCCGATTAGCAACGCTCTTAGCCGCCGGGAGTAAAATCGATAGATACGTAGAATTGACGATAAAAGTTATTGATCAACCTAGACTCAAAGCCTCCTATCTGCCCAGTCAACGTAGGCTTGTAATCTAAGAGATTGTTCACACCAGCAGACAGGGTAACTGCGCTGTTGAAGAAATCTTCTAAGAAATACGAGTAGCGTACATCGATGATAGGGTCCTCATCAATTTCACTGGGGGGTACAAACTGTCCATCAAATTTGTACAAGTCAACTATCTGGGCGTCATGATCAACAGCACTAAACCAACTTACCGACATTGACGCACTGTGATTGTTTCTGAACCAGTTGTTTGTCCAAGCCAATTTCGTTTTCGGAATTGGAGGGGCGATATTAGTCCGGGCATTTTGTTTGCCTAGAACATCTACAGGATTACCTTTTTTGTCTGTAAAGACATAATCTGTATAAACAGTGGCATTGAGACGTGTGTTGAATGTTCCCCAGTCACCTGGACTAAAAGAGTAAGCCGCTTTCATGTCGAACAAGCTGACATCAAATTGAGCTACGTTGGCTGACTGAATCAACACAAGTGACACACGGCCATCAGGATCACGAAAGATATTCCCGCCAGCACCACCAACAGGTTGTGCACCTAGCCAAGCATCAGCTGCCTTTCGAGACGCTGAGCCGGGAGTGGAGTCATAGGACCCTGCAGTCTGGCCAGTTGCCTGAAGCATAGAAAGAAACTGGTTCCGAGTTACATCATCCTCAGTTAGAGTCCGAATTCGGTCAGTATATTCAATTTCCTGATAGTCCATGGACAACTCAAAGCCTTCAAGCCTGCCCTCTGCCTGCCAAGTGAATCCGACATTAAGAATCTCAGCCTGTTCTGGGCCTAGACCTGGATTGCCCGATTGACATTTTAGCCCGCCAAGCAGCAACTGCCCGCTGAAGTCATCACTGCCGCTGTACATATCACCGCAGTTTTCGTTGGTAGTGGCCGCTCTGGTCTGATAGGACGTCGGTGCCAAGAAACTTTCGCCCCAAGATGCCCTCAGTGCTAGCCCAGGAATTATTTCATACCTCGCGGAAACTTTGGGTGTAGTGGTCTCCATACCTTGGTCGGTAAATTGCTCATGCCGCACCGCACCCTTGATAGCTAAATTATCCAAGATAGGCACCTCTACCTCAGCGAACACCGAGCGGACTGCAGAGTTAAATACTTCGTCGGGTGCTATAGGTTCGCCATTCACTCCCCAAATGAAGTTTTCTCCTGCAGCTTCGAATGGCTCTTGAAAAGTACGCTCTTCCAAGTCGCGCCATTGAAAGCCAAAGGCCATCTGCACAGCACCGGCTGGAACATCAAACACTTCGCCAGTAAGCACTGTTTCAAAAACATCTAGGGCGTTGCGTTGATATTCTTGGTTTGGATTACGGTACTGCATCCAGTTATTGAGTTCTCTAGGGTTTTCGAATCCCGGTTCATAATAAGGAGATCGAGGATCTTGAGAGCCGAAAGGATTAAACCACTGATCACCGGAAGCGCCACCTTCCCCGCGAAGAGCCAGCTGCAGGCGTGATGAGTAGACACCTTGGCGATCGGACATGAATTTGCTTTCTTGCTTGGTGTAGTAGGTGTAACCAGACCAAGAACTGTTGCCGAGGTCATAGTCTGCAGACAGCTTCACGCGATTGAGTTGATAGACACCTCTGCTTACGCGAGATGTATCATCAGCGATGCCATCAGGCAAGAACTGTGCCTGAGGATGGGTATAAATTCTCCAAAGATCAGGGGCAACGTCAAACCCATAAGGGTTGGCAGGGTGCTCCTCTGGAACCACTAGCATCGAACGGTTATTGGCCGGATTAGGTGAAGCGAATGTGCCTCTGTCTTCGTTGACACGAGCGTGGTTATTCATCATGAAACCGAAGCGCAACCAGTCTGTAGCTTCCCACTGAAGGTTGTTATAGAGATTATATTCTTGCTGATGCTCAACCACCTCAGCCTGTGCGCTGTACTCAAAGGTACAGAAGGAGCCATTAATGGTTCCAGATGGCAGAGGAGAAGGACCGTAGCCATGGGTTGGTGTGCCTTGGTTAAACGTTCCACATGAAGGGTCTAGCAAGCGCGGACCAGTCAGTGTACCTCCGCTCTTTCCTCTCAGGGGAAGAGTGCTAAGATCGTCAGGAAGGCCCTCAAGCTGCTTGAATGACCCAGGATTTCCGGAGCTGGAGGTGCCTCGGGATACGTTGTGTTCGCGTCCACGCTCGTACCACATAAGGGGTGTACGCTGATAGGTTTCGGCGGATCCGACATAACTTAGACCGTTATCCCATGACTTACCCCATAACGCGGAGACACGCATTTCTTCGTTCTTTCCATCTTCGGGCCTCTGATAAAAAGTACGGAATTTAACTCCGTCGAATTCCTTGATGGGAATCAGGTTTACCACGCCGGCCACGGCGTCAGACCCATACAGCGCGGAACCACCATCCAGAACTAGTTCCATCCGTTCCATCGCGATGTCTGGGAAGGCGGTATTTATGCGCGAATCGATTGTGCGTACACCGTCCACGAGGGTCAAAGTGGAGTTTTCACCCAGGCCACGCAGGTTAAAACTAGCTCCGTTAGAGCTTTGTGGGCCGTCTTGGCTACCAAGCACAACGTTAACAATGTCGACGTTCTGAACATAGGTCAGGTCGCGTATGTATTCTGACATATTCGGCGTGCCTGATGAGAGAAGATCCTCACCCGTTACCGTATCTGCCGCTGTATCCTGCGAGAACGCACTATTCCTAATGTAGGAGCCTGTTACGACAATTTCTTCAACCTCGTCATCTTGGGCTTGGGCTATTACCGGCGCTACGAGTGAAGACATGAGAGCCGTGTGAATTAGATATGACAGTTTCTTACGTCGAAATTTATTGGGCATTTACCCTCTCCTTGGTCCTTTGCTACACGTTGGAGGCTTACAATCCGGCCTTAAGTGCTGCTTGTAATTTTAATAAGTACTCTCTGAGTAAGTTTCCCTGCATCTCATGACAACAATATTGAGCGAGCAGTACGGTCCCTTAAAAATTAAATCTAGCATATAGTAATATAACATTGAAGTGTTTTTAAAGGTTTATAAGCTTTATAAGTTATGAGGCTTCGGGAAATATATAAGCATCGAAGATAGCGCGCTTATGGCAGGGGCAGCCCAGTGCCGGCAGGTTTGGCCCTCACGATGCAAGCAGTAATTCAAATCGGTGGTAGGGGACCCGGCAAAATGGTGTATCGCACACATCCAGCTGGTTACAATTTATTACAATCTAGGGGGATATTCAGTATTAACTGACAACTACCAATATCTTCGCCGGGAACCTTTGCGCGCGGAGAAGTCTAATTTTTTTAGAGCTAACTTATCAATGCCATTTGATGTATTTATTATTTCATTGTGTAACACGAACACGCTGGAAAGCGTTGCTCCAACAGCACTGATCTAGCCCATCGCTATCAGAGGAGTTCCAATTATCCAGCCGGGCGCGAATCATATACTCACCAGGTTCAGTGAAGGTAGCCATAACCCTCGCCGGACCCTTGCCGGCAGGTATTGAAACTCTAGATACGGCTGCCGGTATCATTCCGCGGGTTGATCGAGCTGGAGTTGTGATAAAAGGCGTAGAAGCATGTTCAGTAAAACTAACTTCACCAGGACCCTGATGCTTATACCATATGACGCGGGAATCAAGAGGCTTGGCAAAGAGAGGATTTGAAGGATCACGCACAGACGGATCTTCGGTCTCAACCCCCAAAGTAAGCGGAACGCCGACGGAAATTGTTCTAGTATTGGCCGCTACGACACCTTCAGGACCAGATCCACGATTTTCATTTTCAAACCAAATAAATGGTTGAACACTGCCCTGTGGCCGTGGGTTTCTATCAAGCTCATACGCACTCGACCCGCGCTCGCCAGGCACTTTAAGCTCTTCTAGGTTGTCGGTTTTAATGTGCCACCAAACAGACTCATCCTTCATTGATTCTGGAATAGTGACCCCAAAGACTCCAGGATGTCGGCCTGAAAAGTAAATGTCAGGCTGCATACCGTCCAACTGGGCTGGCTCAATGCGATTATTCTCACCCAATGGGACAATTACATCTTCAGCATTTCTGTTGTGGTACCCAAACGAGACAGTGACAGTGCCGTCTTCGTTAGCATACCAGCCTTCCATGAAAGGAATTATCGGTATGCCTGCCGGGGAAGGCGGACGTAAAGGTCTTACTGTTTGTTGTGCATCAGCAGAAACTACCATTACAACATTTATTAGTAACGCCAAAGCTACACTGGCCACAGCTGGCCTAACACTTCTCATGAATATCCGTCTCCAATATTATTAGATCTATAGCGGGAGTTGTATTATGTAACTTACTAATCTCCAGATGGTAGCTGGGACTGTTTGTTACTTTCTCGCGCTTCAGCAAGTTCCTGATAAGTTTCATCATCAAGATGACTTATGGCTATCCAAGAATGAGACATCTCGTCTGCTGTACGTTGGCCCCAGCCTACCCACTGCCTAGGGTCAGGGTTGTTGGGGTTATTGGCCGTATTGTCATACCACTGCTTGGTTATGAGGACGGCTCCTGTCGGCAATAGTGGAGCTGTATCTGGCTCATACAGATGACTGTGATGCCAAGTAGCACTCCAATTGGATATCATACTGACCAATTCAGTGCGGCCGGTTTCTGGATAGAAAATCTCCAATGAAGCAGCATTCATGCGCAGATGCCCATGGGGTTGGTAGCTATCGATGCGAACAGGGTGATCAAAAGAGTGGAAGCCCTGTGTCATAGCCGATCCATGAGGCGGGATAAATAGGTCGCCTTGATCTAACTGGTAAGATGCCAAGTCCTGAGTGATTTTGGCTTGATACCCTTTCGGATGAAGCCAGATACCCAACTCCACTACGTTGTCCTTAACCACTGCGTTTGGCGCAGTCCCGCCCAAGCCGCCGGGATACATATGGATGTCCCATTGAATCGTGCTGTCTTCAAAAGCTGTACGACAAACACCTTCCGGTACGACTTCGCCCCACTTACCCATGGCATATTCAGTAACGGGCTTTCTATCGACACTGCCGTCCTCTTTTACCTCTGCAAAATACGTATTGGCGTGATGAACTACTGTCTTCGCAACGCCGCGAGGCTTGACCTGAAGAGCCTTGATGCAACGGTCTTCTGTGATACCACTTTCAATAAAATGCTTGTCCCACAGGTCGTTGCCATTAGCAGGAACATCGATCGGATTGGATGCAACCACGATATCTGGCTGTCCGAATTGAGCAGAGAAATTCCAATCATCAATAGCTCGCAGTTTTGGCAGGGCAGGCAGTTCTTCAAGATTTCCCAAGGGAGAGCCCTGATTAACCCATGCCACGACGGTATCGATATCTTCCTCAGAAAGGCGCCAATCTGCTTGGAGGTTTTGATTGCCGATATCATGGTCATAGGCGTAAGGGGGCATTTCCCGATTTGCCACCTTCATTTGAATCAAGGGAGCCCAAGGACGCACTTGTTCATAGCTACTCAGTTCCATCGGCCCAATGCCACCTTCACGGTGACAGACCACGCAGTTCTCATTAATAATACTGGCTACGTGGCCTGAGTAAGTCACGGATTCTTCACTATTTGCTGTGTTCGCAGCAATCCCCGTTTGTGCCTGAAACCCAAAAAAAGTAACAACCACAATGCCAGCTCCAAGATGTGGCAACTTATTTAATTTCTGCAAAATACTCATTAGCCTCTCCTAATTATTTGGGTAAGTTAGAAAACTACAAAACTGAGAGACGCCAATTCACAGTTGGTCAGTTGCATCTGGGCGATACCGGTTTCAAGGTGGCTGACCACGTATTTTCCTTCTAGAATTACTGCGACGCAGCCAATATGGCCTTGCTGAGAAATCACTGAGCCAGCGTCAGACCGATAATCATTGGTGAGCGATACGACGCCATAGTTTGTCTATACAAATTTGGATAGGAGGACAATCTAAGACGCTATAACATATACAACGTTTGGACTTTAATGTTTCTACAGACATTTGTCCAATGGGTTTTCTCGGAAATAGAGCGATCTTTCAAGCCCTAGCCGAGCTGCGGTCAGCCACTTTTTGGCTTTGTCTCATCAGGTGTCCTTACTGGTCGCTTTCGCTAGATCTGCGGCATGCTGCAGATGGGTAAGCCGGCCGAGCTGTTGTAATGACGTCAAGTGTGAATAAATCAGGGGCAGTAATCCCCGTTCGCGCAGTTCCTGAAATTCATCATTACTGAGTTTTTCAAGCGCATCCTCATCTACCATATACATTCCCTCCACTTCATATTTTGGGGAGCTCTCTGTATGTTGCAGTTTGAGTGGGCGTGAGGTGAGCAGTCGTTTTTCGGCCAAATAGCGGCACAGAGCAATAGCCTGCACGGATTGCTGAGTTACTTTGACCACGTGATCAATACGCTTATTTAAGTATTCTGTCGGCAAACCATCGCTCCGGTACAAGGGTTCGCCGACGGTTTCACTCAGCAGCGGACTCTGTTCATCGATGGCTATATCTGCCTCGTTGCTGTCAGGATCCAGTCGACTCACGGACAGCGGCGCAAGGGTGAAACTTGCTGGTATGAAAATAGGATGCCATTCGAGTGTCTGACAATAGAGATTCATGCCTTTGTTCAAACCCATCATAGCGCCCGGCACAAAATCTCCGGTCTTCTTATTTCTGATAAAAACCAGCGGGAACTCCGTAGCCAACTCATAGAATTCTTGGAACACCACTGGAACAAAATTCTCTGCTTTATGGCTTGTGAAATCTTTTGGCTCGCTCAAGCAAAGCTTGCCGTGTTTCTCGAAATTAAGAAGAACCGGTTCAGACATGTTAGTAATCAGCCTTTTGTGTTTGATCTAAGGTCCACTTGAAACTTCTTCACGCGCTCAGTAACCGCTGGGATTTTTGTTCAAGCCTGAAAAAAGATGCGACTGAAAGCCTACCTTTAGAGGTGTCACTATCGAGGCTGTCTGGCGACGAGAGCATGGCGCAATGTAGCAAATTTGAAGGGTATAGTACCAATCGATTCAATCTGGCCTTGACTACCAGCTCCTGTTTGAACAGGCTTGTGTCGCCACTCAGGTAGCCTGAGTGCTCGGCTGGGTGACCCCGCACGCTTTCAATCATCTCATCCATAACACCGCGATCATCACGCCTTATCTTGACTAAGCTACGTGGACGATAACGATAAATTGCCGTGCCCCCATGTGGCTCACCACAGAGATAATGAACGGCTGCATATTGATCATCACTGAACGCATCGACGTGAGGCATCCTTTGAGCTGCACTCAGTTGCGTCGGCTGGAGAGTAGTCAATGAAATCATACTGCGATGGACTACAGGGTTTTGGAAACCGTATACCAGTTCTATGACCTTACCCATGGCCTCATCATAAGAGCTTGGCAGACGATCACGAATACCCGGGTAGGCCGTGCCGTCATCGCCAACATTACCGAAGTAGGCTTTTTCCCGCGCATACTCGACTAATACCTCTGGGTTCGCTAAAAAATTATCGACGACATACACCGAAATATCAGGATCCGTATGCTGAATTTTCTCGACGTACATTGCTTGATTAAGTATAAACTCTAGCATGGTTAGCGGTACTTACTTACTGCCTGCGCTTCGAATGATGTTCTCTGGTTTGAGAGAGAGCAGCCCAAATATTCCATAAACCTATAAAACATATAAAACATATCAGATTGAATAATGTAAGCTCCGGAATGTCAACCCGGAAGGATAATTACGGACTTGGGCGGTGACAACAGCATGAAGGCAAGTCTTTATTAAACATGGTAAATTCACCGAACGAATCCAGTATTGAATCGCCAATATACCAAATGGCAGCTGGCAGAAAAGAAAGGGATTTTCGTGGACAATAACAATATCAAACACATAGTAATCGTTGGAGGCGGCACGTCGGGCTGGATGTCAGCCGCCGCCCTGAGCCGCATCGTCGGTACGCAAGATTGCAAGATCACCTTAGTTGAATCCGAACAGGTAGGTACGGTAGGCGTCGGTGAAGCGACGATTCCACCCATCGTAGAGTTCAATAACCTGCTTGGTATCAATGCCGACGAAATGTTAAGTGCGACACAAGGCACCTTCAAGCTCGGTATTGAATTCATAAACTGGGGCAAAATAGGTGACGCCTACATGCACCCTTTCGGTGTCTTTGGGCGCACCATTATGAATGTCAGTTTCTGGCACTATTGGAAAAAGGCCTATGAACTCGGCCTTTCGCCTCCACTGGATGCTTACTCGCTGAATTGGCTTGCGGCAAAGCAGAACCGATTTTTACGTAGCGGTAATGTCCCCAACTCGCCACTATCCAAGGTTCACCACGCCTATCACTTTGACGCCGGTCTTTATGCGCGTTTTCTCCGCGAGTTCAGCACTGGCCTTGGTGTAAATCGAATTGAAGGGCTCGTAGGACAAGTAATTCAGGATCCGCAGTCAGGCTTTATCAAAGGCATCAAGCTTCAGGATGGCACTATTGTCAATGGGGATTTCTTCATAGACTGCACAGGGTTTCGGGGCTTACTGATAGAGCAATGCCTAGAAACTGGCTATGAGGATTGGAGTCACTACTTGCCCTGCAACAGTGCCCAGGCCGTGCCAACGGCAGCGCTAAGCCAGAAGCGGCCTTATACCAAATCTATTGCACACTCCATCGGCTGGCAATGGCAAATTCCTCTACAGCACAGAACAGGCAACGGCATTGTCTACAGCACCGAATTTACCAGTGACGAGCAGGCGCAGGAGATGCTGTTGGCGAACTTGCCCAGTACAGCGCTTGCGGAGCCTAGGCAGCTTCGTTTTGTGACAGGAAAGCGCAAGAAGAGTTGGAATAAAAACTGCCTCGCTGTTGGTCTTTCCAGTGGCTTTATGGAACCGCTTGAATCGACTAGTATTCATCTCATCCAATCAACAATCATGAGATTCCTTTCCCTGTTTCCACGCCGCGACAATTTTGATATTGAAATGAATCGCTTCAATAATGACGTCGATCGAGAATTCCGGACGGTCCGCGACTTTCTCATTCTGCATTACAAGGCGACGGAGCGTGATGACTCTGAGTTCTGGAATTATTGTCGCAACATGGAGATTCCCGATTCCTTGCAGGCAAAACTGGATCTTTATCAATCAAGCTCCTGGCTTGAGAGAGAGAAACAAGAGTTATTTGGTGTCGACAGTTGGTTGGCGGTACTTAATGGTCAGCACGTTAGTGCCGAGAGCTATAGTCCCCTGGTTGATAATATGCCTAGAGGACAAGCTTGAAAGCATACTGCGAGAAACTCGCGAAGTTATCGCGCAATGCGCGACAGCCATGCCGCCTCATGAAGATTTTATACGCAAACATTGTGCCGACTCGATCCTGCATCAGTGATGCATAACTGAGTAAATCAGCGGCCTCTAGCTCTTTGCTTCGATCAACTTCATTAAGGGGAGGACAAAATAGGTTTTCTGCTTAATACAAGGTAGGAGTTTGCTTAGTCGCAAAAAGCTAGGGCAGCTTCTATTTTTTATGCAAGGGTTTCAATCTATTTATTGTTGGCTAGCTTGCGAGGCAATGTACCGAGTCTACTGTCGCGTTGCCCGGTGAACTCGAAGCCACTTTCTGGCCAGGAACGAATTAATTTTGAACGCTTCTTCCAGGCACTTACAGCTTTATCCTTGTCTTTGCTCAAGACCGCTTTAGCAAAGCTGATCCTGCTGGCGTGATTGGTTTCCATAATTGTTTTATTTCCCTCACGAGGACCGGAGATGCGACTCAGAACGACTTGGTTCCAGAGAATTCCGAGAAATAGCTCCAGCAGGATATTGTTTGACATTCGGGCAAGCAAAGCCATTAAATACACTGACCCCTTGAACGAATATTCCTGAGGCAGCTGGGAATTATCCCTAGAATCCTGCCCCCCCTGTACAAACAAACTAAGCTCATTTATCAGGTCCTCGTCTTTGCATTTTACCGCGGCTGTCAGAGCCTGGATCACCAACGGGTCGGCTACATCCATGAACGTAGCATTACTGATCAAAACTTTGGAAGATAAAAACTGACTAGCTGACTTCATGGCAGTTTCCATAGTAGGACGACGCGTGAAATAGCCTCCTCCTTTACCTGGCTTGATCGTCAGTAGCTCCTCGTATTCCAGCATGCGAGCGGCTTGCCGTAATGAGGGGAGACTGACACCGACTTCTGCCGCTAGGTCGGCTTCCGAACCCATATACGCCTCTTCTTCCATGATCAGGATATGTTCACGCAAGATAATTGCGACACGATCAGCTGTAGAGCTTGATTTTACTAATGGTGGTCTTTTAGCTTTCACTATAGCCCCCCCCCGGCGGCAATTTCATTTTTCACCTACATTAATGTACGTTACGTACAGTAAAAAATCAGAATAATTCGCCTACTCTGAGTCTTTTTTTGCAGGGAGCTCAAGCTATGTTGCGATTTCTGGTTAGGTCGAAACCGCGTTTTGGGCAGGAACGAAGAAACTTTGAGCGTTCCCCCCAGGCTCTTAGGGCTTTCTCCTTGTCCTTGGCCAGGACAGCTTTAGCCAAGTTGAGTCTGGTACTGTAATTAGATAGTTTAACCTGTTGGTTCTCTTCGAAAGTGCCGGCGGTGTGACTTACACTGATTTCGTCCCAGAGGATTCGGGCAAATAGCTCAAGCAGGATATTGTGCGACATCTGCGCAAGCATAGTTATGAGGTCTGCTGATATCTGGAACGAATAATCAGGAGACAGCTTTGAATTTTTACTATTAGCAAGCTGCCCCTCAACAAATAGCCGTAGCTCATTTATCAGGCCCTTGTCTTCGCAATTCACCGCGGCTATTACAATCTGGTTCACTATCGGATCGGCGACATCCATAAACATCGAGTTACTGTTTAGGTCTTTAGAAGACAGAAATTGGCTAGCTGACCTCATGGCGGTTTCTATAGTAGGCCGACGTGTGAAATAGCCTCCACCTTTGCCGGGTTTAATCGTCAGCAATTCCTCAGATTCCAGCATGCGAGCGGCCTGCCGCAATGTAGGCAGACTGACACCGACTTCTGCAGCGATGTCTGCTTCCGAACCCATATACGTTGCTTCTTGTAATGACAATATTTGTTCACGCAAGATAATAGCGACACGATCAGCTGTCGAACTTGATTTTACTAAAACGGGATTTTTGATTTTCACTGCAATCTGTCTAGTCAAGCTGGGAGCTATTTTAGCTTTCACCTACGTTTGTCTCACAATTATTTCTTCTATTTTCTAATATTCATGTCGATTCTATCACTTTTTTGAAAGCTGAGAGGATTGATTTTTTGGATACAAATGATTTTGAGCATCATAGTTAAAACTTAGCCGAAAACATCGAGTTCTAGGACTGGGAAGATTAATTTACCGGAACTTGATACAAGAGAGTGCCGTCGAAGGGGCGCGCAGAACCATTTTCCAGACGCGGACGAAAGTGCAGCAAGCGCAAGTCCTCATCAAGGCCTTCCCTGTTAATGCTCGTTTGGTCATCAGGCTCAAGGATATTGAATTCTTTGGCAACGCTCATGTTTGTCCGGTAGCGGCCACTGACCCAATGAGAAACGCTGTTCAGAGAATCCAAGCTAAAGCGCAAGCGAATCTCTGGTAGCTGCTCCTGTTTAGCCAGGCTCGGTGGCCCCGCAGTAACTTGGAAGGAAACGACTGACATGGCGTCGAACCATTGCTTAAAATACAAAGAATCCTCAAGCTTATTATCGTGTTCAGCTGGCTCGCTAAATTGAACTGGCTGGTTGTATGTAAGCGCAGTAGAAACAGTTCCATGAAAGGTCGGTATAGGCAGGATCTTCGGTGTGGCAAACAGAAGATCTAGTTCGGTAATGCAAACATCTGCTTCTTGAAGCCCCGCAAAGGCCTTCCTGTAGGCTTCTTCTGCTTGAACCTGGTCAAACAGTAAATACCAGTCAGCGGCATAAAGATCGACCATGGCCAGCGATTCTGCCGGGTCCTCATTACGCTGGGCTATGATCCCTCTTATGTCATTTAGCAATTGTAAGCCAGTACGATAGTATCTCGACTGAGCAGTGCGCCGTGGTATTACCCATTTTGAGCGAGGTACCACGGCGCGCAGTGCATAGGCGGTATCGCCACCGCGTTCTATAGCTGCCGATTGCAGGTACAGTTGTTTTACAAGGCTATAGTGTAGATCAATAAGCTGGGGGCCATATGGCCCAAAAGACTCCTCGCTGATCGTCAATGCTTGATAAGTAATTTTATAAGCCTGCTGATAATGATGAGCTTGCAGATCTGCAGTATCACCAACAACTCCCCTAAGATGGAATTCACTGAGCCGGATAAGGCTGTTTATAAGCGCTTCGCCTTCGCTTACACTTTTTCTCAATCAATAACCAATATAGATATTCCATTGATTCATTGACCGTTTCCCAATCACCCGCGCGTTCGTCTATCTCCATTTTGGTGAGAATCAAAGGAATTTGTTCAGGAGTGAATAAACCGAGGCTGACACGCTGAATTTGAAGAGAACGGCCACGCAGGGTACTAGCTTCCGAAAAAAGATTCAGGAGCGCAGAGGAATCAGCCAAAGATGAGAGAGTTTCAATAAGGGCAGGGTCATATTGCCCCAACGTTGATTCCAACTCAGCCAATTGCTGCTGCAGTTGTTCACGCTGTGCCAGCAGGTCAACATCGACAACCTCCAGCAGATTCTGCGCATGAGTAATAGTGGCGAGCAGCAGGATGACACAGCCTGGAAAAAGGGTCCGCAAGTACGATGCTCTGTATGTACTAGACATTCTACTTGACGGCCTCACCCAGGGTTACTCGACGATACGGGTTGTGGTCAATTAGCTACTCCCACTTTCATGACCTGACAGCTGTTTCGATAAGTAGTCGAATATAAAAGAAACTATCGGGGACGCTCACAATTTTAAAATCAATAGAAAAGGCGCAGCCTGAAAACTGCAGACGGAGCCACAGATCCCTATTGAAAAAATCAAAAAAGCTTACTCCACGTTTATAGTGACGAATTCATAGGTGGACTTGCCACCATCGAACGCACGAACTTGAAGTTGGTATTCACCTGGTTCGGTGAAGGTAATTTCGGTAGTGGCGCTGCCATTAGCTGCCTCGGAGAATATCGGCTGGGTGATAATATCGGCTGGGCCGCGCCAGACGGTGTAGGAAACCGTAAGTTTGCCTTCTGGCGCCATTGGTTTTACTTTTAGACCTCTTAAGTTGGTCTGCAGGTGCCCAACATTTGTAGGTATTGGCAGTGCGCCTTCTGGTCTGGACAGAAGCGGTGTTGTATTCCACTCGTTATTGGTTCTTTCTATCTTGGGCTCCAGTTCCGGCAGGCCATCGTCAGTCACGGAGGGAGTCAAAGTTAGTTTGGCAGGCAATCTGACCGATGTCGCACTTACCACGCTAATTTGCGGCGGCTGATTTGCTAGCACCTTGGGGTCCGGGTCATACCCCCCGAACTCATCAATTTCCCACTCCGACTGCAACCAACCGACGGCCTCCAGGGTCTGACCCTCCGTGGTCAGTTGCCAGACGATTTCGCGATTTCCGAAATTCGCTGGCACGTTTACCGTGAAAATATCTCGATTATTGCGGGTCTGAAAATAAGTAGGCTGGTTCTGGATGTTATCCAGGCCGGCCATATCGATTGAGTTATCGGCACCAATAGGGATATTCAACTCATCCGAATAATTTCGGTTTAAGTAGCCAAAATGCATATCGAAAGTACCGTCTACTTGTCTTGACCATCCTTGAAAAATAGGCTGGATGGTCTGGCCTGTGTCGTATTTGTGCTGATAGGCCAAGTGAGCCCGTTGCGCCATTGCCACTTGGAAGGGGCTCACGAGTATTACCAGGGCAAAAATTCCAAATAAACTACTAATTGTGCGCGTCAACATGACATTCTCTCCGGCCTTAGAACAGGGCCCTACCGCTCGCTTCTTCGCCGCTGATAGGAGCCTATTGTTTCATTATTTTTTGTATCGATTGATTTGATCTTCTTATTGTTAAACTAATTCTAGCTTAGTCAATACATCCTCAACCAAGCTCAAACAGTACCCTGTGCCTAGAGGGCGTTGGATACCGAGCCACGAATGGCTAGGTATCCACAACCACCTGCCATATCAATCGTCGGCTGACGCGATATCGCTCATCGGATTGCGGCGCTCAATCTCTGCAAGGTACTGCTCATCGGTCATCGAGTACCATCCAAGCCAAGAGAAAGCCATTTCATCGATAGTACGGGGGCCGTCGCCGGTCCAGTTCCTAGCATCGTGGTTTCCTGGGTTATTATCCGTATTGTCCATATAACTAATAATGTGACCTACGGTGCCAGCTGGAACCAGCGGGGCAACGTCGTCAGCGTAGTTATAGATCGTGTGCCAGTTGTAATCCCAGTTGGCGCAGCTGATAAGCTCAGTCTTGGCAGTGGCCCCCTCAGACGGGTAAATCAGCTCTAGGCATTGATATGCCCCCAAGCCATGCATATGTGGCTGGAATGCTGTAATAGTGGCGTTAGTGTGAAAGTACACATAACCATCCGTGCGAACAACTTCGCCAGCAGGAATATCTAAAAGGCTCTGCCGTTGTCCAAGCTGCTTAGACCAGCGGCGATATTCTGGCTCAGCTCCCTCAGGGTAGAATACGATACCCAGCTCGACTTTGGCATTAGTTTCCACTCCGATGGGATGCATGTGATAAGACAAGCGCACTTCGCTATCAGGTTCGAGCAGCACACCCGAGTTGTCTGGATAGATCTCTGCGCTTTTCCCCGAGGCATATTCGACCAGAAACTGATCGTCACCCTGATCAGTTCTGCTTTTTCCTGGCGAAGCATATGACAGTGCGTGGTGAACCACTCGACGTGTAGCATCATCTACAGCACGAGTCTGAATAGCTTTAATATAACGACCGTTCTGCATTTTACCGACGAGGTCCGTGGTAAAAATATCACCATACAGGTCCGGTCCACTAGCAGGTACCGTGTATTCCCAGTTAACGATCACATCTGGCGTTCCGATGCTCCAATCGGTCGAATCGGAAAATTGCGATGCCGGAGGTAGGTCCGCAGGATTACCTTCTGGTGCACCGGCATTGACCCATGCAGAAATCATCTCGACTTGCTCATCGCTTAGCGAACGGTCGTTTTTGAACTTCTGAAGGCCAATAGTGCGGTCAATATGCCAAGGTGGCATCTGCCGGTTGACAACTTTGAGCTGAATCAGTGGAGCCCAGAGCTTGGCATCGTCATAATTCATCAAGGGCATAGGGCCTATTCCCTCAGCACGATGACACTCTTGGCAGTTATCCTGCAGGATCGGCATGATGTCTCGAGAAAAAGTTATATCTTGGTCGACGCTTTGGGCTGATGCCAGTGTTGGTGATAGTGAAATCACCATTCCCAGCACTGCCGACGAGATAATTCCCAGCGCTTTCATTTTTCGGCTAGTGGTAGCTTTCATGACTATCTATACTCCTGAATTTTTGGTCTATTTAATTATCTGTTAAGAAGCTCGATGCACGCTTCGAATTAGGCTTAAGACTACTTAATCGCTCACTCATAGTTATCAACTATCTTTTCTATCTTCCTATACTTATTTATCTCAACTGCTATTCGTTCTTCTACAATAATTTGTACGCCGTTTATCTACTTATTAGGCTCTCGTACACATAGGCAGATTAGAAACTATATCTATACAATACCATACGGTCAATATTGAAATACCTCAACTAAGTACATGAAGCACTCATTGCTAGCGCACTATAAGCCCGTTCTAAATAGACTGTCCCCCCGCGCCTCGAGATGATAAAGGTAGTCGCCCTACTAATTGATCTCTCCATCTGGCCAAGGTGCTCCAGTGTTGTGATCGCTCAGAGCACGCAAACCTTGGAAGACAAATTTCTGCACGCGTTTACCTTCATAAGTTTCCGTCGTATAGATATTGCCTTTAGAATCACTGACGATACTGTGGGTACCGTAGAACAAGCCTGGTTGACGTCCTCCATCGCCGAATTCAGCGAGCTTCTCAAGTGAATCTCGATCCAGGATGTGAACCTTAAAATTACTGCCATCGGCCAAAAAGATGAACTCTTGGTCTGCATCTCTTGAAAATGCTATGTCCCAGACTGCGCCCGCACCACGGGTATTGCGCGCAACCTGCGCTTCTTTTACAAAGGTGCCGTCGGGACGGAAAACCTGAATTCGATCGGCACCACGGTCGCACACATAGATCAGACCATCATTGGAAGGCTCAGCGCAATGCACAGGACCAACAAATTGCTGCGGCAATGGCTCGTCCGGATCATAGAAAATCCCGGCATCGTCCGGTCGGTTACCATAGGCTCCCCAGTAGCGCTTGAATGCGCCAGTGGCGACATCAAGAACAGCGACTCGCTTATTGCCATAGCCGTCCGCAATGTATGCCTCGTTGGCTGCCGGGTCGATAGCAATCTCGGCAACCTTATTGAAGTGTATGGTGCTGTTACTGTCGACGGGCTCTCCTGGCAACCCGATCTCACGCACGAACTCACCTTCCGCAGAAAACACTAGTATGTGAGAATCAGCGCCCCCGTTGCCACCGATCCAGATATTGCCATTTGGCGCTATTTCGAGGCCGTGATTAGAGTCCGGCCAAGTATAACCCTGACCTGGACCACCCCAGGCGTTAACAACATTGCCTGCTGGGTCAAATTCAATAATTGGCGGAGCAGCCGTGCAACACTCTGCAACTCCGTTGTCGAGGCCAATTTCCTGGGTGGCAAAATTATTGTCCTGGTTCCGATGAACGATGTAGATGTGATCCCGAGAATCCACGGCGATGCCGATAGTGGCTCCCAGTATCCACTTGTCGGGCAGGGGTTGGGGCCAGAATGGATCAACCACCATTTGCGGCGCTAAACGTTCATTGCTGGCCGCGGAGGCAGGCTGACTGAAGTGTTTCTGGCCCTGTTGAAACATGACAAGAAGCGCTGCGACAGCACCCAAAGTTCCACATATCCTTATTGTTTTCGTCATAGTCGGTTCCTTTAAAAGTGACGTTTAGTATATAAAAAATACCTATCAAGCACTGGGGTGAAGCCAATTTGAATCAAAACTTTCTTTATGGGTTAACCCGCGAAAAGAGATCTAAAGCAATTCTTTATTGCTGACCAGACTGCCCCATTGCTTCCAGGCGTCGCCAGCCAGCGAGGATTCCCGCCATCGAATAGTTGCCTTCGTGGCAGGCATATTCATAGATAGGAAGCTCCGCGCGGCGCATTGGGAACATTGCAGTCCACGATGTTGTCCATGTAGCTGGGTCAGAGACAGTAAACTCATATCCCAAGGAGTCAGCGTCGATCAGCCAGAACCTCTCAATAAGGTGCATGTTGGCACTGGAATTACCAAACGCGGTGTCACGAGCGAAATGATCTGTTACTACGACTAGAGTATCGCCTTCCCAATGACCAACAGAGTCGCCTTCCCATTTTCGCGGTGCTTCGCGATGCTCCGCGGTGTACATCTTTACCGGCCGCACGTTGTGCACCATCTCATTGTGGATAAGCACATAGTCCTCTGTTTGAACTAACTGCACATTATTATTGTAAGCACTCGGAATCATTGGAGGGCCAGAGTTGAACCCCATGATGCAGCGCTCTGCCAATGGCCTTACTTCGACACCGGCGGCGTCGCGAGCAAGCTCTCTTCTAACCTCGTTGCGCTCCTGTGCCGCTTCGGTTAAAGCTGGAATACGTCCAGTGGGTGGGTCGGTAATTAGAGAAGTTCGGCCATCATCGAGAATCTCCTGTCCGCGGTCGTACCAGAACTCGTTATAGTCACCGGTGGTGGTGGTGTCGGTGAAATTATCTCGATCACGCCGCTCCAGTTCTTCCAAGCGGAAAGCTTCTTGTTCTTCAGGGGTTAATAATTCCTTACCTGCAAGATCAGAGGGCCTTTGAAACGGGGTTATAGTGCGGAAATCCCAGGTGCCCTGAAGGTCAGGCCTGCCATTGGGCAGGCGAGGGATATCGGCATTCGTTGCCGATTGGGCCAAGATGGCATAGGGTGCACAAATAATGCTCAGTAAAGCTACTAATCCGGCTGCTTTCTTGTGAGTATTTTGAATCTTCATTCATACCTCTAATCTTTTTGAGAGCCTAGGAAGCGAGAATAAATTTAGCGAAAGAGTGATATCTAATGGCACTATAACATTTATAACGTTTACGACATTAGTACTTTTGTGACTATTTGTCCAACAGCTTATTCTCCGAAACCAAACGATCGCTTTAGAGGGTATTTACAAGTTAACCACCCAAGCTGAGAAAGGCTGTAGAATTAGCATTCTATATAGCCGCTGACTTTCCCCTGATAGTAAAGGAACGCAGTCAAAATAACCTGAAGGGCATGCCGAAATCAAATGATGTCGATGGCTGAATAGCTCCCCAAAAGCCCCCCTACGTTTGAAATCTCTATGCTTTGCCATTATTTTGGATTGCGATCCTTGTGCACCCAGAAGGACACATCTTGACTGTCACTAAACTCTTACTAGGCGAGGGAATAACTGTCTAGTATGCGATATTAAAAAGGCTAGAGTCCTAAATTGAGGAAAGCCGAAGCCAAAAAGACAAATGAAAATTAGAAGTGGCAATAATTACTCATGAAAAATCACCACTATCGCGCAGTGATCTCCTACAATGGTGGCAATTACTGCGGCTGGCAAGATTTGGGTGATGAAGAAGCTAAAGCTACAGTTCAGGGAACTATCACTCAGGCGCTCAGAAAAATCTGTAAATATGCTGACTGCAGCGTGTCAGGGGCGAGCAGGACAGATGCAGGCGTTCATGCGCAGGGGCAAGTTGCCAAACTCTCTATTCCGTTAAAAATCACAGCAGGAAATCTCCTGCTTGGCTTAAATTCTTTACTGCCTATGGACATTCGAATTTGGCAATGCGTTGAATGCCCGGCTGTTTTCAATCCGAACAGGCAAAGTATCAGTAAAAGATACCGGTATTATTTTTCTACCGACAGGATTAGCTCGCCAATACTGCATGGGATTGTTGCTCATGTTCCATTAGAAATAGAAGGCGCTAAAAGCAATTCCCACTTGGACCTAGAGAAAATGAGGCAGGTCTGTCAGCTTTTTGTAGGGGAGCATGATTTTTACAGTTTTTCCAGCAAGGACAAGAATATTGATTCAACTGTTCGAACGATCTCTCAATTCCAAATAAAAAGCACAGATGCAATTGGGTTAGATGTCGATCTCTATTACTTTGAAATTGAAGGAAATGGATTTCTGAGACATATGGTTCGTTATATTGTTGGCGCAATCTTTAAGGCGGGAAGACATACCATAGATTCTAAAGATATTCGTCAAGCTCTATGCAATCGAAGTGAACAAAAGTTCAGCCCAAAAGCCAAAGCTCAGGGACTTCACTTGATTGAAATTACTTACTAAAATATTGACGGCAATACCGTTCATTAATCAAGCCTAAACATACCGATAGCATAAACGCTAAAACACACAAGCCTCTAAATCAAGATTGTCGCTTCAAGAAGCGG
The DNA here is from genome assembly GCA_949372635.1 of uncultured Pseudomonadales bacterium. Taxonomy (GTDB): domain Bacteria; phylum Pseudomonadota; class Gammaproteobacteria; order Pseudomonadales; family Pseudohongiellaceae; genus UBA9145. The sequence goes on from CASIAB010000002.1 coordinate 220,695, forward strand.
TTGCATCGTCAGTCGGTAATTGACGACAAGCCGACGAAGATCCACTCGAGTATAAAGTCACGCTATTTGGCCGATGACAATTATCGTCCGCCCCAGTTAAAGAAGCCCGTTAATGAATTAGGCTGCTCTAAACTGAAAGTGGGTACTTAACGCGCACATTAGACTTGTTCTTCGATTGCCTCTATCCTCTACTCAAAGCTTAAGAATTATTGTCCGGTAATGAGCGAAAACGAGTCAAATTCACAACTGCCGCCAAACAAAAAAGGCGTATCGCGATTGATTACCGCCACAGGATTTTCCTTGGCGGGCCTCAAGGCTGCGTTGCAGTACGAGGAAGCATTTCGACTCGAGGTTGTCATCTTCTGCATTCTTGCACCCGCAGGACTGTGGCTAGGCCAATCCCGAGTCGAGCAAGTGCTATTGGTTGGCTCCCTATTTGCGGTCTTGCTGATGGAGCTGATCAATTCAGCCCTGGAGGCAACCATCGACCGGAGTGGTAGTGAATATAATATTCTCGCTGGCAGAGCGAAGGATATAGGCTCGGCCGCAGTCTTCGTAGCGCTGCTATTGGTCGTGTTTACATGGGGCATGCTGCTCCTCTAAATTTTCGTCATTTAGCTAAGTCCAGACAGAAAAGGTAAATTTGAAAAAGTTAGCGAACTGGAATCAGCAATGAGCTCGATGCAGAAAATACAACTACTGCTTTTTTTCATGCCCGTCACCCTCGCCCATTATTACAACCTTGACAGAAGCCTTCTCTCCATTTTTTCTGCGTTACTTTCCGTATGCGTAATAGTTCTTACCAGTACCGCACTAATCAGTCGTATAGAAAACGACACTGTAAGAACCATCATTGGCTTGGTATTAATTTATTTACTGTCTTTCTACTATGCCTCGCAGTTTATTAGCTACTACTTACAGGGGAGTTACTTTAATCAGCAATACTTATTCCATTTTAATCTAACAACACTGCGCGAAAGCCTTGCCGCCTATTACCCCTTAATGTTTCTCATAGTCGGCTGGACAGTCTGCGTGCTATTTGGCTTCTACTATTTTAGGGAACGGCTACCACGCTCCAACCATTCATTACCTGCTCTAGCAGGTCTTTTCGTTCTAGCCCTAATGCTTGATCCTGGGCTGCGCCCGTCAGTTTTTGCTATGGCGAACTCGGCACTGTCGCCACGGATAGATTCACTGGATGCCATAGCTTGGGAAGAATTAAGTCTCGAGCAGGATGCATTGACGAACACCCAATTCACTTCGACTGCCGGAAAGAATCTATTATTCGTCTTTCTCGAAGGCTTTGAAGCGATCTATACCAATGAAAATCTCTTCCCCGGCTTGACTCCGAACCTGAAGGCATTAAACGAAGAAGGATGGCAGCTTGATAATATGCATCAGGTGGAGGGCTCGGGCTGGACAATGGCCGGAATAGTATCCAGCTTATGCGGTACACCGCTGTTGTATGAATCGAGTTTTGCTGGCAATGAGGTTCTTTTCTCGCGCATGCTCGACAAAGCTACTTGCTTACCCGATGTGCTAAATGAAGCGGGATACCGACAAATATTCATGGGTGGTGCCGCGCTGGGCTTCGCAAACAAAGGCAGCTTTTTACGAGAGCACGGATTTGACACAACCCTAGGTAGCAGTGAGTTAGTCAACGAGCTTGCAGATCCCAACTATGTAACCGGCTGGGGGCTTTATGATGATTCATTGTTTTCTCAAGCATTGGAGCAATTTAATAGCCTAGCCGCATCAGAACAGCCCTTTAATCTGACACTACTTACTGTAGATACTCATCACCCAATTGGCGAGCCCTCCGCAAGCTGCAGCGAATATGATCAGATTGACAATTCTATCCTGCACGCTGTTCACTGCACCGACTATTTGTTGGGAAAATTTCTCGACCAAGTTAAAGCACATCCCGCCTATAAAGATACAGTGGTGGTTCTTGTCTCCGATCACCTCGCAATGCGTAATAATGCCTTCCCACTATTTCCTGAGAACTATCAACGACGACTGTATTTCAATGTGTTGAACTCAAACGTTGCTGCTGAGCGAGAAATATTTGCTACACCGCTGGACATCGCACCTACTGTATTGCAGCTGTTAGGAGTGCAGCATGATGTTGCGTTTCTTGCAGGCTTGGATTTACTGAACATGCCTTTGAAAGACGCGGTGAGAAATACCTACGATCCGAACTGGCTCGATGCCATACGCTATATCAACAGCAACCATCTCTCTACGGTCGAAGGGAATATTACTTTCTCGCTAAATCGGCGAAGCCTAGGCGAGATAGAATTTTCTGAAAGTATATCAAACGCAAGGTACAGCGGTGGGCAATTACAGTTCAATGCAACGACAGGAGACCCTTACTTCATGCTACCTGCCTTTGGTGATGCACAGTTCAACGATACAATGCTTTATCTAACAATTAAAACCGAGGAAAAACTCAATGTGGCAATTTACTTCGAGACTGAAACCGGTCAGGGCTACTCGGAAGAGAACACATTGCAACGGTATATTGAAGTCGGCCTCAATCGGATAGTTTTCGAATTGAATGGCGTTGCTACTGGGAGCCGGATCCGTATCGATCCTGGGCATCTTCCTGGTCGCTATAGCATTCAAGAATTGGAAATTAGAGCACAATAGAAGATAACTATCCCCACATTGGATTCACGAGTTGCCGAATGTATGGCATGAGATCTGTCGCTGCCATACCACGCGGGCCGTCTGCCTGCATTGAGAGATCTGCTGCCTCGCCGTGAATGCAGACGCCGTTACAGAGGCTGCTCTCTAGCGAGCTACCCTGCGCTACCAGACTGCCCACGATTCCACTTAACACATCACCCATCCCGCCAGTTGCCATGCCTGCATTACCTTCGCTACAGAGAAAGAGTTTTTGCTGCGATTTTTTGGCGGTACAGATCAGACTGCCGCTCCCCTTGAGGAGGCAAACACCGCCCCAGATGTCATGCAGTTGACGAACGGCGGCGAAGCGATCGGCCTGTATCTCGCCGATCGAGCATTTTAGGAGCGCTGCTGCCTCGCCCGGATGCGGGGTGAGTATCCAGTTATTCCTTTTTATTTCGGTACCTTTCTCGGCTGTGCTCTGTTCTCTCTTCTCGGCAAGTAGATGCAAGGCGTCGGCATCAATAACCAGAGGCTTGTCCATTGATATCTGTGTGGAAAGCGCCTTCTGCATTAAGCATCGCGCCCAGCTCCCGCGACCCAGGCCAGGGCCAATTATGATCGTGGTTACTTTAGAAATGAGGTCGTCGATATGCGGGTTGTCATCTTCGGTACCTAGCACCATAACCTCCGGCCGTCTCGCTAACAAAGCTGGCCGATGGGCGGAGCGAGTGATGACACTGACAAGGCCTGCCCCACTTCGCAGAGCCGCCTCGGCTGCCATTATTACGGCACCGCCGAAACTCGAATCGCCGCCGATGACTAGCACATGACCGTGGCTACCCTTATGCGAAGCGATTGCGCGAGGCGGGAAGCATTACTCTTGTCGAATTGATATCTATACGCTGCGCAACCGGCTCCGGAGAAGACTCGCTGGTGAATACTTGATTGGGCACATCGAGATGGTGATAAATCAGCTCACCAACAAAATCACCAGCCTGATTCGTGAGTAGACCCTGCTTCAAACCGATGAATGTAACCGTTACATCCGCAATGACCGCGACGCCGAGACACGCGCCTGTGTCGGCACTGAGACCAGATGGGATATCGATCGCAAGCACCACTCGATCTGCGCTGTTGATAAATTCGATCGCCTTTGCGTAGTCGCCAGTCACTTCTCTGTTTAGTCCAATACCAAGCAGCGCATCAACGACTACGAGATGCGCGTGGCCTTTCTCACGCTCAACATCAAAATCAGAGAAGGGCGTTATCAAAACTTGATGCTTGTCTGCACATTCGGCAGCGAGCCTCGCATCACCCTGCAATTTTTCTGGATCGGTTAGGGTTATTACCTCAGTGCTTAGTCCCTGCTCTTTCGCTAGGCTGGCAAGGAGATAGCCATCGCCAGCATTGTTGCCCGAACCTGCAAACACTCGCACGTGGCGCGTCTGCGGCCACTTTTCCATTAGCTTGCTGAAGGCGATCAATGCCGCCGTTTGCATTAGAGTGAAGCCAGGAATGCCGAACTGCTCGATCGCTATCTTATCGAGCAGACGGACCGCGGCTGCAGTATAGAGATCTCGGGGTAGGCTGTTAAGATTGTCTGTCATGGTTATTTATCGAATTTCTGAATGAGACGACGCAATAAGCGAAGGCCTACATCCAATTCTTCAATGGGGATGTCTTCAGTGTTATTTATCGCCCAAGGATCCTGAACGTCGCGCAAATCTTTATAGGCAGTCTTGCCCTCTTCAGTGAGTACGACTAACACCGAACGCTTATGCTTGGGGTTCGGCTCGTAAGAGAGTAGGCCGTCGGTGACCATAACATCGGTGATTCGCTGCACTGCCTGCCGAGACTGGCCTAAGACTCTAGCGATGCCCGGCACTGTCAGGCCCGAATTGGAAAGGGCGATGACTCCGATGACCTTCCATCTAGCACTGGTTAGGCCCAGCGCCTCGGTCATTTCATCTCCTTCAGCTATTAGGAGCCCATTAAGCCTGAATAAGGACAATACAAGGTCAAGAAACAGCATGCGTTTGGGGGAATGCATTGGTTTTCCTCTAAATCCCTCTCTGATAGGTCGCGGAACTTCGGTTGGATTGCTAATACTATACGCAGAATGTAAAGAATTACGTCAGTATGTTGTCATTTGACACCGAATCTCCTGTGCAGTCAATTGTTGTTTGAGCATGAAGAGTTGAATCTCCGGTCTTCGCTGGCCTGGTAGAACTATAGTGGCAGGAATTGCGACTTGAACTCGCCCAAGAATTGACCGCCGCGGGCATCCCTCAAGAAGACATTAACAACTGAAAATTTTCCAGCTCACCTCAATTCGGCCAGTTCGGTCGCAACCCAAACAGCTTTGAGGTGTCCACACACATGGAAATCCAGATGACCGAAGAAAAGAACTTGCTACTATTGGCCACTGCAGCAGACGAACACGACGAGGTGGACTTCGAGAGCACCGCCTTCGAGGACAGTGAGAAAAGCGACTTCGAGGACCAATTTAGAGAGATAGCCCTGCAGGATGTCATGGCCCAGAATGGCTATTAGGAAAGCAGCCTTGGCTTAAAGTTGAAGGCAATAAATTTCTTTTACGGAGGCATTCGCCAGATGGCTCTAGCGATGCCTAGAGCTATAATGTCGCAACGGATGCAGTGGACTCAAACGGCACAGGCACAGACTCCTCAATGGCTCTAACGTCAGCCTCACCTATCACATCGACATTTGATGAAGTAGAATAGCGGACGGGCATTAACGTGGTATTCAAAATCGCCAATGAGAATTAGCTATCTAAGCCTGCTTATCTTTTTGATTTTTATATCCACTGTTGGCGCCGCTGAAATACGCGACGCCAACAGGCTTATACGTGTCAGTAACGTAGCCAGCCAATTCGAATCGATGACACTGCTGCAAACGCGAAATATCGTCCGGACTTACACCAGCATCGTGGCGATGTCAGCCGGAGTCAAGTTACCTCAGTGGATACAGGTGGAGATAGCAGCTTGCTACGAAAAGACCTTCGCCTGGGAAAAATTCGAAGACGGGGTCGCCCAAATTCTATTGGATAATTTCAGTAACCACGAGATAGTCCTTCTGACAAATTTCTATCGCAGCGAAGGGCTGCCACCTACCGAAATCCCAAGCTTTAAAGCGGCGATTGCCAAAGGTGAGATGATTCAACAACTCACTGCAGACTATATTTTGGCCAACAGTGAAGGCTGCGCCAAGCACGACATAGACCTCATACTCGGCTTCCTTGCCGACCCTCATTTAGAGTCCGACAAAACTTTCGCAGCAGAATAGTCTAAGAAACCCCGCAGACTATCATTTTACTCCCTGTTTACTAAGGCTCCACCAATTCAATCCGCACGCCGTCCGGCCCCGCGGCAAACGCGATTCGTATTGTACGGAATTCACGAGGGTCCATCGTAAACTCTACGCCGTTATCCTTCAGTTTGGACTCTGCTGCGGTGAGGTCGGTATACTTCCAGCCAAGATGATCGAAGCTTCGGCCCTGAGTCGGCGCAACTTCGCCACTAGCCTGGCTCACTAGCAACAAGACGTCGCCATAGTTCAAGGCGGGCAATGCATCCTTCCATAGCTCACGCTCTCCGCCGAAATTTTCGCCATACCATTCCAACGTGCCCTCAGGATCGGGAGAGGTAAGATGAAAATGATGCATACCTCGTAAATCAGGATCGTCGATAATTTCAATCTTCGTACCCCAAGGGTCTTCAACGAAGCCGATCTGCATTTCGCCGAATGCAACAAGATCACCCAATTGCTTGCCACCATCAGCTACAACGCCGGCGACTACACCGGCCACATTGCTCATGGAGAATCCAAAATGATCGACACCCGAGCCAACCGAGCCTTCACCTGGATCTCGCTCGAAGAAAATCACTGCGATATCGCCGTACATGACACGGTCGATCGGATAGTCGGTATTGGTAGAGCGAAGAAAACGCGCCGCCTCTCCTCCAAAATGTTTTACATACCAGTTAACCGCTTCTTGCGAGCTAGTAGCAGCAAGATGAATATGATCGTAGGGAGCCGCAAAAATTTTTACTGAAATGAATAGGAATAATATAACGAGCAATGAGTACTTTTTCATGTAACAGCCTCTTTTATTGTTCTGATTCTTGTGACTTTTTAGCTTTTTCTAATTTTGACGCGACACACTAGTGCGTCATCGAGTAAACCAAATAGTTAATTCCCAATCGATAGGCCGCATTTGCGTAACGTGTTGGATAGGAAGGGTGATAGGTATGTTCCCAACCATCACCCATGTCGGAATTCCAATTGATCAGAACCATGACTCGACCATCGTCGTCGAGGACCGCGTGATTTGTCGCAAAGTTAATACCTTGCTCACCGAAATCATCGTTTCGGAACAGCGCTGGGATCATCTGTGGACCATCTATGTCGTAGTAAACATGGAAGATTTCGTGATCCGGTTTTAACTCTACGACCTCGCGATCGGGAAACACCTGGCTAAAGGCTGAATAGAAATTATCCCACTGCCGCTGACCCCAAAAATCGTCAATAAGCAAGAAGCCACCGCGCAGCAAATATTCACGTACATTATTTATTTCATTCGGGCTCAAGCTGAGCCCTCCACCCTGACCAACTTCCAACATATACAAAAACGGGTAATTGAATATTCCCTCATCATCGAAACGCAGCACGATGGGCTCGCTCATCACGCGGATATTGGTCAGGCGAGAAACGCCGCGTAGAAAATTGATATCCGCATCAGGGAAATCGATAGACCAAGGGCCATAACCGTAACCACCACCGTAATAGGTGTCGAACTGAACACGGACGAAATTGAACTCGCCAGCGTTGTCGTAAGCCAGCTCGCTGAAATCATCCTCAGCGGCAGCGGACAAACTGCATTGAATACCGACGAAAAGAAAGAGTAACGCCGCGATTGTTTTGTGTGATCTGACAAACGTCAGCATAGTTTCAAGCATAGATTCGAGTATTTCTACGGCTAGGTTGGAGGGAACGAACGCTTAGTGTGTCTGGATTCAAAGCATTATTCAAGCGCATGCGGCTATTGCTGGCGCAGTGAGGCACAGTAGTCCTCATCACTAACAGCAGGTGTGAACCAGATGTAGTCATAAGCCTTCACGCTGCCGAATTGCTGAAGGTAATCGGCTGGATCATTGCTGGCCTTGTCAACCTCCATAAAAGCTAGGGAGACAATCTGACTCTCCTCTAGGCTCGACTGCCTGTTCAATAGATAGTTAGGCACGCCGAGGTCGCGACGGATATGGTAGTTGCCGGCAACGAGAACCTGTAGCTGCTGTCCTGTATTTAAAGCTAGACTGGACGCCATGGCAAAATCTCGCGCCTGTTGCACTCTTACCATCGCGGGAAATTGCGATTCAGGCAACATACCGCAGTGGCTGTCATCGATGTCTTTCTCGAGGGCGACCATCGTCTGCTTATCCAAAACGCCTTCGATCTCCGCTGCTGTTGGCGACCCGTATACCTGCATCATTTCTTCGTCGCTAATGTTTGCTGCATTAATTAAAACATCGGCCTGTATGACTCGGTGTAAAAGCGGACCGTAATAATCCCAATTCCAACCTTCGTCCCATTGCAGATACTCTTTGATCTGCTCGAGACTGCTCACTGAGTTCAGTGAGTTCAGTGAGTTCAGTGATAAATCTAGCAGCAGCGGCTGCTGTTCACTACTCATCATCTCGAAGGATACTGCTGACACATTGTCAGTCTGAAGAACATGATCAAGAGCGCGAAGCTGTAATGCGTGATGATCTGGATTGTCGTGTTTCTCACCCAAAAGAAGATAGCTGACCCCTTCTATTCGAGTGAGTAATTCGTCCGCCGCGATATATTTTTCAGCCTGACTATCCCAGATCATACCTACGAGCACATGCTCAGTATGCAGCAGCGACTGCCACTGCTTGCCCTGATCCTGTTGCGTCGATGCGCAGCCGGCCAAAAGCAATAGAGCTATCGAGAATGAAGTTTTAATTCGTGCCACCCATTTGCATCCATTGCTGATAGATATCGTCGGTCCAGAAACTTTGAAAATAGGCAATCACCGCCAGCTTCTCATCGTTTTCTAGCACATCGATGAATGCGGGCATTTTCCCGCCCATAGACTCTCCACCATAGTCTATTACTCGAAGCAATATTTCTTGAGGATGGTGCCAGGCGTGCGCCGAGCCATTAAGAGGAGGGGGAGGGAACGAACCGTCATCCAGTTTTTCGCGCCAATCCTCGGCAGTGCCTTGCGCCTGCGCCCCATGGCAAACGGCACAGTTCTCCGTGAATACTTCGCGTCCAAGTACAACTTGTTCAGCGCTATTCCAACGTTCAACTATAATCTGTTCTGATGTTTCTTCACTGCTTGCGCTTGCGAGCAATGCAGTCAAGCCGCCTGCTTGTGGGACTGACGCCTGATCAGTGCAACTCGCCAAAAACATAATGCCAAATAGAATTAGGAAAATTTTCATGACCATTAAGTTCATTGCTTTCTCTATGCTTTTTTAGGGTAATCGAAATCGACGAGTTCGGCTTTGAAAATTTCTATTTCTGCCCATGTGTCGATCGGCAGACTCAGCCGCACTAAACCGCAGGTAGGAATGTTGTCGATATCAGCGTTCGCCATCTCATTAGCGAATTCGGTGATTGCTGGATTGTGACCCACCAGCATCGCAGACTCGTATTCATCATCTAACTGGGCAGCTGCTTTTAAAAACATATTGGATCCGGCGAAGTACAGCTCTGGATTACTGCCTATCTCATCACTTGGAAAACCAATCTCTTGCGCAAACATCTTAGCAGTGGTTTTGGTTCGCACCGCAGGACTGCAGATAATGCAGTCGACACGGCTATTTTTTGCCTTAAAGCGTTCGGCCATAACAGGTAAATCACGAATGCCACGTTCAGCCAGCGGCCGCTCGAAGTCTTTCAGGTCGGAATTATCCTTTCTGGATTTTGCGTGACGGAGTAGATAAAGGGTTTTCATCGATAGATTCTGACACTAAATTTTAAGAGCCCTGACCAAGCAAAAAATGAATAAAGACTGAAAGTTTCGGCATGTTGGTGCCTTATACCTCATATGGGCAGCCAACTCCAGCAATGTTGGGAGCCGGAGCGCTCGCAGCACCCCCTGAATTTTGCCCGATTACCCCCTTCTATGTGAGCCGGCAAATAGCTTTTTTTAAACGCTGTCTGTAAAATCTCGCGCCTTCACTACCCAGGGGATGATCTGACATGAGGAATTCACTTACATACGGCCTTTGCAGTCTGCTGATGGTTTTCAGCTTGCACACTTCGGCGCAGGAAGAATCTAGCGTTGCGACGCAATTGGAATTAGGCGCTATTTTTACTTCGGGTAACACCGAAAACGAAAACATAAAGTATGAGGTTACTGTAGATTGGAATCAGTCAGAAAACTGGAAATATCAATTTACTAGTGACGGCTTTCGCTCCTCTCAGGATGGCGTATCGAATGCACAGCGCCTCTATCACACTGCCAGCGGCAACCACACGATCAACCCGAATAGCTACTTACAGGGTCGTATCGCTTATGAGAATGACAAATTTAGCGGCTTCGAGAGCCAATCAGATATCACCGTTAGTTACGGTCGCAATATGTTGCAAAGCAGAGTCAATATGATCCTAGGCCTCACAGGTGGTATCGGTATTCGTCGTTCAGAGACTGAATTCGAAACCCAAAGCGTAATCATTGCGCGTTTAGCTGCCAACTACGGCTGGAATGTGTCGGAATCTGCCGATTTTATCCAAGACTTCAGCATCGAGGCAGGTAGTGACAGTAATATCTATCGCTCTGAGACCGGTATCCAAACAGACATCCGCGAAAATCTCTCTTTAAAATTCTCGGTTAAGGTTAAGCACCAAACTGAAGTGCCTCTATATAGAGAAAAAACAGACACCGAAACTGCGATAACTTTGGTCTTAAACTTTTAGAGCCTTGTTTCTAAAGCAATGGCATAATCAGAGCTTCGACCTGAAACCTTTATTAGCCGCTGTCATTAATCTCAAAAGCGGGGACTACCTACAACTCTTTCGAGAATTTACTATGACTTTAATCACAAGGATTTATTGGATAATTGCTCTGCTGCTCCTTCCTATCAGCTTTTTTGCCCTTCTCAATAGCATTGGCAGCTTATTTGTCCCTTTAGATCTTATCGCAACGCCTGTTGCGCTCTCTTTCTTCATATTCTTCTTAGCCTGGACACTGATTGGTGGTTACGAAATTTTTTTCGGCATAAGTAATCTCAGACGAAACTATCCGGTGTTGGCTAATATCCGTTATGCGCTCGAGTTCATCAGGCCAGAAATCCAACAGTACTTTATTGCTAACAATGTTGAGGAGAAACCCTTCTCGCGTGAGAATCGAAACCTAATCTATCGCCGTGCAAAAGGTGCCAACGATACTCTCCCCTTCGGTACTGAGCAGGACATTCTCGAAGAGGGGTATCGAAGTCTCAATCACTCTATAAATGTGAAAGAGGTTTTGCAGGAACATGTTCGAGTTATATTCGGTGGCGCGGAATGTACGCAGCCCTATAGCGCATCAAGGCTCAATATATCTGCCATGAGTTTTGGCGCACTGAGTGCGAATGCCATTGCAGCACTCAACAAAGGCGCTTACTTGGGTAATTTCGCTCACAATACCGGCGAAGGCGGAATGAGTAAATACCATCTTAAGTATGGCGGCGACATTATTTGGCAGATTGGTACTGGCTATTTCGGCTGTCGCAATATTGATGGCTCATTTGATGACGATGCTTTCGCCGAACGAGCCGTCATCAATGCTGTAAAGATGATTGAGATTAAACTCTCACAAGGCGCCAAGCCCTCCCATGGCGGAGTACTGCCGGGCGCGAAAGTTACCAAAGAGATAGCTGAGATACGCTTGGTTGAAGTTGGCAAGACTGTGAACTCGCCAGCAAGCCATCCAGAATTTGATACACCCAAGGGATTGCTTCAATTCGTGCAGCGTCTGCGCAAACTCAGTGCTGGCAAGCCTGTTGGCTTCAAACTCTGCCTCGGTAAGAAGGTCGAATTTATGGCTATCGTCAAGGCCATGCTAGAAACCAAAATATTGCCCGATTTCGTAACAATCGACGGGGCAGAAGGAGGCACAGGCGCTGCCCCGGTCGAATTTTCAAACCGGCTCGGCACTCCCTGCATAGAAGCCACCTACTATGTTAATGAAGTGCTCATAGGGGCGGGCCTGCGTGACCAGATCCGCTTGATTAGTGCTGGTCAAACGGCCAGTGGTTTTGATGTGCTAGAGAAAATCGCTGTTGGTGCTGATACGGTCAATGCCGCTCGAGCCATGATGATTGCGCTCGGATGCGTTCAGGCTAAAGCATGCAATACCAACGAATGCCCCACAGGAATAGCGACACAAAACCCTTCGCGAGCTAGAGCCATTGTAGTAGGCGAAAAGTCTGAACGAGTAAATAGCTATCACAACTCAACTGTGCGCGCTTTTCTCGAGCTTTGCGGTGCTATGGGCTTCAGTAATCCAAGTGACTTATCCCCATCAGATATACTTAGTCGGTCCGAAGGTCGCGGGAAAAACTTCGCTGAAATATACGAACCGTTGCTTGAAAATCAATTGCTCACGGATAGCATCCCCATCAGCTATCGCGACGACTGGCACAAAGCATCGGCCGACCATTTCTAGCCATTGACTCATAGGCAGGGCTATACTGACTGTCTCGATGCACGGCCAACATTATTGTTGCTCGGGTATATCACTATGGAGGGTCAGTCATGGGCTCACGCCTACTCTTGTTTCTAGCGATCTCGTCGGCAAGCAATTTATTGCTTGCCGATCAAACCGATGATCGTCTAGTCGATCTATTCGCCGTTCTTCAAGAAACGGAAAATGTTCGCACCATTCAGGTCACTGAGAGTCAGATATGGGAGATCTGGTTGCAGCACGCCAACGCCGATGTAGCACAGCTTATGCTCGTGGGCACACAGAGAATGAACACACAACGCTACTCGGAAGCGATGGTTGCTTTCAATCGTCTTACTGAAAGCTTTCCTAATTATGCGGAGGGCTGGAACAAGCGCGCCACCTTACACTATGTGTTAGGAAATCTTGGCGCGTCGGTAACTGATATTGAGAAGACACTCGAACTTGAACCAAGACATTTCGGCGCTCTATCCGGGCTTGGCATGGTATTCATTCAAAGAAAGGAATTAAGCAAAGCTAAGAGAGCATTTGAGGACCTGATCGAAGTGCATCCGAACAGTCCGAACGCGAAAAAAAATCTAGAACTAGTCGAAGAGCAGTTGCGTCTCAGCGTTATCTAAACAGCTCACCGAACATAAAAAAGGGTCGCTAAGCGACCCTTTTTTAAATCTATAAACCTTACTGACGTGTAGCAGTAACGTTCATAGCTCCGAAGTCACTACCGAATTCACCAGTTAGTGCATCGCCTTCAGCAGATCCAGTGAAATCCAAAACGATCTCCTGACCTTGCACTGAAATCTCAGCAGTAAAGGATGCGGTATTGTCTGCATAGACGATGCCAGAAAGAGGCGCGTTCAAAACGTCTGATGCCATTTCGCCGCTTCCATCTGCATTCATTGTTAAAACAACAGGAAGCGCACCCAATGGTGAGTTAATTTCTGCTTCCCAAACACCAGCTGCAGGAGGTGGGCCGCCGGCCGCACATCCAACTAATACTGATAGAGATAAGACTAGCAATCCGCTAAATAATTTTTTCATGTTAAATCCACCTTATTAAATAATGTCACTCTTGAATTTTGTTTTACAACGGAAGCCTGAGTTATCTTACAGCGCTGCTCGCTGAAGCCCTTGCCCCTCATCATCCCAAAAACTAGCTATTGAGAGGCCGCCCCGATTGCGAAACGGTGAGCCCATTGTCCGGTTAATACGCCCTTAGTCAACCGAAAAACCCCAGGGCATCTCTGATTATTAGTTAAACGGGGTAAAACGAGCAATTTCAATTGTTTAAGGGAGTGCTTAGGCCTTGTCTAAGGCACTATCCAGGCAGATTGCCATCTGAGTTCGGTACGGGAGAAGCCCATGGTAGCCCTGATTTCACGCTCGATTCCCGGCATATGGGCAGCCCCGTAGAATATGCTGACTCGTCTAAAATCTGGATTCTGTAATGCGTCGCCCAATATACGCAGGGCCGCCTTGTTCCGGTCGCCCAGTAGTGTGAGCTGCTGTTCCAGCTCCTCACCGACTATCACACCCCCGCTACGACCGAGCTCCTGGGCAAATAGAAACTTAAGCGCCGCGTTCTGATTCTCCGAGTTGATTGCACTCATAAGGGACAACATATTGAATGAAGACAAGCTATCGTCAGGCGAGGCATTTTGTTCTGCCATCTGCGCCATCGCCAGATTCAGAAACGTGGTAAAGAAATTCTCATTCTTGCTATCCATCAACTCATCGAACTGCGAAGGCGTCAGATCGGCATGAAGAAAATTCGGCTGCGTATAGTCGATCTCATCGAGTTGAAAGCCAATATTCAGAAACTCCGCCATTGCCTGTTGAATGAAGCCTATAAGGGAGGTGCTTGACTCTATGCCTCCTCTCACCGGCACCTGGTTTGGCTCAGCTACAAGTTCATAGAGAACTACGTCTTGCGTTCTGAAATAGTCATTTAGTTCTGCGTAGTATTCTTCCTCACCAAGATGCACAGCCGCTACAAGATTTAGTTGTACCCCTGCATCATTTTCGAAACTCACGATGGCCGTTTGTAGCTCGCCTTCCCACTCCATGTTTCCCGGGACAAATCGGACGTACTCAGATTCTTCTTGCGCATGTAACGGTTGCATCGCTACACAAAAAAGCAACACGAAAAGTCGAGCATAAAATCGCAGAAAGGAAATTGGTAATTTCGAAATATTCATAGAAAATTTTCTATAATCACCAGGCAAGTTCTAATATCTCCATCACATCGTTTGCGCCATTTATCTTACGAGGGTTGTTTCTTACCACCGGGTGTTTCGCCGCCCTGAGTGCAATACTTGGGAGCTGCTCCTTGCTCACATCGACATCACGCAACGATGTCGGCAATCCCAAACTCGCCACTAGCGCCTTTACCGAGGCCGCCGCGTCCTGTCCTTCGTCGCCTAAAGCATCATTAATAGCCGCCTGCTCGCGTGCCTGTTGCTTGGAATTCCATGCTAGGACCGCCGGCAAAATGACACAAGACGTGTAGCCATGAGGCACCCCACAGAGACTGCCTAATATATAGCCAATGCCGTGACTTGCTCCGTGGGGTATGGTGCCCAGGCCAACGCATGCCAACCAGACTGCCTGTTGGCTCAGGCTTCTCGCAGATAGGTTTGTAGAATCGCGTTTACACTCGGGTAATGAGCTAGCGAACAGACGCATGGCATGAAGAAAATGGCCGTCGACGAACGCATGTGAGTCGGCAGAGCAAAAACCCTCGACGGCATGATCAAGTGAACGAATCGCGGTAGAGAACCACAACCATTGGGGCGTGTGCAGACTTAGCTGCGGATCATAGATAATGGACTGTGGGCAAATATCGATGCCGCGATAGCCCTCCTTCGCGGATATCTGAGTGTTTAGTACGCCCGCATTGTTGCTGAATTCGGCGCCGGAAAGCGTTGTTGGAATAGCGATCTGGCGAATCTTCGGATCGCCCTTGAAGAGACTAAAATCTGCATACTTTGAACCGCGTGTGCCGTCTCCATATTGTGCGTATTCGATAAGCTGCGCCTCGGACTCAACACCTTGATCAATTGCGAATTGTACAACCTTACAGGCGTCTATGATTGAACCCCCGCCCAATGAAACGAGCAGGTCAGCATCCGTCTCACGCGCTACTTCTAACGCGCGCATCACATCCGAGCGCGGAGTGTGCGCTGCGATGTCGTGAAATAGGCCCGCAAAATTACCTCCTAGCGCGGCCCGAATCTCATTGAAGTTATCGGTAGCCTCACTCAGGCTATTCGATGCCACTAGCAGCACGCGCTGCGCTCCTAGCCTTTCAACGAGTCTAGCAAGAGTTGCCGGGGCAGAAGCGCCAGCGAATACATTTTTAAGTTTGCTGTAATTGAATTCTAGGCTAGTGCCAGCTGAGGTAGGAAAATTTTTTGCCATGGGCCGGGGTCTTTACTGCTGATTTTTGAGGCTCTGATTATAACCCAAATAGCCCTCAAGCTCTCCGAAACCTCCCGCAAATTAGTGCCCTAACCTCTGTTGGCAATGCATCAATTTTATTCACATGTCGTATGACATATGAACTGTTATCCTAGAAATGCCGTAATCAGTACAACTGACATACTTCACAAAAACAGTAGGAAATTCCTTGGGGATTGAACATGGCAACTTTCAAAGTTAACGGTATAGAACAGGATCTGGATATAGAGCCCCAGATGCCCCTACTTTGGGCTTTGCGAGACGAGCTGGGCATGACGGGAACAAAGTTTGGCTGCGGTATTGCCTCTTGTGGCGCCTGTACCGTGCATGTAAACGGCAGCGCGGTTAGAAGCTGTGTGACGCCGGTAAGTGCAATAGAGGGACAGGAAATAACTACAATCGAAGGTCTAGCGATGGTTGCTGCGGGTGCGAATCCATCTGCGCCCGACCTGAGCGCTGTGCAGCAGGCATGGATTGACCACCAAGTACCACAGTGCGGTTACTGTCAGTCTGGGATGATCATGGCCGTGTCTTCATTGCTCGCCACGAACCCAAACCCTAGCGATGTTGATATTGATAAAAGCATTACCAACGTCTGTCGCTGCGGTTCTTATCCGCGAGTGCGCAAGGCAATTCATTCACTGGCTACAGCATAAAGAAGACTGAATATGAAAATTAGCAGAAGACGTTTCCTGCTTAGTTCTGCCCTAGTTGGCGGCGGTATACTCATCGGCTACTCAGCACTGAAGCCAAGCAAACATCGCAGAGCGAATGCGGAATTAGTGACTGGGGAAGAACGCTACGTTACTTCCTTCATTAAGATTGAGCCCAACAACAAAATCACAATCTATGTTCCTCACTCAGAAATGGGTCAGGGCGTACATACCTCACTGCCAATGATGGCAGCGGACGAACTGGATGCAGCCTGGGAAGACATCAGCGTCGAACAAGCGCCAGCTATCGACATGTTTGCCAACGGAGATCTAGTAACAGGCTTCGCAGGAGAATTTGGCTTACCAGGCTTCTTAACTGGCATCGTCAATGCCAGCGCGGTGACCATTGCAGAGTTGGTTAACCTGCAAACTACCGGTGGCAGTTCTTCTGTGCGCTTTACCGGAGAATCCTCTATGCGCACGGCCGGCGCAGCAGCGCGACAGATGCTCGTGCAATGTGCGGCGAGTCGTTGGGGGGCAGCTGCGGATGAATGCAGCACTCAGCTGACCTATGTCCAGCACAACTCCAGCGGCCGTTCGCTTAGCTACGGTGAGCTCGCAGCTGATGCCGCCTTGCTAGAGCCCCCCGAGAATGTGACGCTGAAAGACCCTTCGCAATTTACTATTATGGGCAAGGCGATATCGCGCGTAGATATCCCAGCTAAAGTGGACGGCTCTGCCGAATACGGTATAGATGCGCAAAGCGAAGATATGCTTTACGCAGCTATCCGTCTCGCGCCGGTATTCGGAACGAAGCTAATCTCTGTTGATGCTGGCGACGCACTAAGTCGACGCGGTGTGAAGCGCATCATCGAATTAGAGGACTCTGTCGCTGTTGTGGCTGATAGCTACTGGCGCGCAAAGGAAGCTCTTAAGCTAGTTAAGTCCGAGTTTGAATTTTCTGATGCGGATACAACATCCAGCGCTGACTTGTTTGCCGGTTTCAAGCAAAGCCTCAGCGAAGATGACAACAGCGAGGCCATGGAAGTTGGCGATACAGAAGCGGCAATGGAGTCCGCCTCCGACGTTATCGAAGGTAATTACACCGTGCCCTATCTAGCGCACGCGGCGATGGAGCCGATGAACTGTACAGTGCATATTCATGACGACATCGCAGAAGTCTGGACCAGCACGCAGGATGCGCTAGGCATAAAGAGCCGGGTCGCGAAAATTGCTGGCTTATCGGAAGACGACGCGATTTTTCACCACAGCTATCTCGGCGGTGGCTTCGGTAGAAGACTGCCTTTCAACTGGAATGTGATAGACCATGCGACACTAATCGCTATGGAATTCAATGTTCCAGTGAAGACTGTTATGAGCCGTGAAGACGATATGCAGCAAGATTACTACCGCCCCGCTGTCGCAAGTAACTTTAAAGCGGCATTCGATGCGAATGGCATGGTGCAAGCCTGGCACAATAGATTCACCGGCCCGGTCCAAACACCCGGTGCCTCGCATATCCCTTACGCAATTTCTAATCAGTCTATTCGCTATGTTGACGTCGATACGCACGTGCCTATCGCTGCTTGGCGTAGTGTCGATCATTCACAGCAGACATTTTTTACCGAGTCTTTTGTCGACGAGATAGCCCATCGCGCTGGTAAGAACCCTTATCAGTTCCGTATGGAAATGCTTGCAAACCACCCTCGTCATCGGAAGGTGCTTGAAGTCGCAGCCGAGGCGGCAGGCTACGGCCAGAACTTGCCCGAGGGACATGCTCTGGGCATTGCTATACAGGAAAGCTTCGGGAGCATCGTAGCCGAAGTGGCTGAAGTGTCCTTGGATGAAAATAACCGACCGGTAGTGCACAAAGTTACCTGCGCGATAGATTGCGGCTGGGCAGTAAATCCAGATACCGTCGAGGCGCAGGTTGAGAGCGGGATCATCTACGGCCTAACCGCCGCATTGTATGGTGAGATCACTATCGAAAATGGTCGCGTCGCGCAGAACAACTTCCCTGACTACGAGATGGTGCGCATGGCTGATGCGCCACAGATCGATGTACATATTGTCGAGTCTGGCGAAGAACTGGGCGGACTAGGCGAACCTTCAACGCCACCACTGGCCGCAGCAGTAAGCAACGGTCTGTATATCCTGACGGGCCGGAGAGTCAGATCACTGCCACTGAAGAATCACGAATTCTCGCATTCGACACCTATCGCACAGGTTTAGATTCATCTTGGAAAGCGGGCGCAGCAATGCGCCCGCTTTCCCCGCTTCGAATTCAGTAAAATTGGATAGGGCTTAGAGCAAGAACTCTTATGTCTAAAGTATTCTCACAGCAACTACTCGTTTCCATTTTTTTCTCGTTTGTCTTAACGGCATGTCAGGGAACAAACAACCGCGCGAGCACTGCGCAGATTACTTCTTCCACAGAACAACTCGTCACAAACTGCTCTGCAGACATACTGATCTTTCGAAACTTAGTCGACCAAGACAATGCAAAAAACGCTAGTACGTCAGCGTTGCCCTTTTATCCGCTCCTACACAGCAATAGATTCTTACACGGCTTGTCTCACTCCGCTAATTCGAGTATCGAGATTAGACAATGGACGATGCTGTTGGCTGAACTGGCAGTCAAGACACGTGCAGCGGAGAACAAAAACCTCAACGTCCCATTGAACCAATCTTCCTTAGAAGAGTTGGCTGAATGCTCACGAAGCTTTGCAAGCGGATCGCAATACGAACAAGATCGCATCGCGATTCTCTCTGCTATACAGCAGTCTGACCTTTCCGCTCACTATCTGAATAGTCGGCAGACTCTTGGCGCGCTCGCTCTGCTGCGCCCGTTTCTCAAACAGCGCATTCTCGCCTTGCATGTCAATGAACGAAAATGGTTTACAGAAGATGAGTCTTTCATGCGCAGTAATACCTATAAGATAGACGCTTCTCTTAAAAACTCTACAACGAGTAGCGTTGCCGATTGGATGAGAGCGGCCTATGCCAGCAACAAACTAGCCTTGCCGCTTTTAAGGGAGCCACAACTGAATTCCCTATTTGCAGAACATGCGCCCAACCTTCAAATCGAATTTGTGGATGACAACGACATGATCGGCACGCCACAGTGGGAGAGCGATAATATCAGAATTAACAGCGACAACCCTACTGCCTATACGCTGCCATCGATGACGCTATTTGAAGGTAGGAAACTTCTACAACTCAACTATGTATTCTGGTTTTCTGGGCGAAAGCCAAACGCACTGATTGATCTCTATTCCGGAAGAGTAGACAGCGTCATCTGGCGCGTGACTCTGGACGAGGATGGTCAGGTTCTGCTCTATGACAGCATTCATAGTTGTGGCTGTTACCACAAATATTTTATCGCGTCAGACAGTATCAATGTCAAGAGTCAGCCTACTTCGCGGGAGCCTGCCAACATATTCAAGCTAGATGCCGCCGCTACTCACGAGGGCCTAACCCTTGCGATAACTGCGAATAAACATTACATCGTTGGAGTAGATTCTAGATCGCCGAATTCCCCAGAAGAATCGATTCTCTACGATATAGAGTCCTATGACTTACTGAACAACTTAGAGAATGATGGCGGGAGTAGAAGTCTGTTCGACGATAATGGACTTATTGCTGGCAGCGAGCGACTCGAACGATTCACACTCTGGCCGACTGGCATTCTTTCCGTTGGCTCGATGCGCCAGTGGGGCACCCATGCTACAGGTTTCATCGAAGAGCAGCATTTCGACGATGCCGACTTGCTGGGCAAGTATTTCGAAACAGCTCCCTAGAAACCGCGCGGTAAATTTCTAGCAATGGCAGCCGTGCTACACTTCCCTATCTAGCTGAGGTAAAGCATGACCGTATTAGTTCTCGGATTAACGTTATTCTTTGCTCCCCACGTCTTGCGGGAATTTGGCCTGCGGCAACCATTGAAGGACGCTCTGCCCTCCGAGAGTGCCTACATGGGCATGTATAGCCTAGTTTCCCTGGTAGGTCTTGGGCTAATGATTTGGGGTAAGTCACTCGCGCCTTTTCAAATGATCTGGCAGCCATTCTACGAATGGCGCTCACTAAGCCTAATGCTAATGATTCCTGCCTTGATCTGCATCATAGCTGGTAACATGCCCCTATCTTACCTGCGCATAATACTGCGCAATCCTATGTTGCTCGGCATTCTGCTCTGGAGCCTTTCCCATCTTTGGTCTAACGGCGATCTGGCGTCGATGCTCTTGTTTGGCAGCTTCGCGTTCTGGTCTAGCGTAAAAATGTGCACTATGCGCACAGTGGTCGAATCGAAATCGCCCGAGTTTATCTGGGACATTATTTCTCTCCTGGTCGGACTTAGTTTGTATGCCCTGATAGGCCTGTATCACGGCGAACTTTTTGGAGTTGGAGTTAGCCTTGCTTAAACACACTTTTCTCAGAGTGATCGCGCCAGTCTTTTTCCCCTTTTTACTAGTGAGCGCGAGCGCTAACGCCCAAGAAGACCTGTCGGCGCACTGGGGTGGCACTTGGGTTGTCGAAGGCACGCTATTCAGCATCGCTGTCACAATCAAGGATGAAGAATTTAAGGTGCGGCAGATAGAATCACTCGGCTTCGAATGGTCCAGCAAGAATGGAAGCATCGACGGAAATGTAGTAACTGTAGAGATCGAATACGCGGGTGTGACAGGGACTATTCAGGCCGAACTTGTAGACCCGAATACCGCAGTCGCCTTTGCGGCGACCTGCCTACCTGACTTCATGGTGGTATGTATGCTTTCTAAAGACCGCCAGGCGGTCTTTAGAAAAGTCGCAGAGAAATAGGCTCTATATCTCAGTTACAGATTTTACGATCTTACTTACGATACCGTAATCGACCGCTTCGGCTGCACTCATCCAAAAATCCCGATCTGTGTCTTGCGCTACACGCTCTAGTGGCTGACCTGTCTCATACGCAATTAGCTGGTTAATACGCTCACGCATCTTGACGATCTCCTGAGCTTGAATAGCGATATCAGTCGCATCTCCGCGCGAGCCACCGGATGGCTGATGCACTAGGAAGCGTGTATTCGGCAGGGAAAAACGATTTTTCTTCGCCGCGGCTAGATAGATAGTCGTCGCAGCACTTGCGACCCAGCCCGTACCAATAACCCTCACTGTTGGCTTGATGAACTTGATCATGTCATAGACCACGTCGCCAGATTCAACGTGCCCACCAGGCGAGCTGATATAGATAGAGATGGGCTCGTCACTGTCCGCCGCTAGAGCCAGCAGTCTCTCGGTGACGCTTTTAGCGAGCTTGTCATTGATCTCGCCAAAGATTGTGATAGCACGTGATTTGAATAGCTTCTCGTCAATGAATCCCGACTTTGAGGATGATTTATCTTGCTTCTTGTCTGCTTCAGGAGAATTCACTTCCATTAAAAACCTCGTTTGCTATTGAGTAGCACAAAAAATATGCCAAGTTAATTAGTCAGGGTGTTACGAAGGATAGATTCTAACAGGCTTGTTGGTTGCTGCGTAGATAAGCGACCACTTTCCATAGGTCATCATCACCCTCGGGGAAGTTTGAACCGAAGCCCACCATACGCGTATTGGCTACACCACTGGTGATGGTGTTGAAAATATCCTGATCGCTGGAGCCGTGATTCCATTGGCAATCGAAGAGAAACGAAGCCTCGGGCTCAAGCTCCACGGTATGACAAAAGCTGGCACAGGAGCCTTGGAATATAGCTTGTCCTCTAGCTACAGCTGCGGCATCCGCCATGAATGCTTGAACTTCAGCAGTATCCGCAAATTTGGGTTCGACCGGCTGCTCGCTGCAGGCGAACGAGGTTATTACGACTGCTAAATAAATCAATACACGAACCATTAACAATCCTTAAAATTTTTGGGAGTTGGCTTATGCTAACTAGGATCATGAATCAAGCTGTCACCATGCTCACACTTTCGCCACCAATTAGCAAAGCTAGGACTGCGGCAGTCCTTGGGTGATGGGTGTTGTTTCAGGACCTAGGGGCTTGAAGGTCGCAAGCAGCTGCGGCAGCAACGTGAGCGAGCCAACTAGCGCTACCAACATGGCGAGGCTAGTCAGCAAACCGAACACAATGGTGGGAATGAAATTGGACACCGCAAGAATCGAGAACCCTGCCACGATGGTCATGGAAGTGAAGTACATCGCTCGACCGATGCTGTTATGGCAGAAGTACATAGTGTCGCAGTAATTTCCAATGCGGGGAAACTCACGCTTGAAGCGGTGCATATAATGGATCGTATTGTCGACACCGATGCCAACTGATATCGATGCAATTGTAATTGTCATAATATCTAGAGGTATACCAACCCAACCCATTATACCCAAGACAAAGGCAGCGGCGATCGCGTTAGGGATAATGCAGATCAGCGCGATCATGAAAGATCTAAACAAGACCAGAAACATCAGCATGATCGCTAACATTACCACACCTAGTGTTAATATCTGCGATTGAAAAAGGCTCTGCAGCACATTGTTGTACATGACGAGTATGCCAGTCAGCTGAACGTCTTCATCAGCAAAACCAAAGTCTGACTCTATGCCCGCTTCGATGCGCTGCAATAATTCATTGCGATTTAAGTTTTCCGCAGATTCAATTACTCTTACATTAAATCGAATCTGGTTATCGTCGATCGATATGAACGGATTCAGAACGGTCTGCTTTAACGTTTCTGGAATGCGATTATAGAGCACAGCCCATAGCAATCCATCTATGGGCTGATCATCGTTCAGTTGTTCGGCAAGTTCTATAACTGCCCCAAATGAAAGCACCTTGCCGGTCTGCGGATCGTTGTCTAGGTATTGATGAATATCCTTAACCTGCTCCATCTTCGGTGCAGTAAACCAGTAAGCGTCTTCGTTGCTATCGCCGCTATCTCCAAATCCGAAGCCGTCGTCAAAGCCCCCATCGAAATCATTTTCTGCCGCGGGCAGATTAACGACGACATCAAAGGACAGAGTGCCGCCCAGCTTCTCATCGAACAGCGACATGCCTTGATAAATTTCAGTGCTCTCGCGGAAATAGTCGATGAAACTATTTTCAACCCGAATTTGTGAGAGTCCGATGCCGCTAATGAGTGCTACGCCGAAATAAATATATAAAATCTTATTATCTAGTCTCGCGGTAACGTCAGCTAAGACTGATGTCAGATTAAGGCGCAAGTTCGACGAGTGCTTAGATTCATCTTTCTTAATAATGCTTAGAATCGCCGGAAACAATGTGAACGCAACGAGCAGAGCCGTTGCCACTCCCATCATCATCATCCAACCAAAAGTAATAATAGGAAGAATGCCACTAACTATTAGCGAGCCAAACGCTACCGCTGTAGTAAGTGCCGTGTACAGACAGGGTCTGAACATGCTTAGCACCGAATGACGCAGCAGCTTGTCGTGGTCAGTATAGTGCCGGGTTGCTCTCAACTCACGATAGCGAACTATAAGATGCACAGTAAGCGAGATGGTGATGATCAGCAGCAGTGAAATAAAGTTGGAAGACACGACCGTTACGCGCCAGTCCATTAGACCCAACACTCCAACCATGATGACACCAGCCACGGCACAGCAAGCTAGAGGCAAAACCACCCAACGCACTTTTCGGAAAATGAGGCCAAGCGCAAAAACAATGAGAAGTACTACTGCGAAGCTAAAGCTACTTAAGTCTCCCTGCACGAAGGTAACGAGGTCGTCGGCAATCATCGGCGCTCCGCCGAGATAGATCTGCGCATTCTCACGATAGCGCTCGAGTGTTGCACGCACCACACTTATAATTTCGTGCTGACGATCTGCCGCTAGCACACTGTGTATCGCGTAATCCGATTCTATCTGGGCTAATTCACTGACTTCATCAGCAGAGAGCTCTTCGCCTCGCGCCTTGCTGCGTAGTTCGGTTCGTCGACCTATCAAATCACGTGCTGTCTCATCGATTGCAAAGCTAACCAACATACCCGCCGTTTTTCCGTCAGGGCTGATCACCGCATTTCTGAAAACTGGGCTGTTAGTAACTTCTTCACGTGCCGAAACCAGATCAATATCTTGATCCGATAGTGTCAGATAGTCTTCCGAGATTCCGGTGAGAGGCGTGTCTTCAAAAATAGGCACATTGAGAATGCTGTCCACCGATTCAACACGGTTAATTGCGAGCAATTCGTCACGCAGTTCGCCGAGTTTGTTTAGTTCTTCCCGACTGAACAAGTCGCCTGTAGGCGTATAGGCAATCGTGACCGCTTCTCGAATACCGTAGCGAACATTTATCTCTCGCGAGAATTCAAGATCTGGATCGTCTTCTAATAACAGTGAATCTGCCGACGCATCGAGACGGAAATTCTGTGTCTGCCAGCCGAAGAATCCGACTAACAACAGCAGAATAGCGATTACCAGATAGGGTTTCGTAAATACTAATGAGCCATAGAATCGAGTGACAGGTGAAGACATACGGAGATTGGACTGCCTTAGAATTGATCAAGAACTGAACCTAACTATACGCTGTTCGACCAATTTTTGCGATTCGATTACCTCTAACCAAGAGGCCTTCAATAGAAAATGGAGCACGGTTCCATCGCTCCATTCTATTGAGATATCGCTGAGAGCCTATAGGGCTGCCTGATCCCGTTCTTGGCGTCTAGCTCCGGCCATAATGCCATGGAAGGCATAATTCCCCTCATGGCAGGCATACTCATACATATGCTCCTCGGGAAGCTTGCGGTTCATTGCAATCTCACCAGTCCAGGGTTGTCGATAGCTGAGCGAGTCTTCCAGAGTGAATGCGTATTTTATCTTACCTTCATTCTGCAGGCTGAAACGCTCTGTGATCACCAACTGATCGGAACTGCCTCTAAAGGACTGCTGTGAATGGAAATTCTGCGTCTTCACTACGAGAGTGTCACCCTCCCAATAACCTACCGAGTCACCCATCCATTTCTCGAGTTTGGTTGAGTGATGATTCTTGTCTATTGGAATGATTCGCGCGTCGTGAACCATTTCGACAAGGATCATTACGTGATCTTGGGTCTGCACAATCTGATAGTTGCTGTTGTAGAGAATCGGCAACATTGGTGGGCCTGATCCGGACCCGAAGGTAAGCAGGCAACGCTCACCCAGAGGGCGAAGTTCGTGAGCATCAAAGGGCTCAACCCCGGGTCGAGCTCGCCACTGATCACGCAGCCCGTTCTGCGGGCGATCACCTTCCAGATAGGGTATTTGACCATTGGGTGGATCTACGATAATTGACGTGCGGTACTGCCCATCTAACTGGATAGCATCTGAGCGAGGATCCCACCAGAAACTATTGTAGCCAAGGTCTGCGTTGCCGTCGGTAGGAGGCGCACGTTCTGGGTCAGCTGCTTGCGAGGAAATGTCGTAGCGATCGCGCCAGCCCTGCTCTAAATCGGACGCCTCTGCTTCAGTTAGAAAACCCTTCTCACCTAATTCTTCAGAGCGAATCAGAGGGGTTTGCGAGGAATTAGTCCAATAGCCTTGGAGGTCGGGTTTTCCATCGTTGGTTCGCGGCATATCCCAGTCTTGGGCTACGACAGGCCCCATGCATAGAGAAACTAGAGCCAAGCCAATTAGGGAACGGCAATAAGTCTTCATTCTACTGTACCTCATTGTTAGGTTTCAGAGTCTTTTTTCGAGCATAGCGCCAATGCACAATTGCCACAATAACAGGTAGATAAACTGCCCGAAATCACGAAAATTGACTATTAACACTGTATTACTCCACGGGCGGGTATTATTAATTAATTGCTAGATTCTGAAATTCACTTTAAATATTATAAATCTTTGTTTTATATCAGTTATTTAACATGAAAAAACCCAAATCTAGCTGCAACTTTCTGTGACATGGTGTCGCACCCTGTAGGATTGGAAATGGAATGTTGTTAACATTGTCACAAGCTTGAGTAATGACCAGAGGAGTTGATAAAGATCAATGCTCCACTTAATCCGCCCGATACAATGACTCAACACACGATTTAAGCGACAACTGGTCTAGTCGACCAGTTACTATTAAGGAGTTGTCATGTTACGTAAACTTTTTATAATTAGCGGCCTGCTAATAGCCTCTTCCGCGGCTCTGGCTGATGAATGGTTGCGCTCTATCCCAGATTTCGAACTCACTGATCATCTGGGTGCGATACACACGCTAGACACCTACGCAGACAATGAATACGTCGTGCTCTACGTACAAGGCGTAGGCTGCCCAATAGCTAGAATCGCGCTGCCGAATTACCGTGAAGTGCGTGATGAGTACGCGGGCAAAGGCATCGAGTTTGTCATGTTCAACGCGAACATTCAGGACAGCCTCCCACGCATCGCCAAGGAAGCTGGTGAGTTTGGTATAGACTTCCCGATCATTAAAGATGAAGGCCAGTTTCTCGCCAAGGCACTAGGCGTCGAGCGCACTGCTGAAGTATTTATCGTCAACCCACGAACAAAAGAAGTTCTGTATCGCGGCCCAATCAATGACCAACTGGGCTACGAAACACAGCGCAACAATGCTGACGAGCATTTCCTCAAGGACGCGCTGAACACTGTTCTTGCTGGCGGCGCTGTGAATATGGATGACATACCAGACTCGAAGGGTTGTTTAGTAGCTATCTTCGATACCTAGTTAAAAAGCTCTAAAAAACGATAAAAAAAGGGACACAATGTGTCCCTTTTTTTTCGCCTGCGGCTTGTAACAGGCTGCACGGCTTCATGTACTTATTTAATTAAAAACCACGTTGCGAATAATCGCGATCATGTCAGTTATCCCCTGACGAAAATCTGCTTCAGGGACACTCTCGTCATTACCATGTACACCGGTAGGTTCGCCAGCACGAGTAATAATAGGATTAAAACCATAGCTCACGATACCTAGGTCGCGAGTGAAATGGCTGTCGGTAAAACCAGTACTTACCGAAGGCAAGACTCTAGAACCTGGATACAATTCGCGGGTTACATTTTCAATCGCCGTAAATAACCTTGAACTCGTTGAAGACACTGCCGGCGTGAACGCCATGATCACCTCGACTTCGACGCCCGATGGCGCGACCAACTCGGTAAGATCGGCAATGAACTCTTCTGCAGGTCTATCCGGAAGCATGCGGCAGTCCAATTCGGCCCAAGCCTCTGGTGGCACCACATTAATCTTATTAGATCCGCTCATGCGCGTTATCGAACAGGTATCTCTAGTCAATGCATGATGGCCGGATCGATATTCCTGAAATGCAGGAAGAAACTCTGGGTCCTGAATTGCAGCTCTTATGTTCGCATAAGCTGCAGCCCACTCATCATCCAGCGACAGAGCTATGCCTGCAAAATAGGTATCTACGGGGTCTATGATACGAGCAGGAAACGGGTTAGCGCGAAGCGCAGTTAACGCATCAACGATACGCGTTACCGAACTGGTAGTTCTGGGCGAGGAGCCATGACCGGGCACATCCACTGCCTTTAATCGTAGCCACACCGGAACTTTCTGCGTCACTTCGACACCGAAAATTATCTCATCCATATTACGACTGCCGGATCCACCTTCGTTGATCAATAGGCCTACCCCATCGAAAATCTCTAGTCGATTCTCGATTAACCAGCCTACTCCAAAGGCACCGCCTGCTTCTTCGTCAGCACTGGCTAGGAAGACCACGTCTCTATTCAACGCACGCCCGCTGCGATGCAGCGTTAGAAATGCGGCAAGTTGTGAAATGCCCGTACCCTTCATGTCTCTCGCGCCGCGACCCAAAATATAGCCATCGCGAATTTCGCCGGAGAGAGGATCAATAGTCCAGTATTCTGAATCTGCCGGTACAACATCCGTGTGCTGCAACATCATCAAGCCGGGCTGGTCGCCCCCCTCAAGTCTTGCCCAAATATTTCCACGGCCGGGAGCACTTTCCGCCGTCTCATATTCGATACCTTCTGCCTCGAATATCGCGGCATAGAAATCAACAGCACGGGATTCGTTGCCAGGGGGATTGATAGTATCGATCTGAATCAATTCCTGAAGCCAGACGACGGATTCATCTTCGATGGTTTGCGCAAATGAATGGCTAGTAATTAGGAAAAAAATGATCAGCAGTAAACTATTTTTCGTTTTCAAGCGAGGACTCCCTGAGTAGTAGTGCTCTAAAAATACAGCATCTCCCTCAAAGTGGATAGTGGCCTAGCAATGTACTTAAGGGAAAGAATGGAAAATCTAGCACGAGGCTGTTATTCACTACTTTGCTTCTAGGCAGGCACAGAATTAGCGCACACAGAGAGACGGAGTCCTATTATATTGTCCGTTTTAAGTGCAGGAGTTATTCAACAAACGCGCGCTCGATAACATAGTGCGCCTTAATTCCCTGGCGCGACTCCTCGAAACACCAACCGTCTAGAATCTCACATGCGTCCTTCAACATGCTCGGGCTACCACAAATCATAAATCTGTCGTGTTTGGGATCCGCTTGTGGCAGGCCGATGTCCGTGAACAATTTCCCACTAGATATGGCATCAGTCAGGCGGCCCTGCGTTGTATAGTCTTCACGTGTGACGCTGGGATAGTAGATAAGTTTTTCTCTTACTTCTTTGCCGAAGAATTCATTGTTCGGCAAGTCGTGTTGGATGAATTGCTGATAGGCCAATTCCGATGCGTAACGCACACCGTGAGTCACGATCACGTTGTCGAACTTTTCGTAGGTTTCTGGATCTTGAATGATGCTAATAAAAGGCGCTAGACCGGTGCCAGTGCTAATCAAATATAAATTTCTACCTCCGAGTAGGTGATCGACGACCAGCGTCCCAGTAGGTTTACTACTCACGAATACTTCATCGCCCACCTGAATGTTTTGCAGGCGCGACGTCAGCGCTCCGTCGGCAACTTTGATGCTTAGAAATTCCAACTCCTCATCGTAGTTCGGGCTGGCGATGCTATAGGCACGCATCAGTGGCTTGCCTTCGACTTCTATGCCTAGCATCAAGAAGTGGCCGTTCTCAAATTTCAGCGAGCGATCTCGTGTTGTCTTGAAGCTAAACAGAGAATCGTTCCAATGATGGATGTCCGTAACGCTTTGGGTAGATAGGTCTGCCACTGCTCACTCCTGATACTTATACGATTTTGATTATGTTAAAGGGGCCAATAACACATTGCGCGCAGCATACGACTTCTCTATTATATCTGTAAAATTGATTATTTTTATATTATGTATCTATTTTATAGATATATCTTGGGTATCCATGCGATTTACACTAAAACAGCTCCAAGTATTCCTCGCCGTAGCCAGCCATGAGAACGTCAGCCTAGCTGCTGACCAGCTGGCTATGTCGCAATCAGCGGCCAGTACCGCACTTAAGGAGCTGGAGCACCGTTTTGGCTTACGCCTATTTGATAGAATAGGTAAACGTCTAAAGCTGAACGAACAAGGCATAGCCCTGCGCTCAAAGGCTGCAGCGCTCATAGCTGCAGCCTTTGAGCTTGAAAGCTCTTTAATCGGCGCCAGCGACATCGGCGAGCTAAAGGTAGGAGCGACGCTGACCATTGGAAACTACCTAGCGATCGGAATCATGGCGGCGTTCATAAAGGAGCACCCAGCGGCCAAGGTAGACCTAAATGTGGAGAACACAGCCTCCATTGCTTCCAAAGTCAAAAATTTCGAATTGGACATTGGCTTGATTGAAGGCGAGCTACAAGAAGCCGACCTAGATGTAAGCTATTGGCGCGAAGATGAACTCGCTCTGTTCTGTGCTCCTAATCATCCGCTAGCCTCACACCGCGAACTTCAGGACGACGACCTGTTGTCAGCTGACTGGATAATACGTGAGCAGGGATCGGGAACACGTCAGGCATTCGATCGAGCTATGGCTGGAATCCTCTCTAATCTGAAATTGAGGTTGGAGTTACAGCACACAGAGGGTATAAAGCGTGCAGTCGAAGCAGGGCTGGGCATAGGATGCCTGTCGAAGATAACACTAGAAGAAGCATTCAAACGCGGTTCACTAGTACCACTCGCCTGTCCTCATAGAAACTGGACCAGGAAGTTTTATTTTATTCTGCATCGACAGAAGTTTCTCAGTCACGGCGTGAAAAGCTGGATAGAACACTGCAAGAGCACTTAGGATTCATTACAGGCATGTCAATCGTGGTAAGCAATAAAAGTATGAAGTCGTTATCGAAGCGCGTGGCTGATCTTACAATTAACAACCGCAAGCTGTTAACAGTAATGTCCGCAGTTATAAGTTTATTGTTAGCCACGGGTATTATTCGCACCAGCTTCGACACCTCGTTAGAGGCGCTGCTCACCGAAAGCGATCCGTATCTCGAAGAACTATTATTGGTGGATGAGGAATTTCCGTCGCCATTGGAAGTGCGGTTCGCGTTCGTGACAGATGAATCAAGCACGGTTTTCAATAGTGAACTACTCGCAGCAATCGATGATCTTAGAAATAGCTACTCTGTCATCCCTTTTGCCGATCGGCTAACTACAATTCTCGACTACGTTTCACCCGAGACGCAGAGCAAACTTTTTATAAAAACCCTGCGTTCTTATTCCGAAGAAGAACTAAGTGAGGTTGCCGAGGCAGCATTGGGCGACAGGCTACTCACAGCCAATCTTCTTTCCGATGATGCAGCACTTACCTTTGCGATAATCACAATGGATTCGACAGGTATCTCTGCCGATGATCGTCTGGACATCGCCACTGCCGCGCTAGTGCTTCGTGACGAGATTCGCAGTCGCCACCCTGAAGTACAAATTCTCGCGAACAGCGATGTAATGCTGGAGCAGTCGAGCCAGCAGGCCATGGTAGACGATCTAACTAACCTCATGCCCTTCGTGGTCCTAGCCTGCGTCCTCGCGATCTGCTACTGCTTTAGATCGGCAACTCTTGGTATCTGTATTTTGACCCATGTGTTATTCACTTTGCTCTGCACCATAGGTACCCTCGGCTATCTGGGTTTCGCATTTAACAGCATCTCAATCATCGCACCACTGGTTCTGGTAATTATTGCGGTTGCTAATAGTGTGCATATTATTTCTATCTATAAGCAGGCTATGCATAGAGGCAGTGCGAAGATCGATGCCATGCATGAAAGCATCTCGCACAATTTTCAACCGGTCTCGCTTGCCGCAGTCACGACTGCGATTGGTTTCTCGTCTTTAAATATGTGTTCCTCACCAGCGATTCAAGAATTCGGACAGATCGTCGCACTAGGGATCGTGTTCGCCTATCTGCTTACTCTGCTATTGCTGCCGGCGGTGCTGATTTGGATGACGTCGCGAAGAGAAGTGATTGCAAGCACCGGCGTTTCTTTCATGGAAGGCACGCTTGAGAAAGTCAGCGAAATTACGCGCAGCAAAGATGTACCCATATTTTGGGGCTGTACATGCTTAGCGATTGTGACGTTTGCTTTACTGCCTTTGAACGAGACGGATTTTAACCGCCTCGATTTTATCGCCCCCGACACCGACATAAAACAGTACTATGACGAAGTAAGCAGTCACTACAATCGCGGCTTTGCTCTCAACTACGGAATCGATATTCAAACGGAATGGACTGCGATCGAGCCGGACTTTCTGCGCAGAGTCGAACAGTTCAGTTTTTGGCTGAACGAGCAGAAGCAAGTGCAGTCTTCTGCAAGTGTTGTGGACGTTGTAAAAACGATTCATCGCGTGCAGAACGATAACGATGATGCATTCAATCTAATCCCAGATGATTTCGACACCGTAGCGAACTACTTACTCGCCTATGCTCTTATTCAAAGCGATGACTTTCCACTGTTCGGCTTCGTGAACACCGACTTCTCCATGATCAATTTATTCATCAACGCCATTCCCATGTCGAATCAGGAATTAATCGATTTCGACGCTAGGGTAACCGAGAAATTTGACCAAGACTTTCCCGAGGCAGATCTACTGCATGGCAGCGGCATACTGCTGTTCTCCCGCATGGATGAACTCGTGACTATCGAATTACTGCAAGGTTATTCCATTAGCCTGCTATTAATCACTATCAGCCTCATGATAGGCATGCGTAGTCTTTACTTCGGCATGCTGAGCATCATTCCAAACCTGTTGCCGGCCACTATGGTGTTCGGGTTCTGGGCTTTATTCGTGGGGCAACTGGACCCATTCGTGATGATGCTATTTAGTATTAGTATCGGATTGGTAGTCGATGATACCGTCCACCTGCTAAGTCACTATCTGGAGAAGCGGCGCGCCGGAATAGACAAGGCAGACTCTATCGACTATGCGATCAAGACTGCCGGTCCAGCACTGTCTATTACCACCATCGTTCTGGCGCTAGGCACTACAGTCCTCATCGCCGCCAATACCATCTACTTTCAACAGGCAGCGAAACTCTTGGTTCCCATCGTGGTACTCGCCCTACTGCTGGATCTGTTCTACCTACCCACGATCCTGCGCCGGTTCGACAACCAGTTCAAAACTAAAAAACTTGTGACAAGCTGATTTTCCAACTTACACTGTGGGCAAGCCTAAAGGAGAGCTCATATGAAGAATGATCAACAATCATTTAGTAGAAGACAATTCACCAAGCTAGGCGCAACCGCATTAGTGGCCGCCGCCGTAGGAGTAAATCAGATGTCCTCAGCACAGGTACCCGAAAGCGAATTAGAATCCGCGTTCCTCATGGAACTATCATTAGATGTCTCAGGTCAACTAGACACTGGACACACAAGCATCGCGCCCGTAACCGGCGGCACATTCGGAGGACCACGATTGCAGGGAACTGTAAGAGACGGCGGCGCCGACTGGATCACCCAAGTATCAGGACACTCCAGTCTTGACGTAAGAATCACCCTGGACACTAACGACGGCGCGATCATCTATATGACCTACACCGGTGTTGTTCACAGAGCAGATAGTGGTCTCTACTGGCGTGTACGCCCCGTATTCCAAACCGCCTCAGAGAAATACGACTGGCTCAACCACATCGTCTGCATAGGCAAAAGCAAACAGATCACAGGCAAAGTGGCCTACGACGTTTTCGAGATTTTATAAGGCGTGATCGCGCATTAAGATTTAAGGGGCAGTGTCAGAGTAATTCTAGAAGCAAACCAATCCTTAAAATTTGAGCCTCTACACAGCGCTAGAAACGGATCCTTCCATTCGGTAGTGGAGCCGGGGACTAAAATCGTCGGGTCGGTGGTTCGATTCCACCCCTGGGCACCATCTTCCAGTGACATCCCACTACCCCTCTATCAAAAATAACCTCTAGCGGCAGTAAACTCTTCGTTGGTAAGAATTCCTTGCTAATGAAGGTCGCTAAGATTTTTTAGCCCATCCGCAATAGCTTCTCCACGATTGACAGTGGGTGACGATGAATTTGTTGATTGTGGCTGGGATTCTATATTTAATTCACAACCCGCAGGTGGTTGGCCAACATTAATGCCGAGTTCTAATGTTCTCGTGCTTTTTCGCCCCATTCATTATAAGCATCTTCCCAGCTGGGCATAGTGTTGGTTTCGTAACCATGGATTTTGCCACTTCCAATTTTTGAAAGGTTTTTCATTGCTTTTAAATGAGCCGTAGATGACCTATAGGCTACCATATGAGTTTTCGATTCCCATACAGTGAAAGTATGTAAATAACCATTTATTGAACTGAATTCACTAGCTAGCAGCCCATCATGGTCTTTAGAGGCTTTTGAAGCTGGAATATTGTAAAGCAGAAAATATAGCCACCCAGTTATGCCTTTTGGCTTAATTCCTGTCACTGAGATATACATTTTTCTACCCTGCTAAAAAACAGCTACCTTTTGGATGTTTTGATTTCAATTGGGAGCTTTGTATTCTTGCAACCGCAACAGAAAAGCAGAGTAGAGTTATTGTTGTTAGTAGTTTGTTCATTATATTTCCGTAGCTACTGCGAAAAGTTCGGCAGCTGCTGAGCCTCTCAAAACCCATCCATCTTCTGCACTGCAATAACTCATAGTCCTATTCATCAGCTGCCACAGTGCCGTTGGTTCCAAGTTCAGTGCCGTCTCCGTTCATGCTCATAGACTCGCAGCGGCACTATCTCCGCTGCGCATAAATGGAAGCTAACTCCAAACATCATATACAGAACCAACCCAAGTTTTTTGAATTAGATCGAAAGTGGCTTCTGCATAATTTTGATCGCCGTTACTGGCGTTATCTAATCCTTTTGCCTGAATAATTGTGCCTTCGCGCTTCCAAAGACCTTGCAACGATGCCGCTATCATCTCACCGTCACCCGTAATTGTTCGAGCATCACCAAGGTATGTGCCAGAATTTCTATCATTCGAACTAGCTAATAATGTAATTGAAAGATATACCTTCCCATACTTTCCAACCTCCGCTTCCATGTTTAAAGTTGTAGAGTCATTTTCTACAGAGATTGTGCTAATTTGAAAATCAAAATCCGCTATTTTATTCATTTTTCTTCTCCTTTAAAATTTAGTTCAAGCAAGTGTAAGCAGTAACTATAACCATAAGCTGTGTCCGTTAGCACCCCCCGCCCCTCAAATAAGCCCCCTTAGGCTGCAGATGGCAGATATAATGGCTGTTGGGGCTTCCTCAACATAAGTTAGCCCCCACCCAAGATGTGTAGAGGGGGCTAAAATTGGTAAGAATCAGGGCAGAAATCGGTGGGGTGAAGCCTTAAACAATAATGACGTTAATTAAGATCCATGCGGGAGCGACTAAGTAGATAGAGAGTGTAGCGAACATGCCAACAGGGCGACAAAGGAACGGGCCTAAGCCGGTAATGCCGAGGTAATGGAATAGGCGTCCACCTACCAACAATATCCCTAGAGCATGCAGCCAAGTGCCGCTCGCGCCGAGAAGTTCCATTAATAGAATCAATATTACTGCTAGCGGCACAGTTTCAATAAAGTTGCCTTGACCACGATTACGTTTAATCAGTTCTTCGTCTTGGCCGTCGCCAATACTAATATCGTTTTTCACCCGATACAGGCCCACGCGCAGGGTGAAGGGAAGAAAGAGAATTCCTAAGAGAGCTATATATAACGGCGTAATGGACAGTTGTGCAATATCGGACATTTCCATGGAGCGTTCCTTTTTTAAATTCAGCTTTAGTAAGTGTAAGCGGTAACTATAGTAATACGCTCGTGCGATAGCACCCCCCACCCTGGGGCACGCCCCGATAAGTCAGAATGGTTCTATCTTGCCCCTATTTTCTTAAAGAGACCGCCGGTAAAAAGGCGAGCTTAGCTCGCCGCCTTCGCCTTGGCACGAATTTCATTAAGATACTTAATAAGAGTCAGAGTTTCTTCCGGGTCCATTCTTCCTACAGGAGAATTACTGTAGGTATCAAACATCACCTTGCCGCTTTTAGAGAGAACAAACTCCGAGGGTTGAATATGGTCTCTTCGCTCTTCCCACCATGCACCGATAGAGTCACCATCAGCGCGAGTCATTCCGTAGGCAAGCGGATAACCCAGTCCAGCGGCAATATCGGTGAGTTTCTCTTCAGGATCGACCGTACCGGCTATTATCGATACTCTCTGTTCTTCGAACGCAGCACGGCGTTCTTCAAAGCCAGCCAGTAGCCGGCGGCAGTAAGGTCACCAATGACCGCGAAAGAACAACACTACGGTCATGGGGGATTCAAGGTCATCTGGAAGCGAAAGCGAGCCGCCACCAACGAGTTGCAGTTGCATGCTCGGAAACAAATCATCAGGATTTAGTGTGTTCATAGGAAGTTCGCCAGTCAGTTATCTAGGTTCTAAATTAGCACAGGCTTAGGAAAGAGCAATCCAAGGACGCAACATAACCTTTGTCTCAAATTTACCTTTAGTAATTGGGTTAACCTACTATAACTATCAACCGCAGAGCCAGACCCTCCCCACCCCTAAAATCAGGGCTTACGAACCTCAGTCGCGTTGTTCAAAATTTCGAGTAGTCACCAAACCAGTTGCGCATAATGTTTCAATTCCGTTACTTATCGCAAATACTTCAGCCTTCCCGACCGAAACAGATTTGCCCGATGACACAGCGTGCCCACGAGCGATAAATGCTTCTCCCGATGCTGGGGCTACAATTTTTGTTGTGAAGTCGATAGTAGAAAATGCCCAGCCAGAAGGCAGCCTGGTTCCGATAGCGCTGCAAGCTGCTATATCCATTAGCATGCCCACAGGGCCTGCTTGAAAAAAACCTTTAGCAAAGGAAAGTTCTTCTCTATATGGAATCACTATCTCCACAAAACCAAGTTCAATTTTGGTGAATCTCATCCCAATAAATTTCACTATTGGCATTTTAAGTACCAAATCTTCAATTGCTTCTTTAAAATTGGGGTTCTTGGGCATCTCTACCATTTGTACTTCCTTGCTTCCGATTTCAAATTCAATTCCAGCCATTTCCCTTTTTTTCAAATTCACCTTTTGTAAGTGGGTTAGCCCTACTATTAACTTAAGAACGAGACCCTCCCGCCCCATCTCTAAAATTGGCTCAAGCAAGTGTAGGCAGTAACTATAACCATAAGCTGTGTGCGAAAGTACCCCCCGTTCCTCAAATAAGCCCCCTTAGGCTGCAGACGGCAGATGTAATGGCAGTTGAGGCTTGCGGGGGTATTGGTTGATTAGATGGTCTTAGCGAACTAGTCCCCGCTTAAAGAAGGGGAGGTTACGTACAACTAGTTACAGGATTGCTTCGATTAAAGCTGAATGACAGTGAGGAGGACCTATTTACCGCTTTTAGAGGTCTCTTGTTGAGTCCTATACGATAACCATACATACAACTGCTTCATATTTTTATGTAAGTTACTGATATGAATGGTGCTTCGGGGTTACCCCTGGGCACCATAGATATAACAGCCTCGCAAAGCAGGGCTTTTTTATGCATTGGATTTAGGGGAAGGATAAGAATCACAATCTGGTTCGACCAACTGCGAAGCCGTTAGCAACACGCGCAGCGCGCAAAGCCCGTAGGGGATAAATAGCCCTAAGGCTATTTGGATTCTTTCGTCCCGACGAGCAGTCACCTCGCTCCCGATACTACTGTATATTTACTCTGCCTTTATTTATATTCACGGCACTTATCCTTTGGGAAAGGCTTTAAAAGATGTTTGATCCAGCGAATCTCCAGAAGATTGCCACTCTAAAAATGCCCTTCGGTAAGTACAAGGGCAGAACTCTGATTGAATTGCCAGAACCCTATCTTGTCTGGTTTGCCAGGCAGGGATTTCCACAAGGCCAAATCGGCGAATTGCTTCAACTAACTTATGAAATTAAAGTGAATGGGTTAGAAAAACTAATTTATCCATTGCAGAGGAAGTGGTGAAGGACTAAGGGCATTAATAATATAAACCAACGCTCGAAAGGAAATTCCCATAAGTTATGGAGTTGTCAGAGCCCCTTGTGACTCCTCACCCACATTCAATTACTCAATGGCTGAATAGTTATCTAGTGTGATAACCTCTTTCGATACACCTACCCTGAAATAGAATTATGGGAACCGCAATAAAACAACTTCTAGCCATTATCGTGATCGCACTGTTGTGCAGTTCCGCCAACAGCCAGAATATCAGCGAACTGCAACGAGCCATGACCAACTCCAGTAGACCAGCCCAAGACAAAACACGAGACCCGATTCGTAAAGCTCCCAAGATCTTACAATTTATGGGAGTGAAAGAGGGAAACACGGTTCTGGACGTAATTGCGATGGGCGGTTGGTATACTGAAGTGCTTTCCTACGCAGTAGGCGAAAACGGCAAAGTGTATATGCAAAATAACCCCATTCCAATCACAGAGAGAAGTGCAGATGAAAGGAACGAACGTTTGAGTCGACTCTCCAATGTCGAAAATTGGATAGGAGCAATTACCGACATTCCTCCAAATTCAATCGATTTCACAATGACTGCTTTGAATTTTCATGATGTCTATAATCGCTCTGCAGATGATGCTGACACCATGCTTAAAGATATCCTTGATGCTTTGAAACCCGGGGGAATCTTAGCTGTATTGGATCACGAAGGTACTGAAGGTGCGGACAACCCAACGCTTCATCGAATAGCTTTTGAGGATGCGGTTAAAGCTGCCTTAAATGCTGGATTCGTGCTGGTGGGCACAAGTGATCTTCTCGAAAATCCAGATGACGATCATACACTGGGACCATTTGATCCAAGCCTACAAAGGCGCACGGATCGCTTCGTACTTAAATTAGAGAAGCCTAGATAGAAATTTTCTTCTTGGTCAGCGTTATGCTTAAGGTTCGTTATCCTATTGAACTCACGCCTTAATACATAGCACACTTCTTAGCACACTCTAATTTATATATTTTAACTCATTGATTTATATTAGACTAAATCAGGCCAAAGCCTCTTTGGACTATTGACTCGCTCGTCCTAACCTCGAGCTGCTCCTATTTAATATTATTGCATCCCTGCGAAGCGATCGTTAATGATTGACGTAGCTTCATTCATGATTCGATCCATAAGTTCTTGCACTGAAGGGATGTCATTGATCAAGCCAGCAACCATGCCACAAGACCAAGCTCCACGATCAACCTCTCCGTCCAGCATCACTTTTGGATAGACGCCGGCTACCTCAGATGCAATATCCTCAAACTTGATGTCCTTCCCTAACGCTGCTTCTTTTTCCAACAATCGTTCGACGGCAGAATTGGTAAGCACGCGCTCGGTATTGCGCAGCGGTCGCATGACCAATCGCGTGTCGAGCTCTGTAGCTGCAAGCAATGCCTGTTTTACATTGTCATGCACCGGTGCTTCTTTGGTGGCTATAAAGCGCGTACCCATGTTCATGCCTTCGGCGCCCATGGCCAACGATGCAACCAAGGACCGTCCGTCGGCCATTCCGCCCGATGAAACAAAAGGAATTTCTAATTCATCGGCAGCACGGGGCAGTAGTATAAAATTGGGAATATCATCTTCACCAGGATGGCCGCCGCACTCAAAACCATCGACGGAAACGGCATCACAGCCAATGTCTTGAGCCTTGAGGGCGTGCCTAACTGAGGTGCATTTGTGAATGACCTTTATGTTGTTCTCTTTCAATATGGGCAACCACTTTTTGGGGTTATTCCCTGCAGTCTCAACAACCTTGATCCCCTTGCCTATAAGGACATCAACGAGTCCGGGATAGTCAGGCGGCGTGAGCGATGGCAGGAAGGTAAGGTTCACGCCAAAAGGTTTATCAGTGAGCGCCTTGCATTTGTCTATTTCATTACCAAGCTTCTCAGGAGTACCTAGCGTTAAAGCAGTAATTATCCCCAGACCACCTGAATTAGATACCGCTGCCGCTAATTCAGCGAAGCCCACATAATGCATTCCGCCTTGTATGATCGGATGCTCGATACCCAACAATTTAGTTATTTTAGTTTCCATAGCTTTCTAACCTGCCCTCTGGTGTTTTTGTTTGTCTTGCTGTGTGTATGTTGATTATTCCGTTTTCAGCAGAACCCGCAAAAATACGTCGCAGAACGTATGGGATCTCAGCCATTTACTTTCCGCACTATTCTGCTTGACGCACTACATTAGCGTCAATTAACTCATTGCTTTCACTCTCGCTATAACCCAGTTCGACAAGTATCTCCAGGCTATGCTGCCCTAATTTAGGTGCCGGCAATCTAAGAGTACTTTGTGTTAATTGAAATTGCGCGGCTGGAATAGCTTGACGTACCTCGCCAAAGCCGTCGATATCCTGCCGGCTGACTGTACCGCCCTCCACTAGCTGAGGATGGTCCAATAATTCCTGCCTGCTGAGTATGGGAGCGCAGGGCACATCG
The DNA here is from genome assembly GCA_949372635.1 of uncultured Pseudomonadales bacterium. Classification (GTDB taxonomy): domain Bacteria; phylum Pseudomonadota; class Gammaproteobacteria; order Pseudomonadales; family Pseudohongiellaceae; genus UBA9145. The sequence continues at coordinate 260,882 of CASIAB010000002.1, forward strand.
TTAGAATCCAGTACTTCTAGCAAATCCTGAGTGCTGTGTTTTGATAATTCGGCACCGGCTATTTCTCGTCTCACTGTTATATTTTGACGGCGGGCCATCGCTGTAGCGAAGCGCTCGTCAGCAATGAGTTCCGGACGCTGCACTGCGTTACAAAATCCTTCCCATTCCTTATCAGAGACGGTGCTCATAGTAATATAACCATCACGGCTCTCATAGATCAGGTCGATTGAGGAGAATGATTTCTTGTGATCAGCCTCCTTTTCGGCGAAGGTGAGTCCGCTCATTCCCTCCGGCCAAAAGAAGGCCACAGTCGCATCCAGCATGGACAGCTTGATATGTTGACCTTCGCCCTTCCTCTCTCGATGAAACAGCGCGCTTGAAATAGCCTGGGCTGCAGTTAAGGCGGAAATTTTATCGGCGATGATGATGCGAAACATACCCGGCCGGCCAGTTTCTCGATTTGCTTGAATGTCCGCAGCGCCCGAAAGGCCCTGAATAATCGGATCATAAACTCGCTTGTGAGCGTAGGGACCTTTTTCACCAAAGCCGCTAATGGATACAAAAATTATTTCTGCATTGCGCTTTCTGACTTTTTCTTCAGCAAAACCCATTCTCTCGATGGCGCCCGGACGAAAATTCTGCAGTAGAACATCAGCATCATCGATAAGCTTCCAAAGCACTTCCTTGCCGGCATCGCTTTTTAAATCAATGGCGAGAGATTTCTTGTTGCGATTGCAGGAGTAAAAGGTTGCTGTAACATCATTGTGTTGCTCGCCCAAATGCCTCAACTGCTCTCCATGGGTGGGTTCGACTTTGATGACGTCAGCGCCCTGATCCCCCAGCATCATGGCAGCCACCGGCCCCGATACCATGCTAGTTAAATCTAGTACTTTAATACCCTGCAAAGGTCCCATTAAATTTGCCTTTCCTCTCGTATTGTTAACTACAGAGTGTTCTGTGCCTTAGCTGCTTGATAGCATTCTCTTGCAAGCATGCGCTGCAAATAGCTTTTCAAGCTCTCGGACAAGCCGATGCCGCTCGACTCTGCCCAAACTAGGCAAGTAGTCAGAAAAACATCAGCAACCCCAAACTTGTTATTGACTAGGTACTGAGTCTCTCGCAAGTGCGTATCGGCAACAGCCACTTGCTTCTGAAAATACTGTTTTGCCGCGGTGATAGCAGTTGGTGCTTCGCCATAGATGGCCGCCAGTGCTCCGTGGCGTCTCAAGATATACAGACTCGTCTCGTCCAGTTCACCGTAAATGAAACTAAGCCATTCATCTTCCTTCGCCTGCTCTTCAATAGAAGCCGGCGGCGCCATTGTGGCTGTTGTCCCATAACGATTAACCAGGTAGCGACTAATCGCGACGCTTTCCGATAACTGCAAGCTACCATCTTCAAGAAAAGGAATTTTTTGCTTGGGATTTAACTCTGTATAGCTTTCGGTTTGAGTTTCACCAGTTCTAGGCCCAATTGGTATCAATGCATAACTAAGGCCTAGTTCTTCCGCGACCCAGATCGGTCGAATGGTGCGACTGGTCCCGGCACCCCAAAGCGTAATTTGTGCTCCGCTCATAATGTGGCTTCTAAATAATTGGCTTGCGATAGGCTATTCGTTAAATAGCACCAAACTCATAATGCCAGAATCGTCACGGTTTTTCGATTCTGATGTACCAAATTCTGACGCAAGACTTAATGATTCCACCACGCAAGATCCGAGAACGCTCGAAGATCCAATTCGTGTGTCCAAACTGACCGGTGTTGCTGATGCAGGTGGAGGTAAGTATCCGCGATTTTCTCCGGCAGCATCAAGCCATCGTGCTCCATGCCTTTCTCTTGCCGTAATTGTTGAAATTTTTCAGCACCCATCATTTTCCCCAGCGTATCTGGCGCATCAACAGAGCCATCAATGACGATGTGGGCCAAATGAATACCTTTACTGGCATATTCTGCATTTAAGGACTGGCAAAGCATACGTCGCCCAGCCATAGCCGCAGCATGCGAATGCTGTTGGGCATTGCCACGAACAGCTGCAGTGGATGAAGTGACCAACAGTGTACCTCTGCCGCGTTTTTCCATGAGTGGGAACAGTGTGGATGCAGTTCTAAATAGGGCAAATGTTGCCATCTTCCAACCTAGTTCGAACACTTTATATGAAGTATCTTGAAGAGAACGATTGCCGATTTGCGCACCAAGATTAAAGACTACTACTTCTATCGGTCCGATCTGAGATTCTACTTCCGCTATACGTTCTTCAATACTGCCTTCATCCACAGCATTCAAGAGAAACCCCGACGCCTCTCCGCCATTTTCATTTATCTGCGAAACCAGTTTATTTAGGCCCGCTTCATCACTGCGCCGACACAGTACCGAGTGATAACCTTCCTGAGCAAAGCGCTTGCCAACTGTGCCGCCAATTCCAGCACCCGCTCCGATAACCAAACAAACTGGCTTCATAGCTTACTCCTTTATTTGTCGCTATTTCCCTTTAGCTCAATTGCAAACACTTTAATCAAGACGCCGTTCTCCTATCGAGATCTTTCCAGTGCCGATGACCCCTGCCAGGAGTTTTAGTCAAAGCGATCCAATATTCAGCAACAACAATATTGATAATCATGCCAGCAATCATAGCGGGCGCAAACATGGGTTCTCGACCTATTCCCGTAAACACGGTGAGGACTATCATTAATACTCTCTGCGTCGCCACACCCAACATCAACGCAAAAGTTCGGATCATCCACTCTCTGTGTTCGCCAAAATTACGTGCCCGGATATTGCTATAAGCCTTGTACAAGCAGAATAATGTGTAAGGGCCAATAATAGCGTTGATACCGGTTTGCAGCAGCCCAAACCCCTGATGACCTGTAAACGGCCAAACGACTCCAAAGAATGCTCCTGTGAATCCAGCTACCGCACCACTAATCATCCAAGCTCTACCGGACCAGCGATGAAAGCCAATAAATCGTTTACGAATACTCGTCATGAACTGAAAAGGTGCGAAGACATAGACGATAAGTCCAAATAGCAAGTGAACCCCAGCAACGAAATAGTGCTGAATATAACGAATATCAAAATTACTGACCCCATTTCCAATATTGACTACCTCCCTTGAAAATTCACTATTTAGAAGTACAACCCGACTGACCAAGGAGCTTAAACCGACGAATAGCAGAAGCAACACAACGGTCCAGCCAACTATGTCTAGCATTTTTCGCATTTTTCGGCGTATAGGCGTATTGAAATCATGGTGCTCAGCTCTTGCCGGAAGCTCTGCAATTGACATATCGACCATAAAAATTTCCTTAATTATTAAATTACTAGACCCGTAAGGATCATTTATACTGGCCCCAGCATGTCACTTGCATTATGCAAGTGTCTAACGTAACCGTGTTTAAAACAGTGATGCCTATTGCAGCCGGCGCGGCATTCGAGACCCAGCGACATGAACTTCGCCCCATTTTGCCATCGCTTTAACCACTGGCAGGAGGCCCTCACCTACTTCCGTTAGGAAATATTCGTATCGCAGTGGATTATTTTGATAAGGAATCCTGCGAATCAGCTTATTCTCCAGCAGCATTTTTAAACGACTGGCCAATATGTTACTTGGAATGCTCTCAACCCCCTGCTGGAAATCTTTATTGCGGTGCCGAGCAAAAAACCCGATATCACGGATAATTAGCAGCGTCCATTTATCACCAACCAAATCCAAGGCCGTGGCAACAGGACAGGGACTCCGCTTAGCGACCGAACTTGAAAGCTTTTTAATCATAGAGCAAGCGTAGCTTAGTGACTTGTTTTTTACAAGTGACTAGATCATGAAAAGTTGGGAAATGAGAGGGATCAAATGGGTTAGAGTGCTTCGAACCGACTTTTAAGGGAATTCAGCCTCTGTTGCGCTGCGTTTACCCACAAAAAAGCCCGGTCACCTACGTGGCCGAGCTTTTATCTAGAACCTAGTTAAGTAACGTGTACTAGTTACCACCTTGATCTATGTTTTTCCATTGAACCGCTCCGAAAAACATCTCGTCCCAGCTCTGCTGTCCCCAGGGAACCGTTCTCTCCGGATCAGGGTTCGCAGGATTCTGCGCGGAATTATCAAACGCGCCTACCGCGGTAATCTTAGTACCCGCTGGCACAAACTTTGGTTCGGCATAGGTGTAGCTCATCTGCCAAGCATAGTTGAACTGAGCGATATTGATTAACTCTTCACTTGAGCCATCTGGGTAGTCTGCGAAGAAACGCATGTACTTCCCGCGGAAATGCATGTGCGGCAAGTAACTATAGATGTTAGCATCTTTGCCAATGGTTATCGTCGCCGTCTGCTCGAAAGCAGGGTCATTTGATGGAATATTCGTCCAGGTGTTAGGAAAAATACAGGCACATCGACCTGACATTCTCTCTGTCGGTATTTCACCCTCTGGGTAGAACCACAATCCTATTTCACTCTCATCGACAGTCTCGCGACCATTGGTTGTGTAGTGAAGATTAAGATTCAAGACTGAGCCGTCTTTCAACAGACCGCCAGTGTTAGGAGGGTTGAATGCCGCCGTGCCGCCTGGGATATAGGGGGTAATGCTGCCCTTGTCCGGATTATTGCGCCCTAGCGCTCCAATTCGCTTACCAACCTCTTCAGGAAAGTTCAGGGAGTTAATAGTGTGATGCAGCACGGTACGATCACCCGGAATGTACTCGCTGCCACGTATCCAGCGGTCTTTACCGTCAAGATCAATATTCACCGCAACATCTCTGTACGCCAAGACACCAGTAGCAGGAACCTGCTGCGAAGGTACTTTGAGGACCAAGTCAGGCTTATCACTCAGGCTCCACTTAGACGTAGACCAAGTTAATTCTGTCAGTGGGTCGCTATCGCCGTCTTTAGGTGCGCCTGCGTCGGCCCATGCGATTACATTTCTAACCTCTTCATCAGTGATCAATCGATCGTTGATGAACTCACCGATATGACCATCGATCTGACCCGGTGGCATGCGCTTAGTCATCAAAACTTCGCGAATCATTGGAGACCAACCCTGGACCATTGTATGGCTGTCCATCGCGAATGGAGCGATGCCGCCCTCGCGGTGACAGGTTGCACAGTTGTCTGCCAGTATCGGTGCAATATCTGCTATGTAGGAAGGCACTGCAGTAGCAGCATAGCTAATTACCGGGCCGCTTGTTGCGACCGAGGCTACGCTTACGTCCTCACCCGCCAGAACCTCTTGAATGGCTTTCTCTGAGGCGGCGACACTACCTTGGTACTCAACCATGAAGGAGCGTGGGTTATAAAGAAGTACTTCACCGGCTCGCTCGATGCCGAGCGCTTCGGAGATTACACGTGCATCATCCATCAGGATGGGTATGTCTACTGCGTATACTGCCGCTTTGGCTTGTACCGCGCTGCGATTGTGTTTTCCCATAGGGTTGATCATCATGAACTCAACGCCTTGGCCATCGTACTTTGCCTTCAAGGCATCGAACGCCGGCAATGCATCTGCTGCTGCCTGGCTGTCGTTAGCCTGCACCAGTAGAGCAATCATTTTATGATCGTCGTACCAGCTCATGCTGTGGTGGTAGCCATCTTGGTCAAGGAGTGAAAAATCTCCCACTCTGTCAGCCGCGCTGCTGATTGCGGGAATCAACAGAAGCGCTACAATTGCTGCCTTTAATAATTTGACGTCCTTCACTTGTTTTTCTCCTCAACTTTCACTTATCAGTTATCTCTGAAAGCCGCATGGGATTCGAGAATCGAGACGGTACAACGAGAGCTAACTCGTCGAGCATAGTTCCTACTCTACGAATTTAGCTGATTTCAGTCAACGAAAACCAATTCGCTTCATCGAGTAAATTGTGTGTCTTATCAAGCACATTAACTCCCCCCTTGCAGCAGCTATCTCAGGCGTTATCAGCCTCTTGCAGCAGCGCCCTAAGCAATGGATAGATAGTGGGATTGGAGATTAAAATGTCGCGGTCATAGAACTGTGGATCGATGCCAGACGGCACCTCGCTGAAATGACCGCATTCGGCACCAGCCTCTTGAGCTATCAAACGCGCGGCAGCGAAGTCCCAAATACTGAGGCTCTCGTAGTAGCCCTCTAGCCTGCCCATAGCCAAGAAACAAATATCCAATGCCGCTGACCCGATGCGGCGGATGTCCGCACAGTTAGCCAACACCGCGTATAAACGCGGGATCATGGGAGCTAGAGTTGATTTGTCATAGGGAAACCCAGTGGCGATCAAAGAACGCCTAAGCTCGAACTCGCTCGATACAGAAATCGGATTGCCATTCAGAAAAGCCCCCTTGCCCGATTCCGCATAGAATAGCTCTTCGCTGAATGGGTTATACACCACTCCCACCTTGGTCTGAGAATCTTCTACATATGCTATGGAGATTGCCGAATGATTGTGCCCATGCGCATAATTTACTGTGCCGTCAATAGGATCAATGATCCACAGGGGAGTCGTGATTTTCTGAACCGCAACCAGATCTGGTGACGATTCTTCTGAAAGAATTTGATGGCCTGGAAACTGCCGTGCAATCGCCTCACAAATAAATTGATCAGCTTTGATATCCGCGTTGGTAACTAGCTCATCACCGTTCTTATACTCGTGAGTCAGCGCAGCAGTGGCGCGCTCATCGACGATCAGCTTGCCGGCATCTCGGGCGAGAGCCTGCGTAAATAGTAGAATATCTGACATAGAACCTTCTGGGCGAGTTTAGTAAAATAAGAATTATAGGTGTAGCGCTCACTTCGAGCATAACAGTCCTTCCGTCCGGGCCGATAACCTGTGTAAATAGCTACGAAGATACTTACTGCAACTCCAACCAATGACAATTGCCATCAAATATAGCCTGTTCGCCGTTCTTGCAACGCTGCTCAATCTGTCAGCACAGGAAGTAGTGGTTCGAACCTACGATGGCAGTTTCACCACCTATCTGGCGATTGCGTTTGGCACTTTCACAGGGCTAGTGAGTAAGTATTTGCTCGATAAAAAATATATCTTCCAGTTCATCACCACATCACATCGCGAAGACTTGGGAAAGTTTACTTTGTACGGACTTACGGGGGTTACCACTACAGCAATCTTCTGGGGCTTCGAACTCGGCTTCGACGCGCTCATAGGCGGCAAGATCGCTCGCTATACGGGAGCCATCTTCGGATTGTCCATCGGATATAGTGTAAAGTATCAGCTTGATAAGCGATATGTATTTGCGCAGCAAGCCTGAGGGCGACAGGATAAATTAATGGAAGCCATGGGCTGGGGGCGTTACCCCAAGACGACAGCAGAATTGATTCAGCCCGCGAATTCGCGTGCCTTGCAGAAGTTTATCGCGTCGCAGAAGAAGTCGGCCTCGTGCATTGGCCGTGGTTCCGGTCGCAGCTACGGCGACAGCGCACTCGCTGAACAGTTAGTCAGTAGCCGATTCTTAGATAACTTCCTTGAACTCGATCAGCAGCAGAATGTCCTTCGCTGTGGCGCCGGCGTAAAGCTAGGCGACATACTCAAAATCTGTATCCCTCGCGGCCTTTTTCTTCCCGTATTGCCTGGAGCAAAGGCAGTAAGCGTAGGCGGAGCAATAGCTGCCGATGTGCATGGGAAGAACCATCACCTAGACGGCAGCTTTTGCGCACACGTTCAGAAAATCAGCCTCGTACTTGCATCGGGTGAATTAGTGACTTGTAGTGAGCAGGAGAACCCCGAGCTATTTCGGGCGACTTGCGGAGGAATGGGGCTCACCGGAGTAATCAGTGATGCGACCCTCTCTCTGGATTCCATCCCTAGCAGCTATATTAACCAACGAAGTCTTATCGCCAACAATCTGGCCGAATGCTTCGAACACATTGAAGATAACGCCGACAGCAAATACTCTGTCGCCTGGCTGGACTGTTTAGCCACTGATAAGAATTTGGGCCGGTCCGTCTTGTATTTAGGTGAGCACGCCGAATCGAAGAATATGGAAATCGACACCATGTATGGCGAAAGGTTCGGCTTAGGCGTTCCGTTCTCTACTCCATCGTTTCTGCTCAACAAGACGACTATGTCTGCTTTTAACGCGAGTTACTTTGGCGCGCAGAAAAAAAAGAAGAGAAGCACTACGCTAGGTTATAATAACTATTTTTTCCCGCTAGACAGAATCTCGAATTGGAATCGCCTATACGGATCGAAGGGTTTCTTGCAATACCAGTTTGTTATTCCCAGTGAGAGCGCGCTTGATTGTATAACAACTGTTCTAGAAAAAATTTCTGAGAAAGGCAAAGGTTCTTTTCTTACCGTATTGAAGAAGTTTGGTGAGTCAAATGAGAATCTACTATCATTCGCGAGATCCGGTTATACGCTGACCCTAGACTTTAAGAATGAACCTACTCTGTTTTCACTACTAGAAGATTTGGATCGGATCGTATTGGCCCACGATGGTAGACTCTATCTCGCGAAAGATGCCCGCATGAGTGAGGAAATGTTTAAGAAAAGCTATCCAAACTGGGAAAAGTTTATGGCTATCAAGAACAAATATGATCCGAAAAATCGTTTCGCGTCGTTACAATCGAACAGACTGGGATTGACCCAATGAAGATTCTTATCATCGGTGCGACGTCGGCAATCGCGAAAGCCTCTGCCAGAATTTATGCGGAACTTGGTTGCTCACTGCATCTAATTGCACGCCGAGATGATCAGTTAGCTTTGTTAGCCAGCGACTTGCTCGTGCGCGGAGCATCAACGGTAAGCCACAGCGTACTTGATCTCAATAAGTTTGCGGAACATGAGAAAATACTGGATGCCGCGTTTACTGAACTAGGGGGCATCGATATTGCCCTCATCTGTCATGGTTCCCTGCCCGATCAAGAAAAAGTTGAGCAAAACTTCAAACAGGCACAGAAAGAGATAAACACAAACGGAATTAGTATTATCTCATTGCTAACCGAACTCACTCCTAAATTTATCGAACAGCAGCAGGGCTCGATCGCGGTCATCACCTCCGTTGCGGGTGACAGAGGCCGGCAGCCCAACTTCGTCTATGGCGCCGCGAAATCCCTTGTTTCAACCTATCTGCAAGGCTTGCGCGGCAAGCTGCTTGCGTACAACGTAAACATTGTAGACATAAGACCGGGTCTTGTGGATTCGCCTATGACGGCGCAGTTCCCTAAAGGCCCACTGTGGTCTAGCCCGGAATGCATCGCGCAAAAAATTGTGAAAAGCATCCGCCGCGGCAGTCACACTGTGTACGCTCCCGGCTACTGGCGAGTTATCATGTTCGTAGTCAGTGCGATTCCTGAATTTATTTTCAAACGGTTAAAATTCTAAACAGAGAAGTTCCTCAGACTAACGTGCCAAACTCGCTCAACCAATCAACGCTCTACGTCGACCTAGACGGCACCGTAATCAAAACGGACCTCCTGTATGAGTCGATTTTGTTATTGCTCAAGAAGAATATTTTGCAAGCGCTGCTGATTCTAATTTGGCTAATTAAAGGAAAAGCAAACCTAAAGCATCAATTAGCCAAGCGCGTTCACATCCCCGTAGAGTTACTGCCATTGAATACCGAATTCAACGACTACCTAAAAAAGGAAGTGGAGCGCGGACGCAACATCGTACTTATTTCTGCATCAAATCAGTTGCCTGTAAGGCAGGTGAGCGATCACCTGGGATTATTCATCGACGCTATGGGTAGCGACGAAGATCACAACCTGAAATCGAAGAATAAGGTAACACGGATACTGCAACTAGACCCGGGAAGCGAGTTTGTGTATGCAGGAAACTCAAAAGACGATATCGCGGTGTGGTCTGAAGCCCGCGAAGTTATTCTCGTCAACTGTAAAAAATCGCTCGCTACAAACCTGCAGCACAGGAGCGAAAAAGTTCAGCACTTCGATGCACCCCAATCGACGTTGAAGAAATTTTGGCAGGCGATACGACCGCATCAGTGGCTGAAGAACGCACTGATATTTCTGCCACTGATTCTTTCTCACCAATTGAATCAACCGAATCTCCTGCTGCAAGCTTGTGTCGCATTTTTTAGCTTTAGCTTCGTTGCGTCCAGCGTGTACCTGCTGAACGATATGCTCGATGTAAATAGCGATCGACAGCATCAATCAAAATATCGGCGACCCTTCGCCTCTGGCGACCTATCTTTAATCTATGGCTTTATAGGCGCGCCGTTGTTGCTGATTCTCGGTTTCCTAATCGCGTTGTGGCTACCTACTGAATTTTTTTTCGCATTGATCACCTATTGGTTGATGACAACTGCGTATAGCTTGCTGCTGAAAAGCCTGTTTCTAATTGACGTGCTAACCCTCGCTTCTCTTTATGCCTGCAGAATCATCGCAGGCTCAGCCGCTATCTCGGTAGTCACCACCTACTATCTGCTCGCCTTCTCGTTCTTCCTGTTTCTGGGGCTCGCAATGGTGAAGCGCTATACGGAATTCCTAAACCTACAGAATCAGGGTAAGTCCTTTATCGAAGGGAGAGGCTATAGCGTCGAGAACCTGCAGACTCTAGCCACCATCGGGAGCGGCTCTGGCCTTTTAGCTGTGGCTGTATTCGCGTTCTACATCAACGCACCCACGACAACCGGGCTCTACAACAATCCTCTACTGTTGTGGGCCATTTGCCCTCTTCTTCTCTTTTTGCTAGGGCATATCTGGGCGATCGCGCGGCGCGGAGAACTAGATGAAGACCCAGTGTTGTTTGCACTAACAGACCGCCGCAGTCAAATCACCGTCGTTGTATGTGGCCTAGTTATCTTGCTCGCAATGTAAGCCTACTATTTTTTCAGAACTAAGCGCTTAGAATCTTCTCGTGAAAACGTAGGTGCTCTTCTATAAAACTGGCGATGAAGAAGTAGCTGTGGTCGTAGCCTTCTCGTTCAATGAACCTTAACGGGTAGCCTGCTTTCTCGGCTGCCTCTAGCAGAAACTCGGACTTGAGTTGATTGCCGAGGAACTCATCTGCTGTGCCTTGATCTACTAACATAGGTAGATGGGTTGTGGCCTTAGCGATCAAAGCGGCGGAGTCATATTCTTGCCATGTAGAAACATCCTCGCCTAGGTAACTTTTAAAAGCTTTGTATCCCCAAGGACAGTTGATGGGAGATGCTATCGGCGCGAAGGCAGATACCGATTTGTATCGGTCAGGATTCTTTAGCGCTATGCTCAATGCGCCATGGCCACCCATAGAGTGGCCGAATATTGACTGCCGCGATGGATCTACAGGAAAGTTATCATTGATGAGGGCCGGTAACTCCTGAATGACGTAGTCATACATTTTGTAGTGCTTGTTCCACGGGGCCTGAGTAGCGTTGAGATAGAAACCTGCGCCAAGACCAAAGTCATACGCCTGCTCTGGGTCGTCGGGCACATCTTCGCCTCTTGGACTGGTGTCCCCCATAACAATAGCGAGCCCAAGCTCCGAAGCGACGCGCTGCGCGCCAGCCTTTATCACGAAATTCTCGTCAGTCCCTGTTAATCCCGACAACCAATACAGAACCGGTACCCGCCCTTCGCTCACCTGCGGCGGCAGGTAAATTGAAAAATGCATGTCACAGGAAAGCGTTTCTGACTTGTGTTTATAACGGCGTTGCTCACCACCGAACATTTTACTGCATGCAATACTTTCCATAAATTCAACTCGGTTATTTTGTTCAGACTGGGGTTTGTGACTACTTCATAATCATGAAGCTTTCTTCAATTGGGTTCCAGCGGCTAGGCTTGTCGATTTTCGTTACCTTCATCGGCTTTAGGACTGTCGATTCTAACAAGGCCGCGAACTGCCCTACATCATGATTGCTGGGGTCTAACCATCTTAAGACTAATTCTTCGTCTTCGAAATCTATCATCAGTGGCAATGACTTGGGATGAATATCGTCCCATTGCGGACTCAGAGGGGGCAGTGTAATGATCGACGCGGAATAGATTACTTCGTCGCTTTCCGTCTTTAGATACTCCTTAAACACACCGCCGAACGCGATGGCTGAGCCTTCTAGCTCGATTTTATGATAAGTCTTTTTATCGCCCAAGCCTTCTACAAAGGCACTGGCGGGAATCAGGCATCTCGACTCTCGAAAAGGCCTGTAAGCTAGAGCGCGTTTGCTAAAGAGTTTGTCTGAGCGCGAATTGAAGCTGGCATATTTGTAATTGGGTTTTAGCGTCTCATTATCCAGAAACAGCCACCACGTGGCTGTAGAAACTACGCGCGCTCCAGCGCGCTCATGAACTATCGCGATGTCGCCACCCGGCGCGATATCGCGGCTGGCATGTTCATCGTGGAGCTCTATACCCAGAGCCTTGCTGAGCCACTTGACTTCGGAATTATCGATCAGATTAAATCTTCCACACACGGCTTTTACTCATCAGTGCTTAAAATGTTAAAGTCAAATTATTGCTCGAAAACAGCCTACTAAGGCTAGCTAAAAATAAGAAAGGTACTATTATGACTAAGATCGAGATACCCGCTTTCACTTATCCGTCACTTTTAACCGGGTTAAAGCACAGCTATCTATCTGCGCTATGCCTAGTTACCAGTCTAGCTGCCTTGCCCAGTAGTAGCTTGGCAAAAGCAGCTTCTTTAGAGCAAATTCAAGCTTGTGAGGCGCTGCAACAGGTACGCAATCTTACCATCACTGAAGCAACCGTGAGAGAAAACGATCAATCGAATTCTCACTATTGCTATGTGCGCGGCATCATCTCCCCAGCTATTCACTTCCACGCACAGCTACCCCTGATCGGAAATTGGAACGGGCGCTTTCTGCAATGGGGCGATGGTGGCAAGGACGGCGATCTAGACTTTGCCAACCACAGAGTAGCCGAAGGCTACGCAGTGACAAACAGCAACACCGGCCACAACAGTGGCACCGAACCCGGTTCGGCTTTCGGCTATAACAACCGTCAGGCGGAGATCGACTTCGGCTACCGTGCAGTGCACCTAACGGTCATGGCTGGTAAAACGTTAGTAAAAAGCTACTACAATAGAGTCCCTGACTACTCCTACTTCGAGGGCTGTTCCACTGGCGGACGCCAGGGTCTTATGGAGGCACAGAGATACCCGAACGATTTCGACGGCATCGTCGCTGGCGCACCGGTTAACTACTACCAGGCGATGAATGCGGCAGGCACCTGGAATTTGCAGCGCATGTTCAAGGACAACTTCGCTGGAAATCTCGCAATCGATAGCAACGGTGACGGGCAACGAGATAGCGTAGAACTCGTTCGGATACTCAATGATGCAGTGCTACAGAAGTGCGATGCCAACGATGGTATACGTGACGGCGTACTGAACAATCCACTAGCCTGCGACTTCAATCCAAGCCTAGATCTATCCGACTTCATGTGCCCCTCATTATCCACCGGCGCATGTTTTAACCAAGCACAAATCCAGACCATCGCAGACTTCTATAGCGGACCCTACGACAGCAATGGCACCATCATTTACCCTGGCAAGACCAAAGGATCGGAACTCGACTGGATTGGTCTATTCATTCCTAGTGAAAGCAACGGCATGGCACCCGGCATGCTAAGAGGCCCCGCCGGTGACCACGTTAACTACCTCTTCTATGAACAAGACCCCGGCGTAACGATACCGAATCTAAACGACCCTAATTACTCAGCGCGAGCCGATGGCATGAATCCGGAATTTCACTGGCTAGATTTCAGCGTAGATGATTTCACCAACGGTGATGCTGAATTAATGAGCTCCATCATGGACGCGACCGATCCTGACCTTTCCAGCTTCCTAAAGACCCGCGGCGGCAAGCTCATCGTCTATCACGGACTCAGCGACGCTCTCTCTGTCGCTACGGCAACAGTCAACTACTTCAAGGATATGGTAGACGCTACCTTCGAGGGTAGCTTCAACGACGCGAATGATTCCTCGCGTCTATTCCTAGCCCCCGGCATGGGCCACTGCGGTGGTGGCCCCGGCCCAAACAACTGGGACAAACTCGTTCCACTCGTAGACTGGGTAGAGAATGGCATAGCACCCGAATCACTAACAGTGACGCATAGCACCGACGGCGACATCGACGATGAGCGGCCACTCTGCACATTCCCACAGCAGGCTAGATTCAGCGGCCCTGCTGGTGGAGAGAACAATCCAGACAATTGGATTGCCGAAAATTTCAGCTGCCAGTGAACAGCGTCATGCCCGCTTCCTCAGAAACAATTCTCGTTATATTTTTGCAGCAGAGCAGTGGCGCCAGGAAATTCAGAATAATGAACTAGCTTATTTATATCTTGAAAAAATTATTCAAGATGTCGAAATTGATAAGATAAATAGCAATTCACTATTAGTGAGCCTAATAACAAATTGGCCATGGACCACGATCTTGTCTAGGAGCCTAGGGCCTGCTTTAAACGGTTTTCATATTCGGTTGGTATCTTTTTGACCAGGTGAGCCAGCCAAAAAAGATAATGACTATGTACACAGCAAACAGTATTGCGGTGAAATACAGCTCACGATCGATATACAGATAGATTGAAATAGAATCAATCACTAGCCAATAGATCCAGTTTTCCAATATCTTGCGCGTCACCATATAGGTAGTAACAACGCTTCCCCATGTCGTCAATGAATCTAAATATGGCAGTTGAGCATCGGTTCCAGAATTCAGCAGATACCCTGATATAAAGGTAAGCAAGGCGATAAGGGTTAGGGCTGTTAAATGCTGCCGCATACTCCACATCGAAACCTGTAAGTTCGTCGAACCGTCCTTGGCGCTTCGCCACTGATACCAGCCGAAGACTGCCATGGCAATATAGTAAACTTGCAGACCAGACTCCATATAGAGATTCACGCCCCAGAAGATGTACAAAAAAATGAATGTAGAAACGCTGGCTGCTAACCAGCAAAGAATATTTTCTCTGACCGCCAGAACAAGATAGGCAATCGCAAACACTACTGCTGATAATTCCAGCAATGAATTTAGCAGGAATTGCTCCCCGACAGTGTTCAGAAATTCAATCACTTGAGAGACCCCGGAGATCGTCTCCCAGTAGTTTGATAACAAAAATACTTTTACCGTATTTCTCCCAGCTTAGCCTAACCTCAACTTTCAAAAGATCCATTATCAGCTCATAGTTACCATAGAGCTGCGTCGAGAGGTCATTACGTACCACCGCGACCTCGGGGTATCGCTGCACTCTTTCGATAAATTCCTTAATAGCGGGGATATATTCATCTTTCAATGGATAGAGGCTTATATCAACTGACGCTTTCATAACTGGACCTCATAGCTAACTCCAACCATTCGTGTTTCACCGAATTGAACATAGGGCTCAGGGGCGTATCCTTTTCTTGGATCATTGCCGAACTCCCCAAAGAAGAACCCCCTAACAGCGTAGTCTTGGTTGGTAAGATTACGTCCCCAAAAACTCAGGGTCCATTGTTCGCTAGAATAGCTGAGGTTCATATTTAACAGCTCATAGGGATCGCTTTGTATGTTATGACTGTCGGAAAAATAGAAATCATCTTTCGCATCGAGTGAAACTGAAAGAGACCAGGCACCTAGACTATAATCAGCTGCAAAATGTGCCATATATCCCGGCGCATGGGCTTGATCACGTCCTGATAGATCCTGATTTGCAGAATTCACAAAAGAGTCAAAGGTCGCATCCAACAACCCTAAACTGGCTGTTAGACCCAATTGCTCTGAGGGATACCAAACCGCTTCAAATTCTACACCGTTATTTGTCCCTTCGGCCGCGTTACCTATGAAATCGACAAATTCAGTACTTCCGTTGGCACGAATTCTTCCAATGGAACTCTTTACCTGCTGTTCGTGCCTATCATCATGAAACCAAGCCGCTTTAAGATATAATTTGTTTTCGAGTAAACTCGATTTAATTCCCATTTCATATTCAACTAGGAACTCTTCGCCAAACTCTCGTAAATCTGCATCCAATGTGCCATCGGTATTAAACCCACCGGCCTTATATCCCCGAGCAATACTGGCGTAGGCTATGGTATTTGAATTTAAAAGGTACTTGGCAGCAACTCTACCGCCCCATAGAGTTTCCGTGGGCGAAAAGCCAAGCAATTCTGAGTCTCTATAAATCGTGTCGCGTCTTTCGACTCGCAAACCTGTTTCCAGGGTAAGTTTTTCACTAAGAGATGAATCCAATTGGAAGAAGACCGCGGCAGTATCAAAATCGTAGTCGCTACGAAAGTCAGAAGCGAGGAAGGTGTACTCTCGCTTCAATGACTCACTGCTTTTTAATGTGTACACACCGAACAGCCAGTCGGTTGAATCGGCAAACAGCCTGCTACTATCGTTGGATAGGAATCTGAACTCCAGACTCTGAGTTTTCCTATCACGGATGTAATTGTCTCGTGACATATAGCCATCTGGGTGTATGCCTGCAAAGGTCCAGTCCTCATCGTAACCATATTCCATATCGGAATCGGCGAGACCCACGATGAGCTTTAAATCAAAATTATCGAGTTGCCAGCTACTGTCAATGGCCAATGCAAGAGATTCTTGTTGGTCCTGACCTGGCTCATCAGAGAGCGTGGTACGTGAATTATCCAGAGTAAATGCATCGTAACCGTTATCGATATCGACGTGGGACAGAGAAAAATTCAACTGCCAATTGGCAGACATTTCTGCGCTTAATTTCCCACGAATGGATTGTTCGTCTTGTGAATTATTTCTCTTTGTTCGCAGAAATGAGTTTTCATAGTATCCATCGGATCGATGGCTCCCCACCGCCAATCGAGCACTAACGCTTTCGGTAACCGGCCCGGTTACCACTGCCGTAATCGCTTGTGTATTGTAATCTGCCGCGCCGAGTTTCAAACTCGCTGCAAACTGATCCTCTGGATCGTGAGTCTTGACGTTGATCAGGCCAGCTAGCGCATTGGCGCCGTATCTCGTTCCCTGAGGTCCACGCAGTATTTCAACCTGCTTAACATCCAGCATGGTAGCAATGGTGGCCGCGCCGCTAAAATCTACATTGTCCACGAGAAAGCCAACCGAGGGATTGATGGGTGCTACAAATTGACTACGCTCGCCGATGCCCCGGATCTGGAAAAAACGCGCGCGATTTGACCCAGAAGCATAGTTAACATTGGGAACGGCGTTCGCCAACTCCTCAAAATGCTGGGCTGACCTAGATTTTATAACTGCTTCCGTCATCACTGTGACGCTAGTCGCCATATCCAACTCACTTCTGGCTCTAAAATCTGCTGTAACGACGATTTCTTCAATGGCATTTTCTACGGCCGCAGCAAGACCTCGCGTGGAGCTCAGAAGGGCGACTAAGAGTAAGGCTATAGTAGGTTTGTAAAAAGCATTAGACATGAGTCTCTCCAAAATTTAATTTAAGAGACCCGGTATTATTTGGACGTGTGATGAGATGTGGTATGCATCCTTTTCCTACGCCGGTATTAACCGGATCAGGTTCTAGGGTTGACTGGCTCTCGCCAGAATCTCAGGTCAATTGACCACCCCTAAGGAACTGGGGCTAGTATAGCATTGGCTTAAGCAATTGTTAGAGAGATTTTTCCGGGGATAGTAGGCGGTATGGCTTAGCAGCTGGCAACTCCATAGCCATGATCAATGGCACACGAGTAAAATTGGTAGTGGACTCTAGCAGTTACCAATCGACTTTCTTGCAGCTGGCTGTTATCTCTATTAGGAGTTATTTTTTACAGTTTTTTAGTTATCATCACTGCAGAAATAGCCTTCATGGGAACTATAGCGGTACACAAGAGTTATTGTAATGAGCACTGAAATATTAGTTATTACGGGCCCTGAATCTTCAGGGAAAACTACCCTTGCAACCCAGCTTGCTAATTACTGGAAAACACCTCTTGTTGCAGAAGCTGCCAGAGATTATCTCAAAGGAAACGGTTCTTATCAGCAACACGACTTATTAGAAATTGCCAAGCAACAACACAAACAGGAACTAACGGTTCTTTCTCACTTGCCAGAAAGAATTATTTGCGACACTGATTTGCTGGTTATTATGATCTGGAGCGAAGTGAAGTATGGATACTGCGACTCGTGGATTTATAGTACTTTTGAAAGCAACATCAAAAAAAATAATTTTTGCAGGCATTATTATTTGTGTGATTCGAATATTCCTTGGCAAGCCGATCCACGCCGAGAAAACCCGCACAACCGCGACGAATTATTCGATCTATATCTTAAAAAGCTTAAAGAGTACGAATTGGACTATAGAATAGTAAAAGGCAAGCCACGACAACGTTTACAGCAAGTTCTGGATAGTTCGGATTCGTAATAATAATTGGGATAAAACTAATTTCTACTAGATCTTCATTTCCTGAACTTTAGTTTTCAGTGCGTTTTTATGCTGCTCCAATTTATCGGCGACTGACTCATCAAATGTCCCAATGATTTCCGCCGCCAAGATTCCTGCATTCTTAGCGCCATCCAAGGCAACTGTTGCCACTGGAACTCCGGCAGGCATTTGCAATATAGACAAAACAGAATCCCAGCCATCGATTGAATTCGTAGATTTAATGGGAACACCAATCACCGGCAGAGTGCTTACAGCGGCAACCATGCCCGGCAAATGAGCAGCACCGCCGGCACCGGCAATAATCACAGTAAAGCCCAAAGCTCGCGCATTTTTCGAATAGTCCATCATCGACTCTGGAGTCCGATGAGCAGATACCACTGACATTTCATACTCAATATCAAATTCCTTGAGGATTTCAGCTGCAGCTTCCATGACCTTAAGATCAGAACTGCTGCCCATAATGATGCCAACTTTCGAATTCTGCATATTTGTCATGCTAGTACTTTGATCGCCTTTTTAACCAATTGAACTTTCTCTTTCAGTGCGTTCATATCATCATCAAGAATTATAATATGGCCCATCTTTCGATGAGGCTTAGTGATTTTCTTACCATATAGAATTAGTTTTGAACCTTCGATTTTCAGTAGCTTTTCCAGGCCTTCATATATTGCTGGTCCAGTATAACCTTCTTCACCCAAAAGATTCACCATTGCTGAAGGCTTAGTAATCTTAGTTACACCTAAGGGCAAACCAAGAATAGCGCGAAGATGTTGTTCATACTGAGAAGTGTCATTAGCACTAATTGTTTGATGGCCACTGTTATGAGGCCTTGGCGCTACTTCATTTACCAGTACTTCACCTGTCTTAATGACGAACATTTCTACCGCTAAAAGCCCTACAATATCAAGATTTGTGATGACTTTTCTAGCAAGCTCTTCGGCAGTTTGCTGAATCTCTTTTGACAATGAACTTGGAGCAATCAAATAATCTACCAAATTATAGACAGGATGAAATATACACTCAACTGCAGGGAATACGGCAATTTCTCCCAGTGAGTTTCTTGCAGCGATTACAGAAATCTCAGTTTCAAAATCAATAGTTTTTTCCAGCAGCCCATAATCATCAAAAGCCTTATCTATATCTGCTACGCTCTCCAAACTTAATACACCGCCTCCATCATAGCCTCCCTTCCCCAGCTTATTAAAAGCAGGCAGAAACTCTGCATTGGCTTTAATATCTTTACGATTATTCACCAGAATAAATTCAGCAGTAGGTATATCGTGATCAAGAAAAAATTGCTTCTGAACCCGCTTATCCTGAATAATCTCTATCACACTCGGTTGTGGATAAACAGAGATGCCTTCACGCTCCAGTTGGTAGAGCGCGTCAATATTAACGTTTTCAATCTCAATAGTAATCAAATCAACATGCTTTCCAAAAGCATAGACAGTCTCATAGTCTAATAGAGACCCCTGTGTGTATTCGCTCGCCAAACCACTGCAAGGACCCTCCTTGCTAGGGTCAAGCACACAGGTATGCAAATTGAAATTAGGGCAGGCCTGCAGCAGCATTCGACCAAGCTGTCCGCCACCAATAATGCCTAGTTTGAAGTCTTTATAGAACGCTTTCATGCTTGTTAAACGACTTTTTAAGGGGAAAGCAGGGCATCATAGCAAAAAACATCGCTACAGACCCATTTCCGGGAGATAAATCTGGACTCCGTGACTTCTAAAGGACAGACTCAAAATCAGCTTTGCTTGCTCCTTCAATGGCTGATTATCTTCATCATTACTACTGGCGTCACTCGCTTACCAAACACTTAGCATAAGTATGCTCGTATTTCGTCCCATATTTACGTGAATCTGGCCAATCGAATACCGACCTAGAAAGAGCACTAATATGTTGTCAAAGCTCTCGAATAATCCGACGCAAGCTTAACTGAAAGAAGCACCTGCCGACCACATTACCAATGCATAGCGAATGAAAGCATAGACTCCAATTTACGTCGCTGTTATTTTTCTTATATTGCCATGCCACCCTACCTTTCCCTTCTTGCGCATTTATAGAGCGTCCAATTTGGACTCGTTTACGAGTCTCGTTATAATGTGATGGTGTGCAGCTGACATAACTATTGTTGTGGCTTCCAGGAGAAGCTACGTGCACATCGGCGGGGACAGGTTGATTTGTTGGATATGGACGCGTTTGAAGCTGTGCTGTCTTCAATAAATTCTAGCGTCATCTGAATATACACATGAAGAGGCAGGAACTATGAAATACGTCTATTGGTTTTTAGGACTATTAGTTGGAATACCAGTCCTGCTCATTGGAATTCCTATTGCCGCTTCTGAGCTCGGGGGAGAAGTAGTGACTTTGGAGAGGGCCGAAGAAGATGGCGAGTCTAACCGAATTCGAATTTGGATTGTTGATAACGATGGTGCATCCTGGATAGAGCATGGGGGTTCAGAGTCCTATTGGATGGATCAACTGAAGATCTCAAACGATGTGGTTTTAGATCGCGCAGGTCAATCCCAATCTTACGAAGGCACTCTAGATCCAGACTCACACGACCTCTACCATGACCTTCGTAGGCAAAAGTATAGCTGGGCCGATCAGCTAATAGAGGTGTTTAGTGGTGGTCGCGAAAGCTGCGACGGGATCCCGGTTCAACTTCGCTTATCCAATGACGCTTAGCATTCAGTTGAAGTGATAACAGTGCATGTGCGTTGAGCACTTACTAATAAAGGCGTTATATCCGGTAAAGAAAATAATTATGAATTTGGAAAAATCTAAAAAGAGAATATCTAAGAAAGCCAAAATGGGATTTCAGGGCTATCCAACGATTGAAATCACCTATTCGGGGCCAAACACTTGCTCGGCAAACGGAGTTCTCCTTGAGCTTGTCGCTGCAGAGGGGGCGCAGCCACAAACCGAAAGATTTACCACTGCAGGTGATATACGAGAGGATGAGACTATCCAATCTGCAATAGTAAAAATGATAGAAAGATCGGGAGCGCAATCAGTTCTTTTGAACGAAGGCGTCTAATCAAGCGATACTGCTTAGTAATCTAAAAGAACAGAGAGACTCGATCCAAATTCAACGCACACTAACCCCTCTTGGCCAAACGTCTCACTGTTTAGGCGCTCTGTGTCTTGGGATACAAACTTGTCTCTAATTTTAGTCTAAGAGATCTGGGCTTCTATTAAACGCTATATTTATAGGCATGACTTTTACGTCTGCCGCTACGACTAATGATTCAAAGACAATGCGTACATTTTATGAAGTTAACGAGGGTTCAGGCTTATTCGGACTTCGACACCCATAGAATTCTGCAAGTTCACAGCTCATGACTATGCGAAATACTAGCTCTCTATGCTATCCGAGCCTATAGAAATAGACGAATTCACGCTAGCGGCCTCTCTTAATTACGCGATAATACTTTTTACGAATGCAATCATGTATACGCTTTTACTGGAAAATCAGTATCCCTAGATCATTCGGTCAGTCGGAGTTTACGATTGAGAAAGGCGAAATTAGTGTTTCTGTAGTACTTAGATTGTCGATAATTGATTAGAATACAGCACACAATCAACCCACAAGCACTATGTGCGCATAATGAGTATTAGAAATGGCTGAGTGTATTAGTTGTAGCATTGAAGTTGAGAGCAAAGAAATGGATGCAGGAAATCGACTGCTTCTGAGCTGCAAAAAATGCGGAACTTACGACATTTCCCGACCTGCAATTAGCAGAGTGAAAAGAAATCGAGCCGATATGCGAAGATTTGTTAACGCACTCAGCCGGGCACGCAAAAACAGCAAAATTCTATCAGTAATGGTCGTGCCACGAATTGGGATAAAGTTTGAAGTGGGTGGCGAAGCTCCATCACAATCAGGTTAATCTAAGAGAGTTCCATGGGAAAGCTAATTGCCACTATTGCACCATAGTATAGCGCTATGCTTTTCACTATCGACTGCCACTACTTCGACAAGCTAGCGGCCAGCGTTGTTTAGTTCGATCTTCTATTTTGTTTCTTATATCCGATGGCGTCATTTTCTGAAATTCATCTTTTATCTACCTTTAAACAGAGTCGCTTTATAAGCGCGCAGCCCCAAGACAGCGGTCATACGTTCCTATTTCCCTCAGTTAATGGTAATTTCTATCACTAACCTTACTTAATCTAACTGCTAGCACTAGCCTTATAAAAATAAACGCGCCAAGAGGTAACTATGAAACTCGGCCACAAGACTTTTTCCATACTTGTAACATCCATAACTTGCACACTTGCATTGACTTTTTCTGTAAGTGCAGTGGCACAGTTGGAAACCTTTCGGGCAAGACTCTCACCAATGCCCACCACACCACAGACAGTTACTACGATAACTGGCGAGGGCGAAGTAGTTCTGACTCTTAACGGAAATACCCTCACAGTCACCGGCGATTTCGCTGGCATGAACTCGGCGGCTACCATGGCTCATGTGCACAATGGCCCGCCAGCTCAACCCGGCCCTGTCGTACATCAGCTCGAAGTGACAAAGATGACTGGAGGCGAGATCAGCGCGATATTGGAGCTCAGCGATGAGCAGGTCACGGCACTGCATAATAACGAGCTTTATATCCAAGTGCACAGCGAAACAAATCCTCCCGGCGAGTTACGCGGTTGGGTTTTTGCCAGAAATTAATTGAGGTTTAGCATGAAATTAATCAATAAGAACAATACTCGCGCACTTTCCGCATCCGCCTTAACCTTGCTACTCGCTGCTTGTGGTGGAGAGAGTGCGGCACCTGCAGCCTCTGTAGCGTTTATTTCGCAGGCGGAGGAGGGAGCGGCCTCATTTGCCAGCAATTGCGCTGCCTGCCATGGCGCGAGTCTAGAAGGCACGACACTGGGCCCGATACTTTCCGGCAACTCATTTCTGCAGCGGTGGGGTACACAGACCCCAGCTCTGTTATTGAACAATATTCAAGCGAATATGCCTCCAGGCGGGAACGACGGCATAAGCGATGAGGATTACATCAATATTGTCGCGCATATATTGTCCTCCAATGGCGTAGACGCAATTACTGACGCACTAACAGCTAGCACAGATTTTGAAATTGCAGGTAATATCTCGCAGGTTGTTGAACGACGCTCACGCCCCGAGCCTGAGCCTCCGCAAGGCATAACAATCGCAGGTACCGTAGAGAACTTCATTCCTGTTAATGATGCCATGCTGGAGAACCCAGATCCGGCCGATTGGCCTATGCATCGCCGCAACTACTACGGCCACAGTTACAGCCCACTGAGTCAAATCAATACCGACAACGTCGGCGGCATGACTCTTGAATGGGTTTGGAATATGCATGAGGGCGATTCTGAACCTGCCCCACTAGTTTATGGCGGTATCATGTATCTGATTAACCCGGGCAATGTCATTCAGGCTCTCGACGCTGCTACTGGTGAACTTATTTGGGAGAACTGGGCAGGCCCGGCGAACCGCCAAGACATGCGTAACATAGCTATCTACGACGACAAGATCATTCAGGCTACAACCGATGCGCGCCTAGTAGCGCTTGATGCTCGCACCGGTGAGCAGGTTTGGGAGACAGAGGTTGCCGATGCTAGTAAAGGCTTCTCTAATTCCAGCGGGCCCATCGTAGCCGATGGCAAGGTCATTCTCGGACTTGCGGGTTGTGCTCGCTACATACCTGAGGACTGCTATATAAGCGCACACGATGCCAACACTGGCGAGTTGGAGTGGCGCTTCAATACTATCGCCAAGGCAAGCGAGCCCGGCGGCGACACTTGGGGTGAGTTGCCCGACCAGTTCCGTGCCGGTGGCGAGACATGGATTACTGGCAGTTACGATCCTGACCTCAAGCTTACTTATTGGGGCACCGCGCAGCAGAAGCCGTGGGTACCTGTTAGTCGCCACCTGACGATCAATGACGTAGGTCTGTTCACGAATTCGACTGTTGCTGTGAGCACCGACACAGGCGAACTTGATTGGTTCTTCCAACACGTGCCAGCTGAGGCGCTAGATCTAGATGAAGTGTTCGAGCGCATTCTGGTAAATCGTGACGATGAAAAATTGGTTTTCTCGTTAGGAAAGTACGGCATTCTGTGGAAAAACGATAGAGCTTCCGGAGAATTTCAGGACTATACGGAAACCGTATTTCAAAATGCCTTTACCGACATCGACGATGATACTGGTCTCGTCACCTATCGGGAAGACATTCAAAATGCGCAGCTAAACGAGTGGACGTCAGCCTGCCCGAGCAGCGCCGGCGGTAAGGACTGGCACTCGATGACCTACCATCCGCCTACTGGCACAATGATCGCCCCGCTTAGCCAAACTTGTCTGGAGAACGCGGCGCGGGAAGTAGCACTAGTGCAGGGCGGTGGCGGACTCGCTGCTAGCCGTAAATTCTTCGAGATGCCCGGAACGGATGGTAACCTCGGCAAGATTGGCGCCTATAACGTAGATACCATGGAAGAAGTGTGGAGTTATCAACAACGCGCCTCCTTCCATACTGGAACGATGTCCACCGGCGGTAATTTGGTATTCGTTGGTGATCTGGACCGTCGCTTTAAGGCCTTCGATGTAACTACCGGCGAGATCGTTTGGGAAACTAGACTGGGAACGTCTGTCCAAGGCCACCCTGTTTCCTTCGCTGTAGATGGCAAGCAATATGTCGCGGTGACGGCGGCACTTGGTGGGACTAGCCCGCGAACTGTACCAGGTGTAATACTTACAGAGATAAAATATCCACGCTCGGGAAATGCAGTCTATGTGTTTGCTCTTCCTGACTAGATGCGATTAGTCGCCACGAGCAAAGTTCAACGCCTATAACCACAAGGAGTATTGCTGAAAATGAAATTAAGAAATCATACATTAGGAATACTTGGGTTGGGCCTGCTCGTTGCCTGCGGCGGTGAGAACGAGATTGAAGGAGGGAGTG
The DNA here is from genome assembly GCA_949372635.1 of uncultured Pseudomonadales bacterium. Taxonomy (GTDB): domain Bacteria; phylum Pseudomonadota; class Gammaproteobacteria; order Pseudomonadales; family Pseudohongiellaceae; genus UBA9145. The sequence continues at coordinate 286,068 of CASIAB010000002.1, forward strand.
CAGTCACTTCTGTTGCCAGCTTCAGCTCACAAGCAGAAGCTGGAGTGCGGGCTTACTCCGCGAACTGCGCGACCTGCCATGGTGCTAGTCTCGAAGGCAGCGCGCTAGGCCCAATACTAAGCGGGCAAGCATTTCTTGCAAGTTGGGGGATGCAATCGCCGGGTGACTTCTATAACTACATCAAAGCGAACATGCCTCCGGGTGAGAATGCTGCTATTAGCGATACTGACTATATCAATATCGTTGCTCACGTCATGCGCAGAAGCGGAGTCGCCGACAGCAATCCCCTGCTAACAGCAAGTTCCGATTACCCTTTAGCGATCAATATTCCCAATGTAGCGAATTTGATTGTCTCGCCGCCAAGCATTGCACCTACCGGTGTAATCCTTCCTGGCACTGTCGAAAATTTTCGACCGATTCCCGATGCGATGCTCAGCAACCCGGCTCCCGGTGACTGGCCGATGCTGCGCCGCAACTATCAGGCCTGGAGCTACAGTCCTCTCGATCAAATCAATGTGGACAACGTGGATGATCTGCGACTGGAATGGGTCTGGAGTATGCACGATGGCGATTCGGAGCCTTCGCCGCTGGTATACGATGGCACGATCTATCTGATCAATCCTAGCAACATAATTCAAGCATTGGATGGGAAGACTGGCGAGCTAATCTGGGAGCATCACGCGGGTCCTGAGGATAGCGAGGACATGCGCAACATCGCGATCTATGAGGATAAGATTATTCACGCCACAACCGATGCCCGATTGTTGGCACTCGACGCACGTACAGGCGAGCCGGTTTGGGAAACAGAAATCGCCGATGGCAGCAAGGGCTTCGGGAATTCCAGCGGGCCTATAGTAGCCGACGGTAAAATCATCCAAGGCCTATTAGGTTGCTCTCGCTACATCGAGGAAGATTGCTATATCAGCGCGGTAGATGCAGACAACGGTGAGGTGCTATGGCGCTTTAACACCATAGCCGAAAGTGGTGATTCTGGCGGTGATACTTGGGGCAACATAGATGACATATTTCGTGCGGGCGGCGAAACTTGGATTACAGGGAGTTACGACCCTGAGCTAAAAATCACCTATTGGGGAACCGCACAGCAAAAACCGTGGATGCCGGCCAGTCGAAATCTCTCAATCTTCGATACCGGTCTATTCACCAATTCCACCGTAGCCATCAATGTGGATGACGGCACTCTCGACTGGTTTTTTCAGCACGTGCCCGCCGAAGCGCTGGATCTTGACGAGGTTTTCGAACGTGTCCTGATTGATCGGGGCGATGACAAACTCGTTTTCTCAATCGGCAAGCACGGCATTCTGTGGAAGCACGATAGAGTGAGTGGTGAGTTCATCTCCCATCTGGAGACTATCTTCCAGAACGCGTTCACTAACATAGACTCTGTGACTGGGGCTGTAACCTATCGTGACGACATTGCCAATGCGCAACTGGACGAATGGATAAGCGTTTGCCCGAGCACAGCCGGTGGAAAAGACTGGCACTCCATGACCTATCACGAACCTAGCGCGAATCTGATTATCCCTCTGAGCCAGTCTTGCTTGGAAATATCGGCACGAGAAGTTCCGCTTGTGCAGGGTGCCGGTGGCACAGCGGCAAATCGTCGCTGGTTCGAAATGCCAGGTTCAGACGGTAATATGGGCAAACTCGCAGCATATAACGTAGACACTATGGAAGAGGTCTGGAGTTACGAACAACGAGCGGCGTTCTTGACAGGAACTATATCCACGGCGGGAAACCTTGTGTTCGTCGGCGACCTCAATCGGCGCTTCCGAGCCTTCGATGCGCGTAATGGTGAGATACTCTGGGAGACACGGCTTGGCACATCAGTGCAGGGTCACCCTGTTAGCTTTGCCATAGACGGAAAGCAATATATTGCAGTGACTACCGCAATGGGTGCGCGCGGAGTTAGCCCACGGACTGTCCCACGAGTTGTTGCGCCGGATATCAGGCATCCGAGCAATGGCAACGCACTGTACGTTTTTAGTCTTTCGGACTAAGATCAGTTAGCAAAAATTCAAGTAAGCCACGCTCAGATTGAATTATCGCCCTATTAACTTTTTCGTGATCCAGTAACAAGAAGTATCACTGTGGGTCGTCGTTATGATGAACTAGAAAAAGAACATATTAACTTTATTATGCAGCAGAAATTTTTCTTTTTCGGTATCGCGGCAAACGATGGCACCATCAATTTTTTTCCCAAGGGTTGGGAGAGTCTGCGAGTGCTTTCAACTAATCATATCGCGTGGCTAAACATCACCGGAAGCGGGCACAAAACGGCTACTCATCTGGCACAGATTGAACGCGAGACAATAAACACATCGGAAGCTATTGGCATGAGAAATTCTGAGGCAATGTAGGTGCGCCTAGCCAGATCACCAAAGAAAATTCACGAAAATTCTCTCTTAAGGAATAAATAACCTATGGTTGATGAAGCAGGAAACACAGCAGAAGAACCTGAGACAGTTACTGAAAAGAAACCGTCGAATATCGGTAAGGTCGAGTGGATGGACCTAACTGTTCCAGATGCCGGACAGCTACAAAAATTCTATACCTCGGTAGTAGGCTGGTCCAGCAACGATGTAGACATGGGCTCCTACAGTGACTTCAATCTAAACTTACCGGGGACTGAAGATACAATTGCCGGTGTGTGTCATTCTCGCAGCAGCAATGACAATATTCCTAGTCAGTGGCTAATCTATGTTCGAGTGGAAAGCGTTGCCGACAGCGCAGTGAGATGCAAAAAAATGGGCGGCGAAGTGTTGGATGGGCCACGCAGAATGGGCGGTAGCAACTTCTGCGTGATCAAGGACCCAGCCGGCGCCGTTATGGCTCTACTCTCGGGCTAGTTAGATGCAAACTCTGAAAGGCAAATGCGATTGCGGCACGGTCGACTTCGAAGTATGCAGCGAGGTGGGCGCGAAGCCCTTAAGCGCTGCGATTTTTCACTCTGCGCCCGCAAGGGTGCGATCATGGCAACCGCCCTGCTTACCAATCTTACAGTTACCAAGGGAAATGATAAGCTGAGTCTTTATCGGTGGAACACCCGCGTCGCGCGTCACTACTTATATTCCATCTGTGGCTTCTATACCCATCATCAGCGGCGCAAGAATCTAAACGAATATGGTTACAACGTTGCCTGTTTCGAAGGCATCAATCTAGCTAGTCTTGATGACGTTCCGATGACCGATGGCATAAGTAGAAGTGTAGAGTCCAACAACTAGCATTTTGTAATCACGCGAGAATGAAAGAATGAGCATGAGCGCAATAGTAGAAAACATCTTCATAACAAAAACGCGGCGCAAACAGCCACGCGAAATAAAGGCTGCGAGGCTCGAGACCGGGAAAGGCATAGTCGGCGATCGCTATCACGAACGCGCCTTGGAATTTCTAGCCGTGGGAGACCAAGTGCCATCGAATCACATCAGCTTGATCTCCAAGGAAGAGCTCGCTGGTTTTCTAAAGCACAACAATGCAGAGATAGACTATGCGGATTTTAGACGCAATGTATTAACCAGCGGAATCGATCTCCGCGGACTGATTGGCAAACAATTTAAGCTAGGCAGCGCGTTATGTCAGGGAATTGAAGACTGCGATCCCTGCGCCTTTCTTGCCGCCACCGTCCATCGTTCGGTTCTACCAGAACTGAAGGAGAAGGCCGGCCTAAGAGCGATTATTCTAGAAGACGGCGATTTAAAAATCGGCGACACAATCACATTGATTAGTGACTTACATGCAGCCCTTTAACTCCTTACTAGCCAACATGAAAACTCGCCCCCACTGGATGAATGCACTGATGCTGTTCTGTGCGTATATGACGTTCATCTATTTGCCCTGGGACGTTTTCTCAAAGCCTCTGTCTGAGGATCAAGAGGTGTGGTTCGGTCTACTCTTTACCGGATGGGCTGCCAAGGCCGGCGGCTTCCTACACTGGTACGTGTACGGCGCGGGCTTCTGGGGATTCTGGAAAATGCGTACATGGATGTTCCCATGGGCCGCTTTGTACACCGCGCAAATTGCCGCAAGCATGGCTGTTTGGAGCTTTCTAGATGCGCGAGACGGCGGAATTACAACCGGCCTGTTGGTTGCCATCCCATTTCTTACCTTAGCCGCTGCTCTGTGGAGAACAAGCTATTTCAAACCAGCAGACAAAAAAGCTGAAACTGCCGAGCCCCAATGAAAACTCTTGCCAGAATTATCACTGTCTTCATCTCAGTATTATATGGCGGTGTTGCCATAGCGCAGACCAACGAGCCTTATATCTACATACTCGGTGTTGCACAGGATGCTGGTTACCCACAGATAGGCTGCTATGAAGAGCATTGCCTGCCTGGTTGGATTGATCCTAGCTTACGTAGAGGAGCAACATCGATTGCTGTTATCAATCCAGACTCAGGACAGAAATTTCTCTTCGAGGCTACACCGAATCTTCCTTCGCAATTGTATGCATTAGACCTAGAAGCATCCAATGAGCACTTTCGACTTACCGGCGTTTTCCTGACTCATGCTCATATCGGACACTATGCCGGCTTGATGTTCTTCGGGCACGAGGCGATGTCAGCTTCCAATCAGCCAGTCTACGCCATGCCGCGCATGCTTGGCTTTCTAAAGAACAATGGTCCATGGAGCCAGTTAGTCGAGTTCGAGAATATTCGACTCGGGGCGCTGCAGGAGGCGCAGGCAGCGAGCTTTATCGGAATCAACATTACACCGTTTCTCGTTCCACATAGAGACGAGTTTTCCGAGACGGTGGGCTATGAGATAGCAGGACCAAATAAGACTGCTGTATTCATTCCGGATATCAATAAGTGGTCGTTGTGGGATACAGACCTCGCCGAGCTGGTGAGATCTATTGACTATGCACTGATCGATGCGACTTTTTATGACGATGAGGAGTTGCCCGGTCGCGACATGTCTCAGATTCCGCACCCCTTCGTTTCGGAAAGCATGAGTGCGCTCAGCGAATTATCAAGTGAAGAACGCGCTAAGGTTTGGTTCATACATTTTAACCATACCAATCCCCTACTGAATCCTGAGAGTGAAGAGAGTAGGTTTGTTCGATCGCAGGGATTCAATATTGCGGCTGAAGGCGTGCGACTCCCACTCTAACAGCAAATCTGCGCTTAGGAATTTCGCAATTTCTCCAGATCTTCCCAGCGCTCATAGGATTTCTCAAGCTGGCTCTGCACTTCCGCCACTTGCTTCAGCGTTTCCTCTACAGACTTTCCACCGTCGTCCTGGTTGTCGTAAAACTCAGGTTTAGACATGTGCTGCTCTAACTCAGACTGACTTATTTCAAGCGCTTCTATCTTTGCAGGCAACGCCTCGAGTTCGCGCTGGTCCTTGTAGGAAAGTTTCTTGCTCGGAGCTTTTTTCGGCTCAGGCTTTTCTATCGACTGCTTGGTCGATGAACCACCGCTGGATTTTTCACTGTCCTCGAAACTAAATAACTTGCCGCCTTTGCGCGCCCAGTCACTGTAGCCACCAACATATTCACCGATCTTACCATCACCTTCAAACACCATGAGGCTAGTAACCACATTGTCCATGAACTGCCTGTCGTGACTAACCAGTAGTACGGTTCCATCAAATTTCAATAGTATGTCCTCCAGCAACTCCAGGGTCTCGATATCTAGATCGTTTGTCGGTTCGTCTAATACCAGAATGTTTGCTGGTCGGCTAAACACCTTCGCGAGTATCGCCCGGTTCTGCTCACCGCCGGAGAGCGCTTTGGCCGGTGTGCGAATTCTATCTGGCGCGAAGAGGAAGTCGCCGAGATAGCTGATCACATGCTTATTCTGGCCATTGATCTCGATGTAGTCCGAACCGCCGCTTACGTTATCGATCAGATTTTTTTCCATGTCGAGGTGTTCGCGTAACTGATCGAAGTAGGCAACCTCTAATTTTGATCCTAGTTTTACGGTGCCTTCCTGAGCAGTCAATTTACCCAGCAAGATCTTCAGCAGCGTCGACTTGCCCGCGCCGTTCGCACCGACGATACCTATGCGGTCGCCGCGCATGACTGTAGTGGAAAAATCCTTGATGACAGGTCGCTCATCAAAACTGTGGCTGATGTCTTTCAGCTCTGCCACAATCTTTCCCGAACTTTCAGTAATGTTCAGCTTGAACTTCGCACTTCCCTCAAGTTCTCTGCGCGCGCCCCTCTCCAGTCGCAAAGCCTCTAATGCACGAACCCTGCCCTCGTTGCGCGTGCGTCTTGCCTTGATTCCTTGTCGGATCCAGACTTCTTCTTCAGCTAGTTTCTTATCGAATAATTTATTCGCTCTCTCTTCGCTGGCGAGCTGCTGTTCGCGAAAGTCTAGGAATTTCTGAAACGTTCCTTCGAATTCGTATAGGTGACCTCTATCGATCTCTACGATCTTGTTAACCACATTCTGCAGGAAGGTTCTGTCGTGAGTAACGAGCAAGACTGCGCCGTTATATTCTTGCAGTTGCTTCTCTAGCCATTCTATCGCTGGCACGTCGAGGTGATTGGTCGGCTCATCGAGAAGCAAAAATTCTGGCTCTCTTACCAGTGCGCGCGCCAAAGCAACGCGCTTGCGCCAACCACCGGATAATTCCGACATGAGTTTGTCTGCCGGCAATTGAAGTTGTGTAATTACGGTATCTACTTTTTGTCCCAGACTCCAACCCTGCTTCGCTTCCAAAGCACCCTGCACGCGCTCGAGTTTTGCCATGTCGGCATTCTCATAGTCGGCAATCATGTGATGGTACTGCTTTAGGAGCTCACCCACTTCAGAGAGGCCGCCCGCTACCATGTCATAGACAGATTGCTCATCGGCTTCGGGTAATGACTGCTCTAGCCACGCCACCTCTACTCCAGGCCTAAGCCAGCGCTCGCCGCTGTCAGGCTGCATCGAACCGGCGATGACTTTCATGAAGGTGGTTTTGCCAGCGCCATTACGGCCTAACAATCCAATTTTACTACCCTTCTTCAGCGTGAAGTCGACTTCATCGAGAAGGATATGAGTACCAAAATTGAGAGCAACTTTGTCGAGGCGAACTAGAGGCATGGAATAATAACTTAGATGAAATTTTGGTAACTGCTGGGCTGCCATTCTACCCTAACGATCGCCGAAAAAGTGATCAATTACGAGTCCTTCTGCGGCATTCTGATAAACACGAAATAGTGTAAGTAATTAACCAATTTTCACCATTTTGCAATTGAATACCATTGAATATGGAATATTTAATTTAAATATTTCAATAACTTAACTATTGGTACGGATGCTGCGCTGAATACAGAGCTTTTTGACAAAGAGTAATGGAAGAAATTTAGTTCAGGGGGTAGAGGCTATGAGTAAGAAGAATTCAGAAAAGAGTTCAATGCCAATGGTGAACAAGGGGGCCTGTTTGGTGTTGGTTGGCCTACTGACCCTGCTCGGTATTGTAGGTTTGGCTTGCCCATCATCCCAGGAATATTGTTTCTGTTTCTTGCGGCATTGCTGCTGGCAAAAGTATCTAGCCGCTTCGACGAACTGCTGCATAAGAATGAGAACATGAGGACTTAGCGCCGCCCTTGGGATACTAGCAACGCACGGCTTTTGCCGCAGCGCGTAAAATTGTCTTTACAGTTAGTAGCAAGGGCAGTTGTGAATGGCGTTGAAACTACTATCAATTTATTTAACGAGACTAGAGCGGATAGCTAGCCGACTGGGACCTAGTCCAGCATTATTAAAGCGGTTCTATTCGATCATGAATATCTCTACATTCGAAAAAATATCGATAGAACCTTCTGCATTATACGGTTGCATGGCTGCATAGAGAGATGTTCCCAATTCGGGCTTCCCTGAAAGAGTATTTAGGGGCCTTACATCCAGTTTCCCTATAGGTGTCTAGGAAGGAAATGGCGCGTAGTAAAGTAAGTATCCTGTTGCACCCAGCACCTCAGGCCAATTCATCGTAACCATTATTCCATCTATCGTTATTGCCAATACTGGAGAGGAGGTTTTTGTTATTAACGATTCTTGTTAGTTAGTGGATGCAGAGCATTCGCTGCAGTCCTAACTCAGCTTCTGCCAGGTATTGCCTCCAACATTCGAGCCAACTGCTTTCTCGATAAATTCCATACCGCGCAAGCCATCCGCTATGCCGGGGACCAGCATTGCGTGAGGGTCACACTCACGATTGCTTTTGCGCGCATTCAATTGCTCGGCGATATCTCGATAGAGTGTGGCGAAGGCTTCTAGAAAACCCTCTGGGTGACCGGCAGGCAGACGCGTCGAATACCCAGTTGCCCCGGGAATACTAGCGTTAGCTCTAGACAGTATTTCTTTGCTGCCACCGAGAGTCGTGACGTTCAGGTAATTCGGATTCTCCTGCGACCAGTCGATGCCAGCCTTGTCACCATAGAGTCGAATACGTAACGCGTTCTCGTTGCCGGTAGCAATTTGGCTAGACCAGAGGCTGCCTTTGGCGCCATTGTCGAAACGCAGGAGAATATTGGCGTTATCATCCAACTTACGCTTGCCTACGAATGAGTTCAGATCGGCAAGCAGTTCAGTTGTCTTCAAGCCGCTAACGAATTCCGCGAGATGAAAAGCATGAGTTCCAATATCTCCTATGCAACCGCCCGCCCCAGCTTTTTCAGGATCAGTGCGCCAGGCTGCCTGTTTCTGATCATCATCTTCAATATTAGTAGCTAACCAATCTTGCGGATATTCAACCTGCACGACACGAATGCCGCCAAGCCTGCCTTGTGCTACTAGCTGCCTTGCCAATCGAACCATAGGATAGGCACTATAGTTATAAGTGACTGCGAACAAGAGTCCGCTAGCATTTGCCAAATCAGCCAACTCTTCGGCTTGAGCGAGGGTCGCCGTAAGAGGCTTATCGCAGATGACGTGAATTCCCGCACGTAGCATCGCGCTCGCGGCGGGGTAATGCAGATGATTAGGGGTGACGATGGTGGCGACTTCTATACCGTCTTCTCGATCGGACTCGGCCACAGCCATGTCTTCGAAACTTTCGTAACTTCGATCGGCATCTATGCCTAACTCTGCCGCCGATGCAGCCGCTTTTTCCGATTCGCTGCTGAGTGCACCTGCTAGCAATGCGTATTTATCATCCAGTCTCGCGGCTATACGATGTACCTCGCCAATGAAGGCACCCTGTCCGCCGCCTACCATACCAAGTCTAAGCTTAGGAGGCTCAACTGAAATGTTGTCCGTCATGGTGTAATCCGTATCAAGGGCTAGTCGATTCCTAAAATTCTTTTATTAGCCGCATCATCGCTGCCGCCATCTGCGAAGTCATCGAAGGCCTTGTCGGTAACGTGGATGATGTGGTCACGAATGAATGCGGCGCCCTCTCTGGCTCCGTCTTCGGGATGCTTGAGGCAGCACTCCCATTCCAATACAGCCCAGCCTTCGAAATCCATAGCAGCTAGTTTCGAGAACATAGCTTTGAAATCTACCTGTCCATCGCCGAGCGAGCGAAATCTTCCTGCCCGATCTACCCAACTCTGATATCCACCATAGACTCCTTGTTTGGCAGTAGAATTGAATTCTGCATCCTTAATATGCACCATTTTTATCCGATCCTGATAAGCATCCATGAACCCAAGATAGTCCAGCTGCTGCAAAACCATGTGGCTTGGATCATAGAGAATATTACAGCGCGAATGATCATTCACTCTCTCGAGAAACATCTCGAAAGTGATTCCGTCGTGCAGGTCTTCACCCGGGTGAATCTCGTAACATACGTTTACGCCGGCATCGTCGAAAGCATTCAGTATGGGGAGCCAGCGTTTGGCAAGCTCATCGAATGCGGCCTCAACCAAACCAGCGGGCCGCTGTGGCCAAGGATAGAGATAAGGCCAAGCGAGCGCGCCAGAAAATGTAGCATGATCAGTAAGCCCGAGATTCTTGGAGGCCTTTGCCGCTAATAGCATCTGCCCAGCCGCCCATTGCTGTCGGGCTTTCGGATTGCCTCTGACATGCTCGGCTGCAAAGCCGTCGAACATTTCATCGTAGGCTGGATGCACGGCTACCAACTGCCCTTGAAGGTGGGTAGAAAGCTCTGTGATCTCAACGTTGTGCGCGGCGAGAGTGCCCTTCACCTCGTCACAGTAATCTGCACTCTGCGCTGCTGTCGCTAAGTCGAATAGACGTTCTTCCCAGCTAGGAATCTGAACACCCTTAAATCCACACTCTGATACCCAGGAGCCAATTGCATCGAGCGAGTTGAAAGGTGATTTATCATCTGCAAATTGCGCCAGAAAAACGGCCGGGCCTTTTATCGTTTTCATAGATTGCCTTCACTATCTCTTCGCTAATATTGCAATATTAAATTTTTAGGCCGGCTATCTTCAGAACGGCGAATCAGGAAAGTAGTAGCCGGCAGCATTCTCTTGAGTGATAAGGGGAGAGCCAAGAATGTATTCTCCGCTGACTGGAATCTGTGAGGTGAGCTTCAATACTGTTAGCTCCATTGCCGTCTCAATCATGGCTGGCGGATACAACACATCGACTGGAGTTAGTTCATCACCATCCATAACACGCTTCACCATATCTTTCATGCCGCCACCGCCGACGATAAAGAGATCGTCTTGGCGTCTTGCCTGACGAACCGCCTGAATAACACCAATAGCGATATCGTCATCCTGCGCCCAGACCGCATCGATCTTCGGGAAGCGCGCAAGGAAGTCCTGCATTACACTGAAACCATCGTCTCTGTTCCAGTTTGCGAATTTGTGGTCCAGCACATTGATGTTGCTGCCTTCTAACTCCGTCATGAATCCGTCGAAGCGCTGAGTATCGATTACAGTAGGAATGCCACGCAGCACCACGATGTCGCCAGTGTTGTCTAGTGCTTCCTTTATATACTCGGCAGACACACGACCCATTTCTGCATTGTTGCCCGCCACATAGACGTCGGCGATACCCTCTTCGCTCAACCCTCTATCGACTACAGTTACGAAGACACCGCGACGCTTAACATTGCGAACCGGGCCCGTGAGAGGCGCCGATTCGAAAGGGAGAATTACCAAGGCATCAATACTATGGATCGCTACCAAGTCCTCCAAATCGTTTGCCTGCTCGGAAGCGCTGTTTGCCGTTACGAGGACAATATTCAAGTCGGGGTTTTCAGCTTCTAGGCGCGCCTTGGATTGCTCTGCATGGAAATTCAGCCCTCCGGCCCAGCCATGAGTCGCCGAAGGTATTGAGACGCCGATTGTGACGGCCTGAGCGAACGAGCCCGATGCAATTATCAGTAGAAAGATTGCGAGCAAGATGCGGGTTTTCGATGACAGCTTGGATGACATGGATAGATGCTTCCTTCTAATTCTTTGTAGAGTGCGAATCTCGCCCTGTGCCGGGGCACGGTGGTCAGTATAGCGAATCATAGAATTTCTGCTACTCGGTTGATATATTGCCACTCCTTAGTTGACATCCACTGGGGGCAGGAATAGTCTGATTAAACATCGAAAAATTATCAAGGATTGGGTCCATGAGAAAACTACACTTTGCCGCACTCTCCACAGTCGCTTTATTGCTTAGTTCTGCTGCCTTAGCAGGAGACGGTTTCTCACCTGACGAAGCTTTTCAGGCTATGCTAAAACTCGAGGGCAAATGGGCTGGTGAAGCTCAGGTTGTCCCAGTTGGTCAAGCTAGGGATGACGCCGCTGTTGCCGCAACTTCAGTCTCGTTTAAGAACATCGGTAATTCTTCAGTGATGCAAACATTTGCCGCCGGCACTCCTGCTGAGATGGTCAGTATGTACCACCAAAACGGCAAAGAAGAGCTTATTCATACTCACTACTGCGCTATTGGCAATCAGCCATCAATGACTTTCAGAGATTCCGGCGAAGAGGGTGTCATAGACTTCCAGTTCACCAAGGGTACAAACATGGACGTCGAGTCGAGCCCACATGCTCACCACAGCTTCATGCGCATGATCGATGAAGATACATACGAAACTCGTACTGAAAACTGGGGCGGCGGCAAAGTCACTTCGGTTCGCTACACTACAATGAAGCGGGTTACAGAATAGTTCTAACTAACTTCAATCCAAAAAAATCAAGGCGTAACTTGTGTTACGCCTTTTTTTGTTTGCTTTTTAGACTGCAAATCAATTTCTCTTTTCTTAGTCAGGCATGTGTTATTCCACAAAACCGTCAATGCATGTATTCATCGAAGAAGTACGCAGTAGTTAAAACCAGAGTCTGAAACCAGTTCTAGCCTTTATTTTCTCCAAACGGAATTGCTATTTAGCCGTTTCCATTTTGATGCTTACACAATACTCTCTGAAGGCCCGCCGGATTCTTTGATTGTGCTCAACGAGCAAATTTTAGAATATATCCTTTGAATTCTTCATTCAAATAATCTGTGTGAATTGGCTTTTCTTGGAAAGAACTATACCCAAGCTTGATCATTCTATCTCTTAATTTATTTTTCCTACCACGTCCGGGATCGACAATAATCACCTCACACTTTTCATTCGAATGACCTTCAATAAAACTGGCCAGTAGTGAGACATGTTGATCTTCATATAATAAATCGCTTCCTATTATCAAATCGAAAAGACCAAGATCGTCCTCTTTCTCAACCCAATCTACTCGCTTATAAGCAATAGGCTGATCTTTGTTGAGAAGGGTATTTCTTGCAAGAAAAATACCCGCCTCAGGGTGGTAGTCAGTTGCCGTGATGTTCGCATGTTTTTTATTGAGGAGCAGGCTGCTTAGCGCCATACCACAGCCGACCTCTAGGATTCGTTTTGAGCCAGTATTGAAGTCGCTTATATAGTGGGCAAGAACCATACTTGAAGGCCACACAACGCCAAAAATTGGCCACTGAGCAGGAGAAATACCAAGATTCTTCGCAATATTTTCTGGGTCATCAAATTCTTGCCGATTACGAAGTGTACACAGATGAATGTCAATTTTTCCAAACTCGATAGTCTGAAAGGATAATCGAAGTTTTGTCATTAGGATGCCTTTAGATTGGCGCTAAGTAAGCTATCTGAGATATATGACAAGACGATATAACACCATAAGCTATAATACTTTGTTTCTGAGTGAAATATGCCCAGAAACAGATCCAGAATTGACCTCTAAGGCACAACAATACTCGCAACTCTCCTCAATAATGGGCTAGAATCCGGTTAATTCGGTTAACTATTAAGCAATCAATTCGATTGTTGCTTTCGAAGATACCGAGAAAATACGATTTTCTAACTGATTTCAGGAAACACTATGAACATAATCAAGCCTAGCCTAGTCGTAGCAGCACTTTCGCTACTTTCACCGGTGCTCGTTAGTGCTCAGAGCCTAACTCCTCTGCAGCAGAGCGTACAGAGCGTAATGGGAATGGACCACCGGACGGAGGCGGAGCTCGCTAGAGATGCGGACCGCGATCCAATCGCTGCACTAGACTTCATCGGCCTCGAAGCCGACATGACTGTTATCGAATTCTTACCAGCGGGCCAGGCCTACTACACAAAGATTTTAGGCCCAGTGCTGAGAGACAACGGACATCTTTATACCGTCGACAATGCGAGCACATTCGGCAATTGGGGTGACTGGACTGAGGAAGACATGTTTGCCATGACGCATCAGGTGACTATTGAGAATAATTACAACAGGGCAGAAGGACGGTATGCGCCAGGTGATATTAACTTCGGTGTAGCAAGCGCAGATATGTTTCTTCATTTTCGGGAGTACCATAACTTCAATGAGACAGACAATAGCCGTGTCAATGCTGAAGTTTTTGATACTCTAAAGTCTGGTGGCACCTATGTTGTTGTAGACCACACGCGACGTCATATGCAGGAAGAGACTGGCACTCTAGGTCGCCGCGAGGATCCGGTAGATGTAATCCTGCAAGTGCAGGCAGCTGGCTTCGTTCTCGATAGAGCTTCTGATATGTTCTTCCAAGAAAGCGACGACCTATCTCAGGAAGTTGGCCAGATTCCGAACATGACAGACCGTTTTTTCTTGGTATTTAAGAAGCCTTAAACTCTGAACTGCATACAGTAATAAAGCCTTCAATGGCAGGGTCCACGGTGATGCTGCCTCGAAGTCTTTTTTTGCGCCACAATTACGCCTTACGTCCCCCCGGTCCATCTAATATCGCTTTACTATAAGCCTGTGGTATAACTAGAAGGTGGCGCCCTACCTAAAAACATAACAATGGACCCAACTTTGAGACTTCTATTACTTATTGCATGTATTTTTAGCGGCCTCGACTTCACGGCCCTAGCTCAGGATTCTGGTGCCCCGCCCGCGATATTCAAACCTAACGCAGAAATTGAAGCCGAATTGGATAGGGCTGCGGCATCATCTGCATCCGCTGGCGGCTGGTCAGTAACTATCTCTCCCGGAGTGTCAGTTCGTCGCCGCAGTAGTGGGGTGGAACAGTATGCGATCATCCATCCCTGGAGCATGGAGATCTATCGCATACTCGAAGGAAGCGGAACATTCGTGACAGGTGGAAAACTTGAGCTACCTCTCGCAGAATCTAGTGATCCGAACATCGTACGTACGCAACACGGCATAATAGGCGGGCTTGCTAGGCAAGTTACTGCGGGAGATGTGCTGGTACTGCAGCCCGGCACGCCTCATTGGTTTCGGAGCATAGACGGCGAGACTATTACCTATATGGAAAGCCGCATAATGATTACAACCCACCCCGTTCAGTATCAGTAAATTCTATAGAGCTGGATGCTGCGCATAGGCTTCTCACCGCGCAACCCTTTCTTACTTTGACCATTCAGCTTGAATTCATTTTCCAAGTGTATGCTCATAATTGACACTGTTACCTTCGTTAGCTCATCGTTTTTTGAAGTAGGTGAATATTATGGTTTTGAAAAGAGTCTTGTTAAGTCTTTCTATTATTGGCGCCCTCATAATCAGCCAAGCAGCATGGGCTGATAATAGCAATAATCGTCGCGGCTATGGCACTCATAGCTCTGGTCAGTACAATTATGGTGACAGCTACCGAAATAACTACCGTGGAAATCGTCGCGCGAATTCCTATCACTATGGCTCGAGTGGTAGGAATCACAATAGAAAATACGGCAGGGGTTATAGCAGTGACTTTAATTCCTCCTATGGACATTATTATCCGAGGCATAGAGGCTATGATTCAGGTAGTTTTTTAAGCGGTCTGGTCTTGGGTTCCTTGCTCAATTCTTTCAGACACTCCTTTCGAAATGTTGAGACGGTTGTGTATAGAAGCCCGTCAACAATTAGTACCCGCGACATTGTCTATGATGACCGAGCGCAGACTCGCAGCGCTGCCGCTCCTGTAGCTAGCGGTCGGCGCCTTCTGCGTGACCTTGAAGGGATTTGCTTCGGCCGAATCGTGGACGAGCAGGGTGATGAGATTCGCGTTCAACTCGAAGCTCAAGAATGCAATTTCTAATTAGATCGACCTGTGCCTGAGCTATATTTTTCATACTAACTATTGGTCATCGATCCTACTTGGTCTTACTGTTTATTTTTAGTCAGATGGGAGTTGTTTACCAGTCATGAGAAAACTTAGCGCTTTCATTACATTCCTTTTATCTCTCGCAGCTTGCACGAGCTCCCCCTTGGACAGACTACAAGTCGTACTCTACTCTGATGCGGACATGGCAGAGCGAGGCATTCGCAGCTACCGCGAAATGCAGGCGGAGATACCTGCAACTGCAGACGCTAAAGAGCTGCAGTATGTGCAGTGCGTCGCCAACTATGTTGTGGCTGCACTAGATAGCGAAGACCAATCCCGTTTCGATTGGGAGGTCACCGTATTCGACAACGAACAAGCTAACGCGTTCGCGCTGCCCGGCGGAAAGATTGGTGTTTACAACGGCCTGTTCTCAGTGGCGGTCAACCAACATCAATTAGCCGCTGTGATGGCGCATGAAGTCGGACACGTCTTGGCCAACCACAGCAATGAGCGGGCCAGCCAATCGGCATTACGAAATGTAGGCGTCGCGGCCGCGCAAATCCTAGGCGCATCGACTGACGCGCTAGAGATCTTCGACGTAGGCACGCGCTATGGCATCTTCCTCCCATTTAACAGAACTCAGGAGAGAGAGGCAGACGCCATCGGCGTAATCCTCATGTCCGAAGCAGGGTTTAATCCCGAGGAGAGCATCAACCTCTGGGTAAATATGAGCGCTGACGGCGGTCCTAGACCTCCCGAATTATTGTCAACCCATCCTTCGCCTTCTTCGAGAATGGCAGAGCTACAACGTCTCATGCCCCCTGCCAATGCCTTAAGAGAATCAGCTAATAGTCGTGGATTAAGCCCGGATTGCATTCTATTCTAGACTGCCACCTAGCCAGATAGGGCTCGTTTAGGCCCAAGGGAGACACTTTTATACCGATGGACTCGCAAATCTTAAATATAGTAAAGTATTTGCTTTAGTATATATGGCTCGTTTTACCAAAACTTCCTTGGAAGACGGCCTGCGACGAAGCTGAATACCTGCAAGCAGTTCATTTAATTCATTTTCTTCCAACCGATAGAAGGGGAAGATCATTTGATCACCCCAGTAGTTAAGCAAATACTAGTTCGTATTTCATAGCCTACAGCGCTTTATTCTTCGAGTTTACAGTTTACTCAAGTTCAGAGCAGGTGACACAACCTACAGTCTGAGCTTTATAACGACCTCAAAAAAGCAAGGACCTGCTGCTGCTCATTCGCACCAAGGTTGGCGAAAGTATCCGGCATAACGGACTCATCTGAATCCCTAACCTCCGTTACTCGCTCCTTAAAATAAGTTACCCAGCGCCGTCCATCTTCGCTTTGTATTTGCACGGCCAACTCTGAGTCGTTTCGAAAGCGACCGCGAACTACAGTGCCGTCCTCTTGCTCGACTTCTTTCGTGCCAAAACCGCTAACTATAGAAGCCGATGGGTTCATCAGTGCCTGCAGCAACGCATTTTCAGCTAGTCGACTACCAACCCCATCCAGTGACGGTCCGACACTACCTCCTTTGTCATCATAAGAGTGACAAGTGGCACAATCTGCTGAGCCGTTGAACAACATTTCGCCGGCAATAACATTCGGATCGTCACTTGGACCGGAGTCATCGTCACCTAGAACCAGAGCAGGCTTGCCTTGCAAGTTGCGTATGTAGCTAGCGATATCGAAGATCTCGACTTCGCTTAACGAACCCTCCCACGCAGCCATACCGGTGCCCGCCCGGCCGTCAGCGATGACGTCGATGAGCTCCTGGTCACTCAGTCGGTTAGCCGGAGCATCTGTCAGTGGCTTGCCCATGGTTTGGCCTTCTCCGAGAGCACCATGGCAGATCTGACAATAAGCATTGTAAAGCTCCTGCCCCTCGCCAACGCCAGCCAACGACGTAGCTGATAAGCCGCTGAGAACCAACATAGCGAGCCCGCTCCTGAGTATTCGTATAAGTTGCAATGTGAAAAATAATTTCAAGTTTTCGCCTATTGATTTATTCATAGAACTGATTAATCAGTCAGTGTCCGCTATTTACGCTAATCTTACTTACAAGCTAAACAAAATGTAGTTGCCCGTTGAGATGCCAGTAGCAACACCTGCTCGCGTTACCGGGTTTCGAGTGCCAGAAGCTACACCGATATATTGCTTCCCGTCTATGGTGAAGCTGGTAGGCGGTGCATATATGCCACTGCCTGTCTGGAATTTCCAGAGTACTTCGCCTGTTTCATCGTTCATGGCGTAGACGTGGCCGTCTGGCGCACCAGAAAATACCAATCCGCCGCCTGTTGAGAGTGTTCCAGCCCAGTTGAAGTTACCTGGCATCTCTTTCTGCCAGGCGATCTCGCCACTTAACATATCGAAGGCTACAACCCAGCCGGTGCCCGTAGTGTCGAACTGCGGGATGCCGCCTAGATCCATTGTGCCCGCACGGCCCTCTCCTTCGCGACGAATGAAACGGGTACCCCACTCGGTCGTTGGGATATAGAGCATATGCGTATCAGGGCTGTAAGACGCAGGAGGCCAATTCTTACCCCCGTAGAGACCTGGAAAAACCATGGTATCTGCTGGCTCATACAAAGATTCCTTCAACACGGGCTTTCCGCGCTCGTCTCTTTCTGCCCAATTCACTCGGGTGTACTCACCGGCATACAGGAAATCACCATTCATGCGATCTAGGGCATAGACGTGACCATTTCGGGAAACCTGCACTATCATCTTGCGCATTTCGCCTTCAAACATCTCTTCAATGATCATCGGCTCCGAGGTAGAGTCATGATCAAATTCGTCTCTGGGTGAAGTTTGGAAATACCAGCGCAGATCGCCACTATCGGCGTCTAGCGCAACTAACGGAGTTAGAATACAGATTGTCACCCGCACGCACCGCATTGTTAATGTCTGGCCAAGGATTACCCGTACCCCAGAACACCATGTCAGTCTCAGGATCGTAGGTGCCCGTCACCCAAGTAGGGGCACCACCTGTCTTCCAGGAGTCGCCTAGCCAAGTTTCGTTTCCTGGCTCGCCTTCGGCAGGCGTGGTATAGAAGCGCCAGCGGCGCTCGCCTGTGTTGACGTCATAGGCATCGATGTAGCCTCGAATACCGTATTCGCCGCCGCCCACGCCAATCAAAACCATGTCTTTAACGACTAGTGGCGCGCCGGTAACCGAGAAAGACTCACGGTGATCGCCTACCTCGGCATCCCATAATTGAATCCCTGTAGCCGCGTCGAAAGCCAATAGATGGGCATCTAGCGTTCCATAAAACACCTTGTCTTCATGCAGCCCTACACCCCGATTATGAGGTCCACAGCAAAGATCTACATTTTCGAAGTCATGATCGTAGCGCCACAGCTCATCACCCGTTAATGGGTCGACGACGATCAGGTGGCTATTCGCCGTAGTTAGGTACATGCGACCGTCATTCACTAGGGCGGTAACCTCATAGGCACCCCCAGTCACTCCATTCTGTTTGATCCATACAGGGCGAAGATTCGCGATGGTATCGCGATTAATCTGTGCATCCGGCATATAGCGCCACGCACCGTAATTCTTGCCATAGGTAACCCAGCGGTCCGAATAATCCTGCGCATTCTCCAGAATGTCAGAAGTAACGTCCTGCGCGGTACTGCCCGATGCAAACAGACCGAGACCGAATAGCACCAACAATGACTTTGAAAATTTACTCATTTGGATAACCTTTTTTAACGATAAATAGCTGAATTCTTGACTATTACGACGATGGGTCAGCTTCAGATTGTCGCTCATAAATTTAAGCGGCAATTAAGCTATAAATCGCCCGCTTCTGTCAATTAAGATGCCTTTAAATCGTGCCAATTTCAGGCCAAATTAACCGCAATAACAGTCAGATCATGCAAATTGCACAAAAA
Organism: uncultured Pseudomonadales bacterium; assembly: GCA_949372635.1. Taxonomy (GTDB): domain Bacteria; phylum Pseudomonadota; class Gammaproteobacteria; order Pseudomonadales; family Pseudohongiellaceae; genus UBA9145. The sequence goes on from CASIAB010000002.1 coordinate 305,396, forward strand.
GCAGCTCCGTCATATCATCAGAACCTAGTGACGCGCTTCTCGCGACGTGACCAATAAGAATAAGGATAAAAAATGATTGTCTACGGAGTAGCTCTTCTTTCTGCCTGCTTGATACTGGGAATGCTCATTGGGGAGTTGCTGGGAGTGGCTCTTGGTGTTCAGGCCAACGTGGGTGGAGTAGGCACTGCCATGCTGTTTCTGGTGCTCGCTAGCAATTCTGATAAGTTTAAGGCACTGGTTGATGGGGCATCAGGAACGGGCATCCAGTTCTGGTCTGCCATGTATATCCCGATAGTCGTCGCCATGGCGGCCAGGCAGAATGTCGTAGCAGCATTCGAGGGCGGTATGCTCGCCGTTGTAGCAGGGGTAGCTGCGGTGATAGTCAGCTTTGCACTGGTTCCCGTCATCAGCAAGATTGGCAACTCCGGCACAACTAGCGAGGAGAGCCAATAATGGAAATTTTAGAAACTGTCTTTGTTCGTAACTCGCTCGTAGTCGCTTTCGCGGTTGTAGGCTTAACTATCTGGATATCTTATTTTCTCGCGGATAAATTGACCAAGGGTCGAATCCACGGCTCGGCCATAGCTATTGCTCTTGGTTTGTTGGCCGCCTATTTTGGTGGCAAGGCAACGGGTGGCAGCACCGGCGTCGCCGATATCACCTTGCTAGGTGGCATCGGCTTAATGGGTGGCGGCATGATGCGCGATTTTGCAATTGTCGCTACTGCCTTTGGCGTCAAACTCAGTGAATTAAAAAAAGCAGGATTAGCCGGGGTTGTTTCTATTTTCGCCGGCGTAATCGTTTCCTTCGTTGTCGGCGCCCTCGTCGCAGTGCTCTATGGTTACACTGACCCTGTTGCGGTCACCACCATCGGAGCGGGCGCAGTAACATATATCGTTGGCCCGGTCACTGGTTCGGCCTTGGGCGCGGACTCAGATATAATCGCACTAAGTGTTGCTGCTGGGCTTATTAAGTCCATACTAGTAATGATCGTTACGCCGATGGTTGCAAAGACAATTGGCTTGAATAATCCGCAATCTGCTATGGTATTCGGCGGGCTCATGGGAACTACTTCAGGCGTAGCTGCAGGGCTTGCCGCTACAGACCCCAAACTTGTACCTTACGGCGCGATGACTGCCACGTTCTATACAGGCGTAGGATGTTTGTTAGGGCCCTCGATCTTGTTTTTCATCGTCAATGCGATCTTATAGTTTTAAACTACATACAAAGGAACCTCTGCGCCGGTCACGGCTGCTCAGACTCATAGGAAAGGTGCGCGAATGTCAGAACAAGCTTATCCACACTTAAATAATTCTAACAATAAAATTGCCCTGACCGAAGGAGATGATTCCTATAGCTACGCGGATGTGAAGCAGCGTATAGATCAGTTTGCAACTGGGCTCTTGAATGGTAGCGACGACCTTAATGAGGAACGCATCGCTTTCTTTATCCCTGCCAGCGTCGACTACGTAACAACCATGCACGGCATTTGGAGAGCTGGAGGAATAGCTATTCCTTTAAATGTTGCCTCTGCAGTCGCCGAGCTGGAGCACTACTTAAGTTGCGCAAGCGTTACGCGGATGATCGCGAACGGAAAATATCAAGAGTCTCTTACCGAACTCTGTGCGCAGATGAATATCGAACTACTCTCTGTTGCCGATGTGATGGCCGAAGAGGCTAGCCAGTTACCAGTGATTCTTCCCGAACGTCGAGCGATGATGTTGTTCACTAGTGGTACGACGAATAAACCCAAGGGCGTAGTTAGCACGCATAAGACAATTCATGCACAAATCACAACGCTTATAGAAGCATGGAGCTGGACTGATCAAGATTCCATTCCGCTATTTCTACCCGTGCATCATATTCACGGCATCATCAATATTCTCAGTTGCGGCCTATGGGCTGGCGCGACGGTGCATCTGTTTGCCAAGTTCGATATCCCGAAGATTACAGCAGAAATTGTTGCAGGCACTTACAACGTCTTCATGGCGGTGCCCACAATCTATGTAAAACTCATGCAGTATTTTGACACCATCGATGACAGCGATGTGAAGAAGATCTGTGATGGCTTCAGGCCAATGCGCCTTAATATATCGGGCTCCGCCGCGTGCCCGGTTAAGCTATTCAATCAATGGAAAGATTTGACTGGTCAGGTCTTGTTAGAGCGCTACGGCATGACAGAGATCGGCATGGGCATTTCTAATCCCTACGACGGCGAGCGTCGGGCCGGACATGTTGGCCAGCCTCTTCCAGGTGTCCAGGCGCAGCTCTTCGATGAAGAGAATAATCCTGTTACCGAGGAAAACGTACCCGGCGAGATCCGCGTCAAGGGCGACAACGTTTTCCTCGAGTACTGGGCCAATAAAAAAGCTACCAAAGAAAGTTTCCATGACGGCTGGTTCTGCACGGGCGACGTGGCTGTTCTCGACAATGGCTACTATCGCATCATGGGTCGCTCTTCAATCGATATCATAAAGTCCGGCGGCTATAAATTATCCGCACTGGAGATTGAGGGCACGCTGCTCACCCATGACGACATAGCTGAATGTGCGGTTATCGGTGTTGAAGATGAAACTTGGGGAGAATCCGTTATGGCTTTTATAGGTCTTAAGACCGGAAAATTCATGGAATATAGTGACTTGAAGGCTTGGTGTGATGGCAAAATGTCTTCCTACAAAATTCCAAAGGCTATACGGATAATCGATGCGCTTCCTCGAAACGCGATGGGGAAAGTAACAAAACCTGACTTGAAAAAATTGCTTTAACCAAGTCAACTCAACAAGGAGCTATAGCAATGTTTAAGTTCTTAGTCTCGATGGTTTTCCTTATAATGCTCCCAATACAATTGCAGGCGGCAGATACGTTGCAAGGCATAGAACAAAAATTTCAGGGGGATTTCGAATTAGTTAGCTATTTCCAATTCCCAGAACAAGGCGATCCGATAGATATGAACTATGTGGGCCGGCTGAGCTACGATGCATTCGGCAATATGACAGGCCTTGGCATGCCGCGCGATCTTCCCGAAAAAAATCGAGCTACTGAAGAACGTGTAACTGGCGGATTCGGCTATTGGGGCAAGGTGTCATTCGATTTAGAGCATAGTCTCGTAATTCACCACGTGGAAGGTTCACCCATGGTGCCGGAATGGGTGGGCGGCGACAACATACGTCATTTCGAATTCAGCGATGGCCTGTTAAAACTTTCACTGAAAAACAGCAAGGGCAGAACTACTGGCACGCTAAGCTGGAGAAAGCTCGACTAGGCATTGCCATTTAGAATCTCGATCTTTAGATTCATTCTACGCAGTACTTAGTGCAGTACGCGGCTTTACTCTCTGCCTCAAACGCGGTTCTTCTAAATGAGCCTTTTTCCAAGCTGGATAGCCAACTACGCGAAGAAACCAGAACACTGGTTTTCAACAAATTGCGGACCTGCGGCTTACCAACTATTCTCGTAACTCACGATCAGGCCGACGCTGAACGAACCGGCAGTCAAATTCACACCCTACTTTAAGAGAGTCTGATCTCTACTGTGCACAGCACACTAACGACCACTTACCTCGCGCCCGCGGTTGAGCGCATCTTGGGCACCAGTCGATAGGCCTCCATCTAGCCCAACAGTAACAAATCGAAAGCCTTCTGCTAGCCTCGCCTCTACGGTGCGTGAGTTTGTCGTTATAGCACAAGGGACTTCGTGAGCTAAGCAGCTGCTAAGAACAATCTGAATGGCGGCCTCGACCTGAGGTGCCGCTGCGCTGGCATAACCCATGGCCGCGCTCAGATCAGATGGCCCGATAAAGATGACCCCGGTGCCAGGTACGGAAATAATTTCCTCGATGTTTTCAACTCCTTCCGGCGTTTCAATCTGAATAATCGCGAGCAACTCACCACTAGGATCTAAGGGCCACAGATCTGCCTTGGCAATATAGTCCCTTGTCCCCCAATACCAAACTGCATTAGACGGGTTGCGCCCGCGCAGCCCCGCCGGCTCATAGTCGTCTGCGCCATTAAGTTGTGGATACCTGCTCGCCCGAATCGCCATCTCGGCCTCGTCCGCGTTGTTTACAGAGGGGAACATCACGCCGAACGCGCCCACATCCAATGCCTGCTTCACTTGTGACAATACATCCTCGCCACCGCTTGCCGGGATACGTACGAAGGGCACGACGTTCGGTTGCAAGCTGTCCTTCTCAAGGATTGCGCGCTTATCGGTCATACCAAGCAAGAATTCTCGAATACGCTCAACATCGAAAGGCGCGTGCTCCATATCAATGATGATGAAATCCAAACCCGATCTAGAGAGAGATCTAGCATTGGTGAGTGAATAGTCGAAAGATAATAGGCCAAACGCCGGCTCATCGTTCTCCAACAAGGCTATCGCTTTATTCAAACGCATATCTACCTCCTGCGCTGCTACCCCTGCCGAGCTAATTAGTAGGGCAAGTGCGAGGCTAGCTAATGCTATTGGCTTCATTTTTTTTTCCATGGATTTTTCCTTGTTAAGCGCACCGATCAAACGCCTCAATTTAGGCCAGATCAACCAACACAGCGACTGCCTCACGATCTGACGGACTGGTAAATAGTGCCAGAATCTCCCGTATTTTCAATTGTCTAATTCTCCTTCACGCCTTAGATTACGATACCTTCTTTCCAAACCTGCTGTTATATTGAGCCAGCTTTCAGCTATTGATGGCCATTTCAATCGTTCAGGGGCTATTCTGCCCTAATTAAGGAGAACACCATGAAGACTATTAGAAGCATAGCCGGTCTTACCGCCGTCATGCTTATAAGCGGCACGCTCAGCGCCCAAAGCGCAACCGTGCTCTACAACGAGCGGGTCGTAGAGCTGGAGCAAACACTGCCAGACGCTACCGACCTTTGGGTTAAGCCTGAAGATCTTACCCGAGTAAACGATTTTGTTCTTAAGCCTGAAGGGGCTTGTTTGGATGAATTGTGTGTTCCGGTTCTCCAAGATCGAGACGGTGCCATGTTTATTACTCGTCGCGGCCAAGCATGGTTCAACGTTACCGAACTGGCGAACAAACTACAGCAAGCCTATGTCACGGATTACAACGATGGCATCTGGAGTTTTGGCACCATGCCAGTAACGCGTCAGTCTTTTCTACGAGGTGGCGAAGCACCCGATTTCGAATTGATGGGTCGAGACGGCGAGCTAGTTCGTCTTTCAGATTTTCGTGGCAAAAAGGTATTACTCCTTACTTGGGCCTCGTGGTGAGGATGCCGTCTAGACGTGCCCGTGTGGCAGTCCATATACGAAGAACTCAAGTCTGAAAATTTTGAAATTATTTCCGTAGCGCAAGATACCGGTGGCGAAGAAGCTGCTGGATACATCTATGACGATGCCAATGTTAGCTACACAGCCATTATCGATGTGAATCATCAGATAAGCTCGATTTATAATTTGGTCAATGTCCCCTCCGGTGTATGGATTGATGAACAAGGCAAGATCATGCGTATCAATGAAGGTACCTATGCGAAGGAACATATGAACGGCGCATGGGGTACCAACGACTACGTGCCTATTGTCCGTGACTGGGTGAAAAAGGGAGCCGATAGCGAATATGTCTGGGATAGAGATAAGGTCCGGGAAAGCATCGTTCAACGCACACCTGAAGCCGAGCGTGCACAACCTGCATTCCGTCTAGGCGGATATTACTTCACCAATGACAATGATGAGAAAGCAGAGCAATACTGGACCATGGCACAGGAACTAGACCCAACAAGCTGGAATTATCTGCGGCAGGATCTTCTATATGAAGAGGGTGGTTCAGCTGGCCCAGAATGGCGCGCACGCCGCGAAAAAATTGAAGGTGCCGGCGGCAATTATTATGCACCTCTTGAAATAGAGAACAACTAGCGAAAATTTTAACTAAGTGGTCATCCATAAAAAAACCAACCAAGTTTCCTTGGTTGGTTTTTTTAATTCTAGGAGTTGTCGCAGTTATTTAATCAAAGCGCATTCCATGCAGGGCTGATTAACAAGTCAGGATCAGCTCCAGGCTTTGGTACAAACTTTTGCGTACGACCATATTGGTTGTCGCCGCCGTACAAATTACCAGCTGGGTCTACACTAAAAGAATGCACTTCTATATAACCATCTGGCAATGCAAGCGGCACCAGCCAGGTATATTTTAAATTGCCTTCAAAATCAAAATTGACAAAGCGAAGTGGACCCAAGTCTGTGATCCAGAAATCATCTTCATTGACGATGATATCCAAGGCTAACGTAAGATCACCAATCGACCTCACAAATTCAAACCCTACGGAGTCATCCGTCGCTTGCCAAAGATTTACTCGGCTCCCTGTACGATCGAGAACAAATACGCGTCCATCAGGCCCAACGGCAACCGAATGGATCGTCTTGGTTTGACCAGGCCCTTCCCCTTCGCTGCCGAATTCACCAAGATAGTTCATATCACTATCCATAATCATGATGCGGTTATTATCCAATCCATCTGCGATTAGGATACGACCATCCTCCATAAAAGCGATATCCTGTGGCCGGCCAAAATGAGTGCCGTCGGATCCAGACACGTTTTTCTCGCCGTAGGTCGCAAGCACTTCACTTCCATCGTTCGCTATCACGTAAATTTGATGAAATGTTTCATTTACCAGCCAAATGCGTTTCTCTGGATCGTAAGGGTTGATTCGAATCCGGTGAGGGCCAGGACCCGCCGAGCCTTCACATAAATAATCCAAATGATCCCAAACTTCGATAGGCTCGCCGTCTGCATTGACTGTGAATAGACAGTTATTCCAGGTACGGCGCGCCGTATCTCGTAATACATTAAGGCCTGCATGACCCGCAAATCCCAGGAAATCATCGGGTAGTGGGAAAGGTAAGACGGTTTCACCGCGTTGGGCGATGATGATTCGATCAGCCGATTCGGCCAAGACACCCGAATTGCCGCCAAAGGCATAACCTGCCTCAGCAAAGGGGTCCGCCCATAAGGAGACGACGTTATAGGGACTCTCCCCAATAGGCCCACGTGCATTGCCTTGCTGGGAAAATGCAGAGCTAGATACGAAGAATGCTATCGCCAATGCGGCTAGCCGGTTCAGTTTAAGCATGGTGGTAGAGCCTCTTTTATGATTTTTGTGGTCACTTGTTGTTGCTTTGGGTACTGATTTACAGCTTATCATGACAAATAACACTATAGAAATTCAATAAACTTCGTAAAAGGTAAAAAGTTTTGCAAATATGAGCTTTTAGGCTCTTTACTAAACACTTTAATTGGATTTCAACAGCTAGCCCCGGATTGACTTAGACTTCTGAGCTGATAGTGTGATAACCCAATAATGCGCAGATCGCAGAATTTCAGGACCACACTTCTGTTCTTACTATCCCGATTAGTCTAGCTAGCCGACGTTCAGTGCACCAGTGTGAATACAAAAAACGGGGCCATACCATGATTAGAAAGCTATCTTTCATATCCCTAACGCTCGCTCTTGGCAACGTAGTGGACGCTCAAGAATACCAGATTCCAAAAACTGAATGGGGCGTACCGGATTTCCAGGGAGTCTGGAAACACGCAACGGTCATGCCGCTAGAACGTCCAATAAAACTAGGTGAGAAACGCGCCTACACCGAGGCAGAGGCTATCGCACTCGAGTCTGTAGTGCAGAAAAAATTTGAGGACAACAACGAGCCACTCGATCCCAACAGGCCACCTCCTGTGGTGGCCGAGTCACTCCCCCCGATCGGAAACTACGATCTATTCTGGCGTGACGATGCAAAATTCATCCCTACTATAGATGGTGAATTCAGAACGTCCGCGATCATCGATCCCGCTAATGGGCGTATGCCTGAACGGACAGCCCAATTTGATGCGCGTATGACGCAGTTTCGTGGAGGCAGACCCGGAAGAACTAGCGATGGCCCCGAAGGTCGCGGACTCGGTGAGCGCTGCCTCGTCGGTTTCGGAAACTCCGCTGGCCCGGTAATGAGCCCTGTTATCTACAACAGCCACCTACAGTTCACACAATCACCTGGCTACGTGACGATTACAGCTGAGATGGTTCACGATACACGCATTGTTAAAATTGCCGATGAGCGATCCGCAGCAGCTGAGACACATCGCAAATGGATGGGAGACGCTATCGGTCATTGGGAAGGTGACACACTCGTTGTAGAAACCAAGTACTTCAACAACTGGCACACATTGCGGGGCATGCCGGTTAACAACATGACCGTTACTGAAACCTTTAGTCGTGAGTCCGGCAATAAATTGATCTACGGATTTACCGTAGACGACCCGACACTTTTTACGTCGACGTTCAGCGGCGAATATCCCTTGTCGAGAATCAACAAACCAATCTACGAATACGCTTGCCACGAAGGCAACTACGGCATGATAGGCATCCTGGCTGGTGCCAGAAAATTGGAAGAGCTGGATAGCGAAGACTAGCTCAAGGTCTAAAAAAAGGTTAGCGCTTAGCCGACCTTTTTTAGTTTGGGGATTATTACTAGGGCGAGCCGGCATCCTTGGGCGTTCCATTACCATTCATACCCTCCGCTTCATAGCGGCGCCAACCTGCAAGTATTCCCGCGAGCCCATGATTTCCCTCATGACAGGCATATTCGTAAATCGGCATATCGGTTCTACGCATTGGCACTTTAGCTGACCAAGATACATCCCATGTCTCAGAGTCCTCGACGGTAAAGTCATAGTCGAGTGTATTCTCATCGACACGGGTAAACCGCTCGGTTACGCGCATGCTTGAAGATGCACCGCGGGCTGTTTGGTTGTAATAGAAATCCTGCGTGTGAACAACGAGCGTATCCCCTTCCCAATGAGCAATCGAATCCCCATCCCATTTAATCTGCCGCGTATGGTGCTCACTGTTTAGGCGAATAATCCGTGCCCGATGAATCATCTCATTTAGGATCATGATGTGATCTTCGGTCTGCACCAGCTGCATATTATTGTTATAGGCACCCGGCACCATCGGTGGTCCTGCGCCATTGCTCATCAGGCAACGGTCGGCTAACGTGCGAGCCTCCGGCCCGAGGCTTAACCTTCTATTTTCTGCGACCACCGCACGCCTACTCTGCCCTGCTGCGTTTGCCTGTGGAAGACGACCGTTAGGCGGATCGTAGATAAGCGAGGTGCGACGGTCGGCAATCGTTTCGACTCCGCGTTCATACCAGAATTCGTTATAGGAGATGACGCCCGGCGGATAGCCGGCCCCTCCTACTGAATCTATGATGAGGTCACGATTCTGACGTCGATTCTCGAAGGCCGCCCATTCCTGAGCCTCTTCTGCTGTAAGCGTAGCTTTGTCGGCAAGCTCGGGTGGGCGGTTAAGAGGGGTGAGTGTACGAAAGGTATAAGTACCCTGCAAATCAGGATGGCCATATTCCGTGCGTGGAATTGCAGATTCCTGCGCTTGCAGTGCTGGGGCCAACAACAAGTTAGCAACTGCTAAAGCCAGGATAGACGTGGTTTTGTGCTTCATCGTATCTCCTCAATCTTATTCATTGTGTTAAGAGGTGGCTATTAAAAGCTACTCTTGTTACCGAGGATTTCCAAGTGAAATTTTCTAGATATCAGATTCGAACTGCTACATGGCAATTGTTGCGATCTAAAGTAACACCTAAGGAATTCATGAGTCGACGCTGATCTTCCAGAATCATTCGAAGCTATTTTTTCTCAAATGAAGTAAAAAACTCTTGTTCCTAGCAAAGATTGCACTAGCCATTGAATTTCAGCTCGCAACACCATCCGTTGGCTGGACCTTGCTTAATGTCAGCGCCTCTTTGGCAGCATCCGAAGAACTGCTGCAGTCTATGTCTGCTCAGCAGAAACAGAGACATCTGTGGAGCACTGTATTGCAAGATGCCCCTTTCCCATTCGCCTATGGTGGATTGTTCCTAGGTCTGTACCTCCGGCATGGAGGTAGGTTTGCTGTTTACCTAGCAGCTCCTGCGTTCATCGTTATTCCAGTTGATCTAATCGAAAATGCTGTAAAGGTCATTACACTATTGAGGGACGAAGCACTGCTGCCCGCGAATGCCTATCTAACACCAACCTATTTCCTACTGTTTTATGCGGCCTCAATAGTCGCGATCGGCAATCTGAGCATTAGCCTCAGCTTGAGAGTTTTGAGAAAATTTACTCAGTAGCTGTCTATACAATAAAAGAAATCCTACCACCACAATAATTGAATGACTGCCTATCGGGTCGCCATTGCTTATCAGATCATTCACGGTCTCTTATTTCTTTACAGTGTGTACGGGCGGAAAATATCGCCGTTTTCGTTTAGTTTCTTTTATTCGAAAACACTCGAATTTAAATTAACTAATTGAAGAAGCCTGAATTGCTTTGAGTTCACGGCGCCTCGCATGCAATCTAGGCTCTGTATAGCCGCTAGGTTGATTCACACCATCGAAAATCAGATCACAAGCTGCCTGAAAGGCAATCGAGTTTTTAAAATCTGGGGCCATCGCGCGATAAAGCGAGTCACTCGCATTCTGTTGATCTACGATCTGCGCCATGCGTTCTAGCGTTTCTCGAACCTGTTGCGATGTACAAATATTATGAAGTAACCAGTTTGCGATATGTTGGCTCGATATACGCAGCGTAGCTCTATCTTCCATCAACTTAATGTTATGAATGTCAGGCACTTTAGAACAACCTATTCCTTGATTCACCCAGCGCACGACATAGCCGAGAATACTCTGACAGTTGTTGTCTAAATTCAATTGCACTGAATCAGCGCTCATTATGCTAGGGTCTTTGATAACAGGCAGGGTAAGAATGTCACCAAGTCTCGCTACAGTGCGCTGTGCAAGTTCCAGCTGGCGCTCGAAAACGTTTACGTAATGATAGTGCAGCACATGAATTACTGCCGCTGTCGGCGATGGCACCCATGCCGTGTTTGCGCCTGACATCGGATGAGCGATTTTCTCATCCAACATCCTCGCCATAAGATCAGGCATCGCCCACATACCTTTGCCAATTTGAGCTCTGCCCGACAATCCACAGGCGAGACCTATATCTACATTGCGATCCTCGTAGGCGGAAATCCAGGATGTGGATTTCATCTCAGCCTTTGGCACCATCGCTCCAGCTTGCATGCTGGTGTGTATTTCGTCGCCAGTACGATCTAGGAACCCAGTATTAATAAATGCAACACGGCTCTTCGCGGCGCGTATACATTCCTTGAGATTTACACTAGTACGTCGTTCCTCGTCCATAATGCCAATCTTGAGGGTATCGCCATCTAGGCCTAGAAACTCTTCTACGGCTGTGAACATGTCGCAGGTAAACTGAACTTCTGCCGGGCCGTGCATCTTTGGTTTAACGATGTAGATGCTGCCAGTTCGCGAATTGCGGAATTTGTTGCTCTTTCTTATGTCGATCGAAGCGATTGAGCTGGTGATAACAGTATCTAATATCCCTTCATAGATTTCTTCGTCGTGCTTATCTAGGATAGCGCTATTGCGCATCAGGTGACCGACGTTTCTTATTAGCAGCAGGCTCCTGCCCGGTAGAGTAATCGTGCTTCCTGACAAATCCTGAAATTCTCGATCGGGATTAAGAGTCCGAGTCAATTGCGAGCCTTGCTTTGTGAACGATTCCGCTAGGTCCCCGCGCATTAGTCCTAACCAATTTCTGTAGACCTCGACTTTGTCTTCGGCATCTACAGCAGCAACGGAATCTTCACAATCCTGAATTGCGGTGAGCGCCGCTTCAAGATTTATGTCTTTAATGCCAGCGGGATCGGTGCTGCCAATTTCAGAGTCGCGATCTATTAGAATCTCAATATGCAGGCCGTTATTCACAATCAATAGCGATTCTGGAGCGCTAGCTTCGCCAAGATAGCCGCGTAGTTGGTCTGAATCTGCCAGAGTCGTAACGCCCCGATCCATTTCCACTAAGAGCTGGCCGCTGATAATTCGATACGCTCTCGCGGCATCGTGGCTGGCATTTATCAGTGGGCAGGTCTGATCGAGAAAACCCTTTGCGAAGGCGATGACCTTTTTGCCACGTAAGGGGTTATAGCCCTGTGTGCGCTCACAGCCATCAACTTCTCCAATGACATCTGAACCATAGATGGCGTCAAACAGACTTCCCCAACGTGCGTTCGCCGCGTTCAAGGCGAAGCGAGCATTCTTAACGGGCACCACCAGCTGCGGGCCAGCCATGGTTGCAATTTCAGGATCGACATTCTCAGTACAGATAGAAAAGTCATCGCCCTCCTCTGTCACAGGTAGCCACTATCGCGTAGGAATTGCACATAGGCGCCGGAGTCGAAAGGTGTCTCGCCATGGCTCATATGCCACTCGTCAATTTGCGCCTGAAGCTTATCGCGCACAGCCAGCAGGGCTGTATTGCGTGAAGTAAACTTTTCAATTATCGACTCGAAGCCTAGCCAGAAATCTGCCTCAGCCAGCCCCAACTCTGGCAACAGCTGTGTATTAACGAAGTCCGCCAAAAGCGGATCAACCTGAAGCGTACCTTGTTGAGTTTTTTGATTCATGGCTGCCAAGTGTACTAACTACAAGCGGAATTTTCACCCTCAGGAATAACAGCAGTGGGCAATTGAAGATGATTAGGTCGGTTGAAAAACCACACTTGGGTAGCTCTAAAAAATTACTCCGCGTTGCTAACCCGAAGTTGCGCAAGGACCGTTTTCACGGGGCGCTAGTTCGGCCATACGCTGGACCGAGCCATGCGTGTCATCAAGTTTAGCCTGACAGCGACCCTCCACATCTTCGCCTTGACTACGCACCAAGGCCGCAGCGTTGAGTTGGCGAATAACCTGAAGATGGAGTTTCCCTCTTACCTGAGTTCGACATAGCGTCTTTCGTTAGGAAATACTATGCTCAACAAACCTTAAACGCCGGCCTCCATTGAAAAGACACCTACGAGAGCTATAAAGAGTTGCATCTGAACTGTGAGCGAAGCGCTATATATCAGTCTCACCGCTATAAATATTATTCCAATGCCAAGCCCGGTGAGACCCCGCCTCTATGCGGCGCCGAATATTTTGCTTCTAAGTAAGCTACTATTTTCCCGTTCGTCTACTTTTGTGCGATTCGTCCTCAATCCCTAACCCTAAAGATTATGGGTTGACGCGCAAACTGAGAGCCGCCGTATAGAGCAATGACTTATCACGATCTCTAACCACCCAATCCAATAGTGTGTTCATATCTTGTTCTACTTTACCTATAAACAGGAGGCGCCCGTTAACAACCACTTGTACCTCTTCCGAAAAATCCACCTGTTCGGGACTTAACAAGAGAGTGAACGCGTCGACCGACTCCGCGGTGACGGCAAAAATATTGCCCTTCCTGCTGACAGTCATGATCCCTGGCTGCCCTTCGACTGCCAACTCTTCTATTCGCATCCAAAGATTACGGTTGTAGCGATCGCTGCGGTCAGTAACCCACCGCAGCTCTGTTGGAAATGGATCACGAGGATTGTCGAGTTTGAATAGCTCGATCATGGGTTGCTCGTCGGGGAGCCAATTCGTATTGTGCCCACCGTCTTCTATCGCTCTGAACACATGGTCTATGTTTGCTTCTTGCAAAATATTGATGAATGGCTCAACAGATGAAACTGGATATAGTGGGTCATTCTCGCCATTTACGATATACAGCGGCCTGCTCATCAGGTTCTCGAAGAAGAGCTTATAGCCAGGTCCGCTCTGCGGATTTCTGAGCACACCGGGATGCCCGATGTAGGGTAAGAATGCGGCCCATTCCGTCGATTGCTTGAAGGCAAAAAAGTAGGTGCCGGTGCCACCATCAGACACCCCGCTCAACGTGACCCGATTGTCATCTATGTTATATGTTTGCTTTAACTCTCTTAATATTGAAGGCAGGTTGTCCGCTTGATTCTCAAACCACCAGAATGCAGCATTCCATGCAGCTGGCACGACTACAATTCGATCTTCCTGCTTTAGTGAATCGTATCCACGCCGCCACCATTCGCCGCCCGGCTCCCATTCTGGCCGACTAACTCCACCATGCAGCATGAACTCAACAGGATAACTTCGTGTGGCGTCGTAGGTTTCTGGGATCAGATAAACGAAGGGATAACGAGTTCCATCGATGTCGATTCTAGCGCTTTCCTGCTGCCCAAGAGCAACGTCTTGCGCAAATGCAGGTCCTGCATCTAGCCACTCGTATAGCGTTTCGATATCCGGTGCTAGCGCTAGGAGTTGGCGCTTGCTGCTTTCTATATCCGCCTCGGTGCTCGCAGACCAGAAGGCAGTTACTAATTTAGAGTCATGTAATTCTTGAGCCGCACAAACCTGCCCGAATGCAAACGTCGGAAAAATCACCAGCGCGGTTAGAATCTTTTTCACATGAGTTCTCAATTTAGAGTTCTCCACCAAGTTCTGTATACAGCGCACGCAGGAATCTGTCTGGATCGCCGTATTGTGCATTGTAGGCTGCAGTAGGATCGGCCGCGGCGACTTGCTCGTAAGACATGTTCCGCGCCAGCAGCTCTTCAACCTGTCCCGACACATCCAACACCATATCGCGAAATCCCGTAACATCTTCGCGATTGGAAACTACTCCGTGGCCCGGTAGAATTTTCGTATTCGGGCCAGCGACCCCGATTAGTCTGCCTAGTGCCTCTAGCGTCCCTTTTAAGGTACCGCCATTGTTAGTGTCAATAACCGGGAATGCCGTAGTTCGAAATACATCACCGGTATGTACCACATCGGAGTCTTTGAAATGGATAAAAGTGTCGCCATCTGTGTGCGCTGGCGGCACTGGGAATGCATAAACTTCCTCGCCATTAAGATGAATAGTGATCGCATCACTGTAGGTGAGTACCGGCAGCGCTGCTGCAGGTGCTTGCTGCGCTAGCCTAACTCGTATTTCGTCGCGCGCGAGAATAAGCACACCCATATTACCGAGGTTTTCGTTACCACCGGTGTGATCGCCGTGAACATGGGTATTGATCAGGAAACGAATTTCCCCGTTGGATAGGCTGCGAATGGCGGCAACAATTTTCTCGGTAAGGGGTGCGAACTGATCATCGATCATGATGATACCGTCTTCGCCGATGGACAGGCCGATATTACCTCCGCGACCCTCCAAGTAGTAGACGCTGCCGGCAACATGGTGGGGAATAATTTCCACACTACTGAAGTCTTGCTGAGCAAATACGGAGCTGGCCAGTGTCAGGCTGGAGAGAAATAGTACGAGTGATTTTAGGCATTGATGTCGGCGCATGAGGAGACTCCTAGCGGGAGAGGCATTGATTGACTGGGTTGGTGCGAATTGAGCAACTCATCTGATAGAAATAGGAGAATAAGAGCCTGAAGCCAGAATGTCCAATGACGCCCGTCCGGTTCGACCTTATTTTCGATTCGAGCCCAACTAGTTTAAAGTAAACGCTTCTCTTGGTTCTCTGAGGCTGCAGCCGCGGCATTTATTGAGCAGTTTTGCTCTGTACAGCCTATAAAACGTAGCTATAAGATAAATAGCTAAGAGACAAAATTCAAACAGCGGACGAACTGGAAGCTAATGTTAATCAAAGTTGGGAATCAAGCGCGGAAAATAGGCCGAGGGCGCAGCCCTCTCGCCGCCATTACCGCTGCGCTTTGCCTGACTCTAAGCGTCCCAGCATTCAGCCAGGATAGCCTGCCACAACTTGATCTTGACCTACCTCTGCGCCTGGATTTTTCTGGATCCTGGGAGAAGGATTTCAGGCGCAGCGACAATTGGGAAGATGAGCTAACCCGGACTCTACGCATTCGCCAAGAATCTGCAATCCGGCAGCAGTCCTCACCCGGTTCGTCGCGAAGCCGATCGGTTCCTCCAATTTCCATCGGCAATCTGAACCTGCCGCGCAGTCGTGGCCGTGGAGCGAGCATCGTCGATTTAGCCCGACTGGCAGAGTACATCAGTCGACAGAGCGTCATAGATATAGTGCAGACTAGGGATGAAATAAGAATCGAGCGTAGCGGCGAGGCGGCATTAATCTGTGGTGTTGAGTATGAACGACAGCAGACATTCTCCAGCGAACACGGAGTTGAGGTATGTGCCTGGGATGGGCAACAGCTAGTCTTTCAGATTATGCTGCCTGATGATCTGACTATTATGCATCGCTTCACCGTGTCTTCGGATCAACGTGTGCTCAACCTACTTACCAGCATCTACAGCAAGCGCAGCGAGCCATTTAACCTCATTCAAGCGTTCAATAAATATGAGGCGCCGCGTGATGAATTCAACTGTATTCAAACCCTGAGTCGCGGTCAGGTTTGCAGTCAAGGCGGCACCGATCTATCTACAGTATTGGAAGACTTTTGAACTATTTGAGAAACACAACGAGTATTCGGATTCTTACAGCGTTGTTAACATTGCCACTTAGTGCTTGCTCCCTGAGGCTCCCTGAACCAGAACCGGTAATAGTGGAGCGCCCCTTAAATCTTGTTGGCAATGTGCCTCTAATTCAGGCAATACAAGTTCCATCCAAGAACGCATTGCTAGAAATCGGTGTGCAAGTTTTCGGTACTGCGCAGAATGAAGCTGGAGAGTACGAAATAGGCGATTGGGTATTCGACGAAATCATCCGGAAGGAGACACAATTCCTTCCTCACCTCCTAAAAAACACTCTGGCCGATTCCAGACAATGGGGGGCCATAAGAGTAATTCCAGAGAGCGACCCCTCTCTCGACCTATTCGTTGAAGGAGAAATTATCCAATCAGATGGCGAGACTCTTGAATTGCAGATTCTCGCATTCGACAGCAGCGGTCGAGAATGGTTGAACAAAACCTATGCAGATCAAAGTATTCAAGAGGAGTACCCGGAATCTACTAGGTTTACTCTTGACAATACTTTCGATGCCATAAATTTCGTCGATCCTTTTCAGGATATTTATAATCGCATTGCTAACGACCTCGTTGCCGTGAGAACGAATCTAGGCGAGCAAGCACTTGTCGATCTGAATCTCGTTACCGACATGCTCTACGCTAGCGATCTATCTCCCAATACTTTTTTAGGCGCAATAAAAGCGAATGAGGATGGCCTGTTGATAGTCGACAGACTGCCATCACTCGAGGACCCCATGATGGCTAGAGTTGCCGATATGAAATACCGTCATCATCTTTTCATTGATACCGTGGATGAGTACTATCAAACACTCTATGAAGATATTCAGCCCGCTTACGTTCTATGGCGCCGATATTCGATTGATCAGATCGCCGAGATAGAAACGTCGCAGCAAGAAGCAAACCGAAGCGACTATGGCGAGTCGAGTAGTTTCTTATCGCTTAGCCAGCGCTATGACCGCTTTAAGTGGAGCAAGATATTTGAGCGAGAATTTAACGACCTGGCAGCCGGCTTCAACAACGAACTTGCACCTGCCTTTCTAGAGCTGAATTCTCAAGTTCACGGGCTAACAGGGACAATGGAGCAACAGTACCGGGAATGGCGCGGCATATTACGAAGACTATTTGAGTTGGAGAACGGCGACTTAACACCAGGCGCTACTGAATAGAATTCGCTGCTTAGACGCTCGCTTGGATTGTCGCGCCAATTAGAAAGAGACTATGACTTTCCAGCATACTAAGGCTACTTAGTATGGATGCGATCATCAAAAATACTAAGTGTTTTATGTGGATCATTGTCTCATTCTCTTTTTTATCTCTATATCAGAAATCAAAAATAACACTAATAACGTACAATGCTTTTTCGCAGTGACACTATGACACGGCCAGCAACTTTGGCCTATTTTTCGCACTACGCCCTATTTAACTGAACGTTCTATAGGCGTATAATCAATGAAAAACAGAAGAGGCGTTGAACATGACTGATGCAGAGATTCTTCCTGAGACGGGTAAAAAATCACGCAATATCGTCGCCGCTGGCGGCACTTTGTTAGCTGCCTTAGTTGTCGGCTTTCTAATCTACTCTTCAATTTGTCCCTGCGAGCGCACCCCCGGCGGCTTTCTATTTGGAGAGCGGGCGAGTGAGCCTGTGAATGATTGGTCGTTCGCAAACGACGTGCCACTTTGTCAGCTTCAAATTTGGGCGGGTGTAAGGCCCCATGCGATAAATCTCAACTGCATGTCGACTCCCGAAGGAGAACTCTATCTCAGTTGTTCTGTGTGCACGTCGAAATACTGGGCAGCTAGAGTAGGAGAGGATGAAATGGGTGTTATGCGCTTAAACGGCGTCGTCTATCCCGTAGTAGTTAATCGCGAGATAGATTCCGCTGCGATGGACCGCGCCTGGGCTGCTCGAATAACGAAACTACAAACCCATGGCGGCGGTCCTTTAAATCCGAAACCATCATCAGATGCCGAGAGGCCCGATCATTGGTGGACCTTTAGGATTGTCTCCTCCAGTTAAAATTTAGATTTGACGTTCACAAAAAAAGGCGATGCTTCTAGGCACCGCCTTTTAAAATTGCCAGTTTTCTCTTTAGACTAACAAAATTCTAAGCCAGATTATCTTCGAACAGATTCAGTAATCGGCTCCAGGCACGCTCGGCTTGAGCCTCGTTATAGACTTGCGAGTCTGGTGGACACCAACCATGCAATGTACCCCCATAGACTTCAATTTCAGCCGATAGGTCTGCCGCCGCATAAGCTTCCCCTAAAGTGACTTTAGCCTCGGGGGTGCTTTCGTCATCATTTGCTGCAACACAGTGCAACATCGCCGATTGTGTTCGAGGGATTAATAGATGCGGGCTGTTGTCAGCATTCGTAGCTAGACCACCGCCGTGGAAGGTGCCCCCAGCGCCAAGTCGTTCGGGCACTGCCGCAACTGTGCGCATTACCATTGGCCCGCCCATGCAATATCCTGTTGTACCAATTCGGCGGCTAGTATCTGTAGCCGATTGCTGATCCAACCAGCCCACAATAGTCCGAGCGTCAGTGAAATGAGTTTCCGCATTTAGATTACGCGCCATTGGCAACACGATCTCGCGAGTTTCAGGCTGACCGAAGCTTGCACCTTCGCCAACTACAGGAGAGACCGCGTCACGATAGAAAGGGTTCACAACCAAGACCGTATAGCCGGACTCTGCGAGGCGCTTACCCATCATGCGAAAAGCAGGTCTTAGTCCGAGAATATCAGGCCAAACAATGACGGCTGCGTGACTGCCGCTAGAGGGGTGAACGAAATAACAATCGGCCACGCCATCAGGAGTTGTGATGTTTACGTCTGACTCTGTTACGGACTGCGCATTTGCCACTGGGGGAAGCAGCATCGCCGCGCTAGCTGTGGCCGTCAGCATATTGAATTTTCTTCGGCTAAGTTTTCCGTCGCTATTAATAAATTCCTCGGCATCTTTCTGGGTATCTAGGTCACACATGTTGTTCTCCTTGGGCGCTCAAAGTTTGAGCCAATATTGTTTTATTCTATTATCAATGATATGAGAGTATTTGGGACGGGAAGAAAACTCAATACAATTCTCTACAATCCCACTTATGATTACTGTAACTGCCTTGTGAACCCTATGAAAACAAGCCTCAGCAGACGGCAACTACTCCAATATAGCCTCGCGGGCCTCGGCACATTTGGCGCGCACAGATTTAGCTATGCTCAGCAAAGCACTGTTCGAACCATTGCCGGTACTGGTGTTGCAGGTTTTGAGTCTGAGGGGGGCATTAGTAATCTTGCGCAGACGACACGAGTTAATAACCCCTACGGCATCATAGTCGGGCCCGATTCCGCGCTGTATTTCTGCGAAGTAGACAGCGGGCGAGTCCGCCGCATGGATATGAATACCCGGCTCTTAACCACTGTGGCTGGTAATGGTGAGAAAGCTTATCGTGGTGATGGAAGTCTTGCCTTAGATGCCTCCTTCTCTGCCCCTCATGAGATCCGTTTCGATGCCCAGGGCAATCTCTACATAGTCAGCAGAGACTCGCATACAGTCCGCCGTGTAGATAAAAGCAGCGGCCTAGTTAGCACAGTGGCAGGAACTGGAGAAGCAGGATTCTCCGGCGATAGCGGGTTGGCAAATGCAGCGCAATTGCGCCAGCCTCACAGCATTGCATTCGATGCACGCGGGGACTTGCTCATCTGCGATATTGGTAATAGCCGCCTACGAAGGATAGATATGAGCAGTGGCATCATTAGTACTCTTTCAGGCACAGGCGAAAGGACTGCAACACCTGACTCAGGGCCGATTGCAGGAACACCGCTACTCGGGCCGCGCTCTATAGATACCGACGCGGATGGAAATGCGTATTTAGTTCTGCGCGAAGGTAACGCTGTGTTTCGACTAGATATCATGGGTAATCGCCTGCAGCGAATTGCGGGTACTGGAAATCGTGGATATGCTGGCGATTCAGGTGCTGCTATCAATGCTACTTTCAACGGCCCCAAGGGAATCGCCTATTCAGCGCAGGATCATAGCCTCTATATAGTGGATACCGAAAATCATGTAATTCGACGCATGTCTTTGAACACAGGAATCGTGGACACGGTGTTAGGGAGCGGAGAACCAGGAGACGGCCCCGATGGCGATCCTAGGCAATGTAAGTTGAATCGACCGCACGGTGTTTGCGTTCATGCTGGCTTATTGTATGTGACCGATAGCGAGAGCCATCGCGTGAGGGAGGTGTCTGGCTTACTCGACTAGAGTTGCACAGGGTATTAGAACTAAGCCATTGAAGAGGCATTTAGCAGATTAAAGAACTGAGCACGCGATATAGGCCAGAGCGGTCTAGAACATAGGCAAACGAATACTCATATTAATGAAGAAAAAGTTCAGCGGCCGCAAGAAGTAGGTAGCAATTACTCCCAAGGGTGAAAAACCGAGAAAATAAGCTGTTGCCGCCTCCACTGGGTTATTTCAGGAATTCGCCAAGAGCTGCCCGCTAAAAATTTTCAAATTGCAGATCGAGTAGCTGCAAAAAGTGAGAGAATGCACGGATCAGCGCCGCTGCAACTAACTCGGGCCCCTGGGTAATAAATGAGGCAAAAAAAAGGCTACCGTGATCATTTGATCGTCGGTAGCCCTAAGTAAATCAACTTTTAGGAGCCTTGTGCTGGATAACATAAAGAATCGTGTTTAAAGAGTCTTTAAGCTGTCATATTACTGAGTCTGTTAAGTGATACGACTGTTATTTATATTTGGATTAGCTAGTTAAAAACTTATAGCCCTAAACATCTAATTCAATTCTCTCACCACACACAACATTGAGACTATTTTGGAGCACAAATTGAAGAAAATATTGAAATGGATAGGTATTAGCATCGCCGTACTGGTGGTCAGTATCGCCTTGCTTCTAAGCAGTATGCGCTTCCACGACGGGCCACTTGCGATTCTAAGTGGCGGCCCTTTCACGACTGGTGAGCTGCGCAGCGCGCCAAACGATTGGGGTTTTCTCAAAGACCGCGCCACAATTGAATTCCAAACCATGGACCCAGAACAGTCGCGCACCGTTTGGCTTGCTACCTTTGATCAACGTTTGTTCGTAGTGAGTGGATATATGACAACTAACTACGGAGCTATCTGGAAAAAATGGCCCTACTACCTTGAAGCAGACGATTCGGTGGTACTGCGCATTGACAGTGATCTCTATGAGCAAAGGCTGCAGCGCATCATGAGCGGGCCAGAGGTCGTACCGGTGCTAAACGAATTCAGTCGCAAGTACGGTGATGGGGAGGCTGCGAGCGCCGATGCTGTTGCGAGTGGATATACATGGATGTTTGAGGTCGTAGACCGCTAATACTGATGGTTTGCGCTATCGACTAAATAACAGTGAGAGATGAACAGTTTGACGAGCTTGAAAAGAATCTTTTCGGTACACGGCACCATAGATAAGATCTACTCGATGCGATGAGCACCTCCGAGGTTGTGTCACTGATTCAGAAGGACAGCCTTGAGATGAATGACGCAGACAGAGAGGCTGTTCGCCTGGCTGTGAACGAGACAATTGAGGACATGATCGTAGTTACCCACAGCACAGATACGATAACTAATACAGATAAGGTGCTGAGCGATATTCCAGACAAGGCAATCGTTCTCGCCGGCACCCTCAGTCCTGCCACTATTTAAAACCTCCGACGCTATGTTCAATATCGGTGAAGCGTTTACAGCAGCTCAGACTAAGCCGGCTGGTGTTTGCATCGTTATGAACGGCGTGATTTTCGACCACGACATGGCCAGAAAAGATGTTGGGCACAATAAATTCGTGGCATTATAAAAACATAGGCTGTTCCTCACTACACGTGCTACTGGAGCTAAAAATGATCGCAATAAAACCTACTAGCAAAATACTCACACTCTGCACACTTTCGATGGCTCTCGCTGCCTGTGGCGATGCCAACAGCCCTGAGCCCATGCAAAGCTTAAGCTTCGCGGAATCCTTTCAGACTCAACTGATTCAGGCGCAGCCCGGCGACGTAATCGAGGTTCCTCCTGGCATTCACGAATTCACCCGCAGCCTCTCGCTGACTATTCCCGGAGTGACCATCAAAGGTGCTGGCATGGACTCTTCGATTCTTTCTTTCAAGAATCAGGCTCAGGGTGCTGAGGGCTTGCTAGTAAGCGCAGACGATTTCGTCATTCAGGACCTGGCAATTGAAGACACTGTCGGTGATGCCCTTAAGATCAATGAGAGCACGAATGTCACCATACGCCGCGTTCGCACAGAATGGACGCGAGGAGTCAATACAGAGAACGGTGCCTATGGAATCTACCCGGTCCAGACGAGGAATGTGCTCATTGAAGGCTCAGTCGCTATCGGCGCATCCGATGCTGGCATCTACGTTGGCCAATCTAGCCAGATCATCGTGAGAAACTCTCGCGCCGAATTCAATGTCGCTGGTATCGAGATCGAAAACTCCACCTATGCCGATGTGTATAACAACGTGGCAACTAACAATACCGGCGGTATTCTCGTCTTCGACCTACCGAATTTATCAGTGCAGGGTGGGCAGGCAACTCGAGTGTTCAATAATGAGATCTATGAGAACAACACGGAGAATTTTGCGCCGGAAGGAAATATCGTCGGCAATGTCCCTCCGGGAACCGGCTTGCTAATTTTGGCCAACGACAACATCGAAGTTTTCGAGAATGATTTTCGCGACAATAAAAGCGTAAACATCATGGTCTATAGCTTCGCCCTAGGTGGCCGAGCAATTAATGACCCTGAATACGATCCCTACCCGGAACAGATTTACATTCACGACAACAATTACGATGGTGGTGGAACGGTGCCCGGGCACGCTGCGCTAAAGGCGTGGCATGCTATCAGCGGCCTGAATTCTCCAAATATTGTATGGGGCGGTCTTGTTAAGCCTGGTGGCGATGATGAGAATATCATTTGCTTAGGTGAGGCAAGCAATGAAAGCTTCATGGACCTTAAGGGTGGATTGGATCCGAATGACATCTCCTATGACATTACGCCACACAAATGCACCTTGCCACGCCTTCAGAGTATTTCCTTCGATTTTCCAAGAGACGAATAACTCTAATCTATAAATGAGATTTTTTAACTAAACTATCATTCAAAAAAATCCGAAAATTTACAGTTAGCGGGGTTTTTTGTTGTTGGAAATAGGCAAAAAATGCAGGCTTACAGAGGCTCATCTTGTAGCGAAGCCTACATATGATTCTGAGTACTCAAAGGCAGACTTGAAACTAAATTCTTCCTTTGAATGGACAAGCTCAATCGAATACGAAATCGTTGCTGCGGGCAATGTCCATATACGTTTGTTTGAACCCTTGCAGCAAGTAGCCCTCACGGATAAGTAAGTCGGTTGCCGATTCGTACAAACTCAGATAGTCACTGAATGACGAGTACATAGCAGCAATAGGCGTACGTGGATCACTAGCCTGCTCTGCTGCCGCCATGCTTGCTGGCAAAGGTATGTAGCCGCCCACTAATCGTGCCAAAGATTTCTCGGCGCCCGTGTTAACGGCGCGAAGATTCCAAGGTACGAAGGTTGCAAGGGGAACCTGTGTGAGTGGCGGCAGTACGGTTGTTTTCGCTGAGTCGTTATTATTGCTATTTACTGCGGGTACAAGTGCCCTATAGTACATATCAGTTGTCCGCGGATGAATATCTATGATTCGTTCCTCCATCCAGCGATCGCCGTAGTTAGCAAAGCCAGGCGTATAAAGTGCATCAGGATGAGTTACCCCACTGAGTTGATTCCAAGCGCGGCTATTGATGCGGCCGTTAATGTGAGCAGGCACTAGACTGCCATCCGCAATTTGCGGATAGCGAGATGTGGGCGGGGCTTTGTCATTTGCTACCCAGTCATACATGGCAACGAGCAGTGAGTCGGCGATGGGTGCCCACATATTCGGATTGCGCGGCAGCTGACCCGAGGTTGCGGCACCTGGCAGTCCGTTACCAGAGCCATGCTGTGAGCCCCCTATGGAATAGAAGCGCACCTCTTCGGGCAGCACGGCGTCCTTAGTTCCCTGAGGGTTTGTATGCGGAAGGGAGCCGCCTCTCACCCAGTATTCATTTGATGTTTGAATGTGCATTACCTTCGGTACGGTGCTGCTCGCGCGAGCTTTACCGAGAATACTATCGGTGCGCCCGGTAAACGGATCCGTGCTTTCACCGTAGGTAAAAGGAAACAGATCATTTGGATAGAGATGGTTCGAGTGTTGACCATTGGTTCGTGTGGGCATAGCGAAACGATTGTTAAACATCCCATAGCCGCCGCCTGCTATAACAGGGATCACGCCATCGAAAACCTTGCGTCCATTTAGATCTTCGTTGAACCCGTCGAACATGAATTGACGTAACAATCGCCCACTTTGTGAGTTGCCCCAAGCAACCGTACTCTCGATATCTGACAGCCCCAATTGTGAGAGTTCATCGGCAGCATCATCGCCGAAACGTATCGCCGAGACCATGTCACGGATAGCGGTCATGCCTGCACCAGCTAGTACCGGATTACGTGCCTCGTAGAGGAGTTCATACAGCATTCCCGGCTGAAACCCACCAGCAACACTCAAGTTAACTATTGGTTGATTGCTGTCGTTTTCTGCAACAACCTCGAGCTGAAACTGAGAACGTTCGACAGGCAAGCGCGGATCATCCTGATAGAGACGCCGGGTCAAACTTGCACTAGCTAATCCAGCAGCAGTTGGCTCATAGGCCAGATGTCCGTTACCCGCTATATTCAGTTTGTCCGCGGTCGCTCCTACACTAACCTCGTATCTGACTTGGCCGGTTATGCGTCGCTCTGCGGAGCCCACGATTGGCGCATGCAGACGCAGCCGCCCATCTCGAGGTGACAACTCATTGATCCATCCAGTAGCCAGATAGGTAAATCCCATTCCGCTCAGGGGGTGTAATAGCGATCGCTCGGGTGGAAACGAACTACGTCCGCGGTTGTTAACGTTATATAGCAAACCGCCGTTAGCGACCGAGACGGAAGGGACCAGTAATCTAAAATCAACCGCATACTCGATCAGGCCATCGCCGTTCACGGGTGCATACGCTATATCGGTGACTGCCTCATTCAGGTCCTCTTTAGGATCGAGTGTAAAGTAGGCAACCCCGGAGATCGATTCATAGCTAAACTCGACATTCGAATCAGAGAGGGTATTTCGGCTCGTGATCTCAATACGCTCAATATCCGCAAGCGCAGTGACAGAGGCCAGTAACGAAAGCGCTGAAATAAATAGGCTTTTGAATAGTTTCATGATTTTATCCGTTTGCTCTTCTTATTGACTTATAGGCGTGGCAACACTGGAACAATGAGTTTTAAATATTTAGCAGGCAGAGTCAATGACTTCAAGCGCGACTTAAGCCGACTCTGCCAACGCGGCCCTTTTATTGGCTAGATACTGTTGTAATATCGGCATTAGAGCCGTAAGCGCGGACCCTACGACTAGCAGGAAAGCCCCGAACAAGGACAGTATGCTTAAGCGATCTGAGAAGGCATAGTCGGGCTGGAAGAACACAACGAGCTTCAGCGAACCTATTGTGAACAGTGGGGCTAGAGCGAGGACGGCGCTGACTTTCGAGGCATCCCAACAATTCAACGCCTCAGCAAAACAACCATAGGCGATAATAGTATTCAAACAACAGAACAACAGCAGATAAGCCTGAATCTCGCTTAGCTGAAAAAGACTTAGTGGCGAAATGAGGGGAAGCAGCACGACAATAGAAAAAGCATAGACTATAAATAAAATCTGTACCGAGGAAAAACTATTCAGCAATTGCTTTTGCAACAGCGCATAGACAGTCCAGGTTATAGCGGCAAAGACTACGATAATTACGCCGATAGTTTCTCTATTTTCAAGACTGAGAAATCCACTTAGACGATCGTTAAAAAAAAGCAAAAGACCGCATATTATTAACGCAGTTCCAACTTTTTGCACTGCAAAGAACGGCTCCTTATATAGGAAGACCCCACCTAAGATTAGGAACAAAGTGGTAAGCTGAATTATTGCTTCACTTGTTTCGCCATTGACAAAATTTAGACTATAGGAGAAGAGAAAATAGTTAATACAAAGCCCGACGGCCGCAAACAGGAGAAACCATTTTATCTGGACTGCCTGTCGTAATACCTGTGGTAACTTTCTTTGAATGACTAGCCATGCAAAAAGCACTACACCAGCCGCCAAGAATCGGTACCATACGATAGTAATAGCATCCATTCCTGCCAGCAGCTCCTTCAATGCAACAGGCAACATACCCCATAGCATCGCTGCAATGAGGGACAGGAAGAATCCGGTTGTATGTTTTATTTTTGGGCTGTTCATGAACGAATCCGCGACTGCTGCCTCAATCTCGCACGACGCTCCGAGGCCAATGAAAATTTTATTCAGAGAAATTACTACAGGATTAGCTATCCGATTATCTAAAAGCCTACTACCTAACACTAGGACAAATTAGCTTCCTTAACGGCGAGTGTAAACCATATCTCGCGGGCTACCTATTCGATTCTGACATAGGAAATCAGGTTGATCGGCTTACCCTAGAGAGAAATCAGGACAGATGTATGTGACGAGAGAAACGCGCGCTCAGAAATTCCATCTGATCGGCTAGTACATTGTGATTTGATAGATAGAGGAACTCGTATTGATTCGGCACGAAGGGTACTGCCAAGAGTTCCATATTAGCCTGTTCGGGGGAACGATCTGCTTTTCGATTATTACAGCGTCTGCAGGAAGTTACGACATTAGTCCAAACGTCTATGCCTCCCCGAGAGAGAGGCTGAACATGATCTCGAGAGAGGTCATTCTGAGCAAACTGATCGCCACAGTAGAGACAGATATTCTGGTCGCGCCTGAATAGAAATCTATTTTCAAGCGGTGGATTGAATCTGTTTTCATGGACCTTGCCGTCGCATGCAACGATGCTGGGCAGTCGCAGCACGGATTGCTTACCGCTGCGATTAATACCGCCACGCATCTCAAAGACAGTGCTGCCCATAGACCAGACGACTAGGCCTTTAACCAACAATGTTGCTGTCTCTTCTTGGGTAAGCCAGCTTACCGGGATACCCGCTTTGTTTAACCTTAAAATCTTAGCATTCACGTAGAGTCACCCTACGACAATCGCCCAAAATCAGGAAGCACTTATGGAGTTTACTCCACCTTATTATCGGCGCAATCTCGTCTGGCTGAAACGTTAAGAGAAGTGCGGATAACTGAAGTATTTTGAAGACGAGGCGGTACGATATAGTCGGGTGAGAACCCTAGCTATTTTGATTTTTTACAGCAAGACGCGCTTTGTATTTAGCCCATCCGCCATTGCTCAGCCAGTAGGCTGTTTGCAGGACCAAGAGCAGGGCAAGGAATAGAGGTAAGGTACCATAATCGGGACCACCGACTTGGAAATAGAACACCGCTGTATAATATCTATCTTCAGTCGGATGCTCCGCAGTGACAACGCCGATATAGGTGCCCTTGCTATCGAACTCATAGCTCGCCGTATAGAAGCCGCCGGGCTCGATACGCTGAGGCTCGTAATAGACCGTTGCCGCCTCGAGATCCTCTATGGCGAGCACATCCTCCATAGCCGCATACTGCCCCACTTCATTTATGTCGCGGATGATGCGAAAGTCGATGAGCATCTCCGGCAATAAGTTGTGCAAATATTCCATGACGAAAACTGATCGCGAGACGTCAGGAATGTCTTCACAGAATTCATCTGACTCTCTAGTCTCCGGCTGGAAAACCGTAAAGTGCGCCTGCAGAAAGTTGATGTTGATCACACAGAGATCTTCTTGGAAGGCAACGCCACCATGGGCGCTCGCATACTGACCCGACAGTGTCGAGGCAAGTAAAAGTAGAGCGAGAAGAATTCGGCGCTGGAGGTGAAGAGTGAGGTGAAGGCTCATGTCAAACAGGGTTGTGGCTACTAAAAGAGGTGCCTACCTTAACATATTTGCAAGATAGGCGCTAAGCACAATGCTCGAGATCGTCTTTGCCTGGCTACGTTTATCTACCAAGCAATGATACTACCGTCATAGTTAAAGAAGCTGCCTGAAGTTTGTGGATCTAGACCTTCGACAACCTTCAACATGCCAGCCACGCTGGTTTTTGTATCTATCAGGGCGTTCGGTCCGCCCATGTCGGTCAGTACCCAGCCCGGATGCAGGACAGCGGCGCTAAAGCCCTCCCCGGCCAGATCTATAGCCAGACTCTTAACCGCGCTATTCAGTGCCGTCTTGGAACTGCGATAGATATAGGATCCTCCTCCGCTATTATCATCGATGGAGCCCATCTTGGATGACAAGTACAACATCTTCTTGTCTTTACCCTGCCGGAGATTCGGCATAAGCAATTGACTGAGTATCAGTGGCGCAACTGAATTTACCTGTAATACCGAAGCCCAAAGCCGGCCATCTAGTTCACCAAAATTGGCGTTCCGCGGCCCATAAACCCCTGCGTTATTGATGAAAATATCGATCGGCGTATCAGCCAATTGCTGCACAAATTCCAGCATAGATTCGGTAGAGGAGACATCAAGCTTGTGAACTTCCAATTCATCATGACTACTGCGTAGCTGCATCAAGGCGTCTGCTGCTTCGATATCTCTGCACGTAGCGATAACCCGGTCACCTCGAGCGAGGCACTGTTTCGTGAATTCCAAGCCAATACCCCGGTTCGTTCCGGTTATTAAAATAGTAGCCATCTTCTTTATTCCTAGCTGTTTTTTACCAGCTTGGAGTCTATCAAATTCAGCGCGGTTGGTAAGTAGCAAGTCCAACCTATCCTTCGTCTTTATCGGCACTGGAGACTCTTATCAAGCGTTAGACTTAAGTCCGCAGTAACCTTCTGCTATAATCCTTCGACTGTTTCACCAAGCAAGTTAAATCGTTCCTAGTTAAGTCCTCTAGAGAGATCTATGCGCAGCAAACCCCAATTGGCGGCCTCAATAATACTATTCGCAGTTCTGCAGACTGCAGGCTCGCTGACTCTCGCACAGAATGTAGACGAAGTGCTGATCATCGGTGTAATCCCAACCGGTGCTGGCATAGATAAAGACAAGATTCCCTTTCCCGTTCAGAACCGCAACGCATCCGATATAGAAAACGCCAACCCACTGAACATCTCAGACTTTCTCAGACAGAGCTTCAGCAGCGTGTCGCTCAACGATGCTCAGAACAACCCCATGCAACCTGACCTACAATATCGTGGCTTCACTGCCTCGCCCCTGCTCGGCTTAGCGCAGGGCTTAGCTGTCTACCAAAATGGTGCACGCATCAATGAGCCTTTGGGCGATGCTGTGAATTGGGATCTTTTGCCGCAATCAGCAGTACAGTCAATAACTCTCTCTGGTGGTGCCAACCCATTGTTCGGACTTAATAGCTTGGGCGGCTCGCTGATCGTCGATATGAAAGACGGTTTTAGCTCACCGGGCAGCAGTGTCGAGATTAGCTCGGGCTCGTTCGGTCGTACCACAGCCAACATCGAGCTCGGTGGGAACAACGGCTCATTCGGTTACTATGCAAACGTAGAAAGCTTTCACGAAGACGGCTGGCGTGATCAATCTAAATCAGATGCCTTGAATTTCTATAGCAGTGTTGGTTGGCAATTAGATTCGACACGACTCAACTTCAACTATCAATACGGCGTATCAGAACTAATTGGTAACGGCGCATCACCAACAGAATTGCTAGCACTCAACAGGACAGCAATTTTCACAGGCCCGGACATAACCGAGAACGATATGCAGATGGCCAGCTTCGACTATGAGCATGAGGTGAGCGCAAACATCAGCTTTGGCGGCAATATTTTTTACAGGAAAAACAAGACCGATTCTTTTAACGGTGATGGTTCTGAATTTGCAGTCTGCAGCCTCGGCGGCATGCCACAACTTCTTGACGAGATAGAGGAAGATGATCTCGAAGAGCTAGGACTAATTGATAACGATATCTGCAACGATCAGTTTACAAATAGTGATGCTCTTGAAGCTTTCCTGAATCAGACTGCTTCCATGCTAGATATTGATGCCGATTTTAATCTGGAGGATTTTACAGATGATATATCGGGCTCGGGAATTCTTTCCGACGAGGGAATTAATAATCTTAGCGATCGGGCTCAGGAAAGCGTAGGCGCCGATTTTCAGTGGACGATTCGCGGAAATCTTCTTGGTTACAGCTCTCAGGTCATTGCCGGCGGCGCGTATTATAGAGGCGAGTCAAATTTCAATTCGATCCTAGAGCTGGCAGAGCTCGATCCTATTAGCAGGCTGACGCTAGGCCGGGGAACTGGCACGTTCGTTGACAGTGAAGCGACCTCGATAGATACAGAGACAGAGTCCAGCAGTTTGTATATCTCTAATACTATGGACCTAAGTTCGACCGTGGCACTAACACTGTCTGCACGGGGAAATTACACCGACGTTACGCTGCGCGACAGGTCCGGCGTGCGGCCAGAACTCAACGGCAGCCACAATTTCTCTAGAGTTAATCCTTCACTAGGACTTACTTGGAAGGCTAGCGACAGCCATACCTTGTATACCTCTTATAGTGAATCTTCTCGGGCACCTACCCCAATCGAACTTGCCTGTAATGAAGGCGTCTTCGATCTAGCTGTAGCCTTTGCAATAGAGGCCGGCGAAGACCCTGGTGATGTGGATCTGGAATGCCGCCTACCGAATGCCTTCTTGGCCGATCCGCCCCTAGATGATGTGATTGCGAAGAGTTTCGAGCTAGGATCACGCGGCTTCATCAAAGACATCGCGTACTCACTAGGAATGTTCCACACGCTGAACAAGGACGACATCTTGTTTCAGACCACGGGGCGTTCCACCGGCCTTTTTGCGAACGTCGACGAGACAAGACGAGCTGGAATAGAGTCTAGTTTGCAGGGGAAGTGGCGCGAGTTCAGCTGGCTAGCAGCTTACAGCTACATCGATGCGACCTTCGAAGACAACTTTCAGGCACTGAGCCCAAACCACGAATTTGCAGACGATGAAGATGAAATAAAAGTGCAAGCGGGTGATCGCATTCCTGGCATACCGCAACACCAATTCAAGGTTTCCAGCGATTACCGTTTCGCCAACGGGCTAAGCATCGGGCTAGACGTGCTCAGCAATGGCGGCCAAGTTTTGCGCGGCGATGAGTCCAACCAGCTAGACGAGGTCCCCGGCTATGCCACTGTCGGTATGCGCGCTCGTTACAGCATCAATGAAAAACTGGAAGTGTTCGCGAAGATAGATAACCTTCTGGATAGAGACTACGAGAGTTTTGGTTTGCTGGGCGAAGAGCCGGGCGAACTAGGAGTACCTATCATCGAAGACTTTACCAACCCTGTGTTCTTAGGCGCCGGAGCTCCGAGAGCTGCGTTTCTTGGAATTCGCTATAAATTCTAACTGCAAACCTAGATAGCTCAGCCTTATCTGCTGCGTAAAAATTCCACAGTACGATCTGGAAAGTCGGTAAACACGCCATCAACATTTGCGCGAAAATAATGTAGTTCTAATAGCTCTTCGAAACTACCTGCATAGGCCGGGACCTGACCTGGATCTAAGCGGTAGGTATAGGGGTGAACTTGCATTCCGGCCACATGAGCTCTCTCAACTAAATCGCTTACTTGAATTCTTGTCTTCTGTGAGTCTCTGGAAATCACGAGCCCTTTATTTGGACCCACACCATCGGCGAACGCCGAAAGTCTATCCATACCATTTTGTTCAAACATCCACGGGTAGGAAGAGATTCCATCGATCAACTGAACAAGATTAAGATCAATACCCTCGGCGGGAAGAATCTCTTCAAAGATGATTTTCAATTCTTCGAAACTAAATGTCTGTAGGAAGACCTTATCTTGCTTAGTCCTGTAACCGTAAGCACCCAGCATCCTAACAACAGCAGTGCTTATATCTTTTCCTGCCTGCCGATGAAACTCGGGGTTTTTAATCTCTGGGTAGATACCAACGTTCTTCCCAGTAGATTGGTTCATTCCCTGAATTAATTCGATTTCTTCTGCAAGTGTAGGTACGCTAAAAGTTGATTCTGCCATTGGAAACCGATTGGCATAGCTCTGCAACTTTTCACCGTTCTCGATACTGAACCCCTCACTCGCTTGTAGCTGCCGAATTTCTTCTAGAGTGAAGTCAATCGCATAGTAACGGCCATCATCTCTTACTCGTTCTGGAAAACGTTCTGCAACATTGGTCGTTCTATCCAAGGTGATATCGTGCAGGACGATGAGATGGTCGTCCTTGGTCATTACAACATCTTGTTCTATATAATCAGCGCCCATAGCAAATGCCATGACCTTGGCTTGCAATGTGTGCTCGGGCAAGTAGCCACTGGCACCCCGATGGGCAATAACTATTTTTTGTGACTGCGCCTGAGTAGATAGTGTTGCTGCCATAAGTAGTACACCGATTGCCTTAGTGGCGATATATCTGAAATAAGTAGAATACATTAAAGTTACCTGGATCCTAGCCTGAAAGTATCGGGCAATCTTACGACGATGAGTGATTAAGATTAACTCTAATCGACGATTCCTACCACTTATATTGCAGTGCGTAATGAAAATACAGCGAACTCACTCGAGCCTAAGAGCCCAATCGGTAACGCAATTTTATCGCCACCGTATCGACAATTCTATCGTTCCATGATTGTTCCAGAAGCTCTTGAAATGACTGAAAACTGTCTCGCGGCAAATTACTCCCGCGTGTGTAGACTACGAACAAGTCGGAAAGCGGCGCAATTTCCCAGCGATATCTCGCCTGAAATGTAAGCCTACTAATGGCGAAATCATCCGGCATTGAATCCGGATTGGGAACACTCTGCAGAAACTCTCGAGAATTTGGATTGACCTGCCAAAAACGATCTTCAAAGGCCTTCAGGGCGGTCCACTGCATGGTAAAGCGCAGTTGCTGCTTGGCGGAGA
>CASIAB010000003.1 GCA_949372635.1 uncultured Pseudomonadales bacterium
GATCGCCAAGCTCAAAGACGCTGTGCAGAGCGCGGACAGCCAACTCGAGGTACTTTTCCTCTATTACCACAGAAATTTTGATCTCTGAAGTCGTAATAATTTGAATATTGATGCTCTCATCTGACAAAGCCTTAAACATCTTGCTGGCTATGCCCGCGTGTGAACGCATGCCCACACCAACTACTGACACCTTGCCGACCTTTCGGTCAACTAGCACTTCGCGTGCTTTCAGCGAGGCCGTCAAATCGTCAAGAATTTTCTTGGCTCTATCACATTCACTACGCTTAACAGTAAATGTTATATCGTTCGTTCCATCTTCCGCTGCGTTCTGCACGATCACATCGACTTCGATGCCAGCAGCACTGACTGGGCCGATTACTTGATAGGCCACGCCCGGCACATCGGGAACTCCTGCAATGGTGAGCTTCGCCTCATCTCGCTCAAAAGCGATTCCAGCAATAGTGGGGTCTTCCATTTTTTCGTCTCCCTCTAAACTAATCAGGGTACCTGGACCCTCTTCAAAACTTGATAACACTCGTAGCGGCACCTTATATTTTCCCGCAAATTCAACTGCGCGAATCTGCAGAACCTTGGCACCCAGACTTGCGAGCTCCAACATCTCTTCGAAAGTAATGCTACTAAGCAACCTAGCATCTTCCACAACTCTCGGATCAGTTGTGTAAACACCCTTTACATCTGTATATATCTGACACTCGTCCGCTTCCAACGCTGCAGCCAAGGCTACTGCGGTGGTATCTGAGCCACCTCGGCCGAGTGTTGTAATATTGCCGTGGTCATCCGTGCCCTGAAAACCGGCAACTACGACAACATTTCCCTGCTCTAACTGTGCATGAATACGAGTACCGTCTATCTCTCGAATCCTAGCCTTCATATGTGTATTACAGGTTAATATTTTCACCTGAGCGCCAGTAAATGAACGCGCGCCAAATCCACGCTTTTCCAGAGCCATGCTCAACAGGGCAATAGTGACCTGCTCTCCGGTAGACAGAAGTACATCCATCTCTCGCGGGGTCGGATAGTCCATGATATTTTTAGCCAGCGCACTTAAGCGATTGGTTTCTCCGCTCATTGCCGAAACAACAACCACGACATCATCGCCACGTTCACGAAAGCCAACGATTTTGTCTGCCACTGCTTCGATTCGCTCAACAGTGCCTACGGATGTGCCGCCAAATTTTTGAACAATCAACGCCATAACAAACTATCCCAATTTCTTCCTTATATTCTTCCACACACGAGGCTTAAGCAATTAACGCGCGTTCCTACAATCTTTCTTCTAACCAAGGTTTAACGCTTGCCGCCGCCGCCGGTATAGCCGAAATATCACTACCGCCAGCCATAGCCATGTCGGGACGACCTCCGCCCTTACCGCCAACCTGCATGGCAACCATGTTCGCCAAGTCGCCAGCCTTTATTTTAGCTACTAGATCTTTGCTAACACCAGCAACGATACTCACCTTACCGTCTGCCCCCGACATCAAAACAACAACAGCGCTACCCAGCTTGTTCTTTAACTGATCTGCCGTATCACGCAGTGTCTTCGGATTAAAACCCTCCACCACAGCGACTAGCACCTTAACGCCGTCAATTTCTTCTGCCTGAGAAGCAAGGTCACTACCCCTGCTAGATGCCACCTGCGACTTTAATTGCTCGAGTTGTTTCTCCAAGGCCTTGGTATTGTTCGCAAGCTGCAGGACCTTGTCGAGAACGTCGTCATTATTCGACTTTACGATTTCACAAACCTTTTTCAACGTCTGCTTTTCGCTCTCGATGAGTGCTAGTGCGGTTCTGCCGGTAACAGCCTCTACGCGGCGTATCCCGGAGGAGATGCCTGTCTCTGAGACGATCTTAAACAAGCCAATATCACCGGTACGCTCCACATGCGTGCCGCCACAGAATTCAACCGAATAGTCTCCACCCATGGTGACGACTCGTACTTCATCCCCATACTTCTCGCCAAACAGCGCCAGTGCGCCCTTCTTTTGCGCCTTCTCGATAGGCAATACTTCCTTACTCACAGATGAGTTATTCAAAATCTCTTCGTTAACTTGATTCTCAATGCTTCTCAGCTCTTCATTCGATACCGGAGCAGTATGCGAGAAATCGAAGCGCAGCCTATCCGCATCAACAAGCGAACCCTTCTGCAGAACATGTTCGCCAAGCACGCTTCTTAGTGCCGCGTTCATCAGATGCGTAGCGCTGTGGTTCAAGGTAATGGCAGCACGCGCCTGCGCAGCTACTGATGCAAAAAGCTGTTCGCCTACGCGTAGTGCACCGCTGCGTAGTATTCCTCTATGCACGAAGGCATCGCCCTGCTTCTGCGTATCTAACACTTCGAACGAGGCTTTTTCACTCGTGAGCATACCGGTATCACCAACCTGACCACCCGACTCTCCATAGAACACAGTACTGTCTAGAAGCAATAACACCTCATCGCCTTCGGTCGCGCTCTCTATCTCTTTCGAGTCGGCAAAAATAGCGAGCAGCTTCGATGTGACCTGCAGTTTTTCATAACCAACAAAATCAGTAACCTCACTGCTGGCAATCTCAAGTTTTGCTACCGAGCCAAAATTACTCGCCGCGCGGGCCTGCTCTTTCTGCACTGACATGGCTGCCTCGAAGCAATCCATGTCGAGTGATAGATCATGTTCCCGTGCTACATCCGCTGTAAGATCTACAGGAAAGCCATAGGTATCGTAAAGGCGAAATACTGTCTCGCCGGGAATGATTTTCCCATCTAATTCCGCTATTGCCTTCTCTAGAATGGACATCCCATTTTCTAAGGTACGAGCAAATTGTTCTTCCTCTGCTTTCAGTGCCGTCTCTACAATCTGTTGTTTCTTCGAAAGTTCAGGGTAGGCCTCTCCCATTACCTTGACTAAAGCCGAAACGATCTTATAGAAGAAGACATCCTTAACGCCGAGCTGATAGCCATGTCGAACCGCACGTCGAATAATCCGGCGCAGCACATAACCTCTTCCCTCGTTCGAAGGTAGGATGCCATCCACAATCAAAAATGAACAAGACCGTATATGGTCTGCTATGACTTTTAAAGAATTGTTGTTGAGATCATCTATTCTGGTGATTGCAGAGATCGCTTTTAGCAAATCCTGAAACAGGTCGATCCCATAGTTACTGTGCACACTCTGCATAACAGCTGCTACGCGCTCGAGACCCGCTCCTGTGTCAACAGAAGGCTTGGGTAGCGGAGTCATAGAACCATCCGCCTTTCTCTCGTACTGCATAAATACTAAATTCCAGATCTCTATATAGCGATCACCATCCTCATCGGGACTTCCCGGCGGGCCACCGGGCACGTCGTCGCCGTGGTCATAAAATATTTCCGAACAGGGACCGCAAGGACCAGTATCGCCCATAGACCAAAAATTGTCTTTCTCACCTAAACGTGAAAACCGATTCGGGTCGATTTTCATTTCCTCCAGCCAGATTGCTTCAGCTTCAGCATCGTCTTCAAATACAGTAATCCAAAGCTTCTCTGCCGGAAGCTCCAATTCGACTGTTAAGAATTCCCAAGCATATTTAATGGCGTCACGTTTGAAGTAGTCACCGAAGGAGAAATTGCCAAGCATCTCGAAAAATGTGTGATGCCTGGCTGTATAGCCAACGTTCTCCAAGTCATTGTGCTTGCCGCCTGCGCGGACGCAGCGCTGCGAACTAGTCGCACGATTATAGTCGCGCTGCTCATTACCCAGGAAAGTATCCTTAAATTGCACCATCCCAGCATTGGTAAACAGCAGTGTGGGGTCATTGCCGGGCACAAGCGAGCTGCTAGG
Source organism: uncultured Pseudomonadales bacterium (assembly GCA_949372635.1). Classification (GTDB taxonomy): domain Bacteria; phylum Pseudomonadota; class Gammaproteobacteria; order Pseudomonadales; family Pseudohongiellaceae; genus UBA9145. The sequence goes on from CASIAB010000003.1 coordinate 3,816, forward strand.
CACTATTTGGTGCCCCCTGCTGGCAAAAAAATCCAAAAACTTCTGTCTAATCTCTGCACTGGTCATTATTGAATCTCATAGTTAAATCTAACAGTTGAATCTGAATTTCTGGCCGAGCCCCACGAGAGGCAAGCTAAGTGTAAAAAAATCGAAAATTATAGCGCGTAATACGCGGATATTGCAGGGTTTTTTCGCAAAACCAAGTGCTTTGGAGCCGCGTTAAAACTCAGTCTTTGTTGCTGTCCTGACTAGGAGGCAATAGACCGGCGCCGCCAGAACCCATATTGAATTGCTCGAACACTGCGTCATCGGGAACACGCAACCTGCCGTCACTGGAAAGAATAATCGCGATTGGCCGGGTTCGCGGAAAGTGACTAAGAATAATCGTTAGGATAATTAGGAAAGGAACGCAGAGAAACATACCGGGTATGCCCCAAATGTACTGCCACAAACCAAGATTGAGCAGGATCACTATTGGACTGAGGTTAAACGAATTTCCCATTAGCCGTGGCTCGAGAATATTGCCAATACACATCTGCAGAACACCAATACCTGTCAGAACCAGAATGAACAAGGTATATCCATCGGATTGAGCGAGCGCGATCATCGCAGGAAATATAGTGGCGATTATAGAGCCAACAGTTGGGATGAAATTTAACAAGAAGATAAGCAGGCCCCAGACGCCGGCGAAATCGACTTCCACGATGCGCAGAAAAGTATAGCTAAGCAAGCCAGTCAAGGAACTGGTGAACATCTTGATGCTGATGTATTTTTGAATGTCGTTGCGAATCCGACTGATAATCTTGCGAACGTCATCTTCAGACCCAGAAGTATTGAATAGCGCCGTAATCTTCTGATCGACATTACCCTGCTCTAGGAACAAAAATAGAACGTAGATCATGATCAGGCCGCCGCTCGCCAAAATGCCCGCGAACGATGAAGCTACGGATGTTGCGTAGGCAGGCAGATTTATCCAATCCGTGAGCAATTGGTCTTGAAAAGCAGACACGACAACGAGCGGAAGATTCTGGAAACGCTCTATGAGATTTTCCTGATAGATAGGAATGACCTGCATCACATCATCCGCGCTGCCACCTAAGAAATTTATCAGGCCCCAGATTAGCAAGACGAATGTGAATATGGATGTCAGGCCGCAAACAATACTGGGGAACTGAAAGGCACCAATTTTGATTTTCGCGAATACCGCCGCGAGGGTGTTAATCAGATACCACAGAGCAATAGCAATAACGAGCGGGAGCAATAATGCCTCCCCGACGATCAAGAGATACAGGACCAAAACGACAGCGAAGGTCGAAATAGCGAAGCTTGGTATTTTCATCTGAAGTAGATTCCTTGCCCGCGATCTCGGACTGGCTTTCTAACACCGTGATTTAGCAAAGAATATCACATTTTCATAAGCCCACCCTCATTAGGCTTGAGATGACACTGCAATCAAGTGCGAGTAGTCAGCAAAAGCAGGAAAAGTGATGTAATTAGATAGAGATTCTATGCTACTAAAAATCGACGAAAGTGGCATGGAATATGTCTACGAGGGCAAACAAGAGTCACTGCAGAGACAGGTAGCGATCAAGCTCTTAATAAATGACCTGAGCCGCGATATAAAAGCGAGAACTCAGTTTTATCGTGAGAAAATCCTCTAGCGCGCTGCCTAGTGACATCCAAAAGCTCATCGCGAACATGATATCGACGACTCGAGAAAATCGAGAAGACGGCAGTCTACAGAGGGCTATCAGATTATTTCGACAACATATCCAGAACATGCATCACAAAACTTTCACGGACAAGGGCACAGCGCGCAAGCGAAAGGACCGAGATAAAAAAGAACGAGTGACCGACAGGCAAAAAGCTACGCCTTCAGCATCTAAAAACTGTATAAATGGCGATAAGTAACCGAATGGGGTTTTATTAGGATTGTTGTTGCTGATTTTGTACAATATCTCACTCTTTTTTATGGCCAGGAAAAGATCAATCAGAGCTTACCAGAAGTCTACAATATGCTGGTTAATTAGATTACAGAACTCAGGACAAATTGATGCCCGAGGCACAGACCCGACTCAAAATTGCTGGACACACAGATACAGGAAGGCGCCGTGATTATAACCAGGATCATATCGGCTTCGACCAAGAACTTGGTATAGCGGTTCTCGCCGATGGCATGGGCGGGCATAAGGCCGGAGAGGTCGCTGCCCATATGGCCGTCAAATTTGTGTTAGGTAAGCTACAAAAACTCATTTTGCAAAAAACTTATGTATCGATAACTAGTTCCCAGTTATTGGAATTTTTATCCAATACAATTTCCTCAAGCAATACAGAGATATTCCGTACCCAGAAAGAGGAAGATGCCTATTTGGGCATGGGCACAACAATAGTTGCCACACTGATCACTGGCTCTCAAATCTACGTAGGCCATGTAGGCGACTCTAGGCTTTATCTCTACCGCAACCGAGAAGTGAAACGCTTAACCAAGGATCACAGCTTGGTTCAAGATCTAATCGATCGCGGTTTCTATACCGAGACGGAGGCTCGCAGCGCAAACGTCAAACACGTGGTTACCAGAGCTATGGGAACGAAGTTAGACGTTGATGTAGACACAGCAGAAGTATCGTTGTTGCCCTGCGATATATTGCTGCTTTGTTCCGATGGCTTGACCGATATGGTATCGGATTGGCAGATAGCTGAAACGATAAATGAGAACATTATCGACCTGGATTTAGCCGCTAATAAACTGATTGCATTAGCAAATCAGAATGGCGGCAAAGATAATATTTCTGTCATTCTTATACAGACCTAGCAGGAAAATAAAGGCAAGAACATAAGAAGATAGTAATCATCATGCCGGGTAAATTAAAATTCAGTTTCAACTCAAAGCGATTGGACGATTTTTTCTCGATAAAGAAATTATGACTACCAGCTACAAAGATGATACCGACATTCATACCGATAATCTCGCCGCCAGTGCTCACCAAGCCAAACACCTCACTATTTTTAACGATTTTTTTTGGAAGACTTATACAGCACTAACGGAACCTATATAATTGGTTAACCGATTGTAAAACGTCCACTTAAGAATGGCGATGTGATCGTAATTGGCAAGCTGGAATTGAGCTATACATATGAATCTAATTCGGCCGGCGATGCCGTTTCCGATAAGTTATTTTCGGCAGCCAGCGCCTCCACAGTCTCCTCGGATAGCCTCTCCTGTAGCGGGAAGATAGCTGCCGGATTGCCTTCAAAGAGTTTGTTGGCAAAAGCATCAACCTGATACACGTTGATTTTCACTGAGTATTTTCCTTCTAAATAGCTAGTAACCGCGTACTGCTGCAGTCAGATTTTACGGATATTCGATCGTCGGGGATTGTGTGCTTAGCGCCTGTCTAACTGTTGGACTCTCGCAGGCAACAGCACATGTTCTTCGACTAGTTCATAGAGGCTGCCTAGATGCCCTCTCCTACCCAGGCCTGGCGTACTTTCCGATGTAGCCACGACGACCAAGTCTAATTCCTTGACCACGAAGATGAGCTGCCCACCATAGCCCCAGGCAACAGGGATCTGCATGCCGGCGAGATCTCTCAGCCACCAACCGTAACCGTAAAAACGGCCCTGTCCTCGCGGCGATCTTGCGCGTGGTTTGTGGGATTCCTCTACCCACGCCTTGGAGATTACCTGTTCGTTACCTTTGATCCCTTCATTTAAATACAAACGACCAAATTCCAGCATCTGCCGTGGCGTCATCTCCATATCGTTGCCGCCGAAATAGATTCCTTGCGGATCCTGTGACCAATAGGACATGGAGAAACCGAGCCGGGAACTTAGGTTTTCTTGCGCGAACTGTTTAGTACTCATACCACTGGCTTGGGTGACAATAGCCGACAAGAGATGGGTACTACCCGTGCTATAGAGCATTCGAGTTCCGGGCGCCGCCACCAGCGGCTGATTGAGCGCGAACTCTATCCAATTATCACTGAGAACCCACTTGCCATAGTTTCTATTGCTCGTCGTCTCCAGGCCGGATTGCATCGTGAGCAGATTCTCTATGGTGATCTGCTGCTTCTGGACGTCATCACTCCCGGCGATTAGTTTTGGAAAATACTCCGCCACTTTTACATCGACTGAATCGATGATTCCCCTGTCGATAGCAATTCCTACCAACGCCGAGATAACGCTCTTGGAGGCCGATTTCATGTTTGCTGGGCGCGATGGGTCTCGTGAGTTGTAATACTGCTCGAAGACTAAATCGTCGCCCTGACTGATTAGTAGGCTATGCAACCGCGATAATTTATTGGCAGCAGCGTGTGCGGCCGAATATTTACTAGCCTCGTCAATTCCCTCTGCGCCAACTGCGAGATTTGATATCATTGACAGGCTTAGAATAATCAGTAAACGCAGCGAAATTTGCATAGCAGGTGTGTTGGGTTAGAGGGAGAAATCAATAAAACGATTATCACTCAAATTAAAATTGCATCAAGTGAGCGTTGCACGCCTTACGAAACTTACCGGAGTAACTAACTAGGGAATCTCCCTAAATCCCAGCAAAGATGTCAGCGACCATACCAGGCGTTAGGATCTGCGGAAGAATGATCGGCTCCTTGCTGCTGTCTCCTGAATAAAAGACATACAGCGGCACTGAAGGACGATTGAAATGCTCAAGAACCGCGGTGATCTCCGGATCCTCATTCGTCCAGTCGCCCTTCATGTAGGTAATGCCATTGTCTAGCAGTGCCTGCTCGACGCGCTCAGTGCTGAGGGTAGTCTGCTCGTTGGCGAGGCAAGTAATGCACCATGCAGCTGTCATATTAACGAACACAGGACGACCCTCGGCCTGTATTTCATCTAGACGGGCAGTACTGAAGACTTCGTAGTTCTGCGTAGAGTTGCCATCCACATCCGCACTAGCTGTTTGCACCAATGAGACTGTCTGCAGGAAAGGCGTCTGCATCAAATAGATTGCGGCTATTAGTGCCGTGGCGCCTACTGCGTAGTTAACAGTACGCAGTATCGGGCCCATAGAAAAGCGGCGCTGATACATCCAGGCTGCGAAGGCGAGCAAGATACACACACCAAGCACCAGTGACATTCCGATGACGCCTACCTGATTACCCAGCACCCAGAGAAAGAACAGGGCTGAGAGATACAGAGGGAATGCCATGAACTGCTTGAACGTTTCCATCCATGCGCCTGGTTTCGGCATGTACTTCGTCAGGGACGGCATATAGGAAAGTACAAGAATTGGTAGTGCCATGCCTAGACCTAAGGATACGAATACCATCATCGCAACCACCCAAGACTGGGTTAGTGCAAACCCGAGTGCCGGACCCATAAACGGCGCGGTGCAAGGCGTCGCCACAGTCGTTGCAAGCACACCTGTGAAGAACGAGCCCTTATAGCCCTTCTTTTGCGCTAGGCTGCCACCGGCGCCCATAAGACCCGCACCGATTTCAAATACACCAGAAAGGCTCAGCGCCATCATGAAGAACACATACACGATAAATGCGAGAAACCAAGGCTGTTGAAACTGGAACGCCCAACCAATGCGTTCGCCACCCGCGCGTAGCACTATGAGAACTGTTGCTAGGGCTACGAAGGCTGCAATCACGCCAACGGTATAAGCGAGGCCATCCATGCGTTGTTTGTGCACGGATTCGCCAGCATTTTTAGCGAAGGTAAGTGCCTTCATCGATAGAACTGGAAACACGCAGGGCATCAGGTTCAGTATAAAACCGCCCATTAGTGCGAATAACATATACAGCAGTAGTCCGCCGCCATCGTCACTGCCTGAATTATTCGAAGCGGCAAGAGGCACGATGGTCGTTAGGTTCGCATCGGCCGCTGGATTCTGGAAATCATAAGCAGTGCGCTCTCCTTGTTCATTTTCTAGAACAAGAACTCCGTAGACCGCAGTGAGGTCTTCCAACATGCGTCTTGGCTGTTGGTGGGTTATCTGTAGCAGGTTTCCCGAAATGCTCACATCTCGAAGCGGGCCGGGTTTGACTATGCGGCGTTGCTCGGGGAAAAAGAACGCGTCGGTGTAGTCAGAAAAAACTGCAGCTGACGCTTCGAATCCGAGACTCACTCGCTCACCGGCAACGGCGATGATCGATTTGATGTCGTGATCCGTTATTGGGAGCTGTTCTCTGGCAGTCGCAAAGATCTGTGCATTGCCAACGTCTAACTCAAGAGATTGCGCAACTGGCAGCGTAATACTCAGCCGCTGCTCTCCAGGAATACAGATCTGTTCGCAGACGTTCCAGTAAGCCAAAGTAGATAGCTCGACCGTATCCCCTTCGTAGTCCGATGGAATAGTCACCGCGATGGGGTGCAATACTTCTTGCTCGTAGGCGAAGTTAACTAGGTCGGTGTCATAAAACGGAAGCCAATGGGGCGATGGCCACAGCAGTTCGCCGATATTTGTTCCTTCCGGTGCAGTCCATTCGTTAGCGCTAGTAGGTTCGCCGCTATCGCCACCCATCTTCCAATAGGTATGCCAGTGCTCGGCCGGCTGCAGTCGCAAGCCTAGCCACGTTGTCTCTCCTGGTACTATGTTTGTGGTCTCCGAGAGGAGTTCTACTTCGATGCTATGGTCCCAAGCCACGTTCGCTGATTGAGGCTCGATGTCGTAACCGTGCCACCGTCCATCATCGTCGATGTAAGCGAGCAACCCATTAAGCTCCGTAAGGTCCGTATCGAAGCGACGATGCTGCTCTGTAGAAATCTGCAGGCGGTTCCCGTCTTTCATAACCTTACGCACTGGAGCGTACTTCATGATCCGCCGCTGCTCTGGGAAGAACCAGATCTCATCGACATCATCGAACAAGTTTTCTTCTGCCTCGACCATTAAATTGAACTTACCATCGAAGCTGTTGAAGTTGGCCTCTAAGTTGTGCTGATCGGCCAGCACTGGAGTCATAGCACGTGAATCGGCAAAACCCTGCTGCCACTTCTCATCAATCTGCGCCGTACTACCTACCGGTAACGACAAATCAAACTCTGCTGAGCCGGGTATGCAGATCTCATAGCAGACCTGATAGTCGACATTTGTGTGGATTTCAAAATTCGAAGCACTGTAGTCTGCCGGAACAGCTACAGGAATTGGCAGAAATACTTCGCGTTCGTAGGTAAATGTAACTAGGTCACTGCCAGGGAATGGAGTCCACTCGGGGATAGGCCAGACTATGTCACCGACGCTTGCGCCATCTGATAATTGCCACTCGTTAGCCTCCGTCGCTTCGCCGCTATCGCCGCCAAATTTCCAGTAGGTATGCCAGTGTTCGATAGGGTCTAGGCGGATAGCGAGCCATAGTGTTTCGCCGGGAACCACATTACGGGTTTCCGAAACCAGCTCAACTTCGATCTGATCCGTCTTATACGTCTGCGCCTGAGCGCCGCCAGCCACGAGAATAAAACCCAGCAATATCAGAAATTTATGTAATTTAGTGCGCATTTTGACTCCCATCAAATCATGCTAAAAACGATACGCTAGCGGGTCGTAGACTGCGTGCGAAAGATAGCAAATACGAGCCCTTCTGTCATTTAAAGACCGTGCAAATCGAACTTTATTACAAGGTTTATCGGCCGGGAATATCGATAGTTCTTAACTGATACCAAATAACCCCCAAGGTTGAACAAATTGAGCACAGCTGCATGGGCACTCAAAAACTGCTGTGCTTGCCCCATCGATTTGGACTTCCTCATGCTCAGTTTCTCACTATCGATTTCCTGAGACATGGCATGCCTCTTCATGCGAATCCAACTTGGCTTGTTTGCTAATTTGCATTATTAATTTCATTTTGAGCGTCTTCCCATCGCGCGCCCGACAGCGAACCAACAAAAGAATAGTTGCCTTCATGACATGCATATTCATAAATTACCTGTCCGTTCTGCATACGAGTAAAAGGAATCTGTGCTGTAAACGATTGCAAATACAATTGCGGATCTATCACCGTGTACTCATAGAGAATGGTATCGTTTTCGCCAAGTGACAGACTTTCAATGATCTGCGTGTGTATCGTAGAAAATATGGGTGGAAACGACTGCTCTCTGCGTATCTTCTCTGTATGAATTACCAGAGTCTCGTTTTCCCAATGGCCCACCGAATCTCCCATCCATTTGGCAAATCCATTCGTCGGGTGGTCGCCTTCAATCCGTATGATCCGAGCATGATACGGATACTCCCCAAGTATCATTAGGTAGTCTTTGGTTTGTACAATTTGAGTATAAGGAGAGAGCCCGCGCTGATACATCATAGACAATTGCGGACCGGGGAAAAGACAACGCTCACCACCATAGGCCGCTTCCGGCCCATCGAATCTCAAGTTATTGTTTTGGAGATAAAAGTAAAACTCATTCGTCTGTGCTCTGTTAACAATATCATGGGGTATTCGGCCGTTAGGCGGATCAATTATTAGAGACGTACGGTATTCGCCGTTAATCATCGCTATATCAATGGGAAAGTCATCAAAGTCATCGTCTGCCTGGTTAGTAACTAAACCTCCTTGGGGCGGCTCTCGATCCGGATCAAGGGGTAAACTTCTCTTTCGAAGGTCTACACTTGCTTGCTCAATCAACGCAAAAGCTTCGTCTTCAGAGTATACCTGTTTGTCTCCAAGTTCTCTGGGTCTTTGTAGTGGTGTCTGATGGAGATTCTCCCAATATCCTTGAAGGTCAGGATAGCCATATTCGGTTTTAGGAAGGTTAGTAACAAAGTTGGCCTGAGCTAAGACATGGGGCGACACTGCAAATAGCAGCGCGCTAAGCGTTCGAGTAAAAAAAGTCATGCCAGCTCCCTCTCACAACTTGTAATTGTAATGTGTCGGCCTGACTCTTGTGCAGAAGAAGCTACGGGGACTAAGGAGAAGGCAACCAGTAAGGGTTTCATAACAATTCCTATGGAATAGTTGGATGTAACTGATCTTATTTGACAAGAAAATCCTATTGCCAGGCGATTATATGTTCCACCATAAGCTGCAGCGTTTGATTCCCTCTGAATTCGTTGATATCGAGTCGGTAGGCGATCTCGATATCACTCATCTCAGGAGCCGGCCAGTCTTGCTTATCGATATTGAAGGCGATTGCATCTATGGTCTGCTGCGGCGCAAGCTCGAGCGCTAATACTAGCTTTAAATGATTCTCACCTACTCTGCGCTGCTGGATTACTTTAAACTTACCATCAAAGACAGGCTCGGGGAATTCCTGTCCCCAGGGGCCACCTTTAATCAGTTCGGCTGCGGTCTCCATAGAGAACTCATTTTGTTCTATCACACCATCGCTTAAAATCTGCGCTTGAAGTAGTTCATCATCTAGCAGTAGAGCTGCTTGTTTCTGGAATGCCTCAGTAAACTCTTGCAGCTTGTCTTTCTCAAGACTTAGGCCTGCCGCCATCGCATGACCGCCAAACTTACTGATCATGCCAGGGTTACTGCTAGCCACAGCATCCAATGCATCGCGAATATGGAATCCCTTAATGGATCTTGCGGAGCCTTTAATTTCGTTACCTGAATCGCTCGCGTCTGCGAAGGCAATGACTGGCCTATTGAACTTCTCCTTCACTCGCGAAGCGAGAATACCCACAACACCCTGATGCCATCTTCCGTCATAAATACAAAGCGCCGCAGGAAGGTCACTTACTTCTAATGAAAATACCTGCAGAAAATTGAAGGCTTGCTCGCGCATATCGCCTTCTATTTGCTTGCGGTCTTTATTCATTGCGTCGAGTTGCAGAGCAAGTTTATACGCTGTGCCTTCATGATCTGTCAGCAAGCATTCGATGCCCGTGGACATGTCATCCAGTCTTCCCGCTGCATTTAATCTCGGACCAACGCTGAAGCCAAGGTCGGAAGCGGTAAGTCTAGCGCTACTGCGGCCCGCAATTTCTAAAAGACTAGTAATGCCCGGGCGGGTCAGTCCTACACGAATTCTTCTTAAGCCTTCGCTTACTAATATGCGATTGTTACGATCCAGTGCGACTACGTCAGCTACCGTACCCAAAGCAAGTAAGTCTAGCAGGTCCGCGAGTTTGGGTTGCGCAATACTATTTTCTTCGAACCAGTTGGTTTCCCGCAACTTCGCCCGTAGTGCCAACATCACGTAGAAAATAACGCCTACACCAGCGATGCTCTTGCTGGGAAAATTGCATCCATGTTGATTCGGATTAACTATGGCATCTGCATCTGGCGCTACAGCACTCGGCAGATGGTGATCGGTAATAAGAGTCTTTATTCCCGCGGATTTCGCAGCAGCGACTCCCTCAATGCTGGAGATGCCATTGTCGACAGTGATGATAAGATCGGGGTTGCGTGTCTTTGCCAACTCGACTATCTCGGGTGTTAGGCCGTATCCATAGTCGAATCGATTGGGAACGATGTAGTCGGTGTGCTGAAAACCAAATTGCCGGAGGGCCTTTAGAGCTACAACGCAACTGGTCGCTCCGTCCGCGTCGAAATCGGCAACAATAAGCACGCGCTGCTGCCGCTGCAATGCATCGATCAACAACTGTACAGCCTCATTGATGCCTTTAAGCTGCTCGGGAAGGAGGAGCTTCTCTAAGCCAAGATCTAGCTCTTCAGCATCTTTGATATTGCGTTGACTGTAAACACGCCGCAGAAGCGGATGCATAGAATCGGGAAGGTTTAGTGTTGTATTTGCCGCTCTACGTTTAACGAATCGTGACATCAGAGCCTTAACTATGTGAGTGTTTTATTACGAATTCTGTTACCGCCGCCAAATCGTTTGGTACGACACTGTAATGCTCTTCCTTCTCAAACAAGCCTGTAAGGTGAGGAGGCAACTGGGGTGCATCCAGTCCAGCTTCGTTGATAGCATTACTGAACTTAGCCGGATGTGCAGTCGATAAAGTGATCATCGGCGTGGATGGATCAGCATTACATTCTCTCGCTGCGCGTATTCCAACAGCCGTGTGAGGATCTACGAGCTTAGCTGTGTCACAGAATACTTTCGCTATAGTTTCACAGGTAAGTGCATCATCGACTCTAGCGCTAGAGAAGCATTCGCGCATCTGCTTCCACTTCTCATCCGACACCTGCTGCGACTCATGATTAAGTTTTGACATAAAATCTTTGAGTAACGCTGCATCTCTATCGAACAGATCGAACAGATAGCGTTCAAAATTGCTAGAGACGAGAATATCCATGCTCGGGGACAAAGTCTGATTCAAACCGTTAGTGGAATATTCATTGCCATTGATGAAACGATGCAGGATATCGTTGCTGTTTGTCGCTACCACTAACTGCTTGATGGGCAGCCCAATGCTCTTGGCAAGAAAGCCCGCATAGATGTCGCCGAAATTTCCAGTCGGAACCGAGAAAGAAACAGCTCGCTCTGGTGCTCCTACCTTAAGTGCCGCTGAGAAGTAGTAGACGATCTGCATCATTATCCGCGCCCAGTTTATGGAATTCACGGCGACTAGCTGACTCTCTTCAGGGAGAAAGGACTGATCGGCGAACGCGGCTTTGACGATGCTCTGACAGTCATCGAAATTCCCTTCAACTGCCAAGTTAAACACGTTATCGCCAACAACCGTGGTCATCTGCCTCCGTTGCACTTCAGATACTCGCTGATGTGGGTGCAGAATGAAGATGTCGACTTGTTCGGAGTGTCTGCAGCCTTCTATCGCTGCCGAACCTGTATCTCCCGATGTCGCCCCAAGGATGATCACACGCTGGTTGTTCTTTAGCAGCACATAGTCGAGTAACCGGCCGAGCACCTGCAAGGCGAAGTCTTTAAATGCCAGAGTAGGACCATGATACAACTCAAGCATGAAATCGTTCTCTGCAAGCTCAGTGAGCGGCGCCACTTCGGGATGATCGAACTGGGCATAGCTATCAATGACAATTTTACGCAGAGCCTGGACAGGTATTTCATCGCCGATAAACTCAGATATAATTTTTAATGCGAGCTCTGGATAACTAAGGCTTTTCCATGAAGCTATTTCTTCTTGATAGAAATGAGGCAATTCGGCAGGCACGTACAAGCCCCCGTCTGGAGCGAGGCCAGTTAGAAGAACTTGTTCGAATGTCTGCGGGGTGCCACCACCTCTGGTGCTTATATATTTCAACTCACCTTCCCTTCTCTGTATTTTTCTTGTCTTCAACCGTCTCTTAAACGCCGATATTTGATGGAGTTAACTGTCTGGTTAATCCTCAAATGTCTCGACGCGGATACGCATGACTTCGCCACTCACATCTTTAAGCGCTTCAATCGCTGAGATAGCTAAATTCAATTTCTTCTCTAACGCCTTATGGGTAAGAATGACAATTGGCACTGTCATGCTATCCAGTTCTTTCTGAATAACCGCTTCGATGCTGATACCGAAGCCTTGCAGAATGCTTGATATTTTAGCCAGTACGCCCACCACATCGTTCACTGGAATACGCAGATAATACTCCGTCTCAATCTCTTCGATAGCCAACACTTCTAGATCGTCATGCATCGAGAGATAACCCAGAGCAGGCAGCAGCGGCTTGCTCAAACCTGCGAACTTCTGCCTAGCGATGTCAATTACGTCGGCAATGACTGAAGACGCCGTAGCATCCGCGCCAGCACCAGGGCCGTTATAAAGTGTAGAACCTACGGCATTACCATGTACGAGTACGGCATTACCCACTCCATCTACGCTAGCCAGCAATCGCTTTCGTGGAATTAACGTCGGGTGTACGCGCATCTCAACTCCGCTGTCTGTGCGGCGTGCGATTCCCAAGTGCTTGACCCGATAACCCAGCTGCTTTGCGAAACTGATATCTTGAGGTGTGATACAACTAATGCCTTCGGTATAGGTCTTATCGAACTGCAAAGGAATACCAAATGCGATCGATGCCATGATAGTGAGCTTGTGGGCTGCATCAATGCCCTCGACATCGAATGTCGGATCGGCTTCAGCATAGCCGAGTTGCTGCGCTTCAGTTAGCACATCGGCGAACTGGCGTTGTTTCTCGGCCATCTCGGTCAAGATGAAGTTACCTGTCCCGTTGATAATGCCAGCCAGCCAGTCGATCTTGTTTGCAGATAGACCTTCTCGCAAAGCCTTGATGATTGGGATACCACCCGCCACACTACTCTCATAAGCCAGAGTTACGGCATTTCCCTGCGCAACTGAGAAGAGCTCATTGCCGCGCTCTGCGATCAGAGCCTTGTTAGCCGTCACTACATGTTTTCCATTGATCAGCGCCTGACGAACCACCTCGAATGCAGGATCGAAACCACCGATTGTCTCGATGACTATGTCCACCTCGGGATCGTTGACTAAATCGAATGGGTCATTGCTGATATTGACAGCTGAATTAACATCGCCTTTGATGATGCTGCGAGACGCTATTCTTACAACATCGATTGCACACCCGACGCGGCGAGTTATTTCCTCACCGTTGGTCTGCAATAAGTTATAACTACCGCCACCTACGGTACCGAAACCGCAGATGCCTACTTTGATACATTTGGCTGATTCAGAATTCACAAAAGGCACCAGACTTTTTTCAATATAAGCGCAGAATTATACTGGAAACAGGCAAGAAACCCAGTAGTGCTGCGCAACAACAAGGTATCCATAGAGGAGAGTGAGCTTGCAAGGACTGGAGCCCGACGGGAAGCCAAGATTAGTAGAATAAGAGACTTACTAGTTGATCTTAAGCATCGTAGCTAGACGATCAGCATCCATATAACCCGGAATGACTGTGCCATCGGGGAATATTAGTGCTGGTGTGCCGGAAATACCTAACTCATTGCCTAACGCATGGTGCGCCAGGACGGGTGAATCACAGTCCCCTGCAGGTAAATTCTGACCATTCTTCGCCTGAGTAAGAGATTTCTTACGATCATCAGAGCACCATACGGAAAGCATCTTGTCATACGAGGCTGCTTGTGCACCACCACGAGGATAGGCCAGATAACGCACCTCAATGCCCTTCGCCATTAGCTGGTCTAGCTCGCTGTGCAGCTTACGGCAGTACGTGCAGTCAACGTCGGTGAATACTGTTATGGATGACTTGACTACCTCGGGCGTAAAGACAATCATTTCCTCGACTGGAATGGCAGCAATTTTCGTCAGGCTACGCGCCTGCTTCGCTTTTGTGGAGATGTTTACAAGACCCGCATCACCGGCCCGATACATATCACCTGCAAAGAGATAGTCACCGGAAATATCGCTGTAAAGAACCTCACCAGTATTCAGTTCGACTTCAAAGATAGTAGATAGCGGCGTGGGTTTCAGACTGACAATTTTCAACTGACCCTGGGATGCCACTTCTATCGCCAGCTCGAGCTTGCCGCGAAGTGATTGATCGCGATTCTGTGCCTGAGATGCAGTGACAGCAGCTAGCGTCAAGGCTAGTCCCAACATTGCTAACATGGGCTTAATAGTTATTCTCATGACTTGTCTCCTTTTGTGCCTATACTTGAGGATCGCGATGGTAACGGCGCGGCGCAAGGCAAAGCTAAAATCGTATCGACCATCTTATAGCATTTAATAATCGGCTGCTCAAACTAGACCAGAGCACGGCCAAATCAATTCCCCTCAGCCGCGCCGCGTTAAATTCCCTGTTCTTCGCAAACATTCATAGCGTAGATCAAGCCAGATCTATTTCCAACTACATATCGAGTCTATCGGCAGCAATAAAAATGGGAAGACTGCGGACAGACTTCCCATTCGATATATCTAGATTGGCTGGAGCGCAGCGTTGAGTTTGCATCCTCAAACGGAAAGCCGAGTTATGTTAGCTCGACTTCTTTTCCAACTTTTCTGTGATTCTTGCAGCTCGACCAGTCAGTTCGCGCAAATAGTAGAGTTTAGCCTGGCGAACAGCACCGCGACGCTTCACTGCAACGCTATCAACAACGGAGCTATAAATCTGGAATACGCGCTCAACACCTACACCGTGAGATATTTTTCTGACCGTGAACGATGAGTTTACGCCGCGGCTGCGACGTGCAATAACAACACCTTCGAATGCCTGCAAACGCTCTCTATCGCCTTCCTTAATTTTTACCTGAACGACAACAGTGTCTCCAGGACCAAAGTCTGGAAGTTCCTTGCTCATCTGCTCTTTTTCTATCTGCTGGATGATTGTACTCTTGCTCATCGTCTTGCTCCTGAAACCTTGTAGCGATTGGCATTTGCCAATTCTTAGTAAATCGAAATTTTCAAAAATTTGTTATCTAACTAGTTAGTCGACCTAGCAAATTTAGGCTACTACGCTTTAAACCGACCATGGTCTTGCTTGAACTGCTCTAATAATTCTTCCTGCTCGATCTCCAGCGACATCGATTCCAACAAGTCTGGTCTCTTCAACCAGGTCGCACCTAAACTCTGTTTCAGCCGCCACTTGCGTATCGCTTCGTGATCCCCGCTGAGCAGCACTTTAGGTACATCCGACCCATCGATACTCTGCGGTCTGGTATACTCAGGGCTGTGCAACAAGCCATTGCTAAAACTATCTTCTAACGCCGAGCCTTCATCACCTAACGCACCAGGCTGAAACCTGGTCATGGCATCGATCAGTATCATCGCTGCCAACTCGCCGCCGCTGATTATGAAATCACCCAGCGACCATTCTTCATCTATTTCATTCTCAAGCACACGATTGTCTATGCCTTGATAGCGACCGCATAGCAACACCATGCTTTCTCGCTTGGCAAGATCGATAATCGAACCTTGCTTCAGGGTCTGACCCTGCGGCGACAAGTAGATGACTCTAGCCTTCTCACCAATCGTTTGTTTCTGGCTTACTGCCTCCCTCGCCGCGGTTATTGATGCTATTAGCGGTTCGGTCTTCATTAGCATTCCTGGACCACCACCGAATGGCTTATCGTCCACAGTACGATGCTTATCAGTTGTATAGTCGCGCGGATTAAATAACTCAAGATTCATTAGACCCAAGCGTACCGCCCTGCCACTGATGCCATGATCTGTCACGGCAGCGAACATTTCTGGAAATAAGGTGACTATTCCAAGCTGCATCGCTTACACCTCTGGCTTACAACTTCTGTGACTTCTGATGAGCGCTTTTTAATCAATAAAAAGGGCTCAATCCAGATAGTCTGCTTCCCAATCTACTCGAATAGTCTGATTTTCCAGATCTATCTCGATTACTACCGAATCTACTAAATAGGGAATAAGCCTTTCCCGGTCATCGATGCTTTCGTTATTTGCTTTAACTACCAACACATCATTGGCGCCTGTCTCTAACAAATGGCTAACCCGGCCAAAAATTTGTTCGTGCAGGTTGACCACTTTAAGGTCTTGTAGCTGATGCCAATAGAATTCGCCGTAATCTAATTGAGGCAATTTCTCACTCGCTATCGTTAATTGTGTGCCAGTCAGTAGTCTTGCCGTTTCAGGGTCATCGTAACCCTTGAAATGGACCAACAAAGCTTTGTTTGCACGGCTGTGCTCGTCGAGCTCTAACTCCTGAGACCGTCCCCCAACTTGTGCGGCAAAGCACGAGTAGTCGAGAATATTTTCAATCGGTGAGGTAAAGGAAATCAGCTTCAGCCAACCCTTTAGGCCATGTACCCGACCAATTTCTCCGAGTATAACCTTCTCACTATCTGCTACGGGTTTACTTAACACCCAGACAACGCGATATCAAAATCA
Source organism: uncultured Pseudomonadales bacterium (assembly GCA_949372635.1). Lineage (GTDB taxonomy): Bacteria > Pseudomonadota > Gammaproteobacteria > Pseudomonadales > Pseudohongiellaceae > UBA9145. The sequence continues at coordinate 20,434 of CASIAB010000003.1, forward strand.
CGCCTCTGTTGTAGAGGTCTCTACCGCAGCCTTCGCCAGTGTTGATACGCGAGGGCTGAGCTGTGCACCTTGTGCTGTCCAGTAAGACATGCGATCGCGATCAAGACGCAAACGCTCTTCTTGACCTTTAGCACGTGGGTTAAAGAAGCCAATTCTCTCAATAAAACGCCCATCACGCGCATTGCGGCTGTCACTTACTGTGATGTGATAAAAAGGCCGTTTCTTAGCACCACCACGTGACAATCGAATCGTGACCATAAGTATTTCCTGTCATTCCAATGTATAAAACTAATGTTTAAGAGTTACGCGAGCAGAGGCTGATTCTGCTCCTGCACAGAGTAAGAACAGACGTGCTCGGGTAAAAAGGCGGGTATTCTATGTTAATTAGGATGTGATTGGAAGCCTAGAGACACAGTATTATCGCGGGTTACGTGGCTAAAACACACAGAATAGTCAGACATTTCTGTGAGGCCTGAAATGCTTCACCTTTTTTTGAATTATTACCCCATTAAGAGCGTGGAAATTGCCCGGGGCCACCCGGAAACCCGCCGCCAGCAACGCCCTGCATACCGCCTAGGCCACGCATCATATTGGCCATATTGCCGCCCTTCATCTTTTTCATCACCTTCTGCATCTGCTTATGCTGCTTCAGCAGTCGATTAAGGTCTTGAATCTGGGTTCCTGAGCCAACGGTAATTCGTCTTTTCCTAGATCCATTTAGCGTATCTGGATTGGTTCGCTCACGTGGCGTCATCGAATTAATGATCGCTTCCATCTGCCGAAATTTGGAGTCATCCACCATCTTCTCGGCCCCAGGTGGCAGCCCACCAAGGCCAGGCATCTTATCCATAATGCTGGCTACGCCGCCCATATTCTGCATTTGTGCGAGCTGCTCCTTAAAATCCTCTAGATCGAAGCCTTTGCCCTTTTTGATCTTGCGGGCGAGCTTCTCTGCCTTAACCTTGTCGACTTTCTTTTCAGCTTCCTCGATAAGCGAGAGCATGTCGCCCATGCCGAGGATTCTTGAGGCGATTCGATCAGGATAGAACGGCTCGAGCGCATCGATCTTCTCGCCCATGCCGATAAACTTGATGGGTTTTCCCGTGATATGTCGCACGGACAAAGCAGCACCGCCTCTCGCATCACCATCTGCCTTGGTCAGCACTACACCCGTTAACGGCAGGGCATCATTGAATGCCTTAGCCGTATTGGCGGCATCCTGCCCCGTCATAGCATCAACGACAAACAACGTCTCAACTGGATTTAACTGGCTATGAAGCTGCTGAATCTCTCCCATCATTTCCTGATCGATGGCTAGGCGTCCAGCAGTATCCACTATTAATACGTCTACAAATTTGCGCTTGGCCTCAGCTAAGGCCGCCGCTGCAATCGCCGAAGGTGTCTGACTGTTATTGCTGGCAAAGAACGCTACATCAACCTCGAGAGCCAGTGTCTGCAACTGCTGAATGGCCGCCGGACGATAAACGTCGGCACTCACCACCATCACTGATTTCTTCAAATGGTTTTTGAGCCAGCGTGCGAGCTTGGCCGCGGTAGTGGTCTTACCTGCACCCTGCAGGCCGGCCATCAATATGACTGCCGGTGGCGTTGCCTTTAGATCCAACTCGGCGTTGGCGGTACCCATGATAGATTCGAGTTCGGCCTGAACGATTTTGATGAATGCCTGTCCTGGCGTTAGACTCTTAGAGACTTCCTGTCCAACGGCGCGCAAACTGACTCTCGTGACAAAATCTTTGACCACAGACAGCGCAACGTCCGCCTCGAGGAGCGCGCGGCGGACTTCACTTAGGGCATCTTGAATATTAGCTTCGGTGAGATTGCCCTTACCCGTGAGCTTTCTTAACGTACCTGAGAGTCTATCTGTGAGGTTGTCGAACAATGTGGGCTACCACCTGACTACTTGACTATGAATTGAGCGAGCTAATTAATAGGGTTCTTATCGAACCGCTTTCTAAGAAATTGCTCGAAGCATTAACCGAACCGCAGTATAGCGAATCCCAAGCGCATTAAAAAAGGGCTTCTACCGTTAGTATACATGTGCGACACTTTCCTACAGAATAATTTATCTCTCTTAACGCGTCTCTGGCGAAGATCAATCTTTATTCATCATGCAAGTTACCGTAATTTCCGGACTATTCGCTGTATTCTTCTACTTGATGGGCTCTGTCTTTCAAGGCATGAATTTCAAGTCGAATAAAGAAACGCGCAGCCAGGTTTTCATATTTGGAGGTTTAGCCGTCTTAGCGCACGCGTTGAGCGCATATGGGGTTATTCTAAGCACCGATGGCTTTCACTTCGGCCTGTTTGAAATCAGCACACTAATAACTCTATCAATTTCGCTTCTGGTGCTCATTAGCAGCCTGCGCAAACCATTACAGATACTCTTTCTCGGCCTGTTTCCCCTGGCCGCTATCAGCATCCTAGCTTCCCTCGCTATTCGCAGTGACTATCCGCCGACGAATATGAGCCTACCTCTTGCCAGCCATGTGCTAATTTCGATTCTAGCCTACAGCTTTATCACCATCGCCGCCTTGCAGGCTAGCTTTCTTGCCTACCAAGACCATCAGCTAAAACACAGGCATGCCAGCGGGCTGATTCCCAAACTTCCTTCGCTTCAAGATATGGAAGCCTTCCTATTCGAACTGGTCTGGGTTGGGCAGGTACTACTAACGCTTACCATCGCCACCGCGTTCTTATTCTTCGACGATATCTGGGGGGCAGACGGGGTCATTCACAAGACCGTATTTTCACTCTTAGCCTGGATCGTTTTCGCAGTTCTACTCTGGGGCCGCCACCAGCTTGGCTGGCGTGGTCAAACCGCTATTCGCGGCACCCTAAGTGGGTTCACGCTTCTTATCATTGGGTTCTATGGCGTGAAGTTCGCTCTGGAATACTTAATCATTTGAAAACACATTCCGTCCAGCTATTCCATCATAGCCTCTACGAGATAGTGCTTAAATGAGCGCCGAAGAACCCAGCCTCGCCATGTTGCTCCTTTCCTTCGGATTGCTGATCCTAGCCTCGGCATATTTTTCCAGCTCCGAAACCGCAATGATGAGCCTTAATCGCTACCGTCTGAAGCACCTCGCGAGAAATAAACACGCCGGGGCGAGTCGCGCGAGCAAACTTTTGGAAACTCCCGACAAACTGATCGGCGTCATCCTGATTGGAAACAATTTCGTTAACTTTCTCGCTGCAGCAATCGCCACAACAATCGCAATTCAAATATTTGGCGAACCAGCACCACTGATTACTGCAATCGTCCTAACACTTGTCGTGTTAATATTCGCCGAGGTAACACCGAAGACTATTGCAGCACTCTATCCTGAGAAAATCGCCCACCCTTCTAGCCTGATTCTGCTTCTACTGCTGAAAATTCTGTATCCAGTTGTATGGATGGTCAATGTAGTTTCGAATGCACTAGTGAGGGTCTTAGGTTTTAATTCAGTATCTGATGACAGCCATCAGCAACTCTCTGCAGAGGAACTGCGTACTGTCGTCTACGAGTCCAGCGAGAGAATATCACGGCGCAGACAGGGCATGCTGCTCAACATCCTCGACTTAGAACACGTTACCGTGAATGACATTCTCGTACCGAGACATGACATTGTCGGCATAGATATAGAAGCCAACACTGACGAAATTTTAAGCCTAATCAGCAGCAGCCAGCACACGCGTATGCCCGTCTATAAAAAAGACATCAATAACCTAGTTGGTATACTGCATCTGCGCAGTGTCGGCAAACTGATCCGACTGGAGACGGTCAATAAGGCTGCAATACTCGGCGAAACTATCGAGCCCTATTACATACCCGAAAGCACGCCTTTGCACATTCAATTGTCTAAATTCCAGACAAAGAAATTGCGTATGGCGGTCGTCGTTGATGAATACGGCGCTATCAAAGGTCTTGTAACACTAGAGGATATTCTCGAAGAAATCGTTGGTGAATTTACTACCGACCTTGCTAATAGCAGCAAAGATTTTCATGCTCAGCAAGATGGTAGCTACCTTATCGACGGTTCCACCAGCATTCGCGACATCAATCGCATTCTCTCTTGGAATCTAGACAACACTGGGGCAAAAACCCTCAGCGGCTTACTAACTGAGATGCTTCAATCGATCCCGGATTCATCAGTGGGCATCAGGCTCGACGGTTACTATGCAGAGACGGTGCAGGTAAAGGGCAATGTTATTCGCACAGTCAAAATGTGGCAGAAAGAGAAGGTGGAAGAAGACGATTAGATTAGCTATTTGCTACGAATCACTTGAACATCTTGTGCGATCACCCTATCCAAGCTTCTCAACCTCCACAGAGACACCGTATGCGCTACACAATCTTTGCCAGCCTTCGCTGCAACTGCCAGTTTAAAATCTGACCCTGCTGACAGTTGCCAAAACTGCCAGGCTTTTTCCGAGTCATTGCGCTGCGCATCAAACTCAATTGTCAGCCCATCGTTACCCGGAAAGCCATAGGAGAAGTGCTGCAGTGGTATCGCCAACCCCATGCCGCAAGCCTTGATATACGCTTCCTTTAATGCCCATAAATCATAAAAGCGCGATTGTTGCTGATCTTTTGGCAAGTTAAGTAATTGGGCTGCTTCATTGTCCGAGAAATAGCGCCGTGCAATAGCCGCTATTCGTCGCGGCTTTCTGGCGCACTCGACGTCAATGCCGATATCTTTGAAACGCGACACCGCAAGAACCACCTTCTCGGCCGAATGGGACAGGCTGAAATAGAGCGAAGTACGATTCTGCTCTTCGCTGATCGCAGGTTTACCATAGTCGTTGTAAGTAAAATTCCAAGATGCCGGGGCTACTGAACTATCGTAGCTCGATAACGCAATCCGTATGAGAACGCGACCGAGCAACAACTGCTTACGGAGCTGATCGAACTGATAGCGCTGAAATCTCTTGAGCTCGGTTTCCGTTAGCCAAGCAAGGCACTCGCTCTGCAACGAAGACAGCTCGAAATCAGCCTCCTCTAACTGCCACAGGTGAATCTCTGACTTTTCAATTCGCATCTCTGTCACAAAATAACACTCTCTTCGATAACCCTCCATTGCTCTACTTTAGTCAGCAGCAATCTAATTGGCACTTGTCTTTTAGATCTCAAAGATACATTTCACCTGCTTACGCGCTATATGAGATTCGCTCGGATACGCAAAAGCATTGATTACATAGTGTATGCCGTCTAGATCGATGGCTTGGTTCACATGACTGTGCCCATACACATGAATCGTTGGGCTTAACTGCTTCACCTGCAATCCTAAGGCCTCACTCCCGAGCACCGGGCAAACATTTCTTCGCTTAGCCGGTATGCCCAGCAGGCATAACATCTATTTTAGGAAAAAAGCTGAGAAAAACTTATTACTGTCTTGTTGCGGATTTTTAGTTTGTGGATATTCAGCTTAAGAAAATGCTCTGTAACATCCTGACTTTCGGCTAAATGTTCAGGCCAAGAGCATGCTCGGAAATCGCGCCATGCCCTGCGCAGGTGTCGGCCTGGTTCCCCGAAGGAGAAATCGTACCAAGAATACAAGGGCACGAAACTAATATCAGGCAACTTCGAAAACATCTGTACGAACACCGCAGGACTTACAAAGCTCAGAGATCGCTTCAAACTTATCCAGAGAACAGTCGAAATCATCTTCCCGAACCCACAACTCATGATTGCCCGGCACAAACAATACCGCCTTAAAACTTGCTGCGAGCGAGATGAATACTTGCTCAAGCAGCGGCATCTTATCAGTCACGTCGCCAGCGAGAATTAGGATGTCTTTTGCGTATTCCTTACGGTCCAGACTAAGAACCCAGGCTAGGTTTTCTGCATAGTCGACATGGACATCCGAAACAGCAAATACCCTCATTTAAGCTTCTTTTCCGATTTGGCCGAATGACCGATATGCTCCTTTACAAACTCAGCCAATAACAAATATTCTGCTCGGCGTGGATCTGACTTGCGCCACGCCATACCCACTTCTCTGGACACATTCTCGCTAGAGAAATGTCTGGTCTGGAGATGCGTATCGCCCAGTACATCGGCTTTAATCGACATAGCAGGCAACAGCGTCATACCCAGCCCGTTTGCCACCATCTGCACCAGAGTGTGCAGACTGGTCCCCTGATAGACCAGATTAGTGTCGGCGTTCTCTAGCTTGCAGGCCTCCAATGCATGATCACGAAGACAGTGCCCTTCTTCAAGAAGCAGAAGACTCTGCCCGCGCAGCTGGTGCTGCTTCACTTGCTGCAGCTTTTCTAATTCGTGCCCTGGAGGAAGGCAAAGCAAGAATTCGTCTTTAAACAAGCTCACTGACTCCATATCAGGCAACGGAAAGGGAAATGCCAGAATGATCAGGTCCAGCTGCCCCTGCTGTAATTGCTGAACGAGCTGCGCACTCATCTCTTCTTTTAGATAGAGCTTCAGCTTGTCAAAACTCTTACGAAGGTCCGAAAGAATAGCAGGAAGCAAGAATGGCCCTATGGTTGGAATTACCCCTAAACGCAGGTCCCCCACAAGCGGAGCCTCATGAGCACGAGCGATACCTACGAAGTCCTCAACGTCGCCCAGAACTATGCGCGCCTGCACCAAAAGCTTCTCGCCTAGAGATGTAATCAGCACTGTCTTCTTGTTACGCTCAAATATCTTTGCACCGAGCTGTGATTCAAGCTCCTGTATCGCTGCACTTAATGTAGACTGCGTAACATGACAGGCCACTGCGGCCTTACTAAAGTGCCGGTGCTCGGCTACTGCGCATAGGTATTTGAGCTGCTTAATCGAAGGATTCATGAACAAAATCATAATCGATAAAAACGATCAAAGCACTCAAAAAATCAATTAGATTTGGTGTTTGAATTAACATAAAGTAATGAGCTTCTGATATCCTGCACCCGGTACTATAAAAGCGACAAGGAAACCTCTAGTCAACACAGGATCCGCATTAGCTAATTGCAAATCACTAGGAGAGACAAAATGTCATTGAAAGGTTCAAAGACAGAAGAGAATTTGAAAGCTGCATTCGCAGGCGAATCGCAGGCGAACCGTCGCTACCTATATTTCGCCCAGAAAGCAGACGTTGAAGGCTATAACGATGTATCTGCACTTTTCCGCTCAACAGCAGAAGGTGAGACTGGACACGCACACGGCCATCTTGAGTATCTCGAAGAGGTTGGTGATCCAGCTACTGGCATGCCTATTGGCGGCACTGAAGAGAACCTTAAGTCAGCCGTTGCCGGTGAAACGCATGAATACACCGACATGTATCCTGGCATGGCTAAAGATGCCCGTGATGAAGGCTTTGATGAGATTGCGGACTGGATGGAGACTCTGGCGAAGGCAGAGCGCTCACACGCCAACCGTTTTCAGAAAGCATTGGATGCATTGGACGATTAGTCAGGCATCTTTATTCGAGTAGCTGGCATCAAATTGATGCCAGCAGTTTGAAAAATCGCAGAAAGAGCTCGCGCAGCCCAAAATCAAAGCTCTACAATGTTAACAATATTTTCGTAGTTTCAAGGTCAAAAAATTGAGTTCCTTATGCCTCATCAAAGCAGAGAAGGCGGTCTGAGAGCGCCCACCAGACATCCGCTCAATCAAAATGATCCCACGTTCTGGGATGAAGACAGCCTCAATAAAGAGTTAGAGCGCGTCTATGACATCTGTCATGGCTGCCGACGCTGTGTAAGTCTCTGCAATGCATTCCCAACACTGTTCGACTTGGTAGACGAAAGCCCCACTCTTGAAGTGGATGGCATCGATGTTGCCGACTACGGCAAGGTAGTCGATCAGTGCTATCTCTGCGATCTGTGCTACCTCACAAAGTGCCCCTATGTCCCCCCCCACGAATGGAACGTCGACTTCCCTCACTTGATGCTGCGGGCAAAGGCCGTCAAATTTGCGAAAGGCGAAAGCAAAATCCGCGACAACGTCATCACCAGCACCGACATGATCGGCAAAGTAGCGACGAAGCCAGTTATTAACTTAATCGTCAATGCCGCTAATAAAAATGGAGTTCTACGCGGCTTGCTCGATAAGACTATGGGCATACACAAAGACGCCAAACTTCCTGTGTATACAAACCAGCCCGCGCGCAAGAAATTCGCAGCACACATCTACGACCCGGCAAATGCAAATGCGGGTACTGGCATTAAGTTCGCACAAGTAACTCTCTTTACGACCTGCTACTGCAACTACAACGAACCATCGATCGCGGACAGCGTGATCAAGGTGCTTGAACACAACAATATCAAAGTAAACTTGGCAGCTAGAGAACACTGTTGTGGTATGCCGAAGCTAGAACTGGGTGATCTAAAGAGTGTTACACAGCTCAAAGACAAGAATATTCCGGTCCTATATGAGATGGTGAAAGCTGGCCACGTAATCATTGCCGCAGTTCCATCCTGTGTCTTGATGTTTAAGCAAGAACTGCCGCTTATGTTTCCCGACGATGAAAAAGTGCTAGCGGTAGCACAAGCGTTCTTTGACCCATTCGAGTACCTGCATAAGTTACACAAAACCGGTCAGTTCAATATAGAGTTCCAGAATACTCTTGGCAACGTAAGTTATCACGTAGCATGCCACCAGCGCGTGCAAAACATCGGCCCAAAGACGAAACAGATTCTCGAACTTATTGAAGAGACCAACGTTAAGAATATCGAAAGATGTTCGGGTCACGATGGCACCTATGGCATTAAGTCAGAGACCTTCAAATTCGCCAATAAGATTGCTCGCCCTATTGTTAAAAAGATTAAAGAGCAGGCTCCTGACTTTTATGGCAGTGACTGCCCAGTGGCCGGCAAGCACATCGAAAACAATTTGAAGAACAATCAGAAAGCTATCCACCCCATTGACCTTCTCTGCCATGCATATGGTATATAGAAAACAGATACACCAGATTTAGGATAAAGACAAATGAAGAAACTTAGTATCAAGGACTTAATGAGTATTGAAGCCTACAGCGAACAGCGTCCGGCGATTCGACAGGCCATGATGGAGCATAAGAAGACACGGCGCCTCCCTCTCGGCCCGAATGCAATGCTCCACTTCGAAGACTATATGGTCATGCGCTACCAAGTACTGGAACTAATTCGTATCGAAAAGATTAGCGGCGAAGCAGACCTCCTTGAAGAATTGGCAGCGTACAACCCACTGATTCCAGACGGCAAAAACCTAAAAGTGACATTCATGCTTGAATTCCCCGATGAGTCAGAGCGTAAAGTTCACCTGAGCCAGTTAATCGGGATAGAAGAGTTAATCTCTATACAGATCGATGGCTTCGATCCGGTTTACCCCATCGCCAATGAGGACTTAGCTCGCTCCACTGATGAAAAGACGTCAGCGGTGCACTTCCTTCGTTTCGAGTTCGAAGATGAAATGATCGCAGCGGCGAAAAACGGAGCACCATGGGTGCTACGTAGCGAGCATCAGAACTACCAGCACAGCAGCGATTCCCTGCCTGCCGAGGTCAGCAACTCTCTGGTGCGCGACTTCGCCTGAAACATCCATAACGGCGAAAGTGCCGAGCTCACAACACCTAACATGGTGGTTGCTACTAACCTATTCTGATAACATCTTTTTCACTACTAACCCACTCAGAGAAAATATCTGTGCCAAAATCAGATGGTCTATTTAAACTGAGATGCGGCGGCAGTGTCGCCGAATCGCATAAGCGGAACGCGGCCTAAAGAGGGATTTCAAATGGCACCCACCAAACTATCAAGCAGATTACTCTGCCTCACTACAGTGCTCTGTCTGAGCACCGCAGCAATTGCCGATCACCACGGCGGCGGTCATGAGAGTTCAATCAAGATGATTGACTCGAATAATTTTGGTATTGACCAGTCTGAGATTCAAAGCATACGTAAGCAAATGCAAGCAGCCGTAGATGGTGGTTTTGTTTCTGGAAATATCATCCTCGTTGGCAATAGCGAAGGTGTTGGAGTGTTAGAGACTGTTGGTACTCAGGGACCTAATCAAACGACAGAAATGAATGATCAAACTCTATTCCGTATCTACTCCATGACGAAACCAATCATCAGCGTGACAACGATGAGCATGGTGGAAGATGGCCTAATAGCCATTGAGGATCCCGTTTCACAATATATTCCAGAATTTGCGAACATGACGATCATCGACGAAGCAACTGGCAATATCACGCCAGCGAAAAATGAAATGACCGTACAAGACCTTCTTACCCATGAGTCTGGTTTGATATACGGCATCTTCGATGCGCAAAGCGATCTTGGTCGCCAATATTTTGAAGCTGGCTCACTGCGTTTCGATATTACAGCTCTCGAATTGGCGCAGAACTTAGCCGCCCTTCCTTTACGTTTCGAGCCTGGCACGAAATGGCACTACTCCCGCTCAACCGACGTGCTCGGCGTAGTTATAGAAGTTGCTGCAGGTAAGCCCTTAGACGCTCTCCTTAAGGAAAGGATATTCGATCCGCTGGGTATGGATGAGACTACATTCTATGTAGACGAATCTAAAGCAAACCGAATCGCAAATCCTATTCATGGTGAAATGGACGATCCAATCAACGTGCGGCCAATGCTATCCGGCGGTGGTGGATTGCATTCAACGACTGAGGACTATGTACGCTTCGCCCATATGCTTTTGAATGGTGGCGAATACAACGGAGAGCGCATCATTAGCGAAGCCACACTGGATACGATGAATCAAAAATTTATAGGCGACGAAGTAAATCGCGATGCATTCTTCTTTGGGCCGACTAATGATTGGGGGCTTGGCTTTCATCTACAGCCTATTCCCGGAGCAGACAACGATGGTCCATTCAACTTCGGTTGGCAGGGAATTGGCGGCACGGTGTTTATCGTCGACCCGGTAAACAACTTCTTCATGCTGTATATGGCTCAAGTAAGAGGCGGTCCCCGCGGTGCTCCTATGAATCTCACGATATCTCAACGTGTTGTGTATGAAGCAATGCTGGACTAGTTAGTCTCAGTTAGAATATTCTGATAAAGATAAGGTCGGTGCAACCCATGAAATTTTGCCATAAGTGTGCAGGCCTCCTCATTCTTCGCATACCACCCGGCGACGATAAATCTCGCCACTGCTGCTCCGAGTGCGGCACGATTTTCTATCTAAATCCCAAGAACGTCGTTGGCACTCTGCCTTTCTTCGAAGACAAAGTCCTACTCTGCAAGCGGGCTATTCAACCACGCGCTGGAAAATGGACTCTCCCAGCAGGCTACATGGAAAATGGTGAGTCCAGTCTTGATGGTGCCATACGAGAAACAACCGAAGAAGCAGGCGCCTCCGTCATCGTGAAAAGCGATAGCCTGTATACTCTGTTCAACCTACCGAAAATAAATCAGGTATATATGTTCTTTCGAACCGAATTGGCGAATCTTGATTTCGCCGCGGGGGTAGAATCTCAGGAAGTTGCGCTATTTAGCGAGGCAGAAATCCCATGGCGTGAAATCGCGTTTCCAGTAGTGAAAAGTACGCTGGAGCATTATTTCGACGATCTACGGAAAAATCGGTTTCCAGTCCGCATGTTCGATGTGAATCATACAGAGGATAGAAGCTTCACAACGAATCTAATTAGCTCGAGTTTCTCTGAATAGAATTCCACGCGAGTCCTCATTCAAATACTTCGGTGCGGATTACCGAATAGGCGACTTCTTCATAGGGGTGCGAGTCCTTCATAGCCTTGACAACTTCCGCAATAAACTGCTCAGCGCAAACCATTTCGACTTTGTATTCGCTCAAGGTTTCTAAACTGCCCTGCTCCCCTTTAAAAGGATTGCTAAATTTGCCAGGCTTGTATTGCCCCTGACCAAGAATCTGCCAGGCACAGCTGTGGTAGCCACCTACTTTGCCCGCCCCTGCATCGAACATAGCTTGCTTAACCTGCTGTAGCTGTTCCTCAGGCACATAGAATTCGATCTTGAGTAATTGCCTATCGCTCATCCTCTGTTGATCCTCAAGCTAAGCGATTAGAATCGAGAAAAACTATCCCAACCACTTCCTTGCATTGCGAAACATGCGCATGCTTGGCGCATCTTCCATCCAGTCACTTGGGTGCCAAGAGTTTTGGCTCGCGCGGAAAACCCGCTCTGGGTGAGGCATCATAATTGTGACGCGACCGTCTTGACTTGCAATTCCGGCAATAGCGTCAACAGAGCCATTCGGATTTGCAGGATAGCGTTCGGTCTTCTCTCCATAGTTGTCGGAATAACTTAGCGCGATATTATTCCCCAACTGAAGTTTCCTCAGATCACCTGCTTCCGCAAACTCTGCCATGCCTTCACCGTGTGCTACAGCCAGGGGAAAGCGCGAGCCTTCCATTCCCTGCAGAAATGCCGAGTTATTTGTCTCTACCCGAACCAGACTGAGGCGGCCTTCGAATTGTTCCGAGCGATTACGGACAAAACGTGGCCAATGATCTGCGCCAGGTATTAATTCATGCAGCAGAGAAATCATCTGACAACCATTGCAGACTCCCAGCGTCAGAGTATCTGGATTTGTGAAATAGGCTTCGAACTGTGCGCGCAGCTCTGGATTGAAGAGTATTGATTTCGCCCAACCTCCACCAGCACCAAGAACGTCGCCGTAGGAAAAACCGCCGCAGGCGACTAGCGCATTAAACTGATTAAGGCTCACCCTGCCGCTGATCAAGTCTGTCATATGAACATCGATGGCCTCGAAACGCGCCCGATCGAACACTGCACCCATTTCTATTTGGCCGTTAACACCTTGTTCTCTAAGAACGGCGATGCGAGGCTTCGCTTCAACATTGATGTAAGGCGCCGTAATGTCTTCGTTCAAGTCGAAGCTGAGCTCGATAGAAATGCCAGGATCAGTGGCATCACGTATTTGATCGTATTCTTCGCGCGCACAGACCGAATTGTCGCGTATGCTCTGCATATGATAGCTGGTCGCAGCCCACTGCCGATGCAGCTCTATCCTGCCCTGAGCAAATAAAATATTCTCTCCAAGCGCGATGCTTAGTTTTCCTTTATCGTTTAGCTGAGCTATTTCATGCACACAATCGGACAAGCCATTCTTATCTGCATATTTCAAAACAGACGTTAACTGATTTTCTCTAACTTGGATTACCGCACCTAATTCTTCATTGAATAAGGCAGCAAGCACTGTGTCTTCTGCTGCCAGATGCTGTAGCTGAATATCGACACCACAGTGACCGGCGAAAGCCATCTCTGCGAGAGTTGTGAATAGGCCTCCATCAGATCGATCGTGGTAGGCCAACAACAAATCCTCGTTGCGACAATTGTTTACAAAGTTGAAGAGGCCAATCAAGTCGGAAGGAGTATCTAAGTCCGGAGCTGTTCCCTGCATGCGGCTATAGACCTGACCCAACGCCGAGCCCGCAAGTCGCTTCTTTCCTCTTCCCAAATCAATGAACAGAAGACTAGTTTCCCCCTGATCTGTCTGCAGCTGCGGAGTTAGGGTCTTACGTATGTCATCCACCGGTGAAAAAGCCGAAACGATAAGCGATAGAGGCGCGGTATTGCTTTTCTCATGGCCATCGTCATTCCATACGGTACGCATGGACATAGAATCTTTCCCTACGGGTATGCAGATGCCGAGTTGCGGGCACAGGTCCATCGCCACTGCTCTTACGGTTTCGAATAACTTCTGATCTTCGCTGCCATGACCAGCCGCTACCATCCAGTTTGCAGACAACTTAATATCACCAATTTTTTCGATGGAGGCACACGCTATATTTGTAACCGATTCAGCGATCGCCATACGACCCGATGCCGCCGCATCGAACAATGCGATAGGGGCACGCTCACCCATAGCCATGGCCTCGCCGGTATAACGGCAATACGCTGTAGCTGTCACCGCCGCATCAGCTACTGGGACCTGCCAAGGACCGACCATCTGATCGCGATGAACTAGCCCGGTAATAGTACGATCGCCTATCGTAATTAGAAAATTCTTGCTCGCTACCGCAGGCAGGGCCAACACTCTCTTTATGGACTCGTCTAAGTCTAGATCACTAGTGTCGAACGATGTTTTGAGAAGCTTAGTTGACTTCACGTCACGATGCATCTTCGGTGGCTTACCGAAGAGGAGTCCCATCGGCAGATCGATGGGACTATTGGAGAAGTGAGAATCATCGAGGCGAATATGCTCTTCTTCAATAGTCTCCCCAACGACGGCGAACGGGCAACGTTCACGTTCACAAATAGCATTGAAACGAGGCAGATGTTCAGGATCAACAGCTAGAACATAGCGCTCCTGCGCCTCGTTACACCAGATCTCCAAGGGGGACATCTGGCTTTCGGCATTGGGAATATCACGCAGATTGAATACGCCACCCCGCCCACCGTCTTTGACTAATTCCGGCAGAGCATTAGAAAGGCCACCGGCACCCACGTCGTGAATAAATGCAATTGGGTTTTCGTCTCCCAGTTGCCAGCATTGATCGATGACCTCCTGGCAGCGCCTCTCCATCTCCGCGTTCTCTCGCTGCACCGATGCAAAGTCTAGATCTTCATTACCCGAACCCGATGCCATCGAAGAAGCAGCTCCGCCGCCGAGACCGATCAGCATAGCTGGCCCGCCTAGCACTATTAATTGAGAACCAACTGAAATTTTACTCTTCAGCACGTGCTGCTCACGAATGTTGCCGATACCGCCTGCGATCATGATGGGCTTGTGATATCCACGCACCTCATTCTGGCCAGCCTCATTCGCGACTACCTGCTCGAAGCTTCTAAAATATCCGCACAGGGCGGGACGACCATATTCGTTGTTAAATGTAGCTCCGCCTATCGGACCTTCGAGCATAATGTCGAGCGCTGAAGCAATATGCGCGGGCTTGCCTAATTCTTCTTCCCAGGGCTGCGAGAATCCTGGAATTTTTAGATTGGAAACACTGAAACCAGAGAGTCCTGCCTTCGGCTTGGATCCGGTGCCGGTAGCGCCCTCATCACGAATCTCTCCACCTGAACCAGTTGATGCACCGGGGAAAGGTGCTATCCCAGTGGGATGATTGTGTGTTTCCACCTTCATCAAGATATGCACTGGCTCCTCAACAAAGCCGTACTGCTTGGAATCAGGATCTGGAAAGAAGCGCGCGCTGTCGTGACCTTTCATCACCGCTGAATTGTCAGAGTAAGCAGACAACACACCCTCGGGCGACTGTTTGTGAGTATTGCGAATCATATCGAACAGGGAATGCTCTTGCCGCTGGTCATCGATAGTCCAATTGGCATTGAAGATCTTGTGCCGGCAGTGCTCCGAGTTAGCCTGAGCGAACATCATCAGCTCTATGTCATTTGGATTGCGACCTAGATCTGTAAACTGCTGTTGTAAATAATCAATCTCATCTTCAGCGAGCGCCAGTCCCATTTCGGTATTCGCTTCGATGAGCGCATCTCTGCCCCTACCCAGCACATCTACAGAGAAATGCGGTTGCGGCTGCGCGTGACGGAACAGGCAACTGGCCTGCTCGACATCCGCGAGTATTGCCTGGGTCATACGATCATGGAGCAGGTCATCGAGCACTGCTAATTCGGACGCACTCAGGGGGTGATCAACGGTAACGGAGAATACGGTACCGCGCTCAATTCTATCCACCATGGCCAAGCCACAGTTGTGCAAGATATCGCTAGCCTTGCTGGACCAAGGCGAAATCGTGCCTGGCCTTGGCACTACCACTCGAGTTAGGAGCAAAGCGGGATCGGCAACGGTACTGTCTGAACTAAAACCGGCGCCATAATGCAGTAGCTCGCGAACCACTTCAGAATCGGAGTTGCTCAATTCCTGTCGTGCAGTCAAGAAGTGAACGAACTGTGCGCTAAACGCTTTTACCTGGGGGAGTTTGGCCTGAAGGCTGAGTAGTAATTTGGAAGATTTAAAAGCAGAAAGAGCTGCCGCTCCAAACATGACCTGCATCGATTGTATCCCAATTTGTGGCGTGAATAGACGACGCTAGACCGCTATTATGGAGCGGCAATGATAATGGATTTGGCTATTGAATTCAGAAAAATGTGCTGGAATTTGATGGTTTTATTACGGTAGGCAGGACGCTCGATTATTACTGCGGCTGATAGCGGCCTGCTTCTTTAGAAACGATCTCGACACCCTCATCATTCTCCACCCAAAAGTCCACATACGACAAGCTGGTGATGTTATGTCGACTGTCATCGAACACCGGAGTCGCCATGACCGAATAGGATTCACCGGCTCGGGCGTTGAGGCGAAGAGTGCGGCTTATATTTTCTCTGTTTTTTGAATAATCGACCATCGCCGGCGCTAATCCACGTTGGCTACCCAAGTCCCATGAGAAGTAGACTTTGATATCGTGAAATCCGGCCGTAATTTGGATTGAACGGTGTTGATCGCTATTGGTAACGGGTATGCCATCAACCTCAATAAAGCGGATGGTATCAAGGTAGCGATTCAACATCTCGACACGAATGAAACTCCCTCCGTGCACGGTCGCAAGTTGCATATCCTGCCTAGGATCACCGAAATAGGCTTTGTAGGGAGTCTCCGCAGCACATGCCGCCAGGGTCAGTAGCAGAGCTGAAAGCAGTAATGTCTTGTGTGCGTTTGCTGTGATTGTCATCAAGATTACTTTGCTTTAAATATAGGCGAGGGGATTCTTATACAAGCTAGCCCCAAGTTTGGCAAGCTAATTGGCTTTTCTCCTGTTCCTGAAGAAGCTCTGCATTAGCGAAGAGCATTCTTCGGCCAGCACCCCATCGACAAACGACAATTGATGATTAAAATGGCCTGCCTCTATCAACGAGCCCTGACTCACTACAGCTCCGGCACGCGGTTCTGTTGCACCAAAAACGAGCCTGTCTACGCGGGCGTGAATCATTGCCCCCAAGCACATCGTGCAAGGCTCGATCGTAACATAGAGAGTTGTGCCGGGAAGACGGTAGTTATTGCGAAACTGTGATGCGCTTCTTATAGCAACGATTTCAGCATGCGCGGTTGCGTCACAGCTCCGGATTGGCTGATTGAAGCCTCTTCCTATTATTTCGCCATTCTGCACCACGATGGCACCCACCGGCACCTCATCAGCATCCGCGGCCTGCTCCGCAAGGATTAGCGCCTCTCGCATCCAGCGTTCGTGATTGGTCGATTCTGACTCTAATTCGGTAGCCATAGCTCAGTTAAGTCGACCTTGTTGAGAAATAATTAACCAGATAAAGACCCATAGAGACAGCGGGCCCAATTCCAAAGGCGAACATCAGAGTCCCTAGCCCTATGGTTCCACCCAACAACCAGCCAAAAAACACCACCGCAACCTCTATCGCTGTACGCACCCTCGCCACTGGTAGATTAGTGACTCGCTGCAATCCTGTCATGAGACCATCACGCGGCCCCGGACCGAGATTAGCTATCAGGTAAAGTCCGCTTCCAAAACCAACTAGAAGAATACCTAAACCCGCTTCGACGACCTGAAACGCATAGCTATCTGGCTGTGGTAGATACGGCAGGGAAACCTCGATCGCTATAGAGATTATTACTACGTTAAGAATGGTGCCTATGCCCGGCTTCTGCTTAAGCGGTATCCAAAAAGTAACACTGCAAGACTCGTGAGGAACGTTGTTACACCGATACTCCAGCCGCTTATCTGTGAAACACCTTGAGATAAAACGGTCCACGGGCTATTTCCCGCCCCTGAAGCAATTAACAAAGCATCACCTATACCAAATATCGTCAACCCTATGCACAAAATGCATAGCGTTAGAATGCGCGGCCGAAAATTCAAGGCATGATCGGAGCTCCATGAAACAATTGGTATGGTTTTTACAGAAAATATTTTCATGATGAGTTCAATAATTGAGAATGAACTATGATTTTATGGCGTCAGGCAAGTTACTTAATCTCAAGCACAAAATGATTCATCTTAATTATTCAGGCTTATTCCCACTCAACAGTAGCGCTAATTAAAAAGCTATTAAAACAGCCGTTTTAAAGACCAACACTTACTTGCCCGTAATATATTCACGGAATTTATGCCAAAATCCGACTCTTTCCTCTGAGGATGGATTTCTACCACTTAAGCCCTTTCCTGACCCTTTCATGAAAAGGCTGCTTAATGTTTCAAGATGTTTAGTTTTATAAGAATGCTTAGATACATATTCATCCAATTCTTTAAGCTCACTTTTTTTAATTTCCGGAAAATAAAAAGTTTTAAAATTAGAGACAGTAGAGGTAGATTTGACCTTGTCATGCAAAACTGCAGGAGTAATGCCGAAGACCCCAATGTTTACTACTTTTAATTCTAACCGAAGAGAATCGAATAATTCCCAGTCCAAATCATTTGCAAAATTCTCATTATCAATTATCAATATTTTCCTCGGTATACTTGAATTTAGAGATCCTATAAGGGATATATCAACATTTTTAATTCTTTATTTATAATTGCTGATAAATCATCTCCAAATTTTGGATCGAAATATAACAACTCTATTTTTTCTTTAATCTTAATGTGGTCTATTATAATTTCTTTATAATATTCGTGATAAGATGCCGATTCTGACCCCAAAAAACAAAATGGAGTATTTGATTTTAAACAGGAAATTACATCATTCACCATAGACTTGTGTCTATCAGTCAAGAAACAAAATATCTTCGCCATAAGGCTCTAAATAGCTAGCATTTTTCCCATCTAAATCTGAAGATATTTTTTCTGCTATTTTGAAGTAGGCTTATCTGCTTTCAAATCACTAAGCGTGTATCATTAGATTTATTCTTATCTTCGATAAGTGACTGGCATTGTTTCTTTAGAGCTCATTTTATTTTCTGCTTTAGGCTTATTTCCTTTGCGAGCTTGAGATGCCTTAGGACTTTTTCCCCGACCAACTCGTTCTTTTTTGATGCCGTATTTTTATTATTACTTTTACATTAGGCAGATTCCGAGTTTTAGAGGTTTTTCCTGACGTTTTTTCTGGCAAGACACTATCTCCTTTCTTACAAGACGATTTTTAACTACTTTATAAATTTTCTATTAATTTATTATTTAGAATAATCTATCAGAAATAAAATAATTTATTCCTTTATAAATTTCTCATTCATTCAGCTTTTTTCCACTTTCATCAAAGTTCATCTCAGATGGAATTTTTAAATTTGGTTTCTTTGCTCTTTGACCATTGCCGCTAAATGAGTTTAATTTAAAAACATACGCAATAACTTCAGCGACCGCCTCAAATAAGGCTCTCGGAATATCATGGTTGATTTCAGTTGTAAAATATAATGCTCTGGCCAGCTGAGGCTGCTCAAATATAATAATACCTGATTCTTCTGCTCTCTCTCTTATTTTTTTAGCCATAAAATCAGCCCCTTTAGCAACCACTTTTGGAGCTTCATCAGTTCCAACAGCGTAAGAAAGGGCAACAGCGAAATGACTCGGATTAGTTACTATAACATCTGCCTCACTAATTGCGTCGAGAGTAGATGCCATTGCAATTTCACGCTGCTTCTGACGAATCCTCTGCTTAACCTCCGGCTTACCTTCAGAATCTTTATATTCATCCTTAATTTCTTGAATCGACATTTTTAGCTTATTCTTAAAAGAAATCATTTGATATGGAACGTCTATAGCAGCAATTATCAATAACGATAAAGATATAAGTAAAACTCCAATGCCTAGGATAACCAGCCCTTGCCTAGTGGCGGTATATGTATCTAGAGCTGTAAGAGAAAATATTTCTTCATAATATATAAATATTACACCCGCAACGACTGAAGCCAATAAGTATTAGCTTTACCACCCCTTTCAATAACTCAACCAAGCCTTTTATCCCAAACATTCGCGCCAAGCCTTTTAATGGATTGAGCTTGGATGCCTTAGGGAAAAATCCCTTAATTGAGAACCCGATTCCCCCGACTAAAAATGCTGCCCCAAATGCAAGAAAAACCGTCACTGCAAAAATAGGAGAAATAGACAATAGAGCTCTTAACAGAAGAGTACCAAATAAAGGGGGGACAAGAGATGAGTCCGTTATAACTCTAGAATCAAATACGAATGCTTCTTGTAATACAGATATAATACTGCGCCCCATTTCCCCACCAACAAAATAGATCACAATAGCCACGCCAATAGTCAGCGCCGCTACAGATAAATCCTGTGACCTAGCAAATTGTCCTTCTTCTTTAGTTTTTTCTAATTTTTTAGGGGTCGGTTCTTCTGTTTTGCTATCATCTTCAGACATTATAGCCTCTCAAATAAATTGACCAGCATACTAAAACCATCACGCCAAAAAGAATCTATTCGCAGTACCATTCCAGGAAGCACTAAAATTAGAATTATAATTCCAGCCATCATTATTGCTGGAAATCCAACTGATATAATATTTAACGCTGGTGCTGATCTAGTAATCATTCCAAGACCTGCATTCACAAGAAGAACCGAAATAATGATGGGTAAAGCCAGCAACAAACCCCCCGTAAAAAGCAGAGGAGTCCACTCAATAAAAAGCTCATAAATTATATTAAGGGAGAAGGTTTCATCGACAGGGAAGATAGAAAAACTCTGCATAAGTATCTGAATTAATACTAAATGTCCATCTGCCATAATAAATATTAATGTTGATAAAATAACTAAAAACTGGGAGATAACTGGCACGTTACCCAGTGTTGGGTCAATTAAATTCGCCATTCCTAGGCCCATAGCGTTAGAGATAGCTTGCCCCGCAACGGTTATTGCTCCGTTAATTACCTGTAAAATGAAACCTGAAATTAAGCCCAAAAATAATTGAACTAATACGAGTGCAATTAATCTATCTATACTTACTAATTCAGCGTTAAATTCAATTAAATCGACTGCTAATACAGTTAAAACAGTAGCAATTATTATTCGAAATCTAACATTAAAAGCATTAAGACTGAATATAGGTGCTGCAAGGGTAAAAGCCGAAATGCGGACAAATGGCAGAAGAAAAGCATAGAAATAGTTTGCTATTTCCGAGGCTAGAATATTTATCATTGCAAATAAATTGGAATATTCATTAGTAGATTTTGAAAATGTTCTACTAAAACACTTATCTGCCAATTCCCTATCAGAAAAAGAAGCAAAACGAGAATAATCAATTTCGGTATGAAGCTTAGAGTCATTTCTTGCACTGATGTTGCTGCCTGTATTAGCCCAATCACTACACCAACCACAAGAATACCTAACAGCAAGGGTCCAGCGATTAAGGCAGCTACCATAAGAGCTTCTTGGCCGAGGGTTATAACATCCGAAGAATCCATTAGTTATTTTCCAGCATATCAATTCGCTTTAAAGGGCAAAACTTGATGTCAATGACTGCATAATCAAAATCCAACCATCTGCTAGAACAAATAGCATCAGCTTAAAAGGCATTGATATCATCATTGGGCTAAGCATCATCATGCCCATAGACATCAAGACACTAGCAACAATAAGGTCGATAATCACAAATGGTATATAAATTAAAAAGCCAATGGTGAAAGCAGTTTTAAGCTCAGAAGTCATAAAAGACGGGATTAATATGTTTAGCGGGATATTCTCTTCCACTCCATCATAAACATACCCCCCAATATCAGAAAATATTATTAGATCGTCTTCGCGAGTTTGAGTAATCATAAATGTTCGAATAGGATCCAGGGCAATATCAATAGCTTGTTCAGCTGGAATTTCTTCCTCGACATAGGGAATAATAGCGTCGTTATACACTGTTTGTAGAATAGGTGACATTATGAAAAAAGTAAGAAAAAGAGATATGCCGACAAGAACTATATTTGGTGGAGTTTGGGCTGTTCCTATCGCTTGACGGAGTAACGACATAACTATAATAATTCTAACGAAAGACGTCATCATTATTAACAACGAAGGCAGCAATGTTAACACAGTCATTAAGATAACGACTTGAAGTGTTAAACTATAGTCTGTTCCTC
>CASIAB010000004.1 GCA_949372635.1 uncultured Pseudomonadales bacterium
CCACTCAATAGTTGCCGGCGGCTTGCTGGAAATGTCGTAGGCTACTCTCGATACATCTTCGATCTCATTCATAATTCGGTTAGAGAGACACTCCAACAACTCCGGATCGAGTCGTGCCCAACGCGCGGTCATAAAATCGACTGTCTCAACCGCACGCAAAGTGATGACATAGGAGTAGCGTCTCGCATCACCAACAACACCGACAGACTTGACTGGCAAGAACACGGCAAAGGCCTGACTGACTTTGTTATACATATCCCAGCGATGCAATTCTTCCATGAAGATGGCATCTGCCTGACGCAAGATGTCACAGTACTGTTTCTTCACTTCCCCTAGAACGCGAACACCCAGCCCAGGGCCTGGGAATGGATGACGGTAAACCATGTCATAAGGCAGGCCAAGCTCTAAACCGAGCTTACGCACTTCGTCTTTAAACAATTCTCGTAGCGGCTCAACGAGTTCCATCTTCATATTATCTGGCAGCCCACCTACGTTGTGGTGAGACTTAATCACATGTGCCTTGCCGGTTTTCGATCCGGCTGATTCGATTACATCGGGATAGATCGTCCCTTGCGCTAGCCATTTCACGCCTTTCAGTTTAGTAGCTTCTTCATCGAAGACATCGATGAAGGTATTGCCGATGATTTTTCGCTTCTGCTCTGGGTCATTCACACCCGCGAGCCTACTTAGAAAACGCCCTTCTGCATCTACACGAATCACGCGAACACCCATGTTCTTAGCAAACATAGACATTACTTGATCGCCCTCGTCTAATCTGAGCAAACCGTTGTCAACGAACACGCAAGTAAGTTGATCGCCAATCGCTTTCTGCAAAAGCGCAGCCACAACGGAAGAATCGACACCGCCTGATAAACCTAACAACACCTTGTCCGTACCAACCTTAGCGCGCACTGTCGCGATTGCATCCTCAATAATATTCGCGGAAGTCCATAGCGACTCACAACCGCAAATACCGTGACAAAACCTTTCGAGAATTCGCTGTCCCTGAATGGTATGCGTTACTTCAGGGTGAAACTGGATGCCGTACAAGCCTCGAGACTCATCACATATCGCAGCGATCGGGGCGCTTTCAGTTGCCGCTATCAGCGAAAAGCCCGGCGGCACTTCAGTGACCTTATCACCGTGGCTCATCCACACATCTAACTGGGCTGCATCGCTGGCAGTAATACGGTCTTCGATTCCCTCGAACAGTTTGTTCGGCGCGATCACATCGACCTGCGCGAAACCAAACTCAGACTTACTCGATGCTTCAACCTTGCCCGAGAAATGCTCTGCCATAGTTTGCATGCCATAACAGATACCAAGTATTGGCCTGCCAAGATCGTAAATAAACTCAGGGGGACGCGGCGACTCATCATGGTTAGCCGACTCAGGACTTCCAGAAAAGATAATTCCCTGGGGGTCGAATTCGCGAAACAATTTCTCATCGACCGCGTAGTCCCAAATCTCACAATACACGCCCAACTCACGAACGCGTCTCGCAATAAGTTGAGTGTACTGAGAACCAAAGTCCAGAATAAGAATTTTCTGGCTATGAATATTAGCTGTTGTCATGAAATCTCAATCTCAAAATAGTAACTACAATTCGAATTCAACTCTGCGCCTAAAAACCTGAGGATGAATCATATAAGCCCAGAGGCGATGCAAAAGGCCTGCCCAAATCAGGAGCTTACAAGAAGTAAGTGACTGGCTTGGACAGGCCTTTTAACGAAGCATTTGGACCTCAAGAGTTTACCCATCCTAACTAATATCTAGTTAGAAACGCTGCCACGCTAACTTCCACGGTAGTTAGGAGCTTCCTTAGTAATACTAACGTCGTGGACGTGGGACTCGTTCATTCCCGATGCCGTGATTTTTACGAATTGAGTTTTAGTACGCATCTCCTCAATATTCGCAGATCCAGTATACCCCATGCTAGAACGCAGCCCACCCATCAACTGATGAACAATAGCCGACATCGTGCCTTTATATGGCACGCGTCCTTCGATGCCTTCGGGAACCAACTTTTCAGTACCCGAATCCACATCTTGAAAATATCGATCGCTCGATCCTTGAGAGTGCGACATGGCACCCAAAGAACCCATGCCACGATAGGCCTTGTAGCTTCTACCTTGATAGAGTTCAACCTCGCCTGGCGCTTCTTCCGAGCCAGCAAGCAGGCTACCAACCATCACGACATGTGCGCCTGCGGCGATCACCTTCGCAATATCGCCAGAATATCGAATACCACCATCAGATATCACACAAACATCTGTGCCTTTCAACGCTTCCACAACGTTAGCTACCGCAGAAATTTGCGGTACGCCTACACCCGTTACGATACGTGTGGTACAGATGGAACCGGGACCAATTCCGACTTTAACTGCGTCGGCGCCTGCCTTTGCCAAATCTCTAGCAGCATCTGCTGTGGCAATGTTACCACCAACCACAGAAACCTCTGGATATTTGTCCTTTACGTATTTCACTTGATCCAATACAAACTGCGAGTGACCGTGAGCAGTATCGACAACGACAACGTCGACACCTGCTTCGATGATCGCATCGATGCGATCCGGGGAATCGGGACCCGTGCCTATGGCTGCTGCTACGCGCAGCCTGCCCTGTTCATCTTTACAGGCATTGGGATAGTCTTCAGACTTACGGATATCTTTCAATGTAATAAGACCCTTGAGAACAAAGTCTTGATCAACAACTAAAATCTTTTCGATGCGGTGCCGATGCAACAACTCTTTTACATCGTCTAGATCGAAGTCTTCTTTAACTGTTACCAGCGAACCTTTAGCCGTCATGATGGACGAGACTTTGGCATCGAGATTCGCCTCGAAGCGCACATCGCGACTAGTTACGATGCCCGCTAGACCCGAGGAGTCTAATACCGGCATGCCAGAGATATTGTGCTCCTTCATTAGAGCAACGAGGTCTCTGATACTGGCATCGCTTGAGATCGTAATAGGATCCTTTACTACACCGCTTTCATATTTCTTTACGAGACGAACTTCTCTAGCCTGATTCTCGACACTCATGCTCTTGTGCAGCACACCCAGACCACCCTCTTGAGCCATAGCAATCGCTAGGCGGGACTCCGTAACCGTATCCATCGCAGATGATATGAGAGGAATATTGAGCGGAATCAAACGCGTCAACTGGGTAGTTAGTGTTACAGTTTTGGGAAGGACAATAGAGTGCGCAGGCAGGAGTAGAACATCATCAAATGTTAAAGCCTCTTCAGCAATACGTAACATGAGATTACCACCTTCTACAAAAAGAGAATTATACAGAGAGTATGAGCGCTTGTATAGATTACCGCAGTGGCATTGCTAAGATTCAGGCAGCCTGCTGCAGCCATCGATACCAAGTTTTTTCACATAGGGACGTAGCCCCACCGGAATGGCAGGCCAAATAGAGAAGTACATTAAGCCCTCCCACTCTAAAGATTCTCCCAGCAATGGGGCAGCAAGGCTAGACACCAAGGCAGTCATACCTACGATTGCCCAGATTATGGAAGCAATCTTGAAAACGCTACCTCATAATAGGTATGACCTCATTCAGTAATTATCCGCTACAACTATTTTTTATTAGGAGAATGCCACGGAACCTTAAGTGTAGATTACTTGCAAGATTGTATAGCACTGCGAACACCCAGTCCTTTTACAAAGACTTGCATCCGCGGAAGAGTAAAATTACTCTCTTGTGCGTATGAGACGAATCTGAGCCCCCACGAACAGGTAAACTTGATTATGACCCCAGCCAAAAGATGCCCAGCCTATGACTACTGAAAATGAATCAATACCGATAAACACGCCTCTTCCCCAAAAACTGATGAGAGAACCCACGGTACATTTCGTTATCATTGCCCTATTTATTTTTGCCCTGTATGCAATCATTCAATCAGGAAACGAGAATTTATTGGAGATCGACCAACGCGAGATCGATGCGCGCATCTTCATGCAGGAGTTATCTCGCAGTGAGGAGCTTACCCTAGAGCAACGAGAGCTAGTCACTGCCTTCTATATAGAGGAGCAGATCTTAGTGCGTGAAGCCCTGTCCATGGAATTGGACAATGACGAGCGTATCCATGACATCCTCGCTCAGAAAATGCGCCACGTTCTGAGTGGTAACATTATTCAGCCGACCGATGTTGAACTGCGAGAATATTTTAAGGACAATAGCGCGCGCTTCGAGACCCCTGCCTCTTTGACTCTCGATGAGTTGGTTTTCGATTCTAGAGACCCTCTAGCAGATTCGATAGTCGACGCCCTACACCTCAATACCGACGCCGAGACCTTGCTGTCGATGTCAGAAGGCACAGTCGCCCCGCTGCCGAACGTTAACAGCGTAGACCTCGCTAACATCTTTGATCAGGAGTTCGCCGACAGGATTCTCGCAGCCGACCTTGGTCAATGGCAAGGCCCGTATGTTAGCAACCGCGGACAACATTGGCTGCGCGTAATAGAACACACTCCCGCAGGTATTCCGGCACTGGAAGCCATTGCCGACCTGGTGCGCCTCGAATGGATCGCTGCAGAAGAAGAGGTTCGGCTGCAGCAGGAAGTGGACAAGCTCTGGAACGAATACACCATCGTTATTAGAAATAGTGAGTCCGACTAACCGTTATGCGCGGATTCACTTTAAAACTAATTCGCCCTTGCTTGGCATCCTGCTTTGCGCTGCTCCATTCGGGCCTGATATTGCTCCCTACCGCGATGGCTCACGATATTGATGTGACCGGCGTCGCCCGCGTGTTCCTGGACGAACTGGAGGGGAATCAATACCAGCTGTCCATTGTTGATCAACAAGTTCCTCCTTTATTTAATATCGAACGCATCCTCCCCGAGCGTTGCACCGGATTACCACCGGGCAGGTTCAGCTATCGCTTTCAATGCGAGCCTGAGCTAAACCTTGATGACGTGCTGGTTTTCCCTTGGTCGTTAGAAGGATTAGTCCTTGTTACCCGGTGGAGCGATGGCAGTGATGTGTCCGGATACTTCCCCGGGGATGGCAACATCATCGAAGCGGAGATGGCGCAGATGAAAGCTGGAGCGTCCTCTATAGGTAATTTGGCGCGCCGTTATCTAGAGCTAGGTGGTGAGCACATATTGTTCGGAGTCGATCACCTACTCTTCGTTCTCGGCTTATTACTACTACTGCAAGGATTCTGGAAATTATTAAAAACCATCACTGCATTTACAATTGCACACAGCATCACCCTCGCCTTCGCCGTGTTGGGAATCTTTCCCGTACCCGGCGCACCCATAGAAGTTTTGATAGCACTGTCTATCGTATTTCTCGCCCGAGAGATTCTGATGGCCCAACAGGGAAAAATCACTCTGGTGCATCAGAAGCCGTGGATAGTCGCCTTCGCATTTGGCCTGATACACGGATTTGGTTTCGCGGGCGCGCTCGGCGAACTCGGGCTCAGCGATGCTGACATTCCATTGGCTTTGCTATTTTTCAATATCGGAGTGGAAGCCGGTCAGATGGCATTTATTACTGCGCTGCTTGTCTTGCACTTCGTTTTCACAAAATACTTCAATCTTCTCTGGTCAAGCCTACAACGCGGTCTAGCCTATGGCCTGGGTGGAATTTCCAGCTACTGGTTCATCGAGCGAATTCCCAACCTATTCATAGTCTAATAATAAACTAGCTAGGTTTTAGTCATGGCCTGTTAACGGAGACGGAATACGTCTTCTCAGCGCGCCTGGTATTGCTGGTGACAGGACTCGCAAGGCGGATATAGCGCATCGTTGCCCGCGACGGACAATGCCTCTTCATCTTTATTATCTGCCGCTAGAATGACTAGCTTCGCCGCCTCTATCATCTGCTGGTTGTAAGTTTTCCAGCCCGCCTTGACTGCTGTCGCGGCTTCGCCCTCGCCCGCTCCGCCAAACTGCAGCAAGTTTCCGGCTGCAATAACCGCGAGCGCAGCATTCCTAACTTCCTGCCATTGTGCATCTGTCTCTAACTGGTAAGCACCCCATATGGTCGTCGTTGCCGGAGTGATCAATCCATTCATGATTTCTTTCACACTTAATAAAGGATGATACTCATCCGTCTGTGCGAAGCTCACACTCAAACAGAGCAGGCTAAAATAACTGACTGCAATAATCATAAATTTTTTCATTTCTCATCACTCCAATGAATATTTCAACCGAGTAAGTATCAGCTCATCATGACATGAATAGGAATTACGTTAATGCGCTGCATCAACAGCACAGGTTACAAAAAAGCCGAATTTAGAGTCGGCTTTTTTTATTAAGCGTGAGTAGCTATTGCGCTTCTGTTGTTTCTTTCTCTTCCAATCTAGCTCCTGCCAATATCCCAGGCAGCGCGTAGTTGCCCTCGTGACAGGCGTATTCGTAAATCTTGTCTTCAACGGCATTCATGGGAAGCTCCCCCTTCCATGCTGTTGCATAGACTTTCGGATCTTCAACGGTAAATTGATAAAGGAGGGTCTCGTCCGCTACCCGGGTGAACCGTTCGGTAACCTTCGCGTCTGGCGATAAAAAGAAGTAATGACGCAGCGCACCTCGAAAACTCTGCTGTGGATGATAATTGGTTGTTTCCACTACCAGTGTGTCCCCTTCGTAGTAACCAATCGAATCGCCCAGCCACTTTGGAATATCTGAATGCTCATCGCCACGCATTCGAATGATGCGAGCATCATGATTCATCTCGGCCATGATCATCACATAGTCTTCAGTCTGGACGATTTGGCTGTGGTTGTTATATAGGACTGGCAACATCGGCGGACCCCCGGAGGAGCCAAACCCTACTAAACATCGCTCACCTAATGGCCGCGCTTCAGGACCAGCAAACTCGCCAGGCCCAGATACACGGGCTCCAAAAATAACGCGCAGCGCTCCTTCCGCCCACGGCAGGCGACCGTTCTCAGGCTCAACTAAAATCGAGGTGCGAATCTCGCCGTTGATAGTGGCCATACGCTCGCCCGGATCCATCCAAAAAGTGTTATACCCACCAACATCGGGCTCTCCATCGCTTGGTGTGGTTGTCAGATCTTCAAGATAGCTGTCACCGGTCTGACCAATTCTTGCTGCCTCTTCTTCTGTAATAGTAAGGTTTCCATTGAACTGCTCACCACGCTCTAGCATCGTTACCGTAGCAATGCTGTAGACACCCTGCAGGTCTGGCGCGCCAAAGTTCAATCGAGGAGCAACGTAATCTTGTGCGACCGCCATCTGACCAAAAGCAATTATAGCGACACCACTTCTCAGTATTGCACCTACTAGTTTAGACTTAATCATGTTCTCTATCCCCCTATCTCACTTACACAGACAGCGATTTACTACCTGTTAAATTCTTTGCGAATTCTAACATTCACACGCAATTACAGATACATAGCGCAGGGATAGAAAGCAGTTAGATCAGCCCAGACGATATTATTAGCGTGCCAAAGGGCAGTATTAGCAGGAATATCCATCAACTTTTTGTCAGTTATCTGGTCTAATCAGCCAATCGAATTCCATCAGATACGAAAAGCAGTTTGGCGGACACCAAAATACCCGCGCATTAAATGGCATAACACTAGGAGCAACCCATGCAATTCCTAAAATACCTCAGCCTCGTGAAAAAGGTCTCCGCTCTAGCGGTCTTCGCCTCGTTGATCACTAGCACGCAGGCCGATATTCTGGACGAGGTGGAGTACGGTTACGCTGACAATAACGGTGTGAAAATCCACTATGCGACCGCCGGTGAAGGACCGCTGGTAGTCATGATTCATGGTTTTCCTGATTTTTGGTATAGCTGGCGCCATCAGATGGAAGGACTAAAGAACAATTTCAAGGTCGTAGCGATAGACCAACGCGGCTACAACCTCAGCGATCAGCCAGAAGATGGGTCTAGCTACGCAATGCGTAACCTGATCGGCGATGTAGCCGCCGTTATTAGGCACTTCGGCGAAGAAAAAGCGAACATCGTAGGCCATGACTGGGGCGGTAGCGTTTCGTGGCAATTCGCCTTTGCCCTGCCTGAGATGGTGGAGAATCTAGTCATACTGAACCTTCCCCATCCCAATGGCATGGCCAGAGAGTTTGCGAACAATCGCGAGCAGCAAGAAAATAGCGGCTATGCCAGCGCCTTCATTGCCGGCAAACCGACTGACCCCGATATCTTCTTTGGCCAGCCCATGAACCCACAGACCCTTTCTGGTTGGGTGGCAGATCCGGCCGCAAGGGAGAAGTACGTAGAGGCATTCGGGCGGTCTAGCTTCGATGGCATGCTCGCTTACTACAAACAGAATTATCCGCGCGGTGATAGCTCGAATGCCGCGCCCAGTGCTCCGAGACTAAATATGCCAGTGCTCATATTTCATGGCTTAGAGGACACTGCGCTGCATTCCGATGGCCTGAACAACACCTGGGACTGGATAGACGCCGACACAACCATAGTTACTGCTCCAGGAGCAGGTCATTTCGTTCAACAAGACGCTGCAGAACTGGTAACCAACACACTAAAGTGGTGGCTAATGGCACGCCCATAGCGCTCAAAAAACAGACTTAATCGATAACAGCGAACAAAATGCTGCATTTTCAACATGAGAGGCTATTTATTTTTGGCTGAAAATCAGCGCAAAATTGGGCCTGGTGAGAGGCAGAAACTGCACTTCTTAACTTTACTGAGCCAGAAAACCTCCGAATTGCCACTGCCGAAGGTAGCCATAGAAGTGGTGAAACCTCCTCAGAAATGCCAAGTATTGGCAGCTTTGATGCGCTCAAAACCCGAGCACGGGGTTGACGATGCCCGCTGGGTATTTTGACTCTGTCGATTCTATTATTGAAAATAGCATACATAACAATGAGTTATGGGATAAAAAGAGAGCTCTATGGAGCGATGCTTGTAGAGATGCTGCCCGATATACGGATTATCTGTTTTGACCAGAAGCACCGCTACAATGGTTTCAATATCGCAGTAGAGATTTCGTTGAGGGGACGCAAGCCGTGAAGACGATACTCCCGAATCATCCGCAGCGGGTGATTTTCACGAAGGAGGGTAAATCGACCGAACGCTCTACTCGCCGACTGAAGACCAACACCTCTATGAATTTAGCTTAGAAGACTTTACACTGCGCACTCAGGTCTGAATAGGTGAAACGGGCCTGAATCACTCTATCGAGTCCTTGCATGAAAATGCTTCGACCAGATAGAGAGATAACAGAGAACGAAGTTTCGCCACAGAGCAGAAGAAGAATCGTAAACAGATTCCTATTTCGCAATTTTGAACGTTAAAGAGCAATATATTTTTATATATCGAGGGTTACATGAGTAAAGGTACAGTTAAGTGGTTTAATGCAGACAAAGGTTTCGGTTTCATCACTCCAGCAGAAGGTGGTAACGATCTATTCGTTCACTACTCAGAAATTAAAAGTGACGGTGGTTTCGCCACGCTAAATGATGGCCAAGAAGTAGAGTATGAAGTTGGGCAAGGTCAGAAAGGACCTTGTGCAAACAAAGTAGTCCCTCTCTAAGTATTGCCAGATAAGCTTTAAATAAGCTCCCGACCCTTCGCGGTCGGGAGGCTAGTTTTTTGCCCTTCCCTAACCTACTACCCTGTTATTGCTTCCCGCAATAGGGTAAGGGTCTCTAGTGCCCAACATTTCGTAATTTGGAACTAGTTCCAAGCTAGGCCGTCAAATCCATAGACTGCGATTCACCCTTCTCGCCACAACAACGTAGGCGTTAAACAGCAGCGTATTCGCTCACACGATCACTGGCGTACTCAATTTCAATGAAGCCCTATTTAATACTGAATCGCGGAAGCGGGAGGTAGAACAATCGGTCGCCCCCCGACGATTAATCCGCAGCAGATTCACTGAGACAAGAACTATTGAACCTACAGGAAAGCCTGCAGATGAAAATACAAACTCTTACAAGCACCCAGGTGCAGCGCATTCAGGAAGAGAGCTAATTTCAACAAATCGGTAAGCGCGTACAAAGCAGCTGCAAAGTGGCCAGAATCAGTTTTTAGAACGTTATCGCAGTCTATTAGATGAAACTCCCAATGAAATCTATACCGAGGGCAACTGCAACTTCATACTTCGATCTGACAATATTGCGTCATCCGGTTTCACCTATAATTCTAACTTTGAAGTCACGGCGAACCTCAATGAGCTAATAACTGACCTGAGTGCAGCGGCACAATAGAACAAACTATTATGATTAAGAAACACAATCCCAACGATGAGTATTATTTCGAGGAAGGCTGCCACATTATCGAAACATCTAACTCCGCAGATGACGAAGATGTCTCGATAGCTCATGCAAGAATTGAAAAGGGGCAACGAACGAAGTGGCATTCCTTGAACAACACTACTGAGCGCTACGTGATCTTGTCCGGTTGCGGAGCAGTCGAGGCGGGGACTGCAAAACCCTGCGGTATCACAACAGGTGACGTGGTGATAGTTCCAGCGAGTACCCGCCAGCGTATCAAGAATACCGGCGAGAATGATTTACTGTTTCTAGCGATCTGCTCACCCCGGTTTCAGAAAAAAACTACCGCGAGGGATCAATTTGAGCCCCGTATGGGCACTATTGAACGCCCTCTAGAGTTCAGCTTTATAGCCGAAAAATCCTTGACAGCCAAAGGTTGGCCTGTAAACTGCGCCTAGCTTGAAAGTAAGCAATTATTTATTCTCCCCATTTCGATGTCTTCCAGTAACACCTCGTCATAAAGTTTATAAGTACGCCGAATTTCTAGCACGACCCCTGCTCTGCAGGATTACACTATTTAAAACTTAGGTAACAAAAATGTCCGAAAAAATTAGCGGTACAGTGAAATGGTTTAACGAGAATAAAGGTTTCGGCTTCATCGAACGTGAAGGCGGTCCCGACGTATTTGCACATTTTAGTGCAATTCAAAGCTCTGGTTACAAGACTCTTGCTGAAGGTCAGCGCGTTGAGTTCGTAGTAACTGATGGTCAGAAAGGTCCACAGGCTGAAGAAATCGTCGCTGTTTAAATCTAAAACCGCTTAGCTAGCGCCAGTCACTAGCAACACCATTTAGATTTAAGAAGCAGAAAGGGCAGCTCCGCGAGGACTTGCCCTTTTTTAGTTTAAGGAACCCTAGAACTAAACTACGCTTGTCGACGTAATAAATAAATAATAAGCAATAGCTTTGAGAGAAAAAAACCCAATGACACTATTCAAATTCTTAATAGCACTAGCTCCGATGTTAATCGCGATAGTCCTTACGGAGATCTTTGATGGGATCTAATGGCTTCGGATTTGACCCGCAAGTAACGGATTAATTGGCTAATATGAAATGCTCGGCTTCTCCCTACTCTACCCGAGTAGGTTCCCGTGTTACTGTCACCCCTAAGTAAGGCTTTATACCGATACACTATGAAAATATTTTTTGCCCTATCATTTCTGTTTACCTTTTTCCCCGCTAAGGCAGCCGATGTCCGTCTGCCCGATCTGAGCGGCGTTACGGATAAAGGCTTCAAGATTGAAATTTATAGCGAACTCTCACCCCTTAGCATCAACACAATTCACAGTTGGCATATACGCGTATTGGATCACGATGACGAAATCCTAGAGCTAGAGGAGTTGAACGTATTCGGTGGTATGCCTGAGCACGACCATGGCCTGCCGACACAGCCTGAAGTAACAATGCGACTCGACAACGGCGATTACTTGCTCGAGGGCTTGCGATTTCACATGCATGGGCACTGGGAACTGCAGGTTGAGTTTCAATATGCTGGCGCTGACGACACTGCAATTATCGATTTCGAACTGCAATGAAGAAAGATCTGCTGCTGCCACTATTCGCCAGTATCACCCTGATCTTTGCCGTTGGCTGGAACTACTTGTCTATCCCTGGTGTACCCGATTGGAGCGAAGAAGAACTCAGATTAATCGCTTCATTATCTTTGGATTCCCTTCCACCTCTGCCGCTTGATCCTAGTAATCTAGTAGCTGACGATCCTGCAGCAGCAGAATTTGGTCACCGCCTCTTCTTCGACACTCGGCTCAGCAGCAATGCCCAGGTTGCGTGCGCGACCTGCCACAAACCTGAAGTAATGTTTACAGATGGACTAGCGCTCGCTGTTGGCGTTGGTATCGGACCGATGCATACACCCAGTCTAGTTGGAGTCGCCTATAGTCCTTGGTTTTACTGGGATGGAAGGAAGGATAGTCAGTGGGCCCAGGCCCTCGCGCCCTTGGAAGCGAAGCATGAGCATGCAACCGATAGAGTGCAGTTACTGCACCTTATTTCCAGCGATGCCATCTACCGCGACATGTATGAAAATGTATTCGGACCGCTAAGCTTGCCCGCGATGTTGCCAGAGTCTGGTACACCAGACGGCGATGCACAACAACAGTCAAGCTGGAATGCGCTCGACACCAAAACGCAGGCCGACATTTCTCAATTCTTTGCAAATCTAGGCAAGGCAGTTGCAGCCTACGAGCGCAAAATACTACCAGGGAGCACTCGCTTCGATGACTACGCCGCACAAGTAATCGCGGGCTCAAATGAAGACACCGCCCTAAATAATACCGAGAAAGCTGGCCTAAAATTATTCATCGGAAAAGGCCAATGCGTAACTTGCCACAATGGCCCTATGTTCACCAACAATGAATTTCACAACACGGGCGTGCTGGCAGTGGGAGGGCGAATGCCCTCCATGGGTCGGTACGATGGAGTTCGAATTTCTCGAGAAGATTCTTTTAATTGCCTAGGCGAGTTCAGCGACGCCTCAGCAGCGCAATGCACAGAGTTACGTTTTGCACGCGATGCCAACGACTTAGTTGGCGCACTGAAGACGCCTACACTTAGAAATATCTCTGAAACAGCACCCTATATGCACGGCGGACAAATGATAAATCTTGCCCAAGTGGTAAATCACTATAACGACGCACCAAGCTCCATGCTTAGTCACAACGAGGCTAAGCCTCTTGGGTTGCGTGCGGTAGAGAGGATTCAGTTGGAGGATTTTCTACTAACGCTTAGCGCGCCCCTGGTCACCGAGCAAAAATGGTTAGCGGCCCCAGACTACTAGTATCTTGGCCTAGAAACTGCACTATCCCAAATAGCCGTGTTGCGCTAGCTGCACTCGAATGCCATCCGGATCGCTAAAATACAGTTGATCACCACCACTGGTTCGATTCGCGGCATCGCGATTAACATCCGCATCGATGCCATGATCCTGTAATTTCTCCGCAAGGAGATCAGGATTGTAATCATCCACACCTATACACATGTGATGCATGCCTCCTGGATTAGGAAGATTGTACAAACCCAGAAAACTCTCGCTACCTAGGCTCATATTCAAACCACCGTTCGCCGGCCGCGAGATAATTTCCATACCTAGCACACGGTTGTAGAAATCGGCTGAGCGGTTCACGTCATTTACTGAGAGCGAGACGTGATTCATCGATCTGCCGATAGCCACAGGTGCCGACGCCTGTGCTGAGGCGTAAGGCGCTGCCGATGCAGCGGTAGCAAGAAGTAGAGAAGCAACCAACTCTCTTCGCGTCATCTTCTTCTGCTCGAATTTTTCGACTAGATGCTCTATTGCGTTTATGCTATTCATCTTCTTTGTCCATATTCTTGTATTAGGTAGATTACTTTGTAACAACAGCACTGTTTACTGCGCAGCTCGGTATTTCTCAGTCTTAATCAGGTAACGCAAACACCCAAATTACACCACCCTGAGGTACATAGTGGCTTTCACCTTTCGCCATATTAAGTAAGTTCTGCTCGCGCTGTGCATCAACTCCCCACCCGGACTGAACGGCAACATATTGTTTACCATCTAAGGTGTATGTAACCGGCACGCCGGTGATACCGGAATTTGTGCGTTGTTTCCAGAGAATCTCGCCCGTCCTCGAATCGAAGGCGCGAAAGTAGCGATCATTAGTGCCACCCATGAATACAAGATCGCCCGCAGTAGCCAATACTGGGCCCCAATTTTGACTTTCGAATGTCGTGGTCCATGCACGCTCGCCGGTATCTACATTCCAGGCTTGTAGCTCACCGATGTGATCGGTGCCAGGTCGCACAAAAAAGCCGCCATTTTCGGAAGTGCCACGCCCCATATATGATCGCCCGGGACTATATTGAATCTCTTCTCCGACCATGGTGGAGCAAACATTGTCATTCGCTGGAATGAACATCAATCGCGACTCTGGGTCGAAGGCCGCAGGAGGCCAGTCCTTTCCTCCCCAAAGCGATGGGCAGAAACTCGCCTCATAGCCGGTACCCGGCTTCTTAGTCATATCGTACTCGGGTCGCCCGGTAACCGGATCGATGCTGGTAAAGACGTCTTGATAGACATAGGGGTTCGCTTCGACGAAGTTAATCGCATCAGCTTCGCGCTCGAGATACCAAAGATAGCCATTACGGCCCGCATGAACCATGCCGTTTATGCTACGACCACCGCGCTCGAAGTCGATTAGTATTGGCGCGGAGACCTCATCCCAGTCCCATGAGTCGTTCCAGTGGTATTGATGATGATTCTTGAGCTCGCCCGTCGTAACGTCTAAAGCGATAACAGAAGAAGAATAGAGGTTGTCGCCTGGTCGCGTATCGCCCATCCAAGGGCCTCCATTACCGGTACCCCAATAGGCGAGATTTAATTCTGGATCGTAGGAACCAGTTAGCCAAACCGGCACGCCGCCAGTCTGCCAGGTATCTCCCGGCCAGGATTCTGAGCCTGACTCGCCAGGAGCGGGAATCGTGTACGTCTTCCACACCTCTTCGCCAGACATTACATCGTAGGCAGCAATAAAACCACGAATGCCGAGTTCTCCGCCGGACACTCCCACCATAACTTTACCATCGGCTATGAGCGGAGCCATGGTCATATAATAGCCATTATAGTAATCCTCGACAGCAACCTCCCAGATTAGCTCGCCAGTTAATGCGTCAAGCGAAACTAAAAATGAATCTACAGTTGCCATGTAAACACGATCGCCATATAGGGCCACTCCGCGATTGGTCGGGTGGAACTGTTGCAAATCATCAGGTAGGTAGCGGACATAGCGCCAAATTAGATCCCCCGTGCGCGCGTTGATAGCAAGAATATGATTCTGTGGCGTAGTCACGTACATGTAACCGTCGTTCACGATAGGCGGCGCCTGATGCCCTTCTCTTAGCCCAGTGGAAAAACTCCATATCGGGACAAGGCCATCGACATTGTCGGTATTGATTTGGTTGAGATTACTGAAGCCATGAGAATCGTAACTGCCACGATACATCAGCCAATTGCTCTCCTCCGGGTTGAGAAGACGCTCTGCAGTGACAGGATTGTAAGGCGGCAGGGCCTGTGCAAAAAGGAGACTGGAGACTAGTGAACAACACAGAAAAATACTGGAGCGAATCATTATGCTTAAACCTCTTATCTTTTCTTCTAACTACAGCGTGCCAGAATTGGCATAAAACTAGTACGGATTAAAATTGCTGAGTAAATCCAACCCGGCCTCGAAAGCCGCCGGCAACCAATACGATGCCATCAACCACCTCGAGTGGCAACATAGCTAGAGGCCTAGGCGCTGGACCGCCTACCACTTTAGCACCATCGTAGATATCGAATTGAGATTCGTGACAGGGGCAGGCCATGCGTAACTGCCCTTCGTCCCAGTTAGTCACATCGCAGCCAGTATGCGTACACACAGCAGAATAAGCTATCACACCCTCAGCGACATTCGCTTGATAGCGCGCACTCATCAATTCAGGGTCGATACGCATGATCATAATACGATTCAGCCTAGAACCATCTCGCAACACTTGCGTCGCTGGGTCACGAGCCAGCGCAGACAACGGCCTCTTCTCCAACTCAAGCAGTTCTGGTCGTACCAAGGCATCCTGATTGGGTCCTTCCTCAAACACCAGCTGATCCCCAGGTTGCGGCCTAAGGCGATTGGGTGGCTGTCCTAAAGCCGACATGGGCACCGCGATTCCAGTCGCTAAACCCATTTTAAACACCGCACGCCGACTAATCGGTTTTGCCACCCGACCTTTTCCGTTGTGACTACTATCATTGTCGGTATTTTTGCTCATGCCTTATCCTGAGTGCTTTGGTTATTCTAGGGAATAGCTAATCTTGAAACTGAAAGGTATCAAAGTGCCGGAACCACTGCAATCAAAGCACTTCGCTGGAAATTGCTTAGCCTCAAGTCGGGTGCTATGTTGTTGTTTGCACGTCTACAGAACGCAGTACTTTACTTGACTCCTAAGGACGCACTGATGAAAGAAGAGAAATAGCGATGAGCTCCTCCGCTCGAATACTTCTTGGACTCACGCTTGGTCTAATAAGCGGTATTGGTTTTTCACTTTTCGATGCTAGCTCAGCATCAAAGTTGCCGTCGGTGATAGAGCCCATAGGAGCGCTGTGGGTAAATGCCATTCGCATGACCGTGATACCGCTCTTAATGGCACTCATGATTACCGCCATAGCCGGACAAGGCAATACTGGGATAGTCGCACAGCTCGGCGGCAAGACCATGGCCTTGTTCATATCCATGATAGTTGCTTCCAGCCTCTTCTCCTTCCTGGTCGCCCCACCGCTAATTGCAGTGCTAAATATCGACCCTGAAGCAAGTCGTAGGCTGCTAGAGACTGCGGTAATACAAAATTTAGGCAGCAGTGAATTGCCGACCTTTCGCGATTGGCTAATAGCACTCATACCGGTCAATCCCATTCGGGCGGCTGCCGACAACGCAGTGCTGCCACTAATGATCTTTACCGGTTTATTTTCTATGGCGTTGCTGCAGATTGGAAACGAGCAACGAGAAAATGTCGTTGACTTCTTCTCAGCCATCAAAGAAACAATGTTCGTGTTAATCGCCTGGATTATGACACTCGCACCCATAGGCATTTTTGCATTGGTGTTTCCACTCGCTGCGACACTCGGTGTTTCTGCTATTAATGTTCTGGGTTCGTTCATAGTCATTGTGTGCGCGTTAATCACAGCCTTTACCCTGGCGCTATATCCGCTCGCCGTCTATATAGGCAAAATTAAGCTGCGCGATTTTGCGCGCGCGTTGGCTCCAGCGCAGATTATCGGTTTCAGTACACGCTCTTCACTAGCCGCCCTGCCCGCCTGTTTCACGGCGACCGAAACCCTCGGCATCTCCAACAAAGTGTCGGGAGTAGTATTGCCAATCGCGGTAACGCTTTTTAAATTTGCCTCACCGATAGGCAGAACAGCCGGCACCTATTTTGTCGCAAGTCTGTATGGAATTGACCTGACAAATTATGAGCTATTTATTATCGCAGCAGCAATAGGGTTATTTAGCTTCTATTCCCCTGCAATTCCAAGCGGCGGGTTGCTCATTATGGCGCCGGTCTACATCTCTCTCGGATTGCCAGTACAGGGTATAGGCATCCTTATTGCCGTAGACCTAATTGTAGATATGTTTATTACCACAGCAAATGTCAGCGCGAACGTAACTGTAACCGCGATACTTTCTAAAAAGCTGCTTGATTAGACAACAACTTCTCCGGCACAGCTCACCTCGTTAGAGTAAAAAGCTGCTATTCCAAGCGGTAGAGTGCGGTGAAGTTGATTAAGGTCCACACAAATTAAGCGCCAGCTCTTATTATTTCTTCGCCTTCTACAATTGAAAAAAAGAAGCTGTCATGAAGAAATCACAATCAATCTCTACTGCGCTAGTATCAATTACATGGTCATACGCTCAGGCCGGGCACTTAGGATAGCAAACCATCAAGTGTCCAACATCAAAAGAGACAGAATTAGAAACCAAGGTCATCCACTGCTATAAATCCCAAGCACACCTCCTTGACAAAGCCGGTCCGTTTAGCATGCGCACTGCTATCGAAACCGATTCCGCTGGGGTAGTATTGGCCTATGCCTAACTCTCAACGTAACAAAAATCCCTTCGACAAAAACCACGCTGAAAATATACTCTCCGTGAGCAGCCTCAATAGTATGGCCCGCTCGCTGCTGGAAAGTAAATTCCCTGCCGTTATTGTAGAGGGTGAAATCTCAAACCTCGCCATGCCATCCTCCGGGCATTGGTACCTGACACTTAAAGATAAGTCCTCACAGATTCGTTGTGCGATGTTTGTAAATCGCAATCGGATGGTTCGATTCAAGCCGGAGAACGGCAAGCAAATTATTGTTCGAGGCCGCCTTAGCATCTATGAAGGCCGCGGCGATTATCAGCTCATCCTAGATGGCATGGAGGAAGCTGGCGATGGCGCCTTGCAGCGCGCCTTCGAGCAACTGAAGCGCAAGCTGCACGACGAAGGTCTTTTCGCTGACGAGAACAAGCAGCAGATGCGAAGTCACTATCAACACATTGGCGTAATTACCTCTGCAACAGGTGCAGCAGTGCAAGACATACTTAGTGTTTTCGCAAGGCGATTCCCTGAGACTAGAATCACCCTACTTCCTGCAGTCGTTCAAGGGGAGGGTGCCGCCGATGAAATCGTGAATGCCATCGAGCGAGCAAACACGCTCGCCGAAAAATTAGGGCTACAAGCATTGATCGTCGGTCGCGGCGGCGGTTCCTTAGAAGACTTACAGGCGTTCAACGAGGAACTCCTGGCTCGGGCGATTTTTGCAAGTGAGCTGCCAATCTGCAGTGCCGTCGGTCACGAAGTAGATTTCACCATCGCTGACTTTGTCGCAGATCTGAGAGCGCCCACACCTTCCGCCGCCGCCGAACTCCTAAGCCCCAATCAAGAGGATTATTTCGAGCTGCTGTTTTCCACTAGCGCGCAATTTAAAAGCGCTATTAGCTTAGCGATTAAGCAGGGTCGGCAACGGCTAAATTGGATAGCGAAGCAGCTAAAACATCCTGATCGTCGCCTACAAGAACAGGCACAAAATTTGGACCGACTCGATATTCGCCTACGCCGAGCCATGAGCAGTAATATCACATCGCAAAGGACTGGACTAGCGCAGATACAACGCACTCTCTCGGCCAATTCACCGAAGCAGCAACTTGAACACAATAATATACGCCTTGCCGCGGGTCGCGCTAGGCTGGATCAGTCGCTGCGTTCAGTATTAGCCTCGCACCGATCGAGCCTGCTAACACTGAGCCGCAGTTTGAATTCTGTTAGCCCACTGAGCACACTAGCCAGAGGGTATAGCATCACTTTAGATAGCTCTTCGAATGTAATTCGATCCGCTGAAGACATAAAAGCAGGAGCAACTATCACTTCAAGACTCGGTGAAGGCGAAATAGTTTCTATGGTTAGTGCCGTAGCGAAAAAAGGATCCTGAGGGGTGAAGGAACAATCGCGTCTCTGAGATTTGCAATACCGGTAATCCTCTCTCCTAGCTGAAAGTCCACTTGCCTTCCGGTGTCGTGCAAGACTCTTCTCTTTTAGCACCATAATTTATAAACCCTGCTTTTTGAACCCTGCTCGCTCTATTATGTGCATAGTTATTCATAGCTTCTAGCTACGCCTAAGCTGGCTTATCCAGCATCCCAAGGTGTCAAAATTGGCACACGTTCTGCACTTTGGGCTATTTAGTTCCTCTGTTTGCAGTGTAGAAATTTTTGCAAATTTTGGTAATTTCAGAATCTTAGGAAAGAAATGGAACCTCGCAGGGGAATGTAAGAGCTACATCGAAGTTATAGTGTACATAAGCTAACCCATTAGCCACCAATCAGTTTGCTTAGCACTGCATATGCTTATCCTCAAGCTTGTAGATCGAGGTAGTAAATACTGTTCGTTGAAAATATTTTCATGTTGATTATTGGCCATACACTTGCAAACTTTGTGCGGCAACCTGAGGCCATCGGCTACAGAAACATCGAAATGATAAAATTCAGGATAAAGAGCACAGCCTAGTTCCAGTCTGGTACTCCGGGTTAACGGCCCATGCGTCTATCCATGGCGGCATCGTCTATGTGATCACCGGCAATATCTGGCTTGGCATGCATCAGGATCAAGGTATCCACATTAGCCGCAAGATTGGTTGCGCTTTCTACTCTAGTTACTTGAATCTGCTGCCGTGTCACACTCTCACCATTAGTGTCTAATATTGTTTAACTCACTACGTCTAGACGTTATAGTAGTGGGCGTAAAAACCCCATTCTAGATAAGGTAGCATTGGTAGATGAGCAAAAGAGAAGAGCAGAAAAAGCGCAAAGAAGCCAAAGAACAAGCCGCTAAGTCTAGCGCTCAAACCCGCAAGCTAATGATGAAAGCTGCCGTGTACGTAGTGGCCCCGGTTCTTGTACTTCTAATTCTCTACACGCTCCTAAGTCA
This sequence comes from uncultured Pseudomonadales bacterium, assembly GCA_949372635.1. Classification (GTDB taxonomy): domain Bacteria; phylum Pseudomonadota; class Gammaproteobacteria; order Pseudomonadales; family Pseudohongiellaceae; genus UBA9145. The sequence continues at coordinate 20,230 of CASIAB010000004.1, forward strand.
GGGTCCTACCTATTCCACTGTTGAAATCGCAGACAACGATCACATTAAAGGGACAGCCGCCACACCTGTAAGTATTGTTGTGTACGCAGACTTTCAGTGTCCGGCTTGTGCCACCGAGAACGATACGATGACCCGAATCTGGCCCGATTTACGTAATAAGGCCCACCTAGTCTTTAGACATTTCCCCATTACTGCCGCACATCCTAATTCCTGGATGGCTTCTCTGTATGCCGAAGCCGCTGGAAACCAGGACCGATTCTGGGAAATGCATGACTACCTGTACGACACGCAAGCCATTTGGTCCGGCCTTTCTAACGTAGAAGGTGAGTTCGATAGCTATGCGCTGGAGCTAAACCTAGATTTGGATCGTCTGCATGCCGATATCGAATCCGACCAAGTAATTCAGAAAGTTCGCAACGACCAACGTGGTGGCAACTCGTCTGGCGTACTTTCAACACCCGCCGTATTTGTTAATGGCAGGCTACTGCGGCAGCCAACAGCAGAACGAATCACTGAAGTCGTGAATGAGGAATATGCGGCATCTGCAGACTAGAGCCGAGATATTCACCCACTATTTTTTTACTGCACCTATTAGAGTAATGCAGAAAATTGCTGCAGCAAACTCGCAGAGACTGGCGTAGCCTCCACTCTAGCCAGCAACTCCTCCACATTGAGACCTTCTCTGGCAATGTCATTCCTCCGCTCGCAAATATAGGTACTCATTACATGCGCACTAAACTCAGGATGGAACTGTACTCCCCAAGTAGATGAACCCAAGCGGAATGCATGGTGTGCATCAAAGCTATTCTTTGCGAGAAGCACGGCCTCATCCGGCAAGGATAAGACTGACTGCTGATGTGAAGCCTGCGCGCTGAATTGTTTAGGCATTTTGGCAAACAGCAGATCGCTCGCAGCCTCTAGAGTAAGTTCAACGTCGATGGTTCCGATCTCTCGACCGTTGGGGTGAAATCCGACTTCACCGCCAAAGGCCCACGCCAATAATTGATGCCCATAACAAACGCCCAAGATAGGTTTTTGCTGCAGGTGAAGGAGTCGTAAATAGACGGCCGCAATTTCATTCCAGGGAGCAAGTTCGGTGACATAGGCAGGCGAACCAGTAACGATTGCGGCGACGACATCATCTATCACAGGCAAGGACTCACCTTTGTCGACAGCGCAGCAAACAAAACGGTTTGAATTCAAACCCGTTCCACGGATAAACCAATCCTCGAAGTCTTCGTTCTCGTCCAGCAAACTAGGTATGGTATTCCCTGTCTTTATTATCAGTATCTTGTTGCTCATCGTCTGTGTCTAATCCGTTACCTAGTCCTGCCTCAAAGCGTTCGCAAAAAATAGCAATTTAATGCCCAATATCGTACACCCCTGAAGATGAGGGTTATTTGCAATTTGCCAACGCTTGAAACAAGAGTCGAACATAAAAGCTTTTAATGAACACACAAATAATTAAAGAGGCAGTGCCTATGCTTGGCAAGATCAACTCACTCTTCGAGGGTGTCGCGGAGAACTCCCAAGAATGGAAATGGGACCCTGTTCCAGCTGCTTAGCGCCGCCATGTTTATGACCCATGGCTACAGCAATCTGTTCAGTGAAAGCCCACAACCCTATAGGGGCGGTGGTATAACATCGATCAATATCGCAGATCTTTTTTCCTAGCCGATTCCAATGGAGATTAACGCACTATTTATAACCGGCGTAGTGGAATTCTTTGGTGGCCTGCTTATATTAATCGGCTTATGGACACACCTCGCCGCTCTTCTCGCCACCTTCACTCATGCTTATCGCCTATCTAACAGCCCATGCCGCGTGGTTTCCGACGCTAAACAACGGCGAACTGGCCGCCATGTACTTTACTGCCTTTCTAGTGATTTTTGCCTTCGGCCCAGGGCCCTATAGCGCTAGATTCATGGCTCTCCATGCGACAGCAAGAGACAGAGAAGGGACAAAATGGACGAAGAATAAGCTCTGAGTTCACGCCGAATGGCCATTTCTTCGACCTGCGGCCTTTGCTATATTCAATCCTCAGTCTCGAGAACCTGCCGTCACATGAGAGCTCGAAGACCACAGAATCACAGATTTACACTATCGTAGCCCAGAAGCCTGATCATTTAAGAATGCCCTCTAGAACGGCAAGGAAAACAACAATGAAATCTTTTAATCTGACAAGCAAGCTGATACTAACATTTTTAACTGCCACCTCTTTCGCACTCGCTGCTATGGCGCCCGCGCACGCTCAGGATGCAGATGAGCCAGGACGCTACCGTCCGCAGGGCCGAGAAATCGCAAGAGCAATCGGTAACGAGTTTGACACGGCTTTGTATGAGGTCAGGACTTACGAACCTACGGTCAATGTTAATGAGTTCGCCTCGGCAACTATCTTTTACCCTCTAACACTCAGCTTTGCGCCGCCTTCTAGCGCCGCCGTGCTAGTTCCGGGCTATACAGCTACTCAAGATAGCTATGACTGGTGGGGGCCCGCTCTCGCATCTCTAGGCATCGTAGTGATGATTATCGATACCAACGATCCCCGCGATACATTTCAGCCAAGAAAGGAAGCACATATCGCCGCCGTCGAATTCTTAAAGGGTGAGATCAACAACAGCGAAAGCCCAATAAGCGGCAAAGTCGACACGACTAAGCTCGCTATCATGGGACACTCCCTTGGTGGTGGTGCAGCATTAGCTGCAGCGCAGGAACTAGGCAGCGAGATAAAAGCGGTAATACCTCTAATGCCATACTGCTGTGAACTTGGCGCATCATTCGATGGCGACTACAGCGGATTGACCGTTCCAACTCTAATCTTCGCCAGCAGTGAAGATACCGTAGCGCCTCCAGCTGGCCATGCCCGTGCTCTGTATGATTCTATTGCAGACAGCACCAGCAAAGCCTACGTAGAATTCGCCGAAGGAACTCACAATCTCCCGACGAATGGTGGTAGCGAATTGGCGAATCAGGCGCGCTTTACATTTGCTTGGTTAAAACTGCAGATGGATGGTAATGCAGCTTATGCCGCAAGTTTTAACGGCGATTTAGGCGATGAGCTAAACGCAAAGTTAGCCGTACTAGAGACCGATCCATAACGCTACAACTAACTTCTAGCAACTGCAAGGGGGCAGCACTGAATTCAGTTTTGTCCCTTTTTTATTGTTTGAACGAGAGTAAGTCACCTATCTAGTCATTATTCGCGAATTACTTATCCTAGGAAACTATGGGTAAGGCACATTTCTCCTAAGCTGCTCATAAAGGAGCGAAACATCGAATCATTCATCTTAGATTGGCTAGATAGCAATCGCGACTACGCTATCGCTTTCGTGCCCTTGCTTGCCTTTGCAGAATCGTGTGTCGGTCTGGGCCTCATCATATCAGGCGTTCTATTATTGTTGGTGAGCGCCACTCTCTATAATAATGACATTGCTGGACTCGAGGTGTTGTTACCACTCGCTTTTTTTGGGGCGCTGTTAGGCGATCATGCAGGCTACTATTTTGGGCGGACATTAGGCGCGAAGTTTCATCAGATCGGCATAATCAAAAAATATCAAGCCAATGTGGAGAAGGCGGAAGGCATCATCCGTCGTTACGGCAACGCCGCCATCTTCATCGGGCGCTTCATTCCTGCAATCCGCAGCATTATTCCCGCACTGGTAGGCGTAAGCGGAATCGAACGACTGCGCTATAGTTTCATCGATGCACTCGCTTGCCTCTGCTGGGTGTTAGCATTGGCTGCGATACTGATAGGCATAGTCGAGCTGCTATAACTGAACTGCAAAAATTAGAACCGATAGCTACTACCAATCTCGGATTGCTTCATCCCTTCAGGAATTTCAGCCTCCGTCTTCTTATCACTCACATAGACATGTCATGTAGGATGGGATTCAAATGGTGGCTGCAACTAATAGTCACTTGGCAGAACCGGCTTAGACTAGGCAGCGGTTTGGCTTATCTTTAAGCTCTTCTCTAATTTGCTGCTGGCTTCTCCAATCGCTTTCAAAACTCTGGTTTACAAGGGGCATTTTATAGTTTGTAACTCTTACCTTCTATTTTTGTTCTGCCCATTAAACCAATTCCTCTGTTGTATCAGTAACTTCGCGACTTGTAAGTTACAAACATTGTAACCATTTCATCAATTTTTCTTTACAATGTATTGTCAACCCAAAGTTTTAGTTTGGGCTGACTACCCGCTCAACTTGGTACCATACACAATACTAGGACAGTTTCTTGCTTAAACATAAGACTCACAAAAACAAGAACGGGGTAGTTCATTACTGGATATCGGAAAAGAAAAGCAACGCCTTGTTGTTCTTGCATGGCGCAACGATGGATCATGATCTATTCAAAGAACAAATAGACTATTTTCTTAGTGGCTTTTCAGTTATCACAATAGATCTGCCGTCGCATGGCTTATCAACGCCATATTCGAATTTTAGCCTGGAAGATTCTGCAGAAGTTGTCATCCAAATACTGGATATTGAAAATATTGGTCAAACTAATTTAGTTGGTCAATCTATGGGTGGTTATGTAGCGCAACTAATTGCTCTTAACCATGCAGATAGAGTGCGAACACTTTCCGTAGTAGGTTCATCACCACTCCAGCAGAAATACTATTCCAAAAGTGTTGATATAGAACTTTTCATTTCGCGGTTCTTAGTAGGATTAATCCCATACGATTTGTTAATCAAGAGCTTGGTTAAAGAAGTAGCTATAACAGACATCGGTCAGGCGTACGCCTCTGAAACCTTGAGAAATGGCACAAAAGCTCAGTTAACGGACGTAATGAGAAAGATTCATAAATACCTAAGAACATTCCGAGGGGATCCAACATTACAGATACCTGTTTTAATCACGTATGGAGATCTTGAGAAAAATGCGAGAATTAAGTCAGCTTGCGGTAAATGGGCAGACTTTGAAAACCGAGAACTAAAAATCATTGGGAACGCAGCTCATAACGCAAACTTGGATAACCCATATATGTTCAACGAAACATTGAGCGCTTTTTTATCGAACAACGAATCAAATCGGGGAGGCTATAAATAGCTCTGTGACATTTTGCAGTCTCCGCCTAACAAATTGTTGGAGCGGACGTATTGACAGTCACCGCCTTGCGCTGCCGCTACAGGCAGTGCCAGTCAAACGCAGCTCAACACGGTGTTAGGCGTCATAGAGGACTTACTATGCAGCGAGATTGGGTACAGATTACTGCCAACGTTGCAGTTCTTGCCGGACTAGGCTTAGTTGCTGAGCCTAAAGATATGAATCTTTCAGGGCATCAAGACATCGACTAACCTCTACCGAAAGACTGTCATTCAAGCTTTCAAATGCTAAAAAACCCAATTTGGATACTTTTGAAATTCGGAGTAAATGCGCTTTAAAATTACTATCCTCGATACATTGAGGCACACGTTTGCGAGCTGGCACATTATGGAAGGCACAGGTGAAAGGACGTTAATGGAAATCAAGCCAGTCTATGAAGCGTTACATGCATTTGAACCACAAATATAAGACGAAGGCGGCAAGCAAGCTAAAAGGAATGGTAATGAGGAAGTAGTTGAATTAGGAGCTACATCATACTCCAACTGTATACGCATACAGTATGAGGTAAGATCTAGTTAGGGTGTAAGCTTAGGCAAAAACGTAAATTATTGATATTAAAGAGAAACTGGGGGTTATTTTAGTTATAGTAAAAAACTCCAGAAAGAGAATCACACTGACAACTGGCTCCAATTTTAACTATGACTTAACCCAACGATAAATTTTAGATTCAGACACAAAAAAACCCGGAATGAGCTTATCAATCCGGCTTCTCAGTTTCTCTATCTTTTTACTTCTTTTCTTTAAGCGATTTCTTATTAAGCGCTTAATGGGAGCCGCCAGCTTCTTCCTGAGCGCCTGGCAGTGCCATCGCCGTCAGTGAAGAACTAGTTTGCAACAGGATGTACTGATGGCCGTCATGTACCCAAGAGCTCATCCCATAGCTGCTTCGGCCCGGCGCTTCGATCTGAGCCATGGTGCCGCCACTATCCTTGTCGATAGCGTAGAGCATTGGCGTACCGTCGCCGGCTTGGTCTGAATAAACCAACATATTCTTAGTTACAACCATAGGCACCAACGCGCCAGTACCAGTATTGCCTAGATCTACACCCGCGAGCGCAGGATGGTTAGCGATACGATCAGGTGTATCACCTGTAGGAATCATCCAAGCGTGATCGCCACTGTTCATATCGATAGCTGTAATTCGGCTATACGGCGGCTTCACGATAGGGATACCAGAACTTAGCCGTGGAGGTCTTGCTGTCGCGCCGCGCACACCGTTTGCATAACGAGCAGTGTTAATGCCCGTGGAGTTCGGGAACAGCAGGTCAGACTCTTCACCCGGTATCAGCCGTAAAGCAAAACAAGCCTTATGCGAAGAAATATACATCTTACCTGTCTCGGGATCTGCTACAGCCGGTGCGGTGATATTTGCACCGCCGGCGCCGCCAGGACAATTCATCGCAGCATATTTGCCCATTGGATTGTCGGCATGAATGGGGGGATTAAACAAAGGCCCCATTACATATTCCTCCATTACTTCCAAGGCCTCCGCTCGCAGTGCTGGAGTGAAGTCGATAAGATCGTCTTCGGTAATTCCCTGCATATCGTAGGCTGCTGGACGTGTTACATGAGGCTGAGTAGGCGAAAGTACTTCGCCTGGCACGATCGATGGAGGCACGGGACGGTCTACGATTGGCCAAATTGGCTCACCGGTTATTCGATTGAAGGCGTAGACCCATGACTGCTTCGTTGCCTGCATAACTGCTGGCACTAGGCCCTGACCTGGCACATTCAAATCCAGAAGAACTGGTGCAGTTGGATTGTCGAAATTCCAAATTTCATGTTTTACCATTTGGAAATGCCAAGCGCGCTCGCCAGTTCGAGTATCTAGTGCAATTAGAGAAGCGCCATAAAGATTGTCACCCGGACGGAAACCGCCGTAGTAATCAATAGTCGCGCTGTTAGTTGGGATGTAAACCAAATTGTTAATTGGGTCGGCAGAAAGCGGTGCCCAAGAAGAAACATCACCTGTCCACTCCCACGCATCGTTTTCCCAAGTTTCGTGACCGTACTCGCCCGGCTTAGGAATGACGTTGAATTTCCATTTGAAATCACCTGTGCGTGCATCGTAGGCTAAGATATCGCCCGGTACGTTTTCAATACGCGCCTGGTGATACCCCTGTTCTGCAGAGTTACCAACAATGATAGTCTCATTAACCACGATCGGCGGTGAAGAAGACGTAATATAGCCGGTCTCTAGGGGGATACCTTCATAGGGGTCATAGGGATGACCTAAGTCGGCCAACAGGTCGACGATTCCAGTCTGTGCAAATCCATCAATGGGTACTGGATTTCCGAAACCCTCAAGTGGAATACCTGTATTAGCATCCAGCGCCGTCAAGAAAAAACCTGGAGAGACAATATAGACAATGTCTTTACCGTCGATATTGGCATAGCCCACGCCCTTGCCATAGTCGCCTCGCATTGAGTATGAGGCACGCGGTGTGTCCGGCTCGCGATAAGACCAGAGCGTTTCACCCGACTTAGGATCTAACGCGACAACGTAGCGCTTATTGCCCGCTACAGTAATAAGTTTGCCATTGATCAGTGAGGGTGTGGAACGTCCGCTAATAGCACCAAAGCTGGCACCGTCCCATTCCCAAGCCACCTCTAGGTCCGCGAAATTCTCGGCGGTGATTTCAGTTGCAGGCGTATAGCGAGTATGCCCAAAGTCGCCACCCAACGTGTACCACTCACTCGGATCCTCATTGAACAAAGGAATGTCCTGAGCGTGCAGAAAACTTGAAGAACACAACAACAGGCCCACTGTAGCGCAAACGCGCCAGGTTAGTTTAGACCTCTTCAAAGTTGGAAAATGCATAGTTATCTCTCTCTATTTATGTAGCGCTTCGCACCAAACCATTCGATCCGCTTTTAGCAGCAGTTGGGCCAGTACCAAGATTGATAAAACTGAAGTTCGACGACTCAACCTATCAAGAAATCAGCTCCTAAACCACGACTTTTTAGCTGCTCACCCAGAATCTAAGGTTTTTCCTCTCGGGGCTATAATGCTAGTTAATTAACAAGAAGTGGTGGCTTATGATCAAGCTACTCGATAAAACCGATTGTCGATTTGATTAACTTCGCCCTCGGCGTTTCTAAGAGCGCGGCATGGTAACCACCGGGTGACCATCTGCCTTGACTGTGTGTTGAATCGCGGCAGTTTCCGCCAGAGTCGTTGACATCAACACCGCCAGAGCAGAAAAGATCGTGATTTTAGAAATCAGGCTCTTAACAATACTGGCTATTAACCCCATAGGAAATTCCTAGTTGGGCAATGCAAATGTGGATAGTGCATGCCCCGAAATTACAGAGACATATTGAACGCCATCGACACTAAAAGTCACCGGCGCCATAACGATCTGACCACCCAGACTGACATTCCATAGCAAATCGCCATTAAGCGCATCGATCGCATGAAAATAACCCTCGCGCCCGCCGGTAAACAATAGATTTGACGCAGTCGTTAGCATGCCACTGTCACTCACATCGAACTGATCATAGGACCAGACCTCTTCACCAGTCTGCGGATCCATCGCCTTCAAGGAGGCAAAGCCAACTTCGTTGGTCCAGTTGTTAATGGGATTAGTCCTACCGATGCCGATAGTCGGCGCTCCCGGCGCCGGTGCTAACACTGAAAATCCTCCACCTAGGAATGCCCTGCCCGGCTCATATTCCGACTCTTCCGGAGCGTAGATCGTTGCATAATCCTGCCACGCGCTGAAATAGAAGAGGCCCGTTCTGGGGCTGAATGAGGGCGGGTACCAATTCGTACCACCCTGATTTCCAGGGAAGGTAGGCATACCTTCGGGTTGTGGTGTTGGAATCGGTCGTCCGTTCTCATCGAGCCCGCTAGACCAGTTCACCGTTACATAGGGCTTGCCTTCGAGAAACTCGCCCGTCACTCTATCTAAAACATAAAAATAGCCGTTCCGATTTGCCCACATCATGATCTTGCTTGGTGTGCCGCGCCAGACAATATCAGCCAGCACCGGCACCTGCACCGCATCATAGTCGTAGGCGTCGTTCGGCGTGAATTGAAAATGCCATTTCAATTCGCCTGTATCAGCATCCAGGGCGATCACCGAGTCAGAATAGAGATTATCACCGGGGCGCTGGCCCGCGTTCCAATCTGGCCCAGGATTACCAACACCCCAATAGGTAAGATTGAGTTCCGGATCAAACGAGCCAGTAATCCACACGGATGCACCACCGTGCTCCCAGTCGTCTCCTTGCCAGCTATCATGGTTTAGCTCACCCGGGCCAGGGATCGTGTAAGTCTTCCAGGCCTCCTCGCCGGTTTCAGCATCGTAAGCAGCAACATATCCACGAATGCCGAACTCGCCACCGCCTACGCCGACTATGACTTTGTCCTTTACCACTAGCGGCGCCATGGTTACTGAATAGGCGAGATCGACATCACCCACTTCTACATTCCATAGTGCGCTGCCAGTAACTCTATCGAGCGCAACGAGCCTCGCATCCAGCGTGCCCATGAATACCTTGTCATCTAATACCGCAACACCGCGATTATTTGCCCCGCAACAAATCAAGGCGTTCTCTGCAGGAACGTGGCGATACTTCCAGAATACTCTACCGGTTATTGCATCAACCGCCATGACGCTATTCGGTCGTTCGGTGATATACATGATGCCGTCGACCACTATCGGATTGGATTGCCATGCACCGAAGACTTGATTTTGCAAGGTCCACTGCAATTTAAGGTCGACTACATTCTCTGGCGTGATTTGATCTAGCTGACTATAACGCTGACTCTTATAGCCGCCATTATAGGTAAGCCAATTCTCTGGCTCGTCTGCCGAATTAAGAATTCGCTCGTAGGAAACCTGCGCGGATGTATTTGTCGCTGCAAGGCATATAAAGAGTGCAATGCTAGTTGTTCTAATTTGGTTTGCTAATTTCATTCTAAACCTCGCATGGTAAGCAGATAGCCAATCACATCAGCTACTTCATCGCTGGACATAGTCGTCGGTTGTTTACTGGGTTCGTCACTTATCTCGTAGGAAACCAAGTCAACTTTCTTCAACGACCTAAGTCGTTCCTGTGAATCGACTACCTGAACGGTATAGGTATCCTCGTTGAGTCGCCTCCCAACGATAGTCTCTTCAAATCGAGTCACAAGCCGAACTGGCCGGTTGATTGGCAGCAGCGCCGTCGCTGGATCAAGCAAGTTGCGCTGCAAGGACGCTGGGGTACGAATTGCACCGATGTTACTCAAATCAGGGGCTGTACGCGGGCCTACCCCCCTCACCCGATGACAGTTTGCGCATTGGCCTTCGCCTTCGAATAACACCTTCCCACGAACTGGATCGCCAATTTTTACCGCCTCTCCCTCGGGATCGAAACCGGCGCGGATAAAAGCAACCACTCCATTCATTTCATCGGCACGCAAACTAAAGGCCGGCATACGTCCTTCTCCGGCGCCATCACTAATGACTCGCCTTAGATCGGTGTCCGATTGTACGTTGCGAAATTGCCCAATGCGGAGGTTAATGCCGTCCACGAGAGCACCCTGTGGTCCATGGCAGAGGGCACATTGCTGGGTATACACTGCAGAGCCCCTCTCAATCGCTTCGCTCGTATATTGGTGGTCGCCAACCTCTTGCGCTAGGACTTGCTGCACGGAGATCGCGAGCAAACCTGAACAGACTAGAGTGGAGAGCCTAAATATTCTGGAAATTTTAATTTTCATAGTAGCTTCATCAATATCTTTATTAAGAGAAATAGAATAATCCGAAATGTCCTAGTCCGTATAGGCAAAGAACGCCAAGGCTGCTCGATAGAGACTATAAACATCAACTTTAGAGCTCACCGCGTATGGAGTATGAATCGAAAGTAAAGGAACGCCGAAATCGATAACTTCAATATTCTGTGCCGAAAACTCTCCACCGATAGTGCCACCTCCACCTACCCCCACTTTATAAGTCACTGTTTGCCATGGCACATCATTGCTGTCAAGCAGTTGTCGAGTCCATGCAATAAACTCGCTATTAGCGGTATTGCCCTGCCCATAGAGTTTGAGATTCACGCCATAGCCTAGCTTGGGAGCGTTGCCTGGCTCCCAAGCACCTGGATTCATAGGATTGATGCCTGGATTTACATCTATAGATATAAATTTGGTCTGACGCAGCGCTCTGCGAAATAGGGGTTCACGGTAATCCCCTTCCAGTTGCGCGTACAAAAGTCTGGACAGCAGGTCGGCAAAATAATCAGAATGTGCGCCAGTATTATTTCTGTTGCCAACTTCCTCGTTATCAACCAAGAAGGCCATAGTGGTCTTCTGTGGATGGCCGATCTCCGCCACCGCTCGCATGGCTGCATAGGATGCAAGCCGGTCATCCTGACCATAGGCGGCAATTAACCCCCTATCGAACCCCATGTCTCGGGGCGCACCAGCAGGCACCAAGGAGAGCTCGGCCGAGACCAGGTCGGCTCGAGTAACGCCGTACTCCTGGCCGAGATAGGCTAGAACCTGATCCGCTACATCGCCGCCGTCTTCAACAGGGATATGCCCTATAACCGGGTCAAGATCTTCTGGGGTAATGAAATCGGCTAGAGTCTTGGAGTTTCTGCTGCGATCAACATGTGGGGACAACTCAGGAATCATAAAAATAGGATCATTAGCATCAAGACCTACCGATATTTGAACACTGGTTCCATCTTTCTTATCGATGCGGCCCATCAGAGCTAACGGTAAGTTGGTCCATTGGTGGTACTTAATGCCACCGTGATAATTTGTCTGGAAGAGTGCAAATTCACTGTCTTCATATAGCGGTCTACCTTTTAGCTCTAGACGCGGTGAATCAATATGTGAACCGATTATATGGAAGCCTTCTTGAATGGCATCTTCTCCAATCACCAAAAGACTTATTGTGCGGTCTCGATTGACTTCATAGATTTTCTTCCCCGGAACGATATCGGTAGAGTCTGTTAACTCTTCGAAGCCATTCTGCTCTGCGAAGGCGACTGCCTCTGCCACGAAACTCAGCTCTGTGCGCGCCAGATGAATAAACGCTTTATAATCGTCGGCGAAAGCAAAGACCATATCGCGCTCACTGCCTGACATGCCTATCCAGGAAGATTCACACTGCAAGGAGTCTATGCAATCATCTGTAGATTGCGCGTTCGAAGTTGCAGCCGAGAAGAATACTGTTGTTAAGAGCAGGCTTGCAACCCAGTCGAGCAAGCTGCCTGAATTCAATAAAGATATTTTCATAGTCCTTCCTCTAAATTTTTTGCTAGTTTGATGCCGATTTTAATCTGCAAACACTATTGACTTAGGGCAAAGGAAAATCCTGCAAACAGCTCGCAAACGTCTCGCTGTCAATATTACCACCAGAAAGGACTAGTGCGGCAGAACCACCACTAATATCCAATTTATTGTGCAGTAAGGCTGCTAAGGCGACTGCACCGCCAGGCTCAACCACAAGTTTAAGGTAACGAAACGCAAAACTAATCGCGTGAGCTACCTCATCCTCACTAACCACCAGAAAATCATCCACTGTTTTACGATTGATCGACCAAGTAATCTCGCCCGGTTGAGTGGCCATGAGTGCATCACAACTAGTGCTGTGCTGTGGAGCAATCTTGGTGCGCAAGCCTGCAGCCTTTGAAATGCTATGATCGTCATAGTTCTGGGGCTCTACACCGTAGATTTTTGTCGCACTATTTGTTTCTTTGATCGCCGTTGAAAGACCAGCCAATAGTCCGCCCCCTCCGCAGGGGCTCAACACAACATCGGGAATACAGTGCCTTGCCGCCAACTGCTGCATTATCTCAAGGCCACAAGTGCCCTGGCCTGCAATCACATCAATATCATCAAATGCAGGCACAAGAGTTGCGCCACTGGACGCTGCAATTTCTGCAGCGATGTCTTCACGGGACTCAGTAGCTCGATCATAGAGGCGAATACTCGCTCCAAGTCTCTCGGTGCCTTCTTTTTTTATGGATGGAGCATCCGACGGCATGACGATAGTCGCGTTCATTCCCAGTAACTTCGCTGCGTAGGCCATTCCCTGCGCGTGATTTCCTGAGGAAAATGCAACGGCACCCTTTGCCCGCTCGGCGTCACTCATTTGGCATAGTCGATTATAAGCACCACGGAATTTGAACGCACCAATATGTTGCAAACATTCTGGCTTGATAAAAACTTTAGCGTTTAATCTTTCATTTAGTACTGCGGATGTATGAATTGGCGTCTCGATTGCTATGCCTCGAAGTCGATCTGCGGCTTTTTTAATATCTTCGAGGTGAACTGTCATACTCTTTTCTTACCGAGTTTTTTACCCAAATCTTTATTTTTCTTGATTCGCCTTTTCTGAGAAATCTGTTGTTGTGTCAGACCTTCCTCGCCCTTAACAAAAGGATTATCGCCACTGCGTAATTCGATTCTCACCGGAGTACCCTCCAGCTTCAACACCTTTCGAAATGTTTTTTCCAGATAACGACTGTAGTTTCCCGGAAGCTTGTCAGTCTGCTTACCATGTATAACAATTATCGGCGGATTATGCCCGCCGGCGTGCGCATAACGCAATTTGATGCGCCGACCATTCACCATAGGTGGAGCGTGATCGGTAACCGCATCTTGAAGTAACTCGGTGAGTCGATGGGTGGTCAGAGTCTTGGTTGCCGATTCATACGCAGTGTGTATAGATTTATACAGATCACCCACACCGGTGCCATAGAGAGCCGAGATAAAATGAATCTTAGCGAAATCTACGAAGACAAAACGGCGACGAATATCATCTTTAACCTGATCCTTATCTTCAGAGTGCATGCCATCCCATTTGTTGATAGCAATAACGAGCGCTCGCCCCGTCTCAACAACGTAACCGAGCAAATGTAAGTCTTGCTCTACAATTCCTGTGCGAGCATCGATGATCAACACCACTACATGCGCGTCTTGAATGGCCTGTAACGACTTAACCACCGAAAATTTTTCAACCGTTTGCTTAGTCTGGCCTCTCTTCTTTATCCCCGCTGTATCGATAAGCGTATAGCGCCTTCCGCGCCTCTCGTAGGGTATATAAATACTATCTCTAGTGGTGCCGGGTTCATCGAACACGACCACTCTCTCTTCACCTAGCATTCTATTGACCAACGTCGACTTACCGACATTGGGTCTACCTGCGATAGCAATCTTTATACCTGTTGCCTCAACATTTTGAGAAATTGCCGCACCATCATCGAATTCGATTGTCGCCTGCTCGAAGTCGGTTAACACCTTAACCAGCATGCTCTTTACACCACGACCCTGCGTCGCTGTGATGGGGAAGATTTCCGATAGGCCTAGGCTATAAAAATCTACTAACGCCGCATCGGGGTCACGACCATCAATCTTATTTACGACTAGATAGGTATTCTTGCTGCGCCTACGCAGATGATCGAGGATGCGGTTGTCATCGGGCAGGAGACCATCTTTAGCATCTACCATAAACAGGCAGATATTGGCTTCTTCGATAGCTTGAAGTGATTGTGAGGCCATCTCCAGATCAATACCCTCTTCATCGCCACCAATACCACCAGTATCGATAGCAATGAATGAATGACCTTCTATCTCTCCGTCGCCATATTTCCTATCCCGAGTGAGACCGGGGATATTTGCAACCAACGCCTCGCGCGATCGCGTGAGGCGATTGAAGAGAGTGGATTTTCCTACGTTGGGACGGCCAACAAGGGCTATGACTGGCCTCATGGTAGTAACCTAGATAAGCGTACAAACGGTTTGATGCGAATGCTATTGCAGTTGATAAGCAGTCAGACGACCACTATTGCCAAAAACATAAAGACCGCCATCTTCAGCCAAAAGATTCGCCCTGACCCCATCATTATCAGCCTGAATTCGACCTACTATGCGCCCATCAATCTGCGATAGTAAGTGAACATAGCCATCATAGTCAGCTACTGCGATATAGTTGCCAACTGCGGTTGGTGCCGTAATTTGTCTATTGAGTAGATCGGAGTTATCCCAAACGATATCTTCGCTATTGTCTCTAATCGCAAATATTTGACTTTTGTCATCGCAGTAGTAAATGTTGCCGAAACCCTGCTCCATGCCATGATAACTAGAAGCCTCCATGCCCCAAACGATTCGCCCGGAAGTGACTTCGAACGCCATCAAATTACCCTGATAGCTTGCAGCTAGGATTCGGCCACCGTCTAACAATAAATCTCCATCCACATCGATGACGCGGTCGATATCGTACTCGCCTTCAGGCACGGCTACCCGTTCCTCCCAAAGATAAACTCCATCTTCAGCCGAAACCGCGACGAGTGTGCCATTGCTAAACCCTGCAATCACTGCACCTGCGGTGATAACAGGCTTGCTACTGCCGCGCAGTGTGAGTGCTGGCTGTGTAGTCTCGTAAATCCAGCGCTGCTCGCCGTTTTCAGCATCGAGTGCTACCAGTTTGTCGTCTACAGTCTGCGCTACAACAACATCGCCATTCGTTTGTGGTGCAGACAAAACTTCACTGGAAACTGCGTGCTGCCATTTAATAGTTCCATCCGCCTGATTAAGGACTACGAGTTCAGCGCTCTCTGTTGCAACCATAACCAAGCCGTCGCCAGATCCAACCCCACCAGTGATTACTCCCTCGATCCGGATTCTCCACAGAGTGTTTCCTGTGCTAATTTCTATTGCGGCTACAGCACCATCCTCGCTAGCGGCATAGATTACGCCGCCGTTTATAGAAGGAGTTATTTCTGTGTAATTCTTGCCTTGCCCATTTCCGACGTTCACGCTCCACCGACGAGTCAGTGTAGCCTCAACAGGAATCGCAACCAGAGGTGTAGGTGGATCGACTTCATCATCAGAAAACCAACTCAGCGGATTTAAACTGGAGACGCTATACCCCGCACAGGCTGATAACGCAGAAGCTAATGCGAGCAGCACTAACAGACGAATCCCAGAGTTCACGCAATTTTGTATTGGTCCGGTGCTCGTAAGATTCATCTTAGAACTCATCTGGCTATCTGTTAACTAGCAGTGGGGGCTAGCTTTCGTTGGACAACTCGTCTAGTTTCATGCGTAGACCTTCGCTACTCGATCCTGCCTCCTGAGCGGCAATGTACGCATCACGCGCGTCCACGTCTCGTCCCATCGCTGCGTAAATATCACCACGCAATTCCGAATAGCCCGCTTCAAAAGTTTTAGGGTCTAGATTGTTCACAAGTGCGAGCGCACGTTCCGCGTCGCCCTTAGCCAAAATAATACGACCGAGCCGCAAGTTCGTGGTCAGTAGCAGGCCTTCATCGGCCTCACTTAATAGTCCGCCCTGCTCGTTATCTAGAATCCACTGCAGAGAGATTTCCGCCGCATCCAAGTCATCGTTGTGCACAGATTGTTGCGCAGCGAATAAGGAGCCTAATTTGGCGTAGGTAGAAGCGTTATGGTCACTGCGCAGCTGCGCACCTAACTCGATTATTCGTTCCGAATCTTCTGGTATAAGCAACGTTCCCGGCTGCCCGGCGTCCGTTATCGCTAACGCTAGGATCTCCTCATACATATCTGAGGCTCTATCTACGTTAGCGTTTTGGGAATTAGTCCAAACCAGCCATGACGTGAAGGCTACAAAACCTGCAACAACGAGGATGGTTAGCTGCTTGCCGTTCTCTGCCCACCACTGCTTCAGTGATTCTACTGTTTCTTCTTCTGCCGCGTTAATCGCCACGACTTACTCCTTAATTCATTTAATTATTCGAACAGTTTGGACCTACCCGGATTGTCAGACCACCACATTCGGCAAACTATCCCTGACCAACCGCCAATTCTACCTGTTTAAGGCACTGCTGACACAAATCAATGCTGCTATCACTCTGAAATACTGAGAAATTCGGCAAGTTTCTCTCCGCAATTGGCTATCTCGACGCTGACCGATTCACCGGAATCATTTAAATGTCGGATTATGACCGTTTCGAGAGGCTGTCCCGACTCTGTTTCCAACACAATAGCCAAACGCGCCCCACTTTTGAAGGCGCGTTTCATCTGATTACTGGATTTTCCCCCACCGCAGTGATTGATAAGGCCCAATTCAGGAAATTGCTGCCGCAGCTGCTTGGCTAATAACTGGGCCGGTCCGGCCAGCTCGCTACCCACAACCACCATATACACATCGATTACCTGCGAGGTGGCTTTGGGAATCTTGCCAAGTGAATCGAGCATCAAGACAAGCCTTTCGACACCCATCGCAAAACCAGCTGCAGCCGTTGGTTTGCCCCCGAGCTGCTCGACGAGGCCATCATAGCGACCTCCTCCGCAGACTGTGCCCTGTGCACCCAAAGAATCGGTAGTCCACTCAAACACACAGTTATTGTAGTAATCCAAGCCCCTTACTAGGCGAGGGCTCTCGACGAACTCAATTCCAACCTGGCTAAGCAGGCTCTTCAGATCGCTATAGTGGACGATACTCTCGTCGCTGAGGTAATCAATCAGAGCAGGCGCAGTCTTAAGAGCTGCCTGAACGGCGGGGTTCTTACTATCCAGCACCCGCATCGGGTTGCTGTGCATTCGATTACGCGCATCATCATCGAGTTCGTCTGCATGGAAAGTTAGAAATGCTGATAAGGCAGCGGCATAGCGTTTTCTATCTTCCGCGGAGCCAATGTTGTTAATCTCGAGGGTAAGGAATTTTTCTAAGCCTAGGTCCTGCCACAGTGAAGCGCTGACCTGAATTACCTCTGCATCGATATCCGGTCCAGCCATACCAAAGGCCTCAACACCGAACTGTTGAAACTGTCGATAGCGGCCCTTCTGCGGTCTTTCATGGCGAAACATTGGTCCCTGGTACCAGAGTCGTTGCTGCTGATTGAACAGCAACCCGTGCTGATCGGCAGCACGAACGCAGCCCGCCGTGCCTTCTGGACGCAAACTCAAGTTATCGCCATTGCGATCATCGAAACTGTACATTTCCTTCTCGACGATGTCGGTGACTTCGCCGATTGAACGTTTAAACAGCTGTGTCTGCTCGAGAATAGGGAAACGAATTTCTCGATAGCCATAACGATGCACTGCCTGCTGAAAGCACTTCTCAACATATTGCCAGTTAGGAGTTTGGTCAGGAAGTATGTCATTCATACCTCGAATTGCTTGTAGTTTCGCCATAGGTTTGTGACTGATCGCTAGCTTGAGGCTATTAGGTTTTCTTCCATTTGCTTCTTATCGGCAACGCGCTGACGCACCATCGCCTCTAATTCATCCACAAGATTTTCATTATTAATCTTGTGATCAGGAACGCCTTCTTTGTAGACGAGGTTACTTGGACTCGCACCAGTCAGCCCAATCTCAGCAACCTTCGCCTCGCCCGGGCCATTCACGATACAGCCAATAACTGCCACATCAATCGGTGTCGTTATGTCTTCTAATCTGGATTCTAATTCATTAACCACGGAGATCACGTCGAAATTCTGTCGACTACAGCTAGGGCAGGCTACTAAATTGACGCCCTTATGACGAAGACCAAGGCTCTTTAGAATATCGAATCCAACTTTGACCTCTTCAACGGGGTCTGCTGCGAGGGATACTCGGATCGTATCGCCAATCCCATCCATCAACATGGCTCCCAGGCCGATAGCTGATTTAACTGTGCCGGAACGAAGACCGCCTGCCTCAGTGATGCCGAGATGGAATGGCTGATCTACCTGTGTCGCTAGACTCCGATAGGCCGCCAGGGTCATGAATATCTCTGAGGCTTTCAGGCTGATTTTGAAATTTTGAAAATCGAGCTTGTCAAGTATATCTATCTGTGTAAGCGCAGACTCAACCATCGCCTCGGAAGTCGGCTCCTTGTATTTCCGCAACAAATTCTTGCCAAGAGAGCCAGCATTTACGCCGATTCGAAGCGGTATATTCTTGTCTTTGGCACTATCTACAACAGCGCGGATGCGCTCCTCACTGCCAATATTACCCGGATTGATACGCAGGCAATCAACCCCATTCTCTAGCACTTTCAAGGCAATGCGATAATCGAAATGTATGTCGGCGACTAGGGGCACTTCCACCTGTGAACGAATCTTCCTGAAGGCCTCTGCCGCATCCATGCTCGGAACGGAGACGCGGACAATATCAACGCCCGCATTTACTATGCGATTGATCTGGCCTAATGTCGCCTCAACATCGCAGGTCTCGGTGTTGGTCATGGTCTGCACAGAAATTGGTGCATCGCCGCCCACTGGAACATTGCCGACCATAATCTGGCGAGTCTTGCGACGTGTAATTGATGAGTTAGTCTTCATGGGTTACAAGCCTACAGTGAGGCGTGCCGAGTTGTCGATTCGAATATCAGCAGAGAGGTCAATTTCATCGCCGTTGAGACTCATACTAGTAAAGGGAGCATCGCCGAGCAGGATATTGAATGGCGCACTACCGGTAATTTCTAAAACATCGCCTGCTTCGCGAAGATCGCGATAGATCTGCTGGGATTCGCTGTCATTTACTTCGATCCAACTCTCCCCAATAAAGCTGATTCGCAGCACATCTTTGCCGGTCGCTTTGATGGTAAAAACCCGCGACTGGTCTGTCGCCCCGGCGACGGCTGTTTGCTCTGCTCCCAATGCCTGCAAGGTGGAGGTTAGTTCCTCCACGCTAGAACCGCCTCTGCTCCCACGAATACCAGTACTCTGGGCACTCTCAGAATCCACATTAGAGCCCAAATCTACCTCAACCAAATGTTCAGAGGCAATTACTGACAACCCTTCCAACGCTGAAGAAATGACCGACTGGCTGGTTGGTACTGAGATTTCCTTAAGTTCGACTTCCAAGGTAAGTTGCGGCTGTGTCTTGACTTGCAGTTCCACCACCTGAGAAAAGGCGGGTCTAATGTTCTCAGCACTTTCAACAGATTCAGCGGCACTAGGCAAATCAGAAACAGACTCCTCTGTAAAATAGCTATTCGCAAGCCACAATCCCAGAAAGCCGACGACAAAAAATTTTAAGGAAACAATTACTAAATTCCTATTACGGTCTTTTTTCTTATGCGCTCCCAGCAGGAGCCGCTCTTCCGCGCTGTCGGCATTCAGCTGATGTGTAAGCTCATCATAGCGAGACATTAAGTCTTCAACATCCAGACCCAAAAATAAGGCGTAGCTCTTCAGATATCCCTTAGCGAAAATAGCGCCAGGTAGCTTTTCATAGCTATTAGATTCCAATGCCTTAACGTAGTGCATGGTGACATGCAGTTGATCGGCAACTTCTTTCTCATTCAGACCCAGGCGCTTCCGCTCTCGCTGAAGAATATCTCCTGCTGTCAGGACATCAATCGATTGCTGGCTGGCCTCAAGCTCGGCGGCCGTTTCAATAAGGGGCTCAGTTGGCATTGCTCAGCCTTTGAAACGTCTGAAATTCCGGTGGAGTCGGGTAAAGTGTAGTAAGAACCAGAGAAAGGTTTTCGACATGCTCTACGTTCTGTAAGTAACCTTCAATTTGAATGCCAGAGAATAGCACTCGCAGTGTATGCGGTAATTGCAGAAACGCAATGGCGGTCAAATAATTTAAATAATATTGACGGGCGAGAGGATAGTTTTCTTGGGGCTTCATAAGCTGTTAGCAGTTACAGCTAGATTATCAGTGCTAACGAACACTTTAGAGCCATCTTTTTTGGCTAATTCGCTCTGAGCGTGGCGACGCTTGTGCCTCTCGCTGCGACGGGTCTGATCCTCTACATCGCCTACTAGCTGGCCGCAGGCCGCCCCAATATCATCCCCACGCGTAGTACGCACAGTGACCGTGTATCCCGCCTTTTGCAATATCTGCCTAAAATTTGTAACCGAAGACGAGCTAGGACGGCGGTAATCGCTGAGCGAGAATGGATTGAAAGGGATTATATTTATCTTGCAGGGAAGTTGCTCCAACAGTACCGCGAGCTCACGAGCATGTTGACGATGATCGTTTACACCGGCGATCATCGTATACTCGATTACCGGAACTCGCTTATCCGACAGGTTATCCATATAGCCCTGCACAGACCGAAGCACTTCCTTGATAGGGTATTTGTTGTTGATCGGCATGATCTGACTGCGCAGCTCATCATTAGGCGCATGCAAGGAGATGGCCAACGATGCGTCGGTGTAGTCCTTCAATCTATCAATCGCCGGGACAACACCCGATGTGCTAATTGTCACCTTACGTTTCGATAAACCGTAGGCGCAATCTTCCATCATGATACTTAACGCGTCCATGACGTTGTCGAAGTTCAACAGTGGCTCGCCCATACCCATCATCACCACGTTGCTTACTCGCTGTTCCGCTTTATCCTCGAAAACACCTAGATGGTAATTTGCCCACCAAAGCTGACCTGCAATTTCCGCCACTGTCAGATTGCTATTGAAGCCTTGTTTGCCTGTCGCGCAAAATGAACAATCCAATGAACAACCCGCCTGGGAGGATATGCAGAGAGTGCCACGCCCCGCTTCGGGAATAAAAACCATTTCAACATGACTGCCGCTGGCGACCTCCACAATCCACTTACGAGTACCGTCTTCAGACTTGAAATCTTCGAGGATTTTGGGGAAACAGATTTCTGTAGCTTGCTTGAGCTTCTCGCGAAGGTCCTTGCTAATATCGGTCATGAGATCGATATCCAGCACTCCGCGCTGGTGAATCCATTTCAGAATTTGTTCAGCACGAAAGGACTTTTCGCCCATGTTGATGAACAACGCCCGCAGCTTTGCCCTACTTAGGCCAGCCAAATTAGGTTTGTGTATCACCGTCATGCTCAGCTTATCCTCTTGACAAGTTTTGCTCCAGACTCAAACTTCTTGGTTGCTAAAAAAATAATCGACTTCACGTGCCGCCGACGTTATTGAATCGGATCCGTGAACTGCGTTTGCATCGATAGAGACCGCGAAATCAGCGCGAATCGTGCCAGTCTCTGCATCTGCTGGGTTCGTGGCGCCCATCAAGTCACGGTTCATCATAATGGCGTCCTCGCCTTCCAGAACCGTTACCATGACCAGTCCAGACGTCATGAATTCGATAAGGTCTTTATAGAAGGGTCTTTCCTTGTGTTCAGCATAGAACCCGCCTGCTGATTCGTCGTCTAGTTGCAGCATTTTTGCAGCAACAATCTTCAACCCTGCTTTCTCGAAGCGGGTATAGATTTCGCCTATAACGTTCTTCGCTACGGCATCAGGCTTGATAATGGATAAAGTACGTTCGATCGACATCTTAACTCCAATATAGGGTGAATTCTTGAGAGCGCATATTATACGCGGTATATCTGGGATTAGTACGCTTTTAATAAATAAAAACGCTATTTTTCAGTAGTTTAATCAGCTACTTCTTCCACCTAGGCAGCCTCTATTCCCTCTAGAATTTTCTCACCACAGCGCCCGAGATAATTGTCGAGCTCATTCAGGGCTAACACCGACTTTCTCCGATCGGCAAAACAGACATATTGGGGGTGGTATGGGGAATTGACTACTGCGCTCTATAGCTAGGACGCAATCGATCAAGTCCGAAGTTTAAGCTCTCCGACATCCAGACTGGCTCGGTTTAGTGAGCTGCCTGTTTAACTTGATTTAAGGCAACACCTTCTTTGTAAATATCCCACTGCGGGGATGATTCTCTTAACTTGCCTACAGCTTCGCGTATCTTTTCTATCGAGTAATCGATTTCTTCAACCGTAGTGAAACGACCAATAGAAATCCTGAGTGAACTGTGCGCAGCTTCGTCATTTAGACCAATGGCACGCAGCACATAAGACGGCTCGAGGCTCGCAGAGGTACACGCAGACCCCGAAGAGACTGCCAGGTCTTGTAGCGCCATCATCAGCGATTCACCTTCAACGAATTTGAAACTAATATTTAGGTTGTGGACAACGCGATTCTCGATATCCCCATTGACGAACACTTCTTCCATCTCATCGAAACAATTAAGCAGATGAGCGTGGAGGGCCAACAAGCGTGTATTTTCATCAGCCATCTCTTCCTTCGCGAGACGGTAAGCCTCACCCATTCCTACAATCTGATGTGTAGCCAAAGTGCCGGAGCGCATGCCCTGCTCATGACCGCCACCATGGATCTGCGGCTCGATACGAACGCGCGGCTTGCGGCAAACATACAAGGCGCCAATGCCTTTTGGGCCATAAACCTTGTGTGCCGTTAAAGACATTAGGTCTACCTGCATCGATTCCATATCTATGTCGATTTTGCCTGTGCTCTGCGCCGCATCCACATGAAAAATAATCTTGTTCTCGCGAGTTACTTTACCAATAGCTGCGATGTCGTTAATAACCCCGATCTCATTGTTCACATGCATCAATGAAACGAGTGTAGTGTCAGGGCGAATTGCGGCAGCGACCGCTTCTGGTGTGATTATTCCAGCTTCCGTAGGATCCAAGTAGGTTACTTCGAAGCCTTCGCGCTCCAACTGATCGCAGCTGTCCAGCACAGCCTTATGTTCGATCTTAGAGGTTATTATGTGCTTGCCTTTCTTTACATAAAAATGGGCGGCCCCCTTGATAGCAAGATTGTCGGCCTCGGTTGCGCCCGAAGTCCAAACGATCTCGCGAGGATCACAGTTGATCAAGTCAGCTACTTCGCGACGTGCTGTTTCAACAGCTTCCTCCGCCTTCCAGCCAAACATATGTGACCGTGAAGCTGGGTTGCCGAAGTTTGTATCTAGAGTTAGACACTCTGCCATTTTTGCTGCTACTCGCGGGTCTACCGGAGTAGTTGCGGAATAATCCAGATAAATTGGAAATTGCATTACTTGCTCCACTACTACCGGCTCATAAGATTGAGACTATAATCCGGCTGTCTTCGACATTCTCGCTAACAATTGAATGTTTTCGATCCTGCTTCTGAGAAATTCGTTTTACTTCATTCTTCGCCACCAGATCGGCAAGGCTGATACCCTCTAGAAAAGTATGAATCTGTTCACTGAGATCTTCCCAAAGATAGTGCGTAAGACAGGTTTCGCCACCTTGGCAATCTCCTGCTCCCTTGCACTTCGTCGAATCGAGAGACTCATTCACTGCATCCACGATCTGAGCGATGTAAATTGACTCGGAACCACCTTGCAGCTCATAGCCTCCACCTGGGCCACGCACACTGCTCACTAATGAGCCGCGACGTAACTTCGCGAACAACTGCTCTAAATAAGATAGAGAAATTGCCTGCCGCTGAGATATATCAGCAAGACTCACCGGCCCCTGATCTTTATGCAAGGCCAAGTCCAGCATTGCCGTTACCGCGTACCTACCCTTTGTCGTCAAGCGCATGGGAAGACCTTTACATACCTAATACATAGTAAGAAGTATCGAATACCTAAGTAAATTAGTCAAGTATATGGGCAGGCTTCTGATCTAGCCGAACAGCCGGTGTTAGAGCTCCATCTCCTGCAACCAGAGGATCAATGCTGTCTTGGCACTCGGCAATTAGCGGCTGAGCAGGGTGCTAGGCAGAGGTAGATGGAGTGCTAGGTTCGTAGACGATTGCTGAGGGTGCCTTGCCGAAATCGCTGCACATTTGGTGATCGAAAGACTTCGCGAGCAGGGCAATTATAGCTAGGTGATGAATGCTGTGAGCGACAAGCCCCATTAATTCTCTCTCTAGTGCGCTGTTGATTTCAACAGCGCACTAGAGAGAAGCACGAACTCCTTAAAATCGATGAGCTCACTGCACAATGGCACGGCTGTGGCAGCTCAATTAGCCGAGCAACAGATTCCTGCGCGAACATTGTCGCCCCCGCGTTCTGCTCCATCTCTGGGTCGCGCTTACGCGCATCGTAATCGATTGACGCCCCAACAACTCCTGAAAAGAAGCAATGAAATCTATCGAGAATATGTCGAACATGCGCATCAATCGAAGAACTACCCTTGGAGTCGCCGGTGAAGTTCTGCGGGAATATGATAATTAGAATTTGATTGCATTGCCATGACCTCTTTAACGGTATTCCTATAGAATACATCAGCCTGCTTCAAGTAGACTTAGCAGCCCTTGTCAATGTGTTGAACCAGATCAAAGTAATCAATAATGAAAGTCGATTTACACTGCCATAGCCATTTCTCAGACGGTACGCAATCACCATCTTTTCTATTACAACGTGCAACAGAAAATAAGCTTACCCATCTCGCGCTGACCGATCACGACTGTATCGATGGATTAGAATCTTTGCAGCGTGATGCTGGCGAAATAACCATCATCAATGGCGTAGAGCTTTCCTGCTTATGGGGCACAATGGAGATTCACATCGTCGGGCTGTTCATCGAACCCACGAATGATCACATGGAAAAGCTGTTAGCGGCACAGCAGGCCCAGCGTGAAAATCGTGCGCAAGCCATCGATAGAAATTTACAGAAAATTGGCATACATGGCCTCATGTCTTATTTACAATCGCTACCTTGCACCGCCTATACCCGCAGTCACATTGCAGACTTTCTTGTGCAAGAAAAAATCTGCAAGAGTAAACAGAAGGCCTTTAAGACACATCTCAGCAAGCGCGGCAGAGTCTATGCCGCGACAAACTGTTGCAGTCTAAAGGAGGGAGTAGCTGCGATTCTTGATGCCTCAGGCATAGCCGTGGTTGCTCACCCCGGCCGCTATTCGCTGAGCAAGACCAAGCTAAGCTCGCTACTTGATGATTTCAAAACGTGTGGTGGAGAAGCTATCGAAGGAAGCTATTCGAATATAGACCCAACTACGAAAGCCTATCTAAGCCGGCTGGCTGAAGAGAAATCAATGTACTTGTCAGTAGGTTCTGACTTTCATGACGCCGCGGCTACTTGGACGGATATCGGAAGGTTTCCTACCCTTGATCAGCAGGCAATAAAAAATGCCATTTGGTTGCACCCCAAATGGCATTCCTAATCATCTTAACTTTTACGTGAGAATGAACGACAGTAACTTACTCACCTATACCGCTACCCAACCAACTATTATTTAACCAGAATTACTTTTGCCTTCGCGTAATTTTTGCCACCGCATCACGAAAAACATCCATCAAGGTTTCGTGCTTGAAATCGGTGAATTCGCCAGCGTCCATGAACACACCATGCTCCTCACAAGCCTCGTACTCTAAGTGTGTTTGCTTAGGATCATTTAGTTTAACCAACGCCTTGCCGCAGCGAGGGCAATCAATATCTCGCACGGTATTGTAGGTCTTACCTACTTCTCGATCACCGCTGTCGGCAAAGTCCGCCATCCAGTCACCCTTCAGCTGCTCTGCTTCGCCGTTGTCGAACCACAGACCCTTGCAGCTATTGCATTGATCTATCACTACTTTGCCATGCAGAGTCTCAATCTTGAGCTCTTGCATCTCAGAGTTACATTTCGGGCAGTCCATCTGGTTCTCCTCAGATACAGCTTCTTATTTTTATGGTCACTCTTTTTCAAAAAAAGCTCACTAGATCATATTCGTTCACTGCAAACAACATTTTGGGAAGCTTTGATATTATAAGGAATTTTCAGCTCAGAGAAAGCCATAAATTCATTGTGCTCGGAATCTGCGAGGCATATCGACTATTAAGTCAGCGTTCACATTGGGGCCAGTACTATTTGGGAATTTTCGAAACAGTTAGCTTCACAAGAGCAACACACAAGAACCTAAATAGGAGATAAACCATGAGACATGCTCGAATTTTAGCCATACCGTTATTGCTAATTTTTTCTCCTGCAGTACTAGCCCGAAAAGGCTCCGCAAACGTGAGTAGCGCCTGTGCAACCTTTGAGTTTATGGGCAAAATGCTAGCGCTGAACACCATGCTACCAGCTGATTTCGACGATGTCGGGGAGATGAACGTCGTGGGTGACGAGCTCGCCGAGCTGAATCAGCTGGCCTGCGAACCGGTAATCTTAACGGGTGACCGTCGCGACAATAGCTACTATACAAATGGCTCGTTAATCTCCAATGACGTCTACCACCAAGTCTGGTATTTCCCAAATGGGCAGCTGTTTATGGAGCAACCGGGTCTGGATACAACGATCTACTACCCGAACGGCCGGGTAATGGCCTATCGCTAGATGCACGGTGACCAAGCGCTTTTCTGGCCGAATGGAAGTCTGGCGACAAATTATTTCCGTGCCTTCTATGAGACCTGGTACTACCCCGATGGCAATATCATTACCTATGAAGCGGGCTTTAGTGGAGGACGCTGGTTCTATCCTTTCCAACGCCTGGATGCTGGTATTGGCCAAGAGATAATATCCAGCAACTGGGGGGTCGAAGACGAAGATTTCACCTTCTTAAATTTCACGGCCAGTGGAAGCCTATGCACAGCCAGCGAGAGCATTCGTCGAAAGCTGATATTCGACGACATCAATCTTTTAGATGTTCCCGACGTGCTCTTGTTAATTACGCGCCTGTATCAGGCGCCGGATTCAGCGAAGCAGTTCGCGCCAGCGGATGTGAATATCACTGGCGCGCCGTTCTAGGCGCCAGTCATTACTCAAGGTTAAATCCTGAGTAATCACCGGGTGCAAACAGGAACACACAGGCTAGTAGCTGTAGTGATCGGATAGTTCTCGCAAAGTCGCTACTGAAATATTATCTGATTGGCATTCCTGTAAATCTGCTTTGCTAAAGACATGAATCTTATCAGCGCGACGCAGGTCTTCGCCCTGCTCACCAAGCCCGGTTAGGATTATTGAGACCCGCTCGTCGCTTGGCAGTTCACGCAACGTCGATCCGTAGTCACACATCGCCTGATAGAGCTTGTCTTCAAACACCACTACATCTTGCTGCCACCGCTGGGTGTAGGCTTGCTCAGCTAGCTCACTGCGTAGCCTAAGTTCCATAGCCTTAGCAACAGCCTGCTCACGCAGTGGCTCTATCTGCGCTATAACGGTATCGAGCTTGAGGCGCATCTGCTCCTCGGGGTTTGAATCTGCGATCGCCTGAACCGCCGATTCTCTGATCTGTACCTCTAGTTCTCGCAGGCCCTGCATCTTTTTTCCCATTTCTGTGCGCAGACCTTCTATGTCAGCACGCAATTCTTCATAGACACCATCATCGAGAGAGCCAAGTGAACGCAGAGATCTTGCCGACTCAGTGGCCTGTTGAATGGCATTATTTACAACGAGCGAATAGTCTACATCCGCGATCCTCTCCATCATCTGGGTGTAGAAGCTGGTGGAGTCTGCAGACTGATTCATCATGGCCATCACAGGAGATGCCGGTGCAGATGAAGACAGGGATTGAGTACGAGATTGAGATAGCGCAAGGGTTTCGAATGGATTACCGCGCACCTGTAGCGTCTGCATCGTAGAATTCAAGGAAGCGAGGCTCAATCGATTACGGCTATTAGCTAGAGGTGTCCTCACTTCCAGAACCACACCCTGACCTATTAGGTAAGTACTCTCGATACCTCCAAGACTTAGCCCGAACAAGCCCTTTGACTCCCCGAAATCCAGAGCATCTTCCAGAACACCAGAAAATATATCGATGTTCCTTTGCAGGTCTTCTAGTTGAGGGCCTTGCGCAGTCGCCGACACCGCGCTGACTGCCGCTGTGGCACATAATAAGGTTCGTCTTATAACTTTTCGCATAGTCTAACCCTCTTATCGAATGTCGCTCTGGTAGCCCACATAATTTACCAATTGTTGCAAAGACCTAATCGTTTCATAGTCACTGTCTACCAATTGTTCATAGCCCGTTCGCATATCTTGTAGATCCAAGATTCGCTGCTGTTCGAAATAGGCATACATCTGATCGAAACTGTCTACTGTCGATTGCTGAGTTTGCTCAATGACCGCCTGCAACAATTGCACATTGTTACTATCCTGCCTGCTCTCTACTCTTGTTGCGAGCTGCTGCATTTCCAAGCGCTGCGATTGCTCAAACTCGGCAAGTTGCGCATTTAGATTCGTGTTCGAAGCGGAAGGTCCAGCGAAGGAAATAGAGAAGCCAGAATCATTGCTAACCACACTCACGTTAAATAGAACCACACACAACATGGCAAGTGATGCAGCCGTTGGCAGCCACTGCCAACTCAACCTGAATCGCGAAAATGGGCGATCGACACGATGTTCCTGACGGAATAACTCAAGATGCCGATCCCAATGCGGAACTCTTTGTTCCTGCCATTGTTGCAGGTCTCGCTGAGCAAGCAACACTGACTCGAGCTCGGCGTTACAATTCGCACAATCAGCTAGATGCCTGTCCAACTCGTTGCGGGCGATTGCCGACAAGTCTTCAGAAAAGTATTCTTGCAGTAAATAGTGTGTCTTAGGACAGGACATTTTGTTCCTCCGATACTACTTTCAATTTCTTCAGCGCACTGTAGAAACGTGTCTTGGCTGTATTTGCCGAAATATCTTGAAGCTCAGCGATCTCACCAAAAGTTAACGATTGAAAAATCTTTAACTCAACTATCGATCGCTGGTCCGAGCTTAGCTCGCTTAACATTTTGAGAACGCGAACGTTCTGCTCGATGTTACCTAATCTATTTTCTGGTTCTAAATCCGTCTTGCCGGGAAATTTTTCGAATTCGTCTCCCTCATTTTCTGCGAAAAATTTTGGCGGCGAAGTCATCAATCGTTTACGGCGATTCATATCTGCCGCTTTGTTGTGAGCTATACGGAAGATCCAACTGCTGAACTTCGCATCGCCCCTGAAGCGATGCAGGTTTCTGTACACACCCAGAAAAACTTCCTGCATCAGGTCCATCGCATCACTGGCATTTCCCGTTAGACGTAAGCCATGGTTGTAGATCTTCGATTCATAGCGCTTAACCAATTTTTCCCAAGCATAGGCCGACCCATTAAGGGCTGCTGCTATTAGCGCTTGGTCTTCGTCTATCAGACTCATGAAATCCCCATTGATCGCTGCACCGCAGATTCTTGCATCGAAAACAGGATACTGGTTTTAGAGAGTAAGTCGCAAGCTACGGAAGAATAGTTTGCGCAGGACTACAATTACTTATCAGGGTAGGCATGCAGGGAATCGTCAACCAGAGCGCTCCACGCCCTGCTGAAGGGATGGACTTTGTTGGTGCTGCCACTCGCGCCAGTCATTGGATAACCCTTGTTGGCCCATTCGAACAATGAATGTTCTAAGTTGAGCACCTTGGTGAAGCCACGCGCCTGAAGTTCTGCAGCGACAGAGGCCGATCGGTAGCCTACGGAACAGTAGACGATGATCTCTGTGTCTTTGCCTAGCCCTCTTTCGCTTATGACGCTGGATATAGCCTCAGCGCTTTCCAAATGAAGCGCATTATCTAAATGACTAACACGGAACTCGACATCTTTACGCACGTCTACAATAATGGGCCGCTTTACATCTGATACCTCAAACCACGTAAACACCACATCGGTAGAAACCGACTGCACACCGGGAAACTCACTCTGAATTTTTTCGTCCACAGACTCCCAGCTGACCCCGAATAGACCGAAGAAGAATGAAGAGACTGAGGCTGCCGCAATAAGCTTGAACATGAACTAATACCGCTCGGGTGATGCTGTGATTTGTAATCGATTCTACCCGCTATGACCGGCAGCAAAGGTGGTTTCATACAATAGCGCAAAATATGGCTACTGAGCAGAGCGAAAATACGCAAGCAGCCAGCTTACCTAGCCCAGCCTCTCCCGTGATGGTATCGCCTTGTGAGCGAATTCCAAGTTAGACAACCCGGCTGCTTGTTCTACGCTAAAGTTGGCCTCAAATAGAGGCCCTTAGGCGGCGACGCGCTGCTGGCGGAGCAGCTGACTGGCGGCGCCCATAAAAGCGTTGAGTGAAGAGGCTATGATGTCATTGCTAATCGCGACGCCACTATAACGCCGACCATCACACTTCAATTGAATGTAAGTCACTGCCTCGGCATCGGCACCTTGGCCGAGTGCGTGTTCACCGTATTCCATGATTTCAAAATCGATCTTGATGGCTTCTTTCAACCCCGTCACGAGGGCATTCAGTACGCCATCGCCTTCACCACTAATCGAGAGTTCCTTGCCGAAGTAGTCGATCTTGGCATTAAACGTCTCGCGCCCTTCCGCTTTCTTGATACTAAAGTCTTCAAGGCTGATCACCTTGTCACTATTCAAATAGTGCTGGTTGAACAGCTCCCAAATTTCATCTGGCTTTATTTCTTGCCCGCTAACCTCCGTAACCTTCTGCACCACGCGACTGAACTCTATCTGCAACCAACGCGGCAATTCGAATCCAAACTTATTAGCGAGCACATAGGCGATGCCTCCCTTCCCAGACTGGCTGTTCACGCGAATTACATCTTGGTAGGTCCGACCCAGATCACGGGGATCAATTGGCAGGTAAGCAATTTCCCAGGTCCCGCCCTTTTTATAGTTATCGAGGCATTTCTTAATCGCATCCTGATGCGATCCTGAGAAGGCTGTAAACACTAAGTCACCGGAATAAGGTTGCCGTGGATGCACATCGATCTGTGTGCACTCGCGTACAACAGAAACAATTTTATCCATGTCATGCAGATCCAATTGAGGATCGACACCTTGGCTGTATAGATTCATCGCCATCACAACGATGTCCATGTTGCCGGTGCGCTCGCCGTTCCCAAGTAGAGTTCCCTCCACTCTCTGAGCGCCACCCATAATGGCCAACTCGGCAGAGGCGACAGCACAACCGCGATCGTTATGAGTGTGCAGGCTAACTGTAATAGCATCTCTGTTTTGAATATTGCGGCAGAACCATTCGATCTGGTCCGCATATACATTCGGTGTAGACACTTCAACCGTAGAAGGAAGATTGAAGATAACTGGTCTCTCGATAGTCGGCTTCCACACACTAGAGACAGCATCACAAACCTCAACGGCAAAGTCGATCTCGGTGCCAGTAAAGCTCTCTGGGGAATATTGAAAGGTCCATTCGGTTTCCGGAGCAAGCTGTGCGCAACGCTTAACTTCCTGAGCGCCGGCTACAGCAATATCAACGATACCCGCCTTATCTGTCTTGAAGACTTTCTCTCGTTGCACTACAGAGGTCGAATTATAGACATGTAGAATCGCCTTCTTTGCGCCTTTCAGAGACTCAAAAGTTCGCTGTATTAGAGCGGGTCTCGCCTGCGTAAGAACTTGGATCGTGACATCGTCAGGCACCTTGCCCTCTTCGATTAGGCTACGAACAAAGTCGAAGTCAGGCTGTGAGGCAGCCGGAAAACCCACTTCGATCTCCTTGAATCCTACTGACACCAAGAGTCCGAACATCTTCTTTTTTTGCGCGACTGACATTGGCTCGATCAACGCCTGGTTTCCATCACGCAGGTCAACGCTACACCACCTAGGTGCTTCGGTGATGACCTGATTCGGCCAAGTTCTATCCTTAATATCGATAGTCTGGAAAGGCTGGTACTTCGTATGATCGAACACGTTAATTCCTCACTTGATTTAAATTTGCTAACACCTGATTCGGCGTTTCTCTCTTACTCGGCTCTATTCGTCCTTTTGAGACTTGGGATGCCGGTGTTAAGTCTGTTTAACCAATCACCCTTAGTTCGAGTAGACTAGGATAGGGAAAGAGCCGCAGCATTTCTACGCCTAATTTTCCTCAAAATCATATTATATTGGTTTTTTATACTAAAAATAATAATAAATTTGTATATTAATACCAATATATAGAATAATATAAATTTTCTTCACTTGACACAGCAAAACGGTGCGCCAGCATGCGGATGGACAAGTTAGATAAGAGAATTTTACAGGAACTACAAAACAATGGAGCAATCACCAATCTGGAACTCTCTGAAAAGATCGGCCTCTCGCCATCGCCCTGCGCACGACGCGTAAAGCAGTTAGAGGAGAGCGGGATAATCAAAGGGCAAGTCACCCTGCTCGACGCCTCGAAGTTGGGGCTTAAGCTCATCGCGCTTATTCAGATCAGCATGGACCGCCACACTCCCGACCGCTTCGAAATCTTCGAGGAGAAGGTGCGCACCTTTCCCGAAGTCACAGAGTGCCTATTGATTACTGGCCAGTCGGCTGACTATCAACTAAAGGTGGTGATACCCGACATGGAGTACTACCAGGAACTCTTACTCAACAAGATCACGAAGATAGAAGGCGTCACAGATGTACACTCGAGCTTCATACTAAGAGAAGTGCATAGCACTACCGAACTCCCACTCAACCATATTACGAGCTAATACCAGCTATTAAGATCGAACTTAAAGGAGATGCCCTCTTGCAAAAATCTATCGACTATTACCTTTCGCTAGTCTCGCCATGGTCTTACTTAGGACATGAAAGACTAGTGAAAATGGCGAAGCAATATGACACTACAATCACAATATGGCCTGTGGATTTCTCTATCATCTTCCCCAGCACTGGCGGCATACCGCTTCCGAAAAGGTCTGAACAGAGAAAGGCATATCGAATGCAGGAACTGCATCGCTGGCGCGACCACACGAAGGTAGATCTGAATTTTGAGCCCCTTCACTTTCCCGTGAGCGACAAACTAGCCGCAACCATGGTCGTCAATCTTCGAAAGCAAGATGCACAGAAGGCAATCCATCTCGCCGGTGCCTGCCTCAGAGCATGCTGGCTGGAAGAGCGCGACATAAGCGATGCAGATACACTTCTAGCGATTGCCACAGAAAATAATTTGGATGGTAGCGACTTGCTTGCCGATAGCGCTGGAGCCATTGAGGAAAGAACACAGGACAGTGTCAATGCTGTAGAACTCGGCGTTTTTGGTGCGCCCAGCTATCGCTTCGATGAACAACTGTTTTGGGGACAAGACCGGCTAAAATTCCTGGAAAAAGAGCTACAAAGAACGCCAGCAGAATAAGCAATAAACTGCGCGCTAAAAGAAGTGTTTAATCTTCTCCTTGTAAGAACGACTCATCTTCAACGAGGAACCACAGCTCAAGGTTAGGTGAAATTCTCCGTTTATGTGCGATGACACTTTCTCAACCCTGTGCAGATTAACGATTGTCGATCTATGTACTCTCTGAAATATTGAAGGGTCGAGCTTGGACTCCAACTCCTTCATTGTCGTGCGCATGATATGCGTTACGCCATCGACGTGAACGCACATGTAATCACCCGCCGCATCTACCCAGTCGATATCCTTGATTACTACGAAGGTTGTAGAAGAACCATCCTTGATAGCTAGACGGTCAGCGTGTTCTGTCGACTGATCTTCGGCGTCTAACAATTCGCCGATAGCGGTCGGCGACTTCCCCGTAAGACTTACTAATAACTTCAAGAGCCGCTGCTTCTCGCTCACGGCGCCGACCTGAGATTTATGCTGCCAAGCCTTTTCTATGGACTCTGCTAATCGCTCATTTTCCACCGGCTTTAAGAGATAATCGATAGCGTGCATCTCGAAGGCATCGACCGCAAACGAATCATAGGCGGTTACAAAGATGATCATCGGCAAGATATCGGACTGAATTTCTTGAATCATTTCGACCCCAGTCTTGCCGGGCATCTGAATGTCGAGAAACATCAAATCTGGTTCTAACTCGGCGATCGCCTGCAACGCTTCCTTTGCATTCGCGCAACACTTAATGATCTCTACGTTATCGAATGCGCCAAGGCGTATCTCCAGACCCTGCCTCGCTAGCTCTTCGTCATCAACGATAATAGCCTTCATTTTATTCGAATCATTGTCTGTCATAAGGAATCTCAACCGTTACGATTAGGCCGCCAGAACCGGCGTTGCTGAATATCAATTTGTACTTTTCAGAATAAATCTGTTGAAGACGATTTCGAATATTACGAATTCCTACGCCCTGAGAGAAAGCCGAGCCATCACTTTCGCCATCGAGCATCGGCAAGCCAGGGCCATCGTCTGCAACCTGCAACACGAGAGTCACTTCTCTCACCTGAGCACTAATTCGAATCGTTCCCCCGCTTTCCGACTGCGAGATTGCATACTTAATTGAATTCTCGATCAGCGGTTGCAGCAACATGGTTGGCACCATCGCAAGCTCCGCCTTCGTTTCAATGTCTATATCGAGACGCAGGCGCTCGGCGAAACGCACTTTCTCAATATCCAGATACAACTTAGATGTTTCTAGCTCATGGGCAAGACTCACCTTATCCAACGACGAGTGATCAAGGGAATAGCGCAAGAACTTGCTCAACTTAGTCAGCATCTCATTCGCCTGGTCGTTTGCCGACGATAGAACCAAGGTAGAGATGGCGTTAAGAGTATTGAAAAGAAAATGCGGATTCAACTGATAGCGCAGCATCAATAACTGCGCCTCATGCGCAAGAGATTCAGAGCGCAGGCTCTTCTCTTTCTCTGCCTGAAATAACTGATAATACTTGATAATAAAATACAGCCCGCTCCACAAAAGAAGAAGCGGAAATGAACTGCTGAACAGGCTATCGAATAGATTCTGAGCACTCACATCGCGAAGACTAAGCACTTCGCCGAAGGGTATGAAGGATATGTAGTTTCGAATCGGCTGCCAAATCAGCGCGGCCCCGAATGAGCCAAACCAAGTTACCAAGAAACGCGCGATAAATCCGCGCTCCCAAACTAGCTTATAAAGAGTTCTGAGACCTGCCGTCAACAACATTGCCGCAACGGCACTGGCACTCGAGACGAGAGCTCGAGAGAAGATATATTCGGGTGGTACGAAGATGATGTCGCGCAGCATCAGCATCAACACCCAAGTAGACCAGCCTAACAGCTGGAAAACCCAGAACTGCTTGCTTCGAATAAGGTCTAGAGTGTTGCTGCTCATTAAAGACATCCAAGAGGAAGAGGAAATCTGGCGCTAGCAATAAAAAGACAAAGAGAAAGCGCGAAAACAACGCTCGCCCCATAAGGGCTGCGCTGTTTTCACCGAGTCAAACCTAGGGTAGCAAGCTCGCTACGCCGTCGCGCTCTTCCTTAAGTTCTGTCTCTGATTTGTCCATCAGAGTCTGGCTCACTTCACTAATCTCCAGCCCCTGAACGATTTCGTAATTGCCACCTTCACAGATTACTGGGAAGGAGTAGATGAGACCTTCTTCAACGCCATAGCTGCCGTCGCTATGAATACCCATGCTAACAATCTTGCCAGAAGTACCAAGCGCCCAATCACGTATATGCTCGATTGCAGCATTGGCGGCTGAGGCAGCACTAGAAAGACCACGCGCCTTAATAATGGCTGCGCCGCGCTGTTGAACTGTAGGAATGAATTCTTCTAAGGTCCACGCTTCATCGACAAGGTCGGTCGCCTTGCTGCCAGCAACCGTTGCATGATTGATATCAGGGTACTGAGTTGCCGAGTGATTTCCCCAGATAATCAACCCGTCGACATCTGTATTGTGTTTGCCAGCCTTGTTGGCAAGCTGCGCGATCGCCCGGTTGTGATCCAAACGCATCATAGCCGTGAATTGTCCCGGCTCTAGATCAGGCGCATTGCGGTAAGCGATGAGAGCATTCGTGTTCGCTGGATTTCCCACAACCAATACTTTAACCGTAGCACTGGCGTTGTCATTGATGGCTTTTCCTTGGGCAGAAAAGATAGCGGCATTTGCCTCTAGTAGATCCTTTCGCTCCATACCCGGACCACGAGGCCGAGCACCAACCAGTAAACAGTAATCAGCATCTTTGAAGGCGACATTAGGATCATCCGACTGAACGATTCCAGCCACCAATGGGAATGCACAATCCTCAATCTCCATAACCGTGCCAGCCAACGCCTCTAAGGCAGGTGTAATTTCCAGCAGCTGTAATATTACGGGTTGGTCGTTGCCTAACATTTCGCCTGCGGCAATTCGAAATAAAAGGGAATAACTGATCTGTCCTGCTGCTCCTGTTACAGCGACTCGCACGGGTGCTTTCATTTTTCGATTCAATCCTTCTAGTTGACAATAGGGCTTTAGTTATCGTCTGGTTATTAACGAATAGATGGTACATTTCAAATTTTTAGGGCGAGCAGTATAGCAGAATTTGACTGCAAATGAGAGATACCAAACTAGTGTGCAGCATCTTTCTAGGCCGTTTTGATCCATGACTAGGCGCGGCCACGAGAGTGATGAATAAACATCGCGTCTCCGTAGCTGTAAAAACGGTATTCCTGCTCTACCGCCTCTTTATAAGCACCTAGCAACATATCTTTCTCGGAAAATGCGCTAACCAACATCAGCAATGTGGATTCCGATAGATGAAAATTCGTCACCAGGGCATCCACTACCTGAAAGTCATATCCAGGGTAGATGAAAATGTCGGTTTCGCCATGAAACGGCGCCAATGGCGAATCCTTGGCGGCACTCTCAAGGCTGCGCACCGTTGTAGTGCCGACGGCAACGACACGACCTCCTCGCTCCTTACAGGCCGCGACCTGTTGACAGACTTTTTCATCAACGTCAGCAAGCTCTTTATGCATTTTATGCTCAAGAATATTGTCGACTCGGATAGGCTGGAAGGTCCCTGCCCCCACATGCAAGGTAAGATAGGCTATGTCCACGCCCTTAGCGAGCAGTGCCGCAAACAACTCCTCGTCGAAATGCAAGCCCGCTGTAGGAGCTGCTACAGCTCCCTCCTTCTCGGCATAGATAGTCTGATAGCGCTCGGCATCTACTTTCTCGTCGCTGCGTCTTATATAAGGTGGAAGCGGCATATGTCCTTCGCGCACAAGCAGCGCAGGAACATCGACATCTGCATCAAAACTCAACAGAAAAAAATCATTCTCTCTGCCTTCAACTACGGCTCTTGGGATCGGTCCGTCGCCAGCGTTGAATATCAAGCGAGTACCTGGCTTGGGTGATTTGCTGGCGCGTAGCTGCGCCATGACCTTGTTTGTGTCCAGCATACGCTCGATCAGTATTTCTACTTTACCGCCAGATTCTTTCTGTGCGAACAAGCGAGCGGGAATTACCCGAGTATTGTTAAAGACTAGAAGGTCCTCGGGCTCTAGGAAGTCCAACAACTGGCCGAAGCGTCTATGTAGAATTTTTCCGGTAGACGCATCCAGGCATAATAGTCGACTATCACTGCGCTTATGCGCGGGGTAATTAGCTATTAACTCTTGGGGAAGATCGTACTGGAAATCACTGATTTGCATTACTTTACACAACACTATTGAGTAATTTGGAAGGGTGGAAGCGTATAGAATAATCCTCGCTAGGGAAAGAGCTAGCGAATGTGCCAGTTTTTTCACTGATTGGCGAAAATTCATCTAGGCGAGAGAGCAATTGCAGGATCAGGCGCAATTGGTATAATGCTCGGCAGATCTGACTAAGCGGCACGCTTAATGTCCCATGCCAGCCAGAATTTGATTATTGCCAGTGTGGTGAAATTGGTAGACACGCCGGATTCAAAATCCGGTTCCTTCACGGGAGTGGCGGTTCAAGTCCGCCCACTGGTACCAACAATCAGTATATCTCAATCTAGTTCCTTCTAAATCCTTCCACATGCATCAGTTACATGGAGCCATCATTCCAGTGGATGCGATCCCCATAGTCTTCATGCGAAAGCTCCATTGCCAATGATATCGTGCTTTTTAATTTCTTATTAATTATGCCAATATGAACTATTAATTTCTCGACCCGCTTGTTTAGCATATATATCTGGTATCCGTCTTCGCTATTCTGTCGCTCGAGTTTTTCTATTCTATCTTAGAAATCGTATACTTGCTTGTCGCGATAGCTTTCCTCAAGATCAAATTTATCACGAACATAGTGGAAGTGATAAATAACAACAACGCTGATAGAGATAAATAGCATAGCGTAATAGATAAAAGGCAGTGGCGATATAGGCTGTGATTAAAGGATGTCTTTTCAGGCTTTGGGAGTTAACTTGTCAATACCGCCCAAAGCAAGGTGACATTTTCAGAGTCTTAATACATGCTGTAGTTTCTAGAATAGCGGAGCAACTTAGTCTGCTAGTCGGCGGTCAGAGCATGAAAGAAGGGCTTAATGCTGCGTGCCAATTGCGTCTCAAGCGAGGCTGTTCTATCGGTGAATTTGAAGAATCCCTCAGCTGCGACAGTATCTAAC
This sequence comes from uncultured Pseudomonadales bacterium, assembly GCA_949372635.1. Taxonomy (GTDB): domain Bacteria; phylum Pseudomonadota; class Gammaproteobacteria; order Pseudomonadales; family Pseudohongiellaceae; genus UBA9145. The sequence continues at coordinate 59,200 of CASIAB010000004.1, forward strand.
GGCAGCGAAAACGTTCTCGCTGTGTCTACCGCCTTTACCAAACTCAAATATTTATTCTCTGTTAGTTGGCTGGCGTAAATTTTTACTATCTCATACTTCTGGTGTGCCACTGCGGACGTGTCTATAAGAAGGTTAATAGGCGCTAGGTTGCTGACTTCGTAGGAATAGACATCGCCTGTGTAAGAAACCAAGCGCTGAACACTTCGCCAGACAAGTTCCGATGTCGCACGGTGATCTGGGTGAAATTCTAGGGGCGTGGGAATGAAAATACTCTTCGGGTTAGTTTCTTCGATGAGGGTGCTGATCTTATTGATTAAACGCTCGCACACTTCGACTCCGCGGTCTGGTTCGGCAAAGAAATAGTTGTTGGTCACACCGAGCGCAGAGGTTGCTTGTTTGGCTTCCTCTACTCTTTTTTCCACCAAAGACTCGTGATTTTTATCGCCGCCTAGTGCACCATCGGTGACGAAGACCACATTGGTTTCTATGTTTTTCTGTTTTGCCAGCAGCATGGAGCCGCCAAGACCAAAGGTTTCGTCATCAGCATGGGGGGCGAAAGTCAGCCATGGCCCGTCCGGAATATCCGATGTGCTGTAAGGGACTAATTCATTCTCAGCTACTATCATGTTTATGCCTCTTAACGGGCTATAGATTGCCTAATTACCTTTCTGCGAACGTGCTAGCCAAGGGCTAGATAGTTAGGGGTAAGTTAGAGGAAATCGCTATCCCCACACATGAAGAACCACTTGTCCCTAATTTCCTCCGGGTTTAGGCCCTCGCGATAGACCCCAAACGGAAGTCGCAGAGGGGGAGAGGTGATGGACTCGTCGGAATCGGCTATTAGTGTGCAGTCTACCTCAGTTAACCAGCCATAGAGTTCTTTGCTATTAGAGCTGCTTGCAAGGGAGCGGCCGAAGCTGACAAGGTCTCGCAACCCTTGCTTGCGACACACCACGTCCACGAGCATCAGCCGGTCCTCCACCTGGCGCGTAACCAGCAAGCCGAGCGCATGGTTTTCATCGTGTCGATAAACCAGGTTCAACTGATAGTCGAGAGCCGGGTGGTTATGGTAACGATGACGCATATAGGCTAGGTCGCGAATGCCGATTGCTCGATCACAGAATTCCGAGGCCATGCCAGACCAAAGATTTTCGAGTATCTCGACATGACGGGGTGAATCGAATGAAAAAGCCTCAGAGCTGAAGAGTGTATCACTTTTCGCCGGCCAGGAGACATCTACCATCGTACCAATCTGTGTATACATCTTTAGGCGCTCAGCTAGTCGCATGGCTCTCTCATTTGGAAAACCATAAGAGATGAGGTAGGGACGACCATAGCCTAGAAATTTGTCTTGGAATGCTGCGACAGAAAGGAAGAAGGGGCCTCTTTTGGAGAGTGTGCCGCGATGCTTTTCTGCCACCATCGAGTCACCGCTTTGAAAAGCCATTTTCGGCTGGCCTTTGAAAATGATGCGCCTCTCCATGCCGCCGAAAAAGCTAATAATCTTGTCGCCTTCCCAGACTACTATACCCGCTCCTCTTCCTCCTGCGTATTTCCAGTGCCAGTGCTCAGGGGTGATTTCCTGACCAAATACGGCCTTGAACAATTCGAGAATCTGCTTTTTGTGTTCGGGTTTAGCATCTTCAACTCTCCACTTGGGGGAACTAATTTCGTTACTTGCCATCCGGATGATGCCCTGTCTTGTGTGCCCGTGGGGGGCGAGAGTATTTAGAAGAACAAAAGCCATATTAACCGCGGCCCTAATCTTCCACCAAATACCACTACAATGCTATAAAAAATCGTTCTGACAATAAGAATTGCCAGCCGAAATGGTATTTTTTTTAGCAATTTTTCGAAGGATAAAGACAGTTACATCGTATACAGGAGACTACAAATTTAATATAGAGGTCAATTCGCGTCATGAAATACTTGGCTTATTTTTGGATATCAATTGGAATAGCACTGGCATTGAACGCTCCAATAGGCGCTCAATCTTCTGACTCTGAGGGTCCTATTGTCAGGCCAGACTTGATCAATAAGATCACCGAAAGTGTATACATAATTCCAGATAATTTTGTGAGACTAGTGCCAAACATTGGTATTGTTGTGGGGGCCAACGTCATATTAGTTGTTGATACTGGCTTGGGAATTGAAAATGGTTCTAGAGTGTATGAAGTAATAAAAGAGCTCAGCGAAGATAAAAAGATTTATATAACAATCACGCACTATCATCCAGAACATTCTCTTGGTGTTGAGGGCTTTGGCGAAAACGTTGTATTCATAGCTTCAGAAAAACAAAATCAAGAAATGAAAAATGGCGATAGAATCAAAAATCAATTCTCACGTCAGTCCGATATAAATCGAGACCTGATCAATAATGCGCCCTACCCGATTCCTGACATACTCTATGAAGATAATTACGAACTAGATTTAGGTGGTTTGACTGTCCAACTCATGTCAGTTGGTCCTCTCCATACTGAAGGTGATTCAATAATATTTATTGAAGAGGAGTTAGTTTTATTTTCGGGAGATGTGATTATGGGTGGTATCATTCCATCAATTGATCAGGAGCATTCATCATTTGATTCATGGAAAACTGCGATAGATCGCATCGCTATGCTCTCCCCACAATTTATAATCGGTTCTCACGGCGATATTGGTGACCAAACACTGATTGATATATGGGACTCACTAATTTCCGAAATTTCGGTGACATTGTCCGAGTATCGCTCATTAGGTTTTTCGAAATCAAAAGCTGTGCGGGAACTGACTTTACTACTTAACCAGAAATTCCCAGAATGGCGGAATGATAGAAGAAGAATGGCCTCTGCAGTTGAATCTGTATATCGATAAAATACCTAATCGTTCGTTCACAATTGTATGTATACGGGTACAATGGAACCATCCTGACTTATCGGGGTGTACCCCTAGGGTGGGGTGCTGTTACTGGGCGGTTACTAAGAAACAAGGGCAGCCCTACTTGACCCTTCCCGGGGTTATATCGGGTCTGCGGTATGGTGACGATAGCTGCTGACTGAGGAGAAATTGTGAATGACGCTGTTGAATAATCCAAGCTTATGCACGCTGAAATAGTAAGCACTGTATTTCCGATGTCCCTACCCTGTTACTGGCTGTACTTGTCAAAAAAGTCGAAAATTTGCGAGATCAACGGGGCATTCCTGGCAATCGCTTCGTTATGGTCGCCGCCGGCAATTTCTACATAGGCATGAGCCATCTCCAACTCTTCCATGCGCGTGACCCAGCGGCGCGCCAACTCTACCGATAACAATTCGTCTGCATCTCCCTGGGCGATGAAAATAGGAATATGTTTGATGGTCTCTAACTGATCGGTTTTGCCGAACAGCGCCGGTGCCAATAGTCCCAGTGCCGCCCAGTATTGTGAATACTTGCCACCCAGGTACATGGTGCCGCCACCACCCATGCTATGGCCCATCAAATAAGTGCGCTTAGAGTCAATATTGAATTCCTCATTAACCATTTCGAATACGTTGATGACATCGGTTTCGCTGAGTAAACCGATATTGTCTGGTGTCGGGCCTTCAGGTCCATCGTTAAAGAAGCTCTTGCCCGGGCCAAACACACCGTACCAGCCTCTTTTATTATAACCATAAGGTGCGACAACTATGTAGCCGCGTTGCTCTGCCTCTTCTAGAATGCCATCGTATTCAATAATCCGCGGTGTACCACCCAAGCCATGCAGCAAGACAATGAGAGGCGAGGCTGTGTCTGCTCGATAACTGGTTGGCACATACAGTCGATACTCGATTTCTTCATCGGTAAGATCGAAATGGTAGTCGCGCACTTGAACCTCTCCGGTAACAAGCTGCTGTCCAGACGCGACAAAAGAGAGGCTGGAAATAAAAAGAATTTGAATAGATCGAATTAGAAGCTTTCTTAACATAGATCATCTCTAGTTTTAAATCGTAATGCTACCTTGGTAGCTATTTGTTGAGCTTGTCCAAGCAAAGCGGGGCTATCGGTGTTAGTAGTTTTATCATATTTATACCCAGTATATAGTATAGGTATAGGCTGTAAGGTATAACTTGAGAGACACTAAGGCTGATTAGCATGATATAAACCCAGACAGGCCCAATTTGCTGCATTTGAAAGCTATAGAGGCTGCGAGCAAATTTTTCCCTATTATTTACTAAAAGTACATAGCTGAATATTCGGGAAAAATCAGATTCACCTTACAACGATTGCCACGCTGTTAACTAAAACAAGGTGTAGATAAAGGGAGCAATTGCCGAACCCTCGGTAAGTACTATTAGCGCTCCGAAAAGCAGGAGCGTTAGAATTATTGGAGCAAGCCAAAACTTTCTTCTATGCTTCAAAAAACCCCAGAGATCGCGTATGAACTCGTACATTAATAGGGTGTCTCCATGTGAGAGTCGTCTGGTTTCACACTTTCCTTCCAGTAACTACCATTGACTTCACAGGGACTTCTTTTGATTGGTTGTTTTCCCAGAGCTCTCAGAATTAGTGAGTAAGGGGTGATCAATACGTAGAAAATAACTCCTAGAATAATTGTGCCGTTAATTTTGGCTAACACACTAGCTATACTCATCCAGGGCACATATAACAGGAAAAGGGTCCTTGGGATGACTATGCTCCAGATCGTAAGACTAACTGCTAGATAATATGGCCAATTTGGGCGAGGAAAACTTAATAGAAAAGGCAGAATAAATCCGAATATTAGGACTATCATAACCGCAACCACCAAGCCAAAATGTCGTAGCTCTTTACTATTCATATTGTTATTCGCTAATCTAATGGGTATTCAACTTCCCAAGACTGATCCGAATCAGAAAAATTTTGTTTCGATCTATCTATTATGCAATTTCCCAGAACCAAATAATCCATCTCACTTCTCTTGAAGCAACGGTAGGCATCCTCCGGTGTGCAAACTATCGGTTCACCCCTAACGTTAAAGGATGTATTTATTATCACTGGACAGCCTGTCAATTTCTCAAACTTATTTAACAACTCCCAGTATAGAGAATTGGTTTCCTTATGTACCGTTTGTACGCGGGCGGAGTAATCCACATGGGTAACTGCAGGAATTGTCGACCGCACAACGTTGATTTTGTCGATCCCAGTACAACCACTCTGTTCCTCATCCATCGATATGCAGTGCTCAGGATTAACAGAAGTAACCGTGAGCATGTAAGGGCTTGGGGCGGACAGGTCGAACCACTCGCTGCTTTTTTCAAACAACACTGAGGGAGCAAAAGGGCGAAATGACTCTCTGTATTTGATCTTAAGGTTCATTTTTGACTGCATATCCCTGTTTCGAGCGTCACCAATAATTGATCTGTTTCCTAATGCTCTCGGACCAAACTCCATCCTGCCTTGAAACCAACCAATAACGTTTCCTTGACTAATAAGCTCTGCACCGTGACTAGTAAGTTGTTCAAATTCATATTGTTGATAATCGGCGCCTATTCTTTCCAAAAAGTCACGAATGGTTTGATTGTCAAAACTGGGTCCAAGGTACGAACCTTTCATTGAATCTGGTATACGTACAGAAGGCTTTGCAGGAGTTTCTATCCGCGGGTTTTTAAGGTGCTGGTACCAAACTGCTAATGCCGAACCAACTGCGCCGCCTGCGTCACCTGAGGCCGGCTGCACCCATATATTTTCAAATATACCGCTCTTCTCTAAAACGCCGTTCGCCACTGAATTCAGGGCCACCCCACCGGCAAGGCAGAGATTCGATTCACCAGATTTATCTCTCAGCGTTTTAGCGATCTTGAGCAGGGTCTCTTCTATTACTTGCTGAATTGAACTTGCGAGATTCATTTCCCGCTGCGTAATTCCTGATTCTGGTTTTCGAGGTGGACCACCGAACAGCTCATGAAACTTATTGGAAGTCATTCTCAGCCCTGTTGGGTAATCAAAATAACTCATATCCAGCATGAAACTTCCATCACTCTTAACGTCAATCAGATGCTCGTAGATAACGCTTTTATATACTGCTTCTCCGTAGGGGGCTAGGCCCATCAGTTTGTACTCGCCAGAATTTACTCTAAAGCCTGTGTAATACGTAAATGCTGAATACAGAAGGCCAAGAGAATGGGGGAAATTTATTTCGTAAAGAGGAACTAACTCATTCCCGCCCCCTCTCCACAAGGTTGTTGTAGCCCATTCACCTACACCGTCTGCGCATAGTACTGCGCTAGAATGAAAGGGAGAGGCGAAGAACGCCGAAGCCGCGTGCGATTGGTGATGTTCAGCAAATAGAAGAGGTGGCAAACTTCTGCGGGAAATTCCACTCAACTTAGATAACTCTACCTTTAATACCCGCTTTAAAAATAGCTTTTCCCTTATCCAAATCGGCATTGCCTTTAAGAATGATTTAATACCTCTAGGAGCATATGTTAAATAGGTTTCAAGCAATCTCTCAAATTTGATAAAGGGTTTGTCATAAAAAGCTATATGACTAACCTGACTAAGTGTTATTTTTGAATCTTGCAAACAGAATTTAATGGCTTCGGCTGGAAAGTTGGAGTCATGCTTTTTCCTGCTAAATCTTTCTTCTTGTGCCGCCGAGACGATCTCCCCATTCAAAATAAGCGCTGCGGCGCTATCATGATAGTAGCAGGATATTCCTATAATAAATGTTGTCATTATTATTTAGCTCTCTACATTGCGCCATTAATACATTCGGCAACTGCTTTACTGCCTTGCATTGAATAGTGAACGGAATCGTATAATAACGGTCCAACTTCTTGGCTCCCTATACATTTAGCCAAGTCTATAGACTTAATACTATTTTCTTGAGCGAAATTTAAAGTTTGTTCGTTAAGTAAATCCATTAGCTCTGAAGTTTGTGTAATAGTAAGTCTTCTGCCGCTCCAAACTGGAGTGACTCTTAAATCTTGAATTGGAGGAGTATAGTCTTTTACGAAAGCATGTGGTTGGGATAACAAAATTAGTTTCACTCGGAGTCGGCTTGACGTTCTGCTAATCTGTTCATAAACGCTTAGCCGTTTTGGTAGAAACTCATTGACGAATTCACTTTTAAGCTTCTGAAATTCAACATCTTCGAGAATACTCATGTTATCTCGAGCTTCTTTCAGAGCAACAGACGGCTCGATGATTAAGCGTACTCCAGAATTATTTCTTAGGTAAGTAATCAATGACATTACAGAACTACTCGAAATTTTGACACCTCCAAATACAACTCGATTAGTATTGTCAAAAGTGACCAGCGGGTGTTCCAATCTATGCGACCAATTATTTATTTCAAAATTCTCAGCTCCCCGATTGACAAAAAATCCTAAATCATTTACTGCATGCATAATAGTAGCGGTATCTGGCGGCGGGGCTAGTGCCTCGTGCAAGTGAATAAGATTGTAGTAGGAGTCGATTAGGTAGTTTCCCGAAACACCAAAATTTAATGCCGCTGGAGCTAGTAAATCAGGCCACCTGTCTCCCTCAGGCACTAAAGATGACTCTGTTGTGCTTCCGCCTAGAGCAATAAAAGTGCTCCCTACTTGTACAAATCCATTTGAAATTGATCGATCTTCGCGGGTATGGAATCGAATAGACTCGCTGAGAGGGTAATAACCTTCGCTTGAAACCTCAATATCGAGGTTTTTCGCATGAAGTCTTGCCGAAGTATCGAGAGGGGCATCTAGATACGGATTGTGCCAGGCCAATCGTAGTGCTAATTCTATTGTTAGTAATAAAACTAGCGTAATAAGCAAGTTAACTGCCACTAGGGATAATATTTTTTTCAATGTCCTGTGGTCTCGCAATTAGGCTTTAGTTAAACATCTATAACAGACATTGATATAAATACTCCTCATTATGCCTCAAGCGGTTTGAATTGGTCCACATCTGTAAGCTTGCCGAGTCTAAACCCTATTCTTTATTTAAGCGGTCCTCAGTAGGTGCGCTTTCGCGTTCCGTATTTAAGGCTATAAGGGTTGGTGCGTTGTTATCAAGGTAGAGATTGGATGCTGACTCGCCCGAATCAGCATAGCAGCGCACAGTCATTGGTTATCGAAGATGTGGAAAGCCATGTCTGAGTTGGGATTTAGGAATTCAAAGTTCCGACGCTACCTTCCAGGTCGCTTCTCACTAGAAGACTCAGATGTCTCAGAAGCTAAAAGAGTATTTTACCAAACTTGTTAAACTACTAAGCCTCAACTTTTATGACATTTTTGGGGCACCTCAAACCTATTACAGACTTAACGATTCGGGTCGGTTAATCTCTGCTAAGCTGAGGTCGGACAATCTTTTACAGCCGGTTAAGAACATGGTCCAGCGTAACTGCTCCTCGAGTATTGAAATCTTTTCGATAACGGCCTCGGTGGATATTAGTGCTGATGCTAAAAACGGCTGAGCTAACGCAGTCATTTCTGCGCCCAATCGAATACAGCGAGCGATATCTAGCCCATTACGAACCCCTCCTGAGCCGATAAGTCTCAAATTTGGGCATGCTGCATGCACTGCGGGCAGTATTTCAACAGTATCCATACCCCAATCAATAAATGCGCCAGCGACTTCCCTCTCCCACTCAGATCCATTGCGATCTAATTCAATACTCGCCCAATTAGTTCCACCACGGCCGGCGACCTCAATCCATTCTATGCCCGCCCCCATTAATTTTTTAGCACTGGTCGGACCTATTCCAGCGCCGACTTCTTTGACGATCACCGGCACGCCAAGTTTGGCGGCACAGTGCTGAATGGCTTCTAGCACTTCATTCCAATCACGGTCCCCATTTGGCTGGATGAGCTCCTGCAAGGGGTTTAAATGAATCACGAGCGCATTGGCGTCTATAGCATCTACTGCGCGCCGAGCTAAGTCCAAACCATGTAGTTGCAACTGAGTGGCACCCAGGTTGCCAAGTAAAATAGCGGAGGGAGCGCACCGCCTCGCCCCTTGCGGCATTCCGCTCTCAAGGGCGGCTCTCTGAGAGCCCACAGCCATGGGAATATTGCAGGCCTGAGCAGCCTCCGCGAGATGCTTGTTGATAAGCTCTCCGTTATTGCAGCCACCGGTCATCGCGCCAATTAAAAAAGGCGCCGCAACCGGCCGCCCCAAAAAATCACTGTCGAGCTTTATATCTTGCAGCGACGTTTGCGGCAAAGGATTGGGCTCAAAGCGAAGGCGATCAAAACCAGAGCCTTGAGCGGCCTGATGCTTGACCTCTGAGGCTAGGGCAATATGGTCTTCTTTACGGCTATTAATGTCAGTCATGGCAGCTCTTCTCTGAGATGATGTTTCCTGTCGGCATAATCGACTAACAGCATATGGGGAAGTGTTAGTGCCGCTAAACCAATGAAAGTCAGCTTAATTAACGCCGCAGTAGATGGCGTCTGAAAGTAATAGAAAATAAGCCCCGCAACAAGCCAAGAAATAACTGTGTATGCCGCCGCCTCACGGCCACTCCGACGTCGCTCAGTTAACTTTAAACTTTGCCACAGGCGTAACATATGACCACGGCTATGCCAAAAACAAAAATACAGAGCAAAGCTGACTAATGGGGGCAATACGATGGCTAGCCCAACAAAACCCAGTAGGCTGAATAATGATCTGAGATATTGAGGATGCTTATAAGCATAGAAGCAGTAGCCTATTAGAATTAAGAGCCACGGTAAAAATAGGCTAATGAGGCCGTTCAACAATAGATTAGCATTCTCTGCGCCAACCAAAATTATAAAAATGGGCTCAACTAAGGCCGGCTGGAAGCTAGGAATAGCTATAGGCACTAAGCCGCCATGAGCCATCCATGGCAAGCTATTGGTGCCGACAGAGGTAATATCGCTTCCACCAAAATGCAGAGCCGATATTAGAAGGAACGCTCCGAGACCTGCGAGTGGAAATAACCACCAAAGACCTGCAGCTAAGGCCGCGAGAATGACGTAAGCGAGATGAAAGCCTAGCCACGACATGAGCCCTGGTGGCCAACCAATACGCCGCGCGACTGCACCATCCAGCCCTCCATGGGGCACACCTAGGAGTAAAATGGCGCCAATAGCGAGCAACTCCCAGCTAGTCATAGGCGTAACATCTGTTTTAAAAACGGCACTTTAGGCATTGCTAATACTACCTTGACCCAGTCAAAAAACGTCGCGGAGCCAAGCATAAAGCGCGCAAAACCATCAGCATCTAATGCCTTCGCGGTGCGCATCATAATAGATACTCCTAATTCAGGATGGGCCTGCAGTACGCCAGTGAATATCTTGTCCATAATGTTGAGTAAAGGCGAAATCGGTGGAGGGACCGAGTAATGGCCGCGATTAATACCAGCAGCCAATTTACTAATCTGCGACTGAATCCCCGAAAACGCATATCCTGAAGAGAGCCGCACTGCTCCGCTCGCGGCTCCAATAGCTGCTATATTTTCATCAAGCGGGACTACCGATTGCATGGGTATGATTCCCATTTCTTCGCCCACTATTTCTTCTATCACAATATTTTGCTCTTCGAGCCATTTATGAATCGCCTGCCGATACCACTTTTCATCCTCCAAACTAACAGAAATCATTGTAGACTCGACTAGTAGACGCCGATCAGAAAAGGGCAGAACATAAATAAAATGCATTCCACGGGATTGGTCCACGCGAAAATCCATTAAGGTGACAATATGCGGGTTACTGATCGGAGCTTTGGTACGAATATCCCAGCCAAAGAAATGCTGCTTTAAGCCTCCCTCGGCAATTTTTGGCGGCCTACTGTCATAGATTTTTGCAGAGTTGTAGTCTTGCCCCGCAGCCGTGAATGATCCGCCCAAACCATTGACACGAATGTTTTCGGCTGGAGCGCGAATCAGATCAACTCCCTCCGCGAGAGCGCTCTCACACTGAGCCAAGTAGTCAGCCGATCTTAGGCTTGTGTAAAGATACTTCTCACTGCAGTGAAGAATTTCAGTCTGGTGATCAATTAGCCGCCACTGCTGCCAGCTTCCTTTGGTTGCTGCTTTAAATTGTTTTTGTTGCACACTATCGGCCCAAAAAGCCCAACTGCAATCACGTTCGATAGGTGTACGCGGCTCTACTACTACAGCACGGACATTATTTAGATAAGCGGCGAGTGTTATACCCGCACTGCCACCACCAATAATGGCAATGTCGATCTCAGTAGTTTTATTTATATTATTTTTAAGAGACGACACCCGCTAGCCCCTTAAGATATCGATGCAAGTGTTGCTTATGGCTTGGCATAGCCGCCGGCCTTAGGTCTAAAAGACTGCGCAAAGTCAGCAATACTTTTTCTGATGCCGGCACATAAACTCTACCGTTCCACCACCGTAGATGTCGACGCTGGAGTAGAACTCCAATCTGGCGGTAGACGCGAAGGGCTACGGTAATAGAAAATCGCGATCGAAATGGTAGCAGCCTGATACCAACTAGAGCACTGGAATAATATTCCTCAGCGAGGTCGAGTACTCTTTCTATGGCACTAGCGACTGGAGCATGACAGGCGACATTCGACGCCGAAATTTTTGAAGCGGGTACATTGATCCAACTGGCCGGCAAGTAACGGCGCTCCATCTTGGCATCTTCCAGGACGTCTCGGGCGATATTGGTCAGCTGCATGGCAATACCAAGGTCAATGGCAAAGCTGTCTGCACGTTGATCTTTGCAGTTGAGAACTCGACACATCATGAGGCCCACGGTCCCGGCTACGGCGTGACAATAACGTAGCAAATCAGCTTCACTATCAAACGCAGCCGCCGTCTGATCGCTCAGCATACCGTCGAGCAATTCTTTAGCAGCTATAAGCGGAATATTGTTTTCTGAGGCGAGCTGTAAGAAGGATTCGATTTCGGGGCCAGCGGCCACGCTATGTCCCTCTAGGCGAGCACGAATGTCCTCCAATGACTCTTTCCGCTCAGACAGATCTCCGTCAGCCAAATCGTCAACAAAGCGGCAAAATTGATAGAGTTGCGCAGCTCTTTCGGCTAGTTTGGAGCCGAGAAATAAGCTAGCCCAATAAAATGATTTACCGTGTCGAGCCAATATTTTTTTAGATGACATCATGTCTGGCCGCAAGTTTTCTATCATCTATCCGCCAGAGCCTACCTCGACACCAGTAAGGAGCTCCTCTACCACTTTAGCCGAGCTAACGACCCCGGGAAGGCCGGCGCCGGGATGCGTGCCCGCACCGACAAAATACAGATTAGAGATCGCCTTATCACGGTTATGAAAGCGAAACCAAGCCGATTGGGTCAGTCGTGGCTCGATAGAAAAACCGGCTCCGTGCATAGAGCGATAGTCTTTAGCAAAGTCCTCTGGCGTCATCCAAAATACCTCTTCAATCACTGACGAGAGCTCTGGCAGTATCGTCCCTTCGAGAGCCTCAATAATTCTATCCCGCAATACTTCTGCCTCAAGGCTCCAGTCCACTCCACCCTGAAGGTTGGGCACAGGGCACAGCACATAGAACGATTCGCAGCCATCTGGCGCAAAACTCTTATCCGTGGCCGTCGGGCGATGGAGATAAAGACTAAAGTCCTCGCTCATTTGCTTAGCATCAAAAATTTCCGAGAGAAGTTCTTTGAATCGAGGGCCCATCCAAATACTGTGATGAGCCACATCTGGGTACAGTTTTTTGGTGCCAAAATACAAGACATAGAGTCCCATACTGTAGTGCTTCTTAATGCCAGGCAAGCGAGGTTTAGTATTGGGCAACAGGTGTTGATAGCAGGTCTCGGGATCACCACCAAACACCACAACTTCCGCGTCCATTATTTCGTTGTCACCGAATCGGACTCCTGTTGCAATTTTATTAGCTGTGATAATCTCTTCAACGTCAGCGTTAAGTACGATATTGATCCCATGTCGCTCCATGAGAGCCCCTAATTCTTCGACTAATTTTCCTGTCCCACCCATACAGAAAAAAACTCCCCAGCGGCGCTCGAGGTAATGGATTAGCGTATAAATAGCTGTGGTTTTAAATGGATTGCCACCTACTAATAAGGGATGAATCGAGAAAGCCTGACGAATCAACGGATGCTTTAAATGACTATTTACCATTTGCGAAACGGTCTTATAGCATTTGAGTATTAATAAGGCTGGAACCTGTTTAACCATGTCCCAAATCCGGATAAACGGCCGATGAACGAGTTTCTTAAAACCTACGTCATAAACTTTTTTAGATTTGCCTAGCAGCTTCAAGTAGCCGTTAGCATCCTCTGGGCTAAAACGCCTGATCTCAGTAAGCGTGTCTTCTACACTCGCTCGATAATCGAACTGACTGCCGTCGGAGAAATGAAAACGATAGAAGGGGTCCAACGGAACAAATTCTAGATAATCATCAAGCTTTTCATCGAAGAGTTCAAATAATTCATCGAACAAGAAGGGTGCTGTTATTACAGTCGGTCCAGCATCATGACGATAGCCGCCGCGTTCAAAAACTTGAGCACGACCACCTAAACTATTCAGCCGTTCGAGCAATGTTACCTGATACCCCAGAGCTCTGAGTCTCAACGCCGTAGCAATACCGGCGAAGCCCGCGCCGATTACTACTGCTGTTTTATTAGTAATCGATGTTTTGGAGATCAAGCGATCCGCTCTTGGCGCCTAATGGTTGCTCCTGCTTTATGCAAACAAACCAGCTCATGTACCACTGGTTGAAGTTGAGCCGGCAACTCAGAAATCAACTGTTCAGCCTGCTCTAACCAGGAGTCTACGAATTGATTGGCTTGTAGGATCATATCGCTAGACGCGATACGCCGCTGCCACTGAGGTAGCAACGTATTATCATCCGACTGATACCAAGAAATAAAGTCATCTCGGCCGAGCCCTTGTTGCGCAAAGAGACTTACTACTAAGTTGGGTTTGCGCCCACCGAGATCGCTAGAGCGGTGGCTTGACGGAATAATGTCGTCGATGTCGTTGCGACCCTGGTAGGCAAGGCCACACAACCCCACCGAGCTTTCAAGAGATTGCAAGCCATAAATATCATTACCGAAGCCCGCCGCTATAGCGGCTCCTTTAATTGGAGCAATAAGAAGCGGCGCAGTCTTGCCATTTGCTATACGCTGCCAGTCATCGAGCACAGCGCAATGCCGCTGGCTAATGTCAGACATTTGCCCACCACATGTTTCTTGCATCGACTTGGCGAGAATTCCTACAAGCGCACCTCCATGTGATCTGTTTCTCGCGGCTAATTCAAAAGCCTTCGCGACCATCCAGTCGCCCAAGCAGAGTGCCATGTCTGAGCCAAAGTGTTCGTGGATACTTTCTTGACCGCGCCTGAAAGTGCTGGCATCACTTATGTCATCATGTATGAGTGATGCATTATGGAGCAGCTCGCAAGAAGCCGCCCAATGTAAATTATCTTGCTCGTTTAAACCTAACGCTATACCGCTTGTTAGCGCGAGCTGCGCTCGATAAGCCTTACCTGGATTCCTAAAGTGATATTTAGCTGCCTTATACAAACTGCTATCTGAATCTGGCATTTCACGACTGTATAATGCATTGAGAGACCCCAATGACAGTACTTTACCTGGATGTGGTGGGAACATTATCAGCACCCTTAAAATTGCAACCTTTTTGGCTGCCTTGTCACTATTATTTTATCTTTTAAAAAAGAGGAGCCAGCGAACCCGGCTCCTCTTATCTTTAAACGCAATAACTAGCTATTGCTGTGCTTTAGCCTCTGTATCGGCTACTGCAGCCGCCCAAATAACTACACCGAATGCAATCTTATTCCAGACGTCGGCTATGTTGTAAACAATGTTGAGGGTCGCAGCATCTGCGCCGCCAAGGAAGTACCCAAGGAAGTATCCAAGAGGGTAGATAGCCCATCCTACAGTCACAAGAAGGGTCATTGTCTTATAAGCTTTCTGCACATGGTCGTTAGAAAGACCGGCATTGATCTGGCTTGCTTCACCTTTGAAGATTTCCCAAATAATGAAGCCCCATGCTGCCATTGCTGGCCAGAATGCCAACTGAACATCCATCATGCCTGTTTCACCAGCAAAACCAAAGCCGAGCATGACAACAGAGCCGACCAACAAGCGCCAAAAAACTCCACCAGGCACTTTGGCAACTGCAGTTAGGATCAAATAGAACTCGATCATTAGCAGCGGCACTGTTAGCAACCAGTCGATGTATCGGAATGCTGTTGGAGATTCGCCTGTTGAGACCCAAACCTCACGCATATAAAAGTAATGAACGGCCGCAATTAGTGTAACAAGCCCTGATACGGTAAGTGATGTTTTCCACTTGCCTGCAACACGATCACGCTCAATAAAGAAGAACGCTGTGGCTGCGACTAACGCCATTGATATAAGCCAAAAGGATATGCCAACGTAATCGTCAGCTGGTAAGATATAGTTCATATATGACCCCTACATATTTTATTATAACTGTGTCGACATGTTTGATTAAACAAAGTCACGCGACACTCTAGGTAAAGCTTAATTGCTCTTTCACTGTAATCGATAAACATGACTACATCAATCAAATCCTGAAATCTCAGCTACAGATATCTTAGATATTTGATTTTTATCTATTATGCAGTCAACTTCCTTCAACGCTCAAATGGACAATACAGATCAATCTCGCAGTACGATATTCTGAAGAAGGTAATCCTCATCAGAACATTGACAGCTCAAAGGCAAAAAAGGACGGATTAATATCTAGCAAGCGAGTAAGGTAACAGAGCGAGTTGATGAAATTTGTATTGGTAACAAAGTGATACATTCACAAAACAGTGGTTTGAGATGAGCGTTCAACTCCTCCCACCTCCAGAAGACTCTGGAGAATCCCTCAGCAATCCTCAAAGCCCTACAAATTAAGGGGCTTTGTATATACTAAAACTTGTCGAGCCGGTCACCGAGAGTCGAAAGATTGGCTTCAGTAGCGAGATTTAAGGAATAGCGGCACGATTTTAATTCAAACAGAAAACTAAACCCAATTGCCGTGAAATCCGCCAGGAATGCAATGAGGAATATGAATCTGCGCTTGAGGTTCACCGCAAAAATCTTTGGCATCAAGTATAACTAACTCAGTACTTTGGCTTTCGAGATCAACCACAAAACCCATAAGCCATCCGACATCTTCGCCTTGCTCTTCCGCTGACTCATCCGCGACAAAAACAAACTCTCCCGGATGCCGGTTGGCGCCGAAGTCACGAACTTGAACCTCGCCGCATTGCACATCGTGCTTAAACAGTTCAGTACCGGGCCTCGAAAGAATTTCATCGTTGGCATCCATCGCCAGGGCCACAGAGTAGATATACCGAGTTAGTTTGCAGCTGTAGTTTTCGTTAACCCTAGGAAATTCTTGATTATGATCATGCAAAACTTTGCGCTGCACAGACTGTGTTTTCGCATCAATTGTCCAACGCTCTAGACGCGAGCGCTTTGAATCTGGGCCAATAGCGCTATTGGCAAACATCGTCTCATGAGCAACCACGTCTACAACGACATTGCCATTTGCCTCCTCATAGGCATTGGCGGTATGGAACACATAACACGGATCAACATCACACCATATCGTGTCTTTACCGCTGCCTTTGCGCGGGCACAGGCCAACTCGCGCAGAATGATCACTATCCCATTTATAAGGAAAGCGATGCCCTGCCAAGACCGACTTCATAGAAAAGGTTACCGGCAAATCAAAAACTAACACGTAGGTTTTGGTAATCGCACAGTCGTGAATAGAGGGGCCACCATCGACCGCAATGGCTTCACGACGGATGACCTGAGCATTGGAATCAAGTACCACATGCCAAACTTGATCTTGTGACATAGCGTCATAGCAAATAGCATGCCTCTCGCCAGTCGCTGAATCTAGGTGAGGATGAGCAGAAAACGAACCACCAAGAGTGTCATCGAATGGATTATGCTTCAGGGTGTCAAGGCCATCTTCTAGCTCCACAGGAAAAGCGCCTGCTTCGACTATCGCAAAGGTACGGCCATCGATACCAATGATGTTCGTATTCGCGTTATCAGCCCTAAGATTTCGCGCACCTAGCGCCGGCTCTTCGCCCAATGACTTACTTACGATATTAGAACGAATCCACCTATTGCGGTACCAGAGAGCAGTACCATTTTTAATACGCACTCCATGGGCCATTCCTTCACCGGTAAACCAATGATAACTGTTGGGGTCTGGTGCACTAACAGGATTCGGGCCTATGCGCATATAGCGGCCATCAAGTTGTCGCGGGATCTCTCCAACTACGATCAGTGAGTCAATCGTTTTTTCTTCCGTCATCGGCTGATTGAGGCCAATAAGATAGGGGTTCCCCGCATTCAACTTAGGCATTCTTTTACGGTTCATACCGGCTAGGGCGCCTACCGCTTTTGTCACGACAGTCCTGATCGATTTTTCTATTACGCTCGCCATAGCTGTAACCCACCTCGTACGATTTGGGTATTGCGATGCTTTATTTCGACAATACTAATAAGCATATCTGCTCTTTTTCCTTTTTAGCTTTAGCAGGTATTTGCAGCAATTATAACAGTTAAAGAGACGCTGAGAACGCTCCCGTCCCTCAAATAAGCCCCCTTAGGCTGCAGAGGGCCGCTTCAATGGCTGGTGAGACTTCCTCAAAATCAAGAGGTATATGGAGACTTAGGATTATTAGCGCGAATAGAGAGGGGTTAACTAAGTAACAAGCTGCGCAATACGCCAGAGAGTTAGAATCAGCTTTAAGAGGGAACAGATGTGGGAATAATTATTTACTTCTTCCTAAATTATTGATTTTAAAAGATAGTAAAGTCCGCCCACTGGCACCAATCGTATTGCGTCAACTTAGGCTGTTGATGTGCATTACAGGCTCAGTTTGCTGATATAGGTCTTGAGTGCTATTGCATGCTTGTCATTTGAACAACATAGACCCATCGTAAACTAGCGAGAATATGGAAAGTAAAACAAACCGAGCGCCTAAGTAGTTTATAGTCGCTTTTCTAAACGGGGGAACGCCATGGATTTCGATGAGAAAAACATTGAGATCGAGACTGGCACGGGGAAAGAGAAATCTAAGACTTTTTTCGGCTTGGAAATAGGCAACGGCGTTGTCTACAGGGTAGTTATCATCCTCACCCTGATTTTTATCCGCGAGGTTTCTGGAGTACCCGCCGCACTCAGCTAGCGGCGGAGACTCCGCGTAAATATAGCTCCTCTCTCCCGCAGTATTGATATCCATTCAATAAACGCCAACGCACCTCAACCAGTCTTGCACTTGTTCCCTAAATAGGCGGCATGGTAAATTACGCGCCTGTTTGAAGACGTCGACAGTCAACACTCGACTGGAGTTATCAATTAACACTCATATTTTTCGGGCTTTTGCTCAAATATTTTAGGCAAGGATAGAACATGACCGCATATAAGATCGCACTGCTAGATGGGGATGGTATCGGCCCTGAAATTACAGCAGAGGCAGTAAAGATTCTAAAACTCGTCGCTTCGCGCAATAATCTTGAACTAGATTTACAACATGGTGCGTTCGGCGCAAACGCCTACTTCGACCATGGGCATTCCTTTCCTGAAGCTACCAAGGCGCTATGCGATTCTGCAGATGCGATCTTGAAAGGGCCGATAGGGCTCAATCATGAGGAATCGAAGAAAATTCCTGTGGACATGCAGCCTGAGCGCGGCGCGCTGCTGCCACTTAGGCGCCGTTACAACACCTTCGCCAATATTAGGCCCGTCTATCTTCCAAAGGACCTTGCGCACTTCTCTCCGCTGAAGCACGAAATCATCGGTGAAGGAATCGATTTCATCATAATTCGCGAGCTTGTCGGAGGATTGTATTTCGGTAAAAAAGAGGCTGGCATCAATAAGAAGGGAAAACGCTACGTCAACGAAATGCTTGAGTATGATGAAGACCAGATAGCAGATATTGCAAAGGTGGCCTTCGAGACTTCGATGAAGCGTAAGAAGGTACTCCACAACATTCATAAATCGAATGTTCTTAAATCTAGTGTTCTTTGGAACGAAGTTCTCGAAGAAGTCGGCCAAAATTATCCAGAAGTGGAAGTGAGACATATATTGGTAGACGCGGCAGCAACTTATCTGTGCCTAAATCCCGGTCAGTTCGACGTGATGGTCATGGAAAACATGTTCGGCGACATATTGAGTGATCAGGCTGGCGGCATTCTAGGATCGCTTGGCCTCATGCCTTCGGCATGCCTAGGACCAGACAAGGCCTACTATGAACCATCCCACGGATCTGCCCCGGATATTGCTGGAGAGAACATCGCCAATCCTTATTCCATGATCGGCTCCGTTGCGATGATGCTTGAAATGAGTTTTGGCCTAGAAGCCGAGGCAAGAAATGTTTGGCACGCGATGCAGAGTGTTTTCGCTCAGGGAAATTCTACTCCCGACCTTTCCAAGCCAGGAGAGGGCGTAAAGATGATAAGCACTCAAGCGTTTGGAGACTTAGTCGTTAGTGAGCTCGACAAGACCCCTATTCCTGCATAGAGAAATCAGGAGCAGGGTAAGAGCTCGCTAGCGCTTTTCTGCCTGCATGCGCAAATTAATCATGCGCATTGCAGCCTTAACGCCGGCAAGCACCTGATTCGAGTCGACACCTCGGGTTTTGAATTCCTGCTCCTGCCATTCCCACGTAATGATACATTCTGTTAGTGCATCGATATTTCCACCGCGAGGAATGTGCACCTCATAATCCAATAGCGCAGGCATCTTAAAACTTCCCTCAACCAACAACTTTTCAATCGCATCGAAAAAGGCGGCGAAGCCACCGTTACCAGAACCCGAGCCTTGCAATTCCTGGCCCTCTAGCTCTACACGGATACTCGCCGTGCTCTCGACATTCAAGCCACTGTTTATGTAGCAATTGAGAAGCGTTATGTTATGAAAGTCACGACTCTGCATGACATCGGCGATGATGAAAGGCAGATCTTCGGAAGTAATGATCTGCTTCGAATCGCCTAACTTGACGATCCTCTCCAGCACTTTCGCCTGATCATCCTTGGAGAGGCTTATGCCCAACTCGTCTAGATTGTTGATCAAGGAAGCCTTGCCACTCATCTTGCCTAGTGCATAGACGCGTTTTCGTGCAAAGCGTTCGGGACTGAGTTCAGTCACATAGAGATCGCCTTTCAGATCACCGTCGGCATGAATACCTGCAGTCTGTGTAAACACATCAGCTCCTACAACCGGTGTATTTGCGGCTATCCACTTCCCTGAAAAGTTTTCGACCATGCGGCTAAGCAATCCGATCCGAGTCTCGTCGATTGATAATTGCATGCCCATCTTGTCTTTCAACGCGACGGCCACTTCGGCAAGCGATGCGTTTCCGGCGCGCTCACCTAAGCAATTTATTGTGCAGTGAATTGTATTAATCCCAGCATTTACTGCTGCCATTACATTGGCGGTAGCCAGTCCGTAGTCATTGTGAGGATGAAAGTCGAATGTTAGCTCTGGAAAGCTTTCCAGCATGTCTTTCAATGAGGAGGTGACCTCTTCTGGCGACATCAGGCCTAGAGTATCCGGCAAAAGATAATGTGCTATCCCGAATTGTTTGGTCCCTTCAACTAGCCCCATCACATAGTTTTTACTATTAGCATAGCCATTGGACCAATCTTCCAAGTACATATTAGCGCTCAGGCCCTGCTCGGCCGCATAACTCACTGTTTTCTCAATATCCGCTATGTGCTCATCAAGTGTTTTACCTAATTGTTCACGACAGTGTTTCTCGCTACCCTTCGCGAGAAGATTGATAACCTTTCCGCCCGCACTCACAATCCAGTCCACACTGCGCTTATGGTCTACGAATCCCAATACCTCAACACGATCGAGTTTGCCGACCGAATCGGCCCACTCAGTAATCTTTGCCACCGCAAGTTGTTCACCATCTGACACACAGGCGGAAGCAACTTCGATACGGTCCACCTCAAGGGATTGCAGAAGTGCACGGGCAATATTCACCTTCTCGTTAACTGAAAATGAAACACCCTGAGTCTGTTCACCGTCACGCAGTGTTGTATCTAATAAACTAATATGACGAGTATGTGCTTGGGCAGTCATGCTGGAGTCCTGATGCGAATTAAAATTAGGCGTCCTGAGACGCCTAGTGTGCGGGCTATAGAATCTGCTGAGAACCGGATACTAGCAAAATTTACAAACTGAGATAAGCCAAAAACTCATTAATTACGCGAACTTGCACTTGAGTGGGATCGTTATATACTGCGGCATTCATGAAAAATTGAGCATCTGAGGTTTAGTATGACGATCAAAATCGGTGTCCCTAAAGAAGTTCGCGAAGGCGAGCAGCGGGTCGCATTAGTGCCAGATATCGTAAATCGACTAGCGAAGCAGAATATACAGGTATCTCTAGAAACCGGGGCCGGAGCGCTTGCAGGTTATACCGACGACTACTACGAGAATGCTGAGATTGCGGCCTCTTCCGCTGCAATCCTTGGCGGGTCTAATATCTGCTTGACAGTGAATCCTGCTACCAACGAGCAAATTGAGCAGCTTAAGGAAGGGTCGATTCTGATCGGATACCTTAATCCTCACTCAGATCTGGAACGCTTCAACAAACTCAAAGCAAAAAAAATCAGTGCGTTCTCGATGGAACTAGTTCCTCGAATATCCAGAGCGCAGGCCATGGACGCCCTTTCTTCACAAGCCTCTATTGCAGGTTATAAGGCAGTACTTCTAGCGAGCAACCTACTCGGCAAGTTCTTCCCCATGCTAACGACTGCCGCGGGTACGATCAGACCATCGAAGGTCTTAGTTATCGGGGCTGGTGTCGCCGGACTGCAGGCTATCGCCACAGCTCGACGTCTAGGCGCGATAGTTGAAGGCTATGATGTTAGAGCAGCAGTAAAAGATCAGGTCGAATCGTTAGGCGCAAAGTTTGTCGACATTGAGATCAAAGCGGAAGGCGACGGAGGTTATGCTAGAGAGCTTACCGACGAAGAACGCCAGCAACAACAAGCTATTCTTGCCAAACATGTGGCAGCCGCGGATGTAGTAGTAAGCACAGCAGCGATACCAGGACGCCCTTCTCCTCTAATCATCAATACACAGATGGTCGAAGGAATGCGTGGCGGTTCCGTTATCGTCGACCTCGCAGCGGAGGGCGGTGGCAACTGTGAACTGACAAAAATTGACGAGACTATTCTCCACAATGGCGTAAAAATTTATGGCCCAGCCAACGTGCCTAGCATGCTTAGCAATCATGCCAGCGAATTGTACGCAAAAAATCTCCTCAACTTTTTAGAATTATTGATACAAGATGGCGCCATCAATATCGATCTCGAAGACGAGATTCTGAGCGCAAGCTTGATAACTCATGACGGTGAGATTCGCCATGCCGACATCAAAGAACAGCTAGAAGGAGCATCCACATGATCGAAGGTCTCGCGGCAATCTACATATTCATGCTAGCTGGCTTCACGGGCTACGAAATTATCAGTAAGGTGCCAGTTATTCTGCACACGCCTCTCATGTCAGGATCAAATTTCGTGCACGGCATTGTATTAGTTGGCGCGATGGTCGCGCTAGGCATCGCTGAGACAACCGCGCAACAAGCCATCGGTTTTATTGCCGTTCTGCTAGGCGCGGGCAATGCAGTAGGTGGCTATGTTGTCACCGAGCGCATGCTGGAGATGTTTAGACCTAGCGATAAAAAAGAAAAAGGCGAGGATTCTTAGATGGAAACACTAATCCAAGCAGCGTATCTGATAGCAGCCGCTCTGTTCATTCTAGGACTCAAACAGATGAGCTCCCCGGTTACCGCAAGACGCGGAATACTTTGGGCTGGCGCAGGCATGGTGCTCGCAACTCTAGCCACGTTCATGTCGCCACAAATACTCGACAGCGATCAAGTCAGCATCAACATCATGCTGATAATCATCGCTATAGCACTAGGCGGTGGTTATGCCTGGTACAGCGGCAAGAAAGTCGCCATGACCGACATGCCACAGATGATTGCGATGTATAACGGCATGGGCGGCGGAGCAGCCGCTGCAATCGCCGCTGTCGAATTGATCAAGGCGAGTAATGAAGCCGCGCACGATGTAACTGGAAGCTCAACGGTAGCTGACATGCTCGGTGCTGATGTGGCAATCCTCGGCATCCTCGGCGCCATCATCGGCACAATCTCATTTAGTGGAAGCATCATCGCCTGGGCCAAGTTAGATGGTCGCTTGAATCGCAGCAAGTTGCTACCAATGCAACATGCTATTAACGCTTTACTCGCAATAGTTACCCTAGGCTTTGGTGTCGCTATTTACTTTACTAATAGCATCGACACGATCATCATTTTCTATCTGCTTGCCTTAGTTCTGGGCGTCTTTATAACCGTCCCAGTTGGTGGCGCGGATATGCCCGTGATCATCTCGCTATTTAATGCGTTAACTGGTCTTGCGGTAGGTTTCGAGGGCTACGTACTCGGCAACGCGGCGATGATTATCGCCGGCATTGTTGTCGGCTCGGCTGGCTCCCTGCTGACACAGTTAATGGCTAAGGCAATGAATCGTTCGGTAGCGAATGTATTCTTTGCTGGCTTCGGTACAGATGCGGTCGCAGTAAGCGGAAATGGCAGCGAAGGCGTCATGAAAGAGATTCAGGCTCAGGATGCCGGCATTCTAATGTCATTCGCTAGCCAAGTTGTCATCATCCCAGGGTATGGCATGGCGGTAGCCCAAGCACAGCATAAGATCTGGGAGCTCACGCAAATTCTGACCGAGAAAGGTGTCAGCGTGAAGTTCGCTATTCATCCTGTAGCCGGACGTATGCCAGGCCATATGAATGTATTACTCGCCGAAGCCGGCGTACCCTACGACATGATCTATGATATGGAAGACATCAATGCCGACTTTAAAAACACAACCGTGGCACTAGTTATCGGTGCAAACGATGTTGTGAATCCTTCGGCGAAGACCGATAGCAGCAGCCCGCTATTCGGCATGCCGATTCTCGATGCCATCGATTCGGACAACGTAATCGTTATCAAGCGCGGGCGTGGAACTGGATTCTCGGGCGTAGAAAACCCACTGTTCTTTGCGGACAACACAAAGATGTTATTCGGAGATGGGCAGAAGGCTGCGAGTGAACTAATTCAAGCTGCTAAAGAGCTTTAAGCATCTCTAAAGTTACTAACCATTGACTGAAGTAGAACAAATAAGCGAAGCATCGGAGCCTCTTCGTAGAGCTGGCCTGATGCGGCGCCTGGCCGCCCTTCTCTATGATAGTTTTCTCGTAGTGGCAGTTTGGTTTGTGATTGCTTTTATGCTCCAGCGCATTGTCGGCACCCAGTCGAATAAGTTAATCGATGGCGTAGTGCAGACCGACCCCCTACTTGACGCATTACTATTCACAATCATGGTAACAAGCGGCAGTGGTTTTTATATCTGGTTCTGGACAAAGAGTGGTCAGACCCTCGGCATGATCGCGTGGCGGATCAAACTTGAATCTCTCGATGGCGGACTGATCAATTTCAAGCAAGGAATGATTCGCTATATCGCTGCCTGGCCTGCATTCTTCCTCCTCGGGCTCGGCTATCTATCTATTTATCTAGATAGTAATGGCGATGCAGCACACGATAAAGTGTCACGTAGCAAGGTGGTCGTGCTACCTAAGTCTCACCGCCCTTTCGACTAGGGCCTCTGTCTTGCTTGGTGCAAACTGAGTCATAACAACTTAATTTACTGCCAAGTTTTTGTTGACCACTAGAAATGTAATATAATATTTTGTTACTTTACTAAGAGGAGTTTAAAATGAGTGAAAAAATTGCAGATTTTAGGAACGCGCACAAGGGAACAAGTTATGCTAAAAATGCTCAAGGCAAATTAGTAGCTCAGTCAAATTGGGAGTCTGTTTCCGAGATTGATCTCTATGGTACTGTTTACGGAACGTTAACTGTTGAAGCAGATATAAATGACCCTGATGCCAATTCTGGTGAGTGCAGTTGGGCGGGAGAGGGTTTCTCACCTGATGGAACTAGGACAGTAGGGTTTCAATCAGGAACTTGGGAGAAAATAGGAAATCACAAGTGGGCGCTCAAGATGGCTGGCAAAGACTCTAAGAGCGGCGCTGTCTATACTGAGAGTGAAATAGAATTAGAAACACTAATTTGGTCAGGAACGGTATATACAGGTTGAACGTCAACACTAAGTGGAGCAATGCTGGGATAATTAAAGAAAAAACCTGAATAAATTAATTGTCTCAGTTCTCGCCCAAGTATCTCAAGCTCATAAAGCTCTGCTAGCTGAGCGCTTAACGTATAGTCCGCGTGTCAAGCGGACTCAGACCCACCCCTGTTTCCTACTAACCGCCCAGCCATCACCTCACCCTCGGGGCACACCCCGATAAGTCAGGATGGTTCCATTGCACCCCGCTACAGTCTATTGCGGACGAACGGTTAGTTATTTTGAGCAACCAATAGCGAATATTGTACGCCCGCTGTCAAGTTCGCTTTAACTATCCAGCAAATAACTTCAGCATCTATTAAGGAAAAATAAATGCTTGAATAGCATTCAGGAATATCTAACGAAATATTGCAATACGGTCTGCTCCTCCTATTCCACCGACCCAATATTCGTCATCTACATCGATAACAACAGTGCCTATTGGAAAGACATCAAGGCTAGGTATTACACGAATAGTTTCGATGTTCAAATTTTCAGGGTTAGCTTTAAGCAAGTGAGTAACTGGAGAGTCAATTATGCCGATGGAACACCCTTGGCTAGGGGTGCAATTCCTATCATGGGCGGCAAGCAAAAGTTCACCCTCGTCAGACCAGCGAATATTATCAATTGAATAGGTACTATCCACCTGTATTAACTGCGAAGAATTCTGTCGCGAAAGCTTTGTCAGACTTGTTCCAAGGTATGCGGCAACAAATATAGTAGAGCCATCTGATGAAGCTACTATTCCATTTGGTCCTGCCATTTGACTTCCAGCAATAATCTTCCAACCTTGTCTATTCGACCATTCCCAAACTTCCCCTGCTCCCCGATTAGGGCTTCCTGGGGGGGGAAGATGAGTTGCTGCAATTTTATTGTCGGGAAGTGCTGTGACCGCATTAAATCTTTCGACTCCATCGGGAGCTTCCACACAGCCCACCCATTGGAGCGACGGCATATCATCATTAATCATCAAAGAAAAAACTTCAATCGCCTCTCGATACCCATGACCGACGACGTATAGTAAATATTCATCCTCTCCCATTTCCTGAATGGAAATTCCATGGGGTTGAAAAGTATTAATTATGCTAGGACAGTCACCAAACATTTCTGTATCAAGCTTTGCTTCCAATGCATTAAGTGGAAATAATTCAGTTACATTTCTTGTATTTTTATCTATTGCATAAAGTTGACCCTCAGAATCAGATATTCTCCCTGAAGCGATTACAAAATTACTATTCGGTATCCGAATTAAATCTTCAGCCTGATTTACTCCGCAAATAAACTCCAATCCATCAGTAGGCGCACAGTTTTCTTGAGCGTTATTGGTTGCTGATATTGTCAAAAAAAATATAAAGAATCCAAGCCCCTTTAATATACCAATATAGGAATTTTTAGCGTATGAGCATATAGCTTTCATGTTTTTCCTTACTTAGTTGACTTTTCTTTGCCTTCAGAAATATTGATAGCACTAAAATTTACAGTACCAGAATGCTTACATATTTGCTTCTGAATTTGTCAAAGAGAGGGCTTGTAAGCGTTTAATTCCCCCCGAGCTCTCTAGTAACCGCCCAGCCAGCACCCCACCCTTAGGGGTACACTCCGACAAGTCAGAATGGTTCCATTGCACCCGTATACATACTATTGTGGACGACCAATCACCTACTGGGTAGTTTTCGGCTTACCCATGACCCTTCTACCATGCCCATGCTGCGCATTTCTTTTTCAATCCCATAAAGCTCCGCCAGCTTGGCGCTGCGCTCTTCGCGTCTAGCCCGTGTCTCATTCCCGTGCTTAGCGAAAAGCAAAAAACAAAACACCCCCTGGCGGAAACCGAGAGGGGGGGCAAGTAACGATGGTAGCGGGGGCAACTCCCGAAATAACCAATTAAATTACTGTTTTATATAAATATTAATTATAACGACTAAATTTATACTGTAATACAAACTACCAATAGTATTTGGATTTTCCAGCCTCTGCCAATACTAGCCCACCTTGCTGGCATTAGGATTCGTCATGTTCTTTAACTTGCAGGAAGAATGAGCAGCGAGAAAATTTCAGAATCTGGTTTTTGTACAAGAGCTTCAAACTCTAGCCCATACTCTTGGTATGTTTTTCCAAAGTATTTAAGGAACGCGCTATCAAAACCTAGTTTTCCAACTTCGCCCCAAAATCCATTGTTAATCACATCCAATCCAACTTCCTTAACAAGGAATGCGTGGAACAGGAATCCAATTTTGTAGCCTAGGTTGCCGTGCTTATAGGCTAGTTCATAAACTTTCAATCCAGTGTCTCGGAACTGCTGAACGTAATCTCTAATCGTCACAGAAATCTGGTCATTGAGATAATCGTTCAGCTCCTCTTGATTTTCGGAGAAAGCTCTCGCTTCGGGCTGCCTTGAGTACCACGAAATAGCCATATACTCCGCGCCCCCTTCATGCCACCAGGTTCCATTATTCTCACCAGGCCCCTTGCCATAAGAATTGTTAGTATCTATTGGCGTCCAATCTGCAAGAGACCCAGTCTCTTTTCCCATGAGGATGTTCTGAATCGATTCGTTATCGCTACTATTATTTGTTCTTAGCCCAGTGGCCTCAACCCATTCGTTGTCTTCTATAACTAAATGAGCCAATTGCCACATATGCCAAGCCTCATGCGCGATTGTGCGTCCAAGCTCCATGCCAGGCCCAACATACATCCAATGATAGCCATCTAATATGACACTACTGTTGATTGAAGCTCCGCCATTTATGTAATCATCAAATTTAGCAAACTCAAGACCGCTGCCACTGTCAGGGTTGCAAGCATCTCGTAAGTACCGGTCAGGGTAAACTTTTCTGAGCCTTTCACATGCCCTCACGTTTAGCGCTACAGCAGCTTCTAAGTCAGACCCTACTAACCAGATGTCAATCGGGTGATAGTGCTTCCAGAAGGGGCTTTCGTCCTTAAACCAATCGTTGGTAACTCGCAGAGCAAAATCTAGAGTTGTATCGATATAAGATTGCGAAACATCACTGGCGGCTAAATAACTAAGGTTAACTCCAGATCTATCACTGTAATCATCTGCGACACCAATGAACTCGGCAGAATCATATGATGTGGCTTCTTTGATCGTTATAACTACATCAGAATAGCTAAGTCTATCTACGATGACAGTTTGTAAGGTGAGATGGCCGGTTAGGCCGTTGTAAACTGCAGATAGGTTTGTCTTTATCCTGCTTTCGGCAGGCAATGATGCCCCGATCGAAATTATACTGCCGGGGATTACTATGACTTCTTTATAGAGAGTCCCATTAAATAAAATACTATCAATTATTACAGTTCCGGTCGTGGGGTCATATTGGCTTTCTGCATGTGTCATGGGAACAACACAGAACATTGTAATAGCAATAAAAGCTTTACTCACTTCCAGCTTTATTTCTTTAAACATTGCGTATTCTCGGCGGTGATAATAATTAATAATTAGATCATATTAGGTAGCGCTAATCTATCAAAGTGCTCCCAGAATGCCGGTAGCAGCTCCACTAACCAAAGGAGCTACATCATGCTTGCTAATTACGGCAAGGATCTTCTCCACGTATTCAGTATGACTTTCCATGTCGTGAATCGTAGGATCTAAAACTAGGTAAGCATTAGTGAATTAATCTCTATCCAAATTATCTCTAACAAAAAGTAACATGACTCGTTCATTTCAAAATGGGCCGATCAGCCCACACGCCTCATCAAAAAGAGCCCTAGCAACCCGCAGATAGCAATAGGCGTAAGTACCGCAAGCAACGGGTTAAATCCATACAGCAAGCTCGCCGGCTCCATCAGCCGCTGTATAATAGTAAAAGCTAGGCCAATACCAAGCGCCACAAACACTCTTAAACCCATTGTCGATTCCCGCAGCGGTCCGAAGACAAATGATATGGCAAGAATTACCAACGCGAGCGTCGCAAGAGGTTGTAGCAGTTTTTTCCAGAACGCGAGAAAATAGGTAGCCGAATCTAGGCCCTGAGCATCGAAGAATTGCGCAAATCGATAAAGGCCTGAAATCGACTGTCGGTCTGGCTCTACCAGCAGCACCGCAAGCAGTTCGGGCGACAGGTCAATATGCCAGTTTTCCTGCAGATACGCTTGAGCGGAGATCGCATTAAGCCCAAAGCGGCTCTCTCTCACATTACTAAGCTGCCAGTAACTCGAGTCTTCTCTAGCTATGTAGGTAGCAAATTCTGCGAAACTGCTAGACACAATTCTGCGATTGCTACCCACCTCATAACGCGTCACCCCATAAAGCATCTCACCACCTGGCGCTATGGCATTGATGTGAATATATTCATTGCCGACTTTACGCCACGTACCTTGCTTGGATGTGATAGCGTCCTGACCGCTCAACTTCACTGCCTTGTTGCTTTGCGCAAGCTGCTCCAGCGGAGGTGCGATGAACTCTCCCAGCAATAGACTCAGCAACATAATGAGCATTGTAGGCTTCAGCACAGACCAGACAATTCGCCATACGCTAACGCCTGCAGCCTGCAACACTATCAACTCATTGTTGGATGCCAATATTCCAAGCCCGATTAGAGCCCCCCCCAGCGCAATAAAAGGCAACAACTCATAAATGCTAGTAGGGAGCGTCAAGCCAATAAAACTGAGAGCATTTATCAGCGAGTAATTTTCATCGATATCAGAGATCTCTTCCGCCAAAGCGAATACCAGATCAACCGAGATGATAAGCGAAACGACAACCAGCATAGCGAGTAGCACTGTGTTGCGAATATGGTTATCAATCTTCGCCATGATACAAGACTAGCCTTTACTTAACCTGCAAGAACACGATATTGGGAAGAGCGACCCATGCGTTAGCCCGTTCAACTAGAACCGCCTAAGGAAAACGATTTTCCGAGGCTAGAGAACCGATAGCACAGCAATGCTATGCCGATGAAGACAGCATGCACCCACCACATGCCAACCAATGCCGGCAGATTCTGGGCGGCGATCATGTCCCTAGAAAACTGCAACAGCACGAAATAGGCTGCATACAATAGAGCTGCGGGCACCAACTTGCTGTAGCGGCCCTGCCGCGGATCGACTTTACTTAGGGGAACGGCAATAAGAGTTATAATTGGAATGAGTAGCAGTGTTGAAATTCGCCATTGTAATTCGGCCTGGTGCTGGGGCAGATCCGAGCCAATAAGTTGCATTGTGGTTAGAGACTCTTCCTCCAGTATAGGTTCGATGCTAGTCGAATCGGGCAAAAGGATAGACTGCACATCGAAATGACCTATACTGAAATCCAAGGCGCCGGGTGCCCCATCATACTGTAATACATTTTCGAGGCGCATGAAGCGAGCGCCAGTATAGAGATCGATTTCAGGCCGCGCCGACTCGGCGACAATAATTCGAGGACTGCTCTGCCCTACTCCATCTTCAACACCACTAACTGCAACGAAGACATTCTGTAGCTGACGTTCGTCCATCGATGAGGAATCGATGCGCTCTGCATAGGTCACGCGATTGCCATCTCCGAAGCTTTGAAACTGCCCTGCCACTATTAGGTCCAACTCGGTAAGCTGATCCTGATTCTGCTTCAACTGCTCAGTATTCCGCACTCCCCAGGGCGCCAACTGAAAACTGAGCACTGCAACAATTATCATTACAATCGACGAGGTTCCAAGCGTAGCTAGTAGAAGCTTTCTCTGGCTAAACCCGCTACCGATCAAAATTACCATCTCATTGTCCGCATACATCCGGCCATAGGCTAATAGGATTCCGAGAAAGAGCGCGAGAGGGAGAATAACCAACAGGAAATCGGGCAATCTATAGAACATGAGCAAGAATAGAACGTCCGATGCCAGCTCTCCAGCTACCGCCTGAGAAAGATATTGGATGAAGCGGCTGGTTAGCGCCACGACTAAAAGGATTAGTGTGACAGACGCCATTACTTGCAGGATTTGCTTACTGAGGTAGCGGAATATGATCAAACTGGGGCACACCCGTTACTTGGAAGAGCTCACAGCTTACGCGAAATCCGGATGAAACGTTAGGCTGAAAACCGCGTAGGCACGAATCAAGCGACCTGAGATTCCTGACGTCCAAGTAGCGCCTTAAATGCAGGCGGCACGCCTATGATTTGATGCTTATCGAAGTCGAAGAAGACAACGCCCATCTTGCCGTTACAGACCATCGTCTCAAGTGCGCTGTTGGTAACCTGCAGGCCAATATCGAAACCGTAACGATTAAAGCCGCTAACGCCCACATCAATGACAAGCATGTCATTGGCAAACGATTCGGAGCGATATTCAACCGCGAGATCGGTGACCACCATGCCTAAACCAAAGATATTGCCCTCAGTAAAGCCAAGACTCGCCAGAAACTGCAATCTAGCCTCGTGCAGGATCTTCACCATCGCTATGCTATCCAGGTGTTTTGCGTAATTCACATCACTTATACCAATACGACGTTCCATGCTGAACAAAAATTGATCAGGCGAGGTAATCTTTACTCTTGGCATAATCATTCCTTTAAACGTCAAGACATCAACACTAATAGGACAGACATTCAGCAATATGGTTCAAGATTTTAGTCAATTTATCCTGAAAAAGTGAAGCTTTTTATCTCTAAGTTTTTTACGCTTCCCTCCAGAGCCATCGTTGTTGCTTAAGTGTCTGAATATCATTAGGATTATCTCTCATTAAATTCAGGCTGTTGTTGGCCATAAGTTGGGGTTCATCAAAACATGAAGTATTCAATAAAGGCCGGTGCCACAAATAAGATTAATTCCGATTGCATCGCTGTCGTCGTCTGGAACAAAGGAGGCTTAAGCGAGGAAGCGCAGCTTGCCGATAAAGTGGGCGATAAAGGCATTAGCAAGATCGTCCGCTCAGAAGACTTCACCGGTACGCTGGGTCAGACTCATATCGTGTACAACCCTATTGGCCTAAAGAGCAAGCGCCTGCTGCTAATTGGAGGCGGAGAGAGCAAGAAATTAGATGGTAAGAACGCCGCTAGAATGCTCACAGCGGGACTCAAGGCTGTATTTGCATCGAAAGCTGCCAGTGCCCACTTTGCTATAGCCAGCCTGAATGTAAAAGATGAGACCCCTGAATGGGTCTGCCAGCGACTCTCCCAAGAAGCCGAAACAGCCAGCTATAGATACAACACAACCAAGAGCACAAAGAGCAAGGCGGTCCGTGCGAATCTGATCAGCGTCTCGCCCAGCAAGGGTGCGCGCAGGAAGTCACTAGAGGAAGCACTGAAATCTGGCAGCGCGATTGGCGCTGGTATAAATCGTGCACGACACCTTGGCAATCTACCGGGCAATATCTGCACTCCAAGTTATCTAGCCGACGAAGCTACTGCAATAGGCAGCAAACATAGCTCTATGAAGATAAAGATCCTCGGCGAGAAACAGATGGGCCGGCTAAAAATGGGCTCTTTGCTTTCTGTCTCCGCTGGCTCAGCTGAAGAAGCTAAGCTGATTGTGATGGAATACAAGGGAGCCAAAGCGGATAGCAAACCCCATGTACTGGTTGGCAAGGGAGTTACTTTCGACACTGGCGGCATCAGCCTGAAAGGCGGTGGCGGGATGGATGAGATGAAATTCGATATGTGTGGGGCGGCGAGTGTTATTGGCGTCATGGCAACTGTTGCTCAACTGAAGCTACCTATCAACATAGTCGGCCTCGTTGGAGCTGTTGAGAACATGCCTAGCAGCACTGCAACCAAACCCGGAGACATCGTAACAAGCATGGCCGGTAAGACTATCGAAGTGCTCAATACTGATGCTGAGGGTCGCCTCGTATTATGCGATGTACTCACTTACGCAGAACGCTACAAGCCGCGCAGTGTTATCGATATAGCGACGCTAACTGGAGCCGCGGTTGCAACATTTGGATCGCATGTAAGCGCCCTACTCAGTAACAATGATAAATTAATTGAAGAGCTTATCGACTGTGGTAAGAGCAGCCTCGATCGAGTCTGGCCGCTGCCGCTATGGGAAGAATACCAGCCCCTGCTAAACAGCAATTTTGCAGATATCGCCAACATTGGTGGTCCTCGAGCGGGAACCATCACTGCAGCGTGCTTTCTCTCTAAATTCGCAGAGAAATTTAAATGGGCACATCTCGATATTGCCGGCAGTGCTTGGCACTCCGGTGCACAGAAAGGCGCCACTGGCCGTCCTGTCGCATTATTGGTTGAATATCTAAGCCAGCAAAAAGCCTAAACAAGCTAAGCAGAAACCAGAAGCCGTGGCTCAAGTTAATTTCTACACAATCCCAAGCAGCGAGGCGCAATCTCGACTACTGTTTGTGTGCAGGCTAACAGAGAAAGCCTACACATTGGGCCATCGCATCCATATTCAGACAGAATCTGACCAGCAGTCGAAATTGCTAGACGATCTGCTCTGGCAGTATGCAGCCAGCAGCTTCATTCCCCACATGACACTAGATGACAGCGGCGACAGCAGAGATTCCGTGTCTGTGGGCACAAGCCTGGCCGGCGCCAAACATGCTGATGTATTGATTAATCTCGGCAAGCAAGCCAGTCAAGCTGGAGATCAGTTCAGTCGCATAAATGAAGTAATTAGCGCCGACCACGAGAGCCTAAAGCAAGGCCGGAACAGGTATCGCGACTATAAGAGGAAAAATTACCAGGTCGCAACCTTCAAACTCTGAATTCTCGACGGGTAGCCAGCCGCTTAACCCGGCAAAGCCCTGTCTGATCATGTATAATTTCCCCTTTTTCAAAGCATGGCAAACTCTCATTAGTATGGACAAGACCTACCAACCAAAACAGCTCGAAGATCAGTGGTATAAGACCTGGGAAGAGCGAGGCTATTTCGCACCTCAAGACGATGGCGACCCCTATTGCATTGTCATCCCACCTCCTAACGTTACTGGCCGACTCCACATGGGCCATGGCTTCCAGAATGCGATTATGGATGCACTCATCCGTTATCACCGCATGCTAGGCCGCTCGACGCTTTGGCAGGTAGGAACTGATCACGCTGGTATCGCAACTCAAATGGTTGTGGAGCGAAAGCTAAACGCAGCTGGCTCCTCGCGCCAGGAAATTGGCCGCGAGCAATTCGTTAAGAAAGTATGGGATTGGAAAGAAAAGTCTGGAGGCATAATCACCGAGCAGATTCGTCGCCTTGGGTCCTCGCTAGACTGGACTCGCGAGCGCTTTACCATGGACGAACAACTCTCATCCGTGGTCGAAAAAGTTTTCATCGACCTTTATGAAGAGGGTTTGATATATCGTGGCAATCGCCTCGTTAACTGGGATCCTCAACTACTTACTGCCGTATCCGATCTAGAAGTCATCTCTGAGGAAGAGGATGGCTCGCTGTGGCATTTCCGCTATCCACTCGTGGACGACGCTAGTCGCCATATGATTATTGCCACAACCAGACCGGAAACTTTATTAGGTGATAGCGCGATAGCTGTCAATCCTGATGATGAGCGTTATAAAAATCTAATCGGAAAATTTGTTGAACTGCCACTTTGCAACAGGCAGATACCGATAATTGCCGACGACTATGCCGATCCAGAATTTGGAACAGGCTGCGTAAAGATTACACCAGCACATGATTTCAATGACTACGAAGTAGGCAAGCGCAATAACTTAGAAGTCATAAATATACTCACTAACGATGCCTGCATAAATGAGAACGCACCGAAAGTGTACCAAGGTCTGGATCGATTCGAAGCGCGCAAGAAGATTGTAGAAGATTTGAAAGCGCTAGGGCTCGTTGACAAAATCGAGCCACATAAATTGAAAGTGCCTAGAGGCGACCGTAGCGGTGTAATCATTGAGCCTTATCTGACCCATCAATGGTATGTCGCCGTACAGTCATTAGCCGACCCTGCAATCAAAGCAGTCGAAGATGGTGACATAGAATTTGTGCCAAAAAATTGGGAGAACACCTACTTCGCCTGGATGCGTAACATACAGGACTGGTGCATCAGTCGACAACTTTGGTGGGGACACCGCATCCCAGCCTGGTATGACGGAGACGGAAAAGTCTACGTTGGCAAGACCGAAGCCGAGATTAGAAAGAAACACTATCTGGGCGATGATGTTTTACTGCGTCAGGATGAAGATGTCTTGGATACCTGGTTCTCATCCGCCTTATGGACCTTCTCGACACTGGGTTGGCCGAATGATCGGAAATTCTTTGACCGTTTCCATCCTACCGACGTGCTAGTTACCGGCTTCGACATAATATTTTTCTGGGTCGCACGCATGATCATGATGGCCCTGAAATTTACCGGCGAGATTCCATTCAAGAAAGTGTATATCACAGGATTGGTCAAAGATGAGCAGGGACAGAAGATGTCCAAGTCCAAGGGAAACATACTCGACCCAATCGACCTTATAGACGGCATTGAACTCGAGAAGCTGGTGGAAAAACGAACGGCAGACATGATGCAGCCGCAGCTTAAAGCAAAGATTGAAAAACTGACACGTAATGCATTCCCCGAAGGCATCGCTGGCTATGGTACCGATGCCCTGCGTTTCACTTTTTATTCTCTAGCGTCAACGGGCCGGGATATTAAATTCGACCTAGGGAGAACTGAAGGCTATCGAAATTTCTGTAACAAAATTTGGAATGCTGCTCGCTACGTGCTCATGAACTGCGAGGGGAAAATAATTGTGGATAGCTCTAGCATTTCGCCTAAGCATCTATCCATTGCCGACAAATGGATCAGCAGTCGCTTCGAACAGACCGCATCTAACATCGAAGAATACATGGAAAATTACCGATTCGATCTTGCCGCTCAGTCTCTTCAGGAATTTGTCTGGAACGAGTACTGCGACTGGTATGTCGAACTTTCTAAACCAGTGCTATGGGATGAAGAAAACAATCCTAACGAGGCTCAGGCGACTCGCTGGATGTTGTTAAACATCATGGAGAAAAGCCTAAGATTATTGCACCCCTTCATGCCGTATATCACGGAAGAGATCTGGCAGCTTATTGCTATGCTGCTAAAAATTAAAGGCGAGAGCATCATGTTGCAGCCTTATCCGCAACCCGATGAGGCGAACGTCGATCTGGACGCCGAGAAAGGCATAGGGTGGATTAAAGGCATCATTGTTGCTATTCGAAATATCCGTGGTGAGATGGATATCTCTCCAGCTAAGGCCATTCCAGTTTTCCTCAACAGGGGAACCGCGAACGATCAAGCAAAACTCGAAGAGTACCGTCCCTATCTTGAGAAGCTAGCAAAGCTGGAGAGCATCCAATGGCTCAATCCTGAAGAGGAAGTACCGGCCGCTTCAACTCAACTCTATGGTGATATCGAAATTTTGGTGCCGATGGCAGGGCTCATCGATATCG
This sequence comes from uncultured Pseudomonadales bacterium, assembly GCA_949372635.1. GTDB lineage: Bacteria > Pseudomonadota > Gammaproteobacteria > Pseudomonadales > Pseudohongiellaceae > UBA9145. The sequence goes on from CASIAB010000004.1 coordinate 95,631, forward strand.
GGGCGGAACGCACTCGCTTAGAGAAAGAAATAGCGAAACTAGAAACTGGCATGGCAGCTGTATCGGCTAAACTGAATAACAAGGAGTTTCTGGATAACGCACCGGAAGCAGTAGTCGCCAAGGAGCGTGAAAAAGCAGAACAGATGTCGGTCGCCTTGACAGCGCTGCAGGAAAAGCTCGAAGAACTAGTGAAGATGTAAGATTGAATGTGGAGAATCCGTTTTAGCCGCGCAGGTCGCGAGGCAGACTGAAGACAATGCTCTCCTTGACCCCTTCTAACTCTTCTGGCTCTTGATGACAGATTTCCCGAAGCCGTTCCACCACCTGCTGCACCAGAACCTCCGGCGCCGAAGCTCCAGCAGTAACACCAAACTTTGACTTTCCATCAAACCATTGTGGGTCGATGTCCTCGACACTGTCGATAAGATAAGACTCGCAGCCCAGCCTCTCCGCCAATTCCTTTAATCGATTTGAGTTCGAACTGTTCGGTGAACCCACTACAAGCAGTAATTCGCTTTCTAGAGAAAGTTGCTTAACTGCATCCTGTCTATTCTGCGTCGCGTAGCAAATATCCTTCTTACGCGGGCCTTTGATCGATGGGAACCTTTCTCGTAGCGCATCGATAACCTTGGAAGTGTCGTCCATAGACAATGTGGTTTGAGTTACGTAGCTCAGATTGTCTGAGTTATTTACTTCAAGCTTTTTTACATCCTCTACAGACTCGACTAAGTAGATCTGGCCGCCTGCCGATTTGTCGTATTGGCCCATCGTGCCCTCAACTTCTGGATGAAATTGATGGCCAATCAACACGCATTCTCTGCCTTCCTCGCTAAACCTCGTTACTTCAAGATGCACCTTAGTCACTAGCGGACAGGTTGCATCGAATACCTTATACCCTTTGTTGCATGCCTCTTTTTTCACCGCGATCGATACGCCATGGGCACTAAAGATAACGATCGATGACCTTCCATGCTCATCTTTAACTGGGATATCTGCAAGCTCATCGACAAAAATTGCTCCGCGCTTGCGCAGAGTTGCCACAACAAATTTGTTATGGACCACTTCGTGACGAACATAGATTGGTGCACCAAAAATATCCAAGGCCCGATTCACAATATCTATTGCCCGGTCCACACCCGCACAAAATCCTCTGGGATTCGCTAGGCGTATGGATGTTGCATTCGATGTGTCGTGTCCAACTTGAATATTCACTATGGCCTCGAGATAGGTGGTTTGAGGATGGTTATACTTTTATTTCTATGGCTTCCACGTCGGCGTCGATTACCGAATTGATCCGTGCCTTAAAAACTATTTCCTTGCCTGCCAGTGGATGATTAAAATCAACTACCACCATGAATTCTGTTAGCTCTGCGATGACACCGGGAAGATCAAATCCGCCGGCATCCTTAAATGAAACAACAGCACCTACTTCAGTGGGTATCAAGTCATCTTCCAGCAAATTCCGGAATTTAGCAATGGGGAATCGATGTCTGTTCGCGGGGTTAACTGCCCCAAAGGCCTGTTCTGCGGCTAATGCGGTCTCAATTTCGTCGCCCTTGCTTAGGCCAAGCAATTCCTGCTCAAAGCCGGGCAACATGCTACCGTCACCCAAGCGAAAACTTGCGGCCGGCTGCTCGAAATTGCTATCGATTAACTCACCGGTAGTAAGCGCGAGAGAAAAGTGTAGGCTGACCAGTGATCCAGCCGCTATGCTCTGTGTTGTTTCTAGGGTCATTGCTTGATCCGAAGTAAAATCCTAAACAAAATCGCGCGGCTCGCCTTCTCCATCAACATTGACTACGCAGCGCTGGCATAGCGTTGGGTGACCGGTACTTTGTCCTATATCCTCGGTATGGTGCCAGCAGCGCTCACACTTTTCATGAGCTGACGCAGACACTACCAGTTTTACGGTGTCTAGATCGGTAGAACTAGCATCAGTCTGGCGCCTCGGACAACGGATATACTGCAACCCTACTCACGATCAGCGCGAACTTCAGCTCTGATTCGAAGCTTGCTAGCGATTTAACTAGCGCATCGTCGCAATAAACATCGACTTCCGCACTTAGACTAGCGCCTACTTCCTTTGCCGCTCGCTTCGCTTCAAGCTCTTTATTAACCACGGTCTTTACCGCAAGTAATTGCTGCCAGAATGCATCAGGAAAAGCACTCAATTCTGGGTAGTCGGAGATCCCATCGGCGAAGTTGGATAGAAATACCGACTCCTCTCGGCTACCCGGAATATTTTGCCATATCTCATCTGCTGTAAAACTGAGTATCGGTGCAATCAGGCGACTAAACATCTCGAGAATGTGAAATAGAGCCGTCTGTGCTGATCGCCTAGCCAAGCTATCTGCCTGAGTTGTGTACTGCCTGTCTTTGATTACATCGAGATAGAAACCACCGAGCTCGACCACACAAAAACTATGAATCCTCTGATAGATATTCAGAAAATTGTAATTATCATAATGTTCGATAATCTCTTTCTCCAATTGCTGACATTGCCGAGTTATCCAATAGTCGACAGCGATCATCTCCTGCGCCTCTACCTGATCTTTCTCCGGATCGAAGCCGTTGAGATTGGAAAGCATGAACCTCGAGGTGTTCCGAATTCTGCGGTAGGAATCAGCAACCCTTTTAAATATTTCATCCGATACTGTCATCTCGCCACGATAGTCCGTCGCTGCTACCCAGAGGCGCAGAATATCAGCTCCATACTGTTTAAAGATTAAATCTGGCGCGACGGTATTGCCCAAGGACTTCGACATCTTCTTGCCGTCTGCATCCACGAAGAACCCATGGGTTAGCACTTCCCTATAGGGAGCGGTATCGTTCATTGCCACGGCAGTTTTCAACGAGGACTGAAACCATCCGCGATGCTGGTCTGAACCTTCCAAATAAAGATCAGCCGGATAGGTCAATTCTTCTCTCTTCGCCATGACGGAATAATGACTCACTCCAGAATCGAACCATACGTCTAGCGTGTCAGTAACTTTCTCGTAATTTGCCGCATCGTCACCCAGTAATTCCTGAGGCTCCAAATCGAACCATGCCTCGATACCAGCTTTCTCGATGCGCTGCGCCACCTGCTCGATCAATGCAGCAGTCTGAGGATGCAGAGCCTGTGTTTCTTTATTGACGAACAGTGTAATCGGCACGCCCCAAGTACGCTGGCGAGAGATACACCAATCTGGACTGCCCTTTAACATGAGCTCGATGCGCGCCTTACCCCAATCCGGAATCCACTTAACATTTTCAACCGCAGCTAATGATTTACCCAGCAGGTCTTGATCACTCATGCTGATAAACCACTGCGGAGTAGCGCGATAAATCAGAGGGGTCTTCGTCCGCCAGCAATGTGCATAGCTGTGATTGATCTTATCCAATGCGACCAGCGCCTTCACATCACGCAGCTTAGCGATGATGTCCTCATCCACCTTATAGACGTGAGCGCCAGCGAATTCGCCAGCCCCTTGGGTGAAAACACCGTTCTCGTCGACAAGATTCAATGTGCCTAAATCATAAAGTGCACCGACATTAAAATCGTCGACACCGTGATCGGGTGCAGTATGCACCGCTCCGGTTCCGGCCTCTGTGGTTACGTGCTCACCTAGAATCAGCGGCACTTCTCTCTCGACGAAGGGATGTTTAAGGATTTGGTTTTCCAGCTCTGCGCCAGTCGCCTGAGCCACTACCTCGAACGAACCGCACTCATAGCGACCCATTATTTTTTCGAGCATATCCTTCGCTATAACGATTAACTCAGCACCTTCATCCAGTTCACAGCGAACCAGCGCATAGTCTAACTCAGAATGCAAACAGACTGCTTGATTCGATGGTAGTGTCCAAGGCGTTGTCGTCCATATAATAACTGATATATTCTCGTCAACATCAATAGGCGAGCTAGCAGTTGAGAAAGCAGCCAAAAATGAATCTCTATCATGGGGCGCGAAACGCACATCTATCGCGAAGGAATCTTTGTCCTGGTATTCAACCTCGGCTTCGGCTAGCGCAGAGGCTCCGACAACACTCCAGTACACTGGCTTGTAGCCCTTAACGAGGTGGCCCTTCTCTACTATTTTACCCAGCGACCGCACGATGTCAGCTTCTGTCTCGAAGTCCATCGTTAGATAGGGATTTCCCCAGTCGCCCAGTACGCCCAGACGAATAAAGCCCTTCCGCTGAATATCTACCTGCTTGGTTGCATAATCTCTACATGCTTTACGAAATTCAGCATGAGATATTTTTTGACCGGCTTTGCCTTTTTTCTTTTCTACGTTGTGCTCAATGGGCAACCCATGACAATCCCAGCCAGGTATATAGGGGGCATCGAAACCATTCAGGGACTTAGCCTTCACGATGAAGTCTTTGAGCGACTTGTTGATCGCGTGACCTAGATGCAACTCACCGTTTGCATAAGGTGGGCCATCGTGTAAAACGAATTTGGGCTTACCGCTATTTTTTTCCGCAATACGCTTATAGAGATCGAGCTTCTGCCAGCTCTGCAACATAGTTGGCTCCCGCTGAGCAAGATTGGCCTTCATCGGGAACTCGGTAAACGGTAGGTTTAATGTATCTTTGTAATCACTCATAGCTTGAACTGCACGCTGTATAGGTTTCTTTAGTAATGTATCTGTTAATAGCTGAATATTCTTAGCTAGTAACTCCAAATAGCTCTCTTACTTGCTCAACGTCGGCACTGATGTGCCGCTTCAACTCCTCAAGCCCGGAAAACTTAGTCTCTTCGCGTATCTTCTTTCGAAAAATGACCTCTATCGTCTTTCCGTACAAATCCTCATTAAAATCTAGTATATGCGCCTCCAGCAGCGCCTCACCCGATTCCGTTACCGTGGGGCGATAGCCTATATTTACCGCCGCGGGTCGATACTGATCGACCAATCTAACTTCGCAAGCGTAAACGCCATGCAAGGGAATGCGCAGGCGCTGGGGCTTGATATTGCAAGTTGGGAATCCTAGGTCAGTACCTAATTGCTTACCTCGCACTACCTCGCCCTTGATAGAATAAGGCCTGCCTAACAATTGTTCGACAAGGGTAAAATCAGCGTTAGCGAGCTGCTCTCTTATGTAGGTGCTACTAATTCGATGCCCATTACGCTCGTAAGCTGCTGTTTCAACAACTTCGAAGCCAAACTGTTTGCCAGCCTCGCTAAGTAGTTCGAAATTACCCTTGCGTTGGTGACCGAAGCGAAAGTCATTACCGACGATAAAACTCTTTACTCCTAGCCCCCCTACCAATATATCCGTGATGTAGTCTTCTGCGCTCAACTCACTGAGCTGTCGATCAAATTTCAGTTGAAACACGAAATCGATTCCGAAGCTTTCCAATAGCTCTATCTTCTCCTGCAAGACCGTCAATCTCGCCGGACAGCTATCAGCATCCTGTGCAAAAAACTCTTCTGGGTGAGGCTCGACTAGTATGACTAGGGATGGCAAATCAAACTGTTCGGCCTTCTGTTTTAGCTGATCAAGTATTAATTGATGACCTAGATGCACACCATCGAATTTACCGATGGTGGCAACACAGCTTTCCTTCAGTTGAGAGAAGCGATTCGTTTCTTCGAAGATGATCATTGCAAGGAAGTCTCTGAAGCTCGGGCTCGGAAAAATGCGGAATTATACTCTTTTATGGAAAAATCAGCCAGAAACAGGCCTGATATCTAGGTCTTTGTAGCACGTTGAGGAGATGGATAGAGTACTAATCCGCCCTATCGGGACCTTCAGCCAATTTATCCGGCTTCAAACTTGCCAGCCCCTTCTTGAATAGGACTGTCGCGAGCACCAGAAGTATGATGATAAGCACACCCTGCCCTACCAGAGTATTGACCACGGAAATGGTTTCGGGCCTAGTAGAGATAAAAATCAGATTAATCAACGTAGCCAATGCCATTATAGACACCAGAGCGGAAGTAATGAGCTGGATCACGGCTAGTAGTTTGTTCATGCTGAGGCACTATCCTGCTGTTTATGAAACGACTTGAAATGCGCAGAGCCATCAGCACCTAAAAATCGACCAAGAGTCTTCGCGTCTGTCTTACGGGCATCTACAACAATGAGCCTCTCTAAAGAGTCATCGAAATTAGGCTGTATATTAAAGCAGACAAGCTTACCATTTTCCGAGAGGTAATGGCGCAGAAGTACCGGGACTGCCCTGCTTGAATCACATTGTCCTATCAGGTTACTCAACATCTTAACATTCGATAACTCGGTACGCATCTCGCTAGTCCAAACACGATTCATGACCTTATGCGGAGTTATTGGCGTGACCAACTAATCGAATTGTCTTGCCTTGAAATTTGTCATCATAGTATCTGCGATAAGAGCGCGGGCATACCCGCGGGCAGGTAGCTGGCAGAATCTGTGCTGGATTTTTGCAAAATCTGGAGGAATTTCCTTCTATCAATGGGTCGCCGACCGGTTCGATCGAAATTTGATAAGGCTTCTATCCATCAGTATTGTTATCTAGCTATTTCGATAGCCGATCAATTATCGCATTCGTACAAAAAAGCCTCAATCAGACTGACCTGATAATCGTAATTGAGTCATCGCAAAGCTTTCCAGAACTAGGCAGCATCTCTGCCGATAGCTAATACAGTAGCGAAGCTGTCTGGCCCACTGTTACTATCTATTGTCAACGAAAATGGAAAATCTACAGTATGCTTGGAAAAATACTATTAACTCTTGCGGTGATGGTTATCGCCTTTTTATTTGTGCGCCAACGCGACATGAAGGAAAAGAGTAGTCCTGCCCTAATCACTCTGGACCCAGCGAAATCTAAAGAAAAGACAGTCAAACCTGATGATCACAATCTATCTGCAGATTTAAGGCTCGGCGCTTACATGTTCCTCGCCCTTGTGATCGGTTTAGGTGCCGCTCTGTATTATTTTCAATGGCAAGACGACCACTCTATTCTAACGGTGCGACTTCACAGCGAAGGCCAGGCCGAAGCCGTTGTATATCAAACCTATAAATTTGAAATGAAGGAACGCTCCTTCACAACCCTAGATGGTATCCTCGTCACGGTGGCGAGCAGCGAGCGCATGGAAGTCGAAGGCCTATAGCGATCAGAAGGAAAACAGTATCAACGGAAAACCCAACAAGGCGATAACCGGGGGTGGCTTCAAGGCCATGCAGTACGTGCTGTCCTGCGCCCAGAAAGTTGGTACCCGCAAGTTAGCCAGCGCCGTGCAGTCGAAGAATACCTGCAAGGCCTGCGCCTTCGGTACTGGGGGGCAACGGGGCGGCCTGCACAATGAATACAGTAGCCGCATAGAGATCTGCAATAAGAATATCCAAGCACAAATGAGCGATATCCGAGACCCGATACCGCCTCAGATATTCGAACAGAACAGCATCAGTGAACTGCGAGAACTTAGCGCCAAGCAACTTGATGACCTAGGTCGCTTATCGCTTCCACTGCACAAATCGGCGCAGTCCGATAATTACGAAGCAATTAGTTATGATCGAGCCTTTGAGCTCATCGCCATACGAATGCTCTCTAGCGATCCCCCGCGCAGTTTTTTCTATGCCTCGGGCAGATCATCAAACGAAGCCGCCTTTATTCTGCAACTATTTTCACGCCTATACGGTTGCAACCACATCAATAACTGCTCCTATTACTGCCATCAGGCTTCGGGAGTCGGCCTGGGCCAAAGTATCGGTAGCGGAACCTCAACCATACAATATGGCGATTTGCACAAGGCCGATCTGATATTTGTATTTGGAGCAAACCCCGCTTCTAATCATCCGCGCTTCGTCAAAGTCCTGCTCGAATGCCGACAACGCGGCGGCCAAGTCGTCGCAGTAAACCCAGCGCGCGAGGCAGGTCTGGTGCGCTTCGCTTCGCCGAGCAACTTCAAATCTATGATTACTGGCGGCGGAGAAGTTGCTTCGCACTATATACAACCCCATGTAGGTGGCGATGTTGCTCTGATTAGCGGCATAGCGAAATACCTAGTCGAAAGCGACCTAGTGAATCAAAAGTATATCGACTCCTATTGCGAGCAATTCGATAGCTACTCGCAATTTGTAACAGAGCTAAGCTGGACCGATATCCAGAGCGAATGTGGACTGGAACGATCACAGATTGAGTCACTTGCCGATCTCTATGCGCGCAGTGAAAGAACAGTCTTCTCTTGGGGCATGGGACTTACCCATCATCACAATGGCACTGACAACATTGAAGCCATAGCTAGCCTCGCCCTGCTGCGCGGCATGATCGGCGGCGAAGGCAAGGGGCTGTTGCCACTGCGTGGACATAGTAATGTGCAGGGTATTGGTTCTATGGGTGTCACGCCTGCTCTGAAAGCAGAGGTTTTTTCCGCAATCGAGAAAGAATTTAAAGTGGAACTGCCAAAGTACCAAGGCATGGATACCTTAGCCTGCATTCAGGCAGCTGCTAGAGGAGAAATTGATTTCGCATTCTTGTTGGGGGGTAATCTGTTCGCAGCCAATCCGGACACGAGTTTTTCAGAGAAGGCTCTAAACCGGATTCCCTTCAAGGTAATGATCAACTCTACACTGAATCAGACTCACCTCAATGGTGTCGAGGGTGAGAATCTTATCTTGCCTATTCGAGTGCGCGACGAAGAGACACAGGCGACGACTCAGGAATCCATGTTTAACTACTTGCGGATGAGTGACGGCGGCTTCGATAGAATCGAGGCACTGCAGTCCGAAGTCGATATAATTAGCTCTATCGCGGCAGCGGTAATAGACCAAGGCACCTTAGACTTTCGAGAATTCAAGCGCCATGATTCTATTCGCAAAGCCATCGCCAAACTGATACCAGGGTTTGCAGCGCTCGCCGATATTGATGAGACTAAAGCGGAGTTTCATATCGAAGGGCGTTACTTGGCTAAGCCGCACTTCGCTACAAAATCTGGCAAGGCCAACTTCTGTATACCCTCGCAAACTTCTTGGAACACCAAGACGAACCAGGCCACAGAAAATACTAAACAGTTCACCCTAACCTCGGTGCGTAGCGAAGGTCAATTCAATACCATTATCTATAGCGAAGAGGATATATACCGCAGGCAGTCACATCGACACGTGCTGTTTATTAACGCAGAAGATTTAGAGAAACTCGGATTGAAGGATCAGGATAAGGTTGACGTGAGCAATGCGACCGGCGCAATGCGCAATCTAAGCATAGCGCTTTACGACATAAAACCTGGCAATGTGATGTGTTACTTCCCGGAAGCGAACATCCTTGTGCCGCAATCTGTCGACAAGAGGAGCCGAACCCCCTCTTTTAAATCAATTTCTGTTTCGATCAAGAAAGCTGCGGCCTAAGTAGCTTCTTAGCAATCCTGCGTTCACCAGCTAGCGTCACGATCTCGACTGCTATTAAAGGCAGGCTTTAGTGAGCAAAGGATAAAACCTTGTGCCGGTGCCGATCAATGGCCTTTAGATAAAGTACTCGCATTTGCTGTTAAAGACGCAATATGTAAAAAAGTTACAGTAGTGTAATCAGGGCTGTCTAGGAAGTCCTCTTTGAGGGGAAATCAACGGCTTAAATGGTTATTCTATCTCATCTGCCTGCGCCGAAAAGGCAATGATTGCTATACTCATTGCCTGAAAAATTTATCTGAAATGGCTCTGACATGACCCTGCGGCGACTAACTCTAGTCACTCTCTTGCTCTTCATGGCTCCCGGCATGCTTGCCGCGGCGGAGCAGACGGTGTTGTTGCAGGATGGGACCTCCATCAAACTGTTCTTTTTCGAGCCCCATGATGTTCCACTAGCTGAGGCAAACCCGCCGCCACTGGCCATACTTATTGCAGGTGGCTCGAATAATGAATTCATGGCTAAGGCACAATTCTGGTTAGGAAAAGAGTTTGTTGATCGTGGTTGGGCAATTGCTGTTCCCATTTCGCCCGATGGAAAAGGTTTTTCTACCGGGAACAGCTCCGCCCTCCCGCAGATTATTGAACAGTTGCGCGCGACTCACACCCTACAAGATTCCAAGCCCATATTGGTAGGCATGTCTAGTGGTGGTAGCGAAGCCATCATAATAGCCTCCCGCGACCCTTCAACCTTTCGAGGCGTTGTAGCCACACCCGGACGAATCAAGGCCGATATACCACTCGTTGAATTAGATAGCCTACCGTTCTACATCAGGATCGGAGAAAAGGATGATTTTCGTTGGAATCGAATGCTCGAACCCATGTCGCAGAGGCTGCTCACAGCCGGGGCGGAGGTAGATGCGGCGATAGTCGAGGACGCGAGGCACGTCTTCCAGCTAGATTGGGATAACCTCGAATCTTGGCTGGGAAAACTGAAGTAGCCTGACCGCAAAGAACCGCCCCAGGGTGCCTCTATGGCAATCCTAGAATCGCTCTTCTTCGATCCAGTAATTGGTAACTAACCCGTCAGTAAATTCTGCCGATGACGTTCGATGCGCGCTTCCTCGATATCCACGGAGAGCACAAGAAATAAACCAACCTCAGTATCTTTCTCAGAACGGTTTCTGTATCTCCAGATTTCTGTTCCACCGGCATAGGCTAATCGCCCTACTATCTCACTACCATCGCCCTTCACTGCCAGTTAACCTTCGAGTCTAGTCCGCAAGAACTGTATAATTTCGGCTCCTGCAGTCTTAGGCGTCACAATCCAGTAAAAGTTAAAGCGCCATAGAATGCCATAATAGAGATTGTTACCAAACCTAAGCTGACCGCGGGTTTTCATGTTTAGAAGCTAAAGAAAATTAGAGAATTGATCGAATTATCTCCAGCACACCAAAAACGGACAAGTTAACTACTTACACTCCTACGAGATTCAAAATGCTTGCTAGATTCAACAGCCTTTTTCCCCTATGGGCATTGTTAATTTCCCTGATCGCATTCTTTCTGAATGCACCCTTCGCTGCGCTCAACACAGCCATCGTCCCGCTGTTAGCTGCAGTCATGTTCCTGATGGGGCTTACGCTCACCAAGACCGACGTAGAACGCATTGTGAAAGATCCGAAACCAATTTTAGTGGGCGTAGTTCTACAATTCTTATTGATGCCGGTTATGGCTCTGACTTTCTCCAAGATGCTCCAGCTATCGAACCAACTCACCATAGGCATGGTTCTTGTTGGTAGTTGTGCTGGCGGCACCGCTTCCAATGTCGTCTGCTATCTAGCCAAGGGTGATGTGGCACTTTCTATAAGTCTGACCATGGTCTCAACACTCATTGGGGTGATAGCGACACCATTACTTTGCGCCTTCTATCTTTCAGAAACGGTTAGTGTGGATACTCTGGCGTTACTTTTTAGCATAGTGCAGATTGTATTCATTCCAGTGGTTCTGGGATTTTCGTGCAAGCTTTTCATGAGTGATTTCTCTAATAGAGTGGACCCCTTCATTCCGACACTGTCTGTGCTCATTATTATTCTGATTATTGCCATAGTCGTGGCACTCAATGCTGACAGACTTCTCGACGTAGGCCTAATCACCTTAATCGCCGTAATCTTGCACAACCTGTCGGGGCTAGCTGGTGGTTATTATATTAGCCGCCTAATTGGACTGGATATAAAGCAGAGCCAGACCGTCGCTATTGAGGTGGGCATGCAAAACTCCGGACTAGGTGTAGCCCTCGCCACTCAATTTTTTTCCGCAACAGCTGCTTTACCCGGCGCTCTGTTCAGTGTTTGGCACAACATCAGCGGTTCGTTATTGGCATCAATTTGGAGTAGAAAGAGAGCGTCGCTTGAATACCTATTAAAAGATGAAGAGTCGAGTTTGCCTGAAAAGTAATCCACCACAACAATGGTGCCGCAATGTTTCTGTGCACCACTGCTGCCTTGATAATTTTTAAATAAATAATCCCTACCCCTGCTAAGAGTTGCTGTCTACAATTCCTCCGTGAGTAGTTACCCCTATTTTATTTACGCAGCCTTTTAGTAAAAACGCACCATTAAGGGTCACTTTTTGTTAAAAAGCTGCTCAGTGTTTCAGTAACGCACCAAAATAAATTTTTGTTCCGAATCGAACGAGGAAACAGCGCTCCGAATTGGTGCTTTAGGAAATGACATGGTAAAGTTTTGAGACTGTGTCGTGCTGTTTAATCCGAAAAATAGAGTCCCTAGACTCTTGCAAAGGCTTAATAACACCAACAGCTGTGCTAACATTTTTACTATTAGATAAGTTTTCCATAAAAATTTAGCAGCAATAAAAAACCAGAATCGCGCAATACCGCCTCCTGCAATTTCGGAGGCGGCTCAAAATGATGCCGGAGAGAATCAATGAAACTTATTACCGCAATTATTAAACCGTTTAAAGCCGATGATGTCCGGGAAGCATTGTCTGAATTAGGCGTGAGCGGCATGACACTAACTGAAGTCAAAGGCTTCGGTCGCCAAAAAGGGCACACAGAACTTTACCGTGGTGCTGAGTATGTTATCGATTTCCTCCCCAAGATAAAACTCGAAATAGCTGTATCTGATGAACTATCGGATCAAGTTGTTGAAGCAATTTGCACGGCGGCGAATAGCGGGCAGATCGGTGATGGCAAAATCTTTGTCAGCAACTTGGAACAAACCATTCGAATACGAACTGGCGAAACTGGCAACGACGCGCTTTAGGAGCTCAGATAAAATGATAACTAGTATTCTTAGGACTAAGTATTTCGTAGCTGCACTTTTACTCCTTTTACCTAGCGCGGCCTCGGCACAAGGCGTATTAAACGGCGCCAATACCGCTTGGATCTTAACTTCCACTGCTCTCGTTCTTTTTATGACGCTGCCAGGACTCGCACTCTTCTACGGAGGACTTGTCAGGACTCGAAACGTACTCTCTGTACTCATGCAGTGCTTCTCAATTGCCGTTGTAGTTTCTATCCTGTGGTTGGTCGTAGGTTACAGCATAGCCTTTGGCCCTTCTGAATCGGCTTACTGGGGTGGACTGAGCAAAATGATGTTTAACGGCGTCGTTGTCGACTCCCTCTCCAACGACATTCCGGAAACTGTCTTCGCCTCTTTTCAAATGACCTTCGCAATCATTACCCCGGCTTTGATCGTCGGTGCGTTTGCGGAGAGAATTAAGTTCTCAGCCATGCTGTTGTTCTCTGCCTTGTGGGTGCTGGTAGTCTACTTCCCTGTGGCAAATTGGGTCTGGGGTGGCGGCTGGCTAGGCCAGATGGGCTTGATCGATTTCGCTGGTGGCACCGTGGTGCATGTAACGGCAGGTATTGGAGCATTGATTTTTGCTCTCGTCATTGGACAGCGCGAAGGCTTTCTAACAGCGCCGATAATGCCCCACAACCTGACTATGAGCTTTACCGGCGCAGGTATGCTCTGGGTTGGGTGGTTTGGATTTAACGCTGGCAGCGCTCTTGCCGCTGACGGCAACGCCGGCATGGCCATGTTCGTCACACACATATCTGCTGCGACCGGCGCACTAACCTGGATGGCGATAGAATGGATAAAATTTGGCAAGCCCAGCGGCCTTGGCGCAATCACCGGCATGGTAGCAGGCCTCGCGACGATTACTCCCGCCTCCGGCTCCGTCGGACCAGCTGGCGCACTCCTCGTTGGGCTTAGCGGCGGTATTGTCTGCTATTACGCTACTATCTACTTAAAGCAGAAGGTAAAAATCGATGATTCTCTCGATGTGTTTCCTGTGCATGGTGTCGGCGGTATCGTCGGTACTTTCCTCGCCGGCATATTAGTATCTGGCGAACTAGGAATCTTCAGCGGTAACGGACTTGCCCAGGGCATGACTATGGGCTCGCAGGTCATGGTACAGATAATTGGAATTTTTTCGGTGGCTGCCTACACTGGCATACTCACGTTCATAATTCTAAAGGTAGTGGGTGCGATAACATCTGGCATTCGCGTCACTCAGGAAGAAGAGCAGATGGGTCTGGATATTACAGATCATGACGAGAGAGGCTATTCTTTGTAGTTAAGTAGTAATAGCACAGCACGCGACGAAGAAAGGCTGGTGGGAGCAATCCCTCCAGCCTTTCTATTGGACTGAGCTTCTATAACTATTACTACTCTGCGCTAGGTACTCTTGCGCAGAGTAGTAATGGCATAGACTAATTTATTACCTTCCATATCGTTGAAGTGCGTTGCTACCAAACAAGTAGTGCGACCATCTTTAATCAATTCCCCCTTCAGCAAAAATCTCGGCCCTAGAACTGGCGCAAAATAATCTATGCGCATATTAACGGTTGCTGACCACTTAAAATCCTCCTGGGATTTAAATAGTGTGCGCACCGTGAATATAGAAATCATATCAACATAGGTACCAGTAAATCCCCCAAACAACTGGTCCCTTGGGTTCAACAGATGATCAGGTAGATGAGCATCCACCTCCACTAAGCCTCGCTCCTCACGTAGAATCTTCCACTTGCTGGATTCCACTAGATCGCCTGCATTATGACCAGGCTTCAAGAATATCGGTCGGTCCACTTCTGTTTTGTTTGTCATTACCTATCCCTTGGCTGGGGCCATTTTGAGGGAAGCCCCGACTTTATAAAAGTTGGCCGAGAATGAAGCAAAAGCGATTGCTGGTCAAATCCCGCTGGCGTCACTTATACTGACGCAGGTTGTCTTATCCAAGCACACTCTCTACCACCTAAAATAATAATTCGGAGTAAGTCATGAAGAATCTCCAACAGTCTCTTATACGGGTCTGCGCTCTACTCTTGGCACTGCCCATGCTGATCGTCAACAGTCTTGCACAGGCAAACGATTTCCCAACTGCCGCACCAGAGGACGTCGGCGTATCATCCGAACGGCTACAGCGCCTCTCTAGCACTATGCAACGCTATATCGATAGCGATTTGCTTGCGGGGACAGTCTCTTTAGTGTCGCGCAACGGCAAGGTAATACATGTCGAGTCGCAGGGCTGGAAAAACAAAGAAACCAACGAGCTGATGACGGATGATTCCATCTTCGTCATCATGTCGATGACCAAACCGATAGTGTCGACCGCTTTGATGATGCTCTACGAAGAAGGTAACTTCCTGTTAACCGACCCCATCACCGACTGGATCCCCGAGCTAAAAGGTAAGCAAGTTGTCATCGAAGAGGATGGCACTAACTATCGTATGTCTGCGCATCGACCCATTACATTTCGCCACGTGCTTTCCCACACTGCTGGGGTCGACCCTAGCCGCGAGGTATTGACTGAAGAAGAATTAGCCCTGTTACCACGCAAGGCAACTCTGGAAGAAACGCTTATCAATCGTGCACCACTGCCCTTAAGCTTTCACCCCGGAGACGACTGGCAATATGGAAGCTCAACTGATTATGTGGCGCTATTAGTGGAACGCATATCAGGACAGAGCCTCGTCGACTATCTACAAGAAAAAATACTCGACCCTCTAAAGATGCACGATACCTCCTATATAGTCCCTAAGGACAAGGTCGGTCGTGTTGCTGCAGTCTATAGCCCGAGTGGCCCCAACCAGACGATCGAACTCTTCCGAGAGACCGGGTATCGGGAGACAACGTATTTCGGCGGCGTAGCAGGACTTTCCTCCACGGTTTCCGACTATTGGCGCTTTAGCCAAATGTTGTTAAATGGTGGTGAGCTGGATGGAGTGAGGCTATTGAGTCCCAAGACAGTAAACCTTATGATCAGCAATCATAGTGGAGAGAATGATGTGTACATTCGCGGACCGGGATATACCTTTGGACTTGGATTTGGGCTAGTAAATGATGCTGGCACCGCACGCGACCCGCTTACTCCCGGCACATTTAGCTGGGGTGGCGCATGGGGCACGATTTTTTGGGTTGATCCGGTGGAGAACATGATCGGCATCATGATGACTCAAATCACGACATACAGACATCTAACCGTTCGTCAGGATGTGGGCGTAACGGCCATGCAAGCTATCATAGACAGTTACAGCAATAAGCCTTATTCCGTAGCTCCTTATACAACGATAGACTGACAGGCAATCGTTTACATCAGGCACAAAAAAGGAGTTCAAACGAACCCCTTTTTTGTGCCTCAATACTAGCTTAACCACTACTGATCGAGCAGCTGATAAATCCGGCGAATAGCCCTAGGGTCTGCACCTGCCGCGCGAATCTGCGAAAAATTTTGGCTGTGGTTAGTCATATCGATCTGCTGTGCAGCACGTTCGAAGCTGACACCGTCGCTATGCATCTGCGAGGTTTTACTCCACAAATCGCGAAGATAAACTTGAAAGTGTCCTATTATCTCCTTAGTACGCATCACCGGACCATGACCTGGAAGCCATGTATCGAAGTCGAGTGACAACAGACCATCAAGTGTAGCTGGCCACTCATCGACATGACCATCACCCATATAGGCAAGTCCCGGCAGCATCATATCGCCCGTAAACACAATTTTATCCTGCGGAAGATAGACCATCACATCGCCACCAGTATGAGCACGACCAAAATGATGAAGTTGAATCTCACGACTGCCATCGGCAACGACTTGAAACAAGGTCATCTTTGTCTCGAGGGTAATATTCGGTGGCGTAGGTTGCACTTCGCCAATAGCGTTCATGTAATCTCGCTGCACCCTATGACGCTCTTCTAATCTTGCCTTACGCGCTGGGTCAGTCTCTGCAGCTGCCTGACGTTCAAGGTTCGCCACCATTGCTGGAACCGGATCGGAGAAGCTCTTAAAAGTATTCTCTTCTAGCACATTACCCAGCTCGCCATTAAGCTTCTTCCGTGTAAATTCATGGCCGATGATTTCGATTCCATCCGGAAAAGCCTGAGCGCCATGGGCATGATCAAAATGATAGTGGCTGTTCACAAGATAACGAACGGGCTTATCAGTAATCACTGGTATCGAAGCCAGTAATGCACGAGCAGCAGTAGGAGTTACATGGGAATCAACGACTAATGTATCGAATTCACCAACCAAGACCATGACATTACTCATTGTGAACACAGCGCCCGTACCCGTTACCAACCAGACCCCTTCCGCGACCTCCTCGAAGCGATGGCTGTCAGATTCAACCACCCTAACTTGAGCGAGAACTAGCGCAGGAAATAGCAATAGGTATGAGATAATTGAAAGTGCAATTGTTATTTTTCTTAAAATCATAGTGGCTACCCTAGTTGCTCATTAGTACATAGTTCAAATTGAATAACTTACCTACATCATAGTTTGTCTCGTCTAAGCACCTTAAAGAGAGTGGCGCTCAAGCTTTGGAACATTAGCGCATAGGCTGAATTCTGTAAAGAAACGGGTCATATGACCCGTTTCTTTACAGAAGGTTTTTAGAAATTACTTTTTCAGCGCATAGCCAACTTTTTCAGCCGTCTCACGCAATAAGAATTTCTGCACCTTACCAGTGGATGTCTTCGCGATAGTACCGAACACAACTTTCTTCGGTATCTTAAAGCCCGCTAATTCTTCTCGACAGTACGCTATTAGTTCGTCGACCTCCATTTCCTGACCTGCTTTTAGCGAAACAAAAGCACAGGGAACTTCTCCCCACTTTTCGTCACTAGCGGCCACGACGGCAGCCTCCATTATTTTTGGATGTTTGAACAATACAGACTCGACTTCTAAACTAGATATGTTCTCACCGCCAGAGATGATTATGTCTTTAGAACGATCCTTAATTTGAGCGTAACCCTCTTCATCCCAGACAGCGAGGTCGCCCGAATGGAACCACCCACCTTTGAAAGACTCTGCTGTGGTCTTAGGATTCTTAAGGTAACCCTTCATGACTAAGTTTCCACGCATGAATATTTCTCCCATAGTTTTGCCGTCCTTCGGAACGGGCGTGAGAGTCTCTGGATCAGCGACCATGAGCTCATCTTGCAGTGGCGCCCTCACACCCTGCCTAGCTAATAGCTCAGCTCTCTCGCTAATCGAAAGCTCGGCCCAGCCGTCCTGTGGCGCACAAACCACACATGGACCATATGTCTCAGTTAATCCATATACATGAGTAACGATAAATCCCATGTTCTCCATACCTGCGATAACTGCCGCAGGTGGAGCAGCACCGGCTGTCATCGCTTTTATTCCCTTCTTAATACCCACTTTAAGGCTATCATCCGCATTCACAATCGTATTCAGCACGACAGGAGCACCACAA
Organism: uncultured Pseudomonadales bacterium; assembly: GCA_949372635.1. Taxonomy (GTDB): domain Bacteria; phylum Pseudomonadota; class Gammaproteobacteria; order Pseudomonadales; family Pseudohongiellaceae; genus UBA9145. The sequence goes on from CASIAB010000004.1 coordinate 113,677, forward strand.
AAATGTGACACATTGTGCTTCTTCATAGAGTCTAATATAGCTGCATCGCGCACGTGGCGAAGACAGATGCTCGTACCCCCTGCGGCCGCCAATCCCCAAGGAAAACACCAGCCATTGCAGTGAAACATCGGCAGTGTCCATAGGTAGATAGGATGCGCCGTCATATCCCAGCACAGATTGTTTGAGATTGCGTTCAAGTACGCGCCACGGTGGTGGAAGACAACTCCCTTAGGATCGCCCGTGGTACCCGAAGTGTAATTCAACGAGATGGCCTGCCACTCGTCTTCAATTTGAAAACAGCTGTAGTCGTCATCGCCCTTTTTTAAGAAAGCCTCATAATCTTCAGAGCCTAACAATTCTCCTCCGGAGAAAGATGGATCATCTATATCGATAACTGTTAGCTCCTGCGGCACTAGCTCCAACACGGCCTTTATCGTATCGCTGTACTCTCTGTCAGTGAATAGAACTTTGGCTTCTGCGTGCTCTAGAATAAATGCAATAGCCTTGGCATCTAGCCTTACATTTAAGGCATTGAGCACCGCTCCAGTCATAGGAACGCCGAAGTGCCCCTCGAATGTTTCAGGAGTGTTGGCTCCCATGAACGCTACTGTATCTCCCTTGCCTATGCCCATTTTCAGAAGCGCCGAAGCAAGCAAACAACAGCGTTTGTAGGTCTCAGCCCAGGTATATTCTTTGTCACCATGAATCAGCGAAACCTTCCGCGGATAAACACTAGAACAGCGTTCGATAAAGCTGAGGGGTGTTAAGTGTGCAAAATTAGCCTGATTCTGATCGAGATCGATCTCATAAATATTTTTGCTATTCATGTTTGCTATTGTTCCTATTAGCTATTCAACTCTATTTTTCTAAATTTGATTTCAAATACATGAGTAAGTTTGTGTTACTTAAGCCGCAGAGCCACAAAGCCGATTCACGATTTAGGGCAAGCCTGACTAGATAAAATCCATATCCCCTGCTGTCAGCGACCAAGCGCCATAAAGCACCCCTGAGTTAGGTCCGGGATTCCAACTACTACAGGGTATCTCAATACCCAATTCATTCACAATCGCGCCGGCGGTGAAGACCTTATCCTTGCCCGAACTTGTAACCCACAGGCGCAAAACCGCGCCTCCCTCTCCTAAGATAAGCTCTTGATTTAAAATGGATATTGCCGATTTCATTACTGCTACCGGGCATATCAAGTCCATCAACAGCTTATTACCATCGTGTTCCTTCACTACCGCGAACGCGAGCGCCTTTTTTGAGCTTTGTGCGCGTATGATTACACAGCGATACTGCTTCGATTTCGAAAAGGGGTGGTCCATGTAGCGATGCTGAATATACTCGGCGTCTCGAACACCGATAATGCCATCTCTATAATCGCCCTTCATAAGGGCCCAGAGGCTATCAATCTCCGCGCGCGACGCCGCATCAAAAGGATCGTAGTCGACAATCATAGCTTGATGTCGCTCCTGCTCCTCGCTCGCCTGTGAAACAGGATAGACAATCTCAATAAAGTCATCAGTTTTTTCATACAAGCCGAGACGTTTTGAAATATTCATAGTCTTCTGATTCGGAAAGCCAAATCCCAGCAAATGATTTACGGTGTTCCCAATCTCCCGTTCCAGAAAAGTAGCTGCCACCTCGAAGAAGAGACTGCCCTTACCGTATTGCTTGCGGATACTCGGATGCACCATCACATCACAGGGCTAAATAGCCATAGATAATTCACCAAAATAGGCAATCTTTCGCGGAGCTCCACCATAGTGCGCCACGATTTCGCTCTGCTTGTCGAGGCGCACAACCACACACTTACCATCACCCTGAACATATTTCCAATTCCATAGTTCTTCATCGAAGTCGACGTTGAAACTTTTCTCAAACAGGTCTGCAACCTCAAGCGGGTTAAAAGATTGAATGTCACCAAACTCTGCATCTGCCCATTCATAAAAAGTATTAGACTCCCTGCGTAACACGAAAAGATAAAATCCGCGTCTACTGATCGAGAATTCATCTCGCATAATTAAAATTTCAGCATGCATATCTGCCAGCAGATTAGAATTCTCTGCAGCTTCGCGGGCGAGCACTGCACCATGCTTTTCTAGCAATGGACACAGCAATTTCAGGGTTTGCGACGCGCTCGCCGACAGGTCTCTGCTCTCTAACTCCTCAAAACCGAGTCGCTTGGAAAGCTGCTTAAATGAGGTAAGGTTAGGAAGTGTTGAATACTCTATGCAAGAATCATCAACAAGAAATTCGCTAAAAAGAATAAGCTGACCAGAATCACAGAGTAAACTTCGGCTCTTACTGATCAGCGCCATCTGGTCTAGATAACGTATCGAACCCGCATGAATCAGTACATCAGCGGCAGACGGATTAGTCGATGCCAAAAAATCTTCACCCGCATACTGAAAACTTACCAGAGCATCGATATCGGAATTCATCAAGCTCTTCGATCCAAACCAATAGACGGATTTGCCGGTTTCAGCCATTGATTTGGCGAGCTGTAGGAGGGTATCGCCAACTAGGAGAAAAACAACATTTGCATCGTTCTTTCTGACTAATTCATCAAGGCAGTGTGTGAACCTATGCTGACCATCAAGAAGTTCGGTAGCGGTGTTTTGGCTCACGCAATTCGAGTCTTCAAAAAAGCCATAGTGCTGCAATCGAGACTCGCCAAATTCAAGTTCGAGTATTCTGCTTAGCAAACTCAGCATTGTCGGTTTTGTGCTATAGGTCATGGTCGCATTAAGGGAGTACTGCTTTTAGTTATTCCGTGGTATATGCCCTAGTTGAGATGCAATATAACCCGCCATTACCCCATTGCATAGCCCAGTCCTAACGCACTCAGGGGCTGCGGCATATTGTCCCTAACGCTGTCCTTCGTTTCCGCCTGACTGCCTTTACGGTAGAATGGGAGAATGAAGACTCAAACTAATATTTCTGAATTCCTCAGCTTTCTCATCCCCGTTTCTACCGATGGCACGAGCCTCGGAAGACAGGGCCTACAGCGGCTTCTTCTGTTACGCACCTTCGTAACCGTCGCCAGTGTGGCAGCCGTGTTCATCCTACATGTTTTTTTTGAACTGGAAATTCCGGTCACATTTATCATCTATTTGATCGCGGGCATCCTACTTTCCGTTCTAATCGGATATCGGCGCCTTTCTGCGTCGAATTTTATCAGCAACTTTGAGCTTTTCTACCACATTCTTATAGACGTATTCTTCCTGGTCGTACTGTTACTAAATACCGGCGGGGCGAGCAATCCGCTCATCTCTTACTTGCTAGTATTGCTCGCGCTCACAGCCACTCTTCTGCCGCAAACCTTTGTGAATGTATTTTCTATAGGGGGCATTCTTATCTATACCTCGTTCTTGCTGCTGGACCTATCAGCCGATCGTGGTATGTCATTGTCTCCAGAGAACGAAGTAATGACTTTTCAACTCCACCTCGTGGGCATGTGGGTTATCTTCTTGGTGAGCGCTATTCTAATATCCGTGCTTATCACTCGCATGGCCAATGCCATAAAAATTCGTGAGCTGAATCTCGCCCAAGCGCGCGAGAATGAATTACGTAATGAGCAACTGGTAGCTATAGGCACTCTTTCTGCCGGCACAGCGCACGCGCTAGGTACACCTCTGTCTACAATGGCCGTGTTGCTAACCGATTTGGATAACCTAAATGCCGAAGAGCTTAGGACTAACGATATAAAAAGCGACATATCGCTATTAAGGCAACAAGTGACGCGCTGTAAAAATTCTCTTACGCAACTTAATCTCTATTACAATAAAGACAATCCTGAAGAAATTGAAAACGTATCGCTCGAGACCTTCGCAGATAACATTCAAGATTATATTGTGAACATACATCCAGCCTCTTCGATCGAATTCCATATTGACGACAATTTAGAATCGGTCGTTACCTCGAATCTAAGTGTCAAACATGCCGTGATTAATATTATCGAAAATGCCATCAAGGCTGCACACAGCAATGTAGTCGTCCACTTTAGTATTTCCAAAGAATCGCCTTTCAAGTTCGAAATCTTGATTAAAGACGACGGTCCCGGAATTCCGAAAGATGTTATGGAGAAGCTTGGCGAGCCTTTTATTTCAAGACGAAAAGAGAGTATGGGCCTAGGAATATTTCTCGCTAACGCTGCGATCGAGCGACTCAATGGTTCTATCGAGATGCTCAACATGAAAGAAGGCGGCGCACTTAGCATCATCCGCCTTCCCCAATCCGCGCTGTAAGCATAGCCGCCAGCTCTTATAGAGACAGAAAAATGGATAAAGAACATATTTTACTAGTCGAGGACGACAAGGTTTTTTCTCGGGTGATGACTCGCGCACTTTTGCATCGCGGTTACGGAGTGTCACACGCGACTAACGTAGATGAGGCCCTTCTGCTGATAGAGAGTACGCAGTTTAACCATGCCATATTGGACTTGAACCTTGGTGACCATACGTCCTTGAGACTAATCGTTCCACTAAAGCACAGCAACCCAAGTAGCCGTATTCTAATACTCACCGGATACGCGAGCATCACCACTGCGGTAGAGGCAATCAAATTAGGCGCAGACAATTATTTGACTAAGCCAGCAGATGCTGACGAAATTCTCAGCGCACTATTAATAGACATCGATAAGCCTAACTCGATTGCCCACCTAGAGGCGACACGCCTCGAACCTATGTCTGTGCGCAGACTGGAGTGGGAACATATTCAGAAGGTACTGAAGGAACACAGTGGAAATATTTCCGAAACAGCCAGACAACTGAAGATGCATCGCCGCACCCTGCAACGGAAACTACAAAAGCGTCCCATAGCTAAGTAACAGCGAATCGTATTGTGAAGCGTCTCTTACTATCTCCGTCCCAGAGGCGTCATGGTCAGGTGTCGCCCACCGTCAACTATTAGCGTTTCGCCGGTTACTACCTGAGGTCCGCTGATGAAATACATAATTGCATCGGCCACCGTCTCGGGCGTCGCTGTAACTCCAAGCGGTGAATTCTTACGATGAAAGTTCATGAGCTCTTCATATTTTTGATCGCCTAGTCCTTCGCGCAGCCAATCGCCTTCAATGAAACCTGGGCACACAGCATTGATCCGTAATTTAGGCCCCAATGCTCTCGCCAAAGACAGAGTCATCGTCACCAGCGCGCCCTTAGAGGCAGCATAAGCCACCGAGCTACCGATGCCGGTAACTGCGGCTGTCGAGGCGACATTGACTACCGCGCCGCCTTCTTTCTGCGATTGCATCTGCTCACTCACGGCACGAATCATTTGATAGCTGCCAATCACATTCACGCCATAAATATGCTGAAAATCATCACTACTCAGGCCGTGAAGATCTGAGTGGTCTACAAACTTGGTAGTCCCAGCATTGTTGACGAGAATATCGATACGCCCCCACTTCTCAATTGCTGCCCCTGCCATAGCGAGGCAGTTAGCATCCTCTGCCACATTGCCACCTATAACTAGACACTCAACCCCAAGTGCTTCACACTCTTCCGTCACTGCCTGGCCACCGTCAGCATTCGAATTGTAGTTGATGACCACATTACAGCCCTGAGCTGCCAATAACTTAGCCGTTGCAGCTCCTACGCCACTACTGGATCCAGTAATAATCGCGACTCTATTGCTCAAATCTTTCACGCATTTAACCCTCTATGTAACGTTGTTCAACTAAAAATTGTCTTCTCCAAATACTCTTCTAAATTTTTTTCAATCCATTCGAGGGTTTCGGTTCTATTTCCCTGCCATTCCGAACGCCTCAAAATTCCAACCAACCCATGAACAGATGCCCAAACATTGTACGCCTTTATCATGACTTCCTTCTCAGACTGATTAGGCATAAAAGCTTTCACTCCTTCAACTGTTCCTCTAAAGGCTGCATTGGATACAGCTTCTAAATCTGGATAAAAAGACATATCTATATCCGTATTTCTAAACATCAAATCGTAAATATGCGGATAGTCCAACCCAAACCTTATGTAATGCGCTCCGTAACTTGAAAATTTATCTTCAATGATTATATCCTTCACTCCTTCATATAGCATCTCAAAGCCCCTTCGCATCAACTCAGCTTTAAGATCATTTTTGTTTTTAAAATGTCTGTAAAAAGCGGTATTTGAAACCCCAGCTTTCTGCGCAACCCGTCGCATATTAACTTTCTGCCAAGACTCTGCGCCGCAAATTTCCCATGCGATTTCAATAAGTTGCTCTTTCAGGTTTTCTTTGTGGTAGACCATATAAAATATAATGTTTACTTAGCAAACATTTCCGATGTAATATCATGTTATCTATGTAAACATATTATCAGGAATTGCAATTTTATTATGAAATTACTTTGTATCCTCTCAATTATTTTGTGTTCTTTTCAATTAAGAGCAGCCACCTTGGAAGTTGAAATTAGTGGCATCACCCAAGAAGGCATACTTCATTTGGCGATTTACAGCTCGAAGGAAGTCTTCGAATCAGATATGGGTGACAGGCCTGGTCCACAACCTGGAATAGTAGCCGGGTCTATAAAAAATGTAGGCACCGAAGTCTATAAAGAAACCTTTGAAATTCCCGCTGGGACATATGTGATCGCATATTATATTGATGCTAACGAGAATGAGAAACTTGATACTAATTTTATTGGTATACCAAAAGAAGAATATGGCTTCTCTAATAATGCACGAAGTGCTTTCGGCCCTCCTAGCTTCGAGTCTGCATCATTCACTTTAGATTCATACCATAAACTGCTAATGGAGTTATGAGTATGCCAATAATTTATATCCACGCTTTTTTTGCCCTCACAGCGGTCCCAGTTGGTTTATATATTTTCTTCAAAAAAAAGGGGACTAAGCAGCACAGATTCATTGGACGTGTTTGGGTTTCTTGCTTGCTGATCGTTTCCGTTACAGCACTATTTATTACTTCACCAATGACGGACACAGCATTTAATCCTAGGTTATATTCTTGGATACACCTCCTAATTCCTTTCACGATCAGCAACTTAATTTATTCAATTTGGAGAATTCGTCAATTCAAAAAAACCAAATTGGAAAAGCATAAGAATGCACACAAGTATTCAATGGTAGGAGTATATGTTGGAGCGCTTCTGATTGCTGGTGCATTCACCTTAATGCCCGGCAGAATGTTTCATGAAATTATATTTCGATAAAGGAGCACTCAAATGTCAAAGACTAATCGTAACTGCAGCTGGTTTTCAAGCAAGGAATTCTTATAAATCAATTATTTGAGAGTATTCTGCTACTCCCACCCAATAGAAAATTCTTTTAAGTATTTGTTTAATATCTTATTTATTTTAATTATGTAGTGAGTATATGACTCAATAAACACCTAGATAATTTCCTGTTAGAAAAGAAACTAGCGCAGATTTACGTGAATACCAGTCAAATGTAAGAAGGGAACTAAATGCGCCGAAGTCACGTATTTAAAAGGCAAACAAGTTGTAATCTCATTTTTAATGGTTACAATACGTAACACTTTTTTGCTGGATCTCTAATCAAAAAAGTAGCACCTTCGATCACCAAGTTAGAACCTCTCCTCAACAGGGACGATCTGCTCAAAAATCGAGTAACACGAGCTATTTTTACTGGGCGCAACTAATATGCCGACGTCTAAAACAAGACCTTAGAGCTGCTTGAAAAATTAAGTATTCCGAGCCCATAGATCTTATTACCGGAGATTTTAGTGAAAAATCAACATGTCGTATCAGCAGGAATATTGATTGCCGTAGTGTTATGGATGGTTATCCCACAGAGCGCTGAAGAGCCAGATGAGAGTAATGCGCCTGCTGCTAGCTCTATCGTGGCTATTCCCGAGGGCGTATCGCCAGGAGAGAATCCTAGCGATTACATCGTACGGGCGGCTAGAGTTAATCAGCAGACCTACGGCAAGAAGGTTCGTGTACGAGGACGCACGCAGGCATTTCGTCACGTAGAGGTACGAGCTGAGCAAGCTGGCCGAATTGTGAACGAGCCTGTTATGCGCGGAGCGAGAGTCAGAGCAGGCGATCTCCTTTGTGAGATAGCGATAGATGATCGTGACTCAAACCTGCTAGAAGCTCAAAGTCGACAAGAGCAGGCGGACTTTGAATATATGGCGTCTCTAGACTTACAAGACAGAGGACTGCAATCGGATGTGGTCGTTGCCCAACTCAAGGCCGCACTGCAATCTGCTAAAGCAGGAGTAGCTCGCGCAGAACTAGCGTTAGAAAGAACTAAGATCGTCGCACCCTTCGACGGAGTCGTAGAAACACGCATCGTCGAACTAGGCGACCTATTAAATGCAGGAACTGTTTGCGCTTCTGTACTAGACGATAGCCCGATGTTATTAGTCGGACTAGTGCCAGAGCAAGATATCGGCAGCCTGAGTGTTGGCGCCCGAGTAGCCGCCGAACTACTCACCGGACAGCGCATAGCTGGCACCGTGAACTACCTCGCGCGCGCAGCTGATAATGTGTCCAGAAGTTACCGTATAGAAGTAGAGGTGGATTCTTCTTATGAAGATATTCGCCAGGGTATTACAGCCGAAATTTTGGTGGATTCAGCTGATATTCAAGCACATCTGATCCCCTCCTCCTCCCTCACATTGGACGACAGCGGGCTAATTGGCGTTAAGACTATCGGTGCGAACAACATGGTTGAATTTAACAATGTTGAAATCGTTGGAGATAACACTAGTGCCATGGATCCGGGGGTATGGGTTACTGGTCTAGATGGCACTGTCAATCTCATTACGCTAGGACAGGAGATCGTCTTCCCCGGACAGCAAGTAGAAAGTAATTTCGACTGGTCTCGCTAGCCCTACCAAAAATTTAGCAGTGTTGAAGAGAGCTCACCCCATGAAGAACTATATTGATGCCGCCGTATCACGCTCACGAACCACGCTGAGTGTGTTCGTAGCTATTATGATTACAGGATTGGTTTCCTATCTCGCAATCCCCGCCGAGCTAAACCCTGACGTTGAAGTACCCATCGTTATCACGACGATAATACACCAGGGCATATCGCCCGAGGATGCTGAGCGACTGCTGTCGAAACCTGCCGAATTAGAATTGAAGACAGTCGATGGCATTACAGAAATTACCTCCTTCTCCAGTGAGAATGCGGCAACAATCGTTACTGAATTTGATATCGACTTCGAATCGCAATACGCACTAAGTGAAGTGCGTGAAGCAATAAATAGAGCAAAGGCACGATTTCCACAAGACACTGAAGAGCCACTGATTCAGGAAGTCTCAGCGGCAACCTTGCCAGTCGTTCAGATAGCGGTTGGCGGCGCTGGCGTGCCGGAACGTGTATTGTTGCAAGTCGCGGAAGAGCTGCAACGGGAGATTGAAATCTTACCTACTATTCTTGAGGCTGAGATGGTTGGCAATAGAGAACAACTGTTAGAGGCCGTAATTGATCCAGCTAAACTCGAAACTTATGGAATCTCCAATACCTCAATAGTACAAACCGTCTCCAGCAATAATCGGTTAATTCCAGCGGGTCAAGTGGATACGGGACAAGGAAGTTTTTCGATTAAGGTTCCTGGGCTTATCGAAGATGCCGATGACTTATTCAATTTGCCCCTCGCGTCGAACGCCGACGGCGTAATAACAGTCTCAGATATCGCAGACGTACGACGTACCTTTAAAGATGCTACGCGCTATTCCTATGCCAATGGCACCGCCGCGATCTCACTCAATGTGATGAAGCGCAAAGGCACCAGCATAACCGAAGCGATGGAGCAAATAGATATTGTAGTGCAAGAACTACGCCCTAGTTTGCCGCCTGCAGTTAGTTTGTCGTATATCAACAACACGGCACCCATAATGCTTGAACAGAACATGAGCCTTCAGGGAAACATGGCTACAGCCATGGTTCTAGTAATGATAGTAGTTGTCGCCGCTGTCGGCGTGCGTTCCGGCCTGCTGGTAGCACTCTCAATTCCTTTTTCTTTCTTCTTCGCCTTCATTATTATCCGAATGCTAGGCTTTACCTACAACTCCATGGTGATGTTCGGCCTACTACTGGGCCTCGGCATGCTCATCGATGGTGCCATTGTGATGGTCGAATATGCTGACCGCAAGATGGCTGAAGGTCTAAATGCTAGAGACGCCTATAGAGCCGCCGTTGATCGAATGTATTGGCCTGTATTGGCATCCACTGCTACAACGCTTGCAGCATTCCTGCCTATCATGTTCTGGCCCGGCGTTTCTGGACAGTTTATGAGCTATCTACCAATCACTGTATTTGCCGTGTTATTTGGATCGTTGTTTTATGCACTATTGTTCGCTCCAACTATTGGCTCCTTGATTGGCAAATCAAGCGCTGCCCATCAAGCCTATCATCAGAATCTTGAAAGTGACGACCCGCTAAAAACTGGCGGCATCACAGCTTTCTATGCACGAACTCTTACCTTTGCTGTGCGTTCTCCAATAGTTGTTTTCTTTGCTAGTATCGCCACCCTAGTAGTAATCGTTTGGGCATACGGTCAGTACGGCAAAGGCGTGGTATTTTATACCAGCCCCGAGCCCAGTCAGACTCAAGTTCAAATTTTTGCTAGAGGTAACTCCTCACCGGCAGAGTTGCGCGACGTGATGCTCGATGCTGAATCCCGCATACGCGAAGTCGGGCACATTAAGGGTATTGTTACTCAATCCGGATCTGGAAATAGTTTAGGTGGGGGTCAGCAATCTGCCCCCGATCTTATCGGCACGATCTTTATCGAAATGACTAATAGGCGCTACAGAGATATCGACGGGTTCGAAGTTGAAAACCAATACCGAGACGCTGTCGCTAATCTACCCGGTGCTAGAGCGGAAGTAGTCACGATAGAGGAAGGCCCGCCAGTTGGAAAAGCAATACAATTGGAGCTGTCCGGCGACGATCTTGAAGTACTATTTGCCGAATCCACACGTATTCGTAATTACATGGAAAACACTATGGAAGGGCTGATCGATGTCGATGATACAGCTCCGGTTCCTGGTATTGAGTGGGAGATTGTTGTAGACCGTGCACGAGCTGCGATGTCCGGAGCCAACATGACTGAAATAGGCACTGCTATTCAGCTAATGACCAACGGCGTATTCATGGGGGACTACCGCCCCAGCGATAGCGAAGAAGAAGTGGATATTCGTGTGCGTTACCCAGCTGAGTATCGTGGCTTGGAGCAGATGGATACCATCCGTATAAACACAGCGAACGGTGATCTAGTGCCTATTAGTAGCTTCGTTACTCGAGTTGCCAAGCCCGCAGTAAGCGCTATTCAACGCGTCGATGGGGAACGTGTCGTCTATGTTCGCGCTAACGCTGCTCCCGGCCTTGTTGCAGACAACAAGGTTTCAGAGCTAGAGATATACATGGAACAGAACCCTCCTGTGCGGGGCATAACCTATCAATTCCGCGGTGCAAACGAAGAGCAGGACGCGGCGGCGGCTTTCTTGGGTCAGGCCTTCACTTTAGCCATGGCGCTGATGGCGATCCTGCTGGTGACTCAATTCAATAGTTACTACCAGTCTTTGTTGATTCTCTCATCAGTCTTGCTCTCCACGGGAGGAGTATTGCTAGGCATTCTGATAACCGGCCAGACCTTCAGCGTGATATTAACCGGCATAGGCATTGTCGCCTTAGCAGGTATCATCGTGAACAACAATATCGTACTGATTGACACCTTCAATCACCTAAGGGCAGAGCATAAGGATTGGTCGCTGCAAAACGTAATTGTACAGACCGGTGTGCAGCGCCTGCGTCCTGTATTCTTAACTACATTTACAACCGGTTTTGGTCTACTGCCACTTGCCATGGCCGTTTCGGTCGATTTAATTGGAGCCGAAATCGAATTTGGCGGTCCGATTGCATCTCAATGGGTTAGCCTCGCGTCCGCTATCGTGTACGGCCTATCTTTTGGCACAATTCTAACACTAGTAGTAACGCCAGCCATGCTAGCGCTGCCTGATCGCCTACGTGTGCTTTTAGGCAGAGCTCCTAAATTCGGAAAAGTGCCGAAGCTAGCCTCGGCTAGTAACGGGCAATAGAGCTCTCAGGTCAGTTCTAATTGAGACAGCAAATCGCTGTACCCTATTTCGCGTTCGTGTAAAAATACAGACTGGTTTACTAAAGAGATAGTTTATTGATGGGGCTTTTAGTCACATTTTTCGCTGCCAGTATCTTCTTTTCCTTTCTCTGCTCAATCTTGGAAGCGGTACTTCTTAGCATCACACCTGCTTATGTGGCAACACAGGACAGGGACGATACCGCCATATCCAAAAAACTTTCTCGATTCAAAGAAGATATCGATCGTCCACTTGCTGCAATCCTCACACTAAACACCATCGCTCACACAGTCGGTGCCATTGGGGTCGGTTCTCAGGCAGCCGTTATATTCGGCGCATCAAAAATTGAATTATTTGGCTTGTCCATCGTTAGCTGGGAAGGGTTTGTAGCTGGCGCAATGACCATGGCTATACTGATCTTCTCTGAAGTGATTCCCAAGACATTGGGTGCTAATAATTGGGAGGCACTCACCCCGCTCTCGATTCGAATCATTAATCTACTAATGCTAGTGCTCGCACCTATGATCTGGCTAAGTCAGCTAATCACTAGAAATATGAAGAAAGACAAAGACAAGCCAGTGTTGAGTAGAAGCGACTTCTTAGTCATGTCTGAGCTCGGTAAAGACATCGGGATTCTTAAGGAAAGTGAACAGAAAATTATAAAGAATCTTCTGCGCTTTAATCGCATACTTATAAAGGATGTTATGACACCACGAATCGTAGTGGTGGCCGAAGATGGCTCAATTACTATTAAGGATTTTCATGACAGAAATTCCCAGTTGCCGTTCTCCCGCATACCAGTCTATCAATCCAGCAATGACAAGGTGACGGGGTATGTACTTAAGGATAAAATTCTACTTAGCCTGTTGGAAGGAAATGGCGGTGAGACATTGAATTCACTGCGTCGAGACATCATCATTTCACACAGCGCCACTCCAATTCCAGATCTATTAGATAAATTCATTGCCGAGCGAGAGCACATTGCGCTCGTAGTAGACGAGTATGGAGGGACAGAAGGTATTGTAACTATGGAAGATATTATCGAAACACTACTTGGTATCGAGATAGTCGATGAAATGGACAGCGCAGAGGACATGCGTGCCCTAGCCCGAAAGAACTGGGAACTCCGCGCTAAAAAGATGGGCCTATTAGCCACGGATAGTTCAGTAAAGAATCGTGATATTTTCTAGAGCGAAAGTTATGAAATATTTAAACTCGGTTTTGATACCAAGCGCTCGTTCGGTTTTTTAGAATTTTAAGTGAAGCCTATAAAAAATAGCCTAATGAACGTTCAGCGATCGGCTTTAGCAAGAAGTATTGTGACAAATTGTAATCGTTTATTATCTCACTAATAGTCTGTGATAATATTTTAACACTTTACGCAATAACGTTGTAAGGATATGACGCGAAATCGTAAAGAGCTAAAGCTGGGGACTTAGAGTTTTTCATTGTTCCCCCCCTTTCTTATAGCATTGACCAGCTTTCAAGTTCCCACTTTAGCGACTTATAATCTGAAATTGCGCAGCAAGTTAGAACACCCTCTCTCAAAGGCTAGGCGGTAGTGGCTGCTCGCATTCTGGAATTGAGTGAAGTGCGCCTCGCTTAATCTAGGGTAACCATTAATCTGCGCTTGCGCTCATCCTGGCGAAGGGAATTGCGTCGTAGTAGAGGGTTTCTCTGCTGCCGAATCAACATCTCATTATTCAAGTCAGAGGAAAGAAAGAGTTCTCTTTCAAAGATCTCTATATTTCGTGCCAGCATGGCAAACTTCGGATCGTCTAAGGACAGCGTGTTCTCCGCAATTTGCATGCGAAGCTTAAATAGCTTATTCACCTTACGTAAATGTTCGATGCGATTACCGCGTAGATTCACATTTAACGCAGTGATATGCCAGGCACTGACTTTCCTAAGCCCCGCCTCAAGACGACTATCTTCCGTGTCGTAGAGCCTAAGATAGAGATGCTCCTGATAGGCGTAGAAGTTATTCACTTCTTCCCAATTTTGCAGCGCAATCTCGGCGGAAATGATGTCGTCCACAATGGAAATCTGTGATTCGTGATACAAACCTTGATTTATTCGAGCTAAGTGTAAAGCCTGTTTAAAAAGAACCAACGCCTGTCTATGTTCACCTGAAGACTGACTAAATCGACCTAAATCTTCCAACAACTCAATCTGACGTAGATCGTAAGCACCGAAGTCAGACTCCAGAATTGTGGTCGCTCGTGAACCTGGGTCGATACCCGGCATCAAACCATTAGTAAGATTGAGAGACGAGCCCTGCGCAAAGCTTTCAGAAGACAGGAGCGCAATACTGAACATAGCAAGAAGCGTCGTTAGTAGTTGAGATACTATTAACTGAGGGTCAACGGGGTAATTAGCTGATTTTAGCTCGTCTAATCTAGTCATATTCCTGCGCCACTAGTGAACTAAATATGGCGCAAAAAAAACTATTAATCAATCAGGTTTAGAACTAATTTTATAGAATTATGAAAGTTATTTAGCAGAAAAATATTTTAACCTATTAAATATCAATAGGTTAAAAATTGGGCCACAAATATCGAAAGGCATTGTGACTACCGGTAGGTACGATTGGCAACGAAGGCCTCAGTGAAAATAAGCAACATTGTTAGACACAATATCCACCACCACACTCTCTGTGGTCGCTCCAATTCTTCTATCAGCTGTGCAGTCCTAACTTCCCGCGATTGATTAGGTTCCGTATCTGGATTGATTATCTGATCATACAAGTTTGCGACCGGAGCACGATTAAAATTTGATTCTTCAGGGATTCCATTAACAGCAAAGTTGACTGCACTCCCATCGACCCTCGCGCTAATCATCCCAGGCGTTGTCGCTGTAGTGACGAAATTGTCATTCTCGAATCGGATAATGTTGCCGGCCGCATCAACGGCTTCGATTATTTGCGCTGTGCCTGAGGGATCTAAGTCCAGACTGTCTCCAACCTGATACGCACGCTGTTTGGGATTCTGTTGTACGAGGTGTCTGAGAGTTTCATGCACGAACGGGAGAAACAATCCTTGCAACGCTAAATTATTCCACTCTAAATCCAGCGATGAGGCAAATAAGATGACATTACCTTCCCCCACGCTTCGCTCCAAAAGTGCGGGCTCCGTATTATCGAACTGCATCAGCACGTCTGCCGCTTCGTTTGGCAACAATGACCAGTGATTCTGAAACCGAGCCGACCAATCACTACTGAGCGGGCTGAGAATAGGATGACGACGGTCGAAGTCGGCTATCACAAGATAATCATCAAGTCCTAGTTGCCCTCTGCTTTGTATCATTGCCGGCGTAATTTCAGCAAACTGACGATTGAATACTTCCGGCGTCACCTTATCCGCGGGTGCCAAAAGCAGACTCCCACCTTCGCGCACATAGTTTTCGATAGCAGCTGCCTGGCCGGCACTCAAGTCACCTACATTTAATAAAACAGCAACATCATTCTGTCTGAGCGAAGCAGAGCTAAGCTCGGCCGGCTCGATAGTTTGTAATAAGAAGGGTGATTGAGCGGCACTGCTTACTGCAAGACCAAACCAGTGCCCTTCATCATCAAACCAATCGTCCGATGCTTCACCGTTAACCAACAAGACACGAATCTTAGGCCGCACATCGACAGTAAAAAAATAGGAGTTATCTGCTATGAAATTGTCGCCAGTCACGCGCACCTCGCCATTGTGCGTACCCTGCGCATCAAAACTGGCGGTGAAGGTGACAACCTGCTCGGAGCGATCCGCTAGATCTACTTGAACCGTCTCAATCATTTCACCATCGACATAGAGACTAACATCGCCCTGCTCTAAATAAAGAGTGCCTGTCGACCGTACTCTAGCGAGAATCTGTTGTTCAGCCGCGTCCTCCAACAACTGCTCTGGTGACCTCACGTCAGTAAGCGCAAGATTACTGCTCTCAATAGCCGCCACATCAATACCATTAAAGGCTGTGCCAGGGGCCAGCTTCCAACCGTCTCCCGAGTTATCCATACCTACATCCTGAAAATCGCTTATCAGGTAAATTGCACGGTTCTCATAGCGAGAAGTTTCAAGCAGCTGATCAGCTAGGCGCAAATTGGGCATGTAGCGAGTTGTTCCATAGCCAGGTCCATCTAGACTATTGATAAGTGATCTAACACTATCAATATCGGTGCTTAACTCGCGAACCACGGCCGCGGCATTCGAGAAGCTTATCAATGCCACCTCGTCGCCCGATGTCATCCCGTCTAGGATTTCGAGGGCCTCCTGTTTAGCTAGCTCGAAATTGTCTTCGTAGCGCATGCTCATAGAAACGTCGAGCATGATAACCGCTGACATGGGATCGGCGTCTAATAACCGTGCCACGGTCGAATCGAAAAGCGGCCTAGCGAAGGCGAAAACTAATAGGGCGATAACAGCAGATCTTAGCAACAGCAGCAGCCACTGCTGTATATGTTGAAATAGTATGAGCTTCTTAGAAGTTTTCTTCAGAAATCGAATAGTGCTGAACATCACCTTAGGTGGCTTTTCCTTGCGAATCAGATGGATCGCTACTGGAATTAGCGCCGCTAGCAAGCCAAGCAAGAATAAGGGGCTTAAAAATACCATCTAGAAACTCTTCGCTCTTTTGCTCATATAGGATGACAGGGCCGCGTCTAGAGGTTCTGAAGTGTTTAGAAGGCAGTAATCTACGCCACTGCTCTGGCACCGTTTCTTACAGAACGACAGGAACTCATTCAGCTTCTCGAGATAGGCCTTTCGAATCGCCGCCGGTGTAGTAATAAACGTCTCATTACTTTCCATATCAACGAACTCCGAAGCCTCGTTGAAAGTAAAGTTCAGCTCAGCATCATCCATTACATGAAATACGATCACGTCGTTCCCCATGCCGCGCAGAGTCTGCAGCGTCTTTATGATACCTTCTTCGTCGTCGAGCATGTCAGTTATCAACACCACCATACTCTTCTTGTTGAGCGAGGCGGCAAGGTCAGTCAACGGTTTAACAGCATCCGTTTTCTTTCCCGGTTTAATCTGCGCAAGAGTCCGTAATATGCGCATGAGATGTGGCTGTCGACACTTGGCAGGCAAGTACTCATTAACCTTTTCATCGAAGGTGATCAAGCCTACTGCATCGCGCTGTCTATTTATGAAATAGGCCAACGCCGAAGCTAGAGTGATACCATAGTCCATCTTACTCGTGCCACCGGATGAGTATGACATCGAAGCGCTGGTATCCAACACGACCATACAACGAACATTGGTCTCATCCTCATACTGCTTGATATAAAATTTTTCGCTTCTGGCGTATAACTTCCAATCTATGTGCCGCATATCATCGCCACGTTGGTAGTGACGATAATCATTGAACTCAACACTAAAGCCTCTGTGTGGACTTTTGTGCAACCCGGAAAGAAATCCTTCCACAACCACACGCGCACGCAACTCGAGGTTGTCGAGACCCGCGAGGACGGTAGGGTCGAGAAAATTTAACGATTCTGACATTAAAACTCTTACTCTGTTATGTGCAAATCGGCGTTATTGGTATTAGGCATCAAACTATAGGTTCGAAGTCGGCTCGGGCACTTCTTCAAGCAAACGCTGAATAACGTGATCGGTAGTAATGCGCTCCGCTTCAGCATGGAAGTTCAGCAAGACCCTATGTCGCAATATCGAAGGCGCGAGTGCGCGCACATCCCCATAGGATACGTTGTAACGGCCCATTAAAAGAGCACGCACCTTTCCCGCTAGGATCAAATTCTGAGAGGCTCGAATACCCGCTCCCCAGCTCACCCAGTCTTTAATAAACTGCGGACTACTTTCAGTCTGCGGTCGTGATGCATGCACTAGCCTAACCGCATACTGAATCACGGCCTCAGCAGCAGGCACCTGTCGCGCGATACGTTGAAATTCCAGAATATCCTCTCCACTGAGGGGGTGCGATAAAGTTGTGTTATTGGTCTGCGTGGTGGTGCGCACCACTTCAACCTCTTCATCTTCTGTTAGATAGCCAAGCTCAATCTTGAACATGAAACGGTCAAGCTGCGCTTCTGGCAACGGATAAGTACCTTCGAGCTCGATCGGATTTTGCGTAGCCAGAACGAAGAAAGGCGCCGTCATCGGGTAAGTCACACCCGCTGCAGTTACTTGTCTCTCTTCCATCGCTTCTAACAGGGATGACTGCGTCTTCGGCGGTGTTCTATTGATCTCATCCGCAAGTAGGATATTGGTAAAAATCGGCCCTTTGACAAACTTAAGAACTCGATTCCCATCTTTTTCCTCAACGATCTCAGAACCAACTACGTCTGCCGGCATCAAATCGGGTGTAAACTGAATCCGGCTAAAATCGACTTGTAGAATATCGGCGACGGTCTTGATCAGCAACGTCTTCGCCAAACCAGGAACACCGGTAATTAGACAGTGACCGCCTGAGAACAGAGCAATCAATAGCTCATCGATAATATCATCCTGACCGATGATAACTTTCTTGATCTCAGTGACGATCTGATCGCGACCATCCTGCATCTTCTTAACGAGCGTAAGATCATCCGAGGCTTTCGATAACCTCGTCCTCGACCGCGTCTGTAGCTACTTCTTCAATGTCTGTCATGTCTAATCCCTATCTTCCGGTTTTCTCAATTTTTCTGTTTGCTGCACTGATGTCGTGAACTCGTCTCAAAACTAATGACTGAACGCATACATCAAAAAATTAATCCCAATTTTATAGGCATCATTCGTCGCCTTAGTAGGGTAGCCCTTATAAAAAGTATGCTCCCAACCATCACCCAAATCCGTATTGTAATTTGCCACCATCATGACACGCCCATCGTCGTCCAGGATCGCATATACCTCGGGCGGGTAACTGGGATCATCAAGTTTCATGAACCCTCCGAAGTCCCATGTCACCATCCGGCCGGGAACCTGAGCAACCTCATCGATGTCGAAAAACACATGGAATATTTCATGAGTATTGTTCAACTTTATTATTTCACGTTCGGGAAATATTTTGCCCATCTCCGCAAACATGTCATCGAGATGCGGCTGTCCCCAGAAGTCATCCACCATCACGAAGCCGCCACGAAACATGAACTCCCGAAGCGCTTCAATCTCCGCGGGAGAGAAGTTCGGCCCACTAGAGGATGAGCCAATTGGTACTCGTTTCCAGTTCATATAGAGAAATATATTTTCGAATAGACTAGGGTCGGTTAGCTCAATAAACTCATGGTTGCGCGGGTTGGTATCGATATTGGTGTAACGCTGCACGCCACGTAGAAAATTCTCATCCGAGTCTGGATAATCCGTATCCCACCAGCCGCCACCACGCCTGCCAAAACCTCTACTTCCACCGGCATGGTTCGTGTACTGCCCTCTTATCCACTGAAAATCGGTAATTTCATTTCCATAGATTTCAGGGTCACCCTCATTGTCGAACTGAAAAACCTGCGCAACCACCGTCGTACTAACAAACAGCAAGAATGCGGAAACGAGCAATAAGAGATTTTTAAGAATCGTCAATTTAATCCGAGTCTCCATCAATTGATTGCAGTAATATTCTTTGCGCCCGCTGATAGCTAGGTGCCGTTTCCAGCGCTCTCAAGATATTTTCCTTTGCCTGAAGAGCCTGCCCATTATTCAAATAGGCCTGCGCCAAATTCGTCTGTGCTTCTGCCGGGTCATTGATCTCGAGTTTCAGTAGCACTTCGTATTCAGTAACCGCCAGTTGGCTGTCACCAATTGTTTCAGCGTAACTAGCCTTCAACTGATGCACGTCAGCTCTGTATGGATCTACCTGAATCGCACGGTCGATATAGTACTCGGCACGCTCGAAGTTACTTTCCTCTAAAGCCGCCTCGGCCAAGATTATTGCTGAAGCGTAGTCGTGTTGGAGGTTCTGCAGGAGTAATTCCAATTGCTGTAGCTGCGCCTCGCGGTTGCCTTCTTGCTCATAAATCTGCGATAGCACCAGAGGAGGACTTGGGTAGCCGGTATAGGATGGCAAGAGTTCATAAGCCTGATTCAGATACTGCTTCGCCTCAAAGAAACTCTCTTCCTTAAACAAAACGATGCCCAGCTGCAAATAGGCTTGGAAGTCGCGATCATTTTCTTCAATTCGAGCGCGCATATGTTGCTT
Organism: uncultured Pseudomonadales bacterium; assembly: GCA_949372635.1. GTDB lineage: Bacteria > Pseudomonadota > Gammaproteobacteria > Pseudomonadales > Pseudohongiellaceae > UBA9145. The sequence continues at coordinate 133,847 of CASIAB010000004.1, forward strand.
CAGAGATACATTATTGTAGAGCTCGGCGAGTATCGCGCTTGAGTTTTCACGTACGCCGTGGCCATGGCCATCGCCTTCATCGGGCAGATCTTCGGTATGGACATATACGTTAATCTCGGCGACACGACGATCGATCCAGCCTCTGAAAGCGGCATCGAATTGCCCTAAATTTTGATCGAAAACTTCATCAAATCGCTCTTCTTCTTCTTTTATAAATGCATACTGATCAACCAGCTCAACCAACTTCTCAAACCCGTACTCATCGGCTATGAAATCAACCACCAAATAGGCCTGAAAATAAGCGAAGCCCAGATCGGCACTGTTTTGTGCGCCGGAGAATCCAGAATTAAGATCAGCTACATGCAGCAACTTGTCTTGTTCTGAGGCGCGGACTAGATCAAGCCCCTGGCTTCGGCCCCAATAAGGTCTGCCCTCACGTTCTTCATAGACCGAAATCCCCTCGGAGAGCCAGCGCGGCATCCTATTCCCTGTCATCTGCAAGGTGATTACATGCATGAACTCATGCCAGACGATTTCCTGCCAATTTGCAGAAAGTGTATCGGGCGAGATCAGCGTTATCACCTTACCGAAGCAGATTCCGACCAGCGGACCGATGTCGGGGAGTCCCACCGAGCGCACAGCAAAATCTTCAGATTTTTCGAACACCTCGATCAGGATAGGCCCTTCGGGTTCGAAGCCATACTTCTTCGTCAGTGTGACCCAGCTTTCTTCTAGCAGAGGCTCAAGATAGGGCCAAAGTACATCAGCATCGTTCTCGCTCATGTGCACCTTGAAATGCTCGCTCTCAAGGGTCGTATAAGTTTCCAATGTATCGAAGACCTTTAACATATTTGAGGTCATCACATTGAAGGGATCGTTCTCGTAGCCTATCTCGAGATTGCCCTTGCCCTCTTCTTCTTCGCCAAGACGAATTAGATTACTTCCTAGCAGTGTGTATCCCTGCCAATACTGAGGATCTGCTGCAATTGCGGCACGAGCGAACTCCACAGCCTCATCGAATAGATAATTATTACCGAAGCTATCAGCAACATTGCCTAGAAAGATCGGATTATTTGGGCTGAAGGATTCAACCTGCGCAAGATAACCCCCGTAGTCCGCGCTGCGTTCTTCTAATGCCGCTTGCGAGGCCAGCACGCTAAGTGTTTTCAACGACTCCGGGTTGAGAGCAAGTACGCGTTCGAAATAGTCCTGCGCCTCCTCTTCTCTCCCATTGACCATCAACAATTGGCCATAGGTTTCCATAGCTGAAATCGAATTAGGATTTATCGCGAGTGCTCGTTGTAATGCCCGCTCGTCACCAACTACATTCGCCATCCCCACAAGAGCAGGTACATAACGGCCATTAATATCTATAGCTTCTTGATAAGAGCGCTCAGCATCGGAGGCATTATATTTCTCTAAAAAGAGATCGCCCCACAGGGAATGAGCTTCTAAATTGTTAGGGTTTGCGCGCGTTGCCTCGTTGAAGAGACTATTAGCATCATGAAAGTTACCCATCAACCAGCTTGCGAGCGCCACCATCGCTACGTCTTCAGAGGCGAAAACAAGACCATTGTTATAACGCTGCACAGCTTGATCCAAAACCGAGAACGCAATCTGCCTCTGTCCGACGAAGTCGAGTAAGCTACCGTATTGAACCAAGGTACGTACAGGAGACTCTGCCAATCCGACTACAACCGATTCCAGTATCTCCAGCGCCTCTTTCGATTCGCCTACAGCTCGCTTAACTTCGGCAAGCTGCGTGCTGAGTAATGGGAAACGTGCATATTCATCGTCCTCTATTGCACTCTCAACAACGCTCATCGCCTCTTGATAGTTACCCATCATCGCGAAGGCCTTGCTTGCCCCAACCAGCCCCTCGTTGCGATCAAGGCCATCTGCCATCTGAAAGATATCGGTGGCCGCCGCATAGGAGCCTGTTATCAATAATTGCTCGCCGCGAAACAGCGCAGACTCACCCGTGTTGGTCTGCCCAGAATCCTGCGCAGAAACGCTGAATGCCAGACTCGCCAACAAGAACACGGCCGCTCCAGAGTGTTTTCTCGCCATAGGTTTATTGTCCACTTGATTCACCCTGGTTAACGACTTCATTGAATTGTGCTGTGGCTCTAGCTAGGTCTACAAGCAACTCTTCCATCTGCTGCCAGTAGTCTTGTTCTAGAAATTCTACCTTACGCCCTCTCAGTATAAAGACCGAACGCTCTAAGTCCTGCAGGCGACTCTTTAGCTGAATTGCTTCTGCGGAGAGGCCGGAAGTGTCATCTACCAAATTGTCTATGTACGCTATTTCCGCCAGCCTCCCATCGATCTCAGCCACAGTTGGATTCAGGCTAAACAACGCATCGCCGTTGTCATCAAGGCCCGCATGCTCGGAGGCTAACCTACCTTGTTCTTCATAATAGTCTTCTACGTTGCTCTTGGCATAGTTGAATGCTTCTAAAATAGACACCCTATTATTCTTGTCTCTATCTCCATTACGATTATCTAACGCCTCAATAAAGTAGTTCGAGAAGATTGGATCGAATTTTTCTGAGGAGGACCGCGTAGATGAAACTACAACGCGCCCTTCGTTAGATAGAGACGCCGAAAATCCGTAACTCGCCGAGGTTGTATTGACTATAATCATGTCCTGTTGATCGAAGATATCCAACATGCCAGCAAATTGCCCACCGGTAATATCGGGGCCAACAATATTAAACTTCGACTCTTCTTCCGCTCCACTGCCATGACCGATTAGATAAATTGTTATCTGATCACCGGGCTGAACCACTGATTGCAAAAGAGCGAGCTCTTGTTGAATGCCTTCTAAGTCGCAGGCGGCATCGATTCTCTGACTACCGACTCCTTCCACTTCGCCGCGGTCATACAACAGAGAGATCGTGCTGGAACTATAGCCATAGTCCCTAGCTAAAATATCATGCAGTGAAAATGCCCACTGTCGAAACTGTGATTTATTCTCGTCACCGACCGTTGGACCAGCAAGAATAACAGCGTACTTTGTTGAATCTTCCCTATCGAGAAAGAAATCGTTCTCGCTGGAATCGCCATCGCCCTGCGCGCTAGCGGCATTGGCAAGCAATACTCCTAAACCGACAGCGAAATTTTTCAAAAAGAGGCTCATAGTCTTCATAAGTTTATTTATACTGCTCTCATACGTTACGACAAACCTTTGGTTCGTCTGCTTACCCAATCCACACAGAGTAATAGAATTAATAGGGCTAACAACCAAGGTCGATCCCAAAGATCTATCTGCACTTCGCGAGAATAGGCGTTCGGAGTAAATTCGATCGTATTAGCCAATTCGCTTGCTACCGACAAGTTAAAATAGCTGCCGCCACTAACCTCGGCGATGCGAGACATAAGGCCGCTGTCGAGTTCGGCGTTTGTGTATTCACGCAATGATGGTGTGACCACGAAGGCCGCAGTTTTCTCTGCGCTGGAATCGCTCGTCTCTCCGGCGGCACTCGCCACATCTACGAGCAAGCTATAAACCCCTTCTTCTTCAGCTATGAAGTTCGCTCTATAGACGCCGTCTTCTTCAATATCCCATTCCATAGGAGCATCGATAAATTCTTCGAGAGGGTTTGAAGTCTGCATCCACAGCGTCGCGTCGTTGTCCGCCTCGTATTCGTTATTGAGCACGGTCGCCCTTACGTTAACTTCATCACCAACGTTATAGAACTCTCGATCGAACTCGATAGTAATTCGTTCTGGGGCCGAGACGGCCAGCCAGCGCAATATCTGACGCCAGAGTGTTTCATGAGACTCATCTGCCGCAGGCATCATCATCTGCCAACGCCAAGTACTTGCAGTGGTCAAAGACATGCTGCGACCCGAGCCATAGCGCTGCGATGCGAGAAGCGGGAGTGCCTGATTTTGGTATTGCAGCAAGGGATGCTCTATTAACACTTCCGCGCCAGGCTTGATCCGACCCGTTACATAAGTACCCTGTAACTCAGGCATCTGTCTCCACAGCGCTTGATTCTCCGAATCATCGGCGGAGAGACGCAGCAAAGGCGAGAACTCGCCATTACGAGTGAGTCGCGGATAGAATAGCTCGCCGGTAGGATGATCACCGCGGCGAATTCCGCCACGTAAATGAGCAGGTAAGAAGCCCTCTTCGACAAGTGTGATAGGAAGAATATCAGCTATTGGGCTACCAATAAATTCTTCGTCGACCATTCCACTCATCAGAAAACCGCCACCACGTTCGGCAACGAAATCCTCTAGCATTTGAAGTTGGTCAGCATTGAAGAAATCGAACTCTATGTCACCCAGAACGATCGCTTCATATTCAAATAACTCCTCGAGATCCTCTGGGAAACCACTACTAAGCTCTGTAGCCGATTCGATACCCTGACGATAGTATTTTTCTGGTCCTGTTTGCAAATAGGTTGCCAGGCGGAGTGAATTGTCACCGGACACTGCACGGCGTATAAACTTGTATTCGTTGCGTGGGTGACCTTCTAAATAAAGTATGTCCAGCGCTTCTTTCTCAGTGTTATCAACTAAAAAACTGTAACTGTTGTTCTTGTCGATGATCTCACCTGTCTGCAATTCAACATTCAGGTCATAGACAATCAAATCTGGACGCTCGGGGGTTATCTCTAACTCAAAGCGGCGAGTCACTCCCTCTGCGCCTAGAATGACCACATCGGAGACTACCTGAGTATCTCCATCCATGATGGAAAGCTCGACTTCTTGCCCCTCATAGCCCTGATGATTTACCGCAACTTGAACATTGAAGACAGAGCCTTCTAACACTGTCTTCGCAGCACTCACATCGACAATGCCGATGTCTTGGGGAATATCTTCCTGTCCTACTCCGATGGTGAATACTGGTATCTGTCTGGCACCAAAATCTTGAGCGGTAGCCAGAGGATCATCATCGCTATTATCGGCGCCATCACTGACTAAAATTATACCGCCCAGGGGAAGTCCGTTAAGCTGATCATCCACATAACTTAAGGCCTGATCAATAGATGAAGCGGTGCCTTCTTCGCTTAATTCCTCTATGCCAGCTATTCTCTGTGTCTGGTTGTCGAAACGAAAAGTGCGGATCTGAAAGGATTCGGAAAGTTCATCGAATAGACCGTTTTCATAGAGTTGTTCTTCGACGGCGGCCTGCCGAGTTTGCCCATCAGAAAGGTCGGAGATGGACATGCTCTGCGAATCATCGATTAAAACAGCGAGGTAAGTTTCTTGTGGCGAAACCTGCAGCGTAGTCACTACCGGTCTTAACAAACAAAACAGAAGCAGTACCAATACACTAGAACGTATACCGATAAAGAAAGCCTTCCAAGGGGTGCTGAGCTGCCTTGTTGTTTTGCGATAGGCAAACCAAACACCGATCGTGATCAGCACAACCAATAGGGCAAATAGCCACGGACTAATACCATAAGCAAAAGTGAATGTGCCGTCTTCGAGAGCAGTTAAAAAGTTAGGCTGTGAGTATTCCATTGCTACTGATCTGTATTCACTGATCCCTGATTCTCAGACAATACACGATAGTATTCTTCCACTAGATCTCGGTACTCATCAGGGATATCTTCATCAACGGTGGCGTAGAGTTTGTTGTTGATGTTATCCAGCTCTGCCTGAGCGCGCAGTGCTCCCTCGAGTTCTGTTATCGGTTGGAGTAGTTGTCTAAATAGTTCTGGTTGATTGAGAAAGTCTTCGATATCTTGCTGCGTCAATTGCTGGCGAATAGATCTGGCATTGCCAATATTATTCGGCGTGCCTTGAGCACCTACACGTCCGCCCGTACCTAATTGCTGTTCACTACCTGCGCCACCCCCAACGGCCTGCTGCTGTCCACTTCCTTGACCTTGTTGGCCCTGCTGCCTTTGTTGGCCCTGCTGCCCCAATTGACCGCGCTGACCTGGCTGATTACCCCCAGCACGCGCTTGATCTTGCAATTGCTGCGTGAGTTGCTGCGCTAATTGTTGCGTTTGCTCCAATTGCTCACGCATCTCCCGTAACGATGGTGCCTCGCCTCCTGATTCCTGCCCCCCCTCATTGAACGCTAAAGCCTGCTGCTCTAGATCTTCTACCTGCTGACGCAATTGTGCAGCATCACTAGCCACCTGCTGCACTTGATCTGACGTAGAGTCTCCACTGGAGGGATTCAATGCTGCTAGGCTCTGCGCGAATTCTTCAATCGAACCCTCGAGCTCCTGTTCTATGTCTACCGATAGATTCACCATGCCATTGCGCAAGACGCGGCTGCTAGTCTGCATCTCTTCGCGAAGCGGTCTGAGTTCTCGGCTCGCTGCCTGCGCCTGAGACATCAAGCGCTGATCTTCGTTATCACCACGAGCAATGATCGCTCTAAGCATGTCCTCAATTTCTTTCAGATCTTTTTGTTGCTGCTGCTGTTCCTCGATGAGGCTCTGTAGATTGGCATCATCGCGAACGGCTTGTCGCGTCTGCCCAAGCCCCTGCTCTCGGATAGTTTCCTGCAAGCTTTCTTGCAGATCTCGTTGTTGTTGCAGCAGTTGCTGCCCACGCTGACCAAGATTTTGCGCAAGCTGATTCACAGAACGCTCGGACTGTTGACTCATCTCTCGTTGCTGCTCGCGTAGATTTTCCAATGCCTTCTGCGATCTGGCGGCTGCAATTGCCGCCGTGTCACTCTGAGAGGCTTCCTGCATTTGCTGTGCTGCTCGCTGCAAGGCCGTCTGCGGCTGCTGTTGCTGCCCACCGCTAGCGCCGCCGGAAGAAGACGAGGTACTGCTCGATTGGGACTGCGACTGGGAGGAAGCTTGCTGGCTTTGTTGTTGTGATTGAGAACTTTGTTGACCCCGATTCAACTGCTGGGCTAGCTGCTCCACCTCACGGCTGAGCTGCTCCTGCTGACGCATTAAACGTTCTAACTCGCGCCGCTTCTGCTCCTCTGTCATTTGTTCTTCGCGTCTGGCTAAATTGCGCTGCGCACGAGTCAGACCTTCTTGTCTGCGAGCTAGTTCTTCCAGCTTATTCGCTTCTTCAGTTTCCTGCTGCGAGCCGCCACCCCCAGCACTGTTTGGTGTCTCATAGCGATTTTCAAGTTGCCCCATCTCCATCTCGAATAGTTCGCGAAGATCTTCACGCTCCTGTTGAGCGCCACCACCGCCGCCTCCACCGCCGCCTTGCTCCATGGAGATATTGGTACGATTGATATTCGCTTCAGCCTTCAATACATATTGAAGTGCTAGCTGCTCGGGTTTCAAGGCACTGTTGATCTGCTCCTTACCAAGCTCATCCGCCGCCTTATTCATTTGGTCTATAGCTAGTGAAAGGTTTTCTACGGCGGCATCGTAGCTCGCATCGGAGAAACTGACACGCTCAGCAAGACGGTCTATAGATCGACGCGTCCGCTCAGTCGCCTCGAGTTGAGACTCTGAAATAATCTCAGCATCGGATGCAAATTCTTCCGGCGACACCTTCGCCTGTCTGTTCTTTAGCTTCCATGTCGCCGCGATAATGTCTTTCTGTATCTGCACCAACGCGCTGCTATCAGCGCTTTCGCCTTCACCGCCTCCGCCACCACCGCCGCTGCCGCCGGACTGGCGGAATTCCTGATCGGTGGGTATAACCTGCAGAAAGTAAATATCGGATATAACTTCAACCGGTCCCTCAAGACCGTTGTTGTCAGCAAGAGTGAGGAAATAGCTAACGAAGTCGCCAGGCTCTACATCAAGGTCTTCCAAATAGATAAGCTCGTCGCCAGACACCTCGCGCAAATTCTGTTCGGGTAGAAAATCAACTTGTACTTCGTCTGCGCCTACAACACTGTAATTCAAAGTGAACTTACTCAGGCCATAGTCATCGCTAGCGTCAATCTCGAGTACAACTTCCTCCAGAGGCATGACATCTTGATCTTGGCCCGGTCTCTTCAGTACCAATTCTGGAGGTGTATCTTCGATAGAGCGAATGAAATAGTCGAGCGGATTCTTACTTTGCAAATCAGAAAAATCCGTCGCAGAAATACGATACACACCATCTTGATTCACAGTAAATTTAGCGCGGCCTATATTGCCATCCATCACTAGACTAATGTCAGCATAAGGGGGAGGTAGATTGATCTCATCTTCATCCGCGCTATAAATTTCGTCGAACTCTACAACTGCTGAACTAATATTTTTATTGAAGGTTACTAACAGTTCTACTTCCGTTCCTTCCGGGACTACTAAATCGCCACTGTTTTCTTCCGTAATGTCCTCCATTTCCGTGTACTCGGGATAGTCCATAGCTAAATCTATTCGCTCGATTTGCGGTAGATCGAACAGGTCGATCTGATATTGCGCCGAGCTCTGCTCGCCACGCTCATCAAAGGTGACATAATAAGTGGTGTCTTCCGCCAAAGAAGGAATGAAGTAGCTATAAGTTGCGTTGTCGCTGCCACTGCCATCGCGATTCATTGTAGCGTCGCGCCAATTCACATTATCATCTTGAAGACGCAGATTAATCGTGCCGGGTATCGCGTTCCTAACGCGAGCTGTGATCGTCACGCTACCCCCGCGCTGCATCTCCAGATCGCCCGGCTCTACACTGATTTCGATATCTGGCAGCACCTCAACGACTACTAAAGGATCGCTAATAGCGAATGGCCATGCCAGTCGACTTGCCGCATTGAATAAGACGTCGGAGCTAAGGAACATTCCCACCACCACAAAGGCAACGGCGGCCGCCGACACGAGAGAAAAGTAGGAAGTTTTAGCAGGCGCAACTGTCTTAACCTGTTCTTGTTGAAGCTGCACATGTTCTTGAGCATCCAACCACAGCTGTTGAATGAACTGCTGAGAAACACCGCGCTTGCCGTTTGCTAAATCGTCTTCGGTAAACTCCAGCGAGGTTAGCAGACGCTGCTCTAAATCAGGAATATGATCTTCTACATAATGGGCGAGTTTGCGGTCATCGGTTGTCTGTTTCCCCAAAACCTTGATCAAACGCCAGACTAGTAAGCCAATGCTCAGCACTGACAATGAAAATAAGATTGTTGTGCCGGTCTTGTTAGGCTCTAACCAGAGTGTCGCCACGCTGAGCGACAAAATTAATACTGAGATGGCGATAACGAAATAGCTCACCTGCTTCAGAACAAACAGGTTGCTGCGACGCCGACGAAGGTTCTTCAGGGTTTCGCGAAGACTATCGAATGTGGGAGACGACATAAAGGCTCTTCTGGCTACAGTGAATAGGAAGACTTATTTAGTACTTGTTGCTCCTCGCTAGGCGACGTGCGAAAGCGACTTGGTCACTGAAATTTGGCGCAGGAAAAGGCGAAAAGACCCAGTTTTACTGACCGTGAACACTGACAGATTTTTTCCTCCGTACAGCTTAACTATCCCATTAACCGGCCCGGAATTGCAAGGGCTTATGGGTGGGATTACCGACAAAGGACCAGCAAAGTCAGCTGGCCTGAGGTTTGGTCGAATGCAGCCGTGAATTACCCATTTTGGGGCCAGATATTACCCTAAATAAGAGCCGGCTAGACTGGTTACCGGCAGTTTAGCAGCCCATCTCCTGAGGACGGTAATAAGTTGAATCCTTAGGAAACACACGAATATTTCGTCGACTGGCGTCTTCGAGCAGTGCTTCTAGACTGCGATGCATCTCGATATCCCGCAGCGTCACCATCGTTGGCCGTGGCAAGACCCATTTATCAGCCCCTGCATCCGCCAGGGCATCGCGTGGCGTAATCCAGCGATGCTCCAGGATTTCATCGTTGTCTACCACGACTGTAACTCGCTCTTTAAGCGGGTATAGGAAGAACCAGGTGCAGAACCGCCTAGGCAGCTTTGGAGGTGTAGTCCAGTGGGCCGTATGAACCAATTCATCGATATCGATATCGATGCCTGCCTCCTCTTTCGTCTCCCGAACTGCAGCACGCAACGCGGCCTTATACTCCACTCCATCGCCGTCGAGCGCGAAATCTGCCGCATCGACGCGGCCCCCTGGGAATACCCAGTGGCCTCCGTGAAAGATTAGCTTGGAGTTTCGCCTAAGTAAAAGTATCTCAAGATCCGCCTTGTTAGCCGTTTCTCGAATAACTACCACGGTTGCCGCCGGTACGGGCTTGATATCTGCCATTGTCCTTATATCCACCTTGTTTCTCTGAGAAAAAGGCTGGCCCAACCAGACTAACCCAAAGCCTATTATAGCAATGACGCCAACGTATTACTCTCAGCTTTTACAACATGCAGCATCACACGCATTGCAGCAGGAGCGCCATCAGCATAGAATCCCGCCCACATTTGAAAGAGCCTGCTGATGGAACCTATTATAAATGGGCAGGCCTAGTCGATTCAGCAATAGCAGGAGAAACGGTATGAAAATCAATTTCGAAGGTCAAGTAGCGATAGTAACGGGTGCTGGCGGCGGATTAGGCAAGCAGCACGCCTTAGAGCTGGGTCGACGCGGTGCAAAATTAGTGGTCAATGATCTTGGCGGTTCGGTAGACGGCAGCGGAGGCTCAGCCTCAGCCGCCGAACAGGTAGCACAGGAGATTCGCGATAATGGCGGCACGGCAGTGTCGAGCGATGCATCGGTTACTGATTTCGAAGCAGTTCAGGCGATGGTTGATGAAACCTTGGAAAAATGGGGTCGCATCGATATTTTAGTTAATAATGCCGGCATCCTGAGAGACAAAACTTTTTCAAAGCTAGAACTAGAGAACTGGCATGCTGTTGTTGATGTTCATCTTACCGGCAGTCTCAATGCAACGAAGTGTGTTTGGCCCATCATGGTCGAACAGAAGTACGGTCGCATCATTATGACCACGTCCACTTCGGGTCTGTTTGGAAATTTCGGTCAAGCCAACTACGGCGCTGCAAAGCTAGGGCTGGTTGGATTTATGAATACACTGCGTTTCGAAGGCGCCAAGTATAACGTCTTCACTAATGCAATAGCACCCATCGCCGCCACGAGAATGACAGTCGAACTGCCAGGCTTTGAGGACAGCGCCGAGAAACTAGCTCCTGAACTCGTTACACCAGCCGTAGTTTATCTCTGCTCGGAAAAAGCTCCCAATGGCCGCATCATTCAGGCTGCTGGCGGACGGTACTATTCTGCTGACGTCAGAGAAAATGTTGGCGTAGACCTCGGTCTAGGCGCATCAGTCGAGGATATCGAAGCAAATATCGAGACTATTCTCGATATGACTAGTAATGCAGGCATTCTCGAAAGAACGCCCCATCGCTAGGGCTAATATCTGCTTAGGCAGATTAGGAGTCTCGCGCCTGATCTGCCTGAACCTTCTGAATAGATTCACGCTCATCCATCAGATCCATTAGCGCCTTGATGTTTGGCTGCTCAATCAACACATTCCAATTTAGTGCCTTCTTGGACACTATGGTTGCTAGGCTTACGCTAAATCTGTAGTAAAAATCCGCGTAACTCATCTCTTTTCCCGCCAAATAGGGATCAAAACCCGCCAACTGCTGCAATGAGGCAAATCCTTTTTCCAGCTGGAGCTTAACCTGTCCTTTCAGCTCAGCCGTAGCCGGATTGCCGAAGAACACATCGCCATACAAGCGTCGCGCCGGCAATTCGATATAGAGCTCAAGATGTCTTATCAACTCCTTGACCTTTGCTTGGGCAAAGAGATTCTCTGGATAAAGTGAAGGGCCAATTTTCAGACTATCAATATAGTCGATCATGACACCAGTTTCGCTTAACAAGCCGTCCTCCGTTTCCAGGAAGGGCACTTTTCCCATCGGACTCTTAAGCAAGAACTCCGATTCTTGATTTGGCAACACATGAACTTCCTCGAAATTCATTCCCTTTTCTATCATGATGGCCTTAACCATATTGTAATAGTTACTATAGGTCATACCGTGCAGTTTAATTGTCATTGCTCCCCCAAAGTCACTGTCCGTGACTTATTATTAAATCGCTCCAGTCACTGCTGACTTATTCGATCACGCACGCTAAGCTGATGCGCTAAATTATGCCAGAATTATTCCCCGATTGATTTGCAATAAAAGAAACTTTGATGAATTATCGAATTATACTGCTCTCTGCCTACGACGCCATGAGTCATAAAATCTGGCGCGGCAGACTTCTCGAGATGTTTCCCGAGCACACTTGGACTCAACTCGTACTGCCGCCGCGTCATTTCAACTGGCGGATAAGAGGAAATAGCTTGCAATGGGCTTTAAACGAAAAAGACCTGCTCAATCAAGGTTACGATTTGCTCATTGCTACTTCAATGGTTGACCTAGCAAGTCTTCGTGGGTTCATCCCGTGCATCGCACAGTTACCCACCTTGCTCTATTTCCATGAGAATCAGTTCGTTTATCCGTTAGGCAGCAAGCACAGAAGCAACAACGTAGAACCGCAGTTAGTCCCGCTCTATTCTGCCCTCTGTGCGGATGCCATTGTCTTCAACAGTAATTACAACCGATCCACTTTCTTGCAAGGGACCAGAGAATTACTGAAAAAATTACCAGACCAACTTCCTCCGGAACTGCTTGAGAAAATTGAGAAGAGCGAAATCCTCCCAGTTCCATTAGAAGAATTCCCATCCGAGCCAGTAACGTCTGCAATGCTAGAAAGACCTAAGCAGATTCTCGACGTGGTCTGGAATCATCGTTGGGAGTATGACAAGGGACCGGAACTGTTACTGTGTTTAGCGCAGGCAATCCTTACACAACGATTACCAATCAGGCTCCATGTAGTCGGGCAACAATTCAGATCTTCCCCTGCAGAATTTGAGAAAATTGCAACACTTCTAGAGCAGCATGCTGCCGACCTTTCGATCGATCAGGGTAGCTTCGGTTTTGTCGAGAAGCGAGAGAGGTATATATACCTGCTTAAGAACTGTGAAGTCGTACTTTCCACCGCATTACATGATTTTCAGGGTCTTGCTATTCAGGAAGCCTGCACATTAGGCTGCACGCCTCTTGTACCTGACGCGCTGGTCTATCCCGAATACATAGATAATAAGTTTCTCTATACTTTCAATAAAGGCATCAATGAAGGTAGCGGGGACGAAGCGAATTGCGCGGAAATCCTCAAGCAACTTGAGATTTGGCAAACAATGCTAGCAAATAATATAGCACTGCCAAGGGTCACTTTAGATGATTTTTCTCAGAAGGCACTTCGACCCAAGTATGCGGAGCTTTTGGAAAAGCTTTTTCGAGCAGAGAAGAAGTAGCACGATTACTCTGCCTGCTCAACGAGTGGGAAAGCGATTTTCTGGCCGATTTGTATGCGATTAAAATCCAACTCAGGATTATACTGCCGCACTAACCAGATAGGAGTTGAATAGCGATCCCTCGCGATGGCGCCGATATTATCGTTTCGCTTAATTTCATATTGCTCGACACCCTGGATGCGGTAATTGCTAAAAAACCCTCGCTGCAAAGTCGAATGAAATTCTCGACGCTTAAGCTCGAACTCCGCAATATTCACACTCGAGAAATCCAGAGCCAGGCGCTTCCCCACAATAACTGGGTCGCGAAATGCCATATTGTTTAACCTGCGCACATCCCAAGCACGAATTCTCAACCAATCGGCGAAATGCCCTAGTGTTTCTGATGCTTGTACTTCAACAGTATTATTACTCGCTACGGTGTAATCTGACGGATCAGCAGACAAATTTTCGACGAGCTGTTCATTGCTCTCACTAACATCTATCACAGGGTCCAATGCCTCAGCCGTACTCTCTTCATCGGAAACTGGGGTGTCTAATTCCTGATTGTCTGGCAATACCGCTGCAGGAGGCAGGCGCACCAAGGCGAGCCTCTCAACTTCTATTGGAGGTGCTACTGGCGTGTCACTCCCTGGATCCGTGCGTGCCACGACCCCCTCTGCCAACTGAGTCTCCACAGTCTGTGTCGGCGCATTAGCAGCATCCATCCCTGTTAGCTGAACCCCAGCATCGCCTTGGACAGGCATCATTAGCTGCTGTCCTGGATAGATTCTATGTGGGTCTCGTATCCCATTCACACCCAAAAGCGCCTGCTCAGTTACACCATAACGGCCAGCGATTAGTGAAACAGTATCGCCTCTGCGAACTGTGTAAGATCCGTCTTTGAGAGTAACAGCTGCAACCGAAGTGGGTTGGCTATTATCCTGAGGAAGCAAGAGCCGCTGGCCGATTTGAATCCTGTTCCGGCTCTTCAGTTGATTCAAAGAGGCAAGCCTTGTGACAGACGTATTAAAGCGCCTAGCGATCACCGATAGGCTGTCGCCACGCTCAACCACATAGGCTATATCTGGAGTCTGTACTGGGAATTTGAAATCGGCAAGCACCATCGCCAAGATATCACCCGAGGGAACAACCTCTTCGCGCATCTTGATTTTGAAACCCGCTGGAATTCTTTTACTCCCCTCCCACACGACAGGGCGAAGCGCTAGATTGTCAGCGCGTAGTTGCTCCAAGCTAATACCAACAGAGCTAGCAAACACTTCAGCATCGATGAAAGCGTCTGTCTCGACCTCTCTAAAATTTGGCGCAGGATTAAAACGTACAGCGCCGAAGTGTTCCACAGCATTTCTTTCCACCTCATTGACAGCGAGAAATTGCGCGTAGAAATTTCGCGATGCGAATCCAAATGATCGACCCTTATATTTTGCGACGATTTTTTCGATATCGGTAGTTTCCGTTTCCCTTACGGCTCTGGCGATTCCACCAGCTCCGTGGTTATAGGCAGTTAGCGCCAAAGGCCAGGTACCGAGCACGCTGTAGTTATACTCAAGCAGGCTCATCGCAGCGCTGGTAGCTGTATAGGGATCCATCCGCTCATCGACTATATGGTCGATGCGCATAAAGCGTTGACCAGTGGCGCGAGTGAACTGCCACATACCTGCAGCCGAAGCGCTAGAAAAAGCACCCGGATTGAATGACGACTCGACATGAGGAAGCACTCCGAGCTCCGCTGGAAGATCTTTTTCTCGTACCACATTGTTTATGTGCTGACGGTATGCGCCTGATCTTTGCAATCCACCAAGGAATCTATCTGACTGACCCAACTGCCAGCGAACATTGGAAGCAGCTGCGCGCAGAGTCTGGTTACTTACGTCAATTGGCCACAGTGCGAGAATCTCACTCTGTGAATCTGTAAGCTGTCCACGTTCTCCAGTCGCAAGCACTCGCAAGTCTTCCTGAATTTGGCTACGCCTAGCCTCAATCGCGCGGCGGTTTAAGCGCAGATCAGTATAGATAACATCTAGATTCTGTGAGTCGTGAAGAAAACCACTCTGCGTGTCGATTTCGGTATATACACGAACCCAAAAGCTTATGGCTGGCTCTAATTCAGCAGGTCTGGGAAATAATGCGGGGTCTTGGGCTAACGATTTGAGCGGCGCAAAGAGAAATAACTGCAGAAATAGCACTGAAAATACGAGACGCCAACCAAAAAGAACCTGCTTAGCGCGCTGAGGTGGTTGCCCTGAGTGAATCAATCTGAACTGCCCTCTATGAACATTAGATGTTGACGGGCTAAAACATAACAATTATGCGAGTGATCGCCAAGTGCTATTTATCGCAGAACTAGCCCGGCTTGGACAAATGTCTGCGTGTTACGAACTCTCACTAGGGAATATCGTCCAATTCGGCGCCTTCTTTTACGGGCAACATCAAATCTTCGCGGGTCACATTCATGTACAAAATGACATTCGAGGCGATATAAATTGAAGAGTAGGTGCCGATCACAACACCGATAATAAGCGCCACCGCAAATCCCTGAGTAGATTCGCCACCAATGAAAAGAATAGAGAAGAGCACCAGCAGTGTAGTCAATGAAGTAATCAAGGTACGTGATAGAGTTTGATTGAGAGAAGTATTGACCATCTCAAGCGGAGTGCCCTTGCGCAGGCGACGAAAATTCTCGCGAATACGATCGGATACCACGATAGTGTCGTTCAATGAATAACCAATGATTGCCAACAGCGCAGCCAATGTATTCAGGTTGAATTCGATTCGGAACAAAGAAAAGATCCCGAGAGTAATAATAAGATCGTGCGCAAGAGCCACCACAGCACCCACCGAGAACTTAAACTGGAAGCGCATGGCGATGTACACCATAATAATAGCGAGGGCCACCAGCATGCCGATGCCACCCGATTCAACCAGTTCTCCACCAACTTTCGCGCTAACGTAGTCGGAGCCTAATAGCGAGATCTCACTTCCACTGCTGCTCTGTAGGAGTTCGGCAATAGACTCTCCAACGATAACTGCTTGCGCAGCCTGCTCGCCTATTGCAACAGTCTCATCTACTGGCAGAAGAATTCGGATATCGCGATCGGAGCCGAAAGTTACAACTACCGCATCTTCATAACCGTTATCACGTAGCGTCTGATTAACATCTTGGACGACGACTGCTTCAGAGTAGCTCAAGCGCACCGATGTGCCGGAGGTAAAATCCAGGCCAAACTCCAATGAGTTTAACGCCAGCGATACAATGGAAACAATTATCAGAACAATAGATCCTATGCCCGCAATCTTGCGCACACCCATGAAGTCGATTTGTTTTTCAGTTAGTAACATATGTATCTATTTTCCCGCCGCTATGTTCAGGTCGTCTTGCTTGACCTTCATCCTGTAACTACCGATGGAAAGAGTCTTCCCAGACTTACCACCATAAATCAAATTCACAATTGCTCGCGTGCCGACGATGGCAGTAAACATAGACGTGATAATTCCGATCATCAAAGTGATTGCGAAGCCGCGCACTGGACCGGTGCCGATCGTGTAGAGTACTGCAGCAACCAAGAAAGTAGTCAGGTTAGCATCGATAATAGTCGTGAATGCACGGTTGTATCCCGCGTCGATGGCCTTTTGCGCTGGCGCGCCTTCACTCAACTCCTCACGAATTCTCGTGAAGATGAGCACATTCGCATCAACCGCCATGCCCACTGTAAGAACGATACCAACGATACCTGGCAGCGTCAGTGTTGCTGGGATTATCGAAGACATCACCGCTACAATCATCAGTATATTCA
Organism: uncultured Pseudomonadales bacterium; assembly: GCA_949372635.1. Classification (GTDB taxonomy): domain Bacteria; phylum Pseudomonadota; class Gammaproteobacteria; order Pseudomonadales; family Pseudohongiellaceae; genus UBA9145. The sequence goes on from CASIAB010000004.1 coordinate 150,797, forward strand.
TGATAAGTGCAGCATTCGCGGCCATCCCAAAAGTGCGGTAGTAGAACAGCATAAAGAGTACGACGAGACCGGCCGCTACTTGCACGCCCAACAAGCCCTGATCGAGATTTTCTTGGCCCATCGATGGCCCGATTACTGATTGCTCAACAATCGTCATAGGGGCCGCCAGAGATCCCGAACGAATAAGTGGAGCAAGATCGCTCGCCTCACGCGCAGTCAACCCAGTAATGCTAAATTGTCTGCCCAGCGCCTGTATAATTGTGGCGTGCATAATGAGCTCTTTGTCTTCATAGAACTCAATATCTTCGACTTCTTCACCCGCTTCATTCACAGTTGTGATGGTGCGTGATTTTGTTTCAATCAAAAGTATATCCAAGCGTCGGTTCACATTGTCCCGAGTAGCGCGGTTCATCTGATTGCCGCCCTGCGCATCCAAACTCAAATTCACCGAAGGCTGGCTGTTCTGGTCTAGTTGATAAACCGCATTGCTTATACGATCGCCCTGCAGGACTACATCGTTATCGACATTGACCGGCACACCATCGTACAAATAAGTCTCGTAGCTAAGGCTCGGCGCACCTAGCTCGGATTCAAGGTGAAATTCCAAGGTGGCGATACGCTGCAGGATCCGGATTGCCTGTGCTGGGTCTTGCATGCCCGGCAATTCCACCACGATTCGGTCCGAACCCTGTTGTTGCACAGTTGGTTCTGACACGCCAAGCGTGTCGACACGATTCAGCAAAGTAGTTCTATTGGCCTGCAGGGTATCTGTTTGAATCTGCAGCGCTACTGCAGGCGTCATGCGCATATCGAGGATAAAGACGCCTTCTGCTTCGCGGCTCTGGAACTGTAAATCTGGAAAACCTTCAACCAGTTCCGATCTAGCTTGACTCCGATCGTCGTCGTTCGCAAAACGCACCTCTAGGTGCGAGATTGATATCAGGTTTAGACCACGACTTCGAATTCTTTGCTCTCTTAAGATCGTTCTAACATTGCTGAGGTTATCTTCCATACGACGCGTCAGTGCCGCATCCATATCTACTTCCATCAGGAAGTGCACGCCGCCTTGCAAGTCCAAACCAAGGTTCATTTTGCCTGCGCCCATAGCCTGCAACCAAGCAGGTGTAGTGGGTGCTAGATTTAAGGCAACAATATAACTATCACCCAAGGCTTCTTCGATAGCCGTCTTCGCACGCAATTGATCATCGAGATTATTCAGGCGAATCAGGATGCTCTCGCTATCCACTTCCTCTCCGAAGAAATTGACTTCTGCAGCTTCCAGCGCAGACATAATCGTAGGCAAATCTCCCGCGCTCAACTCGGTGAGTTCATGGGAAACTTGCAAGGCAGGATCGTCGGGATAGAGGTTTGGCAGGGAATACAGAAATCCCAAGATAACTACTACAAGAATGAGAATATTTTTCCAGGCCGGGTACTTATTTAACATATTATGCTACCAGCTAGCTTTTTATCGTCGGTGAATAAACGCGTGCTACTAAGGTATGACGCAACTAGATCTGACTAATTGTGCCCTTAGGCAGAACCGCCGCGACTGAGGATTTTTGCAATTTGAGTACTACATTTTCCGCAACTTCAACGGCGATATAGTCATCTGTTACATTGGCAACTTTACCCATCAGGCCTCCAGAAGTCATTATTTCGTCTCCTTTAGAGACACTGGTAATAAGCTCTTTATGTTCTTTGGCGCGTTTAGACTGAGGACGCCACAAGATCAGATAGAACAGTACGAACATACCGCCGAATAGAATCAAATTATAAGTCATCGAGGGCTGCCCTGCGGCTTCTTGGGCATAGGATACGGGGAAGATTAAATTCATAAATGGCCCTCTCAGGGAGTTGTCCGCTCAGTCAGAAAAGATGGGATTGTACCGGCTTTAATCCACTTCTTATATCGATTATTGCGTTCACTTTAGCTAGCATGCGAACGCTGTTTAATCTTTTCAAATACAGTTACTGCAAAAACCCGAGGCATACTGCAATCGCAAATCCATTGTAAAACGGTATTATTACTTTATTATCAGGTGCCTAGCGCGCATATTGCGAAATATTTCAGCACAATTTTTGCTGATCTTCTTGAAAATGGCTGACAAAAGCGCTCAATCTACCTTGTTCTATAGCTCCGCGTAAACTAGCCATCAGCATCTGATAATAGTGCAAATTGTGAATCGTATTCAGCTGCGCACCCAGCATTTCGCGGCATTTATCGAGGTGGTGCAGATAGGCGCGACTGAAATTTTGGCAGGTGTAGCAACTGCACTCTTCATCCAACGGACCAGTATCATTGCGAAAGCGACTATTGCGCAGCCTCAACAGACCAGCAGAAGTAAATAGGTGCCCGTTGCGGGCATTCCTTGTCGGCATTACGCAGTCAAACATATCAATACCCTGACTGACCGCGTGCACGATATCAGCTGGCGTGCCGACTCCCATTAGATAACGGGGCTTGTCTGCCGGCAATCTCTCGCCACAGAACTCGACCACCGCTTTCATCTCTTCTTTCGGTTCGCCAACGGAAAGCCCGCCTAATGCATAGCCATCGAAGCCCAACTCGAGCAGGCCTGCTAACGATTCCTCTCGCAGTCCTTCGAACATGCCTCCCTGCACAATACCAAACAGTGCTGCTTTGTTATCAACATGAGCTTGCACGCAGCGCTGGGCCCAACGTAGAGAAAGCTGCATCGAATCTCTAGCTTCTGTTTTGGTAGCCGGATAGGGAGTGCACTCATCAAATACCATGATGATATCGGACCCCAGTTGGTGCTGAATTTCGATGGCGTTTTCTGGACCAAGAAAAATCTGTGCACCATCGATAGGAGACTTGAACTTAACGCCTTGCTCTGTAATCTTGCGCATCCCGTCGAGACTAAATACTTGAAATCCACCCGAGTCGGTCAACATCGGCCGCTCCCACCCAGTGAAGTCATGTAGATCGCCATGATTCATGATGACTTCGGTACCGGGCCTGAGCATCAGATGAAAGGTATTGCCGAGGATGATGTCGGCACCAGTATCGCGAATCTGCTGCGGGTTCAATCCCTTTACACTGCCATAGGTGCCCACTGGCATGAATGCAGGCGTAGCGACTTCGCCTCGGGGGAACTGCATAGCCCCGGTACGGGCTTTACCGTCGGCTGCTTTGATTTCGAACTGCATGTGGCAATTAGACATAGATTTTGGACTTGTTTACTAACACTCATTAATCGACTAGGGCTTATTAACTGAATTTGAGAAGCTGACTAGCAAAAATCCATCAGTGTTCTCTAGTGGCACGAAATTCGATGTCTGGCCAGCGCTCTTCCATCAAACTTAAGTTAACGCGAGTAGATGCCAAATAGGTGAGATACCCACCACCATCGATGGACAAATTCTCATGCGCCTTCTTACGAAATTCTTCTAGCTTAGCCTTGTTCTTAGAATCCACCCATCTCGCCAAGCAGACCGTAACTGGCTCATAGATGGCATCAACCTTGTATTCGTCTTTCAAGCGAAAGGCCACAACTTCGAATTGCAGCACACCCACTGCCCCGACAATCAGGTCGTTGTTACGAAGTGGCATAAACAACTGCGTTGACCCTTCTTCGGATAGCTGCGTCAATCCCTTCTGCAACGCCTTCAGCTTGAGCGGATCTTGCAGTCGAATACGTCTGAAAAGTTCTGGAGCGAAGTGAGGGATGCCTCGAAATTTTAAATCTTCTCCTGTAGTAAAGGTATCGCCTATCTGAATTGTACCGTGATTATGCAGGCCGATGATGTCGCCTGACACAGCCGATTCCGCCTGCTCTCGATCACCTGCGAGAAAAGTTACCGCGTCTACTACTTTGACATCCTTACCGATGCGAGTATGGCGCATCTTCATGCCCTTCGCATACTCACCTGAACAAATCCTCATAAACGCTATTCGATCACGATGCTTAGGATCCATGTTCGCCTGAATCTTGAAGACGAAACCACTGAATTCTTTTTCTTTTGCTTCTACGACACGGGTTTCTGTTTCTCGACTTTTCGGTTGGGGAGCCCACTCTACGAAATCTTCGAGCATTTTCTTAACACCGAAATTTCCTAAAGCTGTACCAAAGAAGACGGGGGTCAGTGCTCCTTTTAAGTAAGCGGCTTTATCGAATTCGTGGCTGGCACCGCGCACCAACTCAATCTCATCGATAAAGTCCTTGGTATAACTACCCAACAGTTCTGCTGTCTCAGGACTATCCAACCCATCGATTATCACCTCGTCATAAATCTGGTTCCCTTGGCCGTGCTGATAGACATGAACTTTGTCTTCATACAGATTATAGACGCCCTTGAATTCTTTACCCATGCCGAGCGGCCAATTGATCGGCGCGCACCTGATGTTGAGAACAGCCTCGATCTCATCTAGCACTTCAATAGGGTCACGGATATCTCTATCGAGCTTGTTAACGAAGGTGAAGATTGGAGTATCACGAAGGCGACAAACATCCATCAGTTTGATGGTCCTCTCTTCTACGCCCTTCGCTCCATCGACGATCATCAATGCGGAATCCACAGCCGTTAGTACGCGATATGTATCCTCGGAAAAATCTTCGTGCCCGGGCGTGTCGAGCAGATTCACCATTCGGCCATTGTAGGGGAACTGCATCACCGATGAGGTCACCGAGATGCCTCTCTGTTGCTCCATAGCCATCCAGTCTGATGTCGCATGACGATCCGATTTCTTGCTCTTCACCGTACCTGCGACCTGAATCAGATTTCCGTAAAGCAGCAATTTCTCGGTGATGGTGGTCTTGCCAGCATCTGGATGCGAAATGATCGCCAACACGCGGCGTCGGCCTATTTCGTCGATTAGAGATTCAATACTCATGTTGATAATTGCCGTGTTTTGACCCCAGATCATGCGAATGCGCGTTCAGGGACTCAGATTGCAGAATTAGTAGGATCTATACTCACTCGCATACCTAGAGTATGGGGAGTGAAATCGAGCGCGATTATAACAGCAGGGAGCAAGGGTAGGGAAACCGCTCTAAAACTCCGGTCTATGGGTAGCCTGCCAGATACTCTACAATACCCGACAAAGCAATGAGAGCAAAAGCACAAGGACTAACAGATATGGATTTTACTCTATCCGAACAACAAGTTGCCCTACAGCAATCCGTGCGCAAGTTTGCGCAGCAGGAACTCCCAGCTATCGCCAAACACATAGAAGAAAGTGACGAACCGCCAGGGCTCGAACTACGTAAACGCTACGCCGAATTGGGCTATCTCGGTGTTAACCTCGATGAAAAATATGGCGGCGCCTGCATGAGCCACCTCGATGCCGTGATCGTCTTGGAAGAGATTGCCAAAATTTCAATCGCTGTGGCCTTCCCTATATTTGAGTCCTGTTTCGGCCCGAGCTTAGCGATAGCACATTTCGGAAGTGATCGACTAAGAGAGAAAATACTGCCTCGAGTATGCTCAGGCGAGATTGTGGTCGCCGTATCCATGTCGGAGCCAAATGCCGGATCGGCGCTTACCGATCTTAATACCAAAGCTCAAGTCGAATCCGATCGAGTAATAATCAATGGCAATAAACGCTGGTGTTCGGGGGCCGGTCACTCTGAGGCCTATGTTGTCTATTGCCGCATGGATGACAGTCCAGGCGCAAAGGCTATAGGCGCTGTCGTTGTCGAGAAAGACAGCAACGGCCTCAGCTTTGGCAAACCGGACCACCACATGGGCTTTCGCGGCGTCGCAAGTGCCGACATGTATTTCGACAACGTTGAAGTGCCAACAGAGAACATTCTCGTATCAGCTGGCGGCTTCAGCAAGTTAATGGATGCTTTCGATCTGGAGCGCTGTGGCAATACAACGATGTCACTGGCGGTAGCCCAATCTGCATTCGATTATGTCTTGGAATATGTTCAGCAGCGGCAACAGTTCGATAAATCACTCATCGAATTTCAGGCGGTGCAGTTGCAGATAGCCGAAATGAAAATGAGATTAGAAGCGTCGCGCCTACTGCTCTATCGAGCAGTCGTGAACGCAGAGAAGGGTCTACCCTCCATCGCTGAGAGTTCGGTCGCCAAGTGTTTCGCCAATGAGACAGCACGGGAAGTAACAGGCAAGGCAATGCAACTTATGGGAGGCTATGGCTATTCGAAAGAGTACCCGCTAGAACAGAAATTGCGAGATGCCTGGGGATGGGGAATTGCCGGCGGTGCCATTGATATTCAAAAAGCGAACATTGCCGCAGCGCTTGTCGGTAAGCGCTTCAACCAGCGAGCGAAGTAGATCGGAGCCTCAGGCAGAAAACATATTAGTGAAGCACGGCAGTTTCAGGCTTAGCCTTAGTTTCGGCAAATTCGGGATGTAAAATATCCCCTCGCTTCGTTAGCAGCAGGTCGTGTCGAATAAGAGAATCATACTCATCTGTAGCCTGCAAATCGATGCCTTCCAATAAGACGCAGACGACATCATCATCTTCTATATCCACAACTACGCAGGGCCTGAATCCGATGATTGTATTCAACGAAGCAAGTGCACCAATCTCGCATCTGTGTAGAGGATACAATCCATTGGACTCTTTCAATAAACCGTAAGACGTGAATGCCACGCCGAATCCGGCCGCCGCAACGATATGAATAATGTCGATAATCGCTGGATCAGTTAGGTCAATGCGAACCGTGTCAGATATTCGCTGCTTATTGGCGAGCTGCTTTTGATTCACGAGCTTCAAGAATAAGCTAATATCTTCCTGATTCCATTCTAGGGTCTCTTCCTTTTCCGAACGAATACTGTCAGACGAAAGACTCAGGACACTGGTTTTGATGGTGAGGTCTTTGATCTCGGTCTCCGGCGGACAGGGAACGATCATAGATACAGAGCAATAGCCTTCAATGCTCTCGGCACCTAAGCGCCATAGGAATGGGATCTCAGCAGTTAATTCGATCATATCAAAATGCTTTACAACTAGTAGTAGTGCAAACATACCACATTCCTTTAATTGGCTGAATCTCAATGTGCGTTACTTCTAGTCTCCCAGATATCGAAGAATTTAGGGCTAATTTTTTTGCCACTTAGCGCACACTGCTAACTCACTCTCCAGCAAGCCTTCTTAAGCCATTGAGGATGCGAGGGAATTCGACTAATCCATCCATAATTTTTTTTCCACAGGTTCTGTGGGTAAGTCAGTGGATAATTCTTCAAAAATCGCTTCAAGCCTCTAAAATACGCATCTATGGCACAAATTGATCAAATTTTAATCAATGAGTTATATTCTTATTATTCAATGGCTTAGCAGTTATGGAATTAACGATAAAAAATAAAACCTGCTTATTATCAGCGTTTTTTGATAGGGGTTTCATTTTTGTGCATAAATTTGCGTATCAAACGCAATTTATGGAGTGTAAGGATTCCTTTATCACTGTTTTTATTGAAGTTTTTCAGCCTATAATACCGTTCGTTCTTAATGTTAATTATTGGAATTTTTGCACACAGTAAAGTTCAAAGATTCAGGTAACATCGCAGCTTTAATTTGCCTCATGCTATCAGTAGTAATCGTCATATTCGCATGGGTAATATTTCGTGCCAATCGCCTCGGCGCTTCTGCCCAAGAAATGGCCCTTAAGGTCATTGAGAACTCTTTTTCCGAAGGTTATCTCCTAAGGTGCTAATCGAAAACTTGCATCCTAACTACCAGGCAGAATTTCCAGTGGGAAGGCAAGTTCGTTATGTAGATAGCATCAACCACCGAACTGGGCGGCTAGAATCTTTAGAGAGTATTCGGGAGAATGCAGAGATTCTATTAATAAACTTTTCTCAAAGCCAATATTTTGCAACCTATGAGCTTGAGCTGATTTTTCGAGATACCCACGCCGACGTGCGGATATAGTTGCAATTCACTGAAGGTCGGTGGCTATTAACCAGGCTTGACGCCTTAGCCGAACAATTTGCCAATTAGGCGAGCTATCTAGCTTACGATGAGTTGGTAAACCGAAGGCACTAACAACATCGCGCAAACCATTGCCAGAAGAACATCGCGGTCTAGATGATACTGCACTAGCGTCGCATCGACAGATTGAAGCCAAATACCCCTGCCAGCTCAAGCATCAGCAGAATAAGGCCCATTCTAAGTGCTTTGGCTGTCAGGATGTGCCGAAAATTCTGCCAAATCCGGCATATTCATAGGTTTTGGCCGATAACAAATCCTATCATGCTATATATTTCTTCAATATTATCAGAACAATTCAAAATGCTAGCTAAATCAATTAGTTTCAATGGTCTTTTGCTGATACTACTCCTACAAACTGCAATAATTCCGGCGGCTTGGGGACAATTGCCACAGCTCAGTCCAGAGCAGATGGATTGGCTAGGGGACCGAATTTTTGCGAACGAGTGCAATAGAGATTTTAGCTGTCTTACCAGCTGGAACGAAGGCGAAGACTTTCCCTCGCTCGGCATAGGTCACTTTATCTGGTACTCCTCACAGCAGAACGAGCGCTTCGAAGAAACTTTTCCAAACTTATTGATCTTTTACAAGAAGCACGGCTATGAATTACCTAACTGGCTGGAGATTCTAAAAAGTCCTGACTCTCCATGGCAGAACAAAGAGCAATTTCTGGCAGATCTCGACAGTCAGAGAATGCAACAACTCCGCAATTTCCTGGGTTCGACACTCGAACTTCAAGTGCTGTTTATCGTCGAGAGATTGCATAATTCGAAGACCGACCTCTTTCGCAGCTTAGAACCGTCTCAGCAAAGCTCTTTAGAGAGCAGTTTCTACCAGGTCGCCAATTCACAAACGCCCTATGGTATGTATGCCCTGATCGACTATGTACATTTTAAGGGGACAGGCATTGCCCCTAACGAACGTTATCAAGGCGAAGGCTGGGGACTGCTGCAGGTTCTGTTGGAATTGCAGGGCAGCGCTGCCAATCTGGATAATTTTGTAGCAGCTGCTACTCGGGTACTGGAGCGACGCGTTTCAAATGCTCCTACTCAACGCGCAGAACAGCGCTGGATAGCAGGCTGGACCAATAGATTGGAGACCTACTTGCCTAACCAGTAGCGGCTCTGCGAGTCTGGCTACTAGGCTATAGTCGCTAGACTCAAACCCATTAAAGCTATAAACTTTTGTCCCTACCGTATACAGATGAATTGACTCGATCCGCTCATCTGACTATCTAGATACCCTACCTCTATTCAACTACTTAGCGAAACAATCAGCATGTCTTTCGAGCGTAAAAATATTGAGAAAATGCAGGGCTATGCGCCGGGCGAACAAACCGGAGCAGCGAATACTATTAAGCTTAACACCAATGAGAACCCCTATCCGCCTAGCCCCCAAGTGGCTGAAGCGTTAAAATCGATCAACATAGCCGCACTCAGGCGCTATCCATCACCGATGGCCGATTCCTTTCGAGAAGCCGCGAGCAGGCTGCACAATGTCTCCGCTGAGCAGATCATTCCCACCAATGGCGGTGATGAATTATTACGCCTCATTTTGACTACCTATGTTGAACAACTGGATACCATCGCGTTCTGCAAGCCCAGCTATTCCCTATATCCGGTTCTTGCTGCAATTCAGGGTTGTCGATTCAAGGAGATCTCGCTCAATGATGACTGGAGCATGCCAGAGAATTTTATAGAGCAATTGAATAAGTCTGCAGCGAAGCTGTTGATTTTAGTTAACCCAAACGCACCGACCGGCGCCCTGCTGCGTGCCGACTATCTTGCCGAGATAGCCGAAAAATTTTCGGGGTTAGTTTTAATCGATGAGGCCTATGTCGATTTTGTCGATCCAGAACTCAACTACGATTCAATATCATTGATTAATTCTCACGATAATATTCTGATACTCAGAACATTGAGCAAAGCATATTCACTTGCAGGCCTGCGTTTTGGCTATGGTATTGCAGCGAAATCGCTGATCGAACCGATGATGTTTAAGACACGTGACAGCTATAACACTGATCACATCGCTCAGAGCCTCGCGACCGCCGCACTTGATTCGTGCGAATATGCACGAGAAAATTGCGTACGCATCCGTCAAAGTCGAGAGCAACTGCGCGCAGATATCGAAGCACTCGGCCTTACCGTACCAACGAGCCAGAGCAACTTCATCTTGTGTCAGGTTCCAGAATCGATAGGCGCCGAAAAGCTCTACCTGCAATTGAAGCAACGCAATATCCTAGTGCGTTATTTCGAACAAGATCGACTACGTGACAAGCTGCGGATTTCAATTGGCACGGATGCAGAAAACGCGGCACTAATTGCTGCGATAAAAGAGCTCACGCAACAATAAGCTGCTCCTCTAGAAATAGTAATTCGCTGTTTTGCATAGCTGCTTCTGCTACCATAATTACGATCTGATGGTGTCGAGTGCCTGGCATTTCTCACAGCCGCCACTACTAGGCTATTTCCGAAACTTTGCACGAATCTATGCCCAAGACTAAGCCCAAAAATATGTCCGAACCTAACGCTGGAACCGACAACAGCAGCAATAACGAGCGGATCCATTATTGCCATAAATGCAAGAAACCACTGCGGCGAATTCAGGGAAAGATGGGGCCCTTCTGGGGCTGCAGCGGGTTTCCTGATTGCCGCATCTCTCTCAACGATTTAGATGGCAAGCCTTCTGAAGATGTAGACGAGCATTACCGCTGCCCGCTTTGCACACGCCAATTAGTGAAGGCGGATAAGGAAAAAGGTGACTATTGGTTTTGCAGCGGCTATTCAAAGGGTTGTAAGGTGACCCTTCCGGACCAGGATGGTGTGCCCGAGGCAGCTTATAAATGTCAAAAATGTAGCCAGTTGCTGGTTAAACGCAATGGTAAAAATGGTGTATTCTGGGGTTGCGGCGATTACCCCAACTGCACTGCCAGTTATAATGACGATGACAACAGGCCCAAGTTTTGATTTTTTCTCTACTCAAAATACGCAAGAAAACAGCTGCCGTGCTGATGGGTATCGCCTGCGGTTTAGCCTGTGTCTGGGTGGTCGCGACCTGGCAACAACTCTCCATTCAGGAGATCCTTAATATACTGCTGGGTAGCATTCTGCTTCTTGGAGGAATCATGCTCGCGGCTTTGTGTGTAGTTGCCACATTCAACTTGCTTAGGAAATTACTGAGTAAAATGAAAAGGTCTGAATAAGTAATCAGACTCTGAGTTAATGCTCAGATTAGGGTAGCGGCAAATCGCACGACATGATAAGTGCATCTTCCCTATCGCTTTTGCTGGGATAATAGTTTTTGCGTTCCCCAATCTGTACAAAACCCATCGAACGATAGAGATTGATTGCTCCCTCATTAGAGCGGCGAACCTCAAGAAAACAGACCTCAGCCTCCTGTTTGTGAGCTCGCTCAAGCAACAACTTAAACAGTTTTCTACCATAGCCATTACGCTGACATTTTGGGCGTACACACAACGTTAATAGATGGCACTCACCGATTGCTACTGACACAACAGCATGAGCAACGATCTGCTGTTTATTAGCCAAGACCCAACATTGATAACCCGCTCTAAGACAATCGACAATGATGCGCTTAGTCCAAGGATAGTCATAAGCGGCCGCTTCATTCTGCGCAACTAGCTCGACATCGCTAGTTCGCATTGTTCGAGCAAAGAAGTCCGTTTTAGGGTTAATTTCAGAAGGCATAAATTTTAGGAATTGGCGCGCAGATTTAGTTTTAACAAGAGCTATCGATTCGCTTTCGCAGTGCCTGCAAATGTTGCCATACATCTCTCTTTAGGGTGGATACCGCCAGCATAGAGGCTAAACTATGCGTTACCGTAATAAAGTAGCCTTTGCTGCTCTCAAAATCTCGCGCGTTCTTGTTCGCAGCAAACTGTAGTAGAACATCTTCAACCTGCCCTGCGAATACCAATAGATTAGTGAAGCCATCCGTTTCTTTCCGCATCTGCAGAAATCCTGAGATTGCTTTCGCCGCCTCTACCTGCGGTGTGTTCTTCATGGAATATCCACTGAGTAAGGGCCAGGAAAACTCTTCTGCCTTTGGCTTGGGCTCTAAGCCATCCTGTCCTAAAGCCCTTAGAATCGCTTGCATCAGCGTTAGCGATTCTTCGCTGAGTTGCACGGAGCCTTGCGCGGGCACCTCGTCGAGTACCGCCAGTCTTTCATTAACGCGGTAGTAGCGTAGCGTAAAACTTAGGCTGCTCTCTTGATCCAACGCCAAATCAGATTCATTCTCACTGCCCAACACCTTACCCGATTGTCGGATTGGCGTTACCGCCGCCTTGCGAGAGGCTGGCAGGCGCGAGCGCAGTTCTTCTATAGCATCAAGCCCACTGGCTTCCCTCTCGCTCTTCAATGATATCTCGGTCTTCCCTTGAATTGACACATTATGCTCAGGCAGGGCGATGCTTAACGCTGGAATATCGTAGTCAGGCGAAGGTTTCGCGCCTGGCAACTGTTGCCGAGGGAAATAGGTCTGAATATTCATGGCCTCTAAATAGGCCTGTCTTTTTCGTTCATTCATCGAGGAGCGCACTGGAAAAAATCCTAAAGCTAAATATACGCGTTTGCACCGGCCACAACAATACAATCGCCAATACCTCTAGAGGCAATCACATGAATACATCCAACAATTGAAGTAAAAACCTATTCGTGATTGAATCCGCGTTCGTTGTATTCGAGGCAACTCCATGAAAGCGATAGTTTGTAAGACCTATGGTCCCCCTGAAAATCTTGCCCTAGAAGAGATCGATGATCCAGTCGCCACAGAGAATGAGGCGGTCGTTCAGATTTACTCTGCATCACTGAATTTTCCAGACGGATTGCAAATTCAAGGTAAATACCAATTCCAACCCCCGATGCCATTCACACCTGGCTCAGAAGTTGGCGGAATAATCACCTCTGTTGGTGCGGGCATTCAAGGCTTCATTGTAGGCGATAGAGTCATGGCCACCCCCGGTATCGGCGGATTAGCTGAACAGGTCGCCGTCAAGACCGATGGCCTGCGCAAGATTCCAGATAGCATGGATTTCAAGACAGCTGCCGGCTTCGCGATGATTTACACAACATCTTATTACGCCCTGAAGCAACGCGCACATTTGCAAGCTGGCGAAACACTTCTCGTTCTCGGTGCCAGTGGCGGTGTCGGCCTAGCCGCAGTTGAGCTAGGCAAGCTCATGGGCGCTAGGGTGATCGCTGCAGCAAGCTCCGACGAGAAACTTGATTTTGTCAATCGACTAAACCCTGATGCATTGCTCAACTATGGCGATGGTGAACTCAAGGAGCGAGTAAAAGAGCTTACCGGCGGCACGGGTGCCGATGTAATCTACGATCCAGTAGGCGGCGACCTCTTCGATCAAAGCTGCCGCTGCATAAATTGGAATGGACGGCTTCTAGTCGTGGGATTCGCCAGCGGGCGCATTCCTGAGTACAAGGCGAATCTCGCCCTACTCAAAGGATCATCGATGGTAGGAGTATTTCTCGGGCGCTTCCGAAAAGAAGAACCTGCAGAATACGAGAACAACTTCGCCGAGTTACTAGATATGTACGACGCAGGAAAATTAAAACCTATCGTCACCGAATCTTTCGCAATGACTGATTTTGTAGATGCATTCAATGTGTTCACTGAACGCAAAGTCATGGGCAAAGTGACGCTGGAGATAAACAAAGAGTGACAATTCAAGCCAACACACTGTCCGACCAAGAAATAAGCAACGACCTAGATCAGCTGAAATCCATTGCCACCACACACATGGGTCCCGGCGCCGCACTTGAAACCGAAACCGTCACCATCGGTGGTCAAGAATTAACTGTTTTCGCCCACGCTCCAAAAAACCTCGGAGAGCTCTATAAGCTGGGATTAGAATTTGGCGATCAGACCTTTTTGGTATATCAGCAAGAGCGCTTTAGCTTTGCCGAGAGTTTGGACCTAGCACTGCGCATGGCCCGAATGCTCAAAGAGGAATACGGGATTGAGCGCGGTGATCGTGTGGCTATCTGTGCGCGCAATTCTCCTGAGTGGTGTATGGCGTATATGGCGATCACGCTGGTAGGCGCAGTTGCGGTGCCCATGAACTCCTGGTGGAAAAGCCCTGAATTAAAATACGGCCTTAGAGATAGCGACAGCAAACTAATCTTTCTTGATCCCGCACGGTTGGGCTTAGTAAAGCCATTTCTAGATAACCTCGATGTTCAAATCGTGATGATCAAGCCTGAGGTCGAATCTGCATTCCCCGAATTTTATGAGCTGGCCCGATCCGTAGAGCCGCTATATCAACACGAGCTGGATGAGATAGAGGTATTCCCTGAAGATAACGCTTCAATCATGTATACCTCAGGCTCTACAGGCATGCCCAAGGGCGTGCTTTCTACGCATCGAAACATAATCAATGCCCTCTATACATGGAGGTTCGTCAAAGAGATCACGGAGATCCTCAGGCCTGAGTTAGTAGAAGAGGACCCTGAATTTCCACCAGCCCTTCTCGCTAATGTGCCGCTATTCCATGTAACCGGAAGCCACGCACAATTCTTAGCCAGCTTCATCTATTCACGCAAGTTTGTGATGATGTACAAATGGGATGCCGAGGCTGCACTGAAAATAATAGAACAAGAGAGAATTTCAGTATTTCACGGTGTGCCAACGATGGCCTGGGAAATAATGCAATCGCCAAACTTCGAAACGACAGACCTAAGTAGTTTACGTGGGGTACAAAGTGGTGGCGCTCCTCGTCCGCCAGAGCACCTCAATATGATTATGCAAAAATTTCCCGATTCTGCTATTCCCGGTCTTGGTTATGGCCTCACCGAGACAAACGCAATCGGCGCAATAATATCTGGAAAATTCTACGCGAGCAGACCGAATAGCACAGGACGACCTACGCCGCCAGTGACAAGTGTAAAGATCGTCGATGACGAAGGTAACACTCTCGAAGATGGAGGAGTTGGCGAGATTTGCATCAAGGGTGCAACGGTCATGAAGGGATACTGGAATAACCCTGAGGCCACTGCAGAAGTAATTAAGGACGGGTGGTTTTACAGCGGCGATATCGGCATGTTGGATGAATTGGGCTTTCTCATCATCCTAGATCGCGCCAAAGATATTGTGATTCGTGGCGGCGAGAACATTGGCTGCGCCGAAGTGGAATATGCGATCAGCGAACATCCTGAGGTTAGTGAGGTTTCGGTCTACGGCATACCCGAAGAACGTCTCGGCGAGATGCTCTGCTGCTCAATCATGCTGCAGGCAGGCAGCGTACTTAACTCTGAGCAATTGACTAGCTTTCTAAGCTCACGAATAGCCAGCTTTAAGATTCCAGAGCGAGCCTTTTTCCAGTACGAGCAGCTACCGCGTATAGCGACTGGCAAGATAGCCAAAAAAGAGCTCCGCAAGAAAACCCTGGAATTCCTCGGTGTCGATGCCTGATACATAGTTCTTTTGGAGACTATAGGCTTATGATTTCAATAGCTTTTCTCATGATTATAAATTAGTAAAAAATTCTTTCTCTTTTTATTGAAGAATCAAGCTTGAACAAACGATAGTTTACTTAGGAGGCTTAGCTCCATGTGGATACCCGTTTATAGACAAAGTGAGAATCGCCATGAAAGAACTCCAGTGGGATGATTCAATCGACGACTCGAAAGAGTTTTTTGATGCTGCTGTAATACTGCCTGCGGATGAGGCAAATGTGGTCGTCAGGGAATCGGCGAAAGCAGTTTCAACTAAGACACAATATACCGAACTGCGCAGACGCATCGAAGAACGCTTAGATGGCAAACGCATCGATCATGAGTTCGAATACGACGATTTGGATGGCCTGCTAGACAACATAAGCTAGGCTAGGCTGCTGTCCAAGAGCGTCTGCAGCCGGCTTTCTGGGCTCAAGGGCTACTGTTCTACTTCAACTAAATATCACGAAACTCGTTATATTTACTCGTAATGAAACTCCCCAAGAAATCGCTACCCACTCACTATCATAATTAGTATGATTGTCCGCTTGTCTGATCAGAATTATTATAAAATGACTTATTGTGTAGCAATATCAGTGGATGCGGGCATGGTTTTTTGCTCCGATTCACTCACCAACGCCGGCATCGATCAGGTGTCTACCTACAGCAAAATGTTTCACTTCGGCGTCGACGGTGAACGACAAATCGTCATCCTCTGCGCCGGAAATTTAGCTACAAGCCAGGCCACTGTTGCCACGATCAAGTCTGATATCAAGAAAAATGCTGATGTAAATCTTCTAAGCATAGAGACTCTAGAAGAGGCTGCCGACTACATCGGAGATATTTCCAGAGAGCAGCAAGAAAAGCGCACAATCGAAGGCAAGAAATTTGAGGCCAGTTTTATTATTGGCGGCCAGATCGGCAGTGCCAAGCATGAGACCATCCTCATCTATCCAGAGGGGAATCACATCACCACTTCTAAGGATACGCCCTATCTTCAAATAGGCGAGAGCAAATACGGCAAGCCAATTCTGGACCGCATCCTGCAGCCCGACCTCGATCTCCATACCTGTGCCATGTGCGCACTCGTTTCCATGGACTCAACTCTGCGCAGCAATCTCAGCGTAGGGCCACCAATTGAGATGTTGGTCTATAAAACTGACTCTCTCACGGCAACGAACCTCCACCGTTTCGGGGATGACAGCGAATTCCTTCGCGACCTCAAAAAATCTTGGGACCAACTTCTCAAAGATGCCTTCTTACGCATGCCACCCCTGACTTGGGCAGCTAATTGGGATAGATTAGGCCGTGCACGAAACGAAGCTTCCTAAGAGAAAGCCCAGAAAGAACGAAGGGGTAAGCGTCTTCCAGACCCATACTCCTGTTCAACGAATTCAGTAGCAGCGTCAACTCCCCCCACTTACGTAGGGTATTGTCTATATCGTCGAACTGCGCAGAACTCTGCCTCAATCGATATTGATTCGCTGTCTCCAGCGTATCAATCATGTGCAAGTAATGCGCCCAGACCTCGGCCCAGTCTTCCCAAGGATGCGACTGCGCATAATGACTGATCATATTCGGATCGTGAGGTGAGATAAGGTTGTTCTCATAGTACTCACTCAGCGCCTTGCCATAATCCTGAGTGTAGTCCCCAAACAATTCCACAAACTGCCGTTTTATTTCGTCGCTAACTATCAACTTGAGAAAATAGTAGTGTCCGCTTTCGTGACGAAAATGGCCTAAGAGAGTTCGATAAAGCTCTCGAGTATATTGGCGCGCTATCTCGCTTTTCACACGATCGGCTTCCGCTATATTTATAGTGATCATGCCATCGAGATGACCTGTATTTACATGTCGCTCCAAAACTTCTGGGTTTGTCCTTTGATCTTCCATGAACTTGAAAGCCAGCCCCATAGGATCTTTGCTCTTTCCAACCACGCGCAGATTTAAGCTAAGCAGAGAAAAGATAAGCCTGCGCTTGGCAGACTCCAGACTTTTCCACCAGGCACGGCGATTCTGATCAAGCAAATTAGGAATAGTATGGTTTAGCTCACAGGAGAGGCAGTAATCTGCTTGCGGATCGTTCACTAACCAATTACATACGTCATAGTCGATGGAATTCTTACAGCGGCGCAACTTAGATTTCGATGCAACTCCCTCTTCGGTTAGTCTGCGCATCTTCATCCCGTGTGGGTCGAAACCAACACGGTAATCACAACTAAGACATTTGGTATTCTCAAAAAAGAGCACCTGCCCACATTTACATTTAAAATTTTTCATCTATTTATGGGGAAGAAACCAGGTATCCGCAATGCTAGTATGTATCTTTGCAATCTCTACCTGCAAATCATCCAGATATTGAAACAAACCAGCATCGAGCAGCTTACCTATATTACCTCTTCCTATAATTCGCAGAGTTTTATCAACTTGTTTAGCGGCCTTGGTATTATTTGGCAGGTGCTTTAGCACTTTAGTGATTGTGGTCAGTACATGTGTAGCCGCGCGAGGAAAATCATCATCTTGCAAAAGAAACCTAACGACGTCTTCACCATTCACACGATGTTTCACATGCTGACGGTACATTTGATAGGCAGTAAGTGAGCGCAAAATATTCATCCACAATGTATTTTCATAGGACTCATTGGATTCTGCTGGATTTTCTCCTACACCAATTTTTGTGAGCAGGTTGCCTGAACCAACATCGATAATCCGCGTTGCCATATCGGCGCGTTCGAGAGACCTGCCTAAACGCACAAAACTGTAGGCCGCTCCCCTACTCATGCTGCCAGCCATCAATCCTGATATCTCGTGACAGTTTGAGATGATTTCTTCGAGAAATTTATGCCTCGAGCCTCCCGAGATAGAATCTGCCGCATTGTCTTTCGCATAGTGGAACAAATCATTAATCTGTTCGAATGCTTCTAGTGGCATAATCTCTCTCGTGGTACGGGCATTCTCACGAGTATTCTCCAATGTATTCAAAAGCGAGCTAGCGCTATCAAGCAAAAGAAACCGCATTACATTGCGTTCATTAGCCTGTTTGTATTTCTCATCAAAGGCTCTATCAGTTCCGGTAATCTCAACTAGTGACCGCCAGCCTAATTTCGTGTCAGGAGGCAAGTCTAACAAAAGTGTCGAGAACACGCTGAGCAGCCGCGCGGTATTCTCGGCCCTTTCCAGATAACGTGCTTGCCAATAAATTCGTTCAGCTACTCGAGAAAGCATGAGCTCATTTATCTCCCACTATCCAGGTGTCTTTGCTACCGCCACCCTGTGATGAATTTACTATGAACGAGCCTTTTGCCATAGCCACTCGCGTTAGGCCGCCAGCGGTAACATGCGTCTTGTCAGCCTGCAGTATGAAGGGACGCAGATCCACGTGTCGCGGTTCAACAACGCGCTCACCCAATACAGGTACAGTGGAAAGTGATATCAAAGGCTGCGCCATGTAGTTTCTCGGGTCAGCTTTAATTCTTCGAGCAAATTCAGCCAACTCACGCTTACTTGCCTGCGGACCAATGAGCATTCCATAGCCTCCAGATTCGTTAGCAGGCTTTATAACTAGCTTGTCTAAATTCTGCAGTACGTGCTGGCGCTGCGCCTTATCGACACACAGAAAACTCTCCACGTTGGGCAGAAGAGGTTCTTCCCCGAGATAGTATTTAATCATTGCAGGAACGTAGGTATAGATAATTTTGTCGTCGGCGACGCCTGCACCTGGAGCATTTGCGAGAGCCACGTTACCTTTTTTCCAGGATTTGAAAAGGCCAGGAACTCCAAGGGCGGAATCTTTTCGAAATACTTTTGGATCAAGAAACATATCATCTATTCTACGATAGACTACATCGACTTGAGAAAGACCATCGATCGTACGCATAAAGGCTTTGTCTTTTTCAACAACGAGGTCGCCACCTTCAACGAGTTCCGCTCCCATTCTCTGCGCGAGGAAGGAATGCTCGAAATAAGCTGAATTAAAGGCTCCAGGAGTCAGCACTACAATCTCTGGATAGTCAGACGGCCGCGGCGAAATCGCAGCGAGTGTATCGAACAGCTGCGCCGGGTATTCGGTAATAGGAAGAATACGATGATTTTCGAATAATTCTGGGAATACTCGCTTTGTAACACGCCTGTTCTCCAACATATAGGAAACTCCAGAAGGCACTCGAAGATTATCTTCTAAAACATAAAATTGACCGTCATCACCCTTTATTAAATCACTTCCACATATGTGCGCCCACACGCCATACTTCGGATTTATCCCCATGCACTCCTTTCTAAAATTCGTTGAATCTAAAACGAGCTCTTTGGGAATTATTTTGTCTTTAAAAATTTTTTGATCGTTATAAGTATCATTAATAAAACAATTCAACGCGCGTAGGCGTTGTTGCAGACCAAGACTCGTTTGATCCCATTCCTTTTCCGCGATGATGCGTGGAATGATGTCGTACGGCCATTCGCGATCGATATTTCCGGCGTCACTGTAAACAGTAAAGGAGATCCCCATTGTCTTGATCGCAAGATCAGCGGCACGCTTCTTCTCTAGCAACTCGTCATGGGTGAGAGAGGCAAGATGGCTTGCCAGGCGGCGTGCTGGCTTACGGGCAAACCCTGGAGAGCTAATAATTTCGTCGAAGAATTTTCCCGAGTTGTAAGTCTTCCAGTTAACGCGCATATAAATTTCTCGAGGAAAATTGATCTGCTAAGTTAAAGCATTACGGGGTTACTGGCAATCTTGATGCCGTGCTCTTCGCTTACAGGGGCCACGCCATTAAGAGCAACGGAAGTGCGACGATGACAATAACAACTTCCAAGGGTAAACCCATACGCCAGTAGTCACCAAATTTATACCCACCCGGGCCCATAATCAAAGCGTTGTTCTGATGCCCTATTGGAGTCAGAAATGCACACGATGCGCCTACCGCCACAGCCATCAAAAAGGCATCAGGATTGAGGTTGAGGGCCAGAGCGATGCTGAAGGCTATAGGCGCCATGAGAATTGCAGTAGCTGCATTATTAAGAACATCGGATACCGTCATCGTAATAATAAGTATCATTGCTATTAGAAACACTGGAGACAGATCGCCAGCAACTAAGAGAATACCATCGACTAACAGACTCGTGGTGCCCGTTGTCTCCAATGCTGTGCCGAGAGGGATCATTGCACCAAGTAGCACTACAACAGCCCAATCCACACCATCATAAAATTCCCTAACAGGCACTATATTTAGCAGAACCATGGCAACGGTAGCCATACCTAAAGCAAGCTGTATAGAGACTAGGCCACTCGCAGCTGCAACGATAGCAAGAATGAAAGTTAACATGGCTGGAATGGCTTTAGTATTTCGTCCTAGGCCAAGCTCCCGGCTCGCAAGGGGGTAGCAATTCAGCTTTGCTATTGCCTCCTCAATTTCCTCTACTTCGCCGTGCAGCAGTAACACATCTCCCACGGCAAATTTAAAATTCCGCAGCCTTTCTTTATGCGGGGTGCCCGATCTAGATGCCGCCAATAAATTTACCCCATACTTTCGATTGAACCTTAATTGGCTAGGCGTTCTCCCAACGATGGACGAATCAGGAGTCACTACAACTTCCACAGCCTGCATATCTTTCGAGTGCAGTACCTCTTTCTGCGCATTTTCCGCTGATACCATCTGAAAATTATGATTCTTAGAGAACTGAGCTATATCATCATGTGAGCCCTGAATCATTAGTAGGTCGCTGGCTGCAATTAGCTGCCGACGAAAAACAACAGGAATGTTTTCCCGTCTATGAACCATTGAAAGTAGTGTCAGGTTTTTTTTTGCAAGTTCGTCTTTTAGCTCTCCGGCCTTTTTTTCAAAAAAAGTCGAATCTTCAGTCACTTTCAATTCGAACAGATACTTCTCTACATCGAAAAGTTCAAGTCCGATGGTTTGTTTTCGCACTTTTACCAACTTCCAACCGATAAACAGCATGAAAAAGATGCCACATATTGCTATGCCTCCGCCAACTGGCGCATAGTCAAACATTGTAAAGGCTTCACCAGTCATCTGTTGACGATAGTTTGCTATTAAGATATTCGGTGGAGTACCAATTAGAGTAACCAAGCCCCCCAAGATCGAACCAAATGACAACGGCATTAAAACCGTCGCTGGAGATCGGCCGGCCATATTCGTAGAACGAATGGCAATTGGCATCAACAATGCCAAGGCGCCGACATTATTCATAAACATCGACAGGAATGCCGCAAGAAAGGTTAATACAGCAATATGAAGAAATGGCTTCGAGGAAATGGGCTCTATGGCATCGGCCACGAATTCGACAGCTCCAGATTTCGTCAAACCAAAGCTTACTATCAATACCATTATCACCGTAACAGTCGCCGGATTACCAAATCCAGCAAACATCTCGGCCTGCGGTATTAGGCCGAAGATGCTGGCCGTAAACAGCGCGCCGAGCGCAACTATGTCGTAACGCCATCGCCCCCATACTAATAAAAATAAAAGCGCGAAAAGTATAAGCAGCAGAATACTTTGATCAGTAGTCATCTAGAAAAAACCTGATTATACAATTTTAAAGTCCAGCGCCCCAACACCCTCTATACAGGCAGCTATTCGATCACCCTTGGTTGCGGCCGCCACACCAGATGGGGTGCCCGTGTAGATAATATCTCCGGATTTCAATTCGAAGTATTTGGAAAGCTCAGCGATTATTTCAGGCACTGACCAAATCATCTCATTGAGGCTGGCCTGCTGCCGAATTTCATTATTTAACTGAAGAGAGATTTGCCTATCACCAAGCTGGCCCACTTCGCTGATAGGTAGTATGGCCGAGATAGGCGCGGACTGATCGAAACCCTTAGCAAGATCCCATGGCCGCCCCTTATTCTTAGCTATATCCTGTAAGTCGCGACGGGTGAAGTCTATGCCAACTGCATAGCCATAAACACAGTCCATCACCGATCCCAGATCAATGTCTTTGCCCCCTGATTTTAAGGCAACGACTAATTCAACTTCATAATGTAGATCATTTGTCGCCTGAGGATAGGCTACGTCTTGATTGAAAGTGACACAGGCATTTGCTGGTTTGCAAAAAAAAACGGGGGGCTCCTGTTTCGGATCTCCGCCCATCTCCTTTACATGCTCACTATAGTTTCTGCCTACACAATAGATTCGATGAACAGGAAATCGCGGAGTCTTTTCACTTGCTTCAGTCTGCGCATCAAGTCTTACTGGCACGGTGGTAGGTTCGTGTTGTTGAAATATAAATTTCATAGTGATGAATTCTCTGTATTTCTCGATCTCAAAGCCTGCACGTCAACTGCGCATGCAGAGTATCAGTAATTACATTTTGGAGCTGCGGGAATAAAGTGAGACCAGTCGCACCTTCTATCAATTCCAGCGAGCTCACCTGATCGCAGAAACTTACGTGCTGTCGAACATTGCTATCGAAGATAAATGCGCTCAAAGATTCAGGAGTGCTAATGACCTTGAAATAGGAAGAGGGCTTTGCTGCGTTCTCACTCATGCCTTCTCCACGCTCGCTATAGATAGGACCACTAATCACGTAGACCTCTCCAATCTTATTCGCCAGCGCATTGATCGCCTGATCCAACCGAGACCAACTCCCAGCTCTCATTTCAAACGGCAGGGCTGCCATATTACTGAAAAAGTTCAGCTCAGACCAATAGGGGGTTCCGGCGAAGCTGCTCATCGGCACCAAACGACCCTGATCTTCTGAGGGCAGATTAATTCCGTCTAGTTGATAACTACGTTCTTCCGCGTCAATAGGAACGTTTTGTTCGATCTGCGGTGCGCTGTCAATAACCTCGAGCTGCGGAGTGCCTCGA
Source organism: uncultured Pseudomonadales bacterium (assembly GCA_949372635.1). Taxonomy (GTDB): domain Bacteria; phylum Pseudomonadota; class Gammaproteobacteria; order Pseudomonadales; family Pseudohongiellaceae; genus UBA9145. Next base: position 174,021 of record CASIAB010000004.1, read on the forward strand.
GACACGAGAGAATCCTCAAACCAAACACGCGGCAACAACGAGGCCACACCAACGCTATCGGCAAGCACACGATAGGCATGCCAATCTGAAAGTCCACTGCGCGCACTCATGGAGGCCACATACAATTGCCGTACAATCAGCTCTCTATTTCCCATCGCTGTGCTGTCAGCGACCACCGGACAGCCAGCCATACAGTGGGAGATATGCACTGTCTGAGCATTGACTATCGTCGCAAAAAGAAAACTAAAAAGACTAGCCCATCGGATAAAGTATTTGCTTATGTACATCATCGCACTGCTTCAGTGTCTCGTCGCTTAGTTTTACATCAAGGGCCGCCAACGACTCTTCTAACTGATCTGCAGTTCGCGCACCGATAATGGTCGATGCGACAAAGTCGAAATTCATACTCCAGGCCGTTGCCAAAGTCACCGGGGACATACCAGCCTCTTTTGCAATCTCCATATATTTGGCTGTGGAGGCCAAGGTTCCTTCGTTTACAAAACGACTAGACATAGCCCTCTGTCTTGGGTCCGCAGAGGCGTATTCTGCGAAGCGAGAGTTTTTGGGTATTTTTGGCTGATTGTATTTACCGCTTAGAACGCCACCGCCAATCGGGGAATAAGGCAAGAGTGATACATGCTCTCTTTTACACACCTGTGCCAACTCGTCCAGAAAACGACGATTCAACAAGGAGAAATTATTCTGAATAGACTGAAATCGTGCCAGACCCTCATAATCAGCAACAGTGTTTGCCTTCGTCAATCCGTAAGCATTTTCGTTAGAAGTGCCGGTATAACGCACTTTGCCTGCCTGGACCAGCCTATCTAATGCCTCCATCGTTTCATCAATAGGCATAATAGGATCTGGCCAGTGCACCTGATAGAGATCGATGTAGTCGATATTCATTCTGCGTAGCGAGCCTTCTACTGCCGCTTCGATATGAAACCTATCGAGAGCGGTCAGACCATGGCGAATAGGTGGAACAAACCATCCTGCGGCTGCGCCGGCAACCTTGGTCGCTATAATAACTGAATCTCTGGGTTTGGTCTGAACCCATTCGCCGAAAATTTGCTCTGTGACGCCGACAGTCTCGGCCGATGGAGGAACCGGATAGACCTCTGCCGTATCGAAGAAATTAATTCCACGCTCATAGGACTCTTCAAGAATCTTAAACGACTCCTTCTTATCGCTCCAACTACCAAAGCTCATAGTCCCCATACAAATAGGACTAACTCTTAATCCACTTTTCCCTATATATCGATGTTCCATACTACTTCCTCTTACACCAATCAATCATAACCAAACGCAGCACTTAGACCGGCGCGCTGCAATCGTCTCCGAGATAACCGCCGCCGCCACAATATACGGCGTCCTGCAGTTGAATTCGTATTCCATCGGGGTCTGAGAAATAGACCTCCGGTGTTCCGCCCTCTATGCCGCCGCGATTTGGCATACGCATACTAATCCAATGCACTAAGGGTGGAGTATTATCCACGTTCTCTCTAGCCGTGAAGCCATAGTCTTCGAGCTTCGCAATAATGCCATCAACATCGAAGTCTTCGATACTGAGACAAACGTGATCCACTCGGCCAGGTTGTGTAGGTGCGCCTGCCTCATCGCCACCTACATACATCAGAAATTGTGTGCCATCGCCTACGCCGACAATCGGCGATTCCGGTCCTTGATAAGCCTGAAAACCCAGCCCGAAAGCTCGCGTATAAAATTCATTCGCGCGATCTTTGTTGGCAAGAAAATTAGTAAAGTGACTAAGGTCTAAAGAGCGAAACATGCCTTCCGCTGGTGCTTCTTCCACGCGTTCACATACGCCTCCAAATTCACCCGCCCCACCACAGTGATCAGCGGCATTCAATTGGTAGATCAGTCCTTCAATGTCAGCGAAAAAAAGCTCCTTTGTTCCCGATACTGACCCACCTTCACTCTGAACACGAGTCCTAGTCCAAGATTGCATAGCAATGCCGAGAGAGGCTTGATTTGGACCTGGCTCAGCACGACGCGATACGCCTAGCGCATCTAGCTGATCGCGCACCGACTCCAGATGGAAATTTTCAACGCTTAGACCAATATGACTGAAACCAGGCGTTTGGCCCGGCAGCAGCGGCGACAATGAGAAGAATCTTGGCCCTTCGCCAATGCGCAAACAGACAGAAGCGCCCTGCCGCGACTGGATACTTGCACCAAACAGATCCTGATAGAACCGCATCGATCGCTCGACATTCGAAACCCGCATACCATAGCTGTGTAGTTTGCGCACCGCTATGGCTGAACCTGACTGTGCAAATAATGCAGGGCTTAGCGATAGTGCTGGCATTGCTTTAAGAAGAGTTCGCCGACTGAGCATTGCCGATTTTCTGATCATATTCGATTTAATCTCCATAACCGCGGTCCTCGCGCCTTTTATTGATCGAGACATCATAGCTAGAGTCCATTGCTAGCGTCTACCTCGAGGCGAATTTAATTCGAAGCAACTATATAGCTCGATTCAACTATTATTCAATTCAACAGCGCCACCATCTTCCTGCCATTGTTCCATACCACCCTTGAGGTGAACGATATTCTCGATGCCCATGTTCTGCAGAGATTGTGTAGACAGCGCTGAACGCCAGCCCTTATTGCAATAGAGGACCAACTCCTTCGCCTTATCGAATTCGGTGCGGTAATAAGGACTGTCGGGGTCTACCCAAAATTCCAACATGCCACGAGGAATGTGCAGGGAACCGGCAATCTTACCTTCGCGTTTTACCTCGCGAACATCTCGCAGATCGATAATTACCACCGACTCGTCCAAATTCTCCAACCGCGCCTTTAGTTCGGAAGAATCTATACCCTGTATCTGATTTTCTGCCTCGGCAACTAACTGTTTGTAGCCCTTTTTTACATTCATTCTTAGCAATCCTTGTATCCGATTGAACTATTCACATTAACTATTCATACCGCTAGCTAGTTGCAACCTTCTGACATTGAGTACGCCAAAAAGGAAATACAACAGAACCATTGTCACTGATCCGTTGCCCTACCCAATCGAAACCCTGAGCAGAGACATTCGAAAAGATAAGTGTCGAAATTTTATTAAAATTCGTGCCTTCGGCGGCGCCGCGTTTCTTAGGATTAGAGCTCCCATTATTCTATTTGATGTTATTTGTCTTTCTCTTAGTATCGCTGATTTTTAGCTCAGATCTGATTGCAAACTTCGGTTTAATATCGAAGGACGATCTAATCAAGGTCATCGGAAAACAACCACACAGTGACCCAGAAATACTCACACGCTATTTAAACCCCAGAAGCCGGAGCAAAAATGAGATAATAGAATTCAGACTAACGGCCGGCGGACTTCACTACGAAAAATGCGATTATGGCAAAACTAAATCAGTAACGAGAGTGATTTCTTTACAACTTGTATAAACGGTGTTCATGACTAACTCTCCTATCGAGAAGTATTCAGAAAAAATTACTTTGGTTCTTGGCGTAAAATTATAAGCCTAGAGGTTCTTGTGACCTCATCCTTCGCACCAGATTAAAGCAACAAACTAATAACCTAATAAAGGCGCAATCAATCCAACACAGCATTGCCGCTCGCTGTGGTCTGCGCTATTTTTAGTCGATGTTATATTGGGCAAAATTTTTCTTCTGCAGCTATGAACACAAAGCTAGTGCTCATGGAAACTTCTGCGAGTTAAGAACCAGGGGATGCGAGAGGAAATAAAATTCGACAGTGTTTCGCTCGGATTTTATTATTCGCTGTCCGCTAGCAAAAAATCAGCTAGCGCGTTACCGTAACGTTAACGTTTTGGTAAGTAAAAATTGAACCATCACTCGCTATACCTCGCAATACATATTCACCTGGCTGATCAAATGTCACTTCAGCTTGCCAGCGCCCATCTTCTGGAGGTTGGGGAATAATAAATGGCGGCGACCAAGGTGAGTTAGCGTACATACGCGTATCAGAGTATGTTTTCATTTGGACTGGCTCAAATGTCGCATGTCGCGCCGGCCCCCTGTAAATGGTCCATGAAAAGCGCAGCCCAGGCCCACTTTGCGCTGTTATTGACTGCGGTGTCCGGTAGATTTGCTCTGCTGTGGAAGGCATGGGTCGATCGCGGCGCGCGGGAATATTATCAGGATCTGTTGCTCGAACAGCCAAACTTAACGCCTGACCTACTTTTACACTGCGCTGACTCTCTCCTTCCAAGCGTAAATCAGGAGGAATATTAGTACGTAAATTGTCATTCAAACTACCAAAATCACCACCCACTTCTGTTGAGATAACTTGTGGATCAATCCGATAGTCTGGCTTCAATGACCCATAAGCTCTTGCAGTATTGTTCCTTGTTTTTAAAGTCCACACTAATTCCGTAGTACCAAAACTTGCCGGCACATCGATAGTAAATAAAAAGGCATTTCTGCGGGGATAAAAATGAGTAGGTTGGCCTTGGTCTGCATTAGAAAAATCAAAGGCATCAACACTTAAGTCATCTAAACCACCTTCCTCGGTAAAAGAAAAATAGTTGTCTGATCCGATATCAATATTAAATTCTTCTTCCCAATTTGAATTCATGTAACCGTAAAACAATTTGAAGGTACCGTTATCATTTGGCCACCAACCTTCGAACGCTGGTGAGGCAATCTCACCAGTAAGCTGCATGAAACGAGGCTGTGCATTCCCGCTCTGCAAACAAAAGACTAACGCCAGCAATAACACTGGCGCTAATTTTGTACTTGCCAACAACCTTCCGCCACTTCTCATCGTCAATCATTTCCCTGTGCAAGATTTTGTTCCATTGTTTCCGGGGCCCAGCAAAGAGGACAACCAACATCGTAGTCGTTACGATCTTTCATATTGGCTCGACGCTCAGCCATCTCCGCCTGAAATTGTTCTTCAGTAAGGCTAACGGAATAGCCTAGATCGATAAACATATTCGAGACCGAGCGACGTCCTCCACCAGCCCAGTTACGTGGATCAGCTAGGTTTGTATTAGCCGGGGTCGTGTCGAGGTATCCTATTGTATGTAATATCGTGCCCTTCGGCAGCAGCGGCGCTTTATCGTCTTCATAAACATACTGCTTAACCCAGTTGTGGTCATAACCAACACAGTTCAAAGTAAACTGATTATGCCCCCAAATGGCTTCCATACACATACGCACGCCAGGAGCATGAAGATGCGGCTCGAATGCCATAATTTTGGTGTGCTCTTTCAGAACCACATAATTATGAATTTCCTGATTCGGTTTGTTCGGAACGATGTCTATATCGATACCATTACCGGTGCGAGGGCCACGACGAGTGTATTGCGGTTCATAGCCGATCGGGAAGAAAGTAATACCAAATTCCAGATAACCAGTAGTTTCTCTGCCATTCGAGTGCATGTGAGCAGCACCTAGATGCAAAGCAGAATTGGCTTGCAATAAACGACCAGCTTTTTCAGAAAAGATATCGGCATTGCGACCTACTTCATGTATTGGCCAACCAACGCGACTGTCTTGCAAAATTTCTTGACCATTGTCAGCAAGAATTCCGCTCGAGTAGGTCATATGGTGCCAAATATATTTGCCGCCTACTGTGCTAGCGCCACGATCCGTTGGAATATCATTGATTTCACGAACCTCAATAGACTTTACATAGCGATCTTCAGTCAGCCCTGTAGGAACTATGCCAATATCACCCCACCAATCGGGGGCTACTGGAGGGCGTGTCATATCTTGTGAACGAAGAACCAAGTCCGGCTCACCTACCGTCCAACCAATGTCATCGCTGTATGCAATTGCCTCAGGCTCATTATCAGGATTGCCGCGAGGTGCACCGTTTTGAGCCCAAGCTTGGATGAGCGCTAATTCTCTATCAGACAGCGAGTAATCGCTCTTAAAACCATCGATACCAATATCTTTTTCAACAAAGAATGGAGGCATAGCTCCCATACGGTCGCGAATCGCAGTACGGTACATAATGATTGGTGCCCATGGCCTGACTTCATCATAAGTCATAAATGCCATAGGCCCGCCACCACCTGGTCGGTGACATTGCTGACAGCTTTCCTGCAAAATTGGCGCAATATGATCTGCGTAAGTTACGCTAGCAGGATCTATGTCAAAGTCGACCGCGTCATAGTAGTGAAGCTGGTGATCTCCGACGCTGGCATCATGTGCCTGTGCCCAAGCAAAAACAGGGGTAAGTAAAAGGATTAGTGCGAGAAGTTTCCTAGCCATCATTGCAGTTTCTCCAAAAATAACGCTTTGTACTATTGGGATATTACGTAGGTATCGGTTCTTTATGCTGGAGCATGTCATCTGACATGTCAAGTTTCTGAATAGCAATTATTATTCACTATTGTTAAAGCCTACTCTAAAAGCTGATTGCAAAAGTGGCTAAGTCACAATAAATTGCAATCGTGAGACTCAGTGCGCGAATTCTTGCAACATCGTTCCTAAGAATAGGATTCTTCTAAGGAAAAGTCCACGATATTAGAGAGCTGCTTTGCAACAATTCAGCCTTCAAAGTACGAGCCATAAACAGGCTCGATTTTAACGCTCATTATTCCTTTTTAGTCTGGCAGCGCGAAAGCTGTCAAAGTGGTGCCTGAGGGTATTAAAACGTATTGTCTCCCATCCAATAAGTACGTGGTCGCCGCAGCACCCCAGATACGAGATCCTGTCTGATAATGCCAGAGATTCTCACCAGATTCGACATCGAAAGCCATGAAATTTCCCTCATGATCCCCTGCAAACACTAGCCCCGCAGCTGTAGTCATGACACCACCAAAAGTTGGTGAAGGGTAAGTAAATTCCCAACGCAACTCACCGGTGTGAACATCCAGTGCCCGCAACGCTCCAGAGCCCTGCTCCCCATCAATAAAGACAACCCCACCAAAAGAAGATTGGCCAGGAACATAGCGCGGCTCTTCTGGAACAAAGGTAGCACAAGTCTCCCTTGCCGTAAGGATGAATAAGTCCAGACCAGGGTAAAACGAAGGTGGCATAAAATTAGTACTACCCCAGGGATCAGGCAGGCAACCCTTGCTTCCATCATTCAATACAATGGGACGACCATCGGCGCCTATCTCTCTTGCCCAAGTTGTTGCGGTAAAAGGTTTTCCTAAAAGCAATTCGCCATTGACTCTATCCAACACATAAAAGAAACCATTACGATTTCCAATCATCACCACCTTGCGCTCCTGACCATTCCACTCTATATCCGCTAACACTGGCACGTGATTAGAGTCCCAGTCATTAATGTCATGAGGTGTAAATTGGTAATGCCATTTCAATTCGCCGGTGTCAGCATCGAGAGCAACTAAAGAATTTGAATAAAGATTATCGCCGAGGCGCGTGTCACCAAAATAGTCTGGATTCGGATTTCCAACGCCCCAGTAGATAAGATTTAATGCCGGATCGTAGCTACCATTCATCCAGGTTCCACCACCACCTCGAGACAAAACCTCAGGGTCTGGAGGCCAGGTTTCACTGCCGGGGTCTCCCAGAGCTGGTATAGTATGAAAGCGCCAAATTTGTTCTCCTGTCGCTGGATCATAGGCATCAATAAAACCGCGAGTCGCATATTCGCCACCGGAAATACCAACGATCACCTTGTCATCTAATACCAAAGGAGCAAGTGTCGCTGAATAGCCTGATTTATAGTCAGCCAATGGAATTTCCCAAAGAACATCACCTGTTCGACGATCAAATGAGACCAGATGAGCATCAAGTGTCACCATAAAAAGCTGATTTCCCAACATACCAAAACCACGATTAACCGGAGCACTCGCACCATAGGTTAAATCAGTAGGTAGATCACGACGGTGCTGCCAAAAAGGCCGCCCTGTCCGTGCATCGATCGCCCAGGCAAAATTGTTTGAACCAGTTACATAAAGAATGCCATCGTCCATAAGCGGTGATGTTTCAAATCCACGACCACGAGTGGTGGTTCCGGTCTGAAATGTCCAAACAGGCCGAAGTTGATCAACATTTTTTGGGGTTATTTGTTGCAGAGGACTATGCCGCGTGCCACTGTAGTCTCCTGAGAATGTGAGCCAGCGAGAAGGATCGTCAAAACCTCGCAAGATATCTTCATAACCCGGACCTACATTGTCTGCAATATTTGAACTGGGAGCTGAACTGCTTTGTCCCACCAAATAGCTGCTCAAACTCAAGCATAGAGAGCTACAAATCAATTTCCAAAATAATTTTTTTCCCATTTCAATTAAATCCTACTTAATCATTGTTAGGCTTTGCTCGGCCCGTCTGTTGAATTATTAGTTCAACTAAATCGAAGGTCGGCGCCCTCGCCTGGACTGTAGATAACTTAAAATGTCGTTAACATCCGTTTCAGTTAGCGCCGCTTCTGAAAAAACAGGCATTAAAGAGTCAATCTCACGAGTGAACTGAATCAGCTCTATTTTATTGAAAGCTCTGAGAACTTGCTCGCTGTCCATTAGCTGCACTGAAAAAGCATCTTCACTCTTGATCGTGCCCTGCACCCGCTCATTGGTTGCAGTCGTTAGAGATACTGGTTTAAATCGACGACCTATGGCCGAACTAGGTTCACGCAGTGAATTTACCAACGACGCTAATGAACGACGCCCTGTAATAGATGAAAGGTCTGGCCCAAGACTACCGCCAACGCCATCAACTCGGTGGCAGCGAGAGCAATTTCCAACAAACATATTCCGCCCTCGAACTGCATTACCCACTACTGTCTCATTGGTGCCGCTTATAGCAATGCTTTTTAGGTAAGACACTGTCATCCATATCTCAGGATCAGGGTTTTGATGCGGCGGCATAATGCTCCCGGCGATACCTTCTTTAATAGTCTTAAAAATACTCGCGTCAGTGGTTGTCTGCCTGGCCCATATCAGCGTGAGATCCGGCGCCTCGATGTTATCGATACCCTTCGCATCAGCACCATGGCAGGTTGCGCATTGAGCTCGAAAAATAGCCCCTCCAGCTTGAGCAGCCCTCGGATCAGATGCTAACGGATTTAATACTTGCGCTTGCGCTTGGGCAAGGCTGATCAAGAAAAAAAAAGCTGCAGCTGCAATCACTGAACGAGCAGTTGAGTATTGGTGCCGATTTTTAATTCGGAGAAAACTTACACTGAGAAAAATCACGTTAGTATTCTTTTTGTTGTTTAGGATAAAGGGAAGCGGTCACATTTGTGAAAATGCCAAGAATCTGCAGGATAGCATCTAGTTATTCCGCTGGCGAGAGTCCCTTGATTGCTCAATTTCGAATTTGAATACGAATCACCCAGTTGACAAGACACCGTCATTAGTTTATCTCTATGCTCAAGTAACGTAGGATCAAACCTTTACAGAGCTAATGAGACCCAAATAATTAGTAGTTAATACAAGTTATTAACTGTAAGATCAATAACATAACATTATCGGAGGAAAGGATGAATCACAGTCCGAATGCAAATATAAAAACCAAAGAAATGCTGACTTCAGTTTGTGCCGCCCTAGCACTTGGTGCAATAATTTTCGTCACCCAAATGGACAACATCTCAGCCCAGGCAAGTAATTTTCAGGGAGGCTCACCGACGGTAAGTCAGGCGCCTGATATGACCAGCATCAGAATCCTATTTCCTGCTGGAGTAAGGTCTTCATGGCATACCCACACCTGGGGGCAACTGCTGATGATCGAAGAGGGCGTTGGCATGCATCAAACCAGAGGCGGCCCTATCTATGAGCAACGCCCCGGTGAGCCTTGGTGGACAGGTCCTAATATTGAGCACTGGCATGGGGCGCATCCTGATATGGATGCTCACCAGCTAACTATTTATGAAGGCAGTGTAGTTTGGCTAGACCCAGTCACTGATGATCAATATAACGGCATGAGAATGCGTCCCTAGGACGCCTTAAGTAAGAGGTTGTTGCAAAATGCTTCTCATAGCCGTAAAAAGGCGACTCGAATAAACGAGTCGCCTTTTTTAGTTAAGAAGAGAGCTCATTAACTTGATATATCCGCATTTCCTAACCTTGCATGGCGGAATAACCCATAACCCTTAATAGCGCTTCGGATTTATTCATGATTGTCCTGGGAGGCAACAATGTTGAATTGAAGTTCGATAACCGGTTTTTGTGACCTGCACTGAGTTTCCCCGACATTAACCCATTACAAACTAGGACTAATTATCAAATATTTAATGAATATGTTTGACGCAATCCTGCTTTGTAGCTCTATACTCTGCCAAGATCCATTGACGTTCGAGCACGGCCTAGTAAATTCATAAACTTCACTGAAGGAGCACATCGCTGCGTTCCTTCAGTGGAGTTTACTCTTTAGGGCTATCAATCATATACTAAAGCTTCAGCTATCAAAAAATCTCTTTAGCAGGGTCTCGCATAGAGAAATCCATAGCATCGGGGGGTGTGGAATGAATATCAAAAGCAGAATTCTATATTTTATTGGGCTGTCAAGTATTTGCCTGTTAATCGTCAGCTGCGGCCAAGAAAATCCGAACATGCCCGAGCTTAGCTTCGAAGAAAAACTGCAGCAGCGACTAATCCAAGCTCAGGCTGGTGATGTAATCAATATCCCCGCCGGCATCCACGAAATCACCCGCAGCCTCTCGCTGAATGTTTCCGGCGTAACTATTGCTGGAACAGGCATCGATGAGTCCATTCTCTCCTTCAAGAATCAGGTGCAAGGAGCAGAGGGCCTGCTCGTGAGCGCAAACGATTTTGTGATTCGTGATTTGGCCATCGAAGACACGATAGGCGATGCGCTAAAGATCAACGAGAGCGAGAATGTAAGAATATTGAGAGTAAGAACTGAGTGGACAAACGGCCCATTGAGTACAAATGGCGCATATGGAATCTACCCAGTGCAATCGAGCAATGTCTTAATCGATGAGGCCGTAGCCATTGGCGCCTCGGATGCCGGTATCTATGTCGGGCAGTCATCACGGATAATCGTTCGCAATTCTCGGGCCGAATACAACGTTGCGGGCATAGAGATTGAGAATTCAACCTTCGCCGACGTTCACGACAACCTAACTACAAATAATACTGGTGGCATCCTAGTTTTCGATTTACCCAATCTCCCGATTCAGGGCGGCCGGAATACTCGTGTTTATAACAACCAAATTTTCGCCAACAACACTGACAACTTTGCTCCCGATGGCAATATCGTAGCTAGCGTGCCGGCAGGCACTGGCCTAATGATAATGGCCAATGACAACATTGAGGTGTTTGAAAATAATTTCGGAAATAATAACAGCGCGAACATACTTATTGTCAGTTACTTGATCAACGAACTGCCTATTACAGACCCAAACTACGACCCGTTCCCTGAGGCCATTTATCTTCATAATAATCAATACGCAGGTGGTGGAGAATTCCCCGATTCTGAGCCTCTAGCATTATTGCAAGCCACAACTGGCCAGGATTTACCTGACATTATTTGGGATGGCATGCTCTCGGCAGGAAAGACAACCACCGATGCGCTGTGTTTCTCCGAGGCTTCCGACACCACCTTCGTCTCCCTCGATGCTAGTAACGGTTTCGCACAACCTTCGTTCGATGCAACTGCACACGATTGTGCTCTTCCTCGCCTCGCTGAGATATCTATGAGCTTAAGTAGTCAATGACAGACTTTCATTTGCGCTGGGCAGCCTTCAGCGCATGGTCGTTACTCCTCGTGGCCTGTTCGGAATCGCCACCTGTCTTTCATGATATTGAAAGGCCGCTGCGTCTCTCCGATTGGCAATTATTTACAGTGGATGCAAACGAACTCGTCCCAAGTGAATCAAGCGTGGTATATCAACCCAACAATCCACTCTTCACCGATTACGCACACAAGTTAAGAACACTTTGGATACCTCAATCCCTGCAAGCAGAGATTGTTGACGATGAGATTAACTATCCCGTGGGCAGCGTCCTGAGCAAGACGTTCTTCTATCCACGCACCTCAAGCACCGCAAGCACACTACTAACCAAGGTCGCTGATAGCCGACTTCAGAAAATAAACCTGGACGAAAATCAACTGATAGAGACTCGGCTTCTCGTGCGCAAAAACGATGGCTGGGATGCATTCCCTTATGTGTGGAACGATGAACAGACAGAAGCCTTTCTGCGCGTTGCTGGGGCCAGTAAACAAATCTCGCTGCTTGATCAAGACAGCACCCAGACAACGGACTTTACCTACTTCGTGCCGAACGAGAATCAATGTGCCGGCTGCCATACGACGGTCCATCCCGACGGCGATATGCATCCGCTTGGCGCGCTGTTCAGCCAACTTAATGTGGATGTGAGTGACGGTAGCGCATCACCTCTCGAAAAAATGATACAGCGCGGCTGGCTAAATGATGAGCAGGTTTTTCCACGCTCAGAATCTTGGCAAGACCTTTCTGCATCCTTAGACGACCGCGCACTGGCCTATCTGAATATGCAGTGCGGGCATTGCCACAATCCAAAAGGTGCCGCCGACACATCAGGACTCATCCTCGATAGCTCTCAGACGCTAGCCATAAACCGCGGCGTGTGCAAACCGCCGGTCGCGGCGGGCGGAGGTGCTGGAGATCTGCGCTATGCGATCGTACCCGGGCAGCCGGAGGAATCGATTTTACTGTATAGGATGCGCTCCGATAAACCCGATGAGATGATGCCAGAGCTTGGTAGGTCGCTGATTCACAGCGAGGGCGTAGACCTTATTAGTCGCTGGATCGCAGAAATGTCCGGGGCGTGCTAACGCGCGCTGCTAGAATTACTCAATTATTCTGAAAAGAATGTGCCCAGCACATCTTTTAAGAGCCGAACCTAAAAAACATAGTAAAGCTGCTTAGGTCGATGCGATCTTGCGGGTAAAGCGATGAGCAGAAAACAGAAAACGATCGGCTTGCTAGGCGGCATGAGCTGGGAATCAACCGCCACCTATTATCGAGAACTCAACGAGGGCATCAAGGCCAAGCTCGGCGGATTGCATTCGGCTAGGATTTGTATGGTGAGCGTAGATTTCGAAGAAATCGAGAAACTACAGCACATCGAGGACTGGAATGGCACCGCCGTAATCTTGTCTCAGGCTGCTATGGCAATAGAAAAAGGTGGAGCTGATTTTCTTCTGATCTGCACGAACACGATGCACAAAGTAGCCCCCCAAATAGAGGCAAATATTTCCATCCCGATCCTACACATAGCCGATGCCACGGCCCAGAGATTGTGTGAAGCCGGCATCAAAAAAGTGGGCCTGCTCGGCACTCGATTCACTATGGAACAAAACTTCTATAAAGGACGGCTAGTCGAAAAATATGGCATCGACGTGATCGTACCTGATAAATCAGAACGCGAAGATGTTCATTCGGTCATCTACAATGAGCTCTGCCTTGGGACCATCGATCAGCATTCACGTAAGAGATACCTAAAGATAATTGCTCAACTCGCAGCAAACGGCGCGGAGGCAGTCATACTCGGATGTACCGAGATCGCCCTCCTAGTGCAGCAGAATCAAACCGTAACTCCGCTTTACGACACCACTGCGATACATGCCGAGCAGGCTGTATTGGAAGCTCTATCAAGTTAGAATTTCTATAATGACAATCGGCTTGCCTACTGCGGCTAAGAACCCAACACTATGGACCCAGCAATAATAGAAACTGCCACAGTTGCAATGGCAACATTTTTTGCCACTATCGGACCGCTCGATGTGGCTGCCGTCTATGCGGGATTGACCGCAACAGAGACACCAAAAAGACGTCGCAGCATGGCTATTCGCGGCACGCTCATCGCAACAGGCATCCTCGTGCTATTTGCAATCGTGGGCGAGTTTCTGCTCGCCGGGCTAGGCATCTCCTTAGCGGCTCTGCGCACGGGCGGCGGTATTTTGCTGTTACTCATTGGCATTGACATGGTTTTCGCCCGCACGTCTGGCAGCACATCCACAACTGAAGAGGAAGAGGCCGAGGCAATGGGCAAGCGTGATATCGCGGTCTTTCCGCTCGCTACACCACTGATCGCAGGGCCCGGAGCGATGGGTGCGACAATCCTTCTCATGGCGAATAGCGAAGGCAATCTAGTTCTCCAGGCTGCCGTAGTCGCGTCCTTGCTTGCAATCATTCTACTTACGTTCTTTATGTTATTGCTCGCATCAAGAATTCAACAGTTCTTTGGAGTGACGGGCATGCACGTGGTAACTCGAGTTTTTGGCGTCTTGCTATCTGCACTTGCCGTGCAATTTATATTCGATGGAATCGCACAAAGCGGCCTACTCTCAGGCCGCTAATCCTCTCGATGGAACTTGCGTTTAATTTCTCAGTCACTCGAAATACAACGCAATGCGCAACCTATAATAATTTCGAACCTAAGGCCACTGTCGACATCAATGAGGAAGCTGGCGAGGACCCGAAAGCCTTCGTGTTTTGACGGCGATAATCAATCCGGAAGAAACCATACAGTGGGTTGCCCCTCATAAGAAGGTGCAACTGCTAGACATCGTCTCTGTAATTTCCAAGGCGGTCGCAGGAAAGATTCTAAGGCGTGTATTGCTAGAACAGGAAAGAGAGCGCTTGAATGCGAAAAGCTAAACGGCTAAGCAACTAGCCAGTTTAGTTAAAGCAGATTAGGACATGCCAATTCACCTCTGAATTGGCTATAATCTCGTCCCTTAGTATTCACGCAGGCCAGACGCCACATGTCATCAAGCAATAAAGTCGGCTTTATCTCTCTCGGGTGTCCAAAAGCCCTAGTAGATTCCGAGCGCATACTCACGCAGTTAAAATCCGATGGCTACGATATCGTGCCCAGCTACGACGATGCGGATCTAGTCGTTGTGAACACCTGCGGATTTATAGACAGTGCGAAGCAAGAATCTCTAGACGCGATCGGCGAGGCCATCGCTGAGAATGGCAAGGTGCTCGTAACTGGTTGTCTGGGCGCTCAGAAAAAAATCATTACCAATGCGCACCCAAAAGTATTAGGCGTGACCGGTCCCGCCGCCTACGAGCAGGTCGTCAATCAGGTCCACAATTTCCTTCCGCAAAATGAGTCTCATGACCCCTTTATCGATCTAGTACCTGCACATGGAATAAAACTAACTCCGAGGCATTATGCCTACCTAAAAATATCTGAAGGCTGCAATCACCGTTGTAGTTTCTGCATCATTCCCTCAATGCGCGGCGACCTTGTTAGCCGCCCCGTTGGAGACGTCCTCGATGAAGCCAAAAGATTAGTCGATGCAGGTGTGCGGGAGTTGCTAGTAATCTCACAGGATACCAGTGCCTACGGCGTAGACATCAAATATCAAACTGGTTTTTGGCAGGGTCAGCCAGTTAAGGCGAGCATGCAGGAACTCTGCAATGCACTCGCGCAGCTCGGCATCTGGGTTCGACTGCACTATGTTTATCCCTACCCCCACGTAGATAAGATCATTCCTTTGATGGCCGAGGGGAAGATATTGCCGTATCTGGACATACCGTTTCAGCACGCAAGCCTGAATGTACTGAAGGCAATGAAACGCCCCGCCGCAACAGAAAAGACACTCGACAGGATTCTGAGTTGGCGCGAACAATGTCCTGACATCACGCTACGCAGCACCTTCATTGTCGGTTTTCCCGGCGAGACAGATGCCGATTTCGAAGAGCTCCTAGGATTTCTAGAGGTTGCTCAATTGGATCGAGTCGGCTGCTTTCAGTATTCAGCGGTGGACGGTGCCGCGGCCAACGAGCTGGCAAACCCCGTAGCTGAAGAACTGAAACAAGAACGTTGGGAGCGCTTCATGGCAACCCAGCAAGAGATAAGCACGCAAAAGCTGCAGGCAAAGATTGGTCAAGTAGTCGAAGTGTTAGTCGATGAGGCTAACGTAGAGCAAATTGTCGCGCGATCTGCAGCAGACGCACCAGAGATCGACGGCAATGTATTCATTCAGCCGGATCGAGATGTTCAGGCGGGTGATTTTATTCAGGTAAAGATTGATGACGCCGACGAATATGACCTCTATGGTTCGCTCGTCAGCTAGTAGCTAATCATCTTCCTCAGCACTAGCGGCGAATATGGCCAACCAATCCAGACCTATTGTCAGTTCACTCATCTCTGTTTTCAAGCGTCTAGTGATTATTTCTTCTATTGAAGAATCCAGTTTCATTACCCAGCTATCCATAGCACCGGTCAACAAACTTCTTGGAGGAATTTGATTCCAAACCTAGCGAGGCCGTAAAAAAGAAAGTAGTCTAAAGGCCTACACATGAGTCTATTCGCCTGAGGATATTTCTATGCTGCCATCGCGCCTATTTATCGCACTGCTGCTCTCCCTGTTTGCCGCTACAAGTCCTGCGCAGACAGCCCCCGGCGCACCGTTTACTGGCCTGAAAGCTGAGATGGCGAGTAGCATCGACGCCAAGGTAAAAATGACGCAGGAAATCATCGACACCCTCTTCTCCTTCTCCGAGTTGGGGTTTCAGGAGTTTGAAACCCAGCGCTATCTCACCGATCTACTCGCCGCTAACGACTTCGATATCGAACTCGGCGTCTCCAATATTCCCTCTTCCTGGTGGGCCAGTTGGGGCAGCGGCGAACCGGTCATTGCTTTAGGCTCGGATGTCGATGGCATCCCGCGCGCCTCACAGATGCCTGGAGTTGCCTTCCGACAGCCGATGATCGAAGGGGCACCCGGTCATGGCGAAGGGCACAACTCTGGACAGGCAGTTAACATCGTAGCGGCACTTGCAGTAAAAGAAATTATGGAGCGAGAGAACCTACCCGGCACCATAGTGTTATGGCCAGGCATCGCCGAGGAATTATTGGCCACCAAGGCCTGGTACGCGCGCGACGGACTATTTGATGGGGTAGACGCCGTCCTCTTTACCCATGTATCAAACAATATGAATGTGAGTTGGGGCGATGCGAGGGGCACCGGTATGGTTTCGGTAGAATATCTCTTTGATGGTGTCGCTGCCCACGGCGCTGGTGACCCTTGGAAAGGCCGAAGCGCACTCGATGCAGTAGAAATAATGAACGTAGGATGGAACTTCCGCCGCGAGCACTTACATCCCCTGCAACGCTCCCACTATGTTATTAGCAACGGCGGTGATCAACCAAACGTGGTGCCCTCTTTTGCTAGTGTATGGTACTTCATACGCGAAATCACTGCAGAAAACATCATGGAGAATTTTGCTACCCTGCAGCGCGTCGCCGAAGGCGCGGCGATAATGACTGACACAACCGTCAGCAGAAAAATTGTCGGCGCCGCATGGCCGCGACATTTCAATCGACCCATCGCACTTGCTATGAATGAAAATATCAAGGCCGTAGGTTTGCCCACTTGGTCAGAAGACGACCAGCGCTTTGCCAAGGCACTGCAAACACTAATGGGTTCGGACAATCCGCAGGGTCTGGCCACAGATCTTTCCGGTATAGCCGAGCCTCTAGAAACTCCCGTATCTGGAGGCTCGGATGACATCGGCGACATCTCCTGGAATGTTCCAACTGTCACCTTGCGCTACCCAGCGAATGTGAGCGGCTTGCAGGGGCATCATTGGTCGAGCGCTATGGCTATGGCTACACCGATTGCTCACAAGGGTTCCACCGCAGGCGCTAAGGTTGTAGCAGCTACTATGCTGGACCTGATTCAAGATTCCTCGCTAGTTATTGATGCTCAAACCTACTTCGATGATGTGCAGACCGCTGAGGTGCAGTACGAGCCCTTCATCGGGCCGGACGATGAGCCTGCCATCGAGAAGAATGCCGAGATCATGGCCCAGTTTATGCCGCGATTAAAGGAGCTGTATTACGATGCTTCCAGATTCGACACCTATCTGGATCAGCTCGGCATCGAGTATCCACAATTAGAACCAAACTTAATACAACGAAACCAATAGGCTATTCGTATTTTTATCATTGGCAGTAAATTATTCCATCGTAGTAATGCTTTAGTCATTCGCAGAGCCTATACATTGATGCTATACAGCGGCAAGTTATTTTCCTGTTCCCGACTCTCCGCCCTGTCTGCGCTGCTGTTGGCTGGAACCTGCCTCGCGCAGTCCGATCCGCAATCAGTAGTCACCGAAGTAGACTTGAATAGAGCGAAGCAGGAATCTCGAGCCTCCAAACCAAGAGAGCTAACTGTGCTCACCCAGACACTCTCCGCAGAACAAATTGACAGGGCCGTTCTAAATAGATTGATGCAAGAAATAAATTCTGAGCCTGCGAACACCAAAGTCCGAATGGGGATCAACGACAGTCAGCTGCAGGAATTATTCATCACTATTTCCAATACTCGCGGCTTCATCAACGGCAGCGAGATAACCAACGTACGTGCTATGTGCGCTGTATGGAATGAATCGACTACGCAGGGTGAATCACGAATAGCTGAAGCCATAGCCGCCTACAAAAAGCGCGAGCAGCTTACCCAGACATTCATAGCAAAGTACTATTCAGTCGTGTTGTTTGATATCGAAGCAATTTTGGATGAAGAGTCTCTACCCCTGTTCCGCGCCTACATGAATGATAGGCGAAGACGACTAGCCAACGCCGGAATGACATCCTGGGGATCTCCGGTACAGAATATTAGCGCTGGCACTGATACTATTAATTTCCATTGCCGCACAAACTAGAAAATATCATTGGAGTTAAGCTGTGATTTATAAGTGTTTTGAAGTTTCCGTTGAAAACAAGATCGCCCATATAGTTCTGAATCGGCCCGAAAAAAGAAACAGCATGATTCCTGAATTCTGGGATGAATTACCCGAGATCGTTGAGGAACTCGACTTGAATGCTGAAGCGCGAGTTATTGTTATATCTTCCACGGGCCCACATTTTACAGCTGGCATCGACACGGCCGTGTTCAGTAACAACGCAGCGCAAAGTGATGATCCAATAGTCGCCGAGAAACAAAGGCGCACTCATGGAGCGAAACTCTACGACACAGTCGCTTACTTACAGCAGACCTTCACCTGCCTTGAAGAATGCAGGGTGCCGGTGCTCGTAGCTATTCAGGGTGGCGTCATCGGTGGCGGCGTAGACCTGATCACTGCCTGCGATATGCGTTATATGACTGCCGAAAGCTTTCTCACTATATTCGAAATTAATATTGGCATGACCGCCGACGTCGGTACCTTCCCGCGCATAACTAAGCTGTTACCCGAGGGAGTGGTCAAGGAACTTGCCTACACCGGGCGTCGAATGTCCGCTCCTGAAGCGAAATCACTAGGTTTCGTAAACGAGATATTTTCAGACCAAGAGTCCCTACTTGAAGGAGTCATGAAGATAGCTCAGCAGATAGCAAGCAAAGCGCCTCTAGCGATCTATGGAAGCAAACGCATCATCAACTACTCGCGAGATCACAGCACCGCTGACAGCCTTGACTACATAGGTATCTGGAACGCCAGCATGCTGCAGAATGCCGAAATCATGGAAGCAATGACAGCGGCTGCGGAAAAGCGCCCAGCAGAATTTTTGGATATTCCCAAGAAGAGAAGGAAGATGGGATCTGGTATAGTCGACTAGGTCTTATCTTTCGGGAAAAGAACCCAAAATCAATTCCAATGAGGCTACTCTAAACCAGACCTCTCAATAATTTTCTATAGTGATCCAGACCACCTAATTGAAGCGTATAATCTTAGCATGCTAGAAAAGCAATAAAAAAATAAGGCCTGCGCAAGCAGTAAAGACAGGATTTAGTCAATGATCAAACCACTTATTGGCATACTGGTAACTTTAGTTATCAGCTGTGGAATTATTCTAGCAGGAAGCCAAGGCAGCATAGAAGAAAATGGCTTACCTTTATTTCTGATCTGTGCGAGCGTGGGCTTCATTCTTCACTGGATTGTTTTCGTTCCCTCATTCATCCTTCAGACTGAACACTATTTCGATCTTACCGGATCCATCTCATACGTCTCCACGATCACCGCGGCCTATTTGCTTCATCCCGACATGGGTGCGCGCGGCCTAGTTATCTGCGCTCTTATTGCTATCTGGGCGATACGCCTGGGCAGTTTTCTATTCTTGCGGGTTAAGCGAGATGGTAAAGACCGACGCTTCGATGAAATTAAGACAAGGTTCTTCCGCTATATGTTCACTTGGACCATGGGCGGAGCTTGGGTATTTATCACCATGGCCGCCGGCCTCGCCGTCATTACTTCTGCCAATCAAGTTGCACTAGATGGATTCTTCTATGCGGGTGTTGCTCTGTGGGTACTAGGATTCGGCATAGAAATAGCAGCCGATAGTCAGAAAGCCAACTTTCGTAGAAATCCTCAGAACAAGGAAAAGTTCATAACAGCAGGTCTATGGTCGCTTTCCCGCCATCCCAACTACTTTGGTGAAATAGTACTTTGGCTTGGAATCGCTGTAGTCGCTCTGCCAACTTTAGAGGGCTGGCAGTACGTCACGCTTATATCTCCAATTTTCGTAGCATTCTTGCTGATCAAGGTGAGTGGTGTAAGACTTCTGGAGAAGAGTGGCATGGAGCGCTGGGGCGAAGACCCAGCCTACAGAAACTATGTTGCCAGCACTCCCTCTCTCGTGCCATTCTCCGGAAGCAAGAGTATACAATAGATCAATAATGGGGGAGAAGTTCATGACTACCCGAACCGCACAGCTTGTGACAAGCAGCCTGCTTCTCCTGAGCTCCACCTCCCTATCGCTACACAGCAGCGCACAGAGTCTGACGCAGGCAAACTTCAATGCCGCTGAGTCCTGCTCCGCTCTTAGAAATCTCAGTATTCAAGACACTCGCATAACCCTAACCGAAATGGTCAATCAGGATTCATTCACAGCACCAGGGGCGGACAATGTGATGCAGGCACCTGCATTCTGCAGGCTTGTCGGTGTGACAACACCGGCAGTAAATTTCGAAGTTTGGCTACCTCTGTCGGGTTGGAACGGCAACTATCAGAGCGTGGGAAATGGAGGAATGGCTGGCACTATTAGCTACGCCTCGATGGCCAGTGCACTCAGACGCGGCTATGCAACAGCAAGCACCGATACCGGCCATGAGGCAGGACCGATTTCCTTCGACGCATCCTGGGCATCGGGCAGACCGGATCTGATTGAAGACTTTGGCCATAGAGCATTGCATCTAACGACAGTGAACGCGAAGCAAGTTACCGAAGCTTTCTATCGAGCGCCGCCCGGTTACTCTTACTACGTCGGCTGCTCCAAAGGAGGCCAGCAAGGCCTAATGGAGGCTCAACGTTATCCGAACGATTTCGATGGCATTATAGCCGGTGACCCAGCAAACAATTGGACACGATTCTATGCCGGCGCTCATCTGTGGTATTCACAAGCGCTGCTTGCAGATGAAGGCAGTTATCTTCCACCAAGCAAACTACCTGCGCTTGGCAATGCAGTGAACGAAGCCTGCGATGCACTTGACGGTGTTAGCGATGGCATCTTGCAGAATCCACTCGCGTGCGAATTTAAACCCGCTAGCTTGGCCTGCCCAATCGGTGTGGACAATAACAGCTGCCTGACTCCTAAACAGGTTACCGCCGTGGAACGAATTTGGTCCGGTGTAGAAGATTCGTCTGGAGAGCTGATTTATCCGGGCTTGGTTCCCGGAGGAGAAGCGTCACGTGGCTCCTGGTCTACCTGGGTGACGGGGCCAGAGCCCTTTCAGTCGCTGCACTGGCGTGGCGGCGAGGGATTCTTCCGCTGGTTCGTGTTCGACGATCCTGACTGGGACTTCCGTACTTTCGATTTCGATTCCGATCTAAACTATGCGTTGAAAAAAGTGGGCCCTGCGGTTGACTCGAATGACCCAGACCTGCGGCCATTCCGAGACAATGGCGGCAAGCTTATTGTCTACCATGGCTGGAGCGATCCAGACATTTCTCCCCTAGCTTCAATCGACTACTTCGATCGTGTCGTAGACGTCATTGCTCAAGAGTCAGCGACGCAATCCGCCCTCAGTGATACACAGGAGTTCTACCGGCTTTTCATGGTGCCCGGCATGGCCCATTGTGCGGGCGGCCCGGGACCGGATCGATTCGATGCGCTTACTGCACTTGAGAATTGGGTAGAGAGAGATATTGCGCCAGAGAATATACTTGCCTCTAAAATTATCAATGATGAAGTAGTCCGTACACGACCACTGTGTGCACATCCTAAGATGGCGACCTACAACGGCAGTGGAGATTCAGACCATGCCACAAACTTTCGTTGCACGGCACCCTAGTTGTAATGCACTAACTTAGCGCAGCGACAAGGAGAGAGCATGAGCTGGCAAGATGAAGTAGATGAATTAAGACGCCGCGAAAAGTTGGCGGCTGGCATGGGCGGAGAAGAACGCATTCAGCGCCAGCACGACAATGGACGACTCACCGTAAGAGAACGTATCGATGCACTTGTCGACGCAAACTCGTTTCATGAAATTGGAGCGCTAGCGGGAAAAGCAACTTACAGAGATGACGGTCAGCTGCAAGATTTCATTCCGTCAAATTTTGTTCTTGGTACAGCAAAAATAAACAATAGACGAATCGTAATAGGTGGAGATGACTTCACTGTGCGCGGCGGTGCGGCAGACGCGAAGATTGGCGATAAATCAGGCTACGGCGAACGTTATGCACTCGAGATGCGCCTGCCCCTGATAAGGCTCATAGACGGCAGCGGCGGCGGTGGCTCGGTGAAGACACTAGAGATGGTCGGCCATTCCTACGTCCCTGCCCTACACGGATTCGAAACTACGATGCAGCTGTTGGGGCACGTTCCGGTCGTCTGCGCCTGCATGGGCTCGGTAGCCGGACTCGGCGCAGTTCGCACCACCATCTCTCACTTCTCCCTGATGATTAAAGACACTAGCCAGCTATTTGTCGCCGGCCCGCCGGTTGTCGAGCGCGGTTTCGGCAAACCCATAGATAAGAATGAGCTGGGTGGTTCAGATATCCATGCAAACGGCAGCGGTGCCGTAGACAACGAAGTCAAAACGGAGCAGGAGGCTTTTGAGACAATCTCCCGTTTCTTATCCTATCTGCCACAGAATGTCTGGCTGGCTCCACCTAGAATAGAGAACTTAGATCCAGTAGGGCGCAGAGACGAGTCCTTGCTGTCTGTCATCCCTAGAGATAGGCGCCAAATGTACCAAGTAAGAGAGATCATTAACTCCGTAGTCGACCTGGAATCGTTCTTCGAGATAAACCCTAATTATGGAGAATCGTTGGCAGTTGGACTCGCACGCCTAAACGGCTATTCGATCGGCATCATGGCAAATGACACACATCATCATGGCGGCGCGGTAAATGCTGCGGCGTCAGAGAAGATGATGAGGTTCGTGGATCTTTGCGATACCTTTCACATTCCCATCCTCAACTTAGTCGACAATCCTGGATTCCTGATTGGTCGGGCGGCCGAAGAAGAAGGCACTGTGCGAATCGGTAGTCGTGCCCTGATGGCCTGCTATCAAGCCTCCGTTCCCTGGGTATCAGTCATTACTCGGCGCTGCTATGGGGTCGCCGGTGCCGGCCATGGCAATGCCGATCGACTTAACCTGCGCTATGCATGGCCGTCCGCTGACTGGGGCTCATTACCTATAGAGGGTGGTGTTCAGGCCGCCTACCGACGGGACATCGAGGCTGCAGATGATCCCAATGCGCGTCGGTGTGAACTTGAGGGGATGTTGGAGAAGTATCGCTCGCCATTTCGGACGGCTGAGGCATTCGGCATAGAAGAAATTATAGACCCAAGAGACACCCGAGAGTTGCTCTGCGACTGGGCAGAGCTAGCCTACGAATTATTGCCTAGTCAGCTCGGGCCGAAGGCACGCACACCGCGTCCGTAAGCCTGAATGGAATGCTAGCCGGCAGGTTCGATTCTAAGCAAGGCACCGTCTTCTTCATCGGTGAGTACGTACAGGTACCCATCGGGCCCCTGCCTAACATCTCTTACACGGTGCTTAAGTTCCGTTAGCATACTCTCGCGACGAATCTCTTGTCCCCTGCTATTAAAGACAATTCGCTGCAAGTGACCGGTGCCGGGAATGCGTCCTTCCATCATGGCACCAACAAAAAGATTGCCCTGCCACTTCGGAAAATGTTCTCCTGTGTAGAACGTCAGAGCAGAGGGCGCTATGGAAGGCCACCACACTACTGTCGGACTCTCGAATTCTTCACGCCAAGGTGTCTGTGACACCCAATCGCCGCGATAATTTCGGCTGTAAGAAGCCAGCGGCCAGCCGTAGTTCTTTCCAGGCAGTATAATATTCGCCTCGTCGCCGCCCTGTGGACCATTCTCGCTCGCCCAAAGCTGGCCAGTTTCGGGATGCAGAGCCATGCCCAGCTGATTGCGGTGACCTACAGAATAAACCTCGGGAAGATATTCGCCTGACTCGACGAAGGGATTATCATCCGGCGCCGTTCCATCGGCATTAAGGCGTAGAACCTTCCCGTAGTGAACATCTGGGTCTTGCGCATACTCGCCCGTGCCTAGGAACACGTAGGAACCACCAAGCGTCATCATCAACTTGCCGTCTGGTGCAAATATTAGGGCTGAGGCAGCGATACCACTATCGACTCCCTTAGCAACGAAAATTTCTTCCACGTTTTCAAGGTTGCCTTCAACCAATCTTCCACGCACCAAGCTCACCGCTTGATTTGGCTCACCCTCGTGCATGATGGCTTTGGTATGTGTCATATAAACAATCTGATCGTCGCCAGGATGCACAGCGACTGCCATCAGCCCAGCGCGAAAAACGGCGGAATAGACTTCGGGCACACCAGAGATATCGCGTTCTAGCAATTCCCCATCACGAATTACCCGTAGCTTGCCGGTGTAGCGCTCCGTAATTAGAATGTCGCCGTTATTACGAAATGCCATGCCCCAGGGATTCGCAAGACCAGTGGCAATAGGCACCACTTTAATCTGCCCCACTTCAAAGCTTGGCAGCAAGAGAGGTTCAGTAATCGAGGGTGGCGCAACGAATGCATCTTGGCCGTTTGCTGAAACGCTGCAAGATAGAAAAATAACGAACAAAGTTATCGAGATTGTTTTTCTTGTGTACATAACTCTTCCTGTTGTTTTTAATTTA
>CASIAB010000005.1:0-262500 GCA_949372635.1 uncultured Pseudomonadales bacterium
GCAGATAATCTAACTGTAGCGGAAAATGCAAACGAGTAGCTAGCTTGCCGCTCGTTATTAAACCACCATGCATTATACAAATAACTAGCGGGTTCTTATCCGCTAAATCGGCATTAATGGAAGCGGCCATCGAATCCAAAGCGGCCTCGACCTCCTCCTCACTATGCAAGCGAGTCGAGCGCGCCTGAACTTCTACGATTTGTTCCGGCGTCATTTGACTAAGGCTCTTCCCTGATCGCACTCTTTACTAGCAGGCCATCAATTCCATCCAGCGTAGTTGTTGGGAAGGCGAAGTCCGCCTGATGAGAGTGAACAATCCCAACAATCTTTAGCAGTACATCCTGTTTTATTTCGTGAAAGCGAATCCAGTTCGTAGTTTTCGTGAAGGTGTAGATAAAAAAGTCTAGTGACGATGGCCCGTAGCTCAAGAAATTAACGATCAATGTTTGTTTCTGATCGATCTCCTCATGAGACTGCAGCATTGCCTTCACATCTTTAACAATCGCTTCCATTTTATCGGAGTCTGAATAACGAATCCCGATATTCTCTTTGATACGTCGATTCGACATACGCGATGGGTTTTCTAAGGCAAGTGTATTGAATACCGAATTCGGTATATACAAAGGTCGTTTATCAAATGTGCGGACCACTGTTAAACGCCAGCCTATTCTCTCAACCGTTCCTTCTATTTCTCTATCCGGCGAGCGAATCCAGTCACCAAGAGCAAATGGACGATCGAGATAGATCATAAGCCCACCGAAGAAGTTGGCAAGCAGATCCTTTGCCGCGAAGCCTACTGCGATGCCGCCTACACCACCGAACGCCAATAGCGCGGTGATTTCTATACCTACTGTTGGCATCGCTATTAGCACTGCAGAAATAATGGTAGAAAGTCGGAGCAACTTTGCAAGAGCATTTACTGTTGTCGGATCGAGAGTCGTGCCTGATGCGTCTGCCTCTTCTTGCTGATTCTCGATTAGACGCTGCTCAGCGCGACTAATAAATCGTACAAGGAATAACGAAATTAAGACTACGAAGGAGAGCTGCCTGAATACAGCAAGATTCTCTGCTAGAAAATAGCTCTGTGTCTACATAGCCATCACTTACCTCAACAGCCCACAGCAGCCCCATGACCAAAATAAACCAACTTAATGGGACACGTGCCGCATCGAATACGGTATCGTCCCAAGCATTTTTTGTCTTTTCGAAATGTTTCGCCATTACTTTGAGAAAACGCATAGCAACGAAACGACCAATCAATGTGATGGTCACGACAGCGAATACCTCCACCGGCCAACCTAAGTCACTCAATAATTCTAACGAAAAAGTATTTTCGGGCACTTTCTAAATTCTCCAATTGATCAGGTTTTCTCTAACTCGATTAGCTACGCAAGCTTCAAACAGACAATCTGCCTATTAATTCCTTGGCTTGCTGCCATCTATCACTCTCATACAGGCCAGCATGCTTACTCGCGTTCTTCGCTAGCATGCAGCCAATTCTATAATTGCCGGCCTGTTGCTTCTCATCGAGATAGCTCACCACCTCTGCCGCCTGTTCCGGCTGATTGCAGACCAGCACCATATCGCATCCGGCCGCTAACGCTAGGTCGGCGCGCTCGGTGATCGTGCCCGCACTGTGTGCCGCATTCATAGTAAGGTCGTCGCTGAAGACCACTCCATCAAATCCTAACTCAGCACGTAGCAGACCCTCTATCCAGACTTTAGAGAAGCCTGCACAATTCTCGTCGACCTGAGGATAGACAATATGCGCAGGCATTATCGCATCCAGGCTCTGAATACATTTCGCAAAAGGAATTAGGTCATTCTCGCGGATCTCGTCTAAGCTGCGCGTATCGGTGGGCAGCTCGGTATGGCTGTCTGCTGAGACCTTGCCGTGGCCTGGGAAATGCTTGCCCGTTGCCGCCATGCCAGCTTCCTGCATACCTTCAATATAAGCGAGGCCGATTTTCCCCACCGTGGCGCCGTCGTTCGAAAATGCTCTCTCTTTTATTACCGGGCTATTTACGTCGAACAGATCCAGTACAGGAGCGAAACTAATATCGACCCCAAATTGCATCAATTCGGCAGCCATCGCCCAAGCACACAACTTAGCCGCCGCTATTCCCTGCTCTGGATCCTTCTCGTACTCAACGCCGATTGCTCGCAGCTCAGGCAGTGTTAAGAATTGATCCCGAAACCGCTGAACCCGACCTCCCTCCTGATCTACTGCAACAAGAAGGTGGTCGTTACACTGTTTGATCGAGGCTATTAGGTCTTCGAGCTGCTCGACAGATGCGTAGTTTCTACTAAAGAGGATCACACCACCAACCTGCGGGTGAGTTAGTAGCTGCCTCTCCTCAACCTCCACAGTCAGGCCCTTTAGATCGAGCATGACCACGCCAGTTTCGGTATTCGTATGCTGCATTTGATTTACTCGACTAATGAGGCAGCGATTATCACAAATATGCTCGAAGCTAGCAAAACCCATTCTTTAAAGGGGTCAATCGCTAGTTAATTTGATGCCTAAAGTGGGCCCAATTAATAGGCCGATTTCGCTTCGATTGTCTGATTAAAGCTTACAATAGTTGAGCTTAACGGACGCTATAGCTCATACCTTTAGCACTAAAGTAAGCATTACAGGGAGTTCATTCATTTAAGTCTGCAGGACCCTGAAGACGAGGACGATCAATAAAATTCTGTCCGAAGTTTCTGCCTGATATCAGGAGTTGGCCAGCGGAGCTCTCTTCGAAGTTGTCGCAATCGATGAGCCTAATAGCAACATAGAATACCAACAGCTCGATGGCGAGCTCGGCGTGTACGACCTCAATACCTGGCGGCAGCTCAACATCGGTAACGCCGAAGCGCACGAAGCCTGCACCGCCCTCTATGAGCCCAAAAACGAAGATCTAGCCTGCTTGGATCAAGCGATTGTTTCGAAGAACTTCTCTAGCGTTCTTCTGCATATTGAGCAGGGTTCACTGGACCTAGGCGACGATTTTCTGATCATCTGAGTCTTTAATCCGGCTAATTCTTATAAATCGAAGCGCTAAAGTTTTATTGTCATTGCAAGATAACTGTATATAATTACAGTATAGACGCTATCAAAGGACAATAACATGCTCAAGCTCACGGCCCGGCAAGAAGAAATCCTCGCCTATGTTAAGGAGTATATGCAAGAGACCGGCTACCCACCTACTCGCTCCGAAATAGCTTGCAAAATGGGCTTCAAGTCACCGAATGCCGCAGAAGAACACCTGAGGGCACTGGCTCGGAAAGGCGCGATCGAGGTTCTGCCGGGAACATCTAGGGGCATTAAGCTGCCCATTAACGAACAGCTAGGCCTACCCATCATCGGTCAGGTAGCCGCCGGCAGCCCAATACTCGCGCAGGAATCAATCGCTGACTACTGCGATATTCCACCCGATATGTTTTCCCCCAAAGCTCACTACCTACTCACCGTGAAAGGCATGAGCATGATCGATGTTGGTATTTTCGAGGATGACCTACTCGCCGTGCACAAAACCGACCAAGCCAAGAACGGCGATATTGTTGTTGCTAGAATCGATGACGAAGTGACGGTTAAACGATTGGAGAAGGGCCGCAGCAAATACAAACTGAGCTTGATGCCGGAAAACCCTGACTTTGACTCTATCGAAGTAGACCTGAGAAGTTGTGATTTCGCTATTGAAGGGATCAGTGTTGGGGTAATACGGCGTAACATTTAGCACTGTATCTAACCAAATATTACAAAAAGCTCTATGTGACAGCACTCAATGTGTCACACAGAGTGGACTGAGAGCCGCTAGTCCTTTTTAACGGCCTTCTTCGCAGTCTTTTTCTTAGCAGCCTTTTTCTTTGCCGTTTTGGCTTTTTTATCCGGCTTGATAATTACCCATTTTCCGCCTTCATGGTATGACTTCCAACCAGTGGCCTTTTTGTCGATCTCAGTCTGCACATATTGCTCTTTCGTCTTGCGAGAGAAGCGAACTAGCGTCTTATTGCCAGCATCGTCTTCTAACGGGGCCTCCAAAAGAAAATTATACTTTGGATCAATCTCAGACTTATGCGGGAGCAATTCTTCTACGTATGGCGCTCTGGTCTCGCGATTTTTAGGAAACTTACTTGCCGCCAGGAACATACCCGAGGCACCATCACGCAGCACATAGTGGTCTTCCACCGTCTCGCATATTAGCTCCGGCATCTGCACCGGATCCATCTTAGGCGGCGCAGCTTCGCCGCTTCTTAATAGTTTACGTGTGTTCTTGCAGTCTTCGCTGCTACAGCCAAAATACTTACCAAAGCGGCCGGTCTTCAATTGCATATCTTGGCCACATTTATCACATTCGATAATGGGCCCATCGTAACCGCGGATCTTGAATTCGCCGTTTTCAATTTCGAACCCCAAGCAATCTGGATTGTTACCGCAGACATGCAATTTTCGCTTTTCGTCGATGAGATAGGGCTCCATCGCCGTATTACAAATCGAGCAGCGATGCTTGTTTCTTAGCAGGATATTCTCCTGCGCCTCTGCCTCTTCGGCCGTATCGGTGCGAATTGCGTCATCACCAGCCGTCAGATTAATAGTAGATTTACAGCGCTCCTTAGGTGGCAATGCATAGCCTGAGCAGCCCAGAAAGACACCTGTCGATGCCGTTCGAATCTGCATGTGACGTCCACACTTTGGGCATTCAATATCAGTTTCAGTCGGATCGTTCGCCCGCATACCGCCATCTTCGCCTTCGGCCTTCATTAGCTGACTGGTAAAGCCTTCATAGAACTCATTCAGCAGCACTTTCCAATTCTTCTCACCACCTGCGACCTCATCGAGCGACTCCTCCATCTTAGCGGTGAAGTCATAACTCATCAGCTCGGCGAAACTTTCTTGCAATCGTTCGGCGACGATATCGCCCATCTTCAACGCGAAGAAACGCTTGCTCTCGGTTCGCACATAGCCACGATCCTGAATCGTCGAGATAATCGAGGCGTAGGTAGAAGGACGGCCAATGCCTCGCTTCTCTAATTCTTTGACAAGGCTCGCCTCGGTGAAGCGCGCTGTGGGTTTAGTAAAATTCTGAAAAGGCTCGAGTAGCTCTAAATTTAATGAGTCGCCTTCTTCAACTGCAGGCAACACGATATCTTCATCTTTGGAGGGCATCACTTTCAGGTAACCATCGAACTGCATGATGCGCCCTTTTGTTCGCAACTCGAATTCAGCGGCAGCTACAGTGATAGAAGAGCTTAGATATCTGGCAGGTTGCATCTGACAGGCAACGAAGTACTGCCAAATCAAAGCGTACAGGCGAACTGCATCCGGCTCCATGCCCATTAGCTTCTCGAACACAGTCTTCACCTCAGTGGGCCGTACCGCTTCATGTGCCTCTTGCGCTCCTTCTTTCGAGCTGTAAAATTTCGGCTTTTCGGTGAGATACTTATCACCGAAACTCTTGTCGATATAGTTGCGACACATGGCTATCGCGTCATTGCTCAGATGAGTCGAGTCAGTACGCATATAAGTTATATAACCGGCCTCATAGAGGCGCTGCGCCATCATCATGGTCTTCTTTACCCCGAAGCCAAGTCTTGTGCTCGCGGCCTGCTGAAGAGTCGAGGTGATCAATGGTGGCTTCGGCTTGGACGAGGTAGGTCGATCCTCGCGTTTCTCCACCTTATAGTCTGCGCCTTCCAGGATCGCCAGAGCGGCGTCGGTATCGGCCTTATTGTTCGGTCTGAAATTGGCGCCATCATGCCTGACTAACTGGCAACGAAGCTTTTCCTTTTTCTTCGTATTCAATTTCGCAAACACTTCCCAGAATTCTTCTGGAATAAACGCGCGAATTTGTTGTTCTCGCTCAACAACGAGACGAACTGCAACAGATTGAACTCGGCCCGCAGACAGTCCTCTGGCAACCTTTGCCCAGAGCAAAGGAGAAACCATGAACCCCACAACTCGATCTAGAAAGCGCCGCGCCTGCTGCGCTTCCACATAGCGCATATCTACTTCACTCGGCTCCTTAAAGGCATCAGTGATGGCTTTCTTGGTAATTTCGTTAAATACCACGCGCTTATAACGACCAGGATCACCGCCAATGGCTTCCTGCAAGTGCCAGGCAATAGCTTCCCCCTCCCTATCAAGGTCAGTCGCGAGATAGATGTGATCGGCATTCTTGGCGAGCTTCTGCAACTCAGCTACGACTTTCTCTTTGCCTGGCAGGATCTCATAGTTTGCCGCCCAATCTTGCTCAGGGTCAATGCCCATTCGTTTCACAAGTTGTTGTTTGGCCTTCTTTTTCTTGTAGATGACTTTTTCTTCTGGAGGCATCTTTCGGGTCAGAGCTGCTGCCGCTGCACGCGCCTTTGTATCTATAGGCTTGCCACTGCCACTAGTTGGCAGGTCACGTATATGTCCAACACTAGACTTCACAACGTACTCGTTACCCAAGTACTTATTTATCGTTTTCGCCTTTGCGGGAGACTCAACTATTACTAAAGATTTAGACATCGGCTATAAAAACTCTCTGGTTCTGACGATTGTGGCTAATCAAACAGCGCACATATATAAGGATAAGTTGGAGGTGGGTCAAGTTTTCTCTTAAAAAAAATTTCCAAGCGCACTCGTGAACCCTGAAATTCGATGAGCAAGCGGGCAATTTATCAGGGGATTATTGAGATTAAAGCAAGGATAAGTGAGAGAAATATTTTTTCAGGTCGAAGTGATTTACCTGCATAAGCTCACAAATTCACCAGAAAGCAAGCGTCTACAAGAATTAATTCCCACGGCAGACCCCGGGCCATAAAACAGCTAACGAGAACCATCCGGCACCAGCGGTCAATTCAAGGATCTTATCGCCATACAGATGGCATTAATAGTTTCACGTGGCACTGTTTAATGATGTCGCGAATCCATAGTAGAACCGTTAGATACTAACCTCATGACACCAACCATACTTGTCTTCGATTTCGCCCCTTTGGATACCCACTAACAAGTCATAGATATGCTGCATCGTCGGCCCAACGTTGAGTTCAGCATCGCCTACTACGTGCCATTGCCCATCGAACCAAATCTTACCGATGGGAGCAAGCACCGCCGCAGTGCCGCAGGCAGCTGCTTCCTGAAACGTAGAGAACTCTGAGCGCAGATCGATAGGTCGCTCCTGCGTACTCATACCTAATTGCCCCTGTGCTAGCGTCATAATCGAACGACGCGTGATGCTGGGCAATATGGCATCGGACTTGGGTGTCAGCAACACTCCGTCTTTTGTACAGATAAGGATATTCGCGGAACCGGCTTCATCAATATAGCGCGCTTCTTTAGCATCTAGGTAAAGAGCTTCGTTGGCACCGACCTCCTGCGCTAACTTGGTCGCAAGCAGTCCACCCGCATAATTAGCACCAACCTTATAGCTACCAGTGCCTCGGGGCGCAGCGCGATCAACATCGGAAACCGCAAGGCTGATTACCGAAAGTCCCGCCTGTTTATAGTAAGGGCCTACCGGCGAAACAAAGACCCGAAACTCGAATTCTTCCGCCGGCTTCAGACCAAGATTTTCACCAACGCCGATCAGCATGGGTCGAATATAAAGGGAAGCACCCGACCCGAAAGGCGGTATCCAGGCATAATTCGCTCTGACTGCCTCCTCAACGCCGCGCATGAATAACTCTCGCGGCACAGCAGGCATGAGCAATCTCGCCGCAGCAAGATCCATTCGTTCAGTATTTAGGTCCGGGCGGAAAAGGAGAACCCTGCCATCAGACGCCGTCTGCGCCTTCATACCCTCGAAGCATTGCTGAGCATAGTGCAGTGACGGAGCACCTTCGTGCACAGTAATCAATTCGCTTCTAACCAGTTCGCCTTTGTTCCAGCTGCCACCTTTCCAATTCGCGCTGAAGCGAGAATCGGTTCTGTGATATTGAAATCCGAGATTTGCCCAATCAAGTGCTTCCTTTGCCGTCTGCATGTTAACTTTTGCGCCTACTGTGAAGAACTACTACCAATCTTAGAAACCTACTTCGCCATTATCGAGGAAAAGGGCCCAAATATCTATGCATCAATTACTCTGAACATACTGTGGCAGCTAGCTCTCATCCCATAGCTAGGATAGACTCTGGACGCTTTTAGCACTCATCCAACCTACAAATTCGAGTCAGATAATGAATCTAGTAGATATCGGAGCCAACCTCAGTCACGAATCCTTTAGCGATGATCTCGATATAGTCGTAACCGCAGCGCAAGCTGCTGGCGTATCCCATATTATCATTACCGGCACCGACCAGAAGTCGAACGAGGCGGGATTGAACCTAAGCCAGGCCCGACCAGAAATCTTCAGCTTTACAGCTGGTTTTCATCCTCATGTTGCAGAGAGCCTCGACGAAAATGCTCTGCTCTCCGTTCGCGCGCTCGCAAGTGAAGACAAATGCGTCGCCGTAGGCGAGACCGGCCTAGATTTCAACCGCAACCTCTCGGATCCGGAAACACAACTCAAAGTCTTTGAAGAACACCTCAAGCTCGCGGCGGAGCTTGGCAAACCACTATTTTTGCATCAGCGAGACGCACATCCCGAATTTATCAACCTACTACGATGCTATCGGGATCAAATTGTAGGCGGCGTGGTGCATTGTTTCACCGATAACCAACAAGCACTTGAAGACTACCTAGCACTGGGTATGTACATCGGCATCACCGGCTGGGTCTGCGATGAGAGGCGCGGCACTAACCTACAATCACTAGTGGGGCTCATACCCAGCGATCGCTTACTAATTGAAACCGACTCGCCGTACCTTCTGCCTAGAACAATCCGGCCCAAGCCCAAGACCCGTCGCAATGAACCAAAACACCTAATCGAGGTGCTTTATACACTTTCACGTTGTTGCGGCCGGCCTGCAGAACAGCTATCCCTTCAGACCAGCGAGAACGCAAAGCGCCTATTTGGTGTCGGGCCAGACTAAAATCTGGGCCTAAATACCAATAAACTCCCAGAATCGTAATGAATTCAGTTACCTATTTACAATTTCGGCTGATTTAGCTGTATTTTCGCTGTAGAATTTTGTCCGTATAGCGGGATAATTAACAAGGTACTAGGTCCTTATATAAAAATAGGCCATATAAAGGAAGAAAGACACGGGTCTTGCATTAGATAAGAGGGAATTTCTAAAGGGCTGTTCGGCGGTCATTTTATGTGGCATCGGATAAACCAACAGATCCAATTACTTGCCAACGCGCCATTCGTTGACGCGCACAATTGCACCATCGCTACTGGAATGAGTATCACCTCCTTCCAAATCACTCCCATCGAGTTGAACTCCTTGCAATCAGCCGGGGAAATTCCGATTCCCGCACCAGTTATCTTGCCCTAGAAGACACCCAACACCCCCTTCGAAGTCGCCGAGATCACAGACTATATCTCAAGCAATGATTCGGCAAAACTAGCGAACACAGGACACCTCTATCATGGAATAGGCGATTTCGACATCGGCAAGATTTGCTATGGGGCGAAAAAAGTCACGACTGCCTTTTCAAGAGCGACTGAATACCAAAAGATTGCAAGATTAGACTACGTTGACCTCCGTTATCCTGCGGACAATTTATTCAGCGTGCGCTTCGAACCTTGGTACATCAAAATAGTGTCGTAATATCTTCGAAACTAAAAGGCCAACCGATCTCCTTCTCGTTTGCTGAATTCTTCACCACCGGAATTCGAATTCCGTATAACGCTACAAGATGCTCATCCGTAGTGATATCAACTTCCTCAAGGTCGAATTGCGCAGAGTCTGGCTGCGCGGCATATTCTTGAAGCAGCAAAACTGCATATTCGCAGAGGTGACAGCCTGATGTGGTATAAAAGATGAGTCGATTCAATCTCGCTTTCCTATCTAGTTGATATTGAAAAAGTCATCATCGACTTTTCAATATTTCGTGCGACAAAAGCTGGCGTAAAAGTGTAATTTCACTTACTTTAGTCGCACTCGCATTCCCTTCAACGGGCAATGGTTGCAAGTCCCTGCACAACTTAGTCGAGCCGGAAATTTCGTGGAGCAGCAGTTTTCTGGTCGAAACTATAGCGGCGGTTGAAGCTTAGTGATTGAAATCCATATCGAGCTGTATTTCCAAGGTCGACTAATTAATCTGCTGCGATGCCAGCTAGGATTTCCTCAATAAGGGCCGGTCCCTGGTAAATGAAGCCTGTATAGATTTGCAGCAAATCGGCACCAGCAGTTAGGCGCTGCTGTGCATGATCAGCCGACATGATGCCACCAACACCTATGATCGGCATGCGCTCGCCGACTTCCGCCTTGATACACTGGAGAACCTCACAGGACTTTTCACTCAGTGGCGCCCCGCTCAGCCCACCCGCTTCTTCTGCAAACGGACTCGAGGTAAGCACAGATTTGTCTATCGTAGTGTTTGTAGCAATGACGCCGTCAAATTGTCTGCTAAGCAGGCTTTCGCAACAGGAAACGATCTGCTCTTGGGTCATATCTGGCGCCAGCTTTACAGCGATAGGAGTGTAGATGTTGTGCTGTGCCTGCAGGCGAGCCTGCTCTTCTTTTAATTCATCCAACAAGCTATTGAATTCATCACCAAATTGCAGATTACGCAGACCAGGTGTATTTGGCGAGGAAATATTGACCGTAATGTAGTCGGCCAGCTGACAAGCCCTTCTGAGGCAGAGAATATAATCCTGATTGGCCTCCTGCGCTGGCGTGTCAAAGTTCTTTCCAATATTGATTCCTAGCACACCACGAGTTTTCAGCTTCCCAATATTTTCGCACGCCTGCTCGATGCCCTTGTTGTTAAAGCCGAGGCGATTAATAATTGCCTGCTCAGTCTTGAGACGAAACATCCGTGGCTTAGGATTTCCAGGCTGAGGCCTAGGTGTTAGTGTACCTACTTCGATAAAGCCGAATCCCATCGCGGCTAGAGCGTCCACGTAATCCGCATTCTTATCCAGACCCGCGGCTAGGCCAACAACATGTGGAAAATCGATTCCCATCACCCTCTTAGACTGAACCTTGCCTGCTGTGTTCGCCGCAAGCAAACTCGAAGCTCCGAGACTGTTGCTAATTTTGATTGCGCGCAGGGCGAGATCATGCGAAGCCTCTGCAGGAAGACAAAACAAAATGTTTCGTAAAAGTTTGTACAAAGATAATTAGCCTGGGTTCTACAAATGATTAATGTTCATAAACAGATCAATGATTTTTTAATTGTACGCAGTATTTACGAACTATCAAAACCATGAAACTACGCAGCTAGTTTTTAACCTCCCTCTGCTGTGCCAACGCCTGCAATTTACGCAGAATCACCGAGAACATCGCGTAGCCTGAATCGATCTCCGCCTTCAAAAATCTCAGAATCTCCTTCACTCGCCTTAGCGGTGCTGAGCTCTTGTCGGTCCAGCTCTTCATCTTGCTTGCCTCAATAGGTATTTTTCACCCACAGCATCGGTTTGCGCTCGGAGTATTGTTTAAGGCTATTAGTCCTTCGGATCATCATATTAATTTGCTTTCTCTTTCCAATTTGTCCCCTCATCATTGGCCTAACTTTACCCACCGCGGCGGTTATCCCAATTAAATACATCGACATGGCCGAGAGGTGGCTACATTCAGCTACAATCTCGACCTAGACATACTTACTAAAACGTTTAAAATCCCTGACTTCGCTTTACGCACAGCACACACAGTAGAGAATTATCAATATGAGCCATCACGAAATAATAACAGAACTCAAAAATTGGTTATCGCTTCAAATTATAGGCCAGGAGCGCCTAATAGATCGCTTGCTGATAGCATTGCTGGCTGATGGCCACTTACTGGTAGAGGGCGCACCCGGCTTAGCGAAGACCAAAGCAATTAAGGATCTTTCGCGAGCCATAGAAGGCGACTTTCACCGTATCCAATTTACACCCGACTTATTGCCAAGCGATATTACCGGTACAGAAGTATATAGGCCGGAAGACGGTACATTCGTCTTTCAACAGGGCCCCATTTTTCACAATCTGGTCTTGGCAGATGAAATCAACCGGGCACCAGCGAAGGTGCAGTCAGCACTTTTAGAGGCGATGGGTGAGCATCAGGTTAGTGTCGGACGTGAGTCCTTCCAGTTGCCACCTCTGTTTCTCGTGATGGCTACCCAGAACCCTATTGAGCAGGAAGGCACCTATCCGCTACCAGAGGCACAGCTCGACCGCTTCCTCATGCACGTGACGATCGACTATCCGAAGATCGACGCAGAGCGAAAAATCCTACACCTTGTTCGCAGTGAGGCTGCTAATCACGTAGCCGAGACACCTAAAGAAGTGACCCAAGAGTGCCTGTTTGCTGCACGCTTGGAAATTTTGAACATGCACATGGCACCAGAAGTTGAGGAATACATAATCCAACTGATCATGGCGACACGAACGCCCGATAATTACGGTGAGGACCTTGCGTCTTGGCTGGAATACGGCGCCAGTCCTCGCGGCACCATCTCTCTAGATCGCTGCGCACGGGCACACGCTTGGATTCAGGGCAGAGACTTCGTCAGCCCAGACGATGTGCAGGAAGTCCTTTTCGATTGCCTGCGTCATCGTATCCTATTGAGCTTCGAAGCGGAGGCCAGTGGCATCACCCCAGATAAAGTGCTTGAGACTATTCGCGAACGCGTGCCTTCAGCCTAGCAAGCGCCAAGGCTAATCATGTCAGCGAAGCTCAACAACGACCCACATTTTGCCCGGTACCAGAGTACTGGGGCGGTCATCACTTTAGAGGAGCTGTTGATTCAGCGCCATGCTGCCAAGAATCTGGATTACTTAGCCCATTCCCGCTCCATCGCCGGCATTTCGGGGCTGCATCTATCCAAAATGCGCGGCCGCGGTCTCGACTTCGAAGAGTTCAGGCCTTACCAAGCAGGCGATGATATACGGTTAATAGACTGGCGTGTCACCGCTCGAACAAACAAACCCTTTACCAAAGTCTTCCGAGAAGAACGGGAACGACCCGTTATCATCGCGGTCGATCAGACTCATAACATGTTTTTTGGTAGCCAAGTTGCCTTCAAGTCGGTTCTAGCAGCTCAAGCTGCCGCACTTTTGTGTTGGCTTGCCATAGATAATGGCGATCGAGTTGGCGGATTGGTGTTTTCCGATTGGAACTCGTCTTTGGTTCGGCCCAAGCGCAGCCGAAGATCCGCGCTGCATCTACTGAATCAGGTCTACAAATATAATCAGGACCTCCAGCATGTTAAGAACCCTGAGACCCACCGGGAGCTAGAAGAAGGCTTTAAGCCCGGCCTGGCTCACGCTCTCGGGCAGATACGGCGAATCACCAAACCCGGCAGTACACTGTATGTAATCTCCGATTTCATGACACTGGATACGAAGGCATTGCAGTATCTAAATCAGTTATCGCAGCACAATAACGTGGTCTGCTGCATGGTATATGACGCCTTAGAGGAATCTTTACCTGTACCTGGTATCTACAGCATCACCGACGGATCCAGCAAAGGCGCCCTCAATACCCATAGCAACAAGGCGCGAAATCGCTACAAAGAACAGTTTCAGCAACGTATGCAAGGCATCGAATCAGAATTAGACAAGTTGAGGATTCAACTCATTAAAATGCGGACCAATCAATTGGTCGTGGAGCAGATACGCCAATGGATAGCGAAGAGCTCTTAGCTCAACTAGCCGACATTCACCTCCCTGAACCAGTAAGCTACTGGCCGCCGGCTATTGGCTGGTGGATTCTCATCGCCATCGCCCTGGTTTTGCTAGTTATCTTGTTTCGGAAATTCGCCAGCAGAGCGCTCCGGCAGAAAATTTGCCGATACGCGCTAGCCGAACTGCAGCTCTGCTATGACAGCTATCACCAAGCAGACTCGGCTAACATAGATCAAAGCAAGCTTGATTACGTCAATCAATTCAATACCGTGGTTCGCCGTGTAGCGCTGGTGCACTACCCACAGGCCAATGCAGCCAGCCTAGACGGAGCCTCATGGGTTGATTTTATCCGTCAAAAAGGAGAATCTTCTCTGATGACTGACGACATAGCTATAGCCCTACAATACGGGCGTTTTCAAACCAAATGCGACGTAGATGTGGATGCCATGCAGAGCTTCGGCCAACAATGGGTCGAGAGTTTATATAAAGGTGACAAGAAGTCTAACGACGACTCCACTGACGAAACTGCCTCAGCTGCTCAAGGACTAAGCTCAGATGCTTGAATTTACTTGGCCCTACGTGTTCCTGGCCCTGCCACTGCCGCTAATCATTTATAAGATGTTTGCCCGCGCGCCACGTCAGGATGCGGCGTTGTATGTGCCCTTCTTCAGCGCTCTCAGCCGTTTGCAGTCAGACAACGAGAACATGACCTCCGGAAGATTGTTAAACCTAATCTGCTGCACAGCAATTTGGCTGCTCGTTGTGATTGCCTCCAGCCGTCCACAGTGGCTAGGCGAACCCGTGCAGTTACCATCCACGGGTCGCGACCTGATGCTATCGGTCGACATCTCCGGCAGTATGGAAGCACAAGACATGGTCGTAGGTAATCGACAGGCCTCACGAATCGACGTAGTGAAAGCGGTTGTAGGTGACTTTGTAGAGCGCCGCGAAGGCGACCGTCTCGGTCTAATCCTGTTCGCGGCCCATGCCTATATTCAGGCGCCCCTGACCTTTGATCGGCAAACAGTAGGTACGCTATTGGCCGAAGCCGAGATCGGCATCATCGAAGAATCGGCAACAGCCATAGGAGATGCTATCGGCCTAGGTGTAATCCATCTGCGTACGAGACCAGAGAACAGTCGTGTGCTGGTGCTACTTACCGATGGCGTAAACAATGCCGGCGCCGTTTCGCCAGAACAGGCAGGTCAACTCGCGCAGACAGAGAACATCAAAATTTATACGATTGGCATAGGTGCAGATCAGGTCGTTCAGCGCACATTCTTTGGTGCACGAGCGATCAACCCATCAGCAGAATTGGACGAAGCTGTCCTCACACAGATTGCAGAATCCACTGGAGGGCGTTACTTCAGAGCTAAAGACGTGAATGACCTTGTAGATATTTACGAGGAACTAGACCTACTTGAGGCCATCGAGCAGGACGAGCAGACCTATAGGCCTACTAGAGTTCTATTTTACTGGCCCCTCGGTGCAGCGGTGATAATCAGTTTCCTGCTCTCCTTATTGTCGATTCCGTGGATGTCACTCGCTGGAAAGGCAAGACTAGGCGATAGCGATGATAATGAGACAGCCAAAGGAAGCAAAGCCTGATGGAGATACTTATACCCGTCAGCTTGATCGATAATTTTCATTTCCTGAGACCAATATGGTTACTGGCACTGATTCCTGTGCTGCTATTCTTCGTCGCAATGTGGCGCGTGAATTCAGTCGTAACAGCTTGGGACAAGGCTATCGACAAGAATCTTCTGCCCTATCTTCTAGACCGCAGCAAGAACGCATCGCAGCGAACGCCACTTATCTTGTTATTTGCCGCGTGGGCTCTTTCCATTCTTGCACTGGCCGGCCCGGTGTGGGAGCAATTGCCACAACCAGTGCAGAAAAAAGAAGATGCTCTTGTCATCGTTTTTGACCTTTCGCTATCTATGTTTGCGCCAGATCATTCACCGAATCGGCTAGATCTAGCGAAGCGCAAACTGCGGGACATCCTAGCTCTCCGCGAAGAAGGGCAGACCGCCCTAGTCGTCTATGCTGGCGACGCACATACTGTTACACCACTGACCGATGACGTTGTCACGATTGAAGCGCTGGTCCCCTCGCTAAGCCCTAATATCATGCCCCTTTTTGGTAGCAAGCCAGTTGAGGCAATCGAACTTGCCATTGGGCTACTTGACGGAACTGATGCTAGCCGCGGCAAAGTCTTGTTGATGACAGACGGCATCAGCGGCTTCGATGAAGAGCTACTAATCACAGAACAATTCTCCGACAACGACTATGAACTTTTGATCATGGGTATTGGCACCGAGGAAGGCGCTCCAATTCGCACTAATGATGGCAACTTCCTAACCGATGAATCCGGGACATTGATTATCCCTACTCTGAACAAGAACGTTTTACAGTCACTTGTCAATCGCGTCAACGGACGCTACCACGATATACAACTTGCTGATTCTGATCTAGCCTACCTGCTTTCTGATTTCGAATTATTAGATGACGATCAAATG
Source organism: uncultured Pseudomonadales bacterium (assembly GCA_949372635.1). Lineage (GTDB taxonomy): Bacteria > Pseudomonadota > Gammaproteobacteria > Pseudomonadales > Pseudohongiellaceae > UBA9145. The sequence goes on from CASIAB010000005.1 coordinate 16,151, forward strand.
TCGGATGTCGAAGAAAAGTTTGATGTCTGGTATGAGTTCGGCCCTTGGATGTTGCTATTGGTTCTACCCATAGCCGCCATGAGCTTCCGTCGCGGCTGGTTATTCAGCCTCGTTCTAATTACCGGCTCTGGCATGATGCTACCAAGCCAACAAGCTCACGCGCTCGAATGGAAAGACCTTTGGATGACAAAGGACCAACAGGCCACTGAAGCCTTCGAAAGCGAAGACCACTCTACTGCTGCACTGTTATTCGAAGCGACAGACTGGGCCGGAGCCGCTAACTACAGAGCAGCTAATTACGAAGCCGCAATAGCATCCTTCAGTGCCATCGATACTGCCGATGGCCACTACAATCGAGGCAATGCCCTCGCCTTGTCCGGCAACTACGCCGAGTCTATAGCTGCCTACGACATGGCACTCAGCTTAGAACTTGGCCATGCCGATTCTCTTCAGAACAAAGCAATCATCGAGCAATTGTTAGAGCAAGAAGAAGCACAGAGCGGCGAGAACCAAGAAGGCGAAGATCAGGAAAACGAGTCAGAGCAGAATTCCGAAAACGAGTCAGATCAGGACTCCGAAAGCAGTGAACAACAAGATCAGGAGAGCCAAGAAGGCGATCAGGATCAACAAGATCAAGAGCAGCAAAATCAACCACCTGAAGAGCAAGAAGGAGCCGAGTCGAATAGCGAACAGAATACGCCCAGCGAAACGACCAATGAAGAGTTTGAAGAGCAGCAATCTCTTGAACAGTGGTTAAGGCGCATCGAAGACGACCCGGGCGAACTGCTGCGCCGCAAGTTCAGATACCAATACCGACAGCGTCAGTTAAATGGCACGGCAAATAGTTTGCAAAATGGAGGACAGATCTGGTGAGAATTAAGTCACGACTGGCATTCATGTTTATCTGCTTTGGCCTAACACTATTCTCAACTACACAGGCTCAAGAGGTTGAGATATCTCTAGATCGCAACGAGATCGCACGCGGCGAGACAGTAACGCTTACTATACGTATATACGACCAGCGGCAAGGCATGCAATTAGACCTGACTCCACTTACAAGCCAGTTCGATGTGCTAGGAACTAGAACCTCTAGCCAGATAAGGAGTGTCAATGGCGCAGTTGAAGCATGGACAGACTACATAGTCACTCTATTCCCTCTCGAAGAGGGCGAATTAGTAATTCCTGAGCTAGATATCAATGGAACCACGACAGCGCCAATACAAGTCACCGTGACTAATGAAGGGCCTCGCTCGAACCAATCAAACGAAGAGTTATATCTAGAAATAGAGACAAACAAAGATTCAGTTTACGTGCAGGAACAGCTATTATTTACAGTTCGCCTTTACTACACGATCAATGGCATTAGAAACCCCCAATTCACCGAACTCGAGATGGAAGACTCCGTCATCCAACTGATCGGCTCTCCCAATCAATATGAAAAACTCATTGATGGAGAACGCTACGGTGTCTACGAGAAGCGCTATGTCATCTTTCCACAGCGAAGCGGGCCATTAGAGGTTCCTGATATTCTGTTTCGCGGCGAGGTCACAGATGGCTCTAGCAACTTTGTTTTTAGAAACCTCAACACCCGTCGCGTTACCGCCTTCATAGAGGGCATAAAAATTGATGTTCTGGAACGTCCAGGTGTAATGCAGGGCAACGCTTTATGGCTACCGGTATCAAGCCTCACACTAGAGGAAAGCTGGAGCACAGACATCAACAACCTAAAAGTCGGCGACAGCGCTGTGCGCACAATGACCATGACCGCAGACGGTCTGGACGGCGCTGTACTACCACCATTTGGCCCCACAGAGATTGAAGGATTGAACCTATACCCTGACCCCGCGGAGATCGATCGCACCTTCGTAGAAGGTGCGATCGTTGGCACCCGAATAGAAACCACTACCATGGTAGCTACCGAAAGCGGCGACGTCGAAATTCCGGAGATATCAATCCCTTGGTGGAACATAAACACCAACCAGCTTGAAGCAACTATCATTCCAGCAACTAGGGTGGTAATTGCAACTCTCACCGGCGAGATACCCGCCGAACAGACTGTGGCCAGCTCTGAGAATCTAGAGGAACTACTATCTCAGTTACCGATAGTGGATCAGGACATGATAGATGAACAGGCAGAGGCAGAATTTATCGAAGTTGAGGCTGCATGGGTTAACTATACGATCGCCGCAGCATTCATCATCGCGATGCTTAGCATTTACAAATTCGTAATCGCGGACAACAAGCGTGAGATTAGAGAATACCTGCAACGAATAATGGCGCAGAATGCAGCTAACTACAGCCCAGATAACAACGAACGTATAGCCTACAAACAACTCGTCCGTGCGTGCAGTCACAATGACCTCACAACAATACGACAGACGCTCATAACATGGTGTGATCACCACATCGATAGCCGTTTAATAATCAGCATGGAAGACATCCTGCAGCAGAGTGAATCTCCTGCCCTGCACGAACATGCACGAAATATTCAAACTGCTCTATTCCAAATTAATGGCAACCAAGCGAGCAGGAGCACATTCGATGCCACATATTTACTGCTACTCATCTCGCAGCTTAGAAAAAGCAAACTACGCACACAAAAGAAACAGCTGAAAGAAGACCAATATTTGCTGCCACCGCTTTACAAAACTTAACACAAAGCGACTAGCGGTTAATCACAATGAGTAATTCTCAACTAGTTTACAGCTCCAAATCCTCCACCTGCGCAGGGTGCTACAAACCGCTGCGCAAATGCAATTGCCGCCTCGTCCAAGATAAGAGCAACCCAAGGCAAATCGTTGATCCCTCAATCCGAATTAGCAGAGAATCGAAAGGCCGAAAAGGCAAAGGTGTCACCCTCATATCAGGCTCCGAAATGAACGAGGCAGACCTAAAGATCCTCGCAAAAAAATTAAAAGCGCTATGTGGCTCCGGCGGCACCGTCAAAAATGGTGTGATCGAGATTCAGGGCGACCATCGCGGTCAGATTAAACAAGAATTGGACAGACAATTTAAGAATGTTAAGTTGGCTGGCGGCTAGATCTCAAGCCTATTAAAATTCGAAATATTTTCGATAACGATTGCTTCTCAAAAATTAAGCCAGAGCTTAATACTTTAATTTTCTTCAAGAAAATTTGATCATTCTTTGAATCAAAGAGATCAGAATAATTCGATTTTGAAACGATACGCTCGATAAAAATCCCTATTCCTTGGGCTCCCGAGCAGATATCTTTACTCGTGCAGATAACTAATAAACCGACGTATAGAATATGAGAATACAATGACTACTATCTTGGAGAGGGGGAATTATTTGGATAGTAAGCATGCTGCAGATATTGGGTATCTAATGAATCGTTGTCCCTGCGATCCCATAGCTGGAGGCAGCCCTTTGACCACAGAAATCACTTCTCGATTAGCAACTGAGTTGAGTAAAATTTCGCACGCATTCAGCATCATATGCTATGTTTCCGGGAAACCTGCCGGATTAATCAATTGCTTTGAAGCAGCTCCACTTTTGAATGTAAACCAATCATTAATGTGCTCGACATTGTAGTCGTGAAAGAATTTCGCGGCCAGAGCATTAGCCATCTTTTGCTACATGAAGTTGAAAAAATGGCTTTGGAGAAAAAGTGCTGTAAGATTACGCTAGAGGTTTTCGAGAGAAATATCCCAACGAAGAGCCCGTATATCAAGTTTGGATTAAAGGACTATGAACTCGACCCTATCTTTGGGAAAGTAATTTTTTGGGAAAAAAAGTTGCAATACATGACCTGCTAGAAATTACGCTATGATTTCATAACGCTAACAACCGGCACTAAGAACATCTGCAAAGAATTAAAAGTCAGAAAAAAATCAGGAGTAGATCATGCCAATTAAAGAACCGGAAATGAATCGCAGAGGCTTTATTGCTGCTGGAGCTAGCGCAGTAGCGTTTGCTGCTATAGCTCGTTCGGCTAGTGCGGCCGAGCTAACAACTGACGAGCAGGCTAACGTTCAGCTCGTCAATGAGTTTTGCGCAGCCTGGCCCAGCCATGATCTTGACAACATTATGAGCTTTTTTGCTGACGACGGCGCATACCGTATGACGGAAACGACCGAATTAGCTGATGGCCGTGACGCCGTATCAGCCCGTATTCAGACCATCATTAACAACGTCGATCAATTCGAGGTGCTAGATACCTTTGCGCGAGGACCGATGGTAATTAATGAGCGAATAGATTATTTCTCGGATTTTACAATCAAGACCTGGCACGGCGTTGGAGTGTTCTTTATTAGGGATGGAAAAATCGTAGATTGGTATGACTACACAATAAAGATGGAACCGGCATGATGGACAAAGAAAACCAAAAAGGAAATCCAGCAGAATTTACCCTACCCGCCTCAGTTCAGCTAGCAAGGACTCGTTGGTCTTTACCTCCGCCGACTGATGACGAAATGCGACTACTTCTTCAAGGCAGGGCCACTAATTAATTGCTTCGACTTTGTCTCGCTCTGAGTTCATTTCCAGCAATTCGCGCCCACCACGCTGATCCGGATAGGCTGAGCGCATGTGGAACCCGGTCTAGCTGAGACTCAGGAAGCTTAGAAGTGCCGACGAGTATCACTGCGTTTTTTGTTGGGATAACGAAGAAAGGCTCCCGAAGCATTCGCGTTTCGCCTTCCATCCCCTGCAACAGGGCGCTCTGCGCCTTTCGAGTGACTCGTTTTACCTCATCGACAGAACAATCTGGCTGAATATGGGGGTGGGATGAAAAGAAAACTCGCTGGTGTTTTAATTAAAAATTGAAATACCGAGAATATCTGCTGGGACAACATCGTATCTACCAACTCGATCTGGTTCATGGTGTTTTTTTCGGCATTTACAGATGACACTAGCGCCTTACTTCTAACAATTTTTCAGCATTCGTCCCACTCTATCCCTAGCTTCTCAGTGCCGATCTAACTGAAAACCGAATTAGTCTCTAGATTGTGCGTTGGCCTTCTTACTCACCTTTTTTGCCTTCGCCGCATCGTTACGTAGATTTTCAATACGCTTGAGATATATCTCATCAACATCGCCGGTAACGTATTCGCCATTGAACACCGAGCACTCGTATTGTTTGATTCTAGGATTACCTTCAAAGGCTGTGGAGATCAGATCTTCCAGATCTTGATAGATTAGCCAATCAGCCCCTATTGCCTCTTCGATTTCTTTTTCGGTCTTGCCCGAGGCTATAAGCTCATCCGCCGCCGGCATGTCGATGCCATAGACATTGGGATAGCGAATAGCTGGAGCTGCAGAGGCGAAATAGACCTTAGCGGCACCCGCATCTCGCGCCATCTGAATGATTTGCTTACAGGTTGTACCGCGAACGATCGAGTCATCGACCAGCAATACGTTCTTGCCCTTGAACTCGAGATCGATGGCATTCAATTTCTGGCGCACACTCTTCTTGCGCTGACTTTGCCCTGGCATGATAAACGTACGACCGATATAGCGATTCTTCACGAAACCTTCACGGAATTTCAATCCAAGACGATTCGCTAATTCCAGAGCCGCTGTCCTAGCCGTGTCGGGCACTGGAATTATCACGTCGATATCGTGCGCAGGTCTGATTCGCTCGATTTTGTCCGCGAGACGATCGCCCATGCGCATGCGCGCCTTATAGACCGATATGCCATCCATTAAAGAATCCGGACGTGCAAAGTAGACATGTTCAAATATGCACGGTGTATGCACACCAGGCTCAGTGCACAGCTGAGTATGTAATCCGCCGTCAGTATCTATGTAGACCGCTTCACCAGGAGCAACATCGCGCTCTATTGTAAATCCCTTTGAATCAAGCGCCACGCTTTCAGAGGCGATCATGTATTCCTTTTTACCCATCTCTGATTCCCGGCTACCGAAAACTAGCGGGCGTATGCCATTTCTGTCTCTAAAACCGACTAGGCCATAGCCAGACAACATGACGATCGCAACAAACCCCCCGCGACAGCGATTATGTACACCGGCAACCGCTGCGAATACATCTTCTGGCAGCGGCTTCATCTTATTGCGACGCTGCAATTCATGGGCGAATACATTCAGCAATACTTCCGAATCAGAATCAGTATTAATATGACGAAGGTCTTCCTTAAAAAGGTCGCGACTGAGTTCTTTGCTATTTGTTAGATTACCGTTGTGAGCGAGGCAGAGGCCATAGGGTGAGTTCACATAGAACGGTTGTGCAAGTGCGGGGCTGGAGCCGCCAGCGGTAGGATAGCGCACATGACCAACGCCCATATTGCCAGTCAGCCTGCGCATATGTCGGGTGCGGAACACGTCCTTTACAAGGCCGTTATTTTTGCGAAGGTTTAACTTGCCATTATCACTAGTCATGATACCCGCCGCATCCTGACCTCGATGTTGCAGCACGGTTAGTGTGTCATATAGACAGACACCCGCATCTTTACTAACAACCACACCTACTAATCCACACATAGTGCGCCCCGCGAACAACAATGATTAAGGCGTCGGACTGACGCTATTCATATCCCCGATGAAAACCTGCGACTTCTCAATTAAGTCCATCCCATAAGGGACCAACTGTGATTGATGCCACAACTCGGTTTCTGAAACAAACATGTTAGCAATAAACATAATCACCAACACGATTATAACACCTCTAGCCATACCAAAGCCGGCACCTAGTAAACGATCGGCCAACTTCAATCCTGCGACGCTAAGCAACTTCGACATAAGGGAATTCAGAAACGTTCCGAGCATCATCACAACAAAAAAAAGTATCGCAAACGCACTCACGTAACGAATGCCTTCGTTCTCTACCATACCCGTCATCAAACCAGCGAGGGGCTCACTGTATACTCTGGACACCAGCAAAGCAGCAATCCAGGTCAGCAATGAAAGTACTTCCTTAATCAGTCCTCGCCACAGACCAAATGCCAATGAGAACACGATGACTATCAGAATGACTATATCGACTTGATTGAATGTCATTTGCTAACCAGTAACCCGTTATAGGCTCTCGAGTTCGTAACGAACTACCAGACCTACCAAACTAAATTCCTCTTGCAGCTTTTGTTGATATTCGTTTACCTGCCCCCGATCCAACCAAGGACCGACAAATACTCCAGTAAGCGACTCCTGAGAGCTTCGCATTACGCGGCTATAGGCTTTGTAGCCAGCGTCCTGCAACCTGATCACTAGATTGCTGGCGTTCTCGCTATCTGAAAAAGATCCGAGGCGAACGACCCAACCCTGTGGCAGGCCTGCATCGCTAAGCTGCAGTACTTCGCGACTAAAAGCGGGGGCAGATTCAGTGATTTCAACATCGCTAATCGGTTCCGCAGTCGCTATGGCAACGCTAGGTTCCTCGACAAGCTCCGCTACTTCTTCTATGAGGGATACCGTCGTCGCAACTTCTGGCTCTATTGTCTCGACATTGCCAACCATAACCGGACGCGATTGAGTAGGCTCGGGAAGGATAGAAATAATGGGAGTTTCTGGGATACGGCTGCTAACTTGAGCTTGATAGCTTCCTTCACCATCAAAAATGATGGGCAGAAATATTAAGGCTAGAGCTAGTAGCACGACAGTACCGACAATTCGTTGTTTGGCGCCCTGGTTCAAGCCGTGTACCTCAATATTAATAAGATCGCTTGTTTCCTGCTAAAACTAGCTCTTCAAGCCGGTTCAGTGAGCCCATAAACTGCGGCGACGGTAGAGAATGAACCCGTCACGAGAACGGTGTCCTCAGCCTCGGTTTGGCCGCAGGCGGCCCTGTAGGCCGATTTGACGCTATCGAATTGGTAAATATGCCCCTGACCGGAAGCGATTCCCATGTTTTTCATGGCTTGTGCCACTTCATCTGCGGCCATCGCGCGTCCCTCATCGACCTGCGCAATATACCAGATGTCTACGCAGTATTCTAAGGCTGTGATCATTCCGATCACATCTTTATCTGACATCACCGCGAACACTGCAGCAATCCGACCAGCCCCCTGACCCTGTGATGTGTAGCTGCGCAAACTAATGGAGAGCTGCTGCATTGCATCAGGGTTGTGCGCCACATCGAGGATTATCGCGCGGCCATTTCTCAAATCTCTACGCTTATCGAAGCGACCGGCTAGTCCGAGCCCGCTCAACGCAGCGGCGACAGGCTCCACTCCAAGGCTTAAGGGCAATAGCTTCAGCGCCTGTATGCTGGCTGTCACATTGCCCAACATGAGGCCGGAAATAGGTAAATTAGGCCAATTTACGGCCACGGCCTCTCTATCATGCCCCCTCCATCTCCAAGTGCCATTTGAAGCGTCCTGGTCGGCATGAAAATCATGACCACTAACCAGCAAAGGTGAATCAAGCTCCTTTGCTTTCCTAATAATCGCGTAAGGCGGGTGTTCGCCACCAAATACGGTAGGGCTATTACGCCTCATAATACCAGCCTTCTCCGCGGCTATAGCTTCGATGTCATTACCTAGCCAATCCGTATGATCGATACCTATGCTGCTAATCACAGCGACATCAGCGTCGACGATGTTCACAGCGTCGAGACGCCCACCTAGGCCGACCTCTAACAAGGCTACGTCGACATTGTTTTTACGCATAAGGTAAAGCCCTGCCAGCGTGGCGAATTCGAAATAACTCAAGGTTTCGTTGTTTCTCGCCTCATCGATCGTCTCGAATGCAGCAATCAGCGGCTCATCGGAGACGTTGCTAGCATCAATGCGAATACGCTCGTTGAAGGCCTGAATATGTGGCGAGGTATAGCAACCAGTCTTGAACCCAGCCTGCTGCAGGATGGCCTCCATCGTCGCCACGCAGGAGCCTTTACCATTAGTGCCAGCAACAGTGACGACTAGCGGTGCGGGCTTGCCTAAGCCTAAATTAGCTGCAACTCTTTGAGTGCGCCCAAGGCCGAGTTCGATCTCGCGTGGATGCACACGAGAAATATATTGCAACCAGCTCTCGAGAGAACTACCTTTGGCGGGCATTGCTTTTGCTCTATGTGATTAAGAGGCGGAGAGTCTGAAATGGAGGAGTTTGTCGAGTATCGACGCAATCTTGCCACGCAGATCCTTGCGATGCACGATCATATCGATAGCTCCATTTTCAAGCAAGAATTCGCTGCGCTGAAAACCTTCGGGTAGCTGTACTCGCACCGTCTGCCTGATGACATCTGGACCGGTAAAGCCAACCAGCGCATTTGGTTCGGCAATATTCACATCACCGAGCATCGCTAGGCTTGCCGATACACCGCCATAGACTGGATCAACAAGAACCGAGATATAAGGCAGGGAATTCCTCTTCAATTTTTCTAAGGCGGCTGACGTCTTCGGCATCTGCATGAGCGAGATAAGCGCTTCCTGCATGCGAGCTCCACCACTGGTGGAGAAACACACGAGTGGCGACTTCTCTTCTATACAAGTGTTGACCGCCTGTGTGAATTTTTCACCTACCACGGCACCCATCGAGCCACCGATAAAACTGAATTCGAAGGCAGCAGCTATAACAGGGATATTATTTACCTTGCCTTTGACGACAATAAGAGCATCTTTCTCGCCAGTGCTCTTTTGTGCCACACTAATCCTATCTTTGTACTTCTTGCGATCCTTAAATTTCAGCAGATCAACTGGTTCCATACCGACGTTCAGCTCGATCTGATCGCCAGCATCTAGAAACAGCTCGATACGACGCCTAGCAGTGATGCGAAGATGGTGTTCACACTTGGGACAAACATCGAAGTTTTCGCTGAGCGATTTTTTGTAGAGCATCGCATCGCAGCGTGGACATTGTTTCCATGTACCCTCTGGCACAGCCGATTTTTTTGAAATCTTAGGAACGTTTGCTATCGAGGGTAAAATTTTATCTATCCAACTCATTCTTCAATCCGCTTAGGCAGTTTGGTCAAGATATTACACTAGTTTATCTAAGGCTTCCCTAGCTTCAGTGATCACTTTTACCGTGTCACTCAGCTGCTGCTCATCATGTTTCTCTTGATCGGCCAGCAGAGCAATTTTTTCAACAAAAGCGCTGCCTATAATTACACCGTCTGCCAATTTACCCATGGCTGCGGCACTCTGCGCATCCTTAATGCCGAAACCTATAACGATCGGTAGAGCTGTCATCCCGCGTAGCTTATTGATGTTCGCCGTTACCGAATCGAAGTCAATCAATGCGGCTCCCGTAACGCCTTTCAATGACACATAGTAAAGATAGCCGCTACAGTGTTCAGTGATACTCGCAACCCGCTCTTCTCGCGTCGTTGGCGCCACTAGGAAAATCGTGTCTACCTGATTGGAGCGCATCACTGAATTTAGTTCAGCGGCCTCCATAGGCGGCAAGTCGACGGTCAATACACCATCAACTCCAGAAGAACTAGCAGCTTCCGCAAAAATTTTATAGCCCATGGCCTCGATCGGGTTCAGATAACCCATTAGCACGATGCCCGTATCTGCATCCGTCTCTCTAAACTGCGCCACCAACTCTAACACCTGATTTAGGGTGGTGCCCTTCGCTAGAGCGCGTTCAACGCTGCGCTGAATAACCGGCCCGTCCGATGAGGGATCGCTAAACGGTATACCAAGCTCAATGATGTCGGCGCCCTGCTCGACCAGCTTGTGCATTAACGAAGCTGTTGTTTGCAGATTCGGGTCGCCCGCAACCAGGTAGGGAATTAGCAGCTTCCTATTTGCTTTTGCTGCTTTGAGGGCTATTTTATTTATCCTACTCATGCCTTTCCTGAAAAATTTTATCTAAAGATGGTGTTAGTTGTATTTCTCTTCCCCTGTCGCGCGAAGGAACCTTGCTAGAACTTTAAAGCTCAATACCTTCGATCTTCGCAACGGTTTCGATATCCTTATCACCACGTCCAGACAGATTGATAACAATGTTTTTGTCACGCGGCAGAGTCGCCGCAAGCTTCATCGCATAGGCAACCGCATGGCTGGATTCCAGAGCTGGAATAATACCTTCCAGTCGTGTGAGCTGATGAAACGCCTTCATCGCCTCTTCATCAGTTGCATCCACATAGTTAACTCTTTTCTTATCCTTCAGCCAGGAATGTTCGGGGCCAACGCCCGGATAATCCAAACCGGCAGAGACCGAATGCGTTTCTAGGACCTGCCCTGCCTCATCCGACATTAGATAGGTTCTATTGCCGTGCAATACGCCTGGCGCACAACCCGCACTCAAAGGAGCGGCATGTTTACCGGTAGCCAAGCCGTAACCGCCAGCTTCGACACCGTACATTGCCACGGATTCATCTTTAAGAAATGGATGAAATAAGCCTATGGCATTGGAACCCCCACCTACACATGCAACCAGAGCATCAGGAAGCCTTCCAATCTGCTCAAGTGATTGTTCGCGCGCCTCTCGCCCAATAATGCATTGGAAATCGCGCACTATTTTGGGATAGGGATGCGGGCCTGCAACGGTGCCGATTATATAATATGTGTTGTCAACATTCGCGGCCCAGTCGCGCAAGGCTTCGTTCAGGGCATCTTTTAAAGTTCTCGAACCAGACTCAACAGAAATCACATTCGCACCCAGCAGTTTCATGCGATATACATTAGGCGCCTGCCTGATAATATCTTCAGCACCCATGTAGACATGACATTCCAAACCCAGTTTAGCTGCAACGGTGGCACTGGCCACCCCATGCTGCCCTGCTCCTGTTTCCGCAATTATTCGCGTCTTGCCCATGTGCTTAGCAAGGAGTGCCTGGCCAACCGTATTATTAACCTTATGCGCGCCGGTATGATTTAAGTCTTCACGTTTCAGATAAATCTTCGCGCCACCGGCGGAATCAGTTAGACGCTTGGCAAAATACAGAGGCGAGGGTCTACCTACATAATGTTTTAACTCAGAGTCGTACTCCGCCCAGAAACTTTCATCCGACGATAGTTTCTCATACACTTGCGCCAACTCTTCGACAGCCGCGATCAGCGTTTCCCCAACGAACACACCACCATAGGGACCAAAATGTCCTGATGCGTCAGGCCCATCAAATACAGCTGTATCAACTACAGCAGAAAAGTCTTCAAGCTTAGACACTTGCTCTTACTCCTTGAATAAATAATTGCATCATTTTTAGATCTTTAATTCCTTTGCTCGCCTCGACACCACTACTTACATCGACGCCGAAGGGCTGCACTATATCGATTGCTTCTCTTACATTGGCAGGTCCAAGTCCACCAGCAAGAACTAGACGCGACCGTTGTTTCTGCGTTAACTCAATTACTCTGACCCAATCGAATGTCTTACCCGTACCGCCAAGCATTATCGGGTCAAAACTATCCAACAGCATGTATTGAGCGGATTCGTATTTCGCAAATTCAGATTTCAGGTCGCTATCCATTTTCACTGCCACAACCTTGATATACGGAGTTTCGAACTGCTCACAAAATTCAGCGGACTCATCGCCGTGAAACTGCAAAAGGTCGACCGCTCCCGTCCCTAGTACTTGTCTTACCAACTCCGGCGTAGGATTGACGAACAATGCCACTACGGAAACCCTCCGGGGCAGGCCCTTTACCAAATTTTCCACATCACACACCGATATAGCACGGGGGCTTTGAGGGTAGAAATTCAAGCCAATGGCATCCGCTCCAAGGTCGGCCGCTGCTATAGCGTCCTGAGCTCGAGTTATACCGCAAATTTTTGTCCAAGTTTTCTGCAAGGTGAGTCTAAAGGCTGTTGAGAGAAGCTTATTCTAGCAAATCATCAGTTTGTCGACTATCAAGGGAACAATTAAATATAAATTACGCTCTAGCTGGCATTTCAGATTGCTAACAGCAGGTCTGGCTGCGAAATTTCACTGGGCAAGGCGTAACTTTGTGGATACTCAACTCCAACTAGATAGAGGCCGTCCGGCAGAGCCGTAGGAGCTGCCAGCGACCTATCCTGCAGCGAAAGTAACTCGCTGATCCAAACAGGATCTTTATCACCTGAGCCTACTTGCAGCAAGGATCCCATCATATTACGGACCATGTGCTGCAAGAATGCATTCGCCTTAACATCGAAGATTAGAAAACCGCCTCGGCGATATATATTGGCATGAATAACATTGCGCATCGCCGTCTTTGATTGACAGCCAGCAGCACGAAAAGAGGTAAAATCCTGCTCTCCAAGAAAATGTTGCGCTGCCGCGTGCATCGAAACTTCATCCAACTTACGGCGAAAATAACTCGCTCTGCGATGCAACATTGCAGATTGCGTGTCACGCCGGTACATCAGATACATATAGCGCCTGGACAACGCGCTAAAACGAGCATGGAAATCATCTTCCTGCGCCCGTGACCATACAACCCGGATAGACCTCGGGAGCATGCTGTTTACCCCATGCGTCCAAGCTTTAGCGCCTCTGTCAATTTCAGTATCAAAGTGAACTACTTGACACGTAGCATGAACACCAGCATCTGTTCGGCCGGCACAACTTACACTAACGTCTCTATCGGCAACTCTTCCTATTGCGGTTTCGAGATACTGCTGGACGGTTTCTTGCTGCGGGAATTTTTGTTTCTGCCAACCGGAATAGGCAGAACCATCGTATTCGATGCCCAGAGCTATGCGGTGACTATTCGGAGTGGCTTGTTCGGGAGTTGGCACGATTCAGGTCAACGCTGGTTTGTGCAAGCAAGTATAAGACAATTAGTCTGATTTGCCGTCGAGTGAGCTGAGCAGCTCGCTGGCTTCTCTTACCAAATCGTCGGAGCCTTCCTTGATGACTTCCAGCAAGATTTCCGTAGCTCCCTCAATATCTCCCATCTTTTGATAGGCATAGGCGAGCTCTAACTTAGTCGTTGTTTCATCCTCAGATAACATGTCGATTTCTTCTACTTCGTCTACAGACTCTATTTTACCATCGTTATCCGATAAAAACTCGAGATCGTCATCGATTACCACCTCAGCTGTTTTAGTGACGTTTGGTGCTACATTCGCATCGAATGCGAACGTCTCTATCTCTTCATCTGTGCCAGAAGTCGTATCGACTATAACTTCTTCGACGGGATCTGCATCGAACCCCAAGGCATCGATATCGAAATCTTTTGAATCTTTAGCTTCGCTCTTTACCGCGTTCGAATGGTCATCTAAATCAGGTTCGAATATTTCTTTTGTTACTTCTGCATCGAATTCTTCTACATTGCTTTCGCCAGCATCGTCATCTACGCCAAGGTCAAACATCATTTCTACATTATCAAATTCAACAGCGGTTTCATCAGCAACTGCTGCGCTAACCAGCTCATCTCTGGTCTCTTCGACTTCAGGCTCATTAATCTCGTAATCAGAATCGAAGGAGTCTAGATCTGTACCTAAGTCATCCAGGAAAGGTTTGGTTTCTGACTCGCTGTTTTCCGCCTCTACTGCCTTTGTTGCTTCATCGTTCTCTTGCTGTTCAACTACTTCTGCCTCTAGCAAATTTTCGACTTCAAAAATCTTTGCTCTCATATCTTCGTTGTCACCTTGCTCTTGAAGCGAGGTATTTAGCATGCTCAATGCATCGCGATATCGCTGCTCGCTTATCAGCTCCTCAACAATCGCGATTACGTTTTGCTGTGGCGCTTCTTCGATCGCAATCTGTTCTTCGGCAACTTCCTCTAAGCCTCCGGCTTCTCCTGATACACCCAGAATGTCACCAGGTTCGCTATCTAAGTCAGCTGGGTCGGAGTCCTGATCTTCTGCAGCCTCGCCTTTCTCAGAATCTTCTGTGCTGGCTGCTTGGGCGTCAGCATCGAAATCCTGCTCTGCTATCTCATAGAGACCGTTGTTGTCTGCCTTCGCTGCACGATTTTTGCGCAGCATCAGCACGACTAGCAGCAAAATGACCAGAACAATACCGAAGAGTATGTATACGCTGCTGCCCGTTAATATGCGCATCACGTCATCAGTGAGATTGGACGGCGAGTCTACCGGCAAAGCGGCCTCTGCTGCTGCGGAGACATTCGCTATTACCTGCTGCTCCGCCATTAGCAGCACAGCTGCGGCAGCAAGCGAATCTTGCAATTGCGCTAGCTGAATATCTTGAAGGCGAATAATTTCTTGTGCCGCAGCGATCTGAGTCTCGAGATCGGCCATACGGGAATCTAATTCTTCGCGCTCTATTCTTGCGCGATCTGCTCCTTCAGAACGCTGCGCTAGCTGTCTTTCTAATTCGGCAATACGCTGATCGAGAGTTTCGTTTCCGGCATCTGCTAGTCCTGCGGCACTATTGTTTGTATCAATCGCGTCATCGGAACTGACTAGGCTCAACTGACCCTGAGGCTGAACGCCTTGATCTAACATTGCATTCAACGTTGCCGCCAGAGGTTGAACGTCAACTTCAGCGAGTTCTTGATTCTGACGCAACACCTCGCGAACCGCATCACGAGGATCGATCGACTGTATCTCTTCTAAAGTCGGAACACGCAGAACTTGACCACTAAACAGTCTATTAATGTTGCCATCGGCGAAAGCTTCAGGGTTCAGCTCCTGCAACGCCAACATGGTTTGCTGCATGGAAACCGCGGTGTTTGGCTTAACTTGTTGAGCAATATCGGAAAGCGTGTCACCGCCGCTTGTCTCAATAGTTTCTAATTCAACAAACTCAGGCTCCACAGACTCATCCGCTACCTCTATAGCTTCTGGCTGCAGGCTTGTAGCAGAACTTGTTGAGCTCGGCGCAGTCAGAATAGACGCTGCCGATGAATCTACAAATGGCTGAGCATCTATCGCTTGAGCTCCTGTAAGGGCTTGCAGAATGCGGCTTACCGGCTGCCTAACCTCATACGTAGATTGCTGGTCGTCAAACACGGGAAGCTCCAAGAAGATCGTATGCTCGCTAAGCAATCGACCATTAGGCCAACGCGTATCTAAGATAAAGCTTAAGGAGGGCTCGCGGACAATTTGCGAAGAAATAAGAGTTATCGCATTGTCCTGAGCACTAGACTCAACGCTGAAACGAATACTCGAAAGGAAGTCATCGGGATTAATGTTGAAGCGTTCAAAATCAGCGCTTGAAGCCATAGATACACGAATATCTTGCAGGCGCGTATCGCCTAATTGAAGCAATTCCACGCGCATACGTAGCGGCTGGTTTACGGCGGACTCAACAGTAACTGTACCTAGCTCTAAGGCGTACAGCTGGGTCGCCATACTGCAGAGCATCATGGTCAGAATGACGACGGTTTTACGCAGCATAGTCCCTTTGTCTCTAAGCAGGTGCTGGTATTACTAACGTAAAGCAAAACCAGATCCTTTTATGACTCTCTAAATCAGCACAATCAGTTAGTGAACACTACTATTGTATTGCAAACTAATTAATACCGTTTCTTCACTAGTGCTTGCAAGTATTCATTATAAATAGCTTTTTATCAACTCTTCGGCTATCTGAACTGAGTTGAGAGCTGCTCCCTTCCGCACGTTGTCGGCAACCACCCAAAGGTTGAAACCATTGGGAATTGAGATATCCTGCCGAATTCTGCCAACAAAAACTGCGTCGTGGCCCGCAGAATCATGGACTGCTGTAGGATATCCACCGTCTTTTCGCTCATCTATCACAGTAACACCGGCAGCATTCACCAACAGATCACGCACGTCCGCCTCGCTAATTGGCTTACTAGTCTCTATCTGTACCGCCTCGGAATGCCCGTAGAATACCGGCACGCGGACACAGGTCGCACTAACCTTCATGCTGTCATCTTCGAAAATCTTCTGTGTCTCCCAAACCATCTTCATCTCTTCCTTGGTATAGCCGTTCTCCATGAAGACATCGATCTGTGGCAGCGCGTTAAACGCGATCTGCCGCGGGTATACCTTGCACTGCGCCTCGCGACCATTCAAAAGTTCGCCGGTCTGCTTCGCTAACTCTTTGACAGCGCTATTGCCTGAACCGGAAACGGCTTGGTAGGTAGAGACACAGATGCGCTTTATACCAACAGCATCATAAATCGGCTTCAGCGCCACTAGCATCTGGATCGTTGAGCAATTGGGGTTCGCGATGATGTTGCGGTTCGCGTACTGCGCTAATGCCCCGGGATTAACCTCGGGGATTACTAGAGGAATATCATCGTCATAGCGAAAATGCGAGGTGTTATCGATCACAACACATCCCGCGTCGGCTGCTCTAGGGGCATATTCAGCTGAAACACTGCCGCCGGCGGAGAACAGGCCTATTTGGGCCTGACTAAAATCAAACTCAGCCAGGTTGGTCACCATAAGTGGCTTACCGTTGAACATCACCGTGTTACCCGCCGAGCGCTCGCTGGCTAAGGCGAATATTTGATCTACTGGAAAATTGCGTTCCTCTAGGATGCTCAGCAAAGTTTCCCCTACCGCGCCAGTGGCTCCGACCACTGCTACATTGTAGTTAGTCATAGTTTCTCTCTAAAATTCTGAATTGATTGATATTTTCTTACATGGACGGCTAAGGAATACCTCGCTGCATTAGCTACCCGCCTGAATAAGGAGCCTAAGTAGTAGTCGCGCTAGTCGTAGTGAAATACCAAGGTGCAGAGTTGCGCCAGTTTTCCTCGAAGCTGCGTATGGTTTCTGACTCTTCAAGGGTAAGCCCGATATCGTCCAGACCATTCAGCAAACAGTTCTTACGAAAAGCATCCACAGAGAATTCTATTTTGGAGCCATCGGGCTTGAGGATGGCTTGTTGCTCTAGATCCACCTCTAACTCGTAGCCTTCATTCGCCTCAACCTCAGTGAAAAGCTCCGAAATAATCGCTTTATCGAGGACGACAGGAAGCAAGCCGTTCTTGAAGCAGTTGTTAAAGAAGATGTCCGCATAGCTAGGCGCTATGATCGCTCGAAAACCGTAGTCTTCCAGTGCCCAGGGCGCATGTTCGCGACTTGAACCACAGCCGAAGTTATCCTTAGCGAGAAGAACTTTGACGCCCTTATAGCGCGGCTGATTGAGCACAAAGTCGGGGTTTATTGGCCTGAGGCTATTGTCTGTGTCCGGCAGCCCCTTATCAAGATAGCGGTGCTCATCGAATAGGTTTACACCAAAGCCAGTCCTCTTGATGGATTTCAGGAACTGCTTAGGAATGATGAAATCCGTATCTACGTTCGCACGATCCAGTGGCAACACCATGCCTTTCTCTACTATAAATTTTTTCATGTCTGTCTCTTAAATTTCTGTTTTATACGGTTTTAACCTAATTTTCTAATATCGACGAAGTGACCTGCTATAGCAGCAGCGGCCGCCATTGCTGGGCTAACGAGGTGTGTACGCCCGCCGAACCCTTGCCTCCCTTCGAAATTGCGATTCGAAGTAGATGCGCAGTGCTTCCCCTCGCCTAACTGGTCTGCATTCATGGCCAGACACATTGAACAGCCAGGCTCACGCCACTCCAGCCCCGCCTCAATGAATATCTTATCCAAGCCCTCAGCTTCAGCTTGCCTTTTAACTAGACCAGAGCCGGGCACGACCATAGCTACCTCGACGCTGCTAGCGACTTTCTTACCTTTTACTACATCTGCCGCTGCACGCAGATCTTCTATTCGTGAATTCGTACATGAACCGATGAATATGCAGTCCAGCTTGATGTCCTTGATCGCAGTTCCACCTTGTAGACCCATATATTCCAGGGCCTGCTGAATATTTCCGCGCTTGGTAGAGTCTAGCTCCTGAGCTGGATCAGGCACGTTACCGCTAATTGGAGCCACCATCTCTGGTGAAGTACCCCAAGTAACCTGCGGCTCGATTTCGTCAGCCTCTAATAAGACGACCTCATCGAATGTGGCGTCGGCATCACTCACTAAGCCGCGCCAGGACTTAGACGCCTGCTCCCATAGCTCAGCGCTTGGCGCGAAGGGTCTGCCCTTGATGTAATCCAGAGTTTTCTCATCGACAGCGATCAGGCCCGCCCTCGCTCCCGCTTCGATAGCCATGTTGCAGACGGTCATACGACCTTCTACAGACAACGCCTTGATTGCCTCTCCACCAAATTCGATGGTAAATCCAGTGCCGCCGGCCGTACCGATCTTACCGATTATCGCAAGAACGATGTCTTTTGCTGTGCACCCAGATTTCAACTGACCATCTACACGAACGAGCATGTTCTTGGCCTTCTTCTGCATCAGGCACTGCGTGGCGAGAACGTGCTCCACCTCAGAGGTGCCGATACCGTGAGCTAAGGCGCCTAGAGCTCCGTGAGTAGAGGTATGTGAATCGCCGCAAACAATGGCCATACCCGGCAGTGTAGCGCCTTGTTCTGGACCAACAACATGCACGATTCCTTGCCTGTCATCAGTCATCTTAAGCTCGAATATTCCGAATTCGGCGCAGTTATCGCCTAGCGTGCGAACCTGAATCTTCGAAACGGGGTCCTTAATACCTTCTAAACCCTGCTCCCGCTCTTCTGTGGTAGTTGGAATATTATGATCAGGTGTCGCGAAGTTCGCATCAGCCCGCCACGGCTTACGTCCGGCTAGGCGCAAGCCTTCAAAAGCCTGCGGCGAAGTCACTTCGTGTATCAAGTGACGATCGATATAAATGAGAGCTGTGCCATCTTCTCTTTCTGATACTAGATGAGTGTCCCAGATCTTGTCGTATAGAGTTTTACTGCTCATTTGTTCACCAGTACTGACTTAACAGCTTCGCTATTTTAAATTAATTAACTTAGCCAGATATCTGATATAAAAGAATTTATATCTATAAATAGATAAGCAGATTGAAGGGATTTCTTACCCTAAATTTTAGTATTTCCCGTCGTGCGAGTTTTACCAATCTGGCCACGATCACGCAAAAAATGATCCAACAACACCAAAGCAAGCATTGCTTCGGCGATCGGCGTGGCGCGAATGCCAACGCAGGGATCGTGACGGCCTGTGGTTATTATCTCATCGGCCTCACCACGGATATTGATCGACTTCCCGGGCAGACGAATGCTAGATGTAGGTTTTAGAGCAATACTAGCGAGGATATCCTGACCACTCGATATGCCACCGAGAACTCCTCCGGCATTATTGCCCTCGAAACCTTCTGGCATAATCTCGTCGCGGTGCTCACTGCCTTTTTGAGTTACGGATTCGAAACCCGCACCGATCTCGACACCCTTAACAGCGTTAATGCTCATCAGGGCCTTAGCGATATCCGCATCTAGGCGGTCAAATATGGGCTCGCCAAGCCCAATCGGCACATTCGTGGCACAGACATTAATTCTAGCGCCTATCGAGTTGCCTTCCTTGCTCAGAGCAGCCATATATGACTCCATCTCCAATACCTTGGAGACATCCGGGCAAAAGAATGGATTGTTCTCAACTTCTTCATAGTCCACTGAATCGATGGCAATCGGACCCAACTGACTGAGATAGCCACGGATCTTAGTGCCACAGGTCTCAAGCAGGTATTTCTTTGCAATAGCGCCTGCAGCTACACGCATTGCAGTTTCCCGCGCAGATGCGCGTCCACCGCCCCGATAATCGCGGATTCCGTACTTCTCCCAGTAGGTGAAGTCAGCATGCGCCGGGCGAAACTGGTCTTTGATCTTGCTGTAGTCTTTTGAACGTTGATCTGTGTTCTCGATCATTAGACCGATGGGCGTGCCGGTAGTCTTACCCTCGAACACTCCGGATAAGATTTTCACCGAATCATCTTCTCGCCTTTGGGTCGTGAAACGGCTCTGACCCGGCTTACGTCGGTTCAGATCACGCTGCATATCAGCTTCGGTCAGCTCCATACCAGGAGGACAGCCATCGATCACGCAGCCGAGCGCGGGCCCGTGGCTTTCACCAAAGCTGGTTATTGTAAATAGTTTACCGAAGCTGTTACCTGACATTTGCACACTCGAATAAAGAAGTTAAATCTAGCGGATACTTGCAGCAGGGGCGAAAAACAGGCGATTGTACACTAATTAAACTGTTCTCTGTACTGCTGTAATTGCCTAGCTGTAAGGGCTAGCACCCCTTCGCCTCCCTGCTCGAACGCTAACCAGAGCAGGGGAACCTGCTTGATACGCTCGGACAATTGAGGATGGCTGTACCCGACTTCCATCACCAAAAGGCCATCTGCAGACAGGTAATCGACCGAATCCCGTAAAATTTTAAGGGCTACCTGCAGGCCGTTATCGGCGCTAATCAGCCCCAACGAGGGCTCATTAGCGAATTCACGAGGTAACTCTTTATACTCTTGCACAGGTACATAGGGCGGATTCGCTAAGATGAGCTCGTAGTCCGAATCAACATCATCAAACAGGTTGCTCTGAATAGTTCTAACCCTGCTCCCTAAGCCATGCAACGCGATATTCTTCTTCGCGAGATCTAACGCATCTGGGGATATGTCTGCCAGATCGACTTTACAATCAGGCCATTGCAAAGCGGTAGCAATGCCAATGCTTCCCCCGCCTGTACAAATATCCAAGACCTTGCATGCTGGCCCATGCAACAGCGGCTCGAATTCGTCGTTAATCAACTCCGCTAATGGGGATCTCGGCACAAGCGCCCGTTCATCGCAGTAAAATTCATGTCCAGCAAACCAGGCGCGGCCCACTAAGTAGGCAGTTGGCACGCGCTCGTCGATTCTGCGCCTTACAGCAGCCTCAAGCATCGCCTCCTCGCCAACGTTAAGCTCACGCAGCGCCGCCTGCTCATCCGCAAAGTCGATTCCTAACAGACCATAGATGAGATAAAAGGCCTCATCTTGCGGATTGTCAGTCCCATGGCCATAACAAAGATCGACAGAGTCCAAGCGGGCAGCAAATTGCTGAATAGTTTCTTGGATTTTCAATTTGTTCCTCTTGCTTACTTAGGCGATTACGTAATTGTATCCGATGTTTCTAAAGGATGGTGTGCCAGTGAAATTCAGCAAACAATTAATGGTGTAGAGAGTCTACCAATAAGCGATAATATGCTAATCTCTCGCCAATATTATGCTGAGACCATTATTAATAAGTACATGATCAAGAGCAGCGTTTCACGACTTGCAGATGCAGCTTGCTACGGCAGCAATCAGACCCCACAGAATGGTGAATGAATATGGAACAGGCTTTCCTAAAAATCCTTAAAAAAATTGGCGAGGACCCCACTCGAGCAGGCTTGGTTGATACGCCAAAGAGGGCGACAAAGGCCATGGAGTTTTTAACTCAGGGCTACTCGATGAATATCGATGAAGTAATCAACAACGCCCTGTTTCCTTCCGAAACCGACGAGATGGTTATAGTAAAAAATATCGAGCTTTACTCGATGTGCGAGCATCACATGCTTCCCTTCATTGGAAAGTGCCATGTTGCTTACATTCCAAATGGCA
The DNA here is from genome assembly GCA_949372635.1 of uncultured Pseudomonadales bacterium. GTDB lineage: Bacteria > Pseudomonadota > Gammaproteobacteria > Pseudomonadales > Pseudohongiellaceae > UBA9145. The sequence continues at coordinate 38,362 of CASIAB010000005.1, forward strand.
AAGTCATTGGCCTCTCAAAGATAGCAAGGGTTGTCGATGTTTTCGCTAGACGCCTTCAAATTCAGGAAAACCTTACCAACGAGATAGCTAACTGTATCGTAGAGAAAACCAATGCAGCCGGGGCAGCAGTGATCATCGAGGCGCAGCATATGTGCATGATGATGCGTGGAGTCGAAAAACAAAATTCTACAATGACCACGTCCTGCATGCTAGGGGCATTCAGAAATAGTCAGTCAACACGGGCGGAGTTCCTTTCTCTAGTCAAGTAAATATGCTACTTCGGAACCAGTCATAGTCTAACGCAACACTATTTCGATACGCTCTTCGCAATCTCCATTAGCGCAGCTTGGTGCCAGTGGGCCCACCCCTGCCGCCTCGATTCGCTCCGCGTCAATGCCAGCTGCTATCAACGCCTGCCTAAGCGAATTCGCCCTCATCAATGATCGCTGCATTAATTCTTGTAGTGACAGGCCATCTTGTTTCAGATGCGCGACAACATAAAAAGAAAGTCCCTGATCTGAGTTCAACGCAGAAGCTAGCGACTCCACATCAACTGGTCCGGCTAGGGCGTCGTCCGATTGAAAACTAATAAGGGGAAGAATCACACTTCCCTGATCTCGCAGCCGCTGCAGAAAGTTCGAACCGGCTACGCCGCTTAACTGCTCTCGAATTTGCGGCTCTTCAATCTCTACTGCTACTGCTATTTGTTCAGGCTCTTTGGTTCCAGCCGGCTCTACTATTTCTATGTAGGCATAAATCTTCCTATTAACTCGGGTAATGATGTAAACGGAAAAATACTGACTTTCTTCTAAGGCAGGGTTCGCACGAAAAGCTATAAAATACTGATTGCGTTCTGGACCATAGAGAATACGGTTTCTAAAAATGTCGTTGGCCCAATAGTTACTGCTGCCGCATTCCCTACCCCCGCAACTATAAAGCACTTCATAGTCCTTTGCCGTTAATTGTTCCTGATAAAACGCGTAGACATCCCCGCCAGTAAACTCCTGAGATACTTCGTAGGTAATCGTTGTGACATCCCCTCTGAGCCTCGCTGAATCTTCCGGGATTACTTCTCCGCGAACTCTCTCTAATGCGCCGAGGATAATTCGATAGCTGATATCTCTCTGCAATTCTCGCTCGATAATTTCCGAATCAGGAAATCCGGCAATCAGAGTGTGATCGCTAAAGCCAACAACAACTTCGGATTGTGCAGCGCTCACAGAGGGAAAGCCCACCAGCAGAATTACTAACGGCAGGAGTCTGCTTAGAACTTGATAAGGTGCAAAATTCATGACTCTCTCATACTTGTTTATGGCTCTAACGAGTAAGCAATTTCACCGCATCCTGAAGCTATAACATCCATAGATACGCAATGCAGCGTCGCGTTGTCGACGTAACGATGCGACTCCATAGTGCCATCCACCATCACCGACAGCAAGTTAGACAGAAATGGGTTGTGACTAACAACCAAGAGATGCCGTACATCGAGCCCTTCTATAGCCTATAACACGCTATAGACATTACCACCGGGCTTTATACTTTCATCTAGAGTAAGAGCAAGACCTGGAAATAGTGTTGTCACTGCAGAGGCCGTCTGCTGCGCCCTATTGTAGGGGCTGCACAGCACTCTATCGATAACTGGGGAATGCTGCTTGAATTTCTCAGTAATCGAACGCGCCTGAGCTATCCCCTCGGCGGTTAAGTCTCTTAAAGAGTCCGTTGCGGCCCTATCTTCTGCAATCGCGTGACGTAACAAATAAACTAGCATCTCAGCTTTTTTCGGGTCCAGGCCTAACAGCTCACGAGTCGCTGACGCCGTCGGCGCCTGAATTCTTCTCGGGTTTCTTGATGTTTTTGGGAGCTTTCTTTGGCGCTTTCTTTTTGGCAACATTCTTTGTGGCAGATTTCTTTGTAGCAGCTTTTTTCTTAACCACAGCCGTGCTTGCAGCGAACACCTTAACTTCGTGCTTTGCAGCTCCATCTGTCTTCTTGCTCGTTTTCTTGGGAGCCGACTCCTGTTGTAGTGAGTCGTCTTCTACTTCGGGAAGGTCAGAAAATGGATATGGTTTTACTTCAGAAAGATAGGTCATAAATTTGAAGAGCTGCGAAATATACAGCTCTAGCGCGGAAGAAAAGTACCTTATGTTGGCGTTGCCCTTGCCAGTGATGAGCGTGAACAGCGCTTGCGCGATACTCAATACGAGAATCAAAGGCAGTAAAATAAAATAGGAGGCAACAGCAAATACCGTCATCAACAGTATTCGAATCCAAGCCGATGGCTGTGTAATATTATCTACAATCTCATTTAGTTTGTCTGACATGGTTTTCCCTTGCTTGTACTATTGAAGGCACGATCGCCTCAATGCCTTTTCTTAGTTCGTTTATCTAGTGCTTAGTTTCCATCCGTGCGACACACACACTTCATAACGGGTTTTGCCAAAGCAACACCAAGCACTAGTCTAAAATTTTTTCTTCATTCGCTGCGAATTCGACATCTAGAGGCAGTTCACTAAGCATCAACGAAGAAATTATATTCTCAATCGAATCATTTTCATAAACTATCTTATATAGCCCGTTCGCCAATGGCATATAGACTCCTAATTCTTGGGCTTTCTCTTGTACCAGCTTTATCGTATTCACACCTTCAGCTACTTGACCTAACTCTGCGATAGCCTCTACGAGCGGGGTACCCTTGCCTAACGCAAAACCAATCCTGTAATTTCGGCTCAACGGAGTCGAACAGGTGACAATCAAATCACCCACGCCCGCCAAACCCAAGAACGTCATCGGGTCTGCGCCTAACTCCTTTCCAAATCTGGCCATCTCCGTTAAAGCGCGAGTCACTAACATGCTATTGGTGTTATGGCCCATGCCGAGGGCAGCCGCTATGCCCGCGATAATCGCATAGATATTTTTAAGCGAGCCCCCCAGTTCCACACCGAACATGTCGTTGTTCGCATATACTCGAAAATACTTAGACTTAAGCGCACTCGTGACCAATTTGCGCACTTCCTCATCAGGGCTCGCAATCACAGTACCAGTGAGATCTTTCTTCGCAATCTCCAAAGCAAGGTTCGGGCCACTTAACACACCTACTTTGGCTTTTGGAGCTTCCTGATTCAATATCTGAGTCATCATATCGAAGCTACCCGACTCTACTCCCTTCGTAGTACTAACAAGGACTGCGTCATCAGAAATATGCGGCACCATGTCTCTTACTACCTGACGGAAGGAGGAGCTCGGGACGGCCACAAAGATTAAACCGCTGTCTTTTACCGCTCCCGCCATATCTGACGTAGCGACGATTCTCTCATTAAGCAGGTAACTGGGCAGGTATTGCGAGTTTTCGCGGGTACGATTGAGCTGCTCTGCCTGCGATTTGTTACGCATCCAAAAACTGACCTCATAACCGTTTTCTGCAGAAATATTGGCTATCACCGTGCCGAAGCTACCACCACCAATAACCGAAATCTTGCTTTTAGACATGAGTTTCCTTCGCTATCTGTAGAACACACAATGATAGTCTGATTAGCCCCCAATACCAAGGCGGCGCAGCCTGGCAACGCTCTACAATCTCTCCAGCTTCACCGTCAGCGGCCAGGTCACCACTTGGGTCTTGTAAAGATCTATTCCCCAAGCCATACGAAGGTCTTTCATAGTTAGCTCCAATGGATCTCTCCCATTCTTTTCCCGATAGTGCTGCAGTGCTAATCATGCAGAGAGGTAGCCGCAGAGCCGGGTAGATTCCACCCACCGTTCACAAAAAATTCTGCTCGAAGCTTGTCTCGAAAGAAAAACTAATATCACGATAGCGCCTCTCAACTAGGCGACGCTCTAGCGGCCAACTTTTCCACAACAACATTGATCGAATCATTGATCTAATGCGCCGCATAGCACCGCGCCGTCAAAACACCGCCAGACTGCACATTATTGAAGAGCGTATCTGTATCAAACCAATACAACGCCTGAGCCACAGTTATTAAGTCGCAGGGATTTTTCGAGTAGCGGCCGTTCCGCCGTCCTCTGTCGACACCAGATTGAGAACTCCCAGCAAGGAAAAAAAGGAAGCTAGTACGACAGCTCGCGGGAGATAACCTTTTCGAAATTGAGACATACTATCCAAAAGGGCAAACAGCATCTGGAAAAGACGCGATTCACTTTCAGGATGAGCCTAAATAGAAACTAGATGATTGCAGAGGCCGTGGCAACGATTGACATGATTGGTGCAGGATAGACACCAAATAAGAGCAACAAGAATAATAAAATGGCGAGCACGGCATAAGAGCTCGCACTCTCCACACCACCAACTCGATAAGGCAGCGAATGTTTTTCCGGCATGAACATGCGATAAATGATTCTAAGGTAGTAGTAGAGACCAATACCACTGCCTAATACCAACACACCCAACAACATCCAAAGCTCCGATTCAACTCCGGTTAGGAAAATGTAGAACTTACCTATAAATCCTACGGTGAGGGGGATGCCGGCTAGAGAAAGTAGCATCGCGATAAAGGTTGCAGCCAATACGGGTTTGCGCCAAAAAAGCCCCCTGTATTCCTTTATCGAATCGAATTCCTTCTCGCTAGAAGAGATGACAGACGCCACGCCGAATGCACCCAACGACATGATCACGTAGGCGATCAGGTAGAACGTGATTGCCTCGACGGCGATTGTGCCTGTGACATAGTGGCCAGCGATGAGAGCTAGCAATAGATAACCCATGTGCGCGATAGACGAGTACGCCAAAATTCTCTTTAAGTTATCCTGCAATAGTGCGAGTAGATTGCCCGCTAACATGGACGCGACGGCGATAAGAGCAAGGACAATCACTATTGAATCGAAGCTCAAGGCATCACTGATTTGAATAAAGCGCAGCAGTACGACAAACATTGCCGCCTTACCTATTGTTGCTAAATACGCTGTAGCTGGTAGCGGCGCTCCCTCATAGACATCAGGTGTCCACATATGAAAAGGCGCCAATGAGAGTTTGAATGCCATACCAGAAACAACCATCAGCAGCGCAACAATTGTATAGCCATCCCCCAACCCTGCAGCAGGAAGATTGGTAACGCTGGAGAAAGACAGTGTCCCTGTCTGCGCATAGATTAAAGCCATACCGAACAAAATAAAACCCGATGCCGCCGCGGAGAGGACAAGATACTTAACCGACGCTTCCAACGGAAATTTCGCCGATTTCGCGCTGTGCAAGGGATAAGCGATCATCCCATATAGAGACATACTAAGCGTCTCGAGACCTAACACGGTACTCACGAAATGGTTGCTACTCACCATCACTATGGCGCCGATAGTCGCGACAGTTAGCAACAGGAAGTATTCTTCTCTTTGATCATCCAACTCGAGGAAATAGGGGAAGCTCAAGACAGCAAGAATCATGGCAGATGCGCAAACCACTACGGTAAACAACAGACTGTACTGATCGATAATGAGCAGCGGTGTAACTTGCTGATTCGTCAAGTCCATCATTGAAACGGCAACCAGTGTGGCCACCAAAAGACCAGTAATCGTTATGCTGCCAGTAGCAATGTAGCTGCGGCGTATGCCGATCATCATCATTGCTATCACAGATGTCGCCGTCACGATAAGCAACGGTAACATTGGCAATAAATCATTAAACGACGTAATCATAGCTCGCTGCCCTGTGCAAACAGAAGTTGCCCAGTTTCGTTAAGTAAATTTGTCAGAGTGGCTGCAGACATATCCAAAAAACTTTGCGGGTACATGCCCATCCAAATCAGACCAATCATCATCGTCGAGAAATAAAACATCTCCCGACGACTCAGGTCGTAAAGATGAGTATCATCGAAATCCGAGTTCCGATACGCGCCATGAAAAACCTTTTGAATGACCCAAAGCGAATAGACTGACGCGAAAATAAGACCAAATGCGGCAGCAACCGTAAGACCAATGCTCGCCTTAAACGCGCCTAACAATACGAGGAACTCACCGACGAAGTTTCCAAGACCGGGCATACCTAATGCAGCGATGGAGAAAAACAAGGCGACAAAGGATAGTCGTGGTACTTTCGCCCAGAATCCTCCCATATGATCCATATCGCGCGTATGAACTCGATGCTGCAAGCCGCCTGCTAACATGAACAGTGCTGCAGCACTCAAACCGTGTGCCAACATCGTCATTACTGCACCCTGTAATGCTTGTTCATTCCACGCATAGATGCCGAGCATTACGAAACCCATATGACTCACACTTGTGTAAGCAATAAGGCGCTTGATATCTGTTTGTGCGAACGCCACCTTGGCACAGTAGAGAATACTAATAACCGCCAGGGTCATTGCGATCGGGGCAAACTGCATCGACGCTTCTGGAAAGAGCGGCACGGCGAACCTTATCAGCCCATAGGCACCAGTCTTCAGTAGCACCCCGGCCAGAAGCACACTACCAGCAGTCGGCGCTTGCGAGTGAGCATCGGGCAGCCAAGAATGAAAAGGGAAACTCGGCAGCTTGGTACTGAAGGAAACGAAAAATCCCAGCATAATCCACATTTCAATCGCACTACTGGTATTTACCTTCAGCAGATCGAAGTAATCGAAACTGAACAATCCAAATTGTGCGTAGTGAAAATACGCTAAAACCAGTATCGATATCAGCATCAACATTCCAGTGACCTGAGTAAAGATAAAAAACTTCATCGCCGCGTAGTTCTTGTTCTCATGACCCCAGATAGCGATTATAAAATACATAGGAATCAACATGACTTCCCAGAAGAAGAAAAACAGGAAGAGATCAAGCGCAGTGAAGACACCGATAACACCTGCAAGAGTCCAGAGCAGATTAAAATAGAAGAATCCAGTTCTCTCGGTGATCTCATCCCATGCTGAGCCAACTGCTATAATTCCTAGAAACGCTGTTAACAGCATCATTAGGACACTTAGACCATCCGCCGCCAGATGAAAGGAAATACCGAAGCGCGGTATCCACTGCGCATTTAGCTGAACGATCCAGCCAGCGCCCTCCGTATCGGCACCCACTAAAGCCATCATGACCAGTAGATCTATCACCACAGCTGCCAAGGCAACAACCCTGGGAAACCTAGAGTCCAAGCCTTCAGACAGCCAGGCGAGCACACCTCCCAAAAAAAGTATGCTTATGAGCACTACTAAAATCATAGCACTACTCCTAGGGTGATCAAGATTATCACGCCGCCACCGACACTAAGCGCATACCAACGTAGCTGTCCGTTTTGAGTGCGCGCCATCATTACGTGTACGAATCGAGAAATATACACCAGCAATGCGTATACGGAATCGATTAGATCGTTCTTATTGATCCGAGCTAAGGATACGAATGGCCTGACGAAGAGAAAGTTGTAAAGCGCATCCATCCCCCATCCGCTGAACCAGAATCCATGCAGCCGAGTCGCGAGCGGATTGGCCATGAGCTTTTCAACGGAAAATATTTTTGACATGAAGAATAGATAGCTGACCCCAATTCCTAAAAGTGGAACAGTGATCATGATAGCGTGCATCAGACCACTAATATGGTGCTCTTCTGCATGGACCTCACCATGACTAAACACGGCGTCAACGGGAATCTGTATCCAGCCCCCAAATAATGCGAGCACCATCAATATTATTAGCGGCGTCGCCATGCTAAAACCTGCGACTTCTTTCTCCTCATGATGTCCCTTGCTCTCACCGAAGAACACGACAAACACCAGCCTAAAGCTGTAGATGCCAGTAAGGAAAGCGCCTAGTACACCGCCAAGCCAGAGAATCATACCGGGCCCTTCCAGCTCCAAAGCAGCAATAAGAATCTCATCCTTACTGAAGTAGCCCGAAGTGAATGGAAAAGCCGCCAAGGCTAGGCTGCCTATCATAAATGAGGCGAAGGCGATTGGTAGTTGCTTACGCTTTCCACCCATCTTAAAAATGTTGTGCTCATGATGCAGACTGTGAATTACCGTGCCCGCAGCTAGGAATAACAAGGCTTTAAAGAACGCGTGAGTCATCAGATGAAAAACCGAAGCCGACCAAGCACCAACTCCCAAACCTAGGAACATATAACCAATCTGGCTGATCGTTGAGTAGGCGAGGATTCGTTTGATATCGTGCTGTGTCATGGCGGTGAAGCCAGCCATCAACAAGGTAATCAGGCCGATCCATGCGACCAGTAGCTGCACGTTCGGTGCGAGCTCAAACAATACATGAGTGCGTGCAATCAAATAAACGCCGGCAGTAACCATTGTCGCGGCGTGAATCAACGCGCTGATCGGTGTAGGGCCCGCCATCGCATCTGGCAACCAAGTCTGTAATGGCAGTTGCGCGGACTTGCCCACCGCACCACCCAGTAGTAATAAAGAAGCGGCAACAGCTAGGCCAGAGCCAACAGCCCATTGAGTCTCTGCCGCTTGCAACATCTCTTGTATGTTTAGTGTGCCCAGTTCAGCGAACAACAGAAACAGACCTATTGCCATCGAGGTATCGCCGACGCGAGTCGTGATGAATGCCTTTCTAGCCGCATAGCCGTTCTCGGGTTTTTCATACCAGAACCCTATAAGTAGGTAGCTACACAAGCCTACTCCCTCCCAGCCTAAATAGAGGAGCAACAAGTTATCAGCTAGGACCAACACAAGCATCGAAGCAACAAACAGGTTCATGTATGAAAAAAAGCGGCTGTAGCTCGGATCGTCCAGCATGAAACCTGCGGAATAAAGGTGAATCAGGAATCCCACGCCAGTAATGATCAGCATCATGACCACCGCCAAACCGTCTAGATAGAAACTAAAGCCCGGAGTGAAATTACCCACTGCCATCCAGGTCCACATCTCAACAACAAGGTGCGTTTCACCTGAGCCTAAAAACTGATAAGCGATCATGGCTCCGGTCAGGAATGACAGGCCTATAGACCCGGCACCGATTGCACCAACGACTTTTTTCGGCAGATTCCCGCTAGTAAGCACTAGACTTAAAAAGCCCAGCAGAGGAAACGTCGGTAATAGCCAAATTAAATCTTCCACGCTAGCTTCCTGCCCCCTATCCCTTCATCTGACTTAACACATTAATATCGACAGTCTGATAGCGCTGATACATTTGAATAATAAGACCTAGGCCCACAGCCACTTCCGCCGCAGCCAAGGTAAGAATCATCAGAAACATAATCTGACCGTCGGCATGCTCCCAACGCGATGCCGCCACAATGAAAGCTAGGCCACTTGCGTTGATCATGATTTCAAGCGACATAAGCACGAACACAATGTTGCGCCGCGTCAATACACCGACTAAACCGAGCACAAATAATATGCCGGCCAATATTAGTCCATGCTCAATTGGGATCGACTCCATTAACTATCTCTTCTTAGTCGACTGAATGGCTTGTGTGTGTGTGGCTTTGACATTTCGTACTCTTTCACTTTTTCTTATTCATTTTTTAGCCAAATGGTAAGCGGCAACCAAACCTGCAAGTAACAATATAGAAGCCAATTCGACCGCTAACACGTAGGGGCCGAAAAGCAATGCACTTACTTCCATAACATCGACTGTCGTCAACGCGAGTTCATGATTATATTGCGTAATTACTGTAAGTAGTTGCGCGAGTAACACCGAAGCTAATATTGAAGGCACTATCCATATTTTTGGCCCCATCCAGCTGCGCTCCTGATCGATACTATGCTGCCCCATGTTCAGCATCATAATCACAAACAGAAATAACACCATGATCGCACCGGCGTAAACGATAGCTTCCAACACGGCGGCAAACGGTGCGCCCAACACATAAAAACAAACTGCTACGGCCAACAGCGACAGAATCAGATAGATAAGCGCATGCACAATATTTGTTTGCAAGATGACCGCCACCGTCGAAATGATAGCCACAGCACCGGCTATGTAGAAGAGCAAAATCACGGCAACAGACTCCTCACATTGACTGGCACGGCTTCATTGCGCGCCTCACCCTTGTCTTTACCGCCGATTTTTTTACCCGCAACACGATAGAAGTTGTAATCGTGGTATTTCCCGGTGCCGTCGATCAATAAGTCTTCCTTCTCCCACACCATGTCCTGCCGTTTGTATTCTGCCATTTCAAAATCCGGCGTTAGCTGGATGGCATTTGTTGGGCAGGCTTCCTCGCAGAAACCACACATAATGCACCTAGAAAAATTGATGCGGAAAAATTCGGGATACCAGCGTCCTTCCTCATCCTCAGTTTTCTGCAAAGCGATGCAGTCAACAGGACAAGCTACCGCGCAGAGATTGCAAGCTACACATCGCTCTTCTCCGTCTGGATCACGGCTGAGGATGATACGACCGCGCCAGCGCGGAAACATATACGGCTGCACATCAGGATATTCGACGGTGTCAGCCTTTACCCAAAGATGTGAGAACACCCTCCATAGGGTAACCACCTGACTCGTCAATGTGTCCTTAATCAAGGTGAGCATGTATTTCTCCAAATATTAGCAACATTAGGATGTACTCAAAATAATTACGCCAGTAATCAGAAGGTTTAACAGTGAAGCAGGCAATAGAAATAACCAGCCATAGGTCATGAGTTGGTCATAGCGCGGACGTGGAATAGCTGCGCGCAGCAAGATGAAGAAGGCAATAAATACAAATACCTTTAATGAAAACCAAACTATAGGAGGCAAGAACGCAGGTCCTAACCATCCGCCGAAGAACAGCACTGTGATTAACGAAGCTATCAATACCAAGCCTAGGTATTCCCCTACGAAAAACATACCAAACTTCATACCTGAATATTCAGTGTGGTAACCCGCACAGATTTCTTGCTCTGCCTCGGGTATATCGAAAGGTAATCGGTGACTCTCTGCTACACCCGCGATCAAGAAGATCACGAAACCAATGAACTGCGGTATGACATACCAACCATTCTCTTCTTGCGCCAACACGATCTCTCGCAGATTAAATGTACCGGAAAGAGCGACAACACCAAGAATGGATATGCCCATGAAGACTTCGTAGCTAATCATTTGTGCAGCTGCGCGTAATGCACCTAACAAAGCATATTTGTTGTCAGATGAGAGACCCGCCAACATGACGCTATACGCCCCAAGCGAGGCCATTGCAAGCACGAAGAGGACACCTATATTAGAGTCGACAACCCCGACATCAGGAGCAAATGGGATAACACTAAAACTCATCAAGATCACTGTCATAATGATGGCGGGGGCCAGCACGAAGCTAAACTTATCCGCAAAAGGAGGAACCCAATCTTCCTTGGTAAAAATTTTAATCATATCCGCGACGACCTGTAGCAACCCGAAAGGACCTACGCGGTTTGGACCAAGCCGTTCCTGCCAGAAGCTTAACAACCGGCGCTCTACCCAGATCAGCATAGCCGCGACGAGAATGACCGTCGCCAATATTACGCCTATGCTTAAACCGGAACCCACTTCGAAAGTCATGAGTTAATTTCCTCTTCATGGAAATCACTAACAATCAGATTCCCAATGCCACGACTAGTTGTCTGAGTTGCGCTCTTCTCTACCTCGATCAAACCAGAAAAGTCGGCGGGACTAATATTGCCATCACCGCAATGCAATAAAGCAGTACCAGCTTTGATGCCTCTACGAATACAGATCACTACAGGGGAGCCCAATGGACTGATTGTCGCCACGTCTCCCTGTCTCAAATCTCTCTTTTGTGCATCCTTTGGCGACAAACCAATATAAGCATCTGTCATTCGCGCCTGAATAGGCTTGGAGCGCGCACTTAATTCATCGCTGCCAAATATTTGATAAGAAAAAACTAGTCGCAGTTGATTCTCAGACGGTTCAATCGAATCAGAAACCGGCTTGAAATAACTGCCGCTGGAATCTTTCCTCTCTATCAATAGACAGCCTGGATGTCCCTGTTTTAACTCACCATTCACCTCGTCCTGAAATTTACTGATGGATTGATTTGAGTTCCACTTCGGCGCCCATGAGGCTGCGTGAACACTAGCATCCTTCTGTGCTGGCATTCCTTCCATGGAGAAGGACATAACAGACTCCTTATCTTCCCCCTGTTTTGGCTCGTGAACGTTGACGTTTGCAGTCATCGCGGTCCGACCACTGTACCTATGAGATTGTCTTGGCACTTTCATGCCAGCTATGAATGGGTTCTCTCCAGGTAATACTTCTCGTAGCCTCACCAAGCCCGGAACCTCATTACAGCAGCGCTCAACCAGGTCGTCGACATGCTCAGCATCGCATAGCCATCGCCACGATGGTTTTGCTTGTTTCTTACACTGATGCACTTGGAAACTCAGCTGCGCCCTGCCCTCGTAATTAATATATGTCGCCTCGTGTTCTGAGAATGCGGTGGCAGGAAGAACCACATCAGCATTCGCTGTTGTTGAGGTTGGCAGTTGATCCAAAACTAACACTTTTGTCGCAGCCGTCAGAGCCGCATCTACTTTCGCTCTTGAGGCTCGACGATAGAGGTCGTTCTCTAAAACGATAACGCGCTTAGCCGTGCCATCGTGTAATTTTTTTAAAGCGGCTCCGAGTGGATTTTTTGCATTAGTCATCAAACTCATGCCTACGCTATTTACTTCAGGCACCAACAGACAAAGGTCGATAACAGAGTTGTCTTTAAAATTATACAAAGCTCTAGCGATGTTTGCGGCGGCTCTGATTACTTCGCTTCCATTACTATTGCCCGCAATAATTAGAGGCCGTTTCGCAGCCTTCAGCTGTTCCACGACCTTCTCTATGATCTGGTCATGCGCTGCGGAACAATCAGCTTTAGGTGCGGATGCTGATATCTTGTTAGCGATCTGATGCCCCATCGCAGCCACAACGGACAATGACTCGATAACCTTATCGGAAGCTACGTCATCAAGCCTGCTTACTGCCGAGCTGATAATGCTCAGCGGACTGAGGTCATGCTGTGCGAGTTCGCGTACAGCTGAGTCCTGCCATTGGGGTATTCTGCTTTCGTCTGCGAGATCTTTGGCCTTGTTACGTACCGACTGGCGCAGTGCTAACGCGATACGTGGAGCCACATTAGTTACGTCCTCCCCCAGTATTAACACGGCATCAGCCATTTCGATCTCGCGCACGCTAGGGCTATGAAAAGCCGTGTCGCTCGCTAGACCCAGGAGTACCTGCATCGACTCATGTTCGACGTCAGAGTAACCCGCATAAAAATTTTCTTCACCCACCATAGCCCGAAGCGCAAAGTTCGATTCGTTGCTAGCCCGCGGGGAACCGATACCTATGGTTCCATCAGCTTTAAATTCTTTAATGAACGCCTTAACTTGATCATCTGCCAACAGCTCGCCCGTGTTATCAACGCGTTGAACTGGCTCTAACAGGCGGTCGCTATTGTTTACAAAATCGAAACCAAAACGGCCCCTGTCGCAGAGAAAATAGCCATTTACTTCACTGTTATATCGATTAACAGTTCTACGCAAACTTCCATACCGCTCGCCTGGTGACGTATTGCATCCTACAGAGCATCCGACACACACTGAAGGGGCGGTCTGCAGATCCCACTTGCGGCTGTAATTCTCACTAAACGCCTTGTCAGTAAAGACGCCCGTAGGGCAAACTTCAACAAGATTGCCACTAAACTCACTTTCCAGCACGCCCTCTTCGTGCCTACCAAAATAGACATGATGATGAGAGGCCTGCGCAGATAGATCGGTGCCACCAGCGTAGTCACCATAGAAGCGAACACAGCGGTAGCAAGTTATACATCGATTCATCTCATGGTTGACAAACGGCCCTAAGTATTGATTTCGATGTGTTCTCTTCTTTTTATCATAGCGGCGATAGTTATGGCCTGACATCAAAGTCATATCCTGAAGGTGACACTCGCCCCCTTCTTCGCAGACAGGACAATCATGCGGGTGGCTAGTCATGAGACTCTCGATAACTTCAGACCTAAAAGATTTAGCCCCTTCATCTTCGATAGATATAATCGCTCCATCCGCAGCTGGAGTCATACACGCCATCACTAACGTGCCTTCCTTATCATCCGCATCGCGATATTGCTTTACCGCACATTGACGGCAAGCGCCGACAGAACCCATGCTTGGATGCCAGCAAAAATAAGGCAAGTCTAGACCCTGCGACAGGCACTCCTGCAACAGATTGTTATCCGGGTTCGCCTCGTACTCCACCCCATCAATAACAATTTTCGCCATCAGTTACTCCAAGCATAGCCATAAACACTAAAACGATCAGTGCCTATAGCTGCAGCGCTTCTCAGTGATATGTTTTTCGAAATCTTCTTTGAAATATTTTAGCCCGCTACCCAATGGTGCAGTGGCGCCAGGCGCTAAAGCGCAAAATGTTCTACCCGGCCCCAGGTAAGTGACATGGTCATGTAGAATCTGTAAATCTTTTTCGCTGCCTTCACCATTCTCGAAGTCACGGAAAATCTGATCGACCCAAGGTAGGCCATCGCGACACGGCGTGCAGAAACCACAGGACTCGTGAGCAAAGAATTTCATCAGATTCCCCACCATCCCTACCGGACAAGTCTTGTCATCTAATACAATCATTGTGCCGGTAGCGAGCCTGCTGCCTACTTTCGCTATCTCGTCGTAATCAAGCGTTATGTCAAGGTGTTCCGGAAGCATAAAGTCGGTTGACCCGCCACCAGGGAGAAAACCCCTGAGTTCTAGGCCGTCCTGCATTCCGCCAGCATAACCCTCTAACAATTCTCTTATGGGCAAGCCAAGCGGCAATTCCCAACAGCCTGGCGTCTTTACCTTACCGCTGACTCCAAACAACTTCGTTCCGTGATCGTTACCCTTCCCCAATCCCTGGTACCAGTCGATGCCATAAGTCAAAATTCCAGGCAGGTTACATAACGTTTCTACATTGTTGACAATAGTTGGCTTTCCCCAAAGCCCGCTCACCTGAGGGAATGGCGGCTTAGCACGTGGATTTGCTCGCTTACCCTCAAGCGCATTCAACAGCGCCGTTTCTTCGCCGCAAATATATCGTCCAGCACTCGTGTGCATAATGATATCGAAGTCGAAACCAGTACCGAGAATGTCCTTGCCGAGATAACCTTTCTCATACGCCTCTTTAATGGCGTTGCGCAAGACCAGCTCTGAGACAGTATATTCACCCCGCAAAAAGATATAAGCCTTGCTCGCCTGGATCGTATAGGCGGCGATGATCATACCTTCAAGCATAAGGTGCGGATCACCCTCCATCAGCAGCCTGTCTTTAAAAGTACCGGGCTCCATCTCGTCAGCATTCACTACTAGGTATTTTTGCTTGGGAGAGTTATCTCCTCGAGGGACGAAACTCCATTTCAAGCCGGTTGGAAATCCTGCTCCGCCTCTACCCTTTAGCCCAGAACCTTTTACTAACTCTAATACATCTTCCGGGCTCAATCCCTTCGCGATCGCATGCACGCTTTGATAACCGTCATTTGCCTCATAGGCGGCGATGTCCAGCGGCGGGCGAGACATATCAATATTCTTTGTTAATGGATTTGTTACCACTTTAATGTCCGTTTAATCCTGTATTGTCTTGCAGTCCATGATGATTGAATCAATTTTTTCCGGCGTTAAATTTCTATGCATGTCAGGGCCCACCATCATTACCGGCGCCTTGTCGCAATCTCCTAAACAAGGGACAGGAATTAACGTAAAGTCGCCGTCTTCTGTCGTCTCCCCATAGTCAATAGCAAGCTTATCTTTGATATGGCTCTTGATGCCTTCACAGCCCATGATCCAACAGCTAACGCTGTCGCAGAATAAAATAACGTTCTTACCCACTTGCTGCCGATAAACCAGATTAAAAAACGTCGCCACTCCTTCCAAGTCAGCCGCGGGAATATCTAAGTACTTAGCAATTCCAAGAAGACTTTCATCAGAAACCCAGCCCTGATGTTTCTGCACAATTTTCAACGCCTCTAGCCCAACCGCCTTTTTATCGGGATACAAAGTCATCTCGTGCTCGATCTCCACAATCTCCTCTGCAGACAATCTCCGAGCTTTAACCGCTGTGCTTGCTATTACTTGCTGACTCATTTGTCTCTGTGCTTCTCTCTTTGTCTTTGGGCCGCTAAATGTTTTTACCTGACTGTTAATCTATTTACTACCTATCCACATCCGCCATAACGAAATCGATACTCGCAATAATGGCAATAAGGTCCGCGACCATAAATCCTCGCGATATCTCTGGAATCATCTGTAAATGAGCAAACGACGGTGTTCGTATACGCGTCCTATAAGAAGTGGTACTGCCGTCACTAACGAGATAGTAGCTATTAATGCCCTTTGTCGCCTCGACAGCCACTGTCACTTCGCTTGGAGGAATTACAGGCCCCCAACTAACGCTCAAGAAATGGGTAATGAGCGTTTCGATATCCTGCATCGTTTTTTCTTTACGCGGCGGAGTCGTAAGGGGGTGATCGGACTTGTAGTGCCCCGACGGCATATTATCCATGCACTGCTTAATGATGCGTAAACTTTGACGCATCTCCTCAACCCGGATTGCACAGCGATCATAAGAATCGCCATTCACGGCAATAGGCACATCGAAGTCAAAATTTTCGTATCCGCTGTAAGGACGCTGTTTGCGAAAATCCCATTCCATGCCAGTAGCTCTTAAACCTGCACCGGTCACACCCCAGTTAAGCGCCTTTTCCGTATCGTATACCCCGACACCCTGAGTTCGTCTTTTTAGGATGCCATTGTTCATCACCATGCTGTCGTATTCGTCTAGCCGAGCTGGCATGAAGTCCAACAGTTCCTGAATGCGCCTCTCCCAGCCGTTCGGCAAGTCCTGTGCCACACCACCAATTCGGAACCAACCCGGATGCATACGTGCTCCACAGATGGATTCGATGATATTGAAGATACGTTCGCGCTCGACAAACATGTAGAATATCGGAGATAGCTGCCCCACGTCCTGCGCAAAAGTGCCATAGAAGAGGAGGTGGCTGCAGATTCGAAACATTTCACAGAGCATGACACGAATAACCTTCACACGCTCCGGCACCGCTATACCAGCCATCTTTTCTACTGCCATGACATAGGGCAGATTATTCAGGACCCCACCTAGGTAATCGATACGATCCGTGTAAGGGATATATGTATGCCAGGATTGCCGCTCGCCCATCTTCTCGGCGCCACGGTGGTGGTAGCCAATATCTGGCACCGCATCTACCAGGATCTCACCATCCAACTGCAGAGCAATGCGAAAGGCGCCGTGTACACTCGGATGATTAGGGCCCAAATTAAGAAACATGAATTCTGAATTCTCAGACTTCCTTTTCATCCCCCAATCTTCTGGCTTAAATTTTAGCGCTTCCTGCTCGAAATCCAATTCGTCATCATCAAGCGTGAATGGCTCCATCTCAGTTGCGCGGGCTGGATGCTCCTTTCGCAGCGCATGGCCCTTCCAAGTTGGAGGCAGCACGATGCGACACAGGTTCGGATGGCCATCGAAGTTAATACCAAACATGTCCCAGGCCTCACGCTCATACCAATTCGCGTTGGGCCACAGGCGCACAATACTCGGAATACTTAGATCGCTGTCCTGAAGGGCAACTTTGATGCGAAAGTCGCAATTTCCAGAGAATGACATGAGGTGATAGACGACTGTGAACTCGCTATCTGGTTGACCAGTTCGGTTGCTACGAAGTCGCTCATCAATAGCGGTAAGATCGAACAACATCTCGAAACATGGGGTCGTCTCATCTTTCAGCGCACGCAAAACTATGTCTATGTTTTGCCGCTCAATCCACACCGTCGGCATGCCATCGCAAGTAGCTTGTTCGGCCACTATGAGATTGCCATGCATTTGGCGCAGCTGCACTAGAGCGGCTGACACCTGGTCAGGAGATTGCCTGTTATTTTCTGCGCTTGATATCACTATATTTTACTTTAAATATCCTAACTAAATCTTTGTTTTAAAATAGCTTTAAACATCATTTGGAGAGCGAAGCTCAGTCGCCGCAATCCGATCTGGCGAGCGCACAATACGCTGCACAGGGTTGGTTTCCTTCTGAATAATGCCCTGATCATTAATCACCCAGCTCAGTGGCCGTCGCTGTCTACCAATCGACTCCTGCAGCAATATCAATCCCTGTAGCAAGGCTTCAGGCCGTGGCGGGCAACCAGAAACATAGACATCCACGGGCAGGAACTTGTCCACGCCCTGTACCACCGAGTAGATATCGTACATACCGCCGGAATTAGCGCAGGAACCCATGGAAATAACCCATTTTGGCTCTAGTAACTGCTCATACAGAAGCTTTACAACAGGCGCCATCTTGCGGAACACAGTACCTGCAATAACGATCATGTCCGCCTGCCTAGGCGTGCCACGAATCACCTCTGCGCCGAATCTAGCTAGGTCGTGACGGCTGGTAAACGCAGTTGCCATCTCCACATAACAGCAAGAAAGACCGAAATTGAAGGGCCAGATAGAGTTCTTTCGACCCCAAGACACCATATCTTCCAAATTCGCCATGACCACATTGCGCCGGATGAATTCGTCCATGGCACTGCCACCTGGCTGCGGTGACGAGGCATCTTCTGCTTTCTGCAGCTCCCAACTCATAATTTGAATTCCTTTTTATTGGTGACACCACCAGGCCCGGAGATAGTTTTCAGTTCCCGTTTCTGCGTAAGCGTGCGCCAATCGAGAGCGCCTATGCGCCAGAGATAGAACAAGGCCGCGATTAAAATGAAGATAAATACTGAAATTTCGATAAAACCAAGCCATCCCGCCTCTCTAACCGCCACAGCCCAAGCAAAGAGAAAGACAACTTCTAGATCAAAAATAATAAATAGTATGGCCGGCAGGTAGAAATGGACTGAGATTCGAAATTGTGCGCTGCCCACGGAAACAATGCCTGACTCAAAGGGTAAATTTTTGGAGTGAGCAGTAACGCGCTGGCCAAGGAAATAGGAAAGCCCGAGCATGATAACCACGACAGCCAGCACCAAGGCGAAGTAAAAAAGAAACGGTCTCAAACCGTCTAGCATTTCGTTAGGTAATTCCAAGCACTTAACTCCAAAAATTCCGACAAACTTTAGGCAGTCGACCCACCGGATTCACATCGAATCAAATTCCGCTACCGGACCTTATTCAATAACCACTGAATCGTTGTAAACAGCTATACAGGGTGGCATGTCATTGCTTTTCTGCCAGCGCAGCCTAAAAAATCACTCTGGCCAATACTGAATTCCTTCCCTCTACAATACCTTCAGTACACTGCCCCTGTTGAGCCTACCTTTAAACTCGCAAATCGGGCAACCGCCAGCGAACATGCCAGCTCAGCCGAAGGCAATAAATAAGGTTCTTCTAAATTTATTAGAGATTTTGAGTAGGGGGCACAGAATTTCGATGGAGTTAGCCCAACAGCATGATTCATAAAAACGTCATAACCTTTGGCAAAGATTGCCGGAGACAGTATTTCACTACCCATATAGATCAACCACTCTATATGGAAGCCCCTTAGCTAACAGTGTTCCAAAAAAAATATAACGAAGTGATGGCGGACGTACCTAGGTTATGCCCTCACATTGATATTATTTGAAACTTTGATAGCGTCCTGCTTTTTTAAAAATTCTAAATGACCGCCTTCAGATCTGCCAATAATTATGGCAGGAAATTTACACGGATAGTCTCTCGATAGCAAGTATTTTATCTCTCTAAACGCACGCAGGGAGCGGCCTGTGAGAACCGAGGATTCACTTTAAATCCAAATGATTCGCAATTAGAATTAGCGCAGCGCGCTGCATTTCTTTTCAGCTCTCGTAGGCCCAAACTAACAATTTCGTTCAGCTATCAAGCTCTTCATTCTTACTAATGCAAGTTAGCTTTCATCACATCTTCCACTGAAAGCCAAACGATATATTCCCCGTCACATTGTTTAACAGATGACGATCGCGACGACCAAGAAATTTACTCATCAGCTGACAGTCATGCTCTTCGATGAGGTTGCAACTAAAAAACCCTGTTCAAGCCATCAAGTGCAGCAGTCCGATAGGCTTCCGCCATGGTCGGATAGTTAAATGTTGTAGTGAGAAAATATTTAATTGAATTCGCTGGAGTCGGCTGGCACATGATTGCTTGACCGATATGCACGATCTCCGATGCTTGATCGCCGAAGCAATGGATACCTAACAGCTCCAAGGTCTCAAAATGAAAGATCAGCTTCAACATCCCCACCTGTTCTCCTGTAATCTGGGCCCGGGCAGTGTTCTTAAAAAAGGCCTTTCCAACCTCGTATGGAATTTTCTGCTCAGTTAGCTCCTGTTCGGTTGCTCCCAACGTGCTTATCTCAGGGATCGTATAGATTCCCGTTGTAACCTGCTCAACGTGGTAACACTCATCTGGTGCCGCAATCGCATTGCTCGCAGCTCTCCCTTGATCATAGGCTGCGCCTGCAAGTGATGGCCAACCAACAACATCACCAGCAGCATAAATGTTCTTAACTGATGTCTGATATTGCCTATTCACAGATATCTGCTGCCTGCTGTTTGTAGTCAGCCCGATCATATCCAGTCCTAGATTCTTGGTATTTCCGCTTCTGCCATTCGCCCAGAGCACTATATCGCTGCGAATCTTCTTACCTGACTTGAGATAGGTCACTATGTGGTCGTCACTGTATTTCATTTTTTCAAATTCTTCATTATGGCGACTACGCACTCCGAGATTACGCAAATGGTAACTCAGCGCATCAGCTATCTCAGTATCGAGAAAAGTTAGCAGGCCTGAAGCAGGATTTATTAGCTCTACTTTGCAGCCGAGCCCACCGAAGATAGAAGCATATTCACAACCAATAACGCCCGCGCCCATAACAGTGACTTTGCGCGGTGAGTAGCCCATATTTAGAATCGTGTCACTATCGAAGACACGATCATGCGAAAAGTCGACACCCGGGGGATGATACGGACTAGAACCTGTAGCAATTACAAAGTTCGTAGCAGACAACTTCTTACGTTTTCCAACAAGCTTGATCGTATTTTTATCTAGAAAACTTGCCCGACCTTTATATATAGGTATGTGGTTTCTGTCGTAAAAATCGGTGCGCATTTGCACTTGCTCATAGACGACGCGATCGGCATGTTTTGATACTTGCTGAAAACTTAGTTTTCTCGCGTCACCCAAATCCCTAAACATGGGATTAGCATTAAACTGCATGACTTCTTTTACTGAGTGACGAAGCGCTTTCGAGGGTATGGTCCCATAATGCGTACAACTGCCCCCAACAGATTCAAGGTCACACATGACAGCAACGGTGCGTCCTTTCTTCTTGGCATTCATGGCGGCAGCCTCACCCGCGGGGCCACTTCCTATAACTATGATATCAAAGTGCTCTTTTTGCATGGTGGCTCTCGAAATGTCCTTCCTTTTAGTTATGAAGTCTGCCTAGGGCTAGTTTCTCCAAGTTGGCCGCGGCGGAAGGATTCCTGCATCTAGTTACATTCTTCTAATAGAGCTTCTTCCCCCTAAAAGGACCGGGTCCATATATAGGAAGCACTCCCATATTTTTGCAGGCTCACCACCATATATTTCACATTTTTTCAGTCTAACGACATTGCTCATTTCCCCACTGGAACCCTGAACAGATTTCCGACCGAACAACGCGCCGACCGCCTAATTAAAATATCCATAGCCATAAGCAGAAGTGTAATTAAAAAATCTTTATTTTTCAGTCTCACCCTATTGTAAATCGCTTCCAAGGTAGCGGATAAATTCAGCACTAACATAATCTTCAAATCCACCATTATCACTCTTGTAGATGAAATAGACTGCCTGCTCTTGTCTCGATGCTAAATCCTCGGCAGCACCGGGCCCCAAAATCATATACGTTGTTGCCAGCGCATCTGCACGCGACGTTGATTCGTCAATTACATATGCCGCTGCTAAATCATGGGTGACAGGC
This sequence comes from uncultured Pseudomonadales bacterium, assembly GCA_949372635.1. Classification (GTDB taxonomy): domain Bacteria; phylum Pseudomonadota; class Gammaproteobacteria; order Pseudomonadales; family Pseudohongiellaceae; genus UBA9145. The sequence goes on from CASIAB010000005.1 coordinate 60,216, forward strand.
CTGCCGTTTCGAGGATCAATCTCATGAGAATAGCGCCGCCCTTCTTCCTCGAAATAATTCCTATAGTCGCCAGAGCCCGCTATGGCTATGTTATCACCACGGCTGTAGAAAATTTGATAGACCTGTGAGACCGCATCTACAGGAGCCTCTATTGCTGGCACCCAGCTTTTGCCGCCAGGCTTCAAGCCCTTAATCTTTAATTCGCCACCTATTTCCAAGAAGTAATTATCTACTCCGGCCTGATCTAGATATTCAGCTAGCTGATCCACGGCATAGCCTTTCGCTATGCTGCTCAGGTCAACATATATATCGCGCGTCTTCCGAATCTCCTGACTAGAAGGGCTAACCTGCAAAAACTGGAACCCTACTCGCCCCCGCTCTGCATCTATTTGCAACTGTGTAGGAACCGTCTCGAATGCGGCCAAATCAGGACCGAACCCCCAGAGATTTACCAACGGACCCACGGTAACATCGAAGGCTCCACCGCTAAGCGTAGAAATTTCTTGCGCAATCAGCAACACCTCGATCATTGCGGAGGAAGCATCAAAGGGAATATCGATTCCATGACGATTGAACCGGGATAGCTCAGAATTGCTGGCGTAAGTGGAGAAAGTTTCGGTGTCTAGCCGTTTCAACAACTCGCTAATATCTACAGCAAAATCTTCTGCCGCAATATCCTTAGGCATATCCACAACCTGAACCTGATAGCTTGTACCCATGGTGAGACCATTAAACCGTAGAATATCGTCGCCACCAATAAAGTAGAAAACCAAACCCAGAACAAAAGTTAGGAAAACTACTGCCAAGCCAAGGAGTTTGAGTGATTTTTTCATGCTAAATAAACCATTCCGCTCTTGGTGGTATTACGCGAGCATTATGTTTCTGTTTAGAAAATTAGCCATCGGGCTGACGTGCTTCATCTTGGGCACTACATCCAATGGGCCCGAACGTCTAAAATAGCTAGCTTGGGTCAGCTACTCCGGTAAAATATCTACGATCGCTCCTCCTCTAAAGGGTATTGCGGATAAATGATTCCTGCCATTTTGTAAACCATTCTTCCTACCTGACAACAGTAGCCGAATTCATTGTCGTACCACAGATAGAGCACTACATGATTATCGTTAACAATCGTGGCGTTACTGTCTACAATACCCGCTTCTCTGCTTCCCACAAAATCACTAGATACCGCATCCGGAGACTCGGTGTAGCTGATTTGATCCTGTAGCTTGGAGTGTAGAGCAATATCACGCAGAAACTCGTTGAGCTCTTCACGCGTAGTTGCTTTCTCCAGCGTCAAATTCATAATCGCCATAGAGACGTTTGGGATTGGCACGCGGATAGCATTTCCAGTCAATTTTCCTTCAAGCTCAGGAATGGCCTTGACTACCGCCTTAGCCGCACCAGTCTCTGTGAGAACCATATTCAATGCAGCAGAGCGACCGCGACGACTGCCCGTATGATAGTTGTCGATCAAGTTCTGGTCATTCGTATAAGCGTGAACTGTCTCTACGTGACCTTTCTCAATGCCAAATCTGTCATTTACTACTTTCAGTACAGGCGCGATAGCATTAGTGGTGCACGAAGCGGCAGTAAGGATCGTATCATCAGCAGAGATTTGATCGTCGTTGATACCATAGACGATGTTCTTCATATTGCCCTTACCCGGAGCAGTCAGCAGAACCTTCGCCGCACCTTTAGCCTCTAGATGACGCGAAAGACCTGCCTCGTCGCGCCACATGCCTGTATTATCGATGATCATCGCGTCGTCGATACCGTATTGGGTATAGTCGATCTCTTCAGGGGCATTTGCGTAGATAACCTTAATCTCGTTGCCGTTGGCGATAAGGCTATTGTTCTGCTCATCGACGCGCAGCGTTCCTTGAAAGGCACCGTGCACAGAATCATTCATGAACAGACTCGCCCGTTTTTGGAGATCACCTTCGCCGCCAGGCCTTACTACTATTGCCTTAAGCTGCATAATTTCTGCGGTACTCGTTCGCTCTATGAGCAACCGAGCCATTAATCTGCCGATTCGCCCGAAACCGTATAGCACAACATGCTGGCATTTTTTAATGGGCTTCTTGTTCACGCCATCTAAGTACGCCAGTTCGCCCTTAACAAATTCGTCTACATCCTGAGCGGCTCTCCCTTCAGCTTCCTGGTGCTCCATGAAGCGAACGGTCAACTTACCTAAATCAATTTGCACGTGCCAAAGATTCAGCTTCGACAGCGCCATCAGTACCGGGTGAGATTCAAATTCCGACATCTCATTGCGTTCTATCTGCCGAACGAAGCGATGCGCCTTCATAATAAAAGTCACAGATCGGTTATGCAGCGGCCTACCGTAGATATATATGCCTACATTGCGCTGACTAAATAGCCTACCGATAGCAGGAATCATTTCTTGCACTAGTGCTTCACGCTGTTTCCAGTCGCCGAAGTAATCATCTACATTTGGACGGACCACAAATACCCCTCTCTCTGTCGGTAAAATCGATGGATTTTGAAACGCGGCTATTATCTTGTGAAAGCATAGTCAGTGCAACCGAAGTGACACTATCCTAGGGGCTATACACTGGAATATATTCGAGCCTGCTTAGTCACCTGAATTGCTATACAATTACTCGCTTTTTTCTCGACGGCATTTATGCCTCGAAAACGCACACAATCCCGATTCCACGACACCGAACTGCAGTATCCATGAACACTATTTATAACCCTCCGCTGCCCCAAGATAAGCAATTAGCCAGTCACTGGCAGCAAACTTTCGGCTCGGCAACCAGCCTTGCGCTAGCCAATGCGGCAGCGAATAGCCAGGGGCCCCTGTTGCTAATCTGCCAAGACAACGAGTCAGTGGAGCAGTTTAAGCGAGAGCTGCGCTATTTCTGCAACAAGCTACCTAATAGAACAGACCCTCTGCAGGTCTTCAGTCTGCCTGATTGGGAGACGTTGCCGTATGACAACTTCTCTCCACATCAGGATATCGTTTCCGATCGTCTGAGCGCCCTTTATCACCTGCCTGATCTTCAGCAAGGCATTCTAGTTACATCGATTGGCAGCTTGATGCACAAATTGCCTCCGAAGAAATACATTCGCGGCAATAGCCTCGATCTGATAGTCGGGCAACGGCTATCTATCCAAGCTATGCGGACGCAGCTTGTGGATGCCGGGTATCAGGCCGTGGACTCAGTCTTCGAACATGGTGAATTTGCGGTTCGAGGGTCGATACTCGATATCTATCCTATGGGCAGCCGTTTCCCCTATCGCATCGATTTGCTAGACGACGAGATAGAAACGCTGCGCACCTTTAATCCCGAGACACAGCGCTCAGACCAGAGGATCGAACAGATACGACTATTGCCAGGGCGTGAATACCCACTCGATGCCAATGGCATTACGGCTTTTCGCAGTAATTTTCGCGAAAAGTTCGATGTCGATTTGCGTCAGTGCCCGCTCTATCAAGACGTAAGCGATGGCATCAGCTCTCCCGGGCTCGAGTATTACCTCGCCCTGTTCTACGAGCACTTGGACTCACTATTCGATTTCCTGCCTTCTAATACTACCTGCTGCAGGATTGGCGATCTCGCCGGCGCTGGACAAAATTTCTGGCAGGATATCCAGCGGCGTTATGAGGAACGGCAGATTGATCACTATCGTCCGATCTTACCGCCCACGAAAATATTCCTAACAATCGACACCGTGCTAGCAGATCTGAAACAATTCAAGCAGATAAGCTTTGCCTCTGGCAGCACTGCCGTCTCGCTGCAGAATCTGCGCCTGCCGGAGCTTAGCAGTGACGCTAAACTGAAGGCGCCCTTCGCTGCAGTCGAACAATTCATAGAGCAGAACCCCGAGCAGCGCATCTTATTCTGTGCAGAATCCGCTGGCAGAAGAGAAACACTGCTTGAGGTACTCAAACAAATACAAATCAAGCCAGAGCAATTCGAACACTTGCAGGATTTCGTCGATTCCACCTCCTCTTGCGGCATTATTGTCGCACCTCTCGATCAGGGACTCTGGCTCGAAGATAAGAAGCTACTGTTAATTACAGAAGCGCAGTTATTCGGCAATCGAATCGCACAGCGACGTAGGCGCAACAAAAAACAGAGCGATACCGATTTCATTATAAAGAGTCTAACCGAACTGAGCATTGACGATGCTGTTGTACACCTAGACCACGGCGTGGGTCGCTATCTCGGCCTACAGACTATTAATACCGATGGCCAGGATACTGAATTTCTTACTCTCGAATACGCAAATGCAGCAAAACTGTATGTGCCCGTGCTGTCGTTGCACCTAATTAGTCGCTACGGCGGTGCCGAGCAGGATACCGCACCGCTAAATCATCTCGGTAGCGACCAGTGGCTGAAAACACGACGCAAAGCAGCTGAGAAAATTCGCGATGTTGCCGTCGAGCTGTTAGACATCTATGCACAGCGCGAAGCAAAAAAAGGCTACAAATACATTTGGAGCAGTGATGAATACGATAAATTCGCCTCAAGCTTTCCCTTCGAAGAGACTGCAGATCAAGAGAATGCGATTGAAGCAGTATTAGACGACATGAAAAACGGTCGATCTATGGATCGTCTGGTATGCGGCGATGTGGGTTTTGGAAAGACTGAGGTAGCGATCAGAGCCACCTTTGTTGCCGTGCAAAATAGCAAGCAAGTTGCCATGCTGGTTCCCACAACCCTACTTGCACAGCAGCACTATGAAAGCTTTAAAGATAGGTTTGCAGACTGGCCGATTGTTATTGAGGTAATCTCTCGCTTCAAGTCAGCCAGCGAGCAGAGCGAGACCCTAAAGAAGGTAGCTGCTGGCAAGATCGACGTGCTAATAGGCACCCATAAACTGCTGCACGGCGATATCGACTACAGCAATCTAGGCTTGCTGATTATAGACGAGGAGCATCGCTTTGGTGTGCGCCAAAAAGAAAAACTCAAAGCGATTCGCGCCAATGTGGACATCCTGACCCTTACCGCCACACCCATACCAAGAACACTTAACATGGCACTTGCCGGTATACGCGACCTCTCACTTATCGTCACACCACCTGCACGCCGATTATCGGTGAAAACATTCGTGCGCCAGGAACAAGATAGTTTAGTCGTCGAGGCTGTTTCTCGTGAGTTACTGCGAGGTGGTCAGGCCTTCTACCTACACAACGAAGTAAAATCAATAGAAGCCACCGCAGAGCACCTACGCAATATAGTTCCGCAGGCTCGTATCTGTGTCGCTCATGGGCAGATGGCGGAGCGCGATCTAGAAAAAGTAATGGCTGACTTCTACCACAAGCGTTATAACATTTTGGTTTGCACGACCATCATCGAAACCGGCATCGATATCCCTAGTGCGAACACCATTCTTATTCATCGCGCCGATAAATTCGGCCTAGCGCAATTGCATCAACTGCGCGGCAGGGTTGGTCGTTCACATCATCAGGCCTATGCCTACCTACTCTTACCAAATGACGGTAAGCTCAGTACAGATGCAAACAAACGCATCGAGGCTATTCAGTCTGCGTCAACTCTCGGCGCTGGCTTTACCCTTGCAAGTCATGACCTCGAAATTCGAGGCGCTGGAGAACTGCTAGGCGATGAACAGAGTGGCCACATGCAAAAAATTGGTTTCTCGCTATACACAGAGATGCTGGAACAGGCAGTCGCCGCGATCAAAGCTGGTCGTCGCCCGGATCTAGATATGGATCTCAGTAAGTCCATCGAAGTTAACCTGCGCATACCCGCACTAATACCCGAGGTTTATCTTCCTGACGTACATCTGCGCCTAATCATGTACAAACGAATTTCCGCTTCTCTAGACGACGATGACTTGAGGGAGCTTCAGGTGGAGATGATCGATCGCTTTGGCCTATTGCCAGAACCACTTAAATTATTGTTCCGCGTCACACAACTGAAATTGAATGCAGAAAAATACGGTATCAAAAAAATCGATGCGAACGTGAAAACTGGCCGCATCGATTTCAAGGCACAGACACCCATAGATCCCACATCTCTTGTAGAGATGATTCAGAACGACCCGCAGATCTACAAGCTAGCCGGCGCAAACAGCCTGCAATTCACACACAATTGCGATGAGAGCGCTGATAAACTGGACTTCATCAGCGAATTACTGGATAACTTAAAACTTAAGGAACCCAAGGCGGCCTAAGCCAGACTCTTCATGCAGCACTTACCAAACAAGAACCCCCTTCTCGCGATCGACCCTGCGCCCGCAGCAATGGCGACGTTATACTGCGCTGCGATAGCCGGTATTCTCCTTTCGATCTCCACCTCGGCAATAGGTCAGACATCGCAGCGCTGGTTTCAGATCGAAGTGTCTATCTTCAGCAACGAATCAATTACCGATAGAGACGAAGAGCTTTGGGAAGCTGAACCCAACGAATTAAACTACCCAAATCCATTACGTAGACTAGGCCTACTTAGTGACCTGCTAATTTCGGATCAGATAATAGATGACGCGATTGCCGAATCTTCAGATCAGGATATACTCTCTGTAATGGAAGAAGCGCCTATCGAAATTGACGCACAAGCCTCGGCGGCGATAGAGCGAGTCAAGCGTCTTGCGCAGATACTTGCCACTGGGCCACAGCCTGCTCGCCCTGAAGGTGAATTCAAGTTTCTAGATTTCTTAAGAGACGCTCACTTGCAACTAACTCCCGATGACAGCGATTTTCAACAGACTAATCGCGCGCTCGAACGCTCTTCTGAACATCGACTCCTGTTTCACGGACTATGGCGCGAATCAGTTGCAGATCCAGCAGATGCGATACCTTTATATGTTCAAGGTGGATTGCGGTACGACGATCAACACGAACTGCAGGGAACAATCACTTTGCGATTTAATGAGAACAGAGACCGTATCGTCATCGACAGCAATCTGTGGCTGACCGAATACAGTGCGTCAGCCGATCTTAAGAGCGAGTGGCACCTACCAGCGATTCCGGAGGCGATAAAAACCGACTTGGATACGCTAGAAAGAAACGAGCAGAGTTTACAGTATGGGATCAATCGTGTTTTTCATATGGAACAGAGTCGGGAAATGCGCAGCACGGAATTCCACTATATCGATCATCCGGCTATGGGTATCGTTATACTCGCAAAGCCCATTGAGCTCCCACCTCTTGTGTCACCCTAATTCGAGCTTGAAGAAGCGAACTAGTTAAGCTTTCCACTCTCGGCTATCAAATTCGCTGAACGATTTCGGTAATCACTGCAGAAACAAATTCCATGCCGCCCTCTAACACCTCATGTATGTCATCGAGAGTAATGGGGACCTCCGATAGGCCCGCCGCCCAATTCACTGAGAGCGCCAGACTCGCATATTCGATTTCCAATTCACGAGCTAGCGAGGCTTCCGGCATACCTGTCATACCTACCATGTCACATCCATCCTGAGCTAAGCGCCGAACCTCCGCAGCGGTCTCCAACCTCGGTCCTTGCGTGCAAGCATAGGTCCCACCAGCCATGACTTTGAAGTCCGTTTTCGAGTGAAAGTTGACCGACTCCATGGCCTCTAAGATGCGCTGACGAATAGGCTCGCTATAGGGATTGGTGAAGTCGATGTGATGCACGATCTTTAACTTACCATCGAAGAACGAAACGTCACGTGAATAGCTGTAGTCGATCAACTGATCCGGAACAGCGACAGACCCCGGTAGAAAATCGCCGTGAATGGCACCCACCGCATTAATTGCGACAATCGCAGTAACACCCAAATCCGACAGTGCCGCAATATTCGCGCGGTAGTTGATTTTATGAGGTGGGATCTTGTGGCCAGCGCCATGACGCGGCAGAAAAATGAACTCTTTATCGCCACTACCGATTCGCACAAGCCGAACTTTGACGAGGCCGTAGGACGTTTTTACGGCAACTTTTTCTAACTGCTCAAAGCCCTCCAATTCCGACAGGCCGGTTCCACCAATTATCGCTAACATTGCACATCTCGATTGAATCTCGGATATGAACATACGACACCTGTTCAGCTAAGGCAAATACAGCAGCAATCGGCACAAGTCTCAGCTCAGGCAAAGAAGAAAAGCTGGGGTTAGCGAGTGAAGGATATAAAAAAGCAGAGGAAAAGCTGAATAGTCAGAGAAAAACATCCTGCCAGGTTTTCACCCTCTGGCTTGATAATCGATATCTAGGCTAGCCCACCAAGACGTGGCAAAGACTGGTTTTATCAATTATTTTCGTTATTATTCACAAAACTTGAAGATTTACCAAACCCCAAACGCCACTTACGAGTAGAAATGCAATACACATCAAAAAATGCCCGCTTCTCTAAGTGCAAAAGCTATCGTTACAGCCTCGGCCGGTCTTGGGATGAAGGGTCTGGCAAGGCCGTATTCATCGGTTTGAACCCTTCGACAGCGAATCAGCGTGAGGATGACGCAACGATTAAGCGTTGCGTCGGTTTCGCACAGACATGGGGCTGCAGCAGCATGGAGATCGTCAACCTTTTTGCTTTCTGTGCGACCAAACCTGAAGACCTGAAGCGCTATGCAAAGCCGATAGGCCGAAACAATGATCACTGGATTGCCATGGCTATCAGCGAAGCGACTCTAAGCATCGCCTGCTGGGGAAATCATGGCGAGTTGCTGCAAAGATCGGACAAGATTCGAGACCGCTATCCTGAACTGCTCTGCCTCGGCATTAATGCCTCCGGAGCACCTAAACATCCACTGTATATTAAGGCCGCACAGACGCCGTTCGCTTATGACAGATAAGCTGTACAATGAAAACCCCTGCAAAAGCTCACGAGCCCAATAGCAAAGCAATGAAACCACTGCACAGAATCATTCGATTCGTTTGGAATCAAAAGTGGATCGATCTGCGCCACAAGAAAGCCATCTATAAGAAGCTGTGCAGCTACGGAGACGCACTGGATGCACCTTTTGCCAAAGATTTTTTTGGCCTTACGTATCAGGGCAACCTCAACAATAGTGTCGAATTCACTCTTTTCTATATGGGTGCTTTCGAAAAGCCCCTATTGTTCTTCCTGCGCGATACGATGCTAAGCCTAAGGCAATCAGCGAATGGATCCGCGCAATCATTCTTCGACATAGGGGCAAATATAGGTCAGCATTCGTTATTCATGTCCCTGCACGCTGACCAGGTGCATTCATTCGAGCCCTACTCTGTCGTAAGCCAGAAACTTGAACGTCATATAGAGCTGAATGAAATTAGCAATATACGGCTACACAAAGTTGGCCTCAGCAACCAACAAGAAGAATTAGATTTCTATGCGCCTACAGGACGCAATCAGGGTATCGGATCTTTCGACGCTGGCACCGTTAGCAAGGGGAACAGGAATCTCGGCAAACTAGCACTGGTTCGCGGTGATGAATACCTCGAAAAAAAGGTACTCCAAGGGATCTGTTTGTTAAAGATTGATGTCGAAGGTTTCGAGAAGAATGTGGTCGAAGGATTAAGAGATACGCTAGAAAAGTCTCGTCCGGTCACAGTAGTCGAGGTCACCTACGGCAATTCACTCTCCTTTGCCTCCTTGAATGAACTCAGAGCTGCACTGCCCACAGACTACGTCCTGTTCCAGTTCAACAATCGCAAGGCAGACGGCAGCAAGGCAAGACGACGTGGAGCTAAAGCGAAGCTTAGCGGCAACTATGAGCTTATACCCTTCAATGATTGGCGCAGTGCCGGCCAGGACGATGTGATTGCCTGCCCGAAAGAGAAGCTAGAACAACTTCCTCGAAAAAATCAGCCTACAGTCTATGAGCTGGACGCAAATTAGAGGTAGAAAAAAGGCCTAGCGCTAAGAATCCAATCCTAACCTAAGCCATTTCAATACTTTCTTGCCCAGTCTATCGGTTCTGCTGCAGATACCTTTAGTAAATTATTGTTTTTTATCAAGTTACAAAAAATACTTGCAGGCGCGCATACCACCTAATCAGCAAACCACAGCTGTATCCGTCCATCTTTATTCCATCTGTTGTAGAGCGTGAATCTCTACTACAGTGCAGCTATCGAATTTAGCAAAGTGCTGGAGCTCAGCACGCAAAGCCGTCAAAAATGCCCCTATATCCTCAACACTTCTCTCTAGATATAGATTCATTACATGAAACACGCCCGTCTTCCTGCCTGCCTTCGCATCGAGACGCGCAAAGAATCGATTGCCTCGCAACACTGGCAGACAGAAGTATCCGGACTTGCGCTTCGCCTTAGGCACATAACACTCGATCTGGTAGTCGAATTCGAAGAGCGAAGCAAGACGTTTGCGCTAAATGACGGCATTGTCGAATGGCGAAGGGATACGCAACTTAGGGCTGGGTAAACCTTGATCGATAAATCTAGGGATTTTGGTGTTGCGTAATAAATCTGCCCATTAACTTCTAGCTCCTTCAGAATACCCTCTTCAACAAAATTGGCCACAGTTTGCGACATCTTCTTCCTCAAGCCCTTACGTAGAAAGGTCAGTTCTGCAATCTGCACTAGGCCCTGCGCACGCAGATAGCTCCCGATCAAATGACAACACAACTCCTCGATGGTTGGCGTGCGGATATCGATACCACTGGGCAAAACACGCTCGCGCAGATCGTAGACTTTGTGAAAATTGCGGCGGCGGGGAACCATCAGCTCACCCTTCATAAAGAGTTGCTCCAACGCTATCTTTGAGGGAGAGCGCGCCCACATCAGCATCACTGGTCTTCTTATCTTTGAAATCCTTTGCAGATAAAGGCCCTTCGTCACGAATACTCTTCAGAACCTTCGTCACCTGCTTGCGGTCTTTCGGATACCAATGGGTATCGCCGGAGGCGATGCGCTGCATCATCGGCAATGAGGAGAGGTAGTCCCTTATGGGCAAGATGGCTAGAGCATGAGCCCAATGTTCGAATAAGACTCTTTGCTCTTGCAGCAGATCGATGTCGCTAGCCTTAAGGGCAGACATCCTATTCCAAAGGGTGTGAATATGAGCCCTAGCGACTACCGAGAGCGTATCGATCTGGACATAGCCTAAATGCTCGATAGCTTTTGTGCCGCACCTAGGCCGTTGCCGACCATACGCCGGCTTGCCAAACCCTGGCGAGCAAGAACTAGTAGACCTGCATCACTTGGTGAAACAGAGTCAGTCATCGAAACGAGATTGAGGCCTACTAAAAATCCGAACAGAGGTTAAAAAAGCAAAGCAATCACTGTGATAACTAAAAGGGTTTAGAATCTTCCCTCGTTGATCACGACAGCAGTGGCAATACCTCCAACATTTTTAACTGAATAAGACTGCCCAGCCTTGCGCCAAGACCAATTACCAGGATGGTCGAGCTCATCGATCACCCGGTCATCTCTAGTTACTTGCAGCAAGCCATCGACAACCTGAACAACCACACTAGGAAGCTGATGATGATGAACTTTGGTTTCCTCACCCGGAGCTAGTTCAACTCGATAGGATCTAAACCATGCATTTTCAAGCTCTGGCTCACCGCTTAAGCCAGACGGCCTATCGGACTGCAAGTCGATATTTCCCGCGCTGCCATTTACCAGAGCGATAATACGAAATAGTCCTGGGCCCGCATTAGACACCTTATGGGTTATTGCCTCGCTGGCGTAGTCGGTATTATTCCCTATCTGACCATCCCGTGGACCATCGGCCATGCTGATATAGGTGAGCATGATGGCCTGATCATGAACATGAGGCAGAGAGGTATCGCCTGGGTTGACCTGCACATCTAGTAAGTAGAGATCCCCCTCGTTGTGGACTGTTCTGTGTCTTGGTTCTTGAAGTAAGTGCACGATTCGTTCGCCGGCAAATTCGTTGTCTTCGGCCGCAAATAGCTTTGAGGCTGGGCTTAGGAACAACACTAGAAGCACAAGGGGGACAAGGATGAGTAAGATAAAGCGTATGCGTAGTAAAGGGTCGTTTTGAACCGCACTGGCTCCGGCGATGGTTGGTTTAGGTTGCTTGTTCTTCATTTTATTTTCCCTGCTGCACATTTGTCACTTGAAAAGGAGAAGCTACTCCTTCTTTTTGTGTTTTGCTAGGGGTTGGGGCTGGTGATTGTTGGGGGCGGAACTTCGTTCGGGTCCTGGGAAAACTGGAGGTCGGTACTCAGTCGCTATTCGGCTTAGCCAAATTACTATTCCTACGGGCAGCCTTTGGCCTTGCGGTGCGCGCTTGTTGAACCGCAGGTTTTGCGGCTGCTGGCATAACGAAAAAACCCGCCGTAGCGGGTTCTTTCGTTATGGTGCGCCCGCCAGGACTCGAACCTGGAACCCCCGGCTTAGAAGGCCGGTGCTCTATCCGGTTGAGCTACGGGCGCGGATGATTTGCTGGCCTTTCGACTGCGGCGAATCGGCGTGTATTCTACACGAATTCCGCTCGCTAGCTATGGGTAGTGCACGGCCGGGTGGAATTGCTTCAATCGTTAAGGCTCTTGCTCTTTGCATGTTCCTCGTAGCTATTATGTTCGTGCGGGGTTCCGGCGCAACCTACTCCGGTGTACATCCCTGACATCACATCGCCTAACCGGCGATAAATTTGCGAAAAACGGACGAGCGGTCCAGTCATAGCTTCTTCCAATACTCCCGGTGAGCGCACATTTAGAGAGGCTAGTGCCATGAGTGCACCATTGATGGTTTTAGTTTTTTGTTCTGACATAGCACGATTCTATCAATTGTTTATGAATTAACACTAGAAACAGACCTGCAGGGGGCAAAATTTAGTTCGGCGAAGGAATCTGGAGTGGACGGTGCGACGAATAATGGGGTGACTGACGGGGTTCGAACCCGCGACCACCGGAGTCACAGTCCAGGGCTCTACCAGCTGAGCTACAGTCACCATTGATCGCCAAACTGCGCTGATTCAGAAAGTCGCGTGAATCCGCACTAATGATCCACATTGAGTGAACCAACGAAATTGGTCGGGGTAGAGAGATTTGAACTCCCGACATCTTGCTCCCAAAGCAAGCGCGCTACCAGACTGCGCTATACCCCGATAATGGGTCTTGACCCTCAAAAACGCTTAGTTTTCGAGAGGACGGAATAATACTCACGTCAATGGTACCAGTCAATGCTTGATTCCATTGGTTTTCAGCTAAAGACACGATGCCTTGGGCGCTTCAGACAAAGCAAAACAGAAAACCTAGCGTTCCACCCTCCAGCCACTACCATCAGCGCCGTCTTCTACGACAACTTTCATCGCCGCTAACTGATCGCGTATTTCATCTGCTCGCGCCCAATTCTTGTCTGCACGAGCCTGTTTTCGCGCCGCTATCAGCTGATCTATCTCCTGCTCATCCACTTTAATAGCAATATTGCTGCGCAGAAATTTCTCAGGAGTGCTTTTTAGAATACCTAACAGATTGGCGAGTCGGACTAACAAGGCACCGAGTTGATTCGAAAGCCCAGAGTCTGTTTCCTTATTCTTATTAATCTCCTTAACCATCTCGAAAAGAACACTAAAGGCTTCCGGCGTGTTGAAATCATCGTCCATCGCCGCGAAGAATGCCTTTTCGAAGCGACTATTGGTTAGCGACTTCGCACTCGCGATATCCAAGCCCTTCAGGCAGTTATAGAAACGCTCTAATACATTATTGGATTGCTGCAAGCTCTGCTCAGAATAATTGATTGGACTACGATAGTGACTCGCAATCAATAGATGCCGAACAACTTCGGCATCGTAGTCTTCCAATACTTCCCTTACTGTGAAGAAATTATTCAGAGACTTTGACATCTTCTCGTTGTCTACGCGCAGTGGACCATTGTGCATCCACACATTCGCGAATCGTGTACCGGTCGCCGCTTCTGATTGCGCAACTTCGTTTTCATGATGAGGAAAAAGCAAATCTGATCCGCCGCCATGAATATCAAAATTAGCTCCAAGACAGCAGCTCGACATAGCCGAACATTCAATATGCCAGCCAGGTCTGCCATAACCCCAGGGAGAATCCCAGCCAACAGCATCATCTGCAGATGATTTCCATAACACGAAATCTCTGGGATCTTTTTTTAGCTCTCCTACTTCTATGCGCGCGCCATCCAAGAGCTCGTCCATCTTCTTTTTCGATAACTTTCCATAATCTGGAAAGTTCATAACCGAAAAATAGACGTCGCCGTTGTCTGCCCTATAAGCCATGTCTTTCTCTACAAGCACCTTAATCATCTCGACGATTTCAGTAATATGCCCTGTCGCCCGCGGCTCAACGTCCGGCGGAAGCACTGCTAACGCCGCCTCATCTTCATGCATGGCATTGATGAATCGATCGGTAAGATCTGAAAACAATTCGCCGTTCTCACTAGCTCGATTTAGAATTTTGTCATCGATGTCTGTAATATTTCTTACGTAATTCACTTCGAAACCACTTGCACGCAGGTAGCGCGTGACAACATCAAACGCCACCATCATGCGCGCATGACCAAGGTGAAGGTAATCGTAGGTCGTAATCCCACAAACATAGATACCAATCTTTCCTTCATTGATTGGCTTGAATTCTTCTTTAATTTGCGTAAGGCTGTTGTAAATATTTAACACAGGGTACTCTCTACTTTTTTTGAGACTTCTCGCCTACCATGAATCGCGCAGGGTTATGGTCCGATTAAAAACGAGCTTATTTTCTAATGAATCTTTCTCGTCAAGACAGTAATAGCCTTCTCTCTCGAATTGATAGTTCGATGATGCACCCTTTTCCACTATCGATGGCTCCGCGATACATGACGTTATCTCTACCAAGGAATCTTTGTTCAGGCATTCACGAAAGTCTTCAATGTCTTTGCTTTCAGGGTTTTCAACATTGAACAGCCGATCATACAATCGCACGCTCAAAGGCACTCCCTTGGCTTCGGATACCCAGTGGATTACACCTTTTACTTTACGCCCTTCAGGCTTTTTACCGAGTGTATCCAGATCGACGCTACAATTTAGCTCTACAATATTCCCAGCGTCATCCTTAATCACATCAATACATTTGATCACATAGGCACCCCGCAAGCGCACTTCACCACCTAAAATCAGGCGCTTGAAGCCTTGTGGAGGCACCTCTTCGAAATCAGACCTATCTATCACAATTCGCTTCGTTAGAGGAACGCTGCGACGGCCCATTTCATCAGCCTTTGGATGATTCGCCATACTAAGTATCTCGAGATGATCATCGGATAAGTTCTTCAGCACAACGGTGACCGGGTTCAACACGCACATCGCCCGCGGACTATTCTTGTCCAGATCATCTCGAATCGCGTGTTCTAACATCCCAAGGTCGACGATGCTTTCGCTACGCGCCACGCCAACGCTCTCACAAAAGTTTCGGATGGCGGTGGCCGTAAAGCCTCTCCTACGCAGCCCTGCAAGAGTCGGCATACGCGGATCATCCCAGCCTTCCACTACATTCGTCTCTATCATCTCCTTGAGCTTACGCTTACCCACAATGGTGTAATTTAGTTTCAGTTTCGCGAATTCGGTCTGCTGCGGCAGCACATAGTCACACTCCCTGCCGGCTAGGTCGCTAGCTCCAGCTAGGGACGCAATATCTAGACTATTCAATATCCAGTCATACAGAGGACGATGGCCCTCAAACTCCAACGTACACAGCGAATGAGTAATGCCTTCGATCGCGTCTGATATGCAGTGCGTATAGTCGTAAGTCGGATAAATGCACCACTGCGAGCCGGTCTGATGATGCTCTATGTGCCTGACGCGGTACAAAACAGGATCGCGCATATTGATGTTTGGCGACGCCATATCGATTTTTGCACGCAGGCTGCAAGCTCCATCGGCAAACTCACCAGATCGCATGCGCTCAAATAGATCCCTGTTTTCTTCTATCGACCGACCCCTGTGCGGGCTGTTCTGGCCGGGCTCTGTCAATGAGCCTCGATACTCACGCATTTCAATTGGACCGAGATCGCAGACGTATGCCTTCCCCGACTCAATGAGTTGAAGCGCGAACGCGTACAATTGTTCGAAATAACTTGAGGAGTAGCGGACATCTCCATTCCACTGAAAACCTAACCAAGAAATACTGTCCTTGATGGCGTCGACATACTCCTGGGTCTCCTTCTCCGGGTTTGTGTCATCAAAGCGAAGATTACACAGACCCGAATTTTCTGCCGCCACGCCAAAGTTGAGGCAAATAGACTTAGCATGACCGATATGCAGGTAGCCATTCGGCTCTGGAGGGAATCGTGTATGCACGCGCCCGCCATGCTTTCCCTCCTTGAGATCATGTGCAATCTTGCTGCGGATGAAATTGGACGAAGTACTACTATCGACAGCCCCATCAAGAGTGGTGCTAGCGTTTTTTTGGTCTGTCATCGCGAGGGCTCTTTTATCTCTACTAGTTTTGCACTTCAATCTGAAACTGAGACTGTCGTGGCGAGCATAAAACGATTATTATAGCGGCTTCTGCATTGCCATAACAAAAAGTTTCATGGCAAATAGCACACTGGGTTTAAACTACTCATTTAATCACCTGGTTTTCTGTATCTCCCTTACTCAATCTTGTGCATTTATGAACGAGACTTAGAAGTAAGATTTAAGCTTCACTCAATAGGCAGTAAACATGATCACAATAAAGACCAACTACGGAGCAATCACCGTAGAACTCGATTTCGACAAGGCACCAATTTCGGCCGAAAATTTTGTAGCGTATGCCAAATCCGGATTCTACGATGGCACCATCTTTCATCGTGTTATCAACGACTTCATGATTCAGGGCGGTGGTTTCGAGTCCGGTCTTACGCAGAAAGACAATGGAACGCCCATTGAGAACGAGGCCGACAATGGCCTAAAGAACTTGATCGGCACCTTGGCGATGGCAAGAACGGCAGTTCCTCACTCGGCCACATCACAGTTCTTCATCAATGTAGGCGACAATCACTTCTTGAATCACACTGGCAAGAACGATCAAGGCTGGGGTTATGCAGTTTTCGGCAAAGTGACAGACGGCATGGACGTGGTCAACATGCTCAAGGAATGCGAGACGTCATCCCAAGATGGCCATCAAGATGTCCCAGTTAACGAGATAATCATTGAATCAGTCGTAGTCACTGAAGAAGACTAACCTTGTCTAACAGAATCCTGCTCATCTCCGATTTGCATCTGGAACAAGGTAGACCAGATATCACCGCAGCACTGTTTGCGTTTCTTGCCAGAAACACGGCCACCTGTGATGCGCTTTATATTCTTGGTGATTTATTCGAGGTCTGGATAGGCGATGACGAAGCGACTGAGCTCAGCACCTCGTTAGCGAAAGCATTGAATAGCTTTCATGAAGCCGGATCAGACATCCATATTCTGCATGGCAACCGTGATTTCTTGCTTGGAACAAGCTACGCAGCAAGCTGTGGCGCCACGCTGATAGATGATTCTACTGTTATTGACACACCCATTGGCTCCGCATTAGTCCTACACGGAGATGATCTGTGCTCGGACGATGTTGAGTATATGGAATTTCGAAATACCGTGCGCCAGAAATCATGGCAACAAGATTTCCTCAGCAGAACCCTCTCTGAGCGTCGGGCATTCGCCGACCAGGCTAGGCAGCAAAGCCAACAGGCAACCTCGACCAAAAAGAACTCAATTATGGACGTGAATCCCGCCTCAGTTGAACAGCGCCTGCGTGAGACTGAGCAAAGATTAATGATTCACGGCCACACTCACCGGCCGCAGGTTCATGAGTTAGAGCTGGGCAAGGAAAAGGCGAAAAGGGTTGTACTAGGAGACTGGGACAGCCATGGCTGGTTTACCGAGATAGATGCTCGGGGACTGCGGCTTGAAAAGTTTCCTCTCTAGCACCAGTGCTATGAGCGGTTCTTGGGAGCGGCTATCGCCGGCGCAAAATAGCGAGCGTGATGCGCCTCACTGAGTAACAACAGTTCATTCTCTATGATCTCGCACAACTGAGGTAAGGGCATACCTGCGTAGTTACCCAGCGCGTAGACGCCGTATTCCTCTAGACTCTCCATACGTCCGTGCGCCTTCTTCAGCAGATTGTGCAGCCAACAATAGGGCGGGAGCGATTCATCGTAGGGAATGTGAAAGCGATCCAAACCTGCCTTAAGATTCGGCACCGAGAATATTCGCAGCTTATTCTCTAGAATCTGCGTATTGAGCCTCTCAATCCTACTCAAGACCGCCGACTTCGCCTCATCGTCGTAACCATTCCAATCGATAACCTCGAAAGCGTAACGTTTGCAGCCACGGCACACTACATCTCCTACAGAGGTAGTAGAGCAAATACCGAGACAAGGTGTTTTGATAGAGGCCATGTGGTTAATGCGATTGAGGCTTGTGTTAGTTGAGGCCCCAGCGAAGACTTCAACGGTATTTTCTTAATTATAAACTGTCTGCAACATTACTTCGCGCACAAACTGCACTTGGTTAAGAGAATTCAAGTTTCACGAGAGACGCCGCACAGCTATTGGCCAGAGCCAGCACCAACTGGATTTTTGCCTGATTTTACAGTAAACTATGCTCACATTTTAGGCTCCGGCCCTGCTCTGAATCTAGATGATTTGCGACACTCATTAGCAACTCTCGATGGAAGAAATCTCAAGCAATAGACAGACCGGCCCAATTAATTTGCAAGATGAAACCCCTGTTAAGTGATTCTTTTTAATTACTTCGGTCACACTACAACGCCGATCAATTTATCTCACTGACAGCTCTGAATCGATGAGGATAAAATTTTGTTAGAAGCCTACAGAAAACACGTTGCCGAACGCGCCGAGCAAGGCATAGTTCCGAAGCCCTTATCTGCCGAACAAGTTGCAGGTCTTGTAGAATTATTGAAATCGCCACCGGCCGGCGAAGAAGAATTCCTCATGGATTTACTCTCCAACCGCGTACCAGCCGGCGTCGATGAAGCAGCCTATGTTAAGGCTGGCTTCCTATCAGCTCTCGCGAAAGGCGAAGCCAAATCACCGCTTATCGATCAACTACTAGCCGTTAAATTACTTGGCACAATGCTGGGCGGCTACAACATTTCAACACTTGTTGAGCTGCTGGATTCAGACACTTTGAGCGGCGCTGCTGCAGATGAATTATGTCACACCCTGCTGATGTTCGATGCCTTCCATGACGTAGCGGGGAAAGCCAAAGCCGGCAATTCTGAGGCGCAACGTGTACTGCAGTCTTGGGCGGATGCGCAATGGTTTACCAACAAGCCTGAGCTGCCGAACAAAATTACGGCTGCTGTCTATAAGATTCCCGGAGAAACAAATACGGACGATCTTTCACCCGCGCAGGATGCTTGGTCACGCCCAGACATCCCTCTGCATGCGCAGGCGATGTATAAGAATCCAAGAGACGGCGTGACCAATGCCGAAGAACAGATCAAGGAGTTAGAGCTGACTGGCCACCCCGTCGCACTGGTTGGCGATGTAATGGGCACTGGCTCATCACGCAAATCAGCTACGAACTCGGTGCTATGGAACATCGGCGACGACATGCCCTACATCCCCAATAAGAGAGATGGCGGAATCTGCATTGGCGGCAACATCGCTCCGATTTTCTACAACACGATGGAAGATGCCGGCGCCCTGCCCATTGAGACAGTAGTCGACAATATGAATACCGGCGACATCATCGATATCGACGTCTACACAGGCCGTATTACAAATCATGAAAGCGGCGAGCTAATTTCAGAATTCGAATTGAAGACTGACGTTCTACTCGACGAAGTTCGAGCGGGCGGTCGCATTCCATTGATTATCGGACGCGGGCTAACGCAGCGCGCTCGCGAAGAACTAAATTTGGGACCATCTAGCCTTTTCCGAATTCCAATTACTGCAGCTGAATCTGACCAGGGCTTCACACTCGCTCAAAAGATGGTTGGCAAGGCATGCGGTGTCGAAGGTGTTCGCCCAGGCAGCTACTGCGAGCCGAAGATGACCACTGTAGGCAGTCAAGATACAACTGGCCCCATGACCCGTGACGAATTGAAAGACCTCGCCTGCCTCGGCTTCTCTGCAGATCTTGTTATGCAGTCCTTCTGTCATACCGCGGCCTACCCCAAGCCAGTCGACATTGATACGCAGCACACGCTTCCAGATTTCATCCAGACACGCGGCGGAGTCTCGCTACGTGCAGGCGATGGCATCATCCACTCTTGGCTAAACCGCATGTTGCTGCCGGATACGGTAGGTACTGGAGGCGATTCTCATACACGCTTCCCTATCGGCATCTCATTCCCGGCAGGTTCTGGACTTGTTGCATTCGCAGCGGCTACTGGTGTTATGCCTCTGGACATGCCTGAATCTGTGTTAGTTCGTTTTAAGGGAAAAATGCAGCCTGGCATTACTCTGCGCGATCTCGTCAACTCGATTCCTTATGCTGCTCTACAAAGCGGCGATCTCACTTTGGAGAAGAAAGGCAAGAAGAACATTTTTTCCGGGCGCATTCTCGAGATCGAAGGTCTACCTGACCTCAAGATCGAGCAGGCTTTTGAACTTTCCGATGCCTCCGCCGAACGTTCAGCGGGCGGCTGCAGCGTTCGTCTAAATAAAGAGCCAATCATCGAATACTTCAAGTCAAACATCACGCTGCTGCGCTGGATGATCGACAATGGTTATCAGGACGCGCGCACTCTAGAGCGACGCGCACAAGCAATGGAGGCATGGCTAGAGAATCCAGAACTACTCGAACCTGATGCGGATGCTGAGTACTACAAGGTAATTGAGATCGATCTTAACGAAATTACTGAACCACTGCTGGCCTGTCCTAATGACCCAGACGATGTGAAAACTCTTTCTGACGTGCAAGGCACGCAGATCGACGAGGTCTTCATAGGATCTTGCATGACTAACATCGGTCACTTCCGCGCGGCTGCCGAGGTCTTAAAACAAGTCGACGGCGGCCTTCCCGCGAAGCTTTGGATCGCGCCTCCAACAAAGATGGACGAGCATCAGCTAAGCGAAGAAGGCATCTACAATATATTTGGTGTATCGGGTGCAAGGACCGAGATGCCAGGCTGCTCGCTATGCATGGGTAACCAGGCACGAGTTGCACCAAACTCTACGGTGGTATCGACCTCTACGCGAAACTTCCCCAACCGGCTCGGTCAGGGAGCGAATGTTTATCTCTCATCCTCAGAGTTGGCAGCTGTCTGTGCGGCTCTCGGTAAAATTCCAACTATGGATGAGTACATGAGCTACATGGGTAACATCAATACCATGGCTGATACCATCTACCGTTATATGAACTTCAACGAAATTTCGGACTTTATGGAAGCGGCAGACCGGGCAAAGAATATTCCCGCAACTAATGTGCGAGAAGTCGCCTAGGAAAACGTAAATATCGCTTGAATAAAAAAGGTGGCCCAGGCCACCTTTTTTATTGCATCATTTTCTGAGGCACGATAAGCGCTAATTAGATCGTGCTCTTCTCCACAATTTCGAATAAGTCCTTCGATAATTCCTCCTGCGCCTTGATGCGCCGAAGTTGTGATTGCATCAACCCCTGCCGCTTTGCACTGAACTTTCTCCAGCGTGTCAACGGCGTTAAGAGTCGAGAAGCTATTTGCGGATTCAGCGTATCGAGGACTAGAACCTGATCAGCTAAGAACTCGTAACCCTCGCCACTGGCATCATGAAATCCAATATGATTCTGGCCACAAAACGCACCAATCAGTGATCGTACTTTATTGGGGTTGCGAATATCGAAGTCTGTATGCTCAAGCAACTGCTTAACTTGAGCCAAGCTACCAGGTAGCTGGCAAACTGCCTGCACCACGAACCATTGATCAACCACGAGAGGCTCATGACTCCACTGCTTGTAAAAGCTAGCTAGCGCATCGCGTTTTAAGTCGACTGCGGTAGCGGCACCACTATTTACCAAGCAACGTAGACCAGACAGTTGGTCGGTCATATTGCTAGCCAGAACAAACTGCTGCTGCGCCAACGTAACGGCCTCATCCTCGTCGCTTCTCATCAGGTAGGATAGCGCCAAGTTCTTAAGCGACCTTCTAGCTATTGATACAGCATCTGCAGCGTATTCGGCATCGCTCGTGTTATTCGTATACACATCGAGGAACAATGAATAGAACTTGGCGGCGAGTCCATTCAATAAAAATTCACGTACCAGGTGAATGCTGTCAACGTCTGCGACCTCGGATCTCTCGATCAGAAAACCAATCGTAGGAAGGCTAAGCAACTGCGCGATCATTGCCTTATCCACGCTAGGATCTGACAGGGTCGAATCGAGCACGCCGGCATAGGCATCAACCAAGCTCTGCGGAAGAGCTAAATCCCTGCCCGCCGCCAAATCAGACTGAAGCTCGTCAATCAGCCCAATGGTAAGCAGCTGAGAAGCGTTCCAACGGTTGAAGCCGTCGCTGTCGTTGACCATGAGAAACAACAGCTCGGCACGGGAATAGTCATACTTCAGCCTCACAGGTGCGCTAAAGCCGCGCAGCAATGAGGGTATTGGTTCAGATTCCAGTCCCTCGAAGACGAACTGCTGTTCTTCCTGTGTTACGGACAACACTCTATCGGTTTTGCTCGTAGATGCATCATCGGCTAGCAACCTTAGCGGCAGGTCTTTACCATCGCTTCCCAGCAGACCCAGCCGCAGCGGGACAGTTAATGGCTTCTTGTTCGACTGACCCGGAGTGTCCGGACAGGACTGACTGACATGGAGGGTGTAACGCTTAGTATCGGCATCAAACTCGCTCTGGATAGAGACCACTGGAGTACCAGCCTGATAGTACCAGTTACGAAACTGACCTAGATCGATGCCACTAGCATCCTCCATGGCCTTCACAAAATCCTCTGTAGTGACGGCCTGCCCATCGTGCCTTTCAAAGTATAAATCACTGCCCGCCCTAAATTTCTCAGGCCCTAGCAACAAGGCGATCATCCGAACAACCTCTGCACCCTTTTCGTAGATGGTAACCGTGTAAAAATTTGAGATTTCCATGTACGAGTCAGGTCGCACCGAATGTGCCATCGGGCCACCATCTTCAGCGAACTGTACGGTTTGCAGGAAGGAGACATCCTCAACTCGCTTAACTGTCCGCGAGCCCATATCCGCGGAAAATTCAGAATCGCGGTATACGGTAAACCCTTCCTTCAAGCTAAGCTGAAACCAATCTCTACAGGTGACTCGGTTGCCAGACCAATTGTGAAAATATTCATGAGCTACAACCGCCTCGACACGCTGAAAGGAGAAGTCGGTCGTAGTCTGTGGGCTGGCAAGCACACAAGAAGTGTTAAATACATTCAGGCCCTTGTTCTCCATCGCACCCATGTTGAAGTCATCGACAGCAACGATCATAAATATATCGAGGTCGTATTCGCGACCATATACCTCCTCGTCCCAGCGCATCGAATTTTTCAGCGATAGCATCGCGTGATTGCACTTGTCGATATCCTTTTCTTCGACGAATATACGCAGCTCGATTTCTCGATCGCTGCAGGTTACAAAGGTATCATCAAGACTGAGCAGATCACCCGCCACCAGAGCGAATAAGTAGCTCGGCTTTTTAAACGGATCCTCCCAAGTTACCCAGTGTCTGCCGGGCGCGCCATCTACATCACCACTTGCGATATTATTGCCGTTGGAAAGCAGTACCGGGTACTTGGCTTTTTCTGCCGCTACCGTGGTTGTAAATACCGACATGACATCGGGGCGATCTAGATAATAAGTGATGCGGCGAAAGCCTTCTGCCTCACACTGCGTACAGAACATCTTCTTAGACTTATATAGGCCCTCAAGCGCCGTGTTATTTTGCGGCTCGATTCTTGTGTGACACTCAAAAAGAAATTCTTTAAATGATGCACCTAGCAAACCATCCAGCGCTGGGATAGTTAAATTTTCATCGTCTCGACTGTATTGATCAGGATTTAATAGTTGTCCGTTTATTAAAACTTTCTCTAACTTTAAGAGCTGTCCATGTAACTGTAGGCTGGTGACATCAGAGTCACCGCTACACTTAAAGAGCAGCTTAGAGACAACACTCGCATGATCCTCATACAGGTCAAAATGAAGATTTGTGGTTTCGATAGTAAATGGGGGCGGCCTATATTCTTTCAAATAGGTAGTTCGGACCGATGCGTTTTTCATAGTCTGCAACTCGTTTGTTTAGGTTTTAAAATTCAAAAATACGCCCGTGCGGATTCGCAAGGCACTGCTAAGACACAACACTCTACTATTTATATACTAACTATAAAGCGCGACCTCATAACCTGCAAAACGGCGCATGTTTATAACTCCAGAATCGAGAATTAAATATTGGCCCTTTATGCCTAACAACGTTCCTTCCACGATCGGAGCCTTGTCGAAATTGAGAGAGGTTACCTTTTCTGGATAGCTCACAACAGGATAGTCGATCGATACCACATCGACTCCATTTAGAACGCTAATCGCGAAGAATCCAAATTTGTCTTCTAACTCCTTCAAATCCGACTGACACTTATCAATCAGTCTCTTTGCCTCGGCATGCATATCTAATGGGGTGGCCTGGCCCTTGAGCATATCCCTCCAATTCGTTTTGTCAGCTACAAATTGCTTAAACATTACCTCTACCTCACCGGACTGGAGCCTGGTGCGCACTCGAATAATCGCCAGAGCTTGTGTCGCTCCCTGATCGATCCAGCGCGTGGGCACTTGTGTACCCCGGGTTATGCCAACCTTGAGACCAGACGAATTCGCCAAATAGAGGAGATGATCCTGCAAGCAGAAACGTTCACCCCAGGCAGGATCGCGGCAAGTTCCCTGATCGAAGTGACACTTCTCAGGATGAATGATGCAAGAATCGCACTCGGCCAATCTCTGAAAACAAGGATAGCAGTAACCTGAATTAAAACTTTTGTTTGTTTTGCGCCCGCAATTTGTACAATTTATGAGACCGCTATACTGCAAGCTGATCTTCTTCTCCAACAGCGGGTTAAGTGAAATTTCTTCTTCACCTAGACGTAGCTGATATTCTACAGGCTGCGAAAGACGACTCCGCATCTTCCTCAGCGTACCCTGTCCCAAAATTTTCATGTCGTGCTTCCTTCATTGTTCCCTTTCTCGTTCATAGGGCTATTGCTCGCTACCATTGCTAACTATGGAAATAGTCTGAGTTAGCTCTGGAGATGCCTTGCTCTTACAGCTCGCCGAAAGATCGAACCCAACTCTCTCTTGTTCCGGCAGATGTTTCGCTTCATACAATATGATTGCCTGCATGCAGAAATCAATCTGCTGTGGGTTCAGGCGCGCTCCATCACCCCATTTACCGAGCTCTACGGCAAGCCTAAGGGAACCGTATACATCCGAATTCATTTCATCTATCAACTGCTCAATAGACTCAGGCCTCGCCATGAAAAGCTCTTCGAAGCCAAGTTGCTTACTATCAGACATCTCATCAAACCCCATATCAAATCTTTCACAAGTATTTGTATAAACAAACTTCTTCTTAATCTACCTGCCGATTGAATCACGTCCAAGGACGAACCTATAATGACCTACGACTGCCATACCCGCCAGAAGGCCTGCTACTAGTCCGCCAAGGTGCGCGGCATTAGCTACCCAAGACGAGGCAAAGACTTTCATTGCAACCAGCGCGATGACAAAGGCCACAAACATTTTGTTATTGATGTGTAGATTGCTGCGCGGCATGAAGGTATGCGCTATCCATGTATAACCAACCAAACCATAGATCACTCCCGACATGCCGCCGAAATTATTGTAGCCACTAGTCAGGTATTGTGCGGTATTTCCGGTGAACGAACAGAATAAAATTAAACTGATGAATAGCCAGCGTGGTTGTACGCTTTCTAATTGACGTCCAAAATACCACAGCCACATCATGTTAAAGACGAGATGCAGCTCCCCAAAATGAAGCAGCATAGGACTCAAACTACGCAGTATTGCGACAGGGCTATCTATGCTCGCGAGCAGAGAAAGTAGCCCAGAAGAATCTAGTACAGGATAAAATAGGATCGCCACGCGCTGCGGCTGAGTTCCAAGTAAACTGAGCAAGGCAATCAATAAGCACGCCAGAATGAGACTAAAGCTGACCGGAGCCCGCATAAAGACTTGATTAAGCGTACGCAGAAAAGCAATAGGACTAAATAGAGACGTTAAGTTATAAGCAACAGCACGCACCAGAGAAGAGTCTTCATCAAATGCCCAATTAGCAAGAGCCTCGCGTACCAGAGTGGCCTGCTGATCACCATCAACCCAGATCACTTGCAGGCCAGATTCCTCATTGATGCGATGAGCAATGCCCTGACTTTTCAAGAATCGACTAAAGCGCAACAAGTTGACTTCTATGGGCAGGCTCGCCGCTCTAATCATCATCCCTAACCAAACGACTGCCCCAACCTAATTTACTTCGACAAGCCTGGTAGAAGGTGTGCTTTGGCGGATGAATGAGTTTCAGCGGCACATCTTTCTTGCGGACGATGAGCTCATCTCCTGCTGATGCGGCATATAGCACCTGTCCATCACAGCTGACCTGCGGCTCAAGAGTTTCTTGAGAAGAAACCACTATGCGAATTTCACTATCCCCATCTACTACGATGGGACGGTTACCAAGAGAGTGTGGATACATGGGCACCAACACGACTGCATTAAGGCCCGGGTGCATTATAGGGCCGCCCGCAGATAATGCATAAGCGGTAGACCCTGTAGGTGTCGCGACGATAAGACCATCCGAGTCCAGACTGTAGACAAAAATACCGTCGACGAATAACTCAAATTTTATAATCTGTGCCGCTTTTCCAGGATGCAGAACGACATCATTCAGGGCGGAACCCAGATGGTGATCTTCAGAATTTTTCGAGGAGTTCGCGCGTACTACAACTTCGAGCAAAAATCGAGAGTCAACACTGTAGCTACCATCTAGCACTGCCGTGATGCCCTCTTCCAATTCATCGGGAAGAATATCGGTAAGAAAGCCGAGCCGTCCGCGATTTATACCAATCACCGGCACCTGATCGGATGCTACGAACTTGGCCACGTTTAACATGCTGCCATCGCCACCGACCACAATAACGAGATCACAGAACTTCGAGAGTTCTGCACGTTGGCATTGCTTCTGTCCGTGCCCGCTCACCAGCACAGCTGTCAAATCGTCTACGAATACAGTTAGGTCTTTCCCACTCAAAAAATCCAACAGGCGACGCAGAGTGTCGACCACTCCGGCATGACCAGGACGTCCCACGAGCCCTATATTGTTGAATTCTGCCATCGCTAAACCCTTAGCTATTTGGTTCGAGGATATCCAATGCCGCTAAACCACCTTACCTCTTCCTCTAGCGCGTGAGTATATCACAGCGAATGGCACTCAATTCACCCCATCCCAAGCTCGGCGTTCATCCTTGAGGTCCCAAGGTTGCCGCAATCTCGAGTAAAAACTGCTAAAGAGAAAAGAATAAATAGGAACTTCGTAAAATCAAAATTTAATCAATGCTAAGCAAATAAGGTTCTCGCATGTACACCAGCTCGCCATTACTCTCCACCCAATACGCAACGTACACCACGAGCTTCTGATTCGAGAACGCTTGACCGAATCGAAAACCATCCAATATCGTAAGATGTTCAAGCTTTCGCAGCGCACGCTTGTCGCTGAACGCGATTAGGCCCTCTAGCGTCTTATCCCACTCTTCCAATTCTCCCAATTCGTTCAGCTGGTAAAATTCTTGGCCTTTAAGCCCAATAAGCACATTGATGCTCCCGCGGAGACCAATGTGCTGCTCGTCTATTTCTACATCCGCTTCTAGGCTAACTGAATCCGTCGTACTAACCTTCTGCGTGAAGGATAAGCCGCCATCTTGGCTCGCTGCGATAGATATGTTTGCGGTACTCGCTTCTCCAGAAAGCGTGGAGATGGTGGCTTTCGGTAATTCGGGCACTCTCGTAGGAAAATAATTAGCAATCTGGTGCCGAACAAGGTTTAGAGACTGCACGGCATCTGCTCCAAACGCATTACCGGCATCGACACCGCAATCAAACCCTAGGCAGTCTTGAAGCGGGTTGGAAAAGAGTGATACTCGTTTCTCAGCATTAAACGCCCCAGGATACGCCATTATAGTAACGAACTGGCCCTCGACTCCGTAGCCAGTTGAGAAATTAAAAGTGCCGCCACTACCATCTTCTAAGTGCGAATGGCTTAGCCCCATGTTATGCCCTAATTCATGAGCAGCAACCAAATCGACCGGACAATCCACCGCTATATGCGAGTAGGCAGTATTTCGCTCTGCCACACTACTAAAGTCCCCATTAGTCCTAAATCCACCTACCGGGGCCAACCCACAACGCGCTTCACCAGGTTGCGCTGGCCGAAACAACATAACCAGATCGGCACCATAGGTATCTCGCAGGGTATCTACTAAGCTGAACGCACTATCCGTCTTCTCAATAAGATGATTAAGAGCCGTGTCCATGTCATCACTGTCGTTGTAGTTAACTAGACCGTGATAGACCGGGCGCAGTGTGATCTTGACGCCGCTATCGGCATAGATCTGATTTGCAACGCTGATCAATTGGTTAATGCGAGTTTGGACACCATATGGATAGATCGCAGCAGCTCCTGGGGTATAGAGAGCTAGTACATCGATAACAGAATTACTGTTGTCCACCGAACTGGGGTTAGTCACATCAGTAGACAGCAACAACTCATTAAAGTCACTAATGCCATCGCCATCGCTATCTACTCGGACATCTTCGACTACATTTACAATTCCATCGACTCGCAGGTTACCCATAACCACGGAACTGCTAACACGGGGCTTTGCCCGATTATCCGTTGCGACGCTATAACTAAAGAATTTTTTCTCTCCAGGCTGGAAACTTCCCAACTCACAGTAGATGGTTTTCTGAAGGGAAAGACTTAGTTGCTCGCGGCACGCCTTTGGAGCTGCAACCAATTCGCTGTTCTCGAGAACGAAAAAAATCTCCACATATAAATCATTATGCGATCGTGCACTTATGTTATCAAACTCTAGACTGACATCAATCGTGTTACCAACCAACACGCTATCGCTGGCAAAGCTCTGAGTAATGCGAAAATTACTAGGGTCGATTCCAGGCGTGCTCAGAGCTGCCGTATCGGCACCTGCGTCTGCAAGTAAAGATTGCGAACTCACGCTATCGATCTGCATTGGGAGAATAGATATTATTTCCGGCTGAAGCTTTAGCAGCGCATCACTACTACCGGGCTTATCAAAAATGATGTAATCATTCTGAAAACCCTGCTCAATGCCGACAAGATTGCCAGGTTTATAGATCCAACCCTGATAGTGCGCGCTGTCTGCACTCGCAATCGTGTATAGCTGGAAAGTCTCATCATCGCTACTCAGGTGCCCGAACAGGCTGCGCTGCCCCTGGGTGATTGTAAGCGAGAAGAATCGATCGTCATCGCGCCCTTCAGCTCTGATCACTCGATCGCCATTCACATAACGGTTCAGCATCACAACCTGCAACTGTATCTGCCTGCTGTCGGAGATTTGCAAGCTCAGATAACCACCATTGTGAATCCCGTCCAACTGAGCACTATCCAGCGCTATTGGTTGCGATATCTCTGCATAGGTTGGCGGCGCCTGCCGGCTGTCTAGTTGTTGTATGGGATAAAGAAAGGCCTGCTGCCCATATAGTGGAACCAGCCAAAGCAGGGGCAGCATAGCGAGCAGCCGGCCGAAACCTTTCCTAATTGAGATCTGCTTGATTGTAGTTGATATGGGCATGGCGTGATCAGTTAGCAGCTACTAGCACTTTTCAGCTGTTCTCTCCTCAGTTAAATTCGGCGTGAAGCTTTACAACATGGCCTCAGAGCCTGATATTTTAGCGGCTAGCCCAGCATATTGCTATCTGCAACTCGTGCTGTAGCGGCTTCTCACTACCGCAACTATACATTAAATAATATTTATATCTTATTGTTTTTATTAATTTTAGCTGTGAATTCCACCGCTATGTATCGCCACTACTTCAGTTCCAGCCGAGATTACGCCCTTCTCAATCAAATCAAAAAGAGCGTAGAACAGCTTACCGGTGTAGACCGGCTCGAGCGGCAAATCAGTGAATCCTGCGAAGTCATCCAGAAATGACTGCAAGGCAGAGTTGCTCCGCGCATAACCACCACAGTGGTGCGCGTCATCGACGCGCCAACCAATGGGATCGATGCAGCCACTTGCCTGCAATTGACCCAAAATTTCAGCCTGCAGATAGCCATCACCCTTCAAAACACTGATTCCCAACACTTCGGGAGCACTTTCACTCTCAATTTTAGACAAGCCCTTTATCAGGCCCGCCATCGTAGTGCCGGTGCCACAACTTAAAGCTACTACCTGCTTTGAACCTGCTTTGTGCCACTTCAGTAACGATGCAATCTCTTCACAGCCTTTGATGGCCAGGGAGTTGCTGCCTCCCTCGGGCAGTAGGTGAAAGTCTCCGAACCTAACACGTAATCCTTCTAGGAAACCGGGTTCCTGCTTACGCCGATAGTCACGCCGGCTTACCGGCAGCAATGTCATCCCCTGCTCTCTGGCAAATGCGAGAACCGGATTCAATGGCTCGGGCATTTCTCCTCGCACGACGCCAATAGTTCTCATCCCGAATAGCTTGCCCGCCGCTGCTAACGCGTAAAGGTGATTAGAATAGGCCCCACCGAAACTCAGAATGGGAAGGTCTGGCTGTTGCTGGAATTCGAGAAGATTGTATTTTAGCTTGTACCATTTATTGCCCGCTAGCTGCGGATGGCACTTATCTAGGCGTAGAACATCCACAGACACGCCTGCCTGACGCAGTAAATCACAGTGCAGTGGTTCGATCGGTGGCTTGCGAATAGAAATATCTACTGGCATGGGCTTTGAACTAGTAGGTAGTGAAATAAGACGGTAATTCGGGGGGATAATACGAAAAAAATGGCGGACCGGACGAGACTCGAACTCGCGACCTCCGGCGTGACAGGCCGGCATTCTAACCAGCTGAACTACCGGTCCGCAACAATCTTCTAACTATGTGGTGGGTGATGAGGGATTTGAACCCCCGACATTCGCCTTGTAAGGGCGACGCTCTCCCAACTGAGCTAATCACCCATAGCACAGAGAGAGGCGCATTTTACCGACTTAGGTCGACATGTCAACAACGACGGCGCTCTCAGAGACAAACAAGCGCAAAAAATATCACTATTCGTCTACTTGCTCGTATGGGTAAAGGAGCCATCCCAATCCTCGGCAAGAACTTGCTCCCTCAGAATATCAATTCGCTCTAAATATGCCTTATACAGCAGGGTATCTGGCTCGTTCTGCTGCTAGGCCTTAAAAATAACCCTGATTCGATTCCATGGATACTGTCCCTCGGCCAGCAGCGAGCGCTCATCGAGATCGATAATAACAATCTTGTATTCCGGCGGCTTGACGTGTTTTCGTATGATGCTGAGTCGTTGATCAGGAATTAGAGTCGGTCGATGATACTAGCAATGACTGTGGGTGAATTGAGTTGCTCCCACAAGACGCAGCAGGTAATAAAAATGCCCAGATAGATAAGCAGTATCTTGCCTTCAAGGCAAAGCGACGAATGAGCTGTAGCCAAGTTGAGAGTTTCATGTGACGTCTAATCTAATGGGATTCCCTGCTTGATTAAATGATTATGTGCCAAAGGGCCTATACATAAAAAGGACGAGATAGTATGTTGCGCCAACCCTAAACAGGTTCAGGCCGGACAGCGGCTATAACGAGCACCAAACTATGAAAATATTCAAGGAATTCCGCTTCGAGGCGGCTCACAGACTCCCCAATGTACCGGATGGTCACAAATGTGCTCGTCTTCACGGGCACTCATTCCTCATTAAAGTAGAAGTCGAAGGTCCTGTTGGAACCGACAGTGGCTGGGTCATGGATTTCTCAAAGATTGCCGATGCATTCAACCCGATCTTGGCACGACTGGATCACCACTACCTGAATGAGATCCCAGGGCTAGAGAATCCCACTAGCGAAGTGCTCGCGCGCTGGATATGGAACGAACTACACCCTAAGCTCGCCGAATTGTCGACCATCGAAATTCGCGAAACCTGCACCAGTGGCTGCATATACAACGGTAGCTGAGAAGTTTTAGGCGATCGTGAAGTTTATTGGCTCTATCTCTTCGTTCTGCAGCTGTTCTGCAGGAATTTTTCCTCTCGCTTTTACCAGTTTCTTGCTGATCATAAATTCCTTGGGGCGCCCTACACAGTCCGCTGCGATCAGCACACCCTCCTTTAAATAGAATAAGGCGAAACTTGCCTCTACTCCACCTTCAGCCGAGCCCCTCATTACAACTTGATCGTAACCAGCACTGAGGCCGACCATTTGCAATTTAATCGAGTATTGATCAGACCAGAACCAAGGCACTGCATCGTACACCTGCTCTTTCCCGCAAATATTGGCTGCCGCCGCCCGCGCTTGGTCATTGGCATTCTGAACCGATTCCAACCTGATTTGACGCTGATAGATTAGACTGGGGTGCACAGTGCAGTCACCGGCGGCATACACATGCTCGTCACTCGTCCGGCAATACTCGTTCACTAGTATGCCGGGGCCGCTCTCGATACCTGCGCTCTGAGCTAGGGATGCGTTTGCATCTACCCCTATACCGACTATTAGAAAGTCAGCTCGAAACTGCGCACCGTCAGCACAGCCAATTAGCTTTTCCTGCCCCTCTTCGCGAATCGATTCAACTTCGACTCCGGTATGAATCTCTACGCCCTGTGACTCATGTAGGTGCTTCATATAGTCCGACATCACTGGATTGGTAACTCTTTGCAAGATGCGCTCGGACATCTCAAGCACAGTTACACTGACTTCCAGCTCTGCTAGTACAGCAGCCGCTTCCAGCCCGATATAGCCACCACCGATTACAATAGCCCGGCGACCCTTTTGAAGATGCGGCGCGAGCCGGGCAATATCTGCAGCCGTACGAATATAAAATACGTTTTCCAACTCTCTGGCGGGGATGAATTCACGCACACTGGCACCGGTACACAATGCTAGCTTTTGATACCCCACGCTCTCGCCACTGCTTAACCTAACTTCTCTTAACTGAGTATCAATGCTACTTACTCGTGTAGACAGCAGAAGATCGATATCGTTATCTGCATATATCTTGGCGGGACGCAGACGCATCGCATCCAAGTCTTTTTTTCCCGCGAGGTGTTCCTTAGACAAAGGCGGCCGGTGATACGGCAACTCGGACTCCTCGCCGATTAATTTGATCGGAGCGGACCACCCTTCTCTACGAAGTTGTAGCGCAAGAGAAACTCCTGCATGGCTAGCGCCCACGATGATGCAACTATCACTCATAATTTTTTCCCGATTTCGAATTCGCAGTAAACACTAGCCTGATAGCTGCCAGTCGATTGCCGTCTTGTCATGTCTGCGTAAATACTCGTTGCTCTTGGTAAAGTGGTGATTCCCATAAAATCCCCGGCTCGCAGATAGTGGCGAGGGATGCGGCGACTGCAAGACGAGATGTCTCTGCCTATCAATCATTTCACCCTTCTTCTGGGCATAGTTTCCCCACAGCACAAAAACGGTGTTTTTCGTTTCATCGTTCAGTTGATTCACTACGCTGTCAGTAAACTTCTCCCATCCTTTTCCCTTATGTGAAGCAGCTAGGCTCTCCTCGACTGTTAGCACACAATTGAGAAGCAGCACTCCCTGCTGCGCCCACTCATTCAGGCAGCCATGCTTGGGCGGCAGAAAATTCACATCGGCAGCCAACTCTTTGTAGATATTTCGCAGCGAAGGCGGCACTGGCACATCCGGCCTAACGGAGAAGCTAGAGGCCGTGCGCCTGACCGGGGCCGTGATAGGGGTCTTGCCCAAGTATGACGACCTTCACGGCATCGAATGGCGTTGTATTAAGTGCGGCGAAGATTTCACCTGCAGCAGGATAGATCTTCTTACCAAGCGCCTGCTGTTCATGCAAAAAATTGCGCAGCTTAGTCATATATTCGGAATCGATGTCTTCCTGTAGCCTTGTCCTCCAGGAAGTCTCGAGTTCTATTTCACTGAGTTCTGAATCGATCTGGCCCACGCGTCTTTACTCTTTGCCCGGCAGCATTTCTGCTACGTAGGATCTTGTTGCGGACGCATGTGTGGAAATAGCAACACATCCTTAATAGAAGCAGAATCGGTAAACAGCATGACTAGCCGATCGATGCCAATGCCCTCACCCGCGGTCGGTGGCATTCCATATTCTAGGGCCGTCACGTAGTCTTGATCAAAATGCATCGCCTCGCTATCGCCTGAATCTTTCTGCGCCACCTGCTCCTTAAAACGCTCAGCTTGGTCCTCGGGATCGTTGAGCTCCGAGAAGCCATTAGCTAACTCCCTGCCGCCGATGATTAGCTCGAATCTGTCTGTGATTTCCGGGTTCTCCTCATTGCGCCTGGCAAGGGGTGAAACCTCAATGGGATATTCAGTAATAAAAGTTGGCTGGTCTATCTGCGCCTCTACCTTCTGGTCGAATATCTCCATCAGTATTTTTCCCTTCGACCAGTTCTCATCGAAATTCACCTCGAGACTATTCGCTAGGGCCGCCACAGACTCTGCCGAGGCGAATACAGTGTCATCCGCAACTGAACAATATTTCCTTATCGAATCAGTTACTGAGAGCCGTGCAAAGGGTTCTGCGAAATCATACTCCGAGCCCTGAAAGCTAACCTTGCTGCTACCACCAATATCAATCGCAATTTTACGAAACAGGTTTTCTGTTAAATCCATCAGATCCTGATACCGCGCATAGGCCTGATAGAACTCCAACATCGTAAATTCAGGATTATGCCGCGTAGACAAACCCTCATTCCTGAAATTTCGGTTCAACTCGAAGACGCGCTCGAAACCGCCTACTACTAGCCGTTTAAGAAACAACTCCGGCGCCACTCGCAGATACATCTCCTGATCCAATGCATTGTGATGAGTGATAAAAGGTCTGGCTGTTGCTCCACCTGGAATCACCTGCATCATTGGTGTCTCCACCTCCATGAAATCCAGCGACTCGAAGTATTGGCGTATAAATCGCATTATGCGAGAACGAGTCTGGAAGATTTTCCGGGACTCCTCATTAACGATCAGATCAACATAGCGCTGACGATAGCGCATCTCTGTGTCTGTCAATCCCTTGTGCTTGTCCGGGAGTGGACGTAGCGATTTAGTAAGTAATTCAAACGTGGCGGCACGAAGCGTCAGCTCTCCCTTCCCGGTTTTAAACATCTCACCATGAACACCGATTATGTCGCCCAGATCGAATGACTTAATCTCCTCGGCCTGCTCATCAGAGTATGATTTGTTATTAATATAGATCTGCATCTGACCGCTTCCGTCCTGCAGCACGACGAATGGACCGCGCATGCGAATTATTCTTCCTGCAATAACCGCGGTAACAGCTAGCTCATCCAGCTCTTTCTTCGTTTTGGCCTCGTGATTTTTGATTAGATCACTCGATGTGTCTTCTTTGACAAAGTCATTAGGGAACGCCACTCGCTTCGCACGGATGGCTGTTAGTTTTTCTCTGCGCTGAGCGATTAGCTTGTTTTCGTCCTGATTTTCTTCAGTCATTTGCTTATGGTTCCTGTAACCCTGCTATCAATTCTATTCGTTCGATTTGTGATTTTCGACTTTCTCTTTCCCGGGCTTAGTTACAGCCCCATCTTTAAACTCGCCTCGATAAACTTATCTAAATCACCGTCGAGTACGGCGCCGGTATTCGTCATTTCTACATTCGTACGCAAATCCTTAATCCGCGACTGATCTAAAACGTAAGAGCGGATTTGACTACCCCAGCCGATATCTGCCTTAGATTCTTCAACACTCTGCATCTCCTCTTTCTGCTTCAACTCTTCCAGCTCATACAACTTAGCCTTCAGCTGCTTTATCGCCGCATCCTTGTTCTTGTGCTGCGATCGCTGACTCTGACACTGAACCACTATGCCGCTAGGCTCATGTGTCAGGCGAATAGCGGAATCTGTTTTATTGACGTGCTGACCGCCTGCGCCACTAGCCCTATAGGTATCTATTCGTACCTGCGACATATCGAGGTTCACCTCAATGTTATCGTTTATCTCCGGCGATACAAACACGGAGGCGAATGAAGTATGACGCCGACTACCTGAGTCGAATGGCGATTTACGAACTAGACGATGCACACCCGTTTCTGTGCGCAGCCAACCGAAGGCGTATTCACCGCTGACCAGAATCGTTGCACTCTTAATTCCGGCAACATCGCCACCGGACACCTCTACAAGTTCCGCTTTGAAGCCCTTGCTCTCGCCCCAGCGCAGATACATTCTAAGCAGCATCTCCGCCCAATCTTGAGCCTCAGTGCCACCGGAACCTGCTTGGATATCTAGGTAGGCACTGGACTCATCCATCTCACCAGAAAACATGCGACGAAATTCCAGCTTTTCTAAACCAGCCTTCAGGGCTTCAAGATCTTTACTCGCCGCATCAAAGAGCTCTTCATCAGACTCTTCTTGCGCCAACGTTAATAACTCGGCGACCTCGGCAATACCAGAGTCCATCTTCTCGATGGTTGCAACTACCGCCTCTAAGCTCGAACGCTCCTTACCCAGAGCCTGTGCATATTCAGGTTGGTCCCAAACCGAAGACTCACCCAGCTCTAGTTCAACCTCGGTCAGTCTTTCCTTCTTGGTCTCATAGTCAAAGATACCCCCTGAGACCATCGGTTCTGCTACCTAACTCTTTTAGCGCTCCAAGCTGACTGTTAATTTCCAACATCTTGCTAAATCCTGTGTGCATTCTGATTGTACGGTGTGATCAAAGGCAGCATTTTACCTTATTAATTGCACTAAATGTCAGCTCACAATACCTTGCCTTTGCAGTCATGCACGAAGCTGTTGGCAATTCTTGAAAGCGTGTAAGCTCTGCCCTAATTCCAATAGCATTCGCATAAGCTCACTAGCCAGCTCACAACAGTGGAACAGTCACCCTAGATGAAGATCGAAAATGCCAAAATCACCTGGCTCGAATCCGGCCTACCCTACTCTACTGAGTTCCAGGATATTTATTATTCGCGAGATGATGCAGTAGCGGAAAGCCAGCACGTCTTTTTGGAAGCAAACAAACTCCGGCAGCGCTGGGAGCAGGACAGCGGCATTGAGACATTCCATATTGGCGAGCTCGGGTTCGGTAGTGGACTCAACTTCTTGCAAGTGATGAAGCTCTGGCAGGGGCTGGATAAGCGGCCAGAGCGCCTTCACTACATCGCTTTCGAGAAGCATCCTCTAACGATTGACCAGCTGCAGAGGATACATGAGCGCTGGACTAGTCTTGCCACCCAAAGCACTGAGTTAGTAGAGCAATACACAGACCATAGTGAAGGCTGTCATCGCATACCACTTACAAATGGAATCATACTCGATGTTTACTACGGTGACGCCTTCGATCAATTGAATCAACGTATGACCCACACTTGCCCTGCTATACAGTGTTGGTTTTTAGATGGATTCTCGCCCGCTAACAATAGCCAGCTGTGGGAAGAACCACTTATGCATTTACTTGCTAGCTGCAGCGATGAGAACACCACGCTCAGCACCTACAGTGTAGCCGGAAAAGTACGATCCGCTCTCAAGAATGCTGGCTTCGAAGTGAGCAAGATTGAAGGTTTCGGGAGAAAGCGACACAGCTTGCACGCCGTTATGCCAGCAAGCGAAATTGAGTCACTAGAGGGCAAGCCAAAACAGGACGAATCACTGCACAGTGCAGACTTTCCTTGGTTCACCCTGCCAAAGCCGCACTTCGCAGGAAAAACCGCCGTCATCATCGGCGCTGGTCTCGCCGGCTGTAGCACGGCACATAGTCTCGCGCAGCGTGGATGGGCGGTAACCGTAGTCGATGCGCAAAGTAAGGCCGCAAGCGATGCATCGGGAAATTCCCAAATGGCCCTGCGTTGTCGGTTGTTTAACACACCTTCCCCCCAGGCGCAGTTCTTTCTCCATGCCTATCTGTTCGCATTGCGGCAATTCACACGTTTCAGGCGGCACTCAGACCTTGCTTGGAATCCTTGCGGCGTGCTGCAATTGTCTAATGCAATGAACAAGAGAAACCCGCTTCAATTGGAAAAACTGCAGCATCTTTACTCAAACCAAATTGTGCGACTCCTATCCAAAGACCAAGCGTCGATCGAGGCTGGCATTGGATTAAGTGAAGAAGCCTGGTTCTTTCCATCCGGCGGAGCAATGGCACCGATATCTCTGTGCGAGACCTATCTCGCCCACAAGAACATAAGCTGCATTTTTAATGCTCGAGTTACTGACTTAGAAAGATCGGGTGAGAAATGGCAGGTGAATGCGGGCCAGATGCAGTCGATTGATGCGGACGTTGTAGTCATAGCCAACAGTCATAGTGCAACGCAGCTTATCCAATGTACTGATCTGCCTTTGCAATCTTTGCGCGGGCAAACCTCAGAGATATCCGCCAATGAAAGTAGTAGCAAACTCAAAAGTGTTGTCAGTGGTG
This sequence comes from uncultured Pseudomonadales bacterium, assembly GCA_949372635.1. Lineage (GTDB taxonomy): Bacteria > Pseudomonadota > Gammaproteobacteria > Pseudomonadales > Pseudohongiellaceae > UBA9145. The sequence goes on from CASIAB010000005.1 coordinate 98,621, forward strand.
GACGCACTGTATTTCCTGCTAGCGAGGGCCGGCACCTCCTCTCTGCCAGCTACGCTAACAGCAATGAATTGCAAGCACTTCGGGCCGACTCTCATGAGAATAGTATAGTTGCTGCCACTAATTTTGCTGACACTGACATCTTAAACGAAGAGACTGTCGTTGAGCGCGTATCGCTACGCTGCAACTCGCCCGACCGCATGCCGCTCGTTGGCTTGGCCCCGAATCTAGAGATGATGCGCACAACCTATGCGGAGCTTTCAAGAAACGCGAGAGCGAAGATTAATTCCCCCGGGGAGTATCATGCTGGCTTATATCTGAACGTGGCGCATGGGTCGAATGGGCTTGCCAGCTGCCCACTAAGTGGCGAATTCCTAGCGAGCTTAATCACAAACGAAAATCTGCCGTTGAGTCGCGACGCAGTTCAATGCCTCAATCCAACGCGTTTTCTGATCAAAGATTTAAAGAAACAGAGATAGCTAGCGCTCAAAGAAGGTCTGAATTAACGTACCCATAGACTCGACATCAGCAATCCCAGCACTCTCTCGAATGGAATGCATAGCAAAGCTCGCAATCCCTATATCGACTGTTGAGATGCCGAGCAGCGCAGACGTAATAGGACCAATGGTGCTGCCGCAAGCCATATCGGAACGCATGACAAACGATTGGTGGCTTATATGTAGCCGATTGCAGATTGATTTTAGCAGCGCAATAGACTCACTATTACTAGCGTAGCGTTGATTCGCATTGATCTTGATGACAGGGCCAGCATTCAGCATAGGCGAGTGCGCGATATCGTGCTTGTCCGGAAAATTTGGATGAACACCGTGGGCGTTGTCTACAGAGAGCAGAACAGAATTTTGTATCGCTCTATCGAAATTAGCGGCACTGCTTCCCTCCGACTGATCTTCTGACTCCAGCATTCGCTGCAGTATAGATTTTAGGAAAGGCCCTTCTGCCCCTGAGGCTGAAACCGAGCCCACTTCTTCGTGGTCGTTACAAACTAAGACGCTAGCAGTTTCATCCTTACTCTTAATCAGGGAATGAAGAGCAACATAACAGCTCAATAAATTATCGAGGCGAGCGCTACTAATAAATTGTTTACGCAGACCAACTAATGCTGGCGCCTGTGTATCGTAGAGTAGTAATTCGTGAGAAAGAATCGCGCCAGCATCAAGACAACCTAATTCTGTCTGTAGATGCTCGAGCAAATAATCTTCGAAGTTGAATTCTTCATCAGTATCTAGCTGTAGCAAAATAGGAGGCAGTTCTTTTTGTTTATTAATCAAGCGCCCATCGTTCGCCTTATTATCAAGATGAATCGCGAGACTAGGAATGAATGCGACAGGGTCCTTTAAGTCCACAAGAATCGAGGACAAGCTACCATCGACATTCTCGTAATTTACTCTGCCGGCGATTGATAAGTCCCTATCGAACCAAGGATGCAGTAATGCACCCCCATAGACTTCGACGCCTAACTGGGCATAGCCTTGGCTTGAAACGTCCGCATGAGGCTTTATCTTTAGGCAGGGACTATCGGTGTGTGCTCCCGCTATTCTAAAACCGCTATCGGGAAGGTCGCCTACACCGGTCTTGAATGCGATGAGGGCCGAATCATTGCGAGACACATAGTAGCGTGAGTTTTTATGCAGATTCCAGCTGTTCGAAGAGTCGAGGCGCTGAAAGCCAGCTTCGTCCAACAGGATCGCCATGTTGGCAACTGCATGGAAAGGTGTAGGGGATTGCTGCAGAAACTGCAGCAATCCTTTTTGACGTTCAGTGCTAGCCAAAATAGTGCTCTATCTAATTATTGCTGGTGACTTACTTAGTCTATCGAATTTCTATAATTTCCACGTCGAAGATCAACGCCGAGTTCGGTGGAATAGCCGGAGTAGGTGATGCTTCACCATAGGCCATAGCGGCAGGTATGAATAGGCGCCACTTGTCCCCTACTGACATTAACTGCAAACCTTCAGTCCATCCGCTTATCACTTGGGACAAACCGAACTGTGCTGGTTCGCCGCGATCAACCGAGCTATCGAATACCGTGCCATCAATTAGCGTGCCGTGGTAATGGGCAAGAACTGAATCTGAGGCTGAGGGTGAGGCACTGCCAGCGGGACCTGATTCCAGCACCATGTATTGCAAACCCGAATCCAGAGTAACAACATCGGGTTGTAGCGAATTATTCGCTAGGAATTCTTCGCTGGCGGCCGTGCTTTCTGTCAAGGCTGCCTGCTGCTGCTCAGCCATACGCTGCTGAAACAACTGGATCGAGGCAAACATATCTTCATCGCTCATTTTCACATCTTCGTTGATTGCATCGAGCATGCCTACCATGAAGGTATCAAGCACTAAACCTTCCAATATCCCTTGTGACTGAACGTTCTGCCCGATATTGACGCCGATAGAGTAAGCGATCTTTGCGTCTTCGCTTGTCAGATCGGCATCGCCCTGGGCAAATATTTGAGCGCTCAATAAGGCTGTAAAAATTGTTACGAGGGCCAGGCTCTTGCGTGTGCTTATGTTCATGCTAAATTCCTCAGATTCATTGGACAATTGCTGGGATAAGGGTTTCAATCCCGTCAGCGACAAAACTTTCGCATACTAACTGGGATGCCCAGTAAATACCAGTCTGTCGCTGGCGAAACGAATCGTAAACAAGCCCTATTTCCTCACTATTTCCGAAGCTTCTCCAAACATGAAAAATCGTCTCAATCAGGCAGTAGATAGCACATCCAGAGCATCCAGATTAGTAGCTGCCGCTCTGCTGATTTCAATTTCGGCCTGCTCGCAGAACTATACTGTTTCGGTAAACAATCAGGCAGTTTTCGACCCAACAGGACGACTCTTCAATGGCGACCTCGCCGATCCTGACCTTCAAGGTTGTGTGAATATCGCGATGCAACAGCAGAACCTGCAAAATGCAGAGTTGTTGCGCGTATTGTCTTGTGGCAGTTCACAGGTGGAAACAGTGGATGCTATCGAGCAACTCACCCAATTGCGTTTTCTTGACCTGAGCAACAACTTCATACGGGATGTATCACCCCTACAGGGCTTGCGATTACTAGGCGGACTGAATCTTATGAACAACGAGATTGCCGATATCGGTACCCTACTGAACATGACAAACCTAACCTCAATCAATCTAGTCGGCAACAACAACATACCATGCCAACAGCTTCTTACCTTGGAAGGCAGGCTGGGAAGCAACCTCAGCCGACCAGATGGCTGTCGAAACTAAATTCTTCCGAAGGCGGCCCACTATGAAATCGAAATTCCGCGTCTGGCTCAGAAACCAGACGGCTTTCCTCAGCCGCAACTTGCTCGAGCTTTGGCCCTATATCCTTATCGGAATACTCCCGCGCTAGAGTTAGATAATCCTCGAAATGTCGCGCCTCTGATTTAAGGAGACTGCGGTAGAACTTCTGCAACTCGCTATCCAGAAGCGGCGCTAATTTCGCAAAACGCTCGCAAGAGCGTGCCTCAATAAACGCGCCTACAATCAATGTGTCTATGAGTTGCTGCCTTTCTTCCTTGGCAATCAACTCACGCAGACCTGCCGCGTAGCGCGAAGGACTTAACCTCACGTATTCGATGCCTCTAGCCTGCATTATTTCTACGACCTGCTGAAAATGCAGCAACTCTTCTCGGGCCAACTGCGACATTTTCTTCAGCAAATCCGGCTTACTTGTATGCCGGTACATAAGGTTCATCGCTGTGGCTGCCGCTTTCTTCTCGCAGTTAGCGTGATCAATGAGCAAGATGTCCTGATGTACAAGCGCTTCTTGCAGCCAGGCATCCGGTGTAGCGCAGGGTAGAAAATTTGTTATTTCAGTGAGCATATGAATTGAGGCGCGTATGACTTTGCGAGAGTATTCACAGAATATTAGTGGCGAGTCTTATCCGGCAATTCTTTCTTTTAATCATCAACTGCTGCCTTTAATTCTTTGTTAGGAGCATCTTCTTCGGTACCCTTTAATAGCGCCTCATGTTCGAGCTTCTTGGAGGTCTTCGCACCAAGGGTTTTGAGATCCTCTACACGTCGTATTAGATTTCCTGTGCCGGATCGAAGCTTGTTGTGCGCTTTGTCATAGCGCTTCTTAGTCGAATCGATCCCCGCACCAACATCTTCCAGATCAGTGACAAAATTTACGAACTTGTCATACAACGCACCGGCCTTCTCAGCGATCTCCACAGCATTCTGGTTCTGCTGATCTAGGCGCCAAAGATTCTGTGCCAGTTTCAATGTCGTCAGTAACATTGTCGGGCTAACGAAGACGATGTTCTTCTCAAAGGCATACTGAGATAAACTCGGATCGTTCTGAATCGCGACTGAGTAGGCGGCATCAATTGGCATGAACAAGAATACATAATCTAGAGTACTTATACCCGCAAGATTCTGATAGTCCTTGCCCGACAGCCCTTTAACATGACTGCGCACAGACTGCACATGCTGCTTCAGAAACCCTGCTTTATCGTCCACGTCATCTGTTGAGCAGTAAGCATCCCAAGCCTTCAGTGACACCTTTGAGTCTATAATGATATCTCGCGACTCAGGCAGGTGAACGACGACATCGGGCTGAAACTTGCCGCCCTCAGTAGATTGCAGACTCACTTGTACTTCGTATTCTCTGCCCTTAACTAGGCCGGAATTTTCAAGCAGGGTCTCGAGGATCATTTCGCCCCAGCTTCCCTGCGCCTTATTGTCACCCTTCAATGCGTTGGTCAGATTCACCGCATCTTCACTGATCTGCGTGTTCATTTCTTGCAGTTGCTTAATTTCTCTCGCCAGCGAAAACCGCTCCTTGGATTCTTTGTCGTAAGTGTCCTCTACACGTTTTTCAAACTGACGAATTTTATCCTGCAACGGATTTAAAACAGTGGAGAGGCTTTCTTTGTTGTTGTCGACTAGCTTCTTACTCTTATCGTCGAATATTTTGTTAGCGATATTTTCAAAAGCCTCGCCCATCTTGCTCTTTCGACTCATTTAGAAATGCGAGATCTTTGGTGTGCTGAATTTTCTCCATCTCCAAGCTAGTCTCAAGCTTAGCTTTGTGTTCGCGGAGTGATTGAAGCTCGACGCTAAGAGCAGCACTTTGCTTCTCTAAATCATGCAGAGACTGTATTGCATTACCTAACTCAACTTCTCTGGCTAGTAGTTTTTCTCGAGACGACAGTTCCACTAACTTTAGCTGCTGTGACTGACGCAGCGCCCAAACGAGAAGGCCTATCAATACGGCAGTTAGAACAAAGAAGGCAATAATAGTTGGGGAGTTCATAATTCTCGCATTAAAGTGAACGGCCTATACCACGGCGAAACAAAGGTCACAGAGAGAAAAAGCTGCGAGTAAAGATAAAGATCTGTATCGCAGCTTTAGTTCAAATTATTATTAATGACGAATAATAATTCGGCGGCGAGCTCTGGCAGGTCGTCGACTGACTCTAATGGCTCGGCAATTACAGTAACAATGCCACCCCCGTCTACGAGTCGGACACTGAAGTCTTGCTCTACAGCAACAGTTTCTCCGTCGCCGCGATTAAACAACCGCCCTATAAATCCGGGCTCATCTTCTTCACTAATGCCAGAGAAGCGTACATTGAGAAAGGCCATGTCACGGTCATTCTCCAGAATAGTCACTCCCGCTTCGTCTAACGCTGACCGAACCAACACCCACGCGCGCCTATAACTAAGGCGAAGCTCCAATACCTGCTGGCCCTGTCCGCCCTCGACGATATTTGCCTTTCTTTCAGCTTCGATACTACCCGCGAGAAGGCTGGCAGATGAAGCTTGATAAACATCGTTTCTATCAGCTAAATATTGTGAAAGACTATCCAAGATTTGGCGCTCGCGATCCTCTGATACGGAGGTCTCCGGCCAGGTTGTAACTAACGGAGCTGGCTCACTCCTCGGGCTTTCCACATGAATCACATAGATCTCTGAATAACCGGAATGTAGACCGGGTTCTATGGTGATGCGATATTTATGCCGGGTCTCCAAATTGCTATCAACTTCCAGCCAAGAAGTTTCCATGATGCCCGCACCGGGGTCCTCGTATTCTAAAATCACTTCCAGTTGCGTCCAGTAATCTCGAACCAATGGCCATACCTGTCCCGGCGTAGCATCCAAGACTATCCAACTAGTGTCGTTCAGATTTTGTATGATCACACCTTCTCGGCGATTCGTCTCAATAGGCTTAGGCAGAGGGACCCCGTCGAAAGGCAAAGCAGGAATGGAGAACTGCGCCGGAATGACATAGAGCTCATCGAGCGTATAACTATCTAGATCATCAGGAATCGCCATCAACGGCAATACAGCAGCCTCCATATAATCATCCGCACGATCACGAAAAGGCCCGTCCTCACCAGCTAGGTAATTACACCCGGTAAACGACATCGCGAAGACTAGGGCTAATAAGGGTTTAGACATCTAACTTTGTTCCTATATTACGGTGTTTATAACTATAACTGACCCTGCACATTACGCATCAATGCCTGCCTGCGCGAGAGCTTCCCGAACTTTGACGTAATATTGCTCGTCAAGCTCCACGAGTGGCAATCTTATTGCGCTGCCTATTTTGCCCATTGCTTGCAGAGCCCACTTCACTGGGACTGGGTTCGCCTCTAAAAACAGATCCTGATGTAATCGTCCTAACTTCTTATCTGCAGCGCACGCTGCCGACTTATTGCCTGCCAAGGCTTCAGCGCACATCTGTGACATCAATTGAGGTGCCACATTCGCCGTAACGGATATAGTGCCGTCAGCTCCAGCCAATATCAGAGGCAGACTAAGTGCATCTTCACCACTATAGATGGAAAGTTGCTCACCACAGTGTTCGATCAACTCCAATCCTCGCGCTAGGTCACCGCTAGCGTCTTTGATACCAACTATGCTATCAATTTCGGCAAGTCGTTTAACTGTGGCAAGCTGTAAATCGCATGCGGTGCGTCCCGGCACATTATAGAGAATCTGTGGAATGTCCACGCCCTCAGCAATGAGCTTAAAGTGTTGATACAAGCCTTCCTGAGAAGGTCTATTGTAATAAGGCGTAACTAGTAGCGCCGCATCTGCTCCATTCTTTTTTGCGGACTCAGTAAAATAGAGCGCTTCCGCTGTATTATTCGATCCCGTGCCGGCTATTACTGGGATTCTTCCATTGACCACATTTACGCAATGAGCAACCAAATCGCAATGTTCATCGGTGCTAAGGGTCGCAGACTCACCAGTAGTGCCAACGGTTACCACTGCATTCGTACCCGAGGCAATATGCCATTCGAGTAGTGTATTTAGCCCGTCCATATCCAGCGATCCATCGGGCTGCATCGGCGTAACTATGGCAACAATACTGCCGCGTATTTGATCAAGCATGGCATTACCAGTAGAAAATTGGAGCTGCGAATTTTAGCACAGCCAAAGGACATCAACCAAAGGAGTCATGGAGCTGCTAGCGAGCACCGCCTTCTTCCGCTTCGGACTCTGCGCCGGGATGAATCTTATTCGGCCAGGCATTAATGATAGCCTTGACTAGAGTCGCCAATGGTATTGCAAAAAACACCCCTGCCAGCCCCCAAATTCCCCCAAAAACAAGAACGGCAGCAATAATCGCTACCGGATGCAGATTAACCGCCTCGGAGAAAATGACTGGCACTAATACATTGCCATCGACCAACTGCAGCACCCCATAGGCCACGAGAGCCGTATAGAATTCACTGCCAATTCCCCACTGCACATAGGCAACAGCAGCGACGGGAATGGTTACTACCGTCGCTCCGATATAGGGAACGATAACCGAAAGCCCTACTAGCACCGAAAGCAGCAAGGCATAGTTAATGCCCAATATGACAAACATGAGATAACTAACACTGCCAACAATAAATATTTCGAGGACCTTGCCACGCATATAGTTTGAAATTTGCTGATCCATCTCCAGCCAGATTCTATTCATCAAGGGACGATTACGCGGTAGAAAATTACCTGCCCAGTTGATTAGATCTGACTTATCCTTCATGACGAAATAGACAAGTATAGGAACTAAGACAATAAACACGACCCAAGAAATAATGCTCGGGATACTCGCCAATGAATATTCCAGCACTGATTGGCCATAGCCTCCCAGCTCTCCCTGCACGCCGTTGATAAACTCTCGAATTTGCTGTTCGGAAACCAGATTCGGGTAATTCTCCGGCAGCAATAACAGGGATGCTTGCCACTGACTAATTAGGTTGGGTAACTCGTTCATCAATCGGCGCAGCTGATTCCAGGCAGATGGAAGAAGAAACAACAACATCGACAGGAATACGCCAATAAAAACAGCATAGACAAGGATAAAGGCAATCCGCGATGAGAGGCCCCGGCGCAGCAAAATCTCAACCAGGCCCTGCATAAGGTAGGCAATGATGATTGCCGTAATCAGCGGCGCCAGAACACCGCCGAATAGCAGCAGAACCCCTAGACCGAATGTCAGCAGCAGCATAAGGATGATTGATTCTTCGTCGTGAAAATAACGATCGAGAAAATCGTTAACCAACTTCTTCATTTCCAGATATCTCCAGCAGGTCTAAGACTAGCCCTTCTTAATCCAGTAAAAATAGGCGCTGTCATCTTTCTGAAAGTCCAGAATTTGGTGATCAGTTTGATTAACAAACAGTTGGAAATCCTTCTCCGAGCCCGGGTCGGTGGCAACCACCTTCAGAACCTGAGTGGAATCCATGCTATTCAGAGCCAGTTTTGCCTTCAACAGCGGCATTGGGCACTGTAGGCCACTAAGATCTATCTCTATATCGGCGTTTATCTCCATCGCTGCATTTTATCAAGCTATGCATGCTAAACACCATGAATGATATCGTCTAAATATCGATCGAAAGTTACTCAAAACGACGAATTAATTATGTTAATCTCGGTCTTAGAGTATTATTAATGGACATTATGCACACCAGCTGCCTTAAAAAATCCCTAGTGTTGTTGCTCTCAGCGGTTGTCCCTAGCTTGCTATCAGCCCAGCCCGCCCTGCCCAGTCTCGGAGATCGTATCTCTGGGACAGTCTCAATTGAGCAGGAATATGCTATGGGACAGCAGTTTCTCAGCAGCATTCGTCGCGGTGCGCCGACAATTTCCGATCCACTGCTGAATGCCTACCTTGAGAACGTTACCTATAAGCTCGCATCTAGGAGCCAACTGCAGGACCATCGCCTCTCTTTTGTAATCATCGACAGCGAGGCACTAAATGCCTTCGCCGCTCCCGGTGGCATTATCGGCGTGAATACAGGCTTATTCCTCAACGCCCAGTCCGAGGCTGAGTTTGCCTCAGTAATGGCCCACGAGATCGCTCACGTGAGCCAGCGTCATTTTGCCCGCGGAATCGATGAGGCGAAGGCTGCAAGAATTCCCGGCATGGCAGCATTGTTAGCTAGCGTAATTATTATGGCTACCTCCGATGCCGGCCACGGCACCGCTGCGGTGGCTGCAGCTCAGGGACGCTCACTTGAGAATCAACTCCGCTTCAGCAGAAGCAATGAAACTGAGGCTGATCGAGTCGGCCAAGATGTGATGTATAGCGCGGGTTTCGACCCCGATGGTATGTCCACACTATTCGAAAGGCTGCTGGCCATCAATCGATTTGGGCGCCAGCCACCGGAATTCCTCCTCTCGCATCCCCTAACGGAGTCGCGCGTCTCAGGAAGCCGTGGCAGAGCCGGACGCTATCCACGGCAACAATACAGCGCCAATCTCGAATATCAGATTGTCCGTGCCCGAGTGGTCGGTCACTACGCATCCAACAAGGCTGACCTCGTTCTTGAATATGAACGCCTTCTTGAATATAGCACGAGTGAATTTACACGCGATGCGAATCGCTACGCCCTCGCTATCGCCTATTATGAGAACCAGCAGTTTTCGCAAGCAAATGACACTCTTGCGCCGTTGTTGGAGAAAGACCCAAATCGTATTAGCTATGCGGTAACTCTGGCTGAAATTCTTACTGAACAGAACGAGCCAGGACAGGCGATTAATTTCCTACAGCGTCATCTCGCTATAAACCCGGGCAATAATGCGCTGACGATTGCCTATGTAGACGCGCTCATAGAATCACGCGCATATACCGCTGCCTCAGAAGCCTTGGCGCGGCATAGTGTTTCCCGACCCGACGACTTTCAACTTTGGTACAAACTCGCCGAGACTCAGGGTCAAGCTGGCAATATCAGCGCAGTGCATCAGGCTCGAGCAGAATATTTTCGGCTTTTAGGAGACTATCAGAGAGCGCGGCAGCAATTGCGCTCGGCCTTGAAGATAGAGAGTGACAACGGGATCGCACCGGCTGAAGAGGCGCGCTTAAGGCAGAAGATTCAAGAGATTGAAAAATTGCAGCAGAATGTCTAAAGCTGAGTGCTAGAAATGTCGAAATCAGTACACTCCCGGCACTACCCCTTATACTTATCTGTATACGAAGCCCTAGGCTTTTCCGCGTACCTTTAGCTGATTATTCACTGCAAAATCTAACATCCTCTGCAGTGGTATCATCGCCTGAGCCGCCAGCGCTGAATCTACGTGTATCTCATTGCCAGTCTTCTGCAGAGAATCATACAAGCTCTCCAATGAATTCATCCCCATCCATGGGCATTGCGCACAACTGCGACAGGTTGCATCGTTGCCGGCTGTGGGCGCAATAATAAACTTCTTCTCCGGCGCTACTTGCCGCAATCTGTGAAAAATACCCTGATCAGTCGCCACAATAATCTCTGACTTTTTAGATTGCTTTGCTGCATTGATTATTTGGGTTGTGGAGCCGACTAGGTCCGCTATCTCGAGCACCGCCCTGGGCGATTCGGGATGCGCAAGTATCGCTGCGTTGGGATATAGCTTGCACATATCAGCAAGTCCACGGGCCTTAAACTCCTCATGCACGATACAGGCGGCATCCCACATCAGCATATCTGCACCGATAGTCTTTTGAATATAGGAACCAAGGTGCTTATCGGGAGCCCAGATTATCTTCTTACCCTGATCCATCAAGTGCTCGACAACGTCTAAAGCAATGCTAGAGGTAACTACCCAATCAGCGCGCGCCTTCACGGCGGCTGAGGTATTTGCGTAAACAACTACAGTGCGGTCCCGATGCTGGTCGCAGAAGGAGGAGAACTCATCAACTGGGCAGCCAATATCCAGAGAGCAAGTTGCTTCTAGAGTTGGCATCAGGACGGTTTTCTCGGGGCTAAGAATTTTCGCGGACTCGCCCATAAATTTCACACCCGCGACAATAAGAATTTCGGCATCACAGTCCCGGCCAAATCTCGCCATTTCTAAGCTATCACCTACGAAACCGCCACTTTCCTCAGCAAGGTCTTGCAGCATCCCATCAGTATAGTAGTGAGCAACCAGGCGAGCATTTTTTTGCTGCATCAGTTGCTTTATATTGTTCCTATAGCTTTTCTGAGCCTCTTCATCCAGAACTGCAGGACGCACGGCTCGGTCTAGATACTCACGCACGCGCGCGGTGTCGGCGGATAACTTAACAGAAGTTTCGATAGGTTTGATGCGATTCATTTTCGTCAACTACGAATAACAACGAGGGCCTAGTGTACCACAGGCTCCGACTCGCATACTGATGCGTACAGTTATTGTCAGGGTGGAATACCGAGGCTGGGGTCTGCGACTTAGTTAGCCTGCCGAATCTTGAAAATAGTAAATTGGTGGGGCGTGTGCGACTTGAACGCACGACCAATTGGTTAAAAGCCAACTGCTCTACCGACTGAGCTAACGCCCCAATGAGAGGGCGACATAGTACTATCATAATAAAAAAAGACAAGTCATGACGGACACTTTTTGCCTTCAAACTAATTATTATCACTCTTGATAGCGAGTCGGGTCCTCTACTTCTGCTTTTTCGAAGCCGTTAGCTCGAAATCGACAGCTGTCACACTGACCACAGGCTCTGCCTTGGGAGTCCGCTTGATAGCAAGATACCGTTGCCCGATAGTCTACAGACAGGCCAGCGCCTGTCCTGATAATTTCTGCCTTAGACAAACCGATCAGCGGCGTTTCCAGACTAATTACCGCGCCCTCCACTCCTACTTTCGTCGCCAAATTAATGAGTGTCTGAAATGCCGCAATGTACTCAGGCCGACAGTCGGGATACCCCGAATAGTCCAGCGCGTTTACGCCGATAAAAATCGCATCAGCACTCAACACTTCAGCCCAAGCTAAAGCGTAGGATAAGAATACTGTGTTTCTAGCCGGCACATAGGTTATAGGAATACCCTGGGACTCTTGTTCCGGTATGGATATGTCTGTATCTGTGAGCGCAGACCCGCCAATGGCAGCCATATTTAGCTCGATGACCTTGTGCTCCAGCACCCTTCCACTCGTGGCTACAAGTCGAGCTGCATCAAGTTCACTACTAGCCCTCTGCCCGTAGTCAAAACTTAGCGCATAACATTCGAAACCGCGGTCTTTGGCAATAGCGAGGCAGGTCGCCGAATCCAATCCGCCCGAAACCAAAACTACTGCCCTGTTATGCTTGTGTGCTGTCATACCTGCCTGGCTAGGCTCACTTGCCTGCAACCGAACCCCATATCTGCTTATGTAATTGCATTTGCATACGGATTTTTAGTTTGTCCCTCAAGATCCATTCGGCTAACTGCACTGGCTCTATCTCTTCAAACGAAGGCGAAAAAAGTATTTCATTCACCTTCGCCACTAGATCGTATCGGTCAAGCTGAGCTTTAGACCATATATAATCTTTTTCATCGCAGATCACGAATTTAACTTGGTCGGCAGGCTTTAGGAATGCGATGTTCTCATAGCGGTTTTTATCAACTTCTTTCGATGCAGGTGTCTTAAGGTCCATAACTATCGAAACCCTTTTATCAACTTGTTCGATAGACATTGCGCCACTCGTTTCTATTGAAACGTTATAGCCGGAATCACACAATTGCTCCAGTAGCGGCAGACAGTTTGGCTGCGCCAGTGGCTCCCCTCCTGTTACCGTCACGTAGCCGCAACCGACTTCTTCCAACACTGCTTTTATGGTATCTAATTCCATAAGTTCACCGCCGTCGAAAGCATAAGCAGTATCGCAATACTGACAACGCAGCGGACAGCCAGTCAAGCGCACGAATACGGTCGGAATACCCACTGTTTTGGACTCGCCTTGCAGCGAGTGAAATATCTCAGTGATACGTAGAGTGCTAGTGGGGCTCATTGTTCTGTCTCAAGGAAATAATAACCGCGGCTATCCCGCCACGTGGAATGCGCTTCGCATAACCATTTTACGATTGTTTTCTGGAATCTGATTATTTAATTAGTCGAGGGATAGTAGCCGAGTATCAGCTAAGTTAGCGACACCGGTATTAGGAAACCTTCTTTTTATGTCATTCAATAGCCGCCTTGCTTCAGAGAAGCTTCCCATGCCTTCATAAGCGAGCGCCAACCCATAAAGAGCATCTGGTAGCTTGGCCGAGTCTTGATGTTGATTTCCAATCACCTCATAAGACTCTACCGCCTCGCTGTACCGATTTAGATAGAGGTAGGCCTGCCCTTTCCAATAGTACGCGTTGGCAACGAAACGGCCTTGAGGGTAGATGCTCAGATACTGATCGAATTCGGCTATGGATAAATCGAAGTTACTCTTGATCACCGAGTCATAAGCCATCTGATAAAGCTGCTGTTCGCTGAGCACTGCTGGCTCTAATGTCCCTCTTCCAATGTTTCGCGCAACTGGCGGTCTGTTAGGAGTCGTTGTAGGTGACAACAGCTGCGACTGTAGGCGTGATTGAGAAACAGAACCTGGCCTAGAATTAGAGATAGATCTTTGAATTAGCGGTGTTGTGTTACTGGCCGGCGCCACTGCGGTGCTGCCACCAGGAGCACTGCTATTCACTACTACGGGCGCAGCGGATGAAGCGCTAGATTCGAGCCCAATCAATCTATCATCTACATTGGTATAGCGACTTAGAGAATCGCGCTGCATTTTGCGCAATTGGAAACTCTGTTCCTCAACCATCGCTCTTAGCGACTGCACTTCGGTCTGCAGATCTCCAATCTGATCGAGCAGAAGCGACATTGCATCATTATTATTGCCGGCGAGCGGGGCTAAATTAGCTGAGCGAGCTTGCCCGAGAGTAAAAGGTTGTGATTCGACAACTGAACCAACCCCTTGGCCTATAACAGATGAACTAAGCAGGCTAGCACAAAAGAAAATACGCAGCTTACGCGTTGCAGCCCTCAGGGTGTAATTCATAGTTTTTTATTACCACGCAGTTAAGTGCTTATCGTGAAACAATTTCTACGCGACGATTACGGCTGTAAGCATTGTCGCTTTGACCAGCTTGCGCAGGTTGTTCTTCACCGTAGCTAACCACCTCAATCTGCGAACGCGAAGCGCCATTCACGATTAAATAGTTAAGGACGCTATTTGCACGACGTTCGCCCAAGGCAAGGTTATATTCGCGCGTGCCGCGCTCATCGCCGTGACCCTCAAGACGAATTCTTTTGCTGGAATTTGCAGCCAGATCTCGGGCGTGAAAAGAAAGTGTCTCACGGTCCGCAGAATTGAACTCAGCGATATCGAAGCCAAAATAGAATACTGTCTGACGCAGGGCATTTTGGGCTCGGATCTCTTCTTGTGTCAGCTGGCCCGAGGTAGAACCTGGATTTGTGCGCGCGGAGCCATTATTCGACGAGCTGCTGTTTGAAGAAGCTTCGCCGTCCATTGCACCTTCTTCAGTGTCGCTGGTTGAACTACATGCCACCAAGGCAAATAGTGAGATAGCCATTAGGCCCATTTTAATTGATTGTATGCTTTTCTTTGTCACTCTTTGAGTCCTCCAAAGACTTAAATCGTTATCTAAAAAACCTATCGCACTCTGTAATTTAACTGCTAATTTAGGAACGGGGACCAAGCTGGCTCCCGCACATCTCCCTGTGTTGATGGTAGCCGGAACCTCACTGCTCCGTCAATGGATACGGCGTCCAGCACCCCTCTTCCATTGAATTTCGTCGCATACATTATCATGCTACCGTTCGGTGCAATGCTGGGCGATTCGTCTAATGATGTGCTCGTCAAAGTTATGACTCTCAAAGTTTCGATATTGAGCACCGCAATCTTATAATTCGGGTCCTGACGCGTCTCGCGGCGGACATGCACAAGATTCACGCCATCTGGCAAAAACTTCGCGTTAAGGCATTGAAAACAGTCATAAGTTAAGCGTTCTACGTTGAAGGAGCTGGCCCCCAATTCGATCTGGTAGATTTGCGGCTGTCCAGTGCGTTCTGACATGAATACAATAGATCTACTATCGGCAGTCCAGCTAGGCTCTGTATCAATTAATGGATGATCAGTAACCCGGATTAGCTGATTAGTCGTAAGGTCTTGCACATAAATATCGGGACTACCGTCTTTGGACAGCACCATCGCCAGCTTAGTTCCGTCAGGCGACCATTCTGGCGAACTGTTTAAATTTGGGTAGTTAGTTATCTGACGCCTATCGCCCGTGGCGATATTCTGAATATAGATCCGCGGCAGCTCAGTCTCAAACGATACATAGGCGACGTCTCTTCCCGTTGGCGACCAGCTAGGCGACATAATGGGTTCTACAGACTCCAACAATATTTGCGCGCGCTGCCCATCGTAGTCAGCTTTCTCTAAGCGAAAATTTGTTCTTTCAGGATTCATGTATTCGGCAACAACATACAATATTTCACTAGTAAAGGCGCCACGTATACCGGTTACCTGCTCAAATACTACGTTGCTTATCTCATGAGCTATGTCACGAAGCTGGGACACGCTTCCTGTCAGAACTTCGCCTGCAAGTTTTATCTCGCGATTTATGTCGAAAAATTCATACTGCACTTGAACTAGCTGGCTACCCTCTGCTCTATCGATCTTGCCAACGAGTAGATAGTCCTGAGCCAAAATGCGCCAATCGCTGTAAAATACTTCTCGCTCTTCACTCGGTATGCTGATCATGTTCGAACGAGACAGAGGACTAAATTCGCCTACTTGCTCTAAGTCGTTCATAACTATCTGTGAAATATCCTCACTCAACACACCATTGCCCTGCCAAGAAAAAGGCACAACGGCGATAGGGATTGGATTATCCGAGCCCTGCGTTATCTGAATGCTTAGTTCCGCCTTCGCGGTGAAAGGCAACAGGAACAGACTGCACATAAAAAAACTAGGTAGCGATTTTCGTAAATTCAATTCAGTAAATCCTCGGGTTGGAATATCAGTGAGAGAGACCTGAAGTTCTCATTAAACACATTAGAAGGCAATGCCTGTAATTCCCTGAACGGGGCAGCACTATAAACTGCATTCTCCGCTGATCTGTCGAATGCTGGGTCGCCACTGGACTCGGTAATAACAGCATCAATTAGCTCCCCTGTCGGCAACATCCTTATCTGTAAGATCGCGCGCATACCATTTCTAGCACTCGGCGGTCTTGACCAAACACTCTGCACAGCCTGTTGAATAATCGCCATGCCACTCTGTACCATTTCAAATTCTGAGCTGGCAAGTTCGGCAGCAGCAGCGTTCGTCGCTTCTTTCTGCCTCTGCTTTTCTCTATCTCGGCTCTCTTGTTGGCGTTGCGCCTCAGCTAATTCGAGCTGCCTGCGCTGCTCTTGTTCAAGTTCATTTTGCTCCTCGCGTTCGCGTACGAGTTGATCAGCATCTAGCCTTTCTTGCTCCTGACGCTGTCGCAAAGATGCCAGCTCTCTCGCCTTTCTTTGTTCTTCCACTCTCGAGTCTGCCTGCTTCTGTCTCTGCCGTTCGGCCTCTGCAGCTTGCTGCGCGACCTCCCGTTCTCGGGTACTCTGCTGTTGCTGCTGTCGCTCCAGACGTTTGCGCTCGTTTGCGACCTGCGGGTTCTCTTGAATCAGCAATGCTTTCACCACTGTAGGCTGCACTAATTCCAAAGCCTCAGGACTCTTACCACTTTGCAGATACAACAAAAGCGCCAAAATTACACTGTGAAAAGTTACAGCAACCACTACCGAAAGTGGATAGCCGTTGTAGATCACAACATTGTTAAACGTGTCTTTCATTAGCCCTAAATGCTACCCAAGGGCTGTGTAATAAAATTAGGATTGGCGACCCCGGCTGCCTGCAAAGTTGTAATCAGGTTTACCATCGCGCCCCAACCCGCTTCTGTATCGCCTTCCACCAGAACCTGTATCGTAGGATTTGCGTTGGTAATGATACCGACCTGCTGCCCTAAGGTTTCAAGAGTTACCGGCTGACGATCTTCGCCCGTTGCTCCGACGCTGATGAAGTAGTCTCCCTGGGCTGTGAGCGAAACCACCAGTGTTTCCACGTTCTCATCAATAGCTAATGGCTCATTATTTGCCTTCGGCAATTCGACTTCGATGCCCTGATTAAGTAACGGAGCGGTCACCATGAAAACAACGAGCAACACCAACATTACGTCGATAAAAGGCACGACGTTAATCTCACCCATTGGTTTCCGTTTCTTACGAACAATTGTATCCATCAAGCAAACCTATTCAGTAGCTGCGCTTATTCACTATGTATCTGTCGGTGCAGAATGCTTGAGAATTCGTCGGTAAAAGTAATGTAGCTACCGGTTATGTTATCGACGCTCGCGGTATATCGGTTGTACACAACCACAGCTGGTATTGCCACGAACAGACCCATGGCAGTAGCGATAAGTGCCTCTGCGATGTCAGGCGCTATAACCTGCATAGTCACCTGCGCCTGACTGGCGAGCCCAATAAATGAATTCATGATGCCAATCACGGTACCAAACAGCCCGATGTAAACCGAAACTGAAGCAACTGTTGCGAGAAATGGTAGGTGCTTCTCTAGCTTCTCTTCTTCTCTAGAATAGGCCACTCGCATCGCTCTCTGCGCACCCTCCATTACCGCTTCCTTGTCCATTGTAGGCTGCTGGCGCAGGCGCATAAATTCTTTGAATCCAGCGCGAAAGATACCCTCCATGCCAACGACTGGAATATCCTCCTTCTGCATCTGACTACCTTCTTTATAAAGCTGACTTAGGTCCATCCCTGACCAGAAACGGTGCTCGAAACTGAGCACTCCCTTAGAGGCAGCTGACAGAACCAGTGCGCGCTGAAATATCATCACCCAGGATACTATCGAAAGACCTAACAAAGTAAGCAGCACTAACTGCACTGGCAGGCTTGCTTCCAAAATTAGTTGAGTAGGTGTAATCCCTGCGATCACTATCGTTCTCCATTTGGGTACCCGTTTTAGATAACCCACATTCGACCTACGCCCTAGGTCGGTGTATTTAATTCGCACGGATTGAATTCCCGCTGCATATTTAGTTTAGCAATCAAAACTCGCACGAAATCCGCACTATCAAAGGGATATTCGGCCAAAACGGCAAATAGTTTTGTGAAAAGGCATTTAACTCACTAAATCTAACCACCCAGAGGTAAATTTAGTTATCGCGGGGATGAATCATGGCCAGATTGTGGCAATTGAGTGCATTATAAGAAAGTGACCCAAAACGAGCACCCTCAGTGGATACTAGTCAATCCTGCTCAGATTGAGGTTGAGCTTGTCCCTGGTCGTAGATGTCAGCCATCTGCTCAGACGGTTTGATGCCGAAATGGCGATACGCAAACTGAGTGACTACACGCCCGCGTGGCGTGCGCATGATGAAGCCCTGCTGTATCAAATACGGCTCCAGCACATCCTCAATTGTGTCGCGCTCTTCGCTGATCGCCGCCGCCAGACTATCGATTCCAACTGGACCACCTTCGAACTTCTCAATCATGGTCATCAGCAGGCGTCGATCCATATGGTCAAATCCGTTCTTATCGATGCTTAGCATATCCAGAGCTAAGCCCGCCGTTTCCAGGTTTACTTCGCCATTCGCTTTTACTTCGGAATAGTCTCGAACTCTGCGCAGCAATCGATTCGCGATGCGCGGCGTGCCGCGCGACCGCTTAGCGATCTCTGCCGCACCGAATTCGTCAGTCTTAGTACCCAAAATTTTTGCAGAACGACTCACAATATGAGTCAATTCGTCTACCGAATAGAACTCTAGGCGCTGAATGATGCCAAAGCGATCTCGCAAAGGTGAAGTGAGTAGGCCTGCTCGAGTGGTTGCGCCAACCAGCGTAAAGGGAGGAAGGTCCAACTTAATTGACCGTGCCGCGGGGCCTTCGCCGATCATAATATCTAACTGATAGTCTTCCATCGCAGGATAGAGTATCTCTTCGATTACCGGACTCAATCGATGAATTTCATCGATAAATAACACATCGCCCTCATCCAAATTAGTTAACATTGCCGCCAGATCACCTGCCTTTTCCAGCACGGGCCCCGACGTCGCCTTTATCGAAACCTGAAGTTCATTCGCGATGATATTCGCAAGCGTAGTCTTTCCCAGACCGGGAGGACCGAATATCAGGGTGTGGTCGAGTGGCTCTTGGCGGTTGCGAGCGGCACTAATGAAGATGCCCATCTGCTCTTTGACTTCGCTCTGCCCGACATAGTCCGTCAAGACCAGGGGTCGTATAGCACGGTCTCCCGAATCTTCTACCGGTGCCGCTTGAGGCGAGATGAGTCTATCTTCTTCCATTCTAATTCTGATTCCGTTTCGATCTAGCGATCAATATTTACTTAACCGATTAAGCCATACTCTTCAATGAGTGCCGAATTAGTTCTTCCGAACCCTGAATTTCTGGATTTGTTTTTAACACCGCAGCGATAGCATGGGCTGCCTGCTGGGGTTTGTACCCTAGAGAGATTAGCGCCGTTTCAGCGTCGCTGGTGATCGAGGCTCCGGCAGATACTGGTACCTGTGTGCCACCCTCTTCGCCATCCCAGTCTTTGAGGCGATCACGCATTTCTATCAACAATCGTTCAGCGGTCTTCTTGCCAATACCGGGCATCTTCACCATTGCATTGATATCATTGCTGCGCACCGCTCTCACAAATTCATCGGCCTCCATGCTGGAGAGAATGCCTAGAGCCATCTTCGGACCCACGCCATTGACCTTAATTAGCGAGCGAAACATCGACTTGTCTTTTTCTTCAAAAAAACCATAGAGCAATTGAGCGTCTTCACGCACAACAAAGTGCGTGTGCAGGGTTATTTCTTTTCCTAGCTCGGGCAGTTGGTAGAGCGTACTCATAGGAGACCAGCACTTCGTAGCAGATACCAGCCACATCGATCTGAATTTCTGGAGGTTTCTTATCGACTAGTACGCCGCGTATTCTTCCTATCACCTGAACCTCTTCCTACTAAATGATTTTGCGCCAGCCATCCGAATCAGACTGGCTTCGGTATTGGCATGGCAGATAGCTACTGCGAGTGCATCCGCCGCATCTTCGGCTATGTTAGCACTTATCGCCAGAAGCGCTTTAACCATGTGCTGAACCTGCAACTTGTCCGCGCTGCCAGAACCAACCACGGCCTGCTTCACTTTGCGGGCCGAGTATTCAGCGACAGGTAGATCATTTGAGAGACAGGCGACCATAGCGCTACCCCTCGCCTGGCCGAGCTTCAGTGCGGATGCCGCGTTCCTGCCCATGAAAACGTCTTCAACCGCTGCCTGTTGAGGAGAGTACTCCTCAATTACCTCACAGATTTCTGAGAATATGATTTTTAGCCGCTCAGGTAGAGACGCGCTACTTGTTTTGACACAACCGCAGTGGATGTATTCCAGCTTATTACCGACAGAATTAATCAAGCCATAACCAGTGATACGGGAGCCGGGGTCTATGCCGAGAATGATGGCCATTTTGTTCCTCAGCCTGGGTACTGGAAATCAGACAGCGCTCAATGAATGCGATGTCTGATTCGATGCTTGGCAGGCGTGTTTGCTTGACTTTTATTCTGATTCTAGCTCTAGCTAAAGTTGGACAGCTATCTCATCTGAGATATTGGCATTGTGGTAGACATTCTGAACGTCATCCAAGTCTTCCATAAGGTCTATTAGCTGCACGAGTGTCTCGGCAGAACTCAGATCGAGATCAGCTTCTGTTGATGCCAACATGGTCATCTCAACAGCATTCGCCTCAAAACCAGCGCCATTAAGAGCATCTTGCACGGCACCGAAGGTTTCCAGCGTAGTCATCACATCGATACTACTATCTTCATTGGTCACGATGTCATGTGCGCCCGCGTCCAGAGAAATTTCCATGATCTTCTCTTCGCTGCTGCCTGCTGGAAAACTAATAATACCGGTTTTCTCGAATAGATAAGCAACAGAACCGTTGGTTCCAAGGGTGCCACCGAACTTTGTAAAGGCATGACGCACCTCGGCAACGGTGCGGTTCTTATTATCGGTCAACGTTTCGACGAGCACAGCAGTTCCCCCCGGGCCATAGCCCTCGTAACTCAACTCTTCTAAATTATCACTCTCGGACGTGCCCGCACCTCTTGCGACCGCACGATCGATAGTATCGCGCGTCATATTTGCGGCGAGCGCCTTGTCGACTGTGGCTCGCAGACTTGGATTATCTGCCACATCGCCACCGCCTGCTTTTGCCGCAACAGTCAGCTCACGGATAATCTTTGTAAAAATTTTACCGCGTTTAGCATCCTGCCCTGCTTTTCGGTGCTTGATATTGGCCCATTTGCTATGACCTGCCATAACAGACTCACTCCCAATCTTATAATTCTTGTTTAAGCTTCTTTGCACGCACTATCTATAGGTACTTTTTACAATCACTTCTTCATCCACTTCTATGACTGCTTCGGCGCAGCTTGCTCTCTCAATCTGATATTAAGCTCTTTGAGCTGTTTCGCTGAGACATTGCCTGGCGCATCAGTTAGTGGGCATGCCGCCGACTGCGTCTTTGGAAACGCAATAACATCACGGATCGACGTTGCACCAGTCATCAACATAATAAGCCTGTCCAGACCGAATGCGATACCTCCGTGCGGAGGACAGCCGTAACTCAAAGCTTCTAATAAGAAGCCGAATTTCTCCTGGGCTTCTTCCTCGCCAATGCCTAGCGCTTCGAACACCGACTGCTGCATTTCTACCTCATTGATACGAATCGAACCGCCGCCGAGTTCGGTACCGTTTAATACCATGTCATAGGCTCTAGAAAGCGCCCCAAGAGGATCCGCTTTTAGCTGCTTCGCATCGCAAGACGGCGCCGTAAAGGGATGATGTAGCGAGGTCAGACTGCCATCGCTCGCAGTTTCAAACATGGGAAAATCGACAACCCATAATGGCGCCCAGCCTTCTTTGATCTGTCCAAGGTCTTCTGCCACCTTAATTCGCAGCGCACCCAGTGCCTCGTTGACCACTTTGGCCTTGTCCGCGCCGAAGAAAATTATGTCTCCAGTCTGCGCTTCCAGCTTCTTCATAAGTGCGTAGACGACTTCATCCGGCATAAATTTTAAGATCGGTGACTGCAGACCTTCTAAGCCTGCATCAATATCATTCACCTTAACCCATGCCAAACCCTTAGCGCCGTAGATGCCAACAAACTTCGTATAATCATCTATTACCTTGCGGCTAATGCTCGCGCCCTGAGGAACACGCAGCGCAGCAACGCGACTTTGCTCATCGTTTGCCGGGGCGCTAAATACTTTAAATTCCACATCTTTCATGAGATCGTCGATATCAACGAGCTCCAAATCAATCCTTAGATCTGGTTTGTCCGAGCCAAAGCGGTGCATAGCTTGTGCATGTGACATGCGAGGGAAAATGCCTAAATCGACATCTAAATGCTTCTTAAACACATCGCTGACCAGCTTCTCCATAACAGACATAATCTGCCCTTCATTTAAGAATGAAGCCTCAACATCGATCTGTGTGAACTCAGGCTGACGGTCAGCACGCAGATCTTCGTCTCTGAAACATTTCGCGATCTGGTAGTAACGGTCCATGCCCGCCGCCATTAGAATCTGTTTAAAAAGCTGCGGCGATTGAGGTAGCGCGAAAAATTTATTCGGATGGGTTCTGCTCGGTACGAGATAATCACGAGCACCTTCGGGAGTAGCCTTAGTAAGCAGCGGCGTCTCTACATCGACGAAGCCATTGCCATCTAGAAAGTTACGCACGGTATTAGTGACTTTCGAACGAAATCGCAGCCTTTCCGCCATTTCTGGGCGGCGTAGATCGATGTAACGATAGCGCAGTCGGATGTCTTCACCTACTTCAGAATGGTCGTCCAATTGTATAGGTGGTGTCTCTGCTGCATTGAGTATTTCTAGCTGTTTGCCCAACACTTCGATCTTGCCTGTTCCCATATCATGGTTAAGTGTGCCTTCCGGACGCAAGCGAACAATCCCAGTTACTCTGACTACGAATTCATTTCGCACACCTTCAGCAGTGGCGAAACTTTCTACGGTATCTGGATCATAAACAATCTGAGCGATTCCTTCTCTATCTCTCACGTCAAGAAAGATAACCCCGCCGTGATCTCGGCGACGGTGAACCCATCCGCATAATTGGACTTCCTGATCCACAAATGATTCGTTTAGTTCACCACAATAGTTACTGCGCATAGCATTTTCCTGTTTAAAAACTTTCTTTATGTTGATCCGCCCTTGAAGCAGCTATTTATTAACGACTGACCTTGTAGCAACTACCGTCCGATCTATTAACTAACTAGAAGAGCCTTTTGGAGGCGTCTTTTTGCTGTCTGTTCCCTTATTTTTCGAAGCTTCTTTGCTAACTGCCGCTTTCTCGTCTCCCTTGCTTCGGAGGGAGTCAGGTTGTTCACCTGTCAATTTTTCAGCATTACTTCCACTTGAAGCTGTCGACTCCGATTCAGCTAGTTGCTTCTTATTGCCAGTTTTGAAGTCAGTCTCGTACCATCCACTACCTTTTAAGCGGAAGCTCGCCGCGGAGATCAGCTTGCTTAAGCCCGGTTTCCCACAAACCGGGCAATCCAGCAATGGCTTTTCGCTTATCTTCTGAAGAGCCTCCATCTTGTGCTCGCACTTCGTACACTGATATTCGTATATCGGCATCGAACAGTTTCCTTGGGCTTAATTTTCAGCGCTGAGATCGATTCTCGAGCCCAGACTCATGATTCGGTTTGGGCCGAAGCTGCTGGAAGCCAGCGATTATACCTTATATGGTTTTTCTCTCGCACCTATCTTTGCGTTCTCTTGTGTGGCTTTATTCTCTCATGCCTCCTCAATGGCACCTTCCCCATCCCATCACTGAGAATTCAATGCTATTGAACTCTCCATTTCAGGAGGAATGCTTAGCTTTCTATAGCAGTGCCTCCTCCAAACTCCCTAGCCATATCGCGAAGTCGTACATCACCGCCAACGAGAAAGGCAGTTTTGATGCAAGAGATTATCTAGACCGCCACCTATCGGGGCGCCCGATTATTTTAAGTCTAGATGTTGATTTACGAGCGTCGATTCAAGATTATTTCGAGGACCTAGAAACACAATATCCGCTTCGAACTAAACCCCGTATAAATCGCAAATATCGTAACCAACAAAGCGGGCCTAAAAACTTGTCGTGAGGCGACTGATTTTTAGAATTCAAGCAGTTCTGGATTCTACTTTTTACGCTTAGGATTCTTAGAAAGTATCCCCTCAAAAAGTCTGGCCTGAAACTAAATTAGCACTAAAGTAGTTTGACAAAGCAGATATTTTATGTCGTGAGAATTGCTGATTTTTAACGGTTTTTTTGCAAGCAGATCTGTGATTTTCACGCTTAAATTAAGGGACTATTGATAAACATGAGGCTTGTGTAGGAAAGTTGCTATATTTACTTGCTAGCGCTATGTGAATGATTTATAAATACACCCCCTGAGTAACGACAAATTTTTATTCTTGGGCAGAAACCTAAATTAAGCATTAAAACGAAATCTCATTACTCGGGAAAAGATTTGAACCAACACTAATCTTAGAACGAATTCTACTTAATCTGTAATTTAAACTGAAAGAGAGCGGGCATGGCTGTTAAAAAATCACCTAAGAAAGCTGCATCAAAAGCAAAAACAAGCGCTGTAAAAACGCGTAAAACCCCAGCTATTCAAAAGAAGTATACAAAGACTGACATCCTAAACGAGATTTCAGAGAATACGTCACTAAGCAAGAAAGAAGTTACTGCTGTTTTAGAAGAGCTGAGCGTTCTAATTGAGCGTCACGTGAAAAAGCGCGCGATTGGCGAGTTCACTCTACCAGGTTTATTGAAGATCAAATCCGTAGCGCGTCCAGCACGACCTGCTCGCAAGAATGTACCTAATCCATTCCGCCCTGGTGAAATGATGGACATTCCTCGCAAACCTGCGAGCATTCGCGTAAAGGTACTGCCTCTTAAGAAACTCAAGGAATATGCCCTTTAAAGCAGCAAAAGAGACTTCTAGATCCTAGTGTCGATAGAGCCTAGCCCCACTAGCACTCTAAAGCCAGATTCTATAGAGAACCATAAGAAAGGCAGCCTCAGGCTGCCTTTCTTACATTGTGCGGTACGTGATTTAACAAAGTGCCATTACGCAAAATAGTCTAAGATATTTGTAATACGTTCTAATAAGCCCTATTGAATTCTGAATTGGATCAGCCATGCGAGCAAGTAAATACCTAATAGCGACAGTGAAGGAGACCCCTTCAGATGCTGAGATAGTCAGCCATCAACTGATGTTACGAGCAGGTCTTATACGAAAGCTCGCCAGCGGACTGTATACATGGCTGCCGTTAGGGCTGCGTGTACTGCAGAAAGTCAGTCAGATCGTTCGTGAAGAGATGAATAAATCCGACGGGATGGAAGTATCTATGCCTGTAGTTCAACCTTCGGAGCTCTGGGAGGAATCTGGACGCTGGCAACAAATGGGCCCAGAACTGGTTCGTTTTAAAGATCGCCACGATCGCGATTTCTGCCTAGGCCCAACTCACGAAGAGGTAATTACCGACCTCGTTCGAAACGAGTACAGCAGCTATCGCCAGCTGCCGGCGAATATCTATCAGATTCAAACTAAATTTCGAGATGAGCGACGCCCGCGTTTTGGTGTCATGCGCTCACGAGAATTCATTATGAAAGATGCCTATTCCTTTCACGCGAGCCAGGAATGCTTGGATGAAACCTATGCAGTCATGCATCAGACCTACTGCAATATCTTCGACCGCCTCGGCTTACACTATCGCCCGGTGATTGCCGATTCCGGCAGTATTGGCGGCAGCACATCCCATGAATTCCACGTGCTCGCTGATAGCGGCGAAGACGAAATCGTTTTTAGCAGCGAATCCGATTACGCAGCAAACATCGAACTTGCCGTCGGCACACCGGCGCCAGCCGGTGATGAAGATGACGGTGAACCTAAATCTCGCGAACTGGTAGATACTGGTCAGGCGAGCACTATCGAAGAAGTAGCCGCTAAACTAAAAGTCTCGCCACAGCGCATAGTGAAGACACTTTTTGTGCATGCAACCAACGACGAGGGAGAGCGCACAGATAATCTCGTCGCGCTCTTGCTGCGTGGAGATCAGGAACTCAATGAGACCAAGATTTCAAAAATCAGCGGACTCGCCTCTCCACTAGAATTTGCAGATGACGATCTGATCCAGAAAAAAGTGGAATGTTCCGTAGGCTCGCTAGGACCTGTTGGCCTCTCAGATTTAGGCATACGCTGTATTGCTGACAACAGCACCAGCGAGATGCACAACTTCGTCTGCGGCGCGAACAAGCCCGGTTATCATTTCATCAACGCAAACTGGGACGATGACTGCAGTCCCGAAGCTATCATGGACATACGCAAGGTTCGAGAAGGCGATATCAGCCCTGACGGTAAGGGATTCTTATCAATTAAACGTGGCATCGAGGTAGGTCATATATTTCAGTTGGGGACTAAATACAGCGAAGCCCTAAATGCAAAGGTGCTCGATAAGAACGGTAAGTCCGTGGTTATGCCCATGGGCTGCTATGGTATCGGCGTGACACGAGTCGTCGCTGCCTGTATCGAACAGAATCATGACGCGCATGGAATCATCTGGCCCAAAGCTATCGCGCCCTTTCAACTGGTAATCATTCTGATTGATGCGCACAAGTCTGAACAGATTGTCGAATTTGGAAATAGCCTTTATGAACAAGCCAAGGAGATTGGTGCAGAGGTACTGCTGGACGACCGCGACAAGAAAACCAGCCCAGGCGTGAAGTTCGCCGATTCTGAACTCATGGGTATACCCCATCGCTTAGTAGTGTCGCCGCGGTCACTAGCAGACGGCGTGATAGAGTACAAGAATCGCGCAACAACAGATAAACAGCTAATCGAGACTGACGCAATCGCCTCTTTCCTGCCGAAACTTTTTAGCTAGCGGCTTAATCAGGATGTTCTCGCGTTTTTACGCAGCCACTTGCCAAACATGAGTAGAGGTCACAGAGAAATGCCAGCGACTAACGTATCCTAGCCGGCATCGATCTGCGAAACACACCCTATGAGCCTATCATTCATAAGCCTGCGAAACCTCCTAGAGCACGTCAAAGCCAGCATCAATGGCTACTTCTGCGGCAAGTTGCACCTCATTTGATGTGTGGAAGGGGAAGGCGCTGCGCAGCTATAATGCAGATACGCTGAAGCGCGCTTCAAATTCGAACGAACAGCTTCTGGTAACAGATTTTATGAGCGCCTCAATGAGAAGATTGAGAAAAGTTGGGAAATAAAGCGTTTTAGGAAAGCTCAGAACAACATACAGATTCTCGAGGAGCAGTGAAATGACAAACATCAGCATCTATCACAACCCCGAGTGTTCGAAATCCCGGGCGGCATTAGCGCTGCGTGAAGAGAACGATGTCAGCCCGAAGATTATTTATTATTTAGAAACACCATCTAACATCGGGGATCTAAAGTGCTTGCTAGGAAAATTCGGCCTGCAGCTGCAGGACACCATTCGCGGTTCGGAAGAAGACTTCGATGCACTTGGTCTTGGTGACGGAATCCTAAGCGAAGAGATAGTTCTGGATCTGTTGCAGAAACATCTGCAGCTTTTGCAGCGCCCCATCGTGATCAAGGGTGACAATGTCGTCATCGCTAGGCCGCCAGAAGATGTTCTCAGCCTAATTGGAGAGTAAGTAATGGATTCGTCTTACGTATTAGTGTTGTACTACAGCCGCTACGGCGCTACAGAGAAAATGGCACAACTGCTTGCTCGGGGTATCGAGCACGTAACAGGCATGGAAGCGAAGGTTCGTACAGTGCCCGGCGTGTCCGCTAATTCTGAGGCCTCCGAGCCAGAAGTGCCCAGCGAGGGAGCTATCTACTGCACCGAAGAAGACCTGAAAAACTGTAGCGGCCTCATCATCGGCAGCCCTACTCGCTTTGGCAATATGGCGGCTGCACTCAAGCACTTTCTAGATGGCACGGGCGCAATCTGGGCATCTGGCTCACTAATAGACAAACCGGTAGCCACGTTTACTTCGACCTCTTCACTACATGGAGGGCAGGAGACTACACTATTGACCATGGCGATCCCATTGATTCATCACGGCATGGTGTTCTGCGGCATTCCCTACTCCGAAGCAGCACTCAATACAACGACTACCGGTGGCACTCCCTATGGTGCGAGTCATCTCGCTGGAGCAAAGGGTAATAATCCAATTAGCGATGACGAGGAAGCGCTTTGCGCGGCATTGGGCAAACGCGTCGCCACTATAGCAATGAAATTGACGAGCTAGTTACCGACTATGACATCACCCAACACCCTGCCCCCATCCATCGAGCTTCTTCGCAAATCGCTTCTCGCTGCTTACTACGCATTGCTAATCAACTTCGTTGTCAGCGCGCTAATGGTATTTGGAGAGTTTCGCCCTGCAAGCCTCGCGATCTGGCTTATACAAGTCACTCCCTTGCTCATATTCGCGCGAGGGCTACACTACGCGAACCTGCGAACCTACGGCTGGGTGTCATTCGTTATTCTCTTGTACTTTATGCACGGGGTTTTGATTGCCTTTCGGCCAGGACAATTCTGGTCCGGACTCGTTGAGGCTCTGCTCTGCACGGTGATATTCGTGTTGCTAATATTGTTTATTCGGCAGTATAGAGATCACTATCAGGTATCTCTCTAGATTCTCTGATCGTTGCCAGCTGAGCTACCATCCAAGCGTAGATTTCACCAGCGGTACTGTCAGCTTGCGTTGCTGTTGCATCGAGCTATGATCCAACTCATCTAATATCTGCATCAGAGCAGATAGATTTCGCTCCGCGCGCAATAGAATAAATTCCCCTACAGCATCGGGCAAGTCGAAGCCCCGCTGTCTCGCACGTAACTGGAGAGCCGACAATTTATCTGAATCACTCAACTCGAACAGCTGAAACAATAGGCCGGACTGTAGCCGCGAATGCAAATCGAGCAGTTGAATAGTGAGTTGCTGAGCTGCCATGTGGCCCGCAACGATAAGCTGAGTGCCGGTCTGAAGCATCGCATTAAAAGCAGTAAACAGCGCTGCCTCCCACTCAACATCGCCAGCAATATTTTCGATATCATCGATACAAACCAAAGAGAGAGACTCTGCACCTTCTAGGATTTGTGGCGCAAACTGAGATTGATCAGCGAGCGGCACATAAATGGCGGTTCGGCCCTCGGCAGTAGTCTTGTTGCAGGACGCCTGCAGTAAATGACTGAGTCCAGGCGACCCATTGCCCCAAATATAGAGGAAGGGTTCTTTCTCGCCCGCTGCAAGAGCACTCACAAGAGGTTGGTTCACGTCAGTTACGAAGAAATTTTTAAATTGGGCATCGTCATCGAGGCCTACACCCAGCATTAGCTGATCAGGCTTAGAATTTGGCATTGGCTAGCGCGTCCAACGGTAATGCAACAACGTCGCGAGACTGCTCTCATCTAAAGTGTTGTAGATTGGTAAGAGGTCGCGATCCAGCGCGATCTGCTCATACAACTGCCGCGCGTCTCCTACCAAGCTTAATTCCAATTCGATCCGCTCTCCATCTACCGCAGCCGTGGTCACTAAAGCTACCAATCCAAGATTTTCAACGTAGTTGAGAAGCGAAGAATAAGCATACAGATTCTTGATACCATCGATTCGTAGACGAATCGTCTCACCGTCGATCGACTCGGGGAGGATCGCGAAATAGCTAGCTAACTGCGTAGTGATTCGATTGAGCGGATCATACAAATAGGTTTGTAACTCACTATCGAAACCATCGAATATGTAAGCTTGGTCCTGAAACTGAAACTGCCAAAGGCCTACTAATTCGCTACTAGCGGTAAAATGGAGACGGCCAGCTAATATACTATCCGCTCCATAGCGCTCGCTCGCGCTAGAAATGACCGCTTCGTCGAGATTCCAGGCGACATTTTCAGAGAGCGCTTTCCTATCCTCGAAATCTAGAACGGGAAAGATGATTGGTAACCCCCGAGCTGCCGCAAAATCTTGCATCACCTGAACTATTTCTGGATTACTCTCCGCTGTCAAAAACTCGCGGTCGCCGGCAGAGTTCTGCAACACCATCCAGACCAATACGCTGGGTCTATTGCCGTCCCAGACAGGAATACCGGCATCGGCAAGCAGTTCATCGATAAGTGCGGCAGCGAAATTTATAGAAATAATGCGCTGTTCAGCCGTATAGAACTGCTCTTCATCGGTATCCGCAGACGCAGTATTGTCTTCGAGAGGCAGCTGAATCGATTCGCTTATATAACTCGTGGCCTCAACGTAATTCTGCGCCTGAGCGATTGCCCTCTCAATGGCTGGGTTCTCCAACCAGCGCGGGTCTCCACTGACTTTCACTACCACGGCTGCAAACGCTTCCCTAAAAGCCCTATTGCGCTCGGCCTCGCCATCATTCGTGACTGGGATTTGCTGGCTGTACAGCCCACTGACCTGCAGCGCTGCGCTCGGCTGCCATGAAATAAGCAGCAGCGTAAGCAGCATGAGGGAATACCGGACGATTTGTTTCAGTTGGGCGATCATGGGCAGAATAATACTGTAAATCATCCCGCAAAGGGAAATTCCAGCGTGGTTCTATGTCTAGCGACTTGTCTGCTCGCTTAGCTATCCTATCTCTACAACCAATTTACTTGATGAGGCATTGACAGAAGGACATTTAGTCACTGACGGGAGCACAGCATCTTGATAAAATGCGCGACTAAATTAGCGGGCCAAATCCAATCCCGACACATAGGAAATATGCGATGACATCTAGCGATGAAAACGGCAAGCCCGCCTCCAATTCAACACCATCTTTAAGCTACCGCGATGCAGGCGTCGATATCGACGCTGGCAATGCACTAGTTGATGAAATTAAGGCAGTAACACGCAAGACGAATCGCCCTGAAGTTCTTTCCGAACTAGGTGGCTTCGGCGCCATGTGTGAGATTCCCAGCGGATATAAGCAACCCGTATTGGTTTCAGCTACTGATGGTGTCGGCACGAAGTTAAAACTTGCCATAGAAATGGGCAAGCACGACACAATCGGTATCGACCTGGTTGCCATGTGCGTAAATGACCTCATCGTCTGCGGTGCCGAACCGCTGTTCTTTCTGGACTACTACGCAACTAGCGGCCTCAATGTAGCGAGCGCGGTTCAGGTAGTGAAGGGGATAGGCGCAGGTTGTGAGCTAGCCGGTTGCGCACTTATCGGAGGTGAAACCGCCGAGATGCCAGGCATGTATTCCGACGAAGACTATGATCTCGCGGGTTTCTCAGTCGGCGTGGTTGAGAAATCCGAGATCATTGATCAGAAAAAAGTTGTCGTCGGTGATAACTTGATCGGGCTAACTTCCTCAGGTCCCCATTCCAATGGCTACTCATTAATCCGTAAGATCATCGAGGTCAGTGGCTCCAAATTAGATCAACCGTTTGGCGAAAGCACGCTGGGGGAAACTCTGCTCGAACCAACTAAAATTTATGTGAAAACAATCGCCGCATTAGCCGGGTCTGTCGATATCCATGCGCTGGCCCATATAACCGGGGGAGGAATTACCGAGAACCTTCCGCGCGTATTGCCCGAAGCTGCTCAAGCACAGATACGAGCCGATGCCTGGGTCCGACCAAAGATTTTTAACTGGCTACAAGAAAAAGGCGGAGTAGCCGATTCTGAAATGTTGAGGACCTTTAACTGCGGGATTGGAATGATCCTCTGCGTCTCAGCAGAGCAAACCCAACGAACACTAGAGATTCTTAACAAAGACTCCGATCAGGCATTTCTCCTCGGTAGTGTGGCTAGTCGCGATAGTGACGAAGACGCTTCCGTAGTTATACTTTAGCGCCAAAAGCCCTAGTCATGCACAACAATCATCGTTCAGTAGTAGTTCTAATATCCGGAAACGGGAGCAATCTACAAGCTCTCATGGATTTTAGCAGCGCTGGAAACTATAGAGTCAGAGGCGTTATCTCTAACGAGCCAGACGCATACGGGCTGCAACTAGCGAAACAAAGCAATATCCCAACTACGAGTAGTCGACCATAAGCTATATGCGAGCCGCGACTTATTCGATCAGGCGCTGAGCCAAGCCATAGATGAGTATGAGCCTGGTCTTATTGTGCTAGCGGGCTTCATGCGCATTCTCGGCGCCGACTTTGTTAAGCGTTACCGAGGGAAAATTCTCAATATCCACCCTTCTCTGCTCCCAAATTACCCGGGCACTAACACACATCAGCGGGTGCTCGACGCAGGCGAAAAAATGCATGGCGTTTCGGTGCACTTTGTAACAGAAGAACTCGATGGCGGGCCAGTGATCGCTCAAGAGTCTATTGCTATCGAGTCAATAGATAATGCAGAGACTCTCGCTTTGAGAATCCATGAGAAGGAGCATGTTCTCTACCCTGCCGTAGTCTCTTTATTTGCCGATGGTAGGTTATCTCTCGATGAAAACAGTGCCTTTCTGGACGAACAACTTCTGCCAGAAACAGGCCAGCGATTAACGGTTCATGAGTAAAAAAGCCACAGCAATACTTTTGACTTTTACTCTTAACAGTTTTGCTAGCTACTGCTGCGCGCAGAACACACCCCTGCTAGAATATGTCGCACAATACGAAGCTAGCGCTAACGGCCTGGCGGCGACAGCTACCCGCAGCCTTAGCAAAATAGATGAGAGCTCGTACCGTTTGAGCAACTCTTTAGAGGCCAGTATCGCAGGACAAGCTTTAGCAAATCTGGAACAAGCGAGCGAATTTCTCATTGACGGCAAGCGAGTCGTTCCCCTCCATTATTCCTCCCAACTCAGCGGCGTAAGCAGGGCCAGTCACGCCATCTTCTTTAATTGGGGCATGCAGAAGTAGCTCTAAGCACAGAAGGCAACGAGAGCTGGCAGTTGCAGTTAAAAGAAGGCGTCATGGATCAGCTCAGCTATCAGGTTTCGATAAGGCAGGCCCTGATCGACAACACTGAGGACGAAACCAGCTTCTTATTCGGAATTGTCGATGGCGACGCCATTCAGATGCAGGAGTATCGCTTAGTCGGCGAGGAAATTATTTCTACACCACTCGGCGAGTTAAGCACCTTAAAACTAGAACGAGTCCGCGAAGCCTCAGATGAACGTGTAACAGAAATTTGGCTAGCTATAGAGTGGAATTTCCTCCTCACCCGAATAGAGCAGTTAAACAACTCAGGCCTTCGAATTAGTTTGGAATTAAAATCGGCTGTACTAGACGGAAATACTGTCAGGGGGAATAACTGATGACTATACAGAAGCTGATTTATTTTTACCTGCAATATCTAGCGCTTCGACGCCTTCCTCAGAACTAGACTCTGACTCAGATTCTTGCGGCTTCTGCAGGTTGTATTTGCGCATTTTTTCCACCAGCGTCGTTCTACCCAACTGCAGCCTATTAGCCGCCCGAGCGACCACCCCGCTGCTGTCCGATAGTGCTTTCTCGATAAGATCTCTCTCTAAATTGGAGAGATATTCTTTTAGATCGATTCCGGTTAAGGGCAATAGACAGCTTCCTAAATCTAATGCAGCTGCGTCCTCTCGAACCGAGCGTTTCTGCAGCCGCACCACGCTGGCATCTGCAGAGGTATCCAAGCCGATCGAATCCAGTGGCGAAGCCGCATTGCCATCAAAATATTTTCGAAATTTCTCGGGCAGATTTTCAACACCCACAATGCCGTGGGGATAGAGAATAGCCATACGTTCTACCAAGTTTGCGAGCTCCCTCACATTACCTGGCCATTCGTAATTACAAAGAGAGTTAATTGCTGCAGAATTAAATCGAATAGAACCGCGCTTCTCTGATTCCATAATGGTGATCAATTCATTAAGCAGCAAGGGAATATCTTCGGGTCGTTCGCGCAAGGACGGCATCTCGATAGGAAAGACATTGATTCGATAATAGAGATCTTGCCGGAATTCGCCGCGCCGGATCATCTCTTCCAAATCTTTGTGGGTTGCAGCCAAAATTCTGACATCGGCCTGCAATGTGTTCACGCCACCAACTCGTTCGAAGCTGTGCTCCTGCAAGACTCTTAGCAGCTTCACCTGCATGCTCAAAGGCATGTCGCCAATCTCATCTAGGAATAACGTTCCGCCGTCGGCTAATTCGAATCGTCCAGCCCTGGATGCGATTGCACCCGTAAAGGCGCCCTTCTCATGCCCGAACAATTCACTTTCGAGAAGCTCACGAGGTATCGCTCCACAGTTTATTGGGATGAATGGTTTTTCTGACCTGTTAGAGTTCAGATGTAGGTTCCTCGCCACCACTTCCTTCCCCGTACCTGACTCTCCCGTTATCAGCACACTAACTTCTTTGCAGGCTACCTGGCCCATCATGTAACGCACTTTCTGCAAGACATCGCTCTCTCCTACGAGACTGCGAAACATAGTAAAGTCACGCACCCCGTCGAAATTACGAAGCCGATTGAAATTTTCATGAAATATTTTGGCTTTATGTAGAGCATCCAGCAGTGGTTGATAACTTAGCTGAGTGGGCAACTGTGCTGTAATAGCGGAATGCAATTTAGGATCTAATTTTTCGGGGAGATGCTGCTCACCCACCAAGATAAAAGGCAAACCTCCTTCCCAAGTGTGCAGTTCTTGAATCAGAGAGGCTAACCCCTTTCCATTGCAATTAGCGACTATCGCTGCCGAAAACTGCGAGCTTTTTAGTCCACTCTCCTCCACCTGAATAACCCATGCAGCAGTATTAACTGACGTGATCGATTCGCCAAGAAACGCGAGTACCGTTCTAAGATTTTGACTCGATTCGTCATTGTCATCGATTAGCAATATTGGGGCTTTCTCAATCATTATAATCGACTCAGGTCACTCAGTTATATTCAGTAATAGAGCAATAAACTAGATCCCGGAATTGCACTACGGGGTTTATTAGTAGCTTCGCCACAGCGAGATTTAAGTTCAATTAGACCCGCTAGGAGAACATTAGTCAAACGTACTCAGCGCCGTTGAAGCGTTATTTTCAAAGGAGGTGATAGTGAGAAAAAATAGGGTTTGGCGCGATCAAAAAATTCGAATTAAGAGAGCTTCCGGCCTAGCGTTACTCTCAATCTGGCATGAGACTTTCCGCCAAAGCAGGCAGCTGAAAATAAACCCCCGACGGAGGTCGCTCACTTGAAGGCCGATAGCTGAGCTCCCAAAATCAGACTACTACAATGCCTCTCTCTACTTTGCAACATTGCTTCCCGTATCAGCGCATGCAGTACAGGCCATATCGATAAAGTTTGATATTTTCTGCGCTGATATGAGTTGGCATATCTTCTTGTTCTGAGCAAATAAACCATTAGAGACTAATTCGCCTTTGTGATGACTCTGTTACAAAGAAGCCATTACCTTTCTTTATCAACGCGTCATAGGCAACCCTGTCACCTGCGCAGGTTTCTCCCGCCTGATCTACTAGCGAGGCATCGAAGGGATTGCCGCTTACGATTTTTATGTCTAGATTTTTCCCCCATGCATCCATACCTTGGCAATTTTTCGCCATGCTGCATAGCAGGTCGCGTTTCGAAATCAACAAGTCGATTATCTGCGCTTGCTACACAATTGGTTTCGCCCTTTTCTCTAGTAGAACTTGAGAAAAGGGCGAAATAACACCACAACTCACCGGATCAGGCAGTCGATGGCATCGGGTTGAATTTCTTTGATCAGTTGACGCTAAACTCCTGAATTGCCTATCAGGTTACTTCTCTCATGAAGCCACATGAATTTGATGGGATGCTTGAGCAGAAAAGCTCAATAAAATGAACTTCGCTGCCTTAATTTCTTAACTTGCTATAAAATCAAAGCCATCACAGCTTATAGCAAATACGGTAATAATTAGGTGAGCACACCAACAGATCAACATACGTGGGATTATTCCGCCCCTCACGTGCATCCCATAAGAATCGTGAAGTCTGATATCGATGGCATGGGACATGCGAATAACGCCTGTTATGTGATTTGGTGCGAGCAGTGTGCTTGGAATCATTCCGAATTTTTGGGCCTAGGCATAAAAGACTATCAGCGCCTGAATCGCGGTGTAGCAATCCGCAAAGCGAGCTATGAATATTTCTTGCCGTCGTTCGAAAATGAAGATCTGCTAATTGCTACATGGCTAACAGCCTGTGACGGAAAATTCCGCCTCGAGCGGCGTTTTCAGATGATTAACCTCGCTACGGGCCAAACAGTTCAACGAGGTCATTGGGAATTAATCTGCGTGACCCTCAGCAGTGGAAAAGTGACGAAGTTTCCAAATGAATTTACCGAATGCTATGGCAATGCCGTAGTGTCTTCTGCGCACCTCTAGCACCCTGTGTGAACTAAATTGTGCCTGTGTAGCTATAGCGCAAAGCTCATTGCTCGGAAAACGAAAATAATTCCATAAATTTGAATAAATTCAAGCGCGGTAGTTACTGCTATTCAGCGGTAGTAAGCACTTCGCCTGCCCATTAAATTCGGCCCAATTATTCACGAATTGATAATTTTAATCATTTTTTACAAATACTTAGGAAGCTTTGGCCCTAGGCTAATCACTGCAGTTTGTTGATAGTGAGAGAGTCGCGCAGACCTTAAAGATATCAATTTAGCTGTCGTTATAGATTAGACCCGCAGCTACACCAGCCCGAAGATCGAGCCTGTTGCGGAATCAAGATTGCCCAAAACTACAGCTGGGTGGCCTTTGCAATTGCCCCCTTTAACAGTCGAAAACAAGTAATGATGATCAGGGAATTAGCCGCGTCAAACAGGGATTGAGAAGAATTACTTCCGTGAAAAAAAATACTTCAGCACCAAGCTCTCCTGGGAAGCACCACAACGCTAGCCAAGAGATGCTTAGGCCCGTGGTTACTCAGCTAAGAGCCAATATCACTAGCGCGCCCGAGACAACGCAGCCCGATGTGGACTTGAACGAACTCCGCGCTGCGATTGATGAACTCCCCGAATTGAATGTAACCAAGGTTGTCGCTCTCCATCGCAGAATCGTCAATGGTGACTTCAAGATCGACTCCGAACGCCTCGCCGGCAAGCTAATCGAGCTAGAATCCTCTCTGGACTCTCAATACTCAGACTAATGATCTAACTTCCAGCTAAGTGGCGGCTCCAGCAACTGCAGCCTAGCAAGGTCTTCTGGCCGGTCTACATCCCACAACGTATCTAATAGCCTATACGTCAGCTCCTTGGCTTTGAGGGTCTCTAGAGTTCTGTGCATGACCTGATCGGTTCCCCAGGGTATATCCTCAAAAACCGCCGTTATTGGGCGTCGCATACCTACCAACACATAGCCTCCATCCTCCGCCGGGCCTAGAACTACATCGACACCAGATTCCAGAGCAAGTAAAGCCTGATCTAGATAGCGCTCTGTCAGAGCCGGGCAGTCAGTACCTATAAGAACGACGCTTTCAACATTCTCCTCCTGCAGAGTCTGCCGGATGGCAGCATCCATTCTCGCACCCAAGTCTTGCCCATTCTGAAGATATATATTTTTTTATTACATATAGATACAAAGTCTTTGTTATAACAGTTCGAGGTTACCCATAAGTCCCATGCAGCAATCTGCGCCTGAGCAAGGAGCTGGCCTAGGCGGGCGAGCATGGCCCGGTATACAACGAGCGCTTCTTGAGCGCCAATCTCGATCGCTAAGCGCGATTTAACCTTTCCAAGGAGTGGCTCTCGGGCGAACACTACGATTCGAGAGCACGGATGCCCGGTAGCGGGGTCAGGGACTGTTCTTTGCTCAGTCATGGCTGGGGTAGTAGATCTCACGCAGTTTCTGGGGCTTCACACCAATAAAATAGAGGAAACGCAGCCTCCACATCAGCAATATCGTCGAAATCAGTCCATTCTCCTCCCAGCGCCTGCTTGAAGTAGTTACCAGCCCTACTGGCCTAGCGGGACTACCTCTGCGCCTAAGCACCTTGCTGATAGCAATGTCTTCCATCAAAGCGAGCGGCGGGAAACCCCCTACTTCTTGAAACAGCTCCCTCTCCACGAACAATGCCTGATCACCGGTTGAGACCGACGTGAGGCGGGCTCGCAAGTTCATCATCGCAGCCACCACACGAAAAGCAAGCTGGGGCTTGCTTAGCTTAATGTCGAACCAGCCCCAGCGACTGTCTTGGGCTGTCAGGGCGTTGCAGATGCACTCATCGGCATTAATAGGAAGCTCGGTATCCGCATGGAGAAACAGCAGGATGTCTCCCTTAGCCTCCGAGGCACCATGATTCATTTGATTGCTGCGCCCAGCGGCGCTGACCTCACACCTATCCACCAAGCCTTTAGTCTGCTCTACCGTGGCATCAACGCTGCCGCCATCGATGACGATGACTTCATGCCCTTTCGCCCGATAGCACTGCAACCGCTGTAATTGCTCACGCATGAGCCTAGCTTCGTTGCGTACGGGTAAGACCAAGCTTATCGTCTTCAAATCGGTCATTCTCAACTCGTAAAATTTTCAGCTCGCCATGATAGCTGCTTGAATTTAAGACATTTTATGCTAATTCGAGCGATTCTGCTCCAGCTTCTTGCCAACCAAAACGTTATTTTGGTCCAAATACTCCGCGACTGGCGTGGTATTCAATAGGATGCCTGATTTAGCTTTACTTCACCTTATTTAGTGGTCTGTGATGTAGGACTCAAACCCCGAGTAGAGAGAGGTTTATGCTTCACCAATCTGCCGCATCAAATGACCTCTTTTACAGTGATCTAAAGCAATAAAAATAGTGCTTATCTGATCTTGTATTCGGCAGGCTCTTGGTTTTTAATACGCTGCCGATAGAAGCGGTACACAGCGTAAACTCAGAGCTACAGCAAGCTGCGAGCAGCACCCAAAATATTTTATGTCGACTTATCTGCCAGATGGCGGGTGGAACAGAAACAGTGGATTCTAAGAACTTTTACATAGTGGCAAGTGCGCCAAACGAACCGAGCTTGCAAGTTAAGATATCCGGACCGTATCTCACTAAGCAGGCCGCCCAGGCAGATCTGTCGGCTGCGATAGTTGAGGCCAAGGATATCGACCCCAGCGCCGCGAACTACGACTACAGCATAGACAAAGTAGAGAGTCGCAAGCCAGGCGTGATCCAGCATATGGCCTCTCACGCCTAACAATCGAGCTATACCCGCTACTCTCACAACTAGATCTCTCGAGCTCCCTTAAACTAGCCCCTCTCCAAATATGGGTGTACACTTTACGACAACACCTCAGGTTTTACCGCTTACTTTATTGCTCCACTCAATCCGTACACAACGAGTTTTACAATAAAAACTGAGTCACTGCCTTTCATATTGGCATAACACAGCTATTTCGGTACCGCCATTCACTGTCAAATCTTGATCGTGGAGTCCCTGAGTAGCCACAACAAAGCGAAAGATCGCTAGACCGAAAAGAGGTTCTTGTGAAAAAACTAAGCGCACTGCATCACATCAGCATTATCGAATCCCGTGGCACAAATTGCGCCTGGGTACGCATCAAATACGATAGTAAGAGCTTCCAACAGTCCTTCCCCTTCAAGAAATTCGGTGGCAAGGCAAAAGCCATAGCCGCTGCAAAAAAGAAGAGAGACATCGAAGGTAAGAAGATTTACGGCAGCAATTGGCCCTATGCGAAATTCAGCCCGCGTAAAGTATCACCACTGAATAGCTCCGGCGAGATTGGGGTTAGCTATTCAGAGAAAGATCATTCCTGGGTTGCAACTTGGCAGGAAGGCAAAGGCGTAAAGAGAAAGCAGAAGAATGCGTACTTCTCGATCAATAAGTTCGGCGATGATAAAGCAAAAGCGAAAGCGGTTAAGGCAAGACGCAGCGCTGTTCGAGCAAATAAGATTGGCTAGCCATCTCTAGTGAAGCAATCTATTATTTAGGTTGCTTCACCTGTATTACTCAACTCGAACTACTCGCTCTGCATGCTTACGGAGCTTCCCAAATTTTCCTTGTATCTAATAAATTCGTATACACTAAGTTTGCATCGAAGCTCAACCTGTCTAAGCCATAGACCTCAAACAACGCCTCAAACCCTGCTACAGCCTCATCCGTGTCACTATCGATCGACACAATAAGATCATCCAGGGCTGCTGTATCCGACAATGCCTGCGCCGTATGCATCAACCCCGCATCTCGCATACCGGCGATCATAACTACTTGCGTATCCGTGCTCGCAGGAAATGTTGAAAACATCCCATAGTCCCGAAATGGATCCCCTTCCTCCGGCAATCCAGCATCGCTAGTGTAGTACTCAGCCGTTTTGGTATTGAATAACTCATCGTAGCTGCGGCCAATTCGGAGTCCAGAACCTGCGAAAGTCATGCTGGTCAGTTTTTCTAATGCGCTGATATAACCAATATAGACAATGTGATTGCTGCGAATATCTGCAGTTGTTAGATCGGACATCATCGTAATATTTACCGCCTTACCGCTTTTCTGCAAGATAGGCACAATCTTAGCTAGCGCGTATGCACTGCCCTCAGGCATATAACTTAAATCTAGATCCAAATAGTTTTCTGTGTGTTCGATATCGCTGAACTGCAGATCTTCCAAATCGCTACTAGAGTTCACATTAAACTCGCGCACCATACGCGCAACATTGCCGTTGGCATTTAGCTCCCCGAATATGTAGTAGTCGCCCATAACTATCAGAAGCGGTTTGTCGTCACCCAACACAGCTTCCCATAGCGGATGCGCTGCAGCGAACTGCGATGGCGGCCTGCTCGCTTCGCTTTGCTGACTGAACATATACACAAGATTCGCACCAAGCAGAACGACGAAAGTGAGCAACAGGGCGTTGCTCACACCAAGCTTCGCTAGTGAAAAACTTGTGGCCTTAGCGATAGGCGTGACGGCGATTGCCGCTAGAGAATAGCTTCCCTTCGGAATAACCAATTTGTAGGCAACATCCAATTCATTCTGCTCATAGTAGGCATGTAGCTTCTTGCGCAGCTGGTGCACATACACACGTACCGATGAGTCCGCAGACACATCGAAATCACTATCCTTACCCAGCACATCCGTCGCCAGCTCAATCTCTCTTCGGCTGTCGGTTCT
Organism: uncultured Pseudomonadales bacterium; assembly: GCA_949372635.1. GTDB lineage: Bacteria > Pseudomonadota > Gammaproteobacteria > Pseudomonadales > Pseudohongiellaceae > UBA9145. Next base: position 139,949 of record CASIAB010000005.1, read on the forward strand.
GGGCAGAGCAGCTAACGAGGTACTGTAGCATCGCTCCGTAATGCTTCGACCTACCCAATATGCCGCTGGAGATAATACGCTGGCACAACTCGTCAAGCTCCGAAGAGCTAAACACGTCCTGTATAGAGAGGATGGCTTGTGTGGACTTATCGGTCTGGAGTCATGGTTTGGGAAACGCTGCAAGTTGCTGTGTTAATTGTCAAATGGGGAGTATACCAGCTTTAATTCTAGCGAAAAGATTCAGCTCCACTTCTTCCCAGGCATTCGATCAAACAAAGGGAGATACCAGATATCACACTATCTTATAACGGTTTATTGGGATTTTGAATACAAAAGGAATTGAGCCGGAATCAATTCTGCATAACGCCAAACAGCAGGGTATTTAGAAAAGGGAACAGACAGGAAACCAGAGAGAGGAAAAAGCCAGGACTGTGCCTAGCCTTTGAGTAGCGAGGCCTTTAGCTTGTCATTAAACTCGATATTGCCTTCGGTGACGTACTGCTCGTGATTACGTTCGATATGGCCCAGATCATAGAGGTAGTTAGCCATCGCCCCATAGGATTGAGCGAGACCTTTGTCGCTTAAGTCAGCCGACGCATGGATCTGGTGCACCTGCGCCCCATTGCCCAAATGGAATCGAGCGACAGGATCCATGGGATATTTCCCCTTCTTTGCTAACAGGAGATAGTTCAGCATTAACTTGCGTATGGTCTCTTCATGCTCGGCCACATTGCCCGCAACAATGTCCAAAGAGCGCATCTGCGTCTTCAGCTCGAGCAACTCAACACTGTCTATCTCCGCATCAGCATCCAGCCAGCGTTTAAAGCCAGGAATCGGAGACAGCGTCACAAACTGCTTAATAGACGGATAGTCCGCCTTCAGCTCCTGCACCACCTGCTTAATGAGGAAGTTACCGAAGGAGATATTCTTCAGACCCGGCTGGCAATTGCTAATGCCGTAGAACGTAGCAGTAGTAAATTTCGTAGGATCGACATCAACTTTAGGCGTATCATTCAATATCGAATCGATAGAGTTAGGAATCTCATTACTCAGCGCAACCTCAACAAAAATCAGCGGCTCATCCGTCAGCGCCGGATGAAAGAAAGCGAAGCAACGCCGGTTCGGTCGGTCCACACGACTGCGCAGGTCGTCCCAGTCCTTAATCGCGTGCACAGCCTCATAGCGAATAATGCGATTGAGAATAGCTGCTGATGTAGACCAATCGATGGTCTGCAACAGCAGGAAGCCACGACTGAACCAGGAGCGAAACAGGTGCATGAAGTTTTCGTCGACTGCCGACAACTGAGGGTGTTCACGCAGGAGGCTAAGCAGGTCTTTGCGCATGCCCACTAGGTCATGCGTTGCCCCGGGAGTTTGATTCAAGCGCCGAAACAATTCTACGCGTCGCGGCTCTGCTGCATGATAGAGGCGATTCAGGTTAGTACTACTTGGGTCTGCATCGAAGGTGTCGAAAGCTAACTTAACGCTAGCAGGCTCCGTATTGAAGTTTTGTTCTATGTTGAAGAAGAATTCTTTCCTGCCTTCGTCGTCCAGGCCCTTATAGACATCCAGCAACTCGCGCGCAGCGACGATCGCAGACACCTCGCCCGTGTTGCCCATTAGGCGATCGAGCAAATCATCAATATTGGGAGCGCCGTTCTTGGAGAAACGATCGCGCTGACGAGCGACCAAGCCGCTTAGGAAGTCTTGGAATTTATTAAAGGTCAATATTTTAGACTCAAATTTTACTTATCAATTCGTAGTAAGCTTACCATAATTAAAGTGCATAAAAATCCATCAACATGATGATGGAGTCGCTCTGACATTCCCACTGAATTATTAACACTTACGGAATCAAGAATTTCAGTTTAAACAGCCCTCTGATCAATACCGTTCTTAATAGTTCAACTAGCCCATCACCTTTTGAAAGGTCATGCAAAACAACCTGTCCATATAGCGGATACTCAAGTCACAACGAAGATTTCGCTCGCCTCAAGCAGTTCGCAAATAGCCCCTGTGTCAGTTAGATAGTCATATATTGTCAACAATTATGTTGCTTATATGGTCAAATTCTATTAATAATCGCATTCTTATTCAAATTATTGTTGACATATATTTCTAATGAGCACCGAAGCCATCCCTAAGCTTTCAACTCTCGCCGATACGGTCTTCGGCCAAATCCGCACCGCCATCGTCAAAGGCGAGCTGGCACCTGGCTCCAAGGTCAACGAACCCCAATTAAGTAAGCAGTACGGCATTAGCCGTGGCCCGCTGCGTGAAGCTATACGGCGGCTTGAGGGCTGCAAACTAGTGGAGATCACACCTAATGTCGGCGCTAAGGTTGTATCTCTAAATATCTGAACAAGCCATTGAAATATATGAAATTAGAGAATCCCTCGAAGGCCTGGCCTGCCGTCTAGCAGCGAGCCGCGCGAGTGCCAATGATTGCCTGAAACTACGCGAACTACTGTCGAATCATGAGAAACAGATAGAGTCAGAAAATGGCCGCCTGTACTACCAGAAGGAAGGCGACCTGGATTTTCATTACCTAATCGTCCAACTTAGCGGAAATACTCGGCTTTTCAATTTCTTATGTGGCGAGTTGTACCACCTCCTCCGCCTGTATCGAGTGCAGACAAGCAGCGGCCCTTCCCGACCAGAGCAAGCTTTTAAGGAACACCACCAGATTGTCGATGCCCTTGAGAATAAAGATGAGGAACTCGCGGAGCTGCTGATGAAAAGACATATAGCTGGCGCGAAAAAGACACTAATAAAACAATTCAATCAGTAATTTAAAGAATTATTCAAATACTCAGTTTAAGGAGCACGCTATGAACTCACTTTCTGCCGGCGCAAAGTTTCGCAAGGCACTTGCTGAGAACCATCCCTTGCAAGTTGTCGGTGCAATCAATGCCTATTGCGCCATGCTCGCCGAAGATTCCGGTCACAAGGCTCTCTACCTATCCGGTGCTGGCGTGGCAAACGCCTCCTACGGCCTGCCGGATCTAGGCATCACAAGTCTAAACGACGTAATTCATGATGTTGAGCGCATCTGCGGTGCATCGGAGCTACCTCTCTTAGTAGACATCGACACGGGCTGGGGCGGCGCGTTTAACATCGCTCGCTCAATCAAGGCTATGGAGCGCGCAGGTGCTGCTGCCGTGCATATCGAGGACCAGGTTTCGCAAAAGCGCTGCGGCCACCGGCCAAATAAGGCGATTGTGAGTCAAGTGGAGATGGTCGATCGTATCAAGGCTGCGGTGGACGCCAAGAGCGATAGCGACTTCGTGATCATGGCACGAACCGATGCGCTGGCTGTAGAGGGCATGGAATTCTGCTGTCGAGCGGGCTGTTGCCTGCGTAGAAGCTGGCGCCGATGCTATTTTCCCCGAGGCGATACTCGAGCTGGATCAGTACCGTCAGTTCGCCGAAGCCGTTAAAGTGCCGGTGCTGGCAAATATCACTGAATTTGGCGCGACGCCGCTATTTAACTGCGAAGAATTAGCGGAGAACGGCGTCTCTATGGTGCTTTACCCGCTTAGCGCCTTTCGCGCCATGAGCAAGGCGGCTCTGGATGTGTACCAAACCATCGCCATCGCTGGCGACCAAAAGGCCTGCGTTGAAAAAATGCAGTCTCAGAACTGAATTATATGAGGTACTGGGATATCACGTTTATGAGCAGAAGCTCGACGCTCTTTTTGAAAGTGAAAAATAGAATAAAGCATCTTTAATTCAATAGCTAACGAGATCTATGCAACCTTATTTTTAGATAAGCTATCTCAATAAACTTAGTCAGTATTTGAGAGCAGAAATACGCAGCTTTACAATCACCGAACATCTGAATCGATTTAAAGAATAGGAGAGCAAGAATGGCAGAGAAGAAGCTGGGCGGCGCAGGGTTGCGCGGACAAGTTGCGGGTGAGACGGCCCTTTGCACTGTAGGCAAAACAGGCACAGGGCTAACCTATCGCGGTTATGACATCAGCGTACTGGCAGAGAATGCGAAATTTGAAGAAGTCGCCTATCTATTGTTAAAGGGGACGACTTCCCACCCGAGAGGAACTTAGTAGTTATATAAATAAAATCAGATCACTAAGAGAACTACCTCAAGCCGTAAAAGATGTTTTAGAACGCATCCCCGCCGACGCACACCCCATGGATGTAATGCGCACTGGCTGTTCGATGCTGGGCAATCTCGAGATCGAAAAGGACTTTTCAGAGCAGGATGAGGTGATAGACCGCCTACTTGCGGCCTTTCCTTCTATCATTTGCTACTGGTATGCCTTCTCCCATGAAGGAAAGCGCATCGAAACAGCACTGGATGACGACTCTATAGGCGGCCATTTCCTGCATATGCTGGGCGGTGAAGCCCCCAACGAGCTCTTCACGCAGGTGATGAACGTATCGCTGATTCTGTATGCCGAGCACGAATTCAATGCCTCTACCTTTAGCGCTAGGGTCTGCGCCTCCACTCTATCTGATATGCATTCTTGCATAACCGGCGCTATCGGCACGCTGCGCGGGCCTCTTCATGGCGGAGCCAACGAGGCAGCCATGGATATGATCGAAAACTGGACTAGCGCGGACGAGGCCGAAGCCGAGATCATGGCCATGCTCGCACGTAAGGACAAGATCATGGGCTTTGGGCATGCGATCTATAGCGAATCAGACCCACGCAATACCATCATCAAGCTAGTGGGCAGAAAAACTCGCAGCTCATGTCGGCGATACTGTTCTATATCCGGTATCCGTGCGCTGTGAGGAGGTGATGTGGCGTGAGAAGAAGCTGTTCTGCAACGCCGATTTCTTCCATGCCTCCGCCTACCATTTCATGGGCATACCGACGAAGCTGTTTACCCCTATCTTCGTAATGTCCAGACTCACCGGCTGGGCGGCCCACGTTAAGGAACAGCGCTCCAATAATCGCATCATCCGTCCTAGCGCCGACTACACCGGCCCAGAGACTAGCGAGTGGGTGGATATAGCCGACCGCTAACGCCTTAATTACATTATATAAACTATTTATTTATCTGATTTATAAGGAATTATAAGTGTCTAACAATGTAGAAATTAACGCCCGTCCTGAGCCAGATCAGGTACTCGTCGACATCGCAGATTACATCTGCGATTATGAAATCAACTCCACCGAGGCCTACGATACCGCTCGCAACTGTCTCATGGATACACTCGGCTGCGGCCTGCTCGCCCTGCGTTTTCCTGAATGCACCAAATTACTTGGACCTCTCGTCGAGGGCACCGTGGTTCCCAATGGAGCTCGCGTTCCCGGCACACAGTTTAGACTAGACCCTGTCAAGGCCGCTTGGGATATAGGTTGTATCGTCCGTTGGCTGGACTATAACGACACTTGGCTAGCAGCGGAATGGGGCCACCCTTCCGACAATCTAGGCGCGATTCTCGCAGTCGCCGACTTCCTCTCGCAGCAAAATGTAGCTGCTGGCAAGCCGCCTCTCACCATGCATGACGTGCTGACAGCAATGATCAAAGCACATGAAATACAAGGGGTTTTGGCTCTGGAGAACAGCTTTAACCGTGTAGGCCTCTGCCACGTCTTGCTGGTTCGTGTCGCATCGACAGCCGTAGCTACACAGATGATGGGCGGTACTCGCGAACAAATCATTGACGCCCTGTCTCAAGCTTGGCTGGATGGCTCTAGCCTTCGTACCTACAGGCATTCGCCGAACGCCGGCCCTCGCAAGTCTTGGGCTGCGGGTGACGCAACCTCGCGCGCTGTGCGCCTGGCAGACTTCACGATGCGCGGAGAGATCGGCTACCCTAGCGTGCTCACCGCGCCAACTTGGGGCTTCTATGATGTTTCTTTTAATGGAAAACCTTTCCAATTTACAAGATCTTATGGCAGCTATGTAATGGAAAACATCTTATTTAAGATATCCTTCCCTGCCGAGTTCCATTCCCAGACTGCAGCCGAGGCCTCAGTTCAGCTTCACCCAGAGGTTAAAGATCGTTTGCCGGAGATCGAGAAGATCGTTATCCATACTCATGAGTCTGCGATACGTATCATCAGCAAGAGCGGCCCACTGAATAACCCAGCCGACCGTGATCATTGCCTACAGTATATGACAGCCGTACCACTCGCCTTTGGCAATTTGGTAGCTGAGGACTATGAGGATAGTTTTCACGCGGCCAACCCGATAATCGATGAGCTGCGCGAGAAGATGGAAATACATGAGAACCCCACCTACTCAAAAGAGTACTTGGAACCCGAGAAACGCTCTATCGCTAATGCTATGCAGGTCTTCTTCAAAGACGGCAGCAGCACCGAACAAGTAGAAATCAACTACCCTGTTGGCCATCGTCGCCGTCGCGAGGAAGGCATTCCACTTCTAGAGGAGAAGTTCAAGGCCAATCTAGCTACACGCTTCCCAGCCAAACGCAGCGCCAAAATCTTCGAGCTCTGCAAGGATCAGAAGGCTCTTGAGCAAACTGCCGTTAATAACTTTATGGACCTTTTTGTCATATAAAACATTAGTTAAGCATACCAAATTTATGTTTTTAAATGATTTGCAACTATAAAACCGAAGATGAAGAACGCGTCAGCAAAGACTCGGGCTCCATCTTCGACTTTTCAAGGACACACGACCGTAGCAATAGATGGCCTGCCTCACAGAGTTAACACCTGCCCTCGCGCAGTAAATGCAGACGAATAAATACTCACCCAAGTCTTATCATCCTCGTCCCATAGGGCTTGTCTAGCCCAGTCCGCTAGAACTGGAACTCCAACATACTAGCATCCTCCCATTCTCCCGCACCGCTGCGCCCAATTAGCCAAAACTGCTATTCCCTGTGCGCGCAGCTGTACAGTGCAATCTTTCTCCTGACTCCGAGCGCGCTTCACTTTATGCGCATTGTCTGTCTAGGTTTTTCCTATGAGAAATCAGCGAATCCGGCATCATCAATGAATTATTGACAACTTAGATTATTTTTAGTTTGTAAAGATTTATTTTAAATAAATTTCTCTATAACTTCATAAACACCGCACTAACTTCTCACAAAAAGAGATTTATGCGGAAGCACAGCACGTGTATGACAAACGCAGAAATCTATTTAAGCGTGCACATCCTTGTCATTTTACGAACCCTGCACGGCTTGAAACCGTTTGGCCTATCCCCATATTGGACACTGTAGCGAGCGCTCAAGAGAGGCTCGCACACAGCCCGATCGATTCGATGGGCAATTAAACTCAACTACATATTGCTTAAAAGAAAGGATATGAATATGCGTACATTAGATTTTTCACCCTTATACCGCTCCACCGTGGGCTTTGACCACCTATCTTCGTTGCTGGACTCTGTAAATCGCGGCGATGCCAATCAACCTAGCTATCCCCCATACAACATCGAACTTCTAGAGACGGATAAATACCAGATCACTATGGCCCTAGCTGGCTTCGAAGAAGCCGAGTTGGATATACAAACTGAGAAGGGAACATTGACGGTTGCTGGCCAAAAGGCCGGCGAAGGGGCAACTGGTCGAAATTATCTACACCAGGGCATCGCCGCACGCAATTTCCAGCGGCGCTTTCAGCTGGCCGACCATGTTGAGGTTACTGGCGCACACATGGACCATGGCCTGCTCTACATAGACCTAGTACGTGAGATTCCTGAGGCTATGAAGCCGAAGAAGATCACCATCGGTAGCGAACAAGCCGCGTTTATCGATGTAAACAAGCAAAACGCTGCACAAGTAGCATAAACAGCTAGTTAATAGCCAAAGATCAGGGCGCCATGGTTTGTTCATGGCGCTTTGTTTGATACACGCTCGAGAACTTAACCCTGCCTGCCCTACTAGCGGCGAATTCAGACAGGCTTGTGAGTTTGTTGTAAACCTTTTGAGCGTTTAAAAAGAAAATAGAGCAGCATTAACCCAAAGCAGAGTGAAATATGAAAATTATTAATAACGCAACAGGAGGCTGAATACCTGTTTGAAAGATTGCTGGCCAGCAAAAGCTTAAGTGATCAGCTAGTCCAACTTATGGACGACGAGCCCGCTCTTTAGCTTGGGCTCAAACCAAGTAGACTTAGGCGGCATAACCTCGTCCGCATCGGCGATAGACATCAGGCTTTCAATTGAAGTTGGGTATAGAGCAAAAGCAGCCGCCCATTCCCCTGTATCGACTCGTCTTTCTAGCTCCGCTAAACCTCTTATTCCACCTACGAAGTCCACTCGTTTGTCGGTACGCTGATCTACTATGTCTAGCAACGGCGTAAACACGCAGTCCTGCAATATACTTACATCTAAACTGCTCACCGGATTCGCCTCATCGATTTGCGAAGTTAGATTGTTATTACTTTTAAGCGTGTACCATTGCCTGTCTAAGTAGAGCGCAAAATCTCTAGCAGAATCTGGCTTCGCTGCCTGCAGGTCTGTCTTTTGAATATCAAAGTTTGCACTTAGCTTCTCCAAAAATTCTGCACTATCGGCACCGCGTAAATCTTTTACGATCCTGTTGTAGTCAAGAATCTGCATTTGATTGTCGGGAAATAATACGACGAGGAAATAATTATACGACTCATCGCCTCTATGCTCAGGGTTCTGCTTTTGGCGCAGATGCTTCACACGCAATGCCGCCGCAGACCGGTGATGGCCATCTGCGACATACAGATGCTTGATCTTGGAAAATGCAGCTTCAATATCAGCAGATAGCGTTACATTTTCCACAACCCAGAACACATGTCGTGTGCCGTCTTCCGCTTCGAAGTCGTACTCTGCATCCGTAGCCATAACCCTGGTGATTAATGCATCCACTTCGACATGGGCTTTATAGGTTAGAAATACCGGGCCAACCTGCGCATCCAATGCAACCATGTGATTAACCCTGTCGTCCTCTTTTACTGGGCGTGTGAATTCATGCTTCTTGATCAGGTTGTTCTCATACGCATCCACTGAGGCTGCCGCCACAAGACCCACCTGCTCGTGCTCTCCCATCACCTGCTTGTACACATAAAGCTTCTCTTCGCGGTCTTGCTTTAGCGTACCCTCTGCTTGGAATCGATCTAGGTTTTCCCTGCCCTTCTCATAAACTGATTGATCGTGTACATCTACCGATGCATCCATATCAATTTCTGGCTTGTTAATGTGCAGAAAGCTAAGGGGATTATCCTTGGCGAGCTCGAACGCCTCTTCTCTATTGAGAACATCGTAAGGATCAGAGGCAACTTTCGCTGCAAGCTCTCTGCTTGGTCGAAGACCCCGAAAGGGTTTAATCAATTTCATTGTGAATTCCAATTGTATTCGCGTCTCTTTCGTGGATATCAAAAATGCCATTCATGACTTTTTGATATGTCATGCCGAGTGCTGTTAGATTTATTTGCTACCAAACACATATTCGCCCTGCTAATTTCGCTCCTGCGGGTTTATCTGAAATTTTCTATCCTATCCAGAAAAGCCTAATAAGGGTATTATCGCACTTTACTTGCAACCACGAAAACTGCTTTTCCGCCCCATCCTAATTCTGCAGTCTGCACTCTTCAAGCGCCTCCGAGAAAGCTTCGACTTCTTATATTTTCGCACTACTTAACTCGCCTCTGAAGCCCAATAATTCGAAAATGCGAACTGACTGCGACTTACCAACAACTCAGACAATGTCGAGCTCCGGATATGCAAAATTTGGTGCGTCGTTCCTACTCGCCTCATTGACAATATTGGAGGCATTATAGAGTCGCGTAATACTCTCCAATCTAGCCGATAGATTCACAATATCGCCGATCACTGAATAGTTCATTCGCTTGCTGGAATCCAGATTGCCTGCAACTACGATGTCTGTCGTAATTCCTACGCATACTGACAGGCCGGAACCCATTTTCTCCAATCCCACTGTTATATTTAGAAGAGCGCTCTTTGCGTTGGCGGTGTTAGTTGTTCCCTTGATCGGTACTCCGAATAAGGCCATCACGGCATCGCAGTTGTACTTGGCCACTATTACCTGATGTAACTCAGCATATCACTGATAGTGCTGAGCACTATGTTTGGTGCCTATAACACCCCCTTTGGAAGCAGCTCTTCGCAGAGTGTGGTGAAGCCGCGAATGCCCGAAAATAGAATAGTAACTACTCGTTCACCGCCGCCGAGTTCGACGGGGTTATTGAGCAACTAGTCAAGCAGTTCACACAAGGTGCTTTTCTAATGCCTTTCTGACTTCAGCGGAAGAGAACCCTCGGGATATCAAGAACCCGGATAATTTTCTGTGCTTTTTAGAACCGAAGCTCAGTTTTTCTTGGCTTCGAAGCCTCTTGGTGGTCAACTGGCCAGCTGAAATTTGCCAGTGTTCGTCAGCTTTACTGAGATATCTAGCTATAACCATCTCACTCACTCGCCTTCCAGCCAGATCAGCACGTATGTGCAAGTAGGCAAACCCTCTAGACTTGCGGTACCTCACGTAAGATTCAGTGAAGCGATCATCTGACTGTAAATCCTCAGTCTTCAGAACATCAAGCACTTCGAGTAGCAAAGAGCTATCCGATTCCGGAAATTTTTTATTCAGTTTTTGGGTAAGTTCATAAAAAGAATGTTCCCGACGGGCCAGATAGTCCATTGCGGCCCGCCGAAGAACAGGGGCATCGTTACAAGATGCTGTCTCGGATACTTTACTAGTCTTCCTACTTCTAGTCTTTTCTGATCTTTCCACTTTATCCGAATTATAAATCGACTCTTCATTATCAGCAGGAGAAGGGCCTATTGATAACGAAGGCATCTGAGTCTGCAGCTCTAGCTGCCCTTCTTCGCGTCAGCTAAAACTATAACGTCATCATCATTGGCTGGCGTCTCTTCGGAGTTAGCTGCCTCTTCGGTATCGCTACCTAATAACTGAGTACGAATCTGCAATTCGATTTCTTCAGCGGTATGCGGGTTCTCTTTCAGAAATACAGCGGCATTCTTCTTGCCTTGGCCGATTTTCTCGCCTTTGTAAGCATACCAAGCGCCAGATTTCTCTACCAAACCCTGCTTTACGCCTAGGTCGACAATCTCACCTAGGTGAAAGATTCCCTTCCCATACATGATCTGAAATTCCGCCTGCCTAAAAGGTGGTGCTACCTTATTCTTAACAACCTTCACCCGAGTCTCGTTTCCGACGACCTCGTCACCCTCTTTGATCGAACCGATGCGACGAATATCCAATCGCACAGAGGAATAGAATTTAAGTGCGTTGCCACCGGTAGTGGTTTCAGGGGAGCCAAACATAACACCAATCTTCATCCGAATTTGGTTAATAAAGATAACCAGGGTATTCGAGTTCTTGATATTGCCTGTCATCTTTCTGAGAGCCTGAGACATCAGCCGAGCCTGCAGCCCCATGTGGGTGTCGCCCATGTCGCCTTCGATTTCTGCCTTAGGAGTCAAGGCGGCTACTGAGTCGATTACTACAACATCCAATGCCCCGGAGCGCACAACCATGTCGCAGATTTCTAATGCTTGCTCACCGGTATCCGGTTGGCTCACGAGCAGATTATCGACATCGACACCCAGATTACCGGCATAGATAGGATCGAGCGCGTGTTCCGCGTCAATGAATGCGCAGCTACCGCCTGCTTTTTGTGCTTCGGCGATAACCTGTAAGGTTAATGTCGTTTTACCAGAGGACTCTGGCCCGTATATCTCAACAACCCTGCCTCGCGGAAGACCGCCTATGCCTAGCGCGATATCTAGCCCTAATGAACCAGTAGAAATAGCCGGTATCGGTTCGCGATCGGTATCTCCGAGTCGCATCATAGAACCCTTACCAAATTGTCTCTCGATTTGCGTCAGTGCCGCCGCTAGTGCCTTTTCCTTGCTGCCGTTATCTTCAATCATCTTAATTTCCTTGTGTTTAAATTCACAACTGAAGCCTGGTTCCATGAGTAAAGCAGTTGTCGGGTTTCCCCTTACACTCAGTTTCCTGAGCCCCTATAAATAGTAGCCTGTCCCCAGCTACTTACTAAATTTTCTAGATACTTTCTCCAGCAATTCTCCTAGCCGACTGGTCAATGCATAGCTGCACCAACTTTTCCGCTAGGCGTTCGCTGTTTATCTGGTGGCTCAAACTAGATGTCACTTCCATAACCATCGATGGACCCGCAGCGGGTAACATCGAGTTCAGCCATAAATCGTATAGTCCTGTCGCTGTGGTAGCGATCGACCCTAACCTAGCAGATGTATTATTTGTTAAACCGTTTGTTAAACCATCTTCTAAATTTCTTGCCGGATTGCTAACTGTGTTTCTAATTGAACTATGCATCGTCTTAACCTAATTCTATTAATTTTAGCTATTGCCTGGTTTCTCGAGGCTTCAGCCGTTTCATATATGCTGTATATACGTACAGCACAATTTTAACCAAATTTATACTGTATATACAACCAGTATATTGGCAAAAATCCCAATTCCTTTAGTTTTCTTATCAATTGATTAGCAGAAGGCAGCCTTCGAGCGCGGCAAGGACCGTTGCGCGCCTGACAGACTCTCTGCCTCCGCTGAAATGAAAGCAACGAGCTAAACTCTTATCTTCCCACTGCCAGGCAATCCAAACCGTACCCACGGGTTTTTCCTCGGTGCCACCATCCGGCCCGGCTACGCCGCTGACGGCAACAGCTAGATTTGCCCTGCTGCCCTGAATAGCTCCTGCTGTCATAGCTAGCACTGTTGCCTCGCTCACGGCACCAGGGCCGTCTATGCTGAACAAAGCTGGAGGAACGCTTAACAAGCGCTGCTTTGCCTTATCGGAATAGGTGACGAAGCCGCTATCGAACCAGGCAGAACTGCCGCTGAGCGCGGTAAGCGATTGGGATATCCATCCGCCGGTGCAAGATTCAGCGGTCGAGATAATAATTTTTTTTGCGAGGAGTTTGTCCGCAAGCTGTAGGACAAGTTTGGAAATCGCGTTAGAAAGGGAATCAGACATATACTCATGTTAGCGAGTTCGACAGTTGATGTGAACCACGATTAAGCCGCTGCAGCCAATCTTCTGCATGCCCTAAGTGCGCCAGTTTTTTAACCCAGCTAAGAAAGCAATTTAGCGATGCCACCGCTTCGCCAAACCGTGTAGAATTCTGAATCACAGCAACGCAGAATAAGAACAAAACTCACCTCATTCAGACAATTCAGTAGTTAGCCATTTGACCGACGCACAAACACACACCCCCATGATGCAGCAATTTTTGCGCATCAAAGCCCAGCATCAAGACAGCCTGTTGTTCTACCGCATGGGTGATTTCTATGAGTTGTTTTTCGAAGACGCGAAGAACGCGTCCAATATCCTAGGCATAACACTCACAGCACGCGGCAAGACCGCCGGCGAGCCTATTCCTATGTGCGGCATACCCTATCATGCGGCTGACCGTTATCTAGCGAAACTCGTTGACGCTGGGGTATCAATCGCGATCTGTGAGCAGATCGGAGATCCTGCCACAAGTAAGGGCCCCATGGAGAGACAAGTGGTTAGAATCATCACGCCGGGGACGGTGAGTGATGAAGCTCTACTCGACGAGCACCGCGACAATTGTCTGCTGGCCATCAGCGCGACGGTAAGCGCCACCGGCACTCAAAAAACCTATGGCATCGCCTTCTTGAATATAAGCAGCGGTAGGTTTGTGCTCAGTGAGTTGCAAGGACTCGATGCACTGACGTCGGAGATAGGCCGCATTCAGCCGGCTGAAATACTGCTACAGGAAGAATTAACTGAGGTCGAAGCAGCACTCAACCATCCGGCAAAACGCCGGCGACCGATATGGGAGTTCGAGATTGAAAACGCGAATAGAGTCCTCACAGAGCATTTCAATACGCGCGACCTTTGTGCTTTCGATTGTCAGGATCTAAGCGCTGCTTTACAGGCCGCAGGCTGCCTCTTTCAATACGCTAAGGAAACACAGAAATCGGACCTACCTCATATTCAAGGTATACAGGTAGAGCGCCAGGAAGATAGCGTCACCTTAGATGTCGCCAGTCGCCGCAATCTCGAATTAGATATCAATCTAGCCGGGGGTAAAGACAACACCCTGCTTTCGGTCATCGACCGCACGGCAACTACGATGGGCAGCCGCCTACTTTCGCGCTGGATCAACAGACCACTGCGCGACCGAGAACAGCTGCAACGACGGCAACAGGCTGTCGCCGCCGTGAAGAGTGATTTCCATTTTGAAGCACTTTATGAAGTGCTGAAGACCATCGGTGATTTGGAACGTATCATTGCTAGACTTGGGTTACGCTCGGCACGGCCGCGTGATCTTGCAAAGCTGCGCGATGGCCTGTGCCAACTTCCTGAACTACAGCAAAAGCTAGCCACAATTTCATCGACCTACGTTGGCGAACTAGCGAAGCGCATCGGGGAATATCCGCAGCAAAGTAAACTATTAATTCGTGCTATGAAAGAAAACCCGCCAGTCGTTATTCGCGAGGGAGGTGTGATCGCCGAAGGTTACGATGTCGAGCTTGATGAACTGCGCAATCTGAGCAGCAACGCAGGTCAATATCTTGTCGATCTCGAGCTGCGAGAAAAAGAACGCACTGGCATAAGTACACTCAAGGTCGGTTACAACCGCGTGCACGGCTATTACATCGAAATTAGTAAGGGTCAGGCTAGCACCGAATTGCCTGCCGAATACGTTCGACGTCAAACACTGAAGAACGCCGAGCGTTTCATCACACCCGAATTGAAAGAATTCGAAGACAAAGTGTTAAGCGCACGCAGTAAATCATTGAGTCGCGAGAAGGCTCTATATGAGGCACTGCTAGAAGAGCTCGCCACCCAGCTCACTAGACTAATTGCCAGCGCCAAAGCGCTTGCCGAGCTAGATGTGCTCAACTGCTTCGCCGAACGCGCCGTGAACCTTGAATACTGTGAACCCGAGTTAAGCGATAAGCCTGGGATAACTATAGATGGTGGCAGACACCCAGTCGTGGAGAAGGTCACTAGCGACACATTCGTTGCCAATGATCTCTGTCTAAACCTTAACCAGAAGATGCTAATCATTACTGGGCCGAATATGGGCGGTAAGTCTACTTATATGCGACAGACAGCCCTTATCGTATTGCTCGCCTTATGCGGCAGCCATGTCCCGGCTGCAACAGTAAAGCTCGGGCCGATCGATAGAATATTCACTCGCATCGGCTCATCCGACGATCTCGCCGGCGGTCGTTCTACTTTCATGGTGGAAATGACCGAAACAGCGAATATTCTGCACAACGCTACAAAAGATAGCTTGGTTCTTATGGACGAGATTGGTAGAGGCACCAGCACTTTCGACGGACTGTCTCTAGCATGGGCTGCCTCGGTCTATATCGCAGAACAGGTGAAAGCCTACACCCTGTTTGCCACACACTATTTCGAGCTTACCCTTCTGCCTGAGACTTTCGAGACGATAGTTAACGTGCATCTAGATGCTATTGAGCATGACAATGGCATCGTATTCCTGCATTCAGTCAAAACGGGCCCTGCCAACCAGAGTTATGGCCTACAGGTAGCGCAGCTAGCAGGTATACCGCGCGCGGTTATCGAGAAAGCACGTAAAAAGTTGCAGCAATTGGAGAATGAAACTTCGGTGCAGCCATCTGCCAAGCCGGCCGGCACTAGAAGACCCCCACCATCCCCTTCTATGCCTTTAGGCGGCCTCGATTCGCCGTTTCAAAGTGAGATGTTCGCTACTGCGCCGCATCCCACAGTCGATTTTCTGCAGAAGCTGGAGGTTGATGACATTACGGCGAAAGAAGCACTGAAAATCCTCTACGAACTGAAACAGAAAGCAGACAGCTGAATGTAGGGCCTAAATAAAAAACTCAGGCAATAAATCCTCCAGCACAATGGAAAACTGCCGAAAAAAACTGATAGAATGCACGCCGCGAAGCCGCGCCATCGCACGCTAAAGGGCGGTACAAAGCTAACTAGGCTCAGCGATGCGCCAGATTGGCGCAATTGAAAAGATCAGCCAGAATTACCGGAATCAAAGGTTTGGAGATAACATGACATTCATAGTAGGTGATAATTGTATTCGCTGTAAGCACACTGACTGTGTTGAAGTATGCCCGGTAGATTGTTTCTACGAAGGACCTAACTTTCTGGTAATTCACCCGGACGAGTGCATAGATTGTGCGCTATGTGAGCCAGAATGCCCGGTTGATGCAATTTACGCGGAAGACGAACTACCCGAAGATCAGCAGGGTTTTCTAGCATTGAATGCCGAGCTGGCGGAAATTTGGTCAAACATCACCGAGAAGAAAGATGCTCTGCCTGATGCTGAGGAATGGACTGACAAGGCACAAAAGCTGCAATTCCTAGAGCGCTAGTCGCCGACTGGCACTAGTTACTTTCGAGTCACAAGAGATAAAATAAAAACGCAGACTTCAGTCTGCGTTTTTATTTCTTTGCCATTAGCTTATAAAACCTATTTAGAAGGCAACAATCTCGACGGGTCCACCGAATCTCCAGCCTCACGAATCTCAAAGTGCAACATAGCTACGCCAGAAGAATTTTCACCCACCTCGGCTATCTTCTCTCCCACACGCACTCGACTTCCAACGTTAACCAGCATGCGGCTATTGTGTGCATAGGCACTGAGGTAGCGATCGTTGTGCCGAACGATAATCAAGTCTCCAGAACCTTGAATTCCACTACCTGAATAGACTACATCACCGTCGCCAGCGGCTAGCACCGCGTCGCCAACACTGCCGCTTATATCCAGGCCCTTACTGATCCCAGATTGGAAGCCTCTAATCAATCGCCCCGGATGCGGCCACTGCCAACTTATAGCCCGCGGCGTGCTGGCAACCGGCTGACGCATTACCGAGCCCGATGTGCCACCTCCTGCTCTAGACCGAGCCACCGAATTATTACCGACGGCCGTACCTAGGTTCGCTGTTGATACCGCGCTGCCAGCACTAACTATGTTATTCAGGTCGAGGTTGATTTCCTGATCGACAAATATTGTGTAAGGAGGATTCAAGCGATTAGCGATAGCTAAGCTGCGGAAATCAAGATCGTACTGAAAGGCAATGGAGAACAGCGTATCCCCAGAACCCACAAGATGCGACGTTGGCCCATCCCTATTGAAATTAGAACTGCCTCGGTTAGAATTGCTAGAGCCAACAGGATCAGATATCGAACCATTTCGAGCAGCCTGAGACCTTCCAACACTAGCTCCCAAGTTCGAAGAAATCACCTCCGGCACTGATCCATTCCCACCATTACTTGAAGACACGGTAACCGGCCTAGAATTCTCAACACGAAAACTGCTCTGCGGCGTAGAACTATCGACAATTATAGGTGCTGAAATAACCTGCTGCTCACCTTGTTCCGAAATCGGCGCCTGATATCCTCCCCCACAGGAAACCAACAGCAAGGGGCAGCTCAGAATCAAGGACACACGGAATTGTCGATACAGGGAATTCATACTAGTTAGAGCTTTCCGATGGCTTAGTGGAAAATACCACTTGCAGTAACACAACAATTGCAACGCCCAACACAAGACACACTAGTGCTGGCAGGAGCATCGTATAGCCTCCTCCCGCCTTCTGCCAAGGCCAGAGTGCAGACACCGAGCCTAGCAACATCCCTGTGATGAATCCGTAGCTCAACTGGTGATGGTCATGAAGTAACCAGGACAATAACCTAGAGAACGCAAGCAGGCCGACGCCACAGCCAAGCATGAAGACCAGGATATAGGGCAGATCAAAGCCAAGCAGCGCGCCCAAAATAAATTCATAAACGCCTAACAACAATAGAATAAAGGCACCGGACAAACCTGGCAATAGCATCGCGCTAATCGCTATAGCGCCACTAAAAAAAACATAGATCAGCGACAGCTCTGTAGAACGCGGGCTTACGAATCCTATGGACACTGCCAACAAAAACCCAAAAAATAACGCGAGGATGTTTTGCCAAGCGCCAAACGAAAATTCATTTCGCAGCAAGGCACTTGACGCCAAAACCATGCCGATAAAAAATCCCATTAGTGGTACAAAATAATCCTCCAAAAGGAATAGCACAGTATTCGCCGAGATCAACAGCCCACAAAGAATTCCCAAAGCGAGGATAAGCAAAAATGTTCCGTTGATATACTGCCAGAACGCATTGAACTGACCGGTAAACAAGAGTCCACACGCGCGCTGATCGACAGCGCGAATAGAAAATACGAATTGATCATAAATTTTCGTAATGACGGCAATAGTACCGCCGGAAATACCAGGAACAGAATCACCGACTCCCATTGCTACGCCCTTTAAGAACAGCATCACTTTTTCACGACGGGTCTCTATTGAGCCGGTGGTTTTATACGTCTGCCTGCTTGAGTTTTCGGACATGATCAAGCCATTGAGGAATAGTTTTGAATGCGGAAATTCTCAGTGATGTAGTTGACCAATTAAAAGCGGGACGAAACGCACAGATTCAAGCACTTCAGCCGTAAAGTCTTTACCTTGGCGCGTGATCAGTTGCAATTCCTGCTGATCGTCGCCACCTACGGGTATAACCAAACGGCCACCATCTTTTAGCTGCTCAAATAACTCGCGAGGAACCTGCTGTGGTGCGGCTGTAGTAATGATGGCATCATAAGGCCCGTTGTTTAGCCAACCTGCGCTGCCATCTCCATGCCGGTAATTGATATTGCGCAGCTTAAGCAGTTTAAGGTTTTTCTTAGCGCGATCCAGCAGCGGCTTGATACGCTCAACGGTGAAAATCCTCTTCGCCAACTGCGCCATCACGGCGGTCTGATATCCGCACCCAGTTCCGATTTCCAACACCGAGTCTATCGGGCCGCTCTTCAACAAGGCCTCCGTCATCTTGGCGACAACATAGGGCTGCGAAATTGTTTGGTTATGACCAATAGGCAGGGCCACATCCTCGTAGGCTCGGTGGGAGAGCGCCTCGTCAAGAAATATGTGCCGTGGCGTTGAGCGGATAACGTCCAACACCTCCATACTGCTGATCCCCTGATCGATCAATCTACCCAGTAGTCGCTCTCGCGTGCGTTGAGACGTCATCCCAATGCCGCTTAGATTTGCTTTACTGCCTCCACTGCTGCTCAATTCGAATATCCTTTTTAATATGGCTTCATCAACTGACGGTTTTCCGGCTGGGCTCTCGAGTCACACAGAGCTCTCTGAGCAGACTCGTGGCGTAGGCTCCCTTCCCTAGAGAGAAGTCGAGCAGTAAGTTGCTAGCCCCATCTTTTTGTTCGCTCTTTTGCCATTCCCAAGCGAGATCGATGGGGCGAAAGCGCAGCGGTCGTCGTGCTGTCTTCAGACCGAAATGCCGTAAACCTGCCAGCAGCGTCTTGAATTGTTTACACACTGCTTCTTCAATATCGGCAGCTTCGCCGGAGCTTATATACTTATCTTTAGGATCAACCTCGCCGGGGAGAGGGCCGGTGATATGAATATCGAAATCTTCTAGCCTTTGCTGCAGGCTCCAATCCCACTCAACCCCTGTCGCTAGCGCGAATGAGCGGTCCGTCCCCGCCAAATTCAACACATCACCAGCTGTATAGGCGTTCCAATTGCCCAGCTCCAACCTCCGCGACAATAATTGATTGAATAAATAGGACCTAGCGGCCGAAAACAGCATGCTGCGCTTGAATCGCTGCTTCGGAATCGCAGCTGCGGCGATATCAATGGCGCTGCCCGAATCTGCATCCAAAGCGTCGTTCATCCAGGCTTGAACATGAGTGAGGTTACTTAAGCCTCTGCCAAAGCGCTGTGAACCGAAGTAGTTTGGTACGCCACCTGCTTCAATTTGAGCCAGTCTTTCCTCGAAGTCGTCTCTTGAACCATCACAATCTCGCAGCAATACTTTAAAATGGTTAGAGCGATGACTCCCGATCTTGAGTTTGCGTGAGTTTCTATGTGTTTCGATGATGCGCAGAGAGTGACTCTCGCAAGCCGTAAGTTCAGACTCCCTGACTGCTGGCAACTTTATGCTGAACCACTGGCGCGTCTCGGCGCGGCGGTCTTTCATGCCGGAATAGCCTATCTCCGAGCCATGAACGCCAGTTATCTCACTCAGTTTCTTTGCCACATCCAAAGTGGATCGATCGATCTTCTCGATCCAAAGATAGGCATGCTCGCCCTTCTCGGTAAATGTAAAGCTGATATGCTCATCAACACGAAAATCGGTGAATTCTTGTTTGAAGGTTGCTGCGAACCCTGGCTTTCCATTCGCAAAGGCCAGAGTATCGAGGCTACTGAAGGTCGCAGCAGCAGGACTTGCAGGCTGGTTAGGAGAGTTTTCAGTCATGGCCAGCAAGCAGGACCACTGCGGCACATGCTATGCCCTCTTTCCGGCCAATGGCCCCTAAGCCTTCAGTGGTGGTCGCTTTTAAGTTGACCCGCTGCTCCGGCAATTCTAGCAAGTTAGCCAAGCTGGAAATCATGTTAACGCGATGAGGAGTTAATTTCGGCACTTCTGCTATCACTGTGATATCTACGTTCACAAGATAGTGTTGCCGTGCGCCCATTATTACTAGCACCTGTTGCACTAGATCAGCACTCGCAACTCCGGCGAACTTAGGGTCTGTATCTGGAAAGTGCTGGCCTATGTCGCCCTCACCTAACGCACCGAGTATGGCATCACAGGTCGCGTGCAGAATCACGTCGCCATCTGAATGTGCAACTAGACTCATTTTATCCGCCAGCACGATGCCCGCTAAGGTAAGCGGCTTCTCCTCAACGTACGAAAGTTCGAAACGATGAACGTCATAGCCATGCCCAATGCGCAGATTATTTGGATTCATTGTCACTAGCCTGATTTTTTAGGATTTGACTTGCCAAGAGCAGATCTGACTCAACAGTTATTTTGATATTGTCCTTACTGCCTGCAATCATTATAGGCTTAAAACCTGCCACTTCCATCGCCGCCGCCTCGTCGGTCACCTGCTCACCGCTGGCCACCACTGCCTCTAGAGACGCTTTTAGCTGAGCGAAGCGAAACATCTGCGGCGTAAGTGCATTCCAGTACGACTCCCTGTCGACAGTTTCTATAACAGTCAGGTTTGCCCCAACTTTCTTAAGAGTATTGTCTACGGAAGAACCTAACAAACCACCTACGGGATGAAGTGAAACTTTTGAAATCAAGCTTTCTATATCGGAAGTTCGTACGCAGGGTCTAACCGCGTCATGCACTAATACCCAATCATCTTTATCTGCAAACTCTGTAATAGCAGTGAGACCATTTAGGACTGATTGGTAGCGCTCGTCCCCACCTATAACAGTTATAATACGGTTTTCGACTTCTTCAACGATTGATTCTTGCAATCTAGCCCATTGATTATCCTCGGAGTGAATCACAACGATAATTTTTTGAATCTCACTCACCGCGCTCAACCGGCGCAACGCATGCAAAATTAGCGGAGCTCCATCTATCGTGAGATATTGCTTGGGGATTACAGATCCCATGCGACGACCAATGCCTGCGGCCGGCAAGACAGCCCATATTGTCATAGTAAGGTCTTCTAAATTGCAGAATCAGAGTCGATTGTGCTGATTATTTCTGAGTAGGGACAAGCAAATAGAATGTTTCGCCCTTCTCGATCATGCCAAGTTCAGAGCGCGCCCGTTCTTCTACAGCCTCAAGCCCATTCTTCAGATCAAGCACTTCGATCTCAACCAGGCGGTTGCGCTGCTCTAACCCTTCATTGTTTGCGCGTTGCGCTTCGACTTCCAACTCCAACATATTCAGCGTGCGCACGCTATCTTCACCCAGCCAAAGCTGATATTGCAGAGTAAAAAAAGCGAACCCAAGAAATCCAAATATTATTTTCATAAGCCTTTTTACTGAAATCGAATCCTAAAGGAGGTCGATCTCAGTATGTTGCGTGCCTCTCTAACTAATCGCATCCAGAGGCCGCACTATTCAGCCTGTGAAATTGGAAAATTCTTTGATGCCGTTGAATACCGAGCTGCTACCCAACTCTTCTTCAATTCTCAGCAGTCTATTGTACTTCGCCACCCTGTCCGAACGACACAGTGAACCTGTCTTGATCTGTCCTGCAGCGATGGCCACAGCCAAATCGGCGATAGTGGTGTCTTCGGTCTCTCCAGAGCGGTGAGAAATCACCGCCGTATAGCCCGCCGCCTTCGCCATGCTAATCGCCGCCAAAGTCTCTGTCAGCGTTCCGATCTGATTAAATTTGATCAGAATTGAATTTGCGATGCTCTCGCTGATTCCACGCTGAAGAATTTTAGTGTTGGTGACGAACAAATCATCGCCTACTAACTGAACTTTATCGCCTATCTGGGCCGATAATTTAGCCCAACCTTCCCAATCGCTCTCATCCATGCCGTCTTCGATGGATAAAATCGGATAATTCTCAACCAAACCCTGCAGATAATCGGCAAATTGCCCAGAATCGTAGCTCTTGCCTTCGCCTGCCAGCACATATTTGCCATCCACATAAAATTCTGAGGCAGCACAATCTAGCGCCAAGTGGATGTCGCTACCCGGACGAAAGCCAGCAATTTCAATAGCTTGCAGTATACAGTCAAGTGCCGCAGCATTCGATGGTAGGTTCGGGGCGAACCCGCCTTCGTCTCCTACAGCCGTGCTCAGACCCTGCTTCTTTAGCACGGACTTCAAGGCATGAAATATTTCAGCTCCATAACGCAGCGCCTCACTGAAGGTCGCTGCACCTGTGGGCTGGACCATAAACTCTTGAATATCAACGTTATTGTCAGCGTGTTCACCACCATTAACAATGTTCATCATCGGCACTGGAAGCGAATAATTACCCGCACTGCCGTTCAATTGGGCGATGTGTGCATATAGTGGAAGCCCTGCATCAAGCGCCGCCGCCTTGGCTGCTGCTAGTGACACTGACAATATCGCGTTCGCACCGAGCTTGGCCTTATTCTCTGTACCATCTAGCTCTAACATTAGCCCATCAAGAACCTTCTGGTCTGCAGCATTCTGTCCGATAAGGGCTTGTCTGATTTCAGTGTTCACATTCTGAACAGCCTTCAACACTCCCTTACCAAGATAGCGTGCGAAGTCTTTGTCTCTCAGCTCCAGCGCCTCACGCGAGCCAGTGGATGCACCTGAAGGCGCACAGGCCGAGCCCATCACACCACTGTCTAGTTCGACATCTGCCTCGATGGTTGGATTACCACGGGAGTCCAGCACTTCCCGTGCCCTTATATTTTTAATACTAGCCATTTCAATGCCTTATGGATATTAGTTAATTCAGAAAATGAAAATAAAACACCTAAATCCTATGCTGTATCCAGCGCTGGCAGCGACTTGATCAGAGCATCGAGCTCGCGCATCTGCTGCAAGAAGGGCCGAACAGCTTCCAATCTCAAGGCACAGGGCCCATCGCATAACGCTTTGTCTGGATCGGGGTGTGCCTCAATGAAAAGCCCCGCTATGCCCTGCGACAAGCCAGCACGAGACAACGCAGTGACATATCCTCTGCGCCCGCCAGCCGCATTGGCGAGGCCGCCAGGCTTCTGCAGGGCATGCGTCGCATCGAACATTAGCGGGCTACCAAATTGTTTCATTACTGTAAAACCCAGCATATCGACAACTAGGTTGTTGTAGCCAAAGCTGCTGCCACGCTCGCAGAGAATCAGACGCTCATTCCCCGCCGATTCAAATTTCTTAAGGATATGGCCCATTTCCTGCGGCGCCAGAAACTGCGCCTTCTTAATATTGATGATCGCGCCACTTTCGGCCATGGCGACGACAAGATCCGTCTGCCTAGACAGGAACGCAGGCAACTGCAGAATATCAGCGACCTCAGATGACGGCCCGACCTGGGATATTTCATGCACGTCGGTAATCACGGGAACGCAAAACTGCTCTTTGATCTCGGAGAGTATCTTTAACCCTTCGTCCAGCCCGGGCCCACGATAAGAATCTTTAGAAGAACGATTTGCCTTGTCGAATGAGGCCTTGAATACATAGGGAATATTGAGCTCATCAGTTACTCTGAAGAACTGCTCGGCCACAGTCATTGCCAAGTCTCTCGATTCCAGCACGTTCACCCCTGCGAATAGTACAAAGGGCTGATCGTTGGCAATGGTGAAATTCCCAAGCTTAATTTGCTTTGCTCTCATGATTAGATATCGGGTCCTTTTTCCTGGCGCTCAGACTTGAGCGTTACTCACCGCTAGCGTCGGAGATACGGTGGCGGCTTTCGGGTCTACAAGTGCCTCATGATGCGCTATGGCAGCCTCGATAAAACCCGTGAACAGTGGATGACCGTAACGTGGAGTAGAAGTGAACTCCGGATGGAACTGACATCCAACAAACCAAGGGTGATCAGGAATCTCCACAACCTCCACCAGCATGCCGTCGACAGATTTACCCACTAGCTTCAAACCAGCCTCGGACAAGACGTCGATGTAGTCGTTGTTAAATTCATAACGATGGCGATGGCGCTCAACGATCTCTTCCTTCCCGTAGCTGGCGAAGGTGGTAGAGTCTTTATCCAGAACACACGTCTGTGCGCCCAGGCGCATCGTGCCGCCAAGATCAGAATCCTCATCACGGAATTCTGTAGACCCAGCACGCGTCGTCCATTCACTAATCAGCGCGATAACCGGATTGTCACAAGCGGGCGAGAATTCAGAGCTGTGCGCGTCTGTCAAATCAGCAACGTTTCTCGCATATTCGATGACTGCAGCCTGCAGGCCTAGACAAATACCTAGGTAAGGAATTTTATTCTCACGCGCGTACTGCACAGTCATGATCTTACCTTCAACACCGCGCTCACCGAAGCCGCCTGGCACTAAAATCGCGTCTTGATTGGCCAGCACTTCGACACCCTTTTTTATAACGTCGGCAGAGTCGATGTAGGTGATGTTCACCTTGGTTCTAGTATGAATGCCAGCATGGATTATTGCCTCGTTCAGAGATTTGTAGGCATCCAACAACTCCATGTACTTGCCGACCATGGCAAGATTCACTTCCTTAACAGGATTCAGGTGCGCATCGACGACGCGATTCCATTCGGAGAAGTCAGCGGGCGGGCAGTCCAGCCTAAATTTATTGATAACGATATCGTCGAGATTCGCCACACCCAGAATCGAAGGGATTCTGTAGATAGAGTCAGAGTCTGGCAGAGAAACTACGGCCTTTGGCTCAACGTTGGTAAACAGCGCAATTTTCTGCCGTGCTGATTCGTCGATTTCCACATCGGAGCGACAGATCAGGATATCCGGCTGGATACCGATAGAGCGTAATTCTTTCACCGAGTGCTGCGTAGGCTTGGTCTTGGTCTCACCGGCCGTGGCGATATAAGGCACCAGAGTAAGGTGCATAAACAACGCGCGCTCGGGGCCCACCTCTACACGCAGCTGACGTATCGCCTCTAGGAAGGGTTGCGATTCGATGTCACCTACCGTGCCGCCGATCTCAACGAGAGCGACGTCGGCATCACCTGCACCAAGAATCACGCGACGCTTTATCTCATCGGTGATGTGTGGAATGACCTGAATTGTAGCGCCGAGATAGTCTCCTCGACGCTCGCGCTTGAGAACCTCTTCATACACCTTGCCGGTGGTGAAGTTGTTCTTCTGCAACATAGTAGTCCGGCTGAAGCGTTCATAGTGACCCAAGTCGAGATCGGTCTCTGCCCCGTCTTCGGTTACAAAGACCTCGCCATGCTGGAAGGGGCTCATGGTGCCAGGATCTACATTAATGTAAGGATCCAGTTTTAGCATTGTGATTTTTAGGCCGCGGGCTTCGAGAATTGCCGCGAGAGATGCAGAAGTAATGCCTTTGCCGAGTGATGAAACAACACCACCGGTGATGAATATATAACGCGTCATGCTAGCCCCATCGGATAAGAAAAATTGGTCGTGCACCAACCCACGCAGATGGAATTGTAGCGTACCAGAAGCCCACCGATAGAACAATCTGAAATATTCCTCTGGGCTAAACTAAGGAACCAAAATGCACCCGAGCGCGCAGCAAAAATTTAAGCTCGCAGCGCAAGGTTGGGTGGCTCCCATTCGATAACGCAGCCAGGCTGGGTGCCCTTCGCTGAAAGCTCCTCACTGACCCCGACACCCGGAATATAGGACAGAACATCGCCGTCATAAAACAAAGGAATGCGACTTCTCAACCACGGTGGAACTTCGCTTTCCTGAAGAATTTTTTTCAGTGTCTTTCTCGGCCGTCCAGCTAGACGACAAGTTTCGCCACCGCGCCTATGCCGTATCGACAGTTTACTGAGCTTGTTTGCGCAAATCCCTGCGCCCTGCCTCTCGCGAATTCGAAGCGTGCCATTGCCTGGCAGTATGACGTCTCCCCCGACTGGCAATCTACTCATAGCACCTAAATCGGAAGTATCTAAATCTCGCTCGAGCTCGGCTGGGTCCAATGCGTACAAACTCTCGCGAAAGCAAAAGACCTGAAAATCCTCTGCTATAAATTGACCGCTAGCACTTTGCAAAACCTTTTTGCCCAGCTGTTGAAGCTTATTCCAACCAAGCTCCTTTGCACCTAAGCTTGCAAGCCAATGACGCAGCACATTGCGCCGCCTTGGCTCCGCGAGCGCTAACAGCTTTTCCCTACTGACAATTGACTTCGATTCTGCAGCTATCTGGTCTAAGTCGATCGCAGCTAGCTCCTGAAGCAGTGCCTCGCTCTCGCTAGCGAGCACTGCCGACTTCGACCAGCTCTGTCTATACCCCGGCCAACGCGCCTCGATAAGTGGCAGTAAGGTATGACGACAATAATTTCTATCGAAGCCTTCATCCTTATTTGAATGATCCTCGACCCAAATAAGCTGCTCAGATTCAGCGTAGCTTTGGAGCTCTTTTCGATCGATATCTAATAACGGGCGCAGCAGCCTCGTCGCTCCCAACATGCGGCTACGCGGAATACCGCTGAGCCCGCGACTCCCAGAGCCGCGAACTAGACGCAGCAGCAGGGTTTCCATCTGATCGTCGCGGTGGTGCGCCAGCAGCAATTCTTCGTCTGGCTGCAATTCAGCCTCGAATTCACGATACCGCGCCTCTCTGGCCGTATTTTCGATGCCACTACTACCGGATATCTCCACCCGAGTGCTAATGAATTCCACACCGAGCAGTGCACACTGGCATTGGCAGTGTTGCTCCCAGCTCTCTGTCTGATCCTGAAGTTGATGATTGATGTGCAATGCACGCAACTTAAAAGCTGCGCCGGAGTGATCGCGTAGTCTAACCATGGCGTGTAGAAGTACAACAGAGTCCAAGCCACCGCTCAAGCCGATTAGGAATTTACGCGTAGAGGCTAGCTCAACCAGAGCTGCTTCTAACTTGTCGTGAAGCGCTTGAGGAGAATTATTCATGATCTGTAGGTATATCAGCGCTATAGTTTGATTCATTTAAGAAAGGAGAGAAGCTGCGCCTCCCTCGGCAGCGACTGCGATTTTTTTTCTTCGAACTAGGTTGATATACCGTAGCTCATCAATCGCTTATAGCGACGCTCCACCAGCTCATCAAGATCTATAGCGGTCAAGCGGTCTAACTGTTCGATTAACGCTGCTTTGATACTCGCGGCCGTCGCAGCGACATCTCTGTGTGCGCCTCCGAGTGGCTCAGGTATTGTGTGATCCACTATACCAAGCTCTTCTAATCGCTTAGAAGTCACACCCATAGCTTCTGCAGCGGCTGCCGCGTGATCGGAAGATTTCCAAAGAATGGTTGCACAACCCTCGGGAGTGATAACAGTATAAGTCGAATACTGCAGCATATTAAGCTGATCAGAGACGCCGATAGCGATAGCGCCACCAGAGTTTGCCTCACCGGTTACCGTCGCAATAAGCGGCGTCCTTACGTGAGACATCATCGCCATATTCACGGCGATTGCTTCGTTAATTCCACGCTCTTCCGAATCCATTCCCGGGTAAGCGCCAGGTGTATCTATGAAGCTCAGCACAGGAAGTCTATATTGTTCTGCTAGAAGCACTAGTCGTCTAGCCTTTCTATAACCTTCTGGCCTAGGCATGCCGAAATTATGTCTAACTTTTTCTTTTGTGCCTCTGCCCTTCTGATGACCGATCACCACGACTGGACGACCATCTATCTTTGCCAATCCACCGATTAAAGCCTGATCGTCGGCGAACAGACGATCACCATGCAGTTCATCGAAATTTGTAAAAATGTGCTCGAGATAATCGAGTGTATAAGGTCGCAACGGATGCCGAGCAACTTGGGAAATTTGCCATGAAGAGAGGTTCGAGTATATTTTCTCAGTGAGCTTTGTGCTCTTGTTTTTCAGGTTCTGGATTTCTTCGGCGATATTCAACTCATTGTCACTGCCCACCAATCTTAGCTCAATGATCTTAGCCTCTAACTCCGCAATGGGCTGCTCAAATTCGAGATAATTAGGATCCATACTGTATTCAACTTTTCCTGCTAGTTTGATTTTCATGGGTGTCTATTTGTAACTTAACACTACTTTATCTTTACCGTACTCGAGCCGCAGACGCTGAATCAGGTCATCGGCAGGCGACACGACCCACTCTTGGCCCAGCATTATACACCCTATAGAGTCAGCGCGCTGATAGCGCACCATGACCTGGCAGCCCTCTCCCTCGTCCACCGCACCCCATACTGCTTGGCCACTGGGCGGGAACTGTCCGAGATGTTTATGACGAGTACTAATTCCCGCGGCAGAACTACCCCCTGAACCGTTTGCAATTGCTGCATCCTCTACTTCCAAAACCTCGGCTGTTTTACGATAAGGCTCAAGGATGCGCGCGAGATGCTCGCAGAAATTGCTGCCCAGCAACTCTGATTCGAGATTCAACGCCACCCGGTGTGCATTGCGTTTTCGCGCCTGTGCTAATGTCATTACGCTCTTGCCGCGGCCTCGCATACCGCCGTTATAGTCATCGATGCTTATCGCGCACTCCACCACCATGATCACATCTTTGTTTAGCGTCTCTCTGTATTTCTCGTATTCTTTGGCGAATAAGGAAAATTCAAAGCGTGCTGATCTGTCGTCCAATACTAGGAATGCTATGGTATCCCCAACCTTGTTCTTCATAGTACGTATGCTATGCAAAACACCAGCGATAGTCTGGGGCCCTCGCTCCGGCCTTAAATTGACCAGTCTATTCTTAGTAATACGGGAAAGCTCATCCAGGAATTCGTCGATGGGATGACCTGACAGCCACAAACCCAGAGTCTCCTTCTCTACCTTGAGGCGATGCTGTTCCGCCCAGGCACGGACTGTAATATTAGAGACATTGAGATCTGCATCTTCCATGCCCGTCGGCGCAATCTCGCCGAACATATCCTCAACACCACTAGCCTGATTTCGTCTGGATTGCTCAGCTGCCTGCATGGCCTGCGGCAACAAAACCGAGAGCAAAGCACGCGCATAGTCGAGATCACCTTCCGCCATATTGTCCAAAGCACCGGAGCGGATCAACGCTTCCATGGTGCGTTTATTGATGTTCTGCGTCTCCACTCTCTGGCAGATGTCCAGCAGATTCGTAAATGGCCCTTCTTTTCGCGCGGCGAGTATACTGCCAACTGGACCTTCACCCAATCCCTTGATGGCGCCTAGGCCGTAGACAATTTCGTCCTTCTCGTTTACCGTAAAATTGTACTGGCCACGATTGATATCCGGGGGCACTATGACCAGCTGCATCGAGCGGCACTCATCAATCAGGGTCACGATCTTATCGGTATTCTGCATTTCAGCCGTAAGCACTGCCGCCATGAAACAGGCCGGATGATGCGTCTTCAGCCACGCTGTTTGATAAGAAACTAGCGCATACGCTGCCGAGTGCGACTTGTTAAAGCCGTAGCCCGCGAACTTCTCCATCAGATCAAAGATAGAGGCGGCTAGGTCAGCATCGATTCCCCTCGCTTCGGCACCCTCTTGGAATAAGCTACGCTGCTTCGCCATCACTTCTGGGTTCTTCTTACCCATAGCCTTACGTAGAATATCTGCGCCAGCCAATGAGTAGTTCGCAAGAACCTGGGCGATCTGCATCACTTGCTCTTGATAGAGAATTACTCCGTAAGTATTACCGAGGACCGACTCCAACTCAGCATGTGGATAGATCACTTGTGTGCGGCCATGCTTGCGGTCGACAAAATCATCCACCATGCCAGACTGCAATGGACCAGGTCGAAACAAGGCCACCAAAGCAATGATATCTTCAAAACTACTTGGCACCTGGCGCTTAATCAGATCCTTCATTCCGCGAGATTCGAGTTGAAAAATCGCCGTTGTCTTACCCTCCTGCAACAGTCGATATACACTTTCGTCGGTTAGAGGCAGTTTGGTGATATCGACCGGCGGCTCGCCTTCGCCTGCCCTAGCGTTAATCATCTTCACGGCACAATCGATTATGGTTAGAGTGCGCAGCCCCAGGAAGTCGAACTTCACTAAACCTGCTGTCTCCACATCGTTCTTATCAAATTGAGTAACTAAGCCTTGACCTGATTCGTCGCAATACAGCGGCGTAAAATCAGTTAGCTTGGTAGGCGCGATAACCACGCCACCGGCATGTTTGCCAACATTGCGGGTTATACCCTCCAGTTTGTAGGCCATCTCCATGATTTCCTGAGCGTCCTCATCAGAATCAACGAATTCACCCAGCAGCGGCTCCACCTCAAACGCCTTCTTTAGGGTTATGCCAGGCTCGAAGGGAATCAACTTGGAAAGCTTGTCAGCCAACATATAAGGCTTGCCCTGCACTCGCGCCACATCACGTACTACAGCCTTTGCGGCCATGGTACCAAAGGTAATGATTTGCGATACCGCATCTTGGCCATACAAATCGGCTACATGCGCAATAACGCGGTCGCGGCCTTCAATACAAAAATCCACATCAAAGTCGGGCATCGACACCCTTTCAGGGTTAAGGAAACGCTCGAACAACAAATCGTATTTAAGCGGGTCTAAATCGGTAATTCTTAGCGCGTAGGCGACAATGGAACCTGCACCCGAGCCACGCCCTGGCCCGACAGGTATATCATTGTCTCTAGACCACTGAATAAATTCCATCACGATAAGAAAGTAGCCTGCGAAACCCATCTGGTTGATGACGCCCAACTCGAACTCCAAACGCTCCCAATAGGGTTTCTCGACGTCTTTATTTTCGTAATCGTCGCCATAGAGGGTACGTAGCCGTTCTCTCAGCCCATCGGAACTCAGTCCGGAAAAATATTGCTCCATATCCATGCCTTTGGGCACGGGATAATTCGGTAAACACGGTTTGTCTAGTACCAGTGAAAGATTGCAGCGTTTTACGATTTCCCAAGAGTTCTCCAACGCCTCAGGAATATCGCTAAATAGCTCTCCCATCTCGTCCCGAGTCTTTAAGTACTGTTGGTCGGTGTAATTGTGAGGTCGTCTCGAGTCATTTAGCGTGCGCCTCTCATTGATGCATACGCGCACTTCGTGCGCATCGAAATCATCCTGATCGATGAAGCGCACATCGTTCGTTGCGACCACTGGCGAGTTCGTCTCGATAGCCAGAGCGACAGCCGCATCGATGTAGTCCTCTTCTTCTGCTTTGCCCACACGCTGCAGCTCTAGATAGAAACTTTGCGGGAATAATTGCTCCCATTCAGCCAGCAACTCCTTAGCTAAGTCTTTTTCATCTGCCAGCAGTGCTAGTCCTATATCGCTGCTCTGCGCACCCGATAAAGCGATAAGGCCATCGACACGCCCTGCCAATTGCGATTTGCAGACAGACGGCTCACTCTGGCTAGGGTTCTCGGTGTACAACTCGGAGATAAGTTTAGTCAGGCTGAGATAACCAACCTCGTTCTTGACCAATAACACTAGGCGAGTCTGTTTCGATCCGTCGTCGCTCTCAACCAGTACATCACAGCCGCAGACGGGCTTGATGCCGGCATTGAGGGAGCCGGTGTAAAATTTAATGAGGGAAAACATATTTGCCAGGTCGGTAATAGCAACCGCTGGCATAGATAATTCGCGCAGCCTCACAATAAGCGGTTTGATGGTAACGATACCATCATTGATTGAAAATTCGGTGTGAAGTCTGAGGTGTGCGAAGGGCGGATTAGGCAAATTTTCAGACATTTAAAAATCTAATTATTGAGTGGCGTAGAAGTCTCCAATATACCTTTTTTTTATTAGAAACGGGACAAAATTTTAAGGCCATTCAGATGCTTTCAGGACCCTCGCGACGGGCGCGAACGTACGCCGATGAATAGGCGTAGCCCCAAGGGCTTCAATCGCTGCTAGGTGCGCCGATGTTGGGTATCCCATATTACTTGCAAAGCCATAGCCCGGGTATTGCAGATCCAGTTCCTGCATCTCCTTGTCACGAGTCACCTTCGCAATAATCGAAGCAGCGCAGATGCTCGGGACTAAAGAGTCGCCTTTAACTACAGCCTCCGAGTGATACTTCCATTTAGGGCAGCGGTTACCATCGACGTAAACGAACTCGGGCTGAACCTTCAGGCCTTCGACAGCCCTACTCATTGCCAGCATGCTCGCATGCAATATATTGATCTGCTCGATCTCCTGTACCGATGCTCGACCTACCGCATAGCAGTGAGCGTTCATTACAATGGCATCGAAGCATTCCAGCCTCTGCTTGTGGGACAGCTTCTTCGAGTCAGCTAGGCCGTTGATAGGCTTTACGGGATCAAGTATCACTGCCGCGGCGACAACGTCCCAGGCCAATGGCCCGCGACCCACTTCATCAGTACCCGCTATCAAGGTATAGGGTTCGCTAGCCGGAGAAAATGGAGGCTCGCTCTTCATTTACTAACTGCTGTCTTTCTCTATAAGAGATGCTATGGCTAGACCAGCCGCAGAGGAGGCACCGAGGCGCAGACTCTTATGTATTTGCTCAAATTCCAGCATTGTCGCTTCGTAATCCTCCCCACCAGTCATGTGCCGGACTATCCCTTCACGTACTTTTTTCACCGTGAGATCATGCTGAATATATTCGGGCACTAGCTGCCGTCCCGCAAGGAGATTCGGCAAAGCAACATACGGGATCTTTACTAAACGCGAGGCGATGGCAAATGTGATTGCCGCAAGTTTATACCCTACGATCATAGGTCGTCTTAAGAGCAACACCTCCAAAGTAGCAGTACCGGAAGACAGCACGACTAAATCCGCCGCACTGATTGCTGCGTGAGAATCATCGACTAAAATAAATTGCTCGCCTGGAATTATTGACTCTTCACGAAGTAGAGCATCGACCTGTGCTTTGTTCTCCGCGCTGCTAGTCGGAACTAGAAACTTTAGCTGCGGACACGTAGCTAGCGATTCCACCGCTGCTGCAAAAAATACTGGCGCAAGCCGTTTGATTTCGCCACCGCGACTGCCTGGCATCAACGTAACTAGTTCGTCATCTCGATTGAGGCCAAATTGCTCACGTGAAAATAGCTTCTTATCTTCGAAACCGATGGTATCTGCCAATGGGTGACCTACACACTTAACATCGACACCATGTTGTGTATAGACTGCCGTCTCAAACGGAAACAAGGTCAGCATTAAATCTACTGCCCTCTTCACCGTATGGATTCGTCTCTCACGATAAGCCCAAAGGCTAGGACTGACATAATGAACCGTTTTAATCTTATCGAGCTTCAGCTCTTCTTCGAGGCGCAAGTTGAAGTCGGGGTTATCAATACCTATAAAGACGAGTGGGCGCCTTTCGGCGAAAAATTGTTTGAGCCGTTTCTTCAGCGCAAATAGCTCGGGCAATCTGCTTAAGGGCTCGACGAAACCCATAACCGAGAGCCTATCCATCTCAGCAAGGGAGTTAAACCCGAGCGCAATCATATCTGGCCCACCAATACCGGCAAATTCCGCATCGGGGTATTTGTTACTCAAAGCTGAAATCAGACCAGCACCTAGGATGTCTCCTGATTTTTCGCCAGCAACAATTCCGATTAGAGGGGCATTACTCATAGTATGAGGTATCGTGGTTAGTGACTTTCGTTACATTCGTCGTTTTAGCTACTTAAGTAACCAACGATGCCTGAGTATATGAAGAAGTGAATTCAAATTTTTAGCGGTGTATGCCTTTCTTCGAACTCTCCAACGAGTCGATGAGAAGCTGCAGCGCATCACAGTCTTCGCGCATGATCTTCAATTGGACGATGGCGTCCTGCAGAGAGTGGCCGCGCATATAGATGACCTTATATGCAGTACGCAATTGCTTGATAGTAGGCTTCGCAAAGCCCCGACGCTCCAAGCCTATAGTATTAACCGCCCTCACTGCAGCAGGCTGGCCGCTAACGATCATGTAGGCAGGCACATCGTGATCGATATGTGTCACGCCGCCAACCATAGCGTGAGCACCGATCTTGAGAAATTGGTTTACGCCCGCATAGCCGCCAAGAATGGCCCAGTCATCTACTTCAACGTGGCCTGAAATCCCCACGTTATTCGCAAAAATTGTATTGTTTCCTACAATGCAATCATGAGCGATGTGCACATAGGGCATGAGTAGGTTGTCGCTACCGATTCGGGTGAGACCGCCACCGAAGCCAGTTCCCCGGTGCAGATTAGAACCTTCCCGTAAAACGTTGCGGTCACCAATCTTAAGCCAAGTTTGCTCACCCTTAAACTTTTTATCTGCAGGATCTTCACCGATTGAGCTGAATTGAAAAATGCGATTGTCTTTGCCGATTTTGGTGTTGGCGCGAATCATCACATGCGAATCGATGACAGTGCCAGATCCAATCTGCACATTGGGCCCTACAATAGTCCAAGGACCAATCGTTACATCAGAATCTATTTCAGCTTTAGGGTCTATCCTGGCGCTGGAATCAATCGACATCCACCTTCCTCTCTGCGCACATAATGATCATTGTTCCTACAAGCTCTTCACCCACTGAAGCACGGCAGGCAAACTTATAAATACCGCGCTTATTGGTGACGATTTCGGCCTCTAGAGTAAGACAGTCGCCTGGTATCACCGGTCGTCGTAAGCGCACATTATCGGCCCCAACGAAATAATAGAGATAACCGTCCTTCGGTTTCTTTTCCTGACTCTTGAACCCCAAAACACCAGCAGCTTGAGCCAGCGCCTCAATGATGAGCACACCCGGCATGATAGGTTGATTCGGAAAATGGCCGTTGAAGAATGGCTCGTTCACAGTAACGTTCTTGTAAGCCACGATAGACTTACCGAGGTCCATCTCAGTTACTCTATCCAACAGCAGGAAAGGGTAGCGCTGAGGGAGATACTCTTTAATTTCTTCGACGGTCATTAACATGTGTGGTTCTCTAGTCTGCCCTGCGCTCGATCATTGCGAGCTAGGTTAATTTTTATTTCGATGGCTTCTGAAGCGAAGCTCTTGCCCAGATTCAATCGACCTAGTTTTTATCGGTCGAACTCTCAATTTCTTTCAATCTCTTCGCGATGCTATCTAGTTGCTGGAACCGAATCGCATTGCGCTTCCACTGCGAAGTCTTCGCTTGGATTGTACCAGTAGAGTACATACCGGGCTCTGAAATTGACTGACTCAGTAGCGACATGGCACTCACCTGCACCCTATCAGCGATAGATATATGGCCCACTACCCCGGACCCGCCACCCATGATGCAGTATTTACCTATTGTCACACTGCCGGCAATGGCAGCGCAGCCACAAATTATTGTGTGCTCACCAATCTTGCAGTTATGGCCGATCTGAACCTGGTTGTCGATCTTCACACCATTACCAATTTCAGTGTCTTCGAGAGCGCCCCTATCTATCGTGCTACCGGCACCGATCTCGACATCGTCGCCTATTTTAACTCCACCGAGCTGATAGATTTTAACAGACTTGCTACCATCGAATGCAAAACCAAACCCATCGGAACCGACTACAGAGCCAGAATGAATCTTTACGTTTTTTCCTAAGACAACGCCATGATAGAGAGTTACGTTACTATACAATTTACAGCCTTGGCCTAGACTCACATTCTCACCTACATAACAGCCCGCACCGATCACAACGTCGTCGCCCAGCGACACGTTGGCTGCAATTACTGCATTTGCAGAGATGCTAACATTTTTGCCGAGCACGGCAGAATTATCCACACTTGCTGATTCATGGACGCCAGTGGGAGGCATTGGTGAATTATTGAATAACGCAGTAGCTTTCGCAAAAGACACATAGGGAATGCCTGTCACAAGTTTGTTGCCTGGACAGCTATCTAGATATTTTTTATCGATGAGTATCGCAGACGCCCTACTATTTTTTAGCTGGCCTACGTAGGAAGGATTGCTTAGGAAACTCAGCTGGCCGGGCTCGGCATTCTGGAGAGTAGCTAGGCCAGTTATTTCGCACTGGCCATCGCCGATTAGTTTAGCGTCTAGCAATTCCGCCAGATGCGCCAATGTATATTTTGTTTTATGTGTCACCTGACACTAACCTGATAATGAGGATTCCTTTACGGCTCAGTCTGCGTATTTTCATTCAATTTTGCAGTAACCTTTGCGGTAATATCCAATACTGGCGCAAAATAAGGAGAACTATCCGAATTGAGAATCAAATCGTAACCGCCCTCTGCGACCACATCGGTAACTGCCTCGGCAAGATCGCCTTGCATACTTTCGAGAAACTGCTGATTCTTTGCCTGCAATGATGTTTGAACTCTTTCTTGTATCAGTTGCAACTGAACCTGCAAGTCCTGAGCATTAGAATTCATACGGCTAATTTCTTGTTCGCTCATAACAGCTTCGTTCTGATTAAACTCTTCACGCAGAGCAGTTAGCTGTTCAGTAAGCTCTTGAGCTCTTTCCTCATCTGTACTAAATTCCTGCTCCAATTCTTCTTGCACGACACGAGCCGCATCAGAATTGAACAATGCCTGTAATGCATTCAGCACACCTATCTTGGTATCCTGAGCAGCGGCACCTTGAGATACAAGCACCAAACTCAAACAGACAATTAGACTCTTAAATATTTTCACAATAATTCTCCAATTCTTACTAACACTATTGAGCATGCGCTCAAATAACTATCTATAACTAACACTACATTATTCAGTAAGGCGTCTAAATTCGTCGTCATTATGTACTGAATTTTGCAATCCCTGAATCTTGACTATTCGAGCTATACCGTATTGCTAATCCTTTAAATCAAGCCAGTCTAGAAACCATTTCCAACCGTAAAATCAAAGCTCTTTAAATCATCCCCTTCTTTGCCAAATGGTTTCGCCACATAGAATGTTAACGGGCCAAATGGCGACAGATAAGTAACACTAATTCCTGCAGAGTATCTAACTTCACCCAAATCGAAATCTGTACAATTCTTTAAAAGTGTCTGTCGTTCCGTACAATGCGACGAGAACACATTTCCCGCGTCAATAAAGAAAGCCGACCTAACTTGACCCGAAGCGTCCATAAACGGAATTGGGAATAATAGCTCCAATGTCGCGGTAGCCAGTATATTACCACCAAAACTGTCATAATCCTCGTCTAGGTAAAAACTTTGTACTGCCAGAGCGATTTCCTGATTTCCCTCTGAATCTAGCACCGGCTGGCCGGTCTCATCGAAAAGGCCTGTAGTTTCATAACCTGCATCCCTGTTTAAACCTACTGCAGAGCCATCCTCTCGGCGCTGGATTTCACCATTTTCATCTCGCAAAAGCGTTAGCCCGTATTCAGTCAGATATCTGGCGCCTGGGGTGCTCTGTGGCCCTAGGCTATTGTCTTCGAAGCCGCGCAAGACACCACCCGCGTTTACGTTTAGACCGCCAGCAAAGTAGTTATTAAAGAAGGGCATTTGTTCAGTATTACCATATCCAATGCCATAGCCCAGATTCGTTCTTAAGCCTACAACCCAGCGCTGATCCTGAGAAAGTGGCCAATACATCTCATTGTTGTAGTTGATTCTGGCATATTGCAAGTCACTACCGGGCAATGTGACTTCTAGACCGACACGGTGGAGCGCGCCGCTGGTAGCCATCTGTCCGCGGTTTAGAGTGTTGCGAAACCAATTGCCTGTAATCGTAAAGTTATCGAAGGTATCCCCATATTTGTCAACAAAACCTTGATCTATATTTGTCTGGAGCTGCAGTGGGCTTAGTGAATTCACATCGCCTAATACTGCATCAGTGACGGGACCATCAAAAGCGTTGCTGTTAGCGGGCGTAATCACATATTTATCTATTCCGTCGAAAAAAGTAGGACTGGAAACTATCTCTTGAACAGAACCGAGCCCCGCACTCAGCTCCGTGTGCGTAAATCCAACATCAAACCCTAACAATGATATCTCACTCAAGGGGTAACTAAAGCTCAAGGATCCACCGTAGGAAGAGGTATTGAAAGCAGAAACGTTCCAAGGAGACTCCATCTTCTGAGCGAACAGATTGAATCCCCTACTCACTCCGTCAGGCGTAAAATACGGATCTTGATACTGAAAATTTAGACCAGTCTGGAAGCGGCTTTTATTGATGCCAACACCCAATGTCTTCCCGGTCCCCAGAAAATTCTGTGCCTGTAGGCTGGAGCTGATGAAGAAATTACCACCCCCACCTGTGCCGACCTGAAAGCTGATGGCGCCAAAATTTTGTTCCAGCACGTCATAATTGACATCTATCTGATCTTCCGTGCCTGCAACCTCGATCGTATCAACTTCGACAGTTTCGAAGTAGCCGAGTCGCTGCAGACGAATTTTGGATTGTTCGATTTGCAGGCTTGACGCTGGAGCAGACTCTAGCTGTCGCAACTCTCTTCGTAGGACATCATCAGCGGTCGATATGTTGCCTGCGAAATTAATACGATTTACATAGGTCCTTTTGCCCGGCTCGATGAAGAACGTTACATCAACGGTTTCATCTTCATCGTTGACTTCTGGCACGCCAGTGGCTTCAGCAAAGGCATAGCCTAAGTTGCCAAGAAACTGAACCATGATTTCTTCAGTTCCCGTGACAAGACCCTGCGAATAGATCTGTCCCGGGCGCACGAATACTGCCGCCCTCAAAAGAGCCTCTGCATCTACTAGGTCGCCGGCGAGATCTACTTCGTTAATAGTGAACAGGTTTCCCTCGGTCAAATTAATAGTGATATAGACTTCTTTGCGATCCGGCGTGATGGAGATAGGTGTGGAATCGATATTAAATTCTACAAAACCGTTATCAAGATAGAAGGATTCTAGGCGTTCGAGATCGCCAGAAAATTGTTCGCGCGAATAACGGTCCTTGCGGCTTAAAAGCATGAACCAAGGCTTCGTACCTAACTCGAACAGACCAAGCAGGTCTTCCTCATTGAAGGCCTGATTGCCTACGATGTTAATGTGGCGTATGCGTGATTCTTCGCCTTCGTTGATGCTCAGACTGATACCAACACGGTTCCGCGGCAGTTCTTCAACCTCAATGTCCACTGACGCACCATAGCGACCACGAGACGAGTACACGTCCTGTATTCCTTGGCGAATTACTTCTAGCGCGGGGCGCGTGAAAATCTGACCTTCGGCAATGTCTGCCTCCGCCATGTTGTCAATGATATCTTCAGTCTCAAGAACGCTATTTCCTTCGATGGTAATTTCAGCAACGGAGGGCCTTTCCAAAACCGTAACAATAAGCACATTCCCTTCGCGTGCCACCTCGATCTCATCAAAATATTCTGACTGAGAAAGCTCTCGAATAATTTGCGCTGAGATGTCAGCCGTAACTTGATCACCTATGCCTACGGGTAATAGGTTGTAGATTATCCCGGGCGAAATGCGTTGATAGCCATCAACGATTATGTCGGCTATTACAAATTCCTGTGCGTTGAGGGACTTTGAAATTCCAAAAGCCACCAACAAACAAAAAAGTAGTTTTTTCATTTGCGCTGCATTCTCAATTTATTGCGTTACTTGGCGGCGAGTTTGTTAATTTTTCTATTTTATTTATTTTTTGTTACAACAAACGACTAACATCGTTATACATAGCTAAAACCATAATTCCCGAAATCAACAACAATCCCAGCTGTAATCCTAAGGCCTGAATTCGCTCGGGCACCGGCCTTCTGATGACAACTTCAATTGCATAAAATAAGAGATGCCCGCCATCAAGAACTGGGATAGGTAACAAGTTCATAACGCCCAGCGAGATACTCAGCAGGGCCAAAAAACCTAAATAGAATTCAAGACCATAGGTTGCTGTCTCTCCTGCCACCCGTCCAATAGTTATTGGCCCACCGATATTTTTTGGCGA
Source organism: uncultured Pseudomonadales bacterium (assembly GCA_949372635.1). Taxonomy (GTDB): domain Bacteria; phylum Pseudomonadota; class Gammaproteobacteria; order Pseudomonadales; family Pseudohongiellaceae; genus UBA9145. The sequence continues at coordinate 180,018 of CASIAB010000005.1, forward strand.
GATCTCCAAGGTGACCATTTTCTTCACAGAATTTAATACAAAAGCCGACATTTCCCATGTCTTGAGAACAGCCGGCTGAATCGCCGATAGCAAATTGTAATTTAACTGCCGCGTTGTTGTCTGCACATAGGCGCCAATACTGCCAACTGAAGTACCATCATCAAGCGTCGTTGCTTTCGGCGTCATAATCAAGTCAGTGTTGATGCCACCACGTTGGACCACGACATCAAGTATGAGTTCCGGGCTCGCTCGGATCACCTCTACCCAATGTGTCCAACCGCTTATTGTTGTGCCATCCACAGAGATAACCTCATCGCCTTCTTGCAGATTAGCGGCCTCTGCAGCACCACCGGGAACAATACCGCCAATATTCGCTGGAATTTCGCCAATAATACCGAGATTTCCGACAGGATTTGGTTCTGTGTCTGCTGCCATCCAGGTATTTATTGGAACTTGTAAATTTCTCCGTCTGCTCGAATCCGCAGGGCCGACAGTTAAGATTATTTCGCCGGTTTCACCCAGTCGGGCGAGCATCTGTATGTTGACTTGCTGCCAGTTGATAGTTTCTTTACCGTCCACAGCGGTAATTTCATCGCCGGCTTTTAGTCCCGCTGTATCTGCAATAGAGTCTTCTATTACACTGCTCACTATCGGCGCAATACCAGAAACGCCATAGAATATATTTATCAGCCAGAATACGAATATCGCCAACAAGAAATTCGCGATAGGACCCGCCGCTACAATCGCCGTCTTCTGCCACAGAGGTTTGCAGGCGAATGAGCCCTCGCGCTGGATCGCGCTCAACCCGCTTGTATCCGCAACAGTGCTATCTTCTTGGCCCAGCATCTTAACGTAGCCGCCCAGTGGAATTGGTGCGATGACATACTCAACTCCATCCTTGCCAACCCATGTCTTGACAGCCTTGCCAAAGCCGATAGAAAATTTAAGCACCTTTACGCCGCAGCGCCTAGCAACCCAGAAATGGCCAAACTCGTGGATCGTCACCAATATACCGAGGGTTACTAAGAGGGCTATAACGCTTATTAAAATTTCAAGTATCATAAATTTTCGCAACAGCGCTAGATCTAGGTACTAGCGCCACGACACAAATCCTTTAATATCAATTCTTTAGCTAGTCTTCTAGCTTGTCGGTCACGGTCTTGAATGATAGCGAGAGTAGGCGCCGGTTCACAAGGTATTTGTGACCTAACTGCCTCAATTATTGAGGGAATTTCCGCAAAACCGATCTCTCCACCCAAAAATGCCTCAACTGCCACTTCGTTTGCAGCATTAAGAACCGCCGGCGCCGTTCCGCGCTCGCCTGCAGCCTCCATACCTAAGCGCAGGCAGGGGAACCTGAAAAGATCGGGCTTGGAGAATTGCAAAGACTCCTCCACCGTCAGGTCAAGCGGAGCAGCTCCTGACTCGATCCGCTCCGGCCATGCCAACCCATAGGCGATAGGAACTCGCATATCGGGATTGGCCATCTGGGCCAACACCGAACCATCTTTATAGTGAACCATAGAGTGCACAATGCTCTGCGGATGAATCAATACATCAACCTGCGATGGATGTAGATCAAAGAGATAACACGCCTCAATAAACTCTAACCCCTTGTTCATCATTGTCGCGGAGTCGACGGATATCTTCCTACCCATTGACCACTTGGGATGCTGGCATGCTTGATCAGGCGTGACTGACTCCAACTGCTCAATCGGCGTGTTCAGGAACGGGCCGCCCGATGCCGTCAATACAACCTTCACAACACCAGTATCAGACTCTATATGTACGCTGCTCTTCGTTTGCGGCAGACACTGAAAAATTGCATTGTGCTCGCTGTCGATCGGTAAAATCTCTGCGCCAGATTCCCTCGCCGCCTGCTTCAGTAAGTCTCCAGTCATCACCAGAGATTCCTTATTAGCAAGTAACAGGCGCTTGCCATTTGAAGCTGCCGCAAGTGTCGATTCGAGACCAGCCGCGCCGACTATTGCAGCCATCACTATATCGACATTTGGATTACTCGCCACCTCAGTCAATCCAGACTCACCAATCAGCAACTTGGTATCTAGATTGCTCCCAAGTAGTAACGCTTTAAACTCTGGAGCGGCGACTTCGCTTAACACAGCGAATTTTGGCCTGTATTTCTCGCACTGTTCGAATAGTAGTTTCGCGTTTCGGTAAGCGGTAAGTGCAAAAACTTTGTAGGAAGGATTCTCATCGATTACGGCCAACGTGCTTGCGCCAACCGACCCAGTAGAACCGAGGATGCTGATCTGAAGATTGCTACTCGTCACGTTAGAGACTCACCTGCAATTCGCTATCGAGAACTAACATCATTGTAAGTACAAACAGCGGTGTGGCTGCTACGAGACCATCCACCCTATCAAGCACACCGCCATGCCCAGGCAGCAGCGCGCCGCTATCCTTAATCTCGCAATTGCGCTTGAGCATGCTCTCTATGAGGTCACCCACTACGCTAAAGAATGTGACGCCTACTGACAACGCCAGCAAGGCAATGATCTGCATTGCAGATAGTGTTTGGAGATTGTTGTGCATTAGCCAGACAAACAAACTTGCCACCAAAAAACAGGCAAACGTTCCGCCCCATACACCTTCCCAAGACTTCTTCGGGCTCAACTTAACGGCCAGCTTTCTCGATCCAAAATTTACTCCAACGACATAGGCCCCCACATCGACCGCCGCCACCAAAATCACTAACGCTAGGACCAAATAACCAGAGGGAACAAGGTATTTCAAAACCACAATACCAACAAAGGCTGGCATCAACACCAAAACACCCATAAGCGCAATTTTCGACTCATCGTTCCACAGGACGCTGTTCTCAGGATAACCGAAAAGGAAAAATAAAGATATCAGCCAAAAAAGCAGACCCAGAATCAGCACGAGACTAGCTCGAAAATCATCGATGCTTTGTGCGTCGGCCGAGAGTCCCAAAAGAAAGAAACAAGCAACCAACATCGCAGCTATACTAACGAGGTATGGTAGCTTAGCTATTTTTTTATCCGGACTGACAAGCCCGGCCCATTCCCATGCGGCCATTAGAATGACGCCAGCAACAAACAGCGAGAAATAAAAAGAAGACAACTGAGTAGTGGCAACAATCAAGGCCACCAAAAGTAATACGGCGGTAATGACTCGCTGCTTTAACATCTTAGTCACTCGTAGTTTCCTGTTCATCATGACTGCCATAACGACGCTGGCGATTTGCAAAATCATCGAGCGCTAGTTGCAACTGTGCATCGTCGAAGTCTGGCCAATAACAGTCTGTAAAATAGAGTTCGGTATAGGCGAACTGCCAAAGTAGGAAATTACTAATACGCTGCTCGCCACCAGTACGGATACAAAGGTCTGGATCCGGATAGTAGCTGGTACTCGTGTGCTGCCTTATCAAATTAACATCGATTGCGTCTGCCGACAGCTCTCCCGAAGTAACCTTGTGGACTATGCTTGTCATTGCGTTTGCGATATCCCAGCGCCCACCGTAGTCTGCCGCGACAATCACTGTCATACCAGTATTATTACGCGTCAACTCTTCAACCTCACGCATGTTTTTCTGCAATTTCTGCGAGAAGTTGCTGCGATTTCCGATGAACTGTAGACACACATTCCTCTTGTGTAGCTGGTTGATTTCTTTACGCTTTAGGACGGTAACAAAGAGCGCCATAAGGCTCTGAACTTCCTTTCGCGGACGCACCCAGTTCTCACTACTAAAAGCAAACAAGGTGAGGTATTTGATACCCCTAGCGAGGCAGGAATAAACAGCCTCTCGCGCCACTTCGGCGCCAAAGCGATGACCAGATTTTGCAGGCAGATCACGAGATTTGGCCCAGCGGTTACTGCCATCCATAACTATGGCGATATGCCGAGGTAATTCCGGTTTGCTAGCAGATGTCATTTACAGTTACCACATCTCTAATGACCGGAGGTCCCATGGTGTCCGCCGACTGAAGCAATCGCGAGCTCAGAAGGACAGCAAATCGGCTTCTTTAGCCTGAAATGAAGACTCAATAGTCGCAATATGTTTGTTGGTAATCTTCTGTACTTGATCTTCGGCTCTGTGCTGTTCATCTTCACTAATTTCTTTTTCTTTTTCTAGCTCTTTGAAGTCGGAGTTCGCATCTCTTCGAATATTTCGAATCGCGATTCTTGCATTCTCTGCCTCGGCCTTAGCCTGTTTCGTATACTCTTTACGCGTCTCTTCAGTTAGAGGCGGCATTGGTACACGAATAGTGTCACCATTATTTGAAGGGTTCAGCCCTAAGTCTGATTTCATAATGGCTTTCTCAATCTCTCCGATCATTGGCTTTTCCCAGGGAGAAATTATCAGAGACCGACCCTCTTCTACCGTGACATTAGCTAGTTGGCTCAAAGGCGTGTCTGAGCCATAGTAGGACACTTGTACGCTGTCTAGTATATCGGGGTGCGCCCTTCCCGTTCGAATCTTCTTAAAAGCATCATCTAACGAGGCTATGCTCTTTTGCATCCTCTCGTCTGCGTCGGCTATAGTTTCATCGATCATTGTCTGGCTCCTTGCTCTTTAAACCTAGCTCCACGCAACAAGCACAGAGTATTCATCAATTTTACTTAATCAAAACCCAGCACCATCAACTAAGCGATGTGAGTGCCGTCAGGCTTGCCCATAACATTGTTCAACAATGCACCGGGGGTGTTCATATTGAAAACTTTAATTGGCACCTGATGATCACGGCTTAAACAGATAGCCGTCAAGTCCATGACACCGAGTTTCTTTTCGATTACTTCATCATAGGAAAGATTATCGTACTTAACCGCATCCGAATCCAACTCCGGATCGGAGGAATAAACACCGTCCACCTTAGTGGCTTTCAAGATTAGATCCGCATCGATCTCGATTCCACGCAGGCAAGCCGCAGTATCCGTGGTGAAGAACGGATTTCCGGTTCCTGCGGAGAATATAACGACATCGCCTGCGTCTAGATGTCGAATAGCCGTGCGCCGGTCGTAGTGCTCTACGACACCGCTCATGGGAATGGCCGACATGACACGAGTGGGAATGCTCGCTCGTTCGAGTGCGTCGCGCATCGCAAGCCCATTCATCACAGTCGCTAGCATACCCATGTGATCACCGGTTACACGCTCCATTCCCGAAGCATGCAGGGCAGCACCGCGGAATAGATTACCACCACCAATGACTAAGCCTATCTCCACTCCCAGTCCAACCAGCTGGCCTATTTCTACAGCCATACGATCGAGTACTTTAGGGTCTATGCCAAAATCGCCATCACCGGTGAGCGCCTCACCGCTTAGCTTTAACAAAATACGATTGTACCTGCGTTCCTTGTTTGGCATTTTTCAATGGCACCCCTATTTTTGTGCTCCTAGGAGCCTTTAACTTGAGCCGCAACTTCATCGGCAAAGTCTATTTCTTCTTTTTCGATGCCCTCGCCCACTTCGAAGCGAACGAAATGAACTACGCTCGCACCGGCATCCTTAAGTAGTTTACCGACAGTAACATCCGGGTCTTTAACAAAAGGCTGTTCCAACAAGCTTACTTCAGCGACGAATTTTCGCAATCTACCACTAATCATTTTCTCGATGATTTCTTCCGGTTTGCCACTTTCGCGTGCTTGCGCAGAATATATCTCAGTCTCTTTCGCTATTTCTTCCTTAGGCACATCTTCTGCTCTGACTACCAATGGGTTTACAGCAGCTATATGCATGGCCACATCACGAGCGAGCGCTTCATCACCGCCGGTGACCGAGATCAGAACCGCGATTCTATTATTGCTATGCACGTAACTTTCAACGATGCCGGTGCTCTCATCAGTTAATTGCAAGCGCTCTACACGACGCAAATTACAATTCTCACCTATTTTTTGGACCAAAGCAGAACGCGCATCTTCCAAGCCCGCCCCTAGCAATGCAGCGACATCGGCCTCCCTTTTCGAGTAAGCAAGCTCCAACACCTGTTGTGAAAAACCGAGGAAATTATCGTCTCTAGCGGCGAAATCAGTTTCTGAATTGACTTCAATAATGACACCAAAGTTGCCATCCTCAGCAATCTTAGTCAGCACCACACCTTCGGAAGCAACACGACTCGCTTTCTTGGCAGCTTTGATACCACTCGCCTTTCGCAAATCATCAATTGCCTTATCCATATCTCCTTCGGCTTCGGTCAATGCCCTCTTACAATCCATCATGCCCAAGCCGGTTCTTTCACGTAACTCTTTAACCATGCCCGCTGTAATATTTGCCATCTCTTAATGCCTCTTTCTAGTCATCTTGAAGAGCGCGCTCTTCTATTAAATCATCTGTAAAAAGGGGGCTATCCGCCCCCTTTATCCAACTCTACCCTTACTACTGCTACGCAGGAAATTCTTCTATTAAGAATCTTTCTGGGCAGCCTTTTTCTTGGCTGGAGCTTTCTTCTTAACAGGTGCCTTCTTAACAGCTACCTTCTTCTTGGCTGGAGCTTTCTTCTTAGCAGAAGCTTCAACTTCCGCTACTACTTCTGCAGGCGCAGCTTCAACTTCAACTTCCGCTACCACTTCTGCAGGCGCAGCTTCAGCTTCAACTTCCGCTACTTCTTCTGCAGGCGCAGCTTCAGCTTCAACTTCCGCTACCACTTCTGCAGGAGCTTCTTCTACAGGCGCAGCTTCGGCTTCGATTGCTGCCTCTGCAGCCGGCGCCGCTTCTATTTCTACTGTAGCTTCAGCAGCTGCATCATCTTCTATCTCGATGAATTCGCTATTTCCGCCGGCAGGGCCATTTCTCTCACGCCCTTCAACACAAGCATCGGCGATCGCTTCTACATACAACTGAATTGCACGTATCGCATCATCGTTACCTGGAATTACGGTAGTGACACCGTCAGGGTTACTATTGGTGTCAACGATACCAATCACTGGGATCTTCAGGTTGTTCGCTTCAGTAACAGCAATACGCTCATGATCTACGTCGACTACGAATATCGCGTCAGGCAAGCCACCCATATCCTTAATACCACCGATACTGCGCTCAAGTTTTTCCTTGGCGCGAGTTCGCATTAGAGCTTCTTTCTTGCTCAAACGGCTCAATGTGCCATCTGTTTCTTGCTGCTCAAGATCTTTGAGACGCTTAATAGAACCACGAATAGTCTTGTAGTTAGTCAACATACCACCGAGCCAGCGATGATTTACATAGGGCATTCCTGCGCGTTCTGCTTCCTGCTTAATAATTTTGTTAGCCGCTCGCTTCGTGCCGACGAAAAGAATTTTCCTTTTCTTTTCAGCAAGATAGGATACTTCTTCAAGTGCGGAATTGAGCGCAGGAACGGTGTGCTCGAGGTTGATGATGTGAATTTTGTTTCTGGAGCCAAATATATATGGATCCATTTTTGGGTTCCAATAGCGACACTGGTGCCCAAAATGCACTCCTGCACGGAGCATATCTTTCATATTTACAGTCATGTTGTTTCCTTCGGTTTGGGTTAGGCCTCCATACACCCCATGGCTCAACCAATCTGAAATACAGCTACAGAGAGGCACCCAGAACTCATGTGACGGTGTATGTGCGACGTTAGTTAAGTTTAATTTTAGCCTTCAAGACCCCTTACCCCCACCAGACTCATATGAGAGTTGGAGGCAGCAACCGAGAAAACGCGCAGCTTTATACCACAATAGCGCTGCTACTGAAAGAAAATATCACATTCAGACTAAAGAGAAAATGCTCGCTACGGCCCGTGCCAAGCCGGCTTCATACACACCCGAAAACCCGCAGCCCCTGTTACAAAGGTTGCTCCTGCATTACAATACTAAGCATTTGCCGTTATCGGTCTTATCCTTAACAACTTTGGAAATAACTGGCACCTCAATGACGATTCATATTAAAACAGCGGACGACATTGTGAAAATGCGGGTAGCGGGCAAGCTGGCATCCGAAGTCTTGGAAATGATAGGTCCGCACGTGCAGCCTGGAGTTAGCACAGGCGAGCTGGATAAGATTTGTCACAACTACATCGTCGATGTACAGAAGGCCATCCCAGCCCCACTGAATTATAATGGCTTTCCTAAATCTATCTGCACCTCGGTAAACCACGTCATTTGTCACGGCATTCCCAGCGATGGTAAGACCCTCAAGGCAGGCGACACCATAAATATCGATGTCACTGTCATAAAAGATGGTTTCCATGGCGACACCAGCAAAATGTTCTGCGTCGGCGAAGTACCCAAGCATGCAAAACGCCTCATCAAAGTCACGCAGGAATGTCTGTATAAGGCAATCGACATCGTCAAGCCCGGCATTACACTCGGCGATATCGGATACATTATTCAGCAGCACGGCGAAGCCCATAATTATTCGATCGTGAGGGAGTATTGCGGACATGGCATCGGGCGCATTTTTCATGAAGAACCCCAGGTACTTCATTTCGGCAGGCCTAACAGCGGAACGACTCTCGTGGAAGGTATGACATTCACAATCGAGCCTATGTTAAATGCAGGGAGCCGCTACACTAAGCTATCTAAAAAAGACGGCTGGACGGTGACCACTAAAGATCGAAGACTGTCGGCGCAGTGGGAACACACAATGGCTGTCAACAATAATGGCTGTGAGGTCTTTACTAGACGCTCCGACGAATCATTTTGAATCCAGATACGCTCGCGATCGATGAAGAATACAGCGATGACGGTTTTGAGCTCGGCGCCAAGCTGCTCGATATTGCAGCTCTGCAGGTTGAACTGAGTAGCACTAGCAATCTAGTCCAGCCACTTAAACAGGCCATAGAGACAGCTAACAAGATCCTGGATGAACGTTACAAAGCAAATCTCAGCATCACCGAGATAGTATCCGGCCGCGCCTGGGCAATAGATCAAATCCTAAAGCTCGCTTGGCAGGCTCAGCCATGGCAGAACGAAAAAGACATCTCACTTGTAGCAGTTGGTGGTTATGGCCGCGGCGAACTACTCCCCCATTCCGACATCGATTTATTGATTCTCACTCGCAGCGATAATATTAGCGGTTATAAGAGCTGTATTAGTTCATTCTGTGCCCTGCTGTGGGATATCGGTCTCGAGATTGGCCAGAGCGTTCGCTCCATCAAGCAGTGCAAGAACGAAGCTATCACTGACATAACCGTGGCCACCGCGCTGATGGAATCACGTACGATCTATGGCCCAGCAGAATTGCATAGCGAGATGTACGCCCTAACTACTGGAAAACGTGTCTGGCCGATCAAAAAATTTCTGCGTGCAAAGTGGGACGAGCAAAACGCACGCCATCAGAAATATCATGATATCGATTATGCGCTCGAGCCTAATGTTAAAACATCACCCGGTGGCCTTCGAGACATTCAGACTATCGCATGGGTAGCGAAGCGGCATTTTGGTGCTTGTTCGTTTCAGGATCTAGTCGATGCTGGCTTCCTCAAAGAATCTGAGATGACAATGCTTCACAAAGGGCAGCAGTTTCTTTGGAAGCTCCGCTATGGCCTGCACTTTATTGAGGGCCGGCGCGAAGATCGCTTATTGTTCGATAAGCAGAGAGAACTAGCGAAACTTTTCGGCTATAAGGATGACGATAAGAGTCTCGGTGTCGAGAAGCTGATGAAGCAGTATTACCGTGCAGTTGCGAATATGCGGGCGCTCAACGATGTGCTACTGCAGCACTTCGACGAGGCGATACTGCGCGAGGGTGAACGCGTAAAGATTGACAAAATAAACAACCGCTTCCAAATTAGGAATGACTACATCGAGGCGATAAGCCCCAATGTCTTCAAGCTCTACCCATCAGCGCTAATAGAAATTTTCGTATTGATGGCACAGAACCCAAATATCCAGGCGATTCGCGCGTCGACAGTTCGCCTGCTGCGCGACAATAGACGCCTCATTGACGAAGAATATAGACACGATATTCGTAACGTTACTCTATTCATGGAACTCATACGCGCTCCCCACAAGATGACGCTGCAGATTCGGAGGATGGCACGCTATGGAATTCTAGGTAGGTACCTGCCGGAATTTGAGCAGATAACAGGACAGATGCAACACGACCTTTTCCATATCTACACTGTAGATGCCCACACACTACAAGTAGTCGAGAACATGCGACGGTTTAGACTACCCGATGCCGATGAAAAATATCCGATAGCAGCACATATACATAAGAATCTTCCGAAAGTGGAATTGCTGTATATCGCTGGCCTGTATCACGACATCGCTAAGGGCCGTGGTGGTGATCACTCTGCCCTAGGCATGAAAGATGCCGAAGATTTCTGTGTTCGACATAGACTCAGTGCTTGGGACACCAAGCTGGTCGTATGGCTAGTCAGCAAGCACTTGTTCATGTCGATGACAGCTCAACGCAGAGACATCAACGACCCCGAGGTTATTTATGAGTTCGCCACATTGATGGGCGACAAGTTACATCTCGACTATCTGTATGCTATGACGGTGGCTGACATTCGCGCGACCAATCCTGAATTATGGAATAGCTGGCGTGCGAGCCTGATGAAGCAGCTGTATTTGAATACGAAACGCGCTCTGCGACTCGGGCTCGAAAACCCACGCAATAGAAAAGAGCGTATTAGTGACAAGAAGGAGACATCTCTCTATAAGCTGGCCGAACATGGCATGGACGAAGAGCGAATTCAGCAAATTTGGGCCAATGCCAACAACGAATACTTCTTGCGCGAATCAGCGGCAAATATCGTTTGGCATACAGAAGCCATCGCTTCGTTTTCCGAATCGGGATCTTTAGTAACAACCGACTGTTTGATTAAAAACGCGCTCGAAGGCGCCACACAAATATTTATCTACACGAAGAATAGTAATTACCTCTTCGCGAAAACTGCAGCAGCATTCGAAAAATTGAACCTAAATATTCAAGGTGCACGAATCTTTACGTCAGACAACGACTATTGCATGGACACTTATACGGTACTCGAAGCTTCAGGAAAGCCGGTGGGCGAAAACCCGGAGCGCCTCGCTGAAATTGAAAAAGTGGTCACGCAATATCTCAACTCAGATATGGAGACTATCTCGCCCTCACGCATTCGTCGCACTCGTAAGGACAAATATTTCAGTCACACAATTGATATCAATTGGCTTAATTCGCCTAACAGGGATTATTCGACCGTCGAGATTAACTGCCCTGACCAATCAGGAATTCTCGCCAGCATAGGCAAGACCTTTGCGGACCATCAAATAAATCTTCGGGATGCACGCATCACTACTCTTGGCGAACGCGTAGAAGATTTGTTTTTTGTCACCGACCAGTCCAACAAACCTATTGGTGATAAAGACCTAATAGCTAAGATAATCTCAGAACTGAAAATCGGCCTCGAGCAACGACTCGACACCTAGCTAATCATTAAAATTTTAGACAATATAGTAAACCAATCATGACTACGCTCTATGGAATCAACAACTGCAACACCATCAAGAAGACGCGCTCCCTGCTTACAGAATTGGGAGTTGACTACGACTTTTATGACTACAAAAAGCTTGGCTGTGACGAAGTGCTTATTAAGAAATTCCTTAAGCACTTCGACTTCAAGTCACTCGTCAACACGCGAGGAACAACCTGGCGAAAATTACCCGATGCTGTAAAAAAAAATCTGAGCGAGGCGTCCGCCATCAGAATTATGAGCGAGAACAGTTCGATCATTAAGCGACCGATCATCGAAAGCCAAGGCAAATGGCTTCTCGGGTTCGACATGGAAGAAATTCAAGCATTAGCGCAATATTAAGGGACAAGGAACAACACACTATGAACGATACGGCAATACATAGCCTAGGCTTGGGCCTGGCAACTCGCAATGCTAAAAACGAGATCATCGAAGTCTACTATCCAGCACCACTGCTGAGCCCGGATGCAGCCCTGGCCAGCTTGTTACTGGCTAATTGTGCAATTCAATCAGGGGAAAATGCTGTTTCAGAGATCGATGAGACATCAGCACGCGCACTTGTGACTAAATTACTTGAAGCCAAATTTACTGAACATGCCGAGCAGGTTCAGCAAATCAACGAGGGCCAAGGCCAGCTCATCCTCTGCGTGCTATTTACAGACAGTACTCCTACAAGCGTAGCAGAAGCCTATCTGAAGCTTCACCTACTCTCGCATCGTCTCTGTAAACCACATTCGCTTAATCTTGAAGGACTGTTTGCCGTATTGCATAACCTAGCCTGGACTAACGAAGGCGCAATCGACTTGGAAGAACTGCCCGAACGCCAGTTAGCAGCAAGACTGCGTGGTACAGCCCTTGAAGTTGCCTCTGTGGACAAGTTTCCCAAGATGACTAGTTATGTCGTTCCTGCAGGTGTCCGCATTGCCCATACGGCCCGAGTTCGTCTCGGAGCATATCTCGGAGCCGGCACGACTGTCATGCACGAAGGCTTCGTGAATTTCAATGCAGGCACGCAGGGGCCAGCGATGGTAGAAGGTCGTATTTCGGCTGGTGTTATGGTGGGCGCAAATAGCGACCTTGGTGGGGGCTGCAGCACCATGGGTACCCTCTCCGGAGGCGGCACCCAAGTTATTACTGTAGGCGAGAACTGCTTGATTGGCGCCAATGCGGGAATAGGCATCCCTCTAGCTAATGGCTGCACAGTAGAGGCTGGCTTGTACCTTACAGCTGGCACCAAATTAAATGTACTCGGGACCGATGGCGCATTACTAAAAACAGTAAAAGCGAAAGAACTGGTCGGTGTCGAAGACCTGCTTTTCAGACGCAACTCACTTTCCGGTAGCGTCGAATGCGTATCTCTAAAATCATCAATCATCCTTAACGATGACCTGCACACGCATAACTAACGTATGCAGAGCAGTTAAATAAATAACAACTTTCAGAAGATGAAGAAAATATCATGAGCAAAACTCTCGAACTAGCGCAGCAGCTTATTCAACGCCCCTCTGTAACACCACTGGATGAGGGTTGCCAGGAGCTGATCGCCAAGCGACTAAAAGCCATCGGATTCAATGTTGAGACACTTCAATTTGAGGACGTGACAAATTTATGGGCAACACTAGGTAGTAGCGGCCCACTATTCGTCTTCGCAGGCCATACCGATGTCGTGCCGACTGGTCCGGAGAACAGCTGGCTGTATCCGCCATTTAGCGCCACAGTTGCCGATGGCTTTTTGCATGGCCGAGGCGCTGCCGATATGAAGGGCAGCATCGCTGCGATGGTAACTGCAGTCGAACGCTTCATGGCAGTGTCTGAGCTCAATGCCCGTATTGGTTTCCTCATCACCAGCGATGAAGAAGGCATTGCCGTAAACGGCACGCAAAAGGTGATCAAAGAACTAGGCGATCGAAATATCAAAATAGATTACTGCCTAGTTGGAGAGCCAAGCAGCAGCGAGGAGCTGGGCGATACTGTCAAGATCGGGCGACGCGGCTCATTAGGCGCGAAGCTTGTCATAACTGGTACTCAGGGTCACGTGGCCTATCCACAACTTGCGATCAATCCAATACATAAGATCTTGCCAGTGTTAACACACCTAACCGATATAACTTGGGACGAAGGTAATGCCTCCTTTCCGGCAACCAGCTTTCAGATTTCGAATATCAATGCGGGAACTGGCGCCACCAACGTCATTCCAGGACAAATACAGATCGTCTTTAACTTCCGCTTTTCGACAGAGATAGATGCGCCCACCATTAAATCTCGAGTAACACAGCTGCTCGACGAAGCTGAACTTAATTATCAGCTAGATTGGAATCTATGGGGAAATCCTTTTTTGACTAACACCGGTAAGCTTGTCGAAGCCGTTTCCGAAAGCATTCAGAAAAATTGCGGATACGACACCGAGCGCTCGACTGCCGGGGGTACTTCCGATGGCCGCTTTATCGCACCCACTGGGGCTGAAGTCGTTGAACTCGGACCCTGCAATGCGACTATTCATCAGGTCGACGAGAAAATAACCGTTGCCGAACTAGACACGCTATCAGATGTCTACCAGAGCGTACTTCAGGCGATTGTGAACTAGTCTCTAACTCGTTGCCCTAAGCGATAAGATAAACGTCGTAACGGCTACTGCTTCCCTTAAACTCTATGTCTGGTTTATCTGACCCAAGATAAGGCGAAAGCTTCGCTCGTTTAACAACTACTCGCTTCTTCGCGAGCAGTTTCGCGCAATCAAGTAGCTCTGCTCCATCGGTTTGATGACCAAGCAGTTGCTGCAACGCAGCCATATCTTTCTTTACCTTCGCGCTATTGCGCCTCTGGGGGAACATGGGGTCCAGATAGACAACATCGAACTGCTTTGAGTCATCTGCGAATACCAGCAAGTCGCCAAAGTGTAGCTTCATTCTCCGCAAGATAGTGTCAATTTCCTCACCGTAGTAGCCAGTTCGAGCTAATCCGTCTGCCAAGAGTGCATGCACCACTGCCGAGCGCTCTAACAATAAAACTTCGCACCCTAGGCTAGCCATAAGGAATGCGTCCTTGCCCAAACCTGCAGTTGCATCCAGTACCACAGGTCTCTGACTACCTTTGATTCCCAATGCCTTGGCTATATTTTGACTTCTGATCGAGCTATTCGCACGATAGTTCAGTTTAGCATCGGAGAAATCAACATACAGCTCTCCAGTTTTAGTACCGCCAGTAGTCTGCAATATTAGTTTTGAGTCATGGTAGGCTAGAAGATAGTCAAAACTAGTAACTTCTCTAGGAGAGTAGGAAGATGGCAATTCTAAAGTGGGCAAATCGAGATCAGTAGACAGATTGATTTCTCGTCCTGTCGAATCGGAAGCTGATCTAACGACCGCTACTTTCACAAGGCTAGGAGTATGAGCACAATACCGAGCAGGACTCGATATATAACAAAAGGCAGGAAACCGATTCTCTCAATCAATTGCAAAAAGTAGTGAATACACAAGTACGCGACCACTGCTGAGATAAAGATGGCATATAGCAAGACAAGCCATTCAACAGACTCTGTGTCTGTCTCTAGCAATTGTATGGCTCTTAGTAAGCCTGAGGCTGCAATAATCGGTATCGCGAGCAAGAAAGAAAAACGTGTGGCGGCGGCTCGATCCAGATTACAAAAAAGCGCGGCAGTAATTGTTACGCCTGAGCGAGAAGTGCCAGGGATCAGTGAGAGTACTTGAGAGAACCCTATCAGCAACGCTGTTTTCCAATTCATGTCAGTCAACGTGAGTTGCTTTCCACCGGAGCGGTCCGATACAAATAACAATAGCCCAAAAACAATGGATGTAATGCCAATGAGTATAAGCGAACGACCGTACTGCTCTATCTGCATGGCGAATAGCAAACCACTAAGTCCTGCTGGAATCGTAGCGGCAAGTAGCATCCACGCGAGTTTAGAATCTTGGGAATGTTTTCTTTGAAATACGCTCAATGTCAGAGCAAAGACAAGACGCTGCAAGTCGCCTTTGAAGTAAACTAATACTGCGAATAATGTTCCCACATGTACAGCAATATCGAAGGTAAGACCCTGATCTTTCCAAGCAAATATAACTGAGGGCAAGATTAAATGCCCCGAGGAAGAAATGGGCAGAAATTCCGTGGCCCCTTGGAGCACAGCCAAGATAGTTACCTGAAAAAAATCTAGCCCCAGTATCTCCAATGTAATCCTTACGCCCCTTGCCATTTCTGCTTAGCGATATTACTGGCCGCTATGAATCAGATTAAGTATAGTCCAATTGTTCTTTGACGTAGTTTGGTCGCAGCGCTGCGGCTTCGACGCCTTCCGAGCAGTTAAAGCGTAGTAACGCTAACCTTACTACTAGCTGATTATCTATCACTGGTGTTTGGGGCTGAGCAGCTGCTGTACATCCCAGATGTTGCAGTATCTCACCCTGTCTTTCCCAGCCGCTGCCGGCGAGGCTCCAACTAGACCCTGCGAAATTCTCAGGCAGCGCGTCGAGGTCTTCAATCAGCGCTACCTGTTCCCTGCCAACTAACTCTACACCTTGCCGGACAGAGCATTGATAGGCTGCAAAATAGAGTTCACCTTCTCTGGCCTTTTCACTTACTAGCACTTTATCAAAAGGGCTCTCCGAAACCGTCGCTATTGCCGACAATGCGAGCGATGAGAGCGGCACAGCTGGGATTGCAGCACTCAAGCTAAGCCCTTGAGCCACCCCTATACCTATCCTCACGCCAGTAAACGAGCCAGGACCCGCAACTACCGCGATTAAGTCAATATCGCCAAGCTGAATCTTCGCATCAAGCAGTAACTCAGAAATCATGGGGAGCACACGCTGAGCCGATTGCCGCTGGCCCGTACTCACGCGTTCCAGCAAGACATGTCCAAACAGCAGCGCGACAGCACAATTGGTAGACGACGTATCTATTGTTAGTATTGTATGCATTTTAAATTCAGTACAGTCTAGGCTCTCAGCGTTATATTAAGACGCTTCAATAGAAAAAATCCCTGCTGGTACTTACCAACAGAGATTTTTTACAAGCTTTGAGTATCCATCCACCGACAACGAGCGGACACGCAGGCGGCGGATGTACTGGCTAAAGTCACTCAATCCAGCTTAGACCCTACCTCTTCTTCCGGGCTGTTTTCTTACGAGCCGGCACTTTCTTTTTTACCGACTTCTTCTTTACTGCCTTACGCTTAACAGCCTTTTTCTTGGCTACTTTTTTCTTAGCAACCCTCTTCTTGGCTACTTTTTTCTTGGCAACCCTCTTCTTGGCTACCTTCTTCTTGGCTACCTTCTTCTTGGCTACCTTCTTCTTGGCTACCTTCTTCTTGGCTACCTTCTTCTTAGCAACCTTCTTCTTGGCTACCTTCTTCTTGGCTACCTTCTTCTTGGCTACCTTCTTCTTAGCAACCTTCTTCTTGGCTACTTTTTTCTTAGCAACCTTCTTCTTGGCTACTTTCTTCTTTGAAGGCGCCTTACGCTTGGCTACTTTACGTTTAGCAGCCTTCTTAGCGGCCGATCTACGCTTTACAGCCTTCTTCTTCGCCTTCTTCTTCACAGCTTTTTTACGAGCTGGGGCTTTCTTTTTCGCTACTTTTTTCTTGGCCTTCTTCTTTACAGCTTTTTTACGAGCCGGAGCCTTCTTCTTGGCTACCTTCTTCTTGGCTACCTTCTTCTTGGCTACCTTCTTCTTGGCTACCTTCTTCTTGGCTACCTTCTTCTTGGCTACCTTCTTCTTGGCTACCTTCTTCTTGGCTACCTTCTTCTTGGCTACCTTCTTCTTGGCTACCTTCTTCTTGGCTACCTTCTTCTTGGCTACCTTCTTCTTGGCTACCTTCTTCTTGGCTACCTTCTTTTTAGCAGCGGGTTTACGCTTAGCAACTTTCTTAGGAGAGGCTTTCTTCGCTGCCGAGCGGCTCTTTACTGCTTTCTTCTTGGCTTTTTTCTTTGTTGCCTTCTTTTTCGCTACTTTCTTCTTAGCAGGCTTTTTCTTTCCGGCCTTACGAGCTGCTGCTTTAGCTTTAGCTGCGGCTCTCTTCGCTGCAGCCTTTTCATTCTTAGCCGCCCTTGCTGCGGCTTTTCTAGCTGCCGCGGCATCTCTACGCGCCTTCTTAGCTGCTACTTTCGCTTTAGCCTTTGCTTGCTTAGCCTTAAAGCTAGCGGTAAACGCCTTTACTGCCTTCTTAAGATCAGATTCAGCTTTAGCTGCTGCTGCGGCCTTAGCGGCTGCTACCTTTGCTGCAGCCTCAGCGGCTCTAGCTCTAGCTTTTGCTATTTTGATTCTCGCGTTTGTAGCAGCTACTGATGCAGACGCTTTCTTTACTGCGCCTTGAGCTGACTTAGCAGCTTTTTTGCTCGCTGCTGTTTTAGTTCTTGCCGCAGTCTTCTTAGCAGCGACAGCTTTCTTTCTTGCTGCTGTTACCTTCTTTACTGCTGCTTTAGATGCTTTTTCAAGTTTCGCTACTGCGGCATTTGATTTAGACAACGCCGGGCTGCTGACTTTCTTAACCACTGACTTTCTCTTCGCTGGTTTTCTCTTTTTTGCCTTAACTTTAGCCATACTCGTTTCTCTCCTAGGTTATGAATCGTGCCCGCTTAAGTTGAAGAATTTTAACCACTGCTTGCCGGCAACATATCACATAAATAATCTGGCTTACAGTAAACTCTCTCTGCAAAAAACCGTTACATAAAAATTCTTTTAAACAGTCCATGCATAATCGCCACTTTTAAGTGGTAACAATCTATGTTTCGCTAGCTATAGTGAAAACTTTAAGGAAAAATGATGAAAAATTGAACACACAACTAAAAGCACGGGCATAAAATGAGCAATTTGTTTGCCAACTTTTATTGTCTTCGTTTGTAAAGCCTTATAATTGGCCAAACATTGATCAAACTCTGTATTTAATGACGGCGTCATTTCCTTAACAACATGAATGACAAACGCATTGAAAACCAAAAATAAATTACTAAAGAGAAGCTACTGCAGTTGTTACAGCACCTACTGTGAAGTGCTTAACTGGAATACAAAGAAGGAGATGCTCGGCTAAGCATGTAAATTGGTCGCAAGAATACATTGTATTCGATAATGTTATGAGTAAATCATTGTTTCTAGAAAGCAAAAATCAGGCTATAGCCTGGTTTTTTCATGTATCGGTCGGGCGCTGTCTGCGCGCAAAACACTAACTTAAGGAAGCAAGAATTTGCTCCTTGATTACATCCACACTAGCGATACCTTTCACTTTGATAACTTTTACTAGCTGGCCCTGCGCCCCTATTTCCTCATAAAACTTAACCAGCGGTTCTGTCTGTTTATGATAAACGTTTAGGCGCGTACGTATCGTATCTTCCTGATCGTCTTCTCTCTGAATCAGATCTTCGCCGGTTTCATCATCCTTGCCCACCACCTTAGGTGCGTTAAATTCAACATGGTAGACGCGACCAGAATTAGGATGCACTCTTCTGCCCCCTAGACGCTTGACGATTTCATCATCGGCCACATCGATTTCTAGCACAACATCGATGGGAACAGCGGCCTCAACCATAGCCTCTGCTTGTGGGATGGTACGAGGAAAGCCATCAAACAAAAAACCTGATTTACAGTCGTGGGCGGTGATGCGCTCTTTTACCAAAGCAATAATTATTTCGTCAGTAACTAAGCCTCCAGAAGCCATCACCTGCTCAACTTGCACGCCTAGTTCTGTCTTCGCCTTCACCGCTGCCCGCAGCATGTCGCCAGTTGAGATTTGCGGAATTCCAAAGTGTTCACAGATGAATTGTGCCTGCGTTCCCTTGCCTGCGCCTGGCGCTCCTAACAAAATGACCCTCATTGCTTACTCCCGTGATCTAGTTCTAGTTCAATCTTGACACCTTAAAGGCCAGTTTTTTTCGCCTGTCCCCAAAGCGCATCCAATTCTTCTAATTTTGCGTCTTTAAACACTGTACCCTGCTTGTAGAGGGCGGCCTCTATCCACTTAAAACGTGTCTCAAAGCGCCGATTTGTAGACCTGAGCGCTACTTCGGGCTCTATCTTACTATGCCGCGCCAAATTTATGGTCGCGAACAATACGTCGCCTAGCTCATCACTCATTCTCTCAAGATCGCCGCTAGCCAAAGCTTCCTCAAATTCCACTACTTCCTCTTTTAGCTTTTCGAGGACAGGAGCTAC
Source organism: uncultured Pseudomonadales bacterium (assembly GCA_949372635.1). Lineage (GTDB taxonomy): Bacteria > Pseudomonadota > Gammaproteobacteria > Pseudomonadales > Pseudohongiellaceae > UBA9145. Next base: position 199,561 of record CASIAB010000005.1, read on the forward strand.
TTCAGCCCAATCGAACCCTACCTGTGCGGCTCGCTTTTGAAGCTTACGTGCTCGCTCCATTGCAGGCAATGCCCTCGGCACGTCATCCAAGATACTCTCGACTCCCTGCACTGCCTGTTTGCCACCTTTCTTGCGCTTTTCTTCCCGCTCAATCTCTTTAATCGCTTCCCAATTGACTACCACCTGCTGCGCATCTATTTCTTGTGAAATTCCAAATTGCTCTACATCACCACCGGGAAAAACATGTGGGTGTCGCCTTATTAATTTATCGGTTATGGCAGTAGCAATGTCTTGAAAATCGAAGGCACCCTGCTCCTTCGCAATCTGTGCATAGAAGATGACTTGAAACAACAGATCTCCCAATTCATCTTCAAGCTCTACCAGATCATTGTTCTCGATAGCGTCTGCAACTTCATAAACCTCTTCAAGAGTGTAGGGTAATAGCGACTTGATGGTCTGCTCCAAGTCCCAAGGGCAGCCATGTTGCTTATCGCGCAGCATCGTCATGATCGCAATCAATCGATCGATCGCCGTCAGCGCTTCTAAGCCACTATCATTTCCTGTATTCAACTATCACTACCTCCGATACATCGCACTCTGTTCAATTACTGCTCTATTTGGGTGTTGTTACAGTTTGATGTTATGTTATTTCTGCAACCGTCTTCCTGCATCGAATACTGCCATCGATTCTACATGCGTGGTATGAGGAAACATATCCATCACCCCAGTCGCTCGTAATTTATAACCCGCGCTAATCAACTCTGCTGTATCCCTCGCTAGGGTTGCTGGGTTACAAGATACGTATACAATAATCTTCGCTCCTAGTTTTGCTATTTCCGGAATTATCTCGATGGCGCCAGATCTCGGCGGGTCTAAGATTATTTTACTGTACTGTGCAGTAGCCCAATCCTCTGATTCGATTGACTTAAACAAATCAGCTGCGTGAAACTCGACGTTGTCTAATCCATTAAGGGATGCGTTCTCTGACCCACGCAACACCATCTCTTGGCTCCCTTCTACCCCGACAACTTTCTCAGCACGACGCGCGCTAGCCAAGGTAAAGTTACCTAGACCACAAAACAGATCCAGCACCGTATCTTCTTCACTCAATTCGAGTAACGATAATGCCTGGCTGATAATCTTTCGATTGATACCCGCATTAATTTGCGTGAAGTCCATGGGGTGAAAATTTAGCTGCAAATCAAACTCTGGTAGAAAGTATTGCAAACGCTCTACTGAATCGGTTGGGAATATCTTGTATACAGTGTCATTCCCGCCTGGTTGCAGGTAAAGCTGAATACCGTGCTCTTGTGAAAACTGAACTAGGCTTTGCGTATCGGATTCGCAGAGCGGCTGCAGATGGCGAAAGACTAATGCGACTTGGAGTTTAGAGTCGCTGGATGCGCTCCGGGCAGCATCTTCACTGTTTAACAATTCCTCACCAACAGCCACTTCTATCTGCGGGATATTTAGGGCGCCCTGCAATTGTGTAATCAGGCTACGTAGCGGACGAATCAAGACAGCCACTTCTTCTACGAGCACCTTACAGTCATCCATATCGGCAATGAAGCTGCTGTATTTTTCTCTGAAGCCTACGAGCGCACCGCCCTTTTTAGTGACTACGCGGACCGCAAGCCTTGCCTTACGGCGGTAGAATTGAGTAGCATCTAGTAATTTTGGCAGCAGCTCAATTTTATCCACGGACTGGCCGGTGGCATGCTGCATCTGCTCGAGTAGTACCGATTGCTTGAGCTCAATCTGGGAATCGCTATCCATATGCTGCAGTGAACAGCCGCCGCATAGGCCCGCGAACTCGCAAGGGGGAGCTACCCGAATCAAAGATGCATTAAGCACCTCGATAGTTTTCAATTCATCGAATCGACCACGGCGCCTGACATAGACGGCCGACACCTGCTCACCCGCAAGCGCGCCATCTACAAAGGCCACCTTCCCGTCAAGATGTGCGATTCCACGTCCCTCATGACTCAGTGATTCGATCTCAAAGCTAACCGGCTCGGTTGGAAGCTTGCCGCGTCCATGTCTACGTCTACTCATATTTAATTTATTGCTAACTCGGTAGGTGATGTGGCGGCCTGAAGAAATCGGCTGGTGCCACATACATAGTTAAATGATGATAGTTAAATAATAGTCTATTGGTTAGTCAGATACGGTTATTGAAAACACCCGTGGAAAGATAGCGGTCACCACGGTCACAGACTATCGCCACTATGGTAGCGTTAGCCACTTCCTTAGAAAGCTGCAGTGCTGCATAGATCGAGCCGCCGGACGAAACGCCACAAAAAATACCCTCGGCTTTAGCCATCTCTTTCATTGTGTGTTCCGCTTCGACCTGCCCAACATCTAAAACGCGATCAACACGATTGCGATCGAATATGGTAGGAAGATATTCTGCGGGCCAACGACGAATGCCGGGAATACGAGATCCATCTTTCGGTTGCAGCCCAATGATTTCGACTTCTGGATTCTGTTCCTTCAGATAGCGTGAGACGCCCATGATTGTGCCCGTCGTTCCCATGGAGCAAACGAAGTGGGTTACCTCGCCTTTCGTATCCCGCCAAATTTCTGGGCCTGTGTGGACATAGTGCGCGTTGGGGTTGTCCTGATTAGCAAACTGATCCAGCACCTTGCCTTCGCCTGCAGCATACATACGCGCTGCTAGATCGCGGGCACCTTCCATGCCCTCTTTCTCGCTCACGCTAATGAGCTCTGCTCCGTAGGCTGTCATCGATGCTTTACGCTCATCACTACTATTCTCGGGCATGATTAAGATCATTCGATATCCCATAACGGCGGCGACCATAGCTAGCGCGATACCGGTGTTGCCGCTAGTAGCCTCTATTAGAACATCACCAGGCTTGATCTCGCCCCGAAGTTCTGCCTGCCTGATCATGCTGAGCGCCGGCCTATCCTTTACCGAACCGGCTGGATTATTGCCCTCCAGCTTTGCCAAAATTGTATTGCTAGTATCACCGGGTAGACGCTGAAGCTGAACCAATGGCGTGTTGCCAATTTGTGACTGAATAGTTTGATAAGACATGAGTGAGTAGCCAGCAGCGAGTTGAAGAAGGAACAGCAAAGCGCAAAATTCTACACGGAAAGCGCAGCCGGCGAAAGCTGGCGAGTGATCTGAAATTGCGAGCTCAAGCCCGTGCGAGAGACAGCGGGCCTCGACTACTTCGCAAATAGACTGCGGCTGTGCAGAGGCTTACCACCAAGATGCGCAGCCAGTGCTGTTCTTAACAGGCGCTTGGCTGCTTTGACTACTTCATTATCCGTCAGGTCATGCTCGCGCAAGGAGACTATATGCGATCCTAGATAGGCCTTACTGCTATTATGCTGACCGTCATCAGCTAGAACTTGGAAGCCAATGTCCGGCGTAAATCGGTAACTTCGCTCCACGTCAATTGGCTCGTGGGTGTGACAGTCCGAATCTAGATTGATCCCATAGCCTAACTCACTGAGCAGGCACAACTCGAACTGACGCAGTAAAAGCTGTATGGCCGAATCTCCTTGTAGCGCTGCTATCGTATCCTGATAGGCGAGATAGAGCTGTTTGTGTTCAACGTGATTCATTAGTAATCGCGCCAACAGCTCGTTGATATACATGCCGCTGAACAAGCGCTGTCCTTCTAGCCTCAGCGCACCCAGACTGCTCTCTAAGCCGGTTAGGGTTTTCAGCTCACCACGACCCGAGAGCGAAACTAGTAGCGGCTGAAAAAGCTGCAGAAGTGAACGGTGTTTTGACTTTGCGCTGCGAGCGCCCTTGGCAACAGCGCGCACGCGCCCGTAGTCCATGGTAAAGAAGTCGACTAGTAGGCTTGTATTCTGAAAAGGCTGGCTATGCAATACGTAAGCCGGCTGTAGTGCAACTCTCGAATCCATGATCGTCTCGATCGCCCTCTATTCGATACTAAAAAGTCATTTGGCTTGCTTTAAGCGCACTAGAATAGCCCTTACCGGACAATTGTTGCACATCCCTGTTCAACACCATCGAGCTACCTATCTACATAACCAAGGCTCTGCAACGCTCTTTCGTCGTCAGCCCATCCAGATTTTACTTTTACCCAAAGATTCAGCATGACTTTGCTATCAAATGCCGTCTCCATATCTTCTCGGGCAGAACTGCCGATCTGTTTTAGCCGATCGCCATCCTTGCCAATCACAATTCTTTTCTGTCCCTTATTGTCCACCAAAATTAATCCGTGAATATGTAATACTGATCTAGCAGTCTCAAATTTTTCGATCTCTACAGTGACTTCATAAGGCAATTCATCGCCCAGTTGCCGCGTGGCCTTTTCGCGAATCAATTCGGCGGCGAGGAACCTAGAGCTTCTGTCGGTTACCTGATCTTCAGGGAAGAGAAACGGCGCCTTGGGTAGTAGTGCCTTCACCAGTTTATCGATGATGTCTAGGTTGTGGCCACCAAGGGCGGACACGGGAACTATTTCAGTAAACTCCCGCTTCCCCCTCAACTTCGCGATATGCGGTAACAACTCTGTCTTGTCCTGCACTAGATCGATCTTATTGATAACCAATAATACTGGCACATTCGCATAAGTTAGCGCATCTAATACATATTGATCCGCTTCATTCCAGATGAAGCGCTCGACAACGAATAACACCACATCAACATCTTTAATTACGTTGAGCACGGTGTCGTTCATAACCTTATTCAGCGCCTTGCTGTATTTATTATTCAGCCCTGGCGTATCAACGAATAGACACTGATGATGTTCATCACTGTTTATTCCCATAATTCTATGACGCGTAGTCTGAGGTTTGCGCGATGTGATACTGATTTTTTGATGCAGCAGATGATTCAGCAGCGTCGATTTACCCACATTGGGACGGCCCACTATAGCGATGTATCCACAGCGACTGGACGGCGTAGCTTGTTCAATAGATTTGTTCATGCCTTGTTTGCTGTCGCCTCTATCGCATCCAAAATTTTCATTGCAGCCTGCTGCTCTGCATCACGTTTGCTGGTACCGGAACCAGCAGACTTTGCACCTAATGATTCCAGTCTGCAGCTAACATGAAATACCTGTTCGTGCGCAGCGCCAGTAATTTCTACCACTTCGTATTTGGGTAAATTCTTTCCCTGAGCCTGCAGAAATTCCTGCAGACGAGTCTTCGCATCTTTACGCTCAGTCGTGGCTGTATCGATCGCTAGTTTACTCTCACTGATCTTTTTTACGAATGTTGTGCAGGCGTCTATCCCCCCATCTAGGTAGATTGCCGCTATTAGAGCTTCGACTGTATCAGCAAGAATAGAGTCTCTCTCGTTACCGCCGCTATTTGCCTCGCCAGTTCCTAGTTGAAGATACGCGCCAATTCCGAGACTTCTGGCAGCTGTGGCCAGTGCGTTCTTGTTGACTAGGGCTGAACGCATTCTACTGAGCTCACCTTCAGTTGCTTGAGGGTTTAACTTGAACAGCGTTTCTGCAACGATGAATCCTAGGAGAGAGTCTCCTAAGAATTCAAGGCGCTCATTGTGCTCTGCATTCGCACTGCAATGGGTTAGCGCTAGCTGCGCCAGGTCCGGATTAGAGAATTGGTAGGCTAAAGACTTCTGAAGATTATCTAGTTTATTGACCATCTATTGCAAAACAGTATCGAATTTCGCCACAACATTGAGACTCTCTGCCAATTCAACACGGCGCTCATAGGCAATTATAGTAATGGCTTGATCAATTTCCTTACGCATAGTAACAGAGGACAGGCCGAATTCGATTACATTATTGATACGCAAAGTATTAGAGACGCCCGCCTGTTCTCTTAAGCTTTTTAGTTGTATTTGTTCCATAATCTCACAAGCAGGAAAGTTGCTTTATTGAATATTGAAAATTTATTCGTGTGGCTGCAAATTACCAGTCTGCCAAGGCTAAGGAGTTGAATCGGTTAAATCCAAAACAGCTGTCACAGAAATGTTACTTAATTCGTTGATTTCTAGCAAAAGTTGGCAGATTTAGCCCCGGCTCCTTGTGCATCCAAACGGCTATCGCCCTTCCGACTATGTCTTTCTCTGACACCGTGCCCCACTCCCTGCTATCGCTGCTATTGTCCCGATTATCACCCATCATGAAGTAATGCCCATTAGGGATTACCCAAGTCGTGCGCGAGCGCTGCCTAGTAACTGCCGTAATGTGCTGAGTAGCGTGCTCTACGCCATTGATTATCTCTGTATGTAATGTACCGGCTAAGTCGCCCAGATTCGTATCTATAACGATGTCTCCGACAAATTCTTCGCCGATCAGTTCACCATTAATGAACAAACGCTTGTCCTCATATCGCACTGTATCGCCCGGCATGCCGATTACTCGCTTAATATAATAGCTGTCTACATGAGGGGGGATGAATACCATGACATCCCCGCGCTGAGGATCCGCAACATCGACAATTTTAGTCCCGATCACCGGAAGTCGAACGCCATAAGCGTATTTATTCACCAGAATAAAATCACCAACCTCCAAGGTTGGAATCATCGAGCCTGTTGGTATCTGAAAAGGCTCCACTAGGAAAGAACGGAGTATCAAGACAATCAACAGCACAGGAAAAAAGGACTTCGCGTACTCTATGACCATTGGCTCTTGGGATAAAGCGGCAATGTGTTGTGCTACTTTTTCATCGGTCATTCCCTTAATCTGAGTCGCCTCATAATCTGCGATTGCCTGAGCACGGTACTTCTTGATCCATAGGCTATCGAGCAGCCACAGTGCTCCGCAGGCACCAACGAGACAAACCAATACTAGTGAAAAATCTATATCCATTTCGCCCTTATCTATCGTCTTATGTTGAATTCATTGGATTGATTACAATTAACTGTCAACTTTTAGCACCGCTAAGAACGCTTCCTGCGGCACTTCCACGTTGCCTACTCGCTTCATTCTTTTCTTACCCGCTTTCTGTTTTTCTAAGAGCTTCTTCTTGCGGGAGATATCCCCACCATAGCACTTCGCGGTAACATTTTTGCGTAGCGCCTTAACCGTCTGCCGGGAAACAATCTGCCCACCAATCGCGGCTTGAATAGCCACATCGTACATTTGACGCGGAATTAATTCCTTCATCTTCTCTACCAACGCACGGGATTTGGATTGTGCGTGATCGCGGTACAAAATAATCGCGAGCGCATCTACTCTATCGCCGTTAATTAGAATATCTAAACGCACAAGATTAGATTCTTGAAAGCGCTCAAACTGATAATCTAGTGAGGCGTAGCCGCGACTCGTCGACTTTAGCTTATCGAAGAAATCCAATACAACTTCGTTCATTGGCAATTCATAGGTCAGCGATACTTGCTTGCCGATGAACTGCATATCTATCTGTACGCCCCGCCTTTCGACGCAAAGAGTTATCACGTTGCCCAGATGCTCCTGTGGAACGAGAATATTCGCCTTCACTATGGGCTCTCGCATCTCAGCAATAGAAGTTACTGCAGGCAGTCGCGAAGGACTATCTACCTTGAGTTCCTTACCGTTTTCTAACAACACTTCGTAGACAACGGTCGGCGCCGTAGTAATGAGCGAGAGGTCGTACTCGCGCTCTAGTCGTTCCTGAATTATCTCCATGTGCAGCATGCCCAAAAACCCACAACGAAAGCCGAAGCCTAGCGCGTCAGAATTCTCAGGCTCATAATGCAAAGAAGCGTCGTTCAATGTCAGTTTGGATAGCGCATCGCGAAAATTTTCAAAATCGTCTGAAGATACCGGAAAGAGTCCAGCATAGACCTGAGGCTGTATTTTTCGAAACCCCTCTAGCGCATCCACGTCGGGAGTTTTTGCTAGCGTAATGGTGTCACCGACCGGCGCCCCTAAGATTTCCTTAATGCCGGCAACGATAAACCCAACTTCGCCTGCCGCCAAAGAGCCCGTCTCCGTTCGCTTCGGCGTAAATACACCCACGCTGTCTACCACATGTGACTTACCCAGAGACTTCGCGATAATTTTGTCACCCTTGTTCAGGGTGCCTGCCATGACCCTTACTAGAGACACTACCCCCAGATAATTGTCAAACCACGAGTCGATGATTAGAGCCTGCAAATCGGCATCTCTGTCTCCCACCGGTGGAGGAATCTTGGTGATGATCTGTTCGAGAATTTCGATGATGCCAAGACCAGACTTTGCACTTGCGCAGACAGCCTCTGAAGCATCGATACCAATTATTTCTTCTATCTCCACACGCACACGCTCGGGTTCTGCCTGGGGCAGATCCATCTTATTTAATACGGGAATAACTTCGAGGCCCTGCTCTATCGCTGTGTAACAAGTAGCAACTGACTGGGCCTCTACACCCTGCCCTGCATCAACTACGAGTAACGCGCCCTCACAGGCAGCTAGTGAGCGCGACACTTCGTAGGTGAAATCAACGTGACCAGGCGTGTCGATGAAGTTTAGCTGGTAGCGGTTACCGTCCAGCGCATCGTAATGCAGAGTAACGCTCTGCGCCTTGATAGTAATGCCGCGCTCGCGCTCAATGTCTAAGGTATCGAGAATTTGCACATCCATTTCGCGATCGCTCAACCCACCACAGCTCTGAATGAAGCGATCGGCAAGCGTAGATTTACCGTGATCGATATGGGCGATAATCGAAAAGTTTCGAATGTGGCTTAGGTCAGTCACGAAGCAAATAGATCACAATAAGAGGAATTAGACAGGATCAAATTAAGGCGGAAAGTCTACAGCAAATGAAACCCAGTGTCAGGAGAATTAGCGAGTTCAGCCAAGCATGATCAGGCCTGCAAGCTAAGAGCTGACAGGCTTTAGACGCAAATTAACTGCTAAGGATCAAGTTCCAGCGCCATCGTCGTGCCCTGGCCCTCGCGTACTATGCGAATAGGGATGAATCCCGAGTCGGGCAGATTACTCGCCACACTCGCAAATTTATCCGCTGAATCGATCTCCTGCCTATTTAGTGAAACAATAACATCTCCAGCAAGCAAGCCTGCCTCACGGGCAGGACCCTCATTCAATTCTGCTATTTGCACACCATTCAACCCAGTGACTCTGCGAATATCGTCGCTGAGCTCACTTACACGAAAACCGAGTGGATTACCGCGCTCGCGGACAACTTCCGGCTCGGCAACAGCAACGCTGTTAGTCGGCGAACTACCCAAAACCACGGTGAGATCTCGCAGCTCGCCTTCGCGATAAACAACCATCTTCGCCGCGGTGCCTGGACGGTATTGACCCACGTAAAATGGCAGATCGCTGAAAAAATCGATCTCATGCCCGTTGAATTCGAGAATAATATCTTCAATAAGTACACCACCCTCTTCTGCCGGGCTATCGATCTGCACATCATCGACGAAGGCCCCGCGCGGCCGCTCCATATTAAAAATTTCAGCAAGCGCATAGTCCACCTCACGCATGCGCACACCCAACAAACCACGCTCGACGGTACCTGTGTCACGCAATTGCTCCATAACATTCATTGCTACATTGCTGGGAATAGAAAAGGAGATCCCGTTCGAGCCACCGGTGCTGCTTAGAATCTGCGAATTGATACCGATGACATCGCCGTCCAGATTGAATAGAGGCCCCCCCGAATTACCCTGATTAATTGCTACATCCGTCTGAATGAAGGACATGTAATTGTAGGTGGATCTTCCACGCATTGAGCCTCCAGGCATTGAGCGCCCTTTCGCGCTCACGATGCCCGCGGCTGCAGAAAATTCTAAGCCGAATGGTGAACCTATGGCTAACACCCAATCACCTACCCGCAGGCTATCGGAGTTGCCGAACTCAACATACAGCAAATCTATCACGTCTATCTTCAATAGAGCGAGATCAGAGGGCTCATCGAGCCCGATGACCTTAGCGTCGTAGACTCTTCTATCATTGAGGGTGACCTGTATTTCATCAGCGTTCGCAACTACATGATTATTGGTCATGATATAACCGTCGGCGGAAATCACAAATCCCGAGCCTACTGCACCGCGTTGACGCTGCTCCGGTATTCCTTCGATGTCGAGGTCTGGGTCCTGACCTGGATTTAGTCGCCGCAATAGCTCTTCAATCTCATCGTCGCCAACAGCACTTCGCCCTGGAACGCTTTTGGTAGTGGAAATTTCAACGATTGATGGTGCGTTGTTTTCAACAAGATCGGCAAAATTTGGCAGGTCTGCTTGAGCATAGCCGCTGTTGCTGGTCGACAGGAATAAGGCAACGACAAAACCGACCGATGACAGCTTGAGGCTTGCTTCACTAAGAATTCGCATAAAAGATTTCCGCGTTTATGAAGTACTGAACAGGCTGACTCCGCGAAGTGAACCTGAATCGAGTCACTACTTTAGCACAACGAGAAGGGATGCATGCAAGCACGCAAGCCTTAAGTGCTGAGCTTGAGGCGGTTTAGGGCTTTAGAAAGAGTGTTTTAGGGTTTTGCCTGCAACTCGTTGACTAAACGATACAGAGGCGAATTCTGAATATGCTCGATGCGCACCGGCTCCTCATCGTCGATAGTCAGACTCTCAATATATTGACGCACGATACCACCATCGACCACGACCGGCACCTTGACGCCAACTTCGGCCAACAGCGCTGTTGCTGGCCGCGATAGAGTAGCCGGCGATTCGATATTTTCAGCGGTTTTATCGGCGATAGCTGGAATGGCAGAAGTGCCAGCGCCGCTATCCAAACTAAGCTGCACAGCAACTAAGAATACCGCTGCCACGGAGGCGGCGATTGCCATCTTGGTAAAACCGTCTTTCCAATAAGGCTGGACCGGCGCTAGCTTTGCAGATAGAGGGACTTGGAGCTCAATTTGTTCAGAGATTCCTTGGCTAAGGCTCGCATTTACGGGTTTCGCAGACTCATGCAGAGCAGCCTGAACCAGGCTGTAACGCTCCCAGGTCTCCAGTAGAGTTGGGTCCTGCTCACAGGATTTTAGAAAGCGACGCAATTCCATACTATCTGCCTCGTTATCGAGTAATGCCGATATTGTCTCGTTTATATTCTCTGAGTCGATCTGGCTCATTGAGCCCCCTGTGATTCTTCGATCTTAGTTAATAAAATTTTAATCTAAATGGTTTGTCGAACTATTACCAATACTTGTCTGGCCCTCTATTCGAGTAAAATCTTAATGTTCTTATCTATTGCTTCTCTGGCTCTAAAAATTCGCGATCTAACTGTACCCACTGGACAATCCATGACTTCGGTAATGTCTTCGTAACTCAGCCCTGAAAACTCGCGAAGCACAAACGCAGTGCGTAAATCTTCTGGTAAATCTTCTATCGCCTGTTCTATCACCAATTTTAGTTTGGCAGTGGCCAACTTACTCTCAGGATTTTCAATCTCCCGCAGTACGCTGCCTACTTCGCTCTGCTCCGCGTCCGCTACTTCTAAGTCGCTTGCAGGTGGTCTTCGATTCCTTGCGACCAGGTAGTTCTTCGCTGTATTGACCGTGATACGGTACAACCACGTGTAGAAAGCGCTATCGCCCCGAAATAGAGGCAAGGCTCTATACGCTTTAATGAATGCTTCCTGGCAAACGTCTTCAGCCTCATGTGAATCGTGGATGAAACGCCCTACTAGAGCCAATACTCTATGCTGATAACGTAAAACCAATAAGTTAAATGCGTTTTTGTTGCCGCTTAAAACCCGATCAACTAATTGTTGATCCGTATCCTCTGACATCTGTTCCAACTCCCTTATTGCTGGGACTCTACTGCGTCACTACTGGAAACAAATGCTTTCATTCATACCGATAGACAACGTATTTCTGCAAAAGTTCTCGAAAACGGGCAAATCATGGCCGTTTTATGTAGCACAGAGGAGTTCTACCCATTATTGGGCTAGAGATATTCAATGTAACTGTGCAAGAATATTCGTTCGCTGCCTGTAAGCCTATTATCTTGCCGGCAATAACCTTGGTAGGCTTAGCCTTTCTTTAATCTTAAAAAATCAATAAAAACCAATTAATTCATTTAGTTGGAATACTCTTATGAACTCATCTGTAACTCGGAATCAACTACAGTTCGATATCTTGATCATCGGGAGCGGTGCTGCCGGCCTCACTCTTGCCCTGAAGACGGCAGATTTTGCCCGCGTCGCAGTGCTTAGCAAGGGCGACCTCAATCAAGGAGCCACATATTATGCCCAAGGCGGCATTGCCGCGGTATTAGATGAAACCGACAGTATTGAATCCCATGTTGCCGATACGCTTTCGGCGGGCGTTGGTCTGTGTCATGAAGACATAGTTGAGCATATTGTCGCCGAGAGTGCTGAAACAGTAAAGTGGCTGGTAGAGCAAGGCGTCCCCTTTACCACGAAGGGGAGCTTCGAGCGTGACGAGAACAAATCGGTGTCACAAGCGCTAAGCTCGCTGCACCTTACCCAAGAAGGCGGACACAGCAACCGGCGTATTATCCACGCCACAGATTCAACCGGTAAAGCGGTGTTCGAGACGCTTCGCAGACGCGCTCAGGCTCACCCAAACATCGAGCTGCTAGCTGATTGTACTGCTGTAGACTTAGTGACACAGAAGCGAGAAGATGGCTCTGGGAGCGTCTGCGTAGGTGCCTACGTACTAAACTTCGAATCTGGCAGCGTGGATCTTATCAAAAGCAAATTTGTCACTCTGGCAACCGGTGGAGCCAGCAAGGCTTACCTGTACACCACGAATCCTGACGGAGCCAGTGGCGACGGTATTGCTATGGCCTGGCGCGCTGGCTGCCGTGCAGCCAATATGGAATTTAACCAATTCCACCCAACCTGCTTATTTCACCCCCATGCCAAGTCATTCCTCATTACCGAGGCACTGCGTGGCGAAGGAGCCACTTTAGAGCTTCCCGATGGTAGCAGGTTCATGCCTAGTTTTGATAGCCGCGAAGAACTAGCCCCGAGAGATATTGTTGCCCGCGCCATCGATCATGAGATGAAGCGGCTAGGCTGCGATTGTGTCTATTTGAACATCACGCACAAGCGCGCTTCGTTCTTAACCGAGAACTTCCCCACCATCCATTCTCGCTGCCTAGAGTTCGGCATCGACATAACTACCGATCGAATCCCTGTCGTGCCCGCCGCTCATTACACCTGCGGGGGCATCATGGTGAGCAAAGAAGGTAAAACCGACATCGATCATCTTTACGCAATCGGCGAGACCAGCTTTACCGGTCTGCATGGCGCTAATCGCATGGCCAGTAATTCCCTGCTCGAATGTTTTGTAGTGGCATTCGGAGCCGCAAAGGACATTCAGAGTAAAATCGCGTCCACGGCCCATGGCACGAATATCGATGCCTGGGACGAGAGCCGAGTTAGCAAATCAGATGATGAGGTTCTCGTATCTCACAACTGGGATGAGCTACGTCGCTGCATGTGGGATTTTGTTGGCATTGTGAGAAACGATGAACGTCTGAAGCGGGCGGAGCGGCGCATTAATATCTTACGAGATGAGGTTCAGGACTACTACATCAAGCACCGCGTAACAAAAGATATGCTGGAATTGCGGAATCTCGTGCTTGTGTCTGAGCTAATCATTGCCTGCGCTATCCAGCGTAAGGAAAGTCGGGGTCTACATTTCACTCTAGACTATCCTGAACTACTGGCAAACCCGACCGACACGATTCTTAACCCATCTACTTTTAACAAGACAGCTACTTAATTACCTACTTACATTAATCAAAAGCTAACAGGCAGATCGAAACGGAGATAAACGTCAGAAGACGCCTATCCTCACTGAACTCTTGTCTGTCGGGCAACAAGATCAGTTGAGCGGCCTCAGCAGCCCCCTTCTTAGCACCATTAGAAACTCACTAAAATAGATCACGCTATGAAGCTGCATTTCCCATAAATTACCGAGATGATTCAAGCTAGCAGATTACTCTAAAATAATAATCTCGGTTTTTGCTCGCTGCCAGGTGCCCCGCTTGAGCACAGTGAATGTTCGAAGTTGGTCGCGAAGATAAACTACGTAACTCACAAGCACTACGATAACTATTGAGATTTCTAGCGAGACCAGCGCTAGCTACATTTTACTATAGGCACATACATCAACGATCTGAATGGAAGTTAAACCCTGACCAAAGATTCCTTTAAACGAACTTGCTTAAACCTAGTTCGCGTCGCTGTTGTGCGCCAATATTTGCCGTATAATAGGTTCGAAGCGCGGATCTTTAGGCACGCTGCGCTTCATCAGCCAAATAAACAGATCCTGATCCTCTTCTTCGAGCAGTTCGCTGTATAACATTTGATCTGAGTGAGAAAGCGACTCGAAAACTTCTCTCGCGAAGGGAACAAGTAGTAGGTCCAACTCAAGCATGCCACGACGACTATGCCAAAATATTTCGTGTTTGTTGAATTCCTGCATTTAGTCGCCATCTGAATAACTGGGCCGCTGAGTCATTCGGCGGTGATTAATTATGCGGAAATTCGAGCGCACTTGCGACAACCGCTTTATGAAACACTGCAATCGAGTATTATCCTTACTATGCAAAACAACATTTACGCCCTTCAGAACTACGAATTCATCCGCATCAGTGGCGCAGACAGAATTAGTTTCTTGCAGGGCCAGCTCAGCTGCAATACCGACCTCCTCTGTGCTGGACGCAGCCTACCTGGAGCACTGTGCAACCTCAAAGGCCGTGTAATAGCGGATTTTCGACTCGTTGAGCATAATGAAGACATTATCATGCAGTGCGCTGCAGGCATGGCGGACAAAATACACGCGACTCTGAGCAAATACGCTGTTTTTTCAAAGGTCGAACTCTCCCAATTGCAAGGCAAAGACAATTCCGCGCCCGTCGCTCTTGGGATTATAGGCAGAGGGATATTTGAAGCTCTTTCCATCCTTAACCTAGACTTGCCTAAAAGTAACGATGGCGTGAGCTCCTCGGCGACCAGCAAAGTTGTTCGAGTCTCCGGTCTGAGTGAGCGCATCGAAATATGGATGCACACTAAAGCCGCAGCAGAACAATTGTTAGCTACACTCGAAGAAGAAAAAACCGATGACATCGAGCCCTGGCTTAGAGCCGACATTGAAGCGGGAATCGTCCACGTGACGCCAAACCTGAGCGAAGAGTTCACACCTCAACTACTTAACTATGACCTATCAGGGTTAATAGACTTTAAAAAAGGCTGTTACACCGGCCAAGAGATCGTTGCTCGCATGTTCTATCGAGGAACCGCGAAACGTCGTCTGCAGTTAGCCAGCTCCAGCCAATCAATAAGTAAGTCTAGCAAGGTTGTAGCGAGAGCCAGTGAAGATTCAGGGGAAGATATCTTAGCTTTCAGCAACACAGGAGGAACAGATCATCTGTTGCTAGCAGTCTTGCCGATACCAGTCGCAGATTCAAGAAAACGCATAACGCTCTCTGATAATGCTGAATCAGACGTCTGTATTCGAGCACTGCCCTATATGACGGGCTGATGAGTGAATATCTAGTAGCTAGAGGGTATTCTCGTTCTTGCTACTAAAGGATCCCAATAAGCTTTCCATTCCGACGAAACTCATATTCCCTATGGTTTAATAGAGTAGCGCAAAGATGCTCCGCTAAGCTGGTGATACTTTTGGGATCTGTCCGGACAGGAGTAATTTTAAGCGGCATGGTTAAGAATATAGTTATGAGTAGTTTCATAGCCTTGTTCTCAGGAATACCTAATCGTTCGCCCTAGATATTAAGTTTAGGGGATTTGAATGAATCTTCCAAACTATTGATAAATAAGATATTAAATCAAGAAATATTTACCAATGTTACAATAGGCAAAAGTCATCAGCCAATCTACCATCCTATTGTCTACTCGGTTAAAACCGATCCCAGCTTTGAAATGCAGCCATTTCTGATGTTTTCTGACACTAAACCGAGTATCTTTTGAATACTAAAATAGAGAGGACTAAGAAAATGCCTAAGGGTTATTGGGTTAATCATGTTGAAGAAATTATTGATCAAGGAGCCTTTGATAGATACGTCGCGAAATGGAATGCTCTTATTGAGCGTGGCGAGGCAAAAATGATTGCTATAGGCCGTGTTGCAAAAACTCAAATAGGTGAAAAAGATATGAAATTCGCAGCAGTAGTCGAATTTGAGACATTTGAAAAAGCGATGTCTTTTAAAAACCACCCAGACTATGTTGATGCTCTAAATGAGCTTGGAGATGACGAAACCATGTCCGTAAAAAGAACAAGTTGTGTCGTTAGTGGCTGACCGAATTTATCCAAGCAGTTTTCAACGACCCGCTCAGTATATATTTGTATTTTGCCTACTGACTAGAAAGTGGTGACTTAGTTTATTCTCCTGAATCTTTTACTATTGCAGTTAAGTGAAAGCGCGCACGAGGTCAAGAAATAACTACCAAATGTTTTGAGTATGACTAACAGGATTGCGAGTGAACAAACTACCAACAACAATAACTCTGCTATTTTCACTCTCATTAAAACCGATCCCAGCTCTGAAAAAAAAAACGACTTCGTGCTATTTCCTAGCACTAAATCGAGTAACTTCTTGGCATGTGCCAACCTTTTAATCGCGCAGTTGCTGCACGCTACAACCAGCACTAAACCTTTTTAATTTTTACCAAAATAGCGAGAAGAGTAATGAGTAAACAAACACTTGGTTGTCTTTGTGGTCAGGTCAAATATTCACTAGACACGGAGTCTGCTCTCGAGGGTTTCCATTGACATTGCCTGGATTGCCAGAAATCTACTGGCTCCGGAAAAGCCACAACCGTTCCTATCCCCGCGAAGAATTTGCATTTAGAAGGAACCCTAAAATATTACTCAGTTGTCGGAACTTCAGGGACGTTCGTCGAATGCGGATTCCATAAGAACTGCGGGTCACCTATAATTAGTGCCGTCGTCGGGCCAGTTGAATGGGAAGGTATTAAATTCCCTAAGGCCGGCAGTCTTGATGACTCTTCTTTGATAGTTGTAGGGACCAACATTTGGAAATCAACTGCTAAGCACTGGTCTCCAGCTGAGACTGGCTTGACAACATTTGGGCATAATCTTGAGGGCTAGTTACTCCACAGAGTAAGGCTATAAATAATACGGAACTAAAACCGAGAATGAATGCATACATAATTCTTTTTTCAGCTATAACATGCGAGGTGATTGGCACTATGCTATTACCTGCTTCGCAAAGTTTTACAAAAATTATTCCGACAACATTGTTGACGCTGTCCTACATTTTATCATTTTATCTCCTGACCTTAATTACTGAGAAAATTCCACTTTCGATATTATACGCATCATGGTCTGGATTGGGGGTATGCTTGATAGCGGTCTTAAGTTATATATTTTATAAGCAAACATTAAGTTGGCAGGCAGTAATCGGGCTATTTTTAATTATTGTTGGAGTATCTCTTGTAAATATATTTAAAGGAGAGCTGTAGCTATGAAAATATATGAGTCTCGCTTATAGCGACTGAGAAATCCTCTCTCGTCATTTCTCTTTTAAGAGGCTTAAAAAACTGAACGAGAAGACCAATAAGTACTTAAACAATGGCAAACCACACCATTTCAGGAATATTAGTCATATTAAGCAGCTACCTTACTCTGGTCAGATTCATATTATAGCAGAGAAATATTCATACCCACCCCCTGTTTCCTAATAACCGCCCAGCCAACACTCCACCCTAGGGGGTACACCCCGATAAGTCAAAATGGTTCCATTGCCCCCTACACATACTATTGTGGATTGACGGTTAGTAAATGGACGGGGGTCAATTAAAGATTTGATTAACTTTTGCATGACTTGTAAACAGCGGTCACATATTGGTCACACAAAATATACTGTCAGAGTTTGGAGGATAAGCCCTCTGAAAACCTTTTTATATGGTGCCCCGGAGAGGATTTGAACCTCTGACCTGCCCCTTAGGAGGGGGCCGCGCTATCCAGCTGTGCCACCGGGGCTGAAAGAGGACGAAGTATAGCATCCTAGGTGCTTATTTCTGTATCCCCACGTTGATCACATATTTTGATGACTTAAGCTAGAATGGAAGTAGCTATTAATGAGCAGAGCTGGGCTATAAAGAATGAATAATGAAATAATTTGGTCGTGCTTGCGATTCGATGAATTAAGCACCGAGGATCTATATCAAATCCTGCAACTTCGTGCCGAGATTTTTGTCGTCGAACAGGACTGTGCATATCAGGACGTAGATGACTTCGATCAGGGAGGCCTGCATGTGATGGGGCAGCTGTCGGGAGATGATGAGGCCCAACTTGTTTCCTATAGCAGACTGCTTCCACCTGGAGCAAAATATGAAGGCGCCTCCATTGGTAGAGTTATCACTAAGAAGTCGACTCGAGGCGGTGGTGTCGGCAAGACATTGAGTATTGAATTCGCTAGCGTTCTGCAAGAAGCATTGGCCTGGCAAGGTTATTACGATTTCAGCGCAGCTGTATCTGCAAACGTTTTATATTGAGCTTGGATTCGAGACGGATTCTGAGCCTTACGATGAGGATGGTATTCCCCATATACGCATGCAGCTTAATCCTTAACTAGCCGTTCGACTTCTTCGAATGTGTTTAGCGCCTGCGCATCCGTTGCCGGCTTCAGCATAGTGATAATTACGATAACCGCCGATGCCAAAGCGAAGCCAGGCACTATTTCGTATAGGTCGAAGAGTCCCCCACTCATATTAGACCAGACGACGACTGTAACGGCGCCGACGATCATCCCTGCAATCGCGGATGCGGCGGTCATCGATCGCCAGAACAGTGAGAACACAATCACTGGACCAAACGCGGCGCCGAAGCCTGCCCATGCGTAGCTTACAAGGTCTAGCACCCTAGTCTCCCTATCACTGGCGATAGCCATAGCAAGTAGCGCTATCGCGATTACAGCTCCTCTGCTCACCATTAGCAGCTCCTTCTCGGAAGCCTGGGGCCTTACGAACACGCGATAGAAATCTTCACTAATAACAGAAGAAGAAACCAGTAACTGAGAGTCTACTGTGGACATAATCGCCGACAATATAGCGGCTGTTATGATTCCGGCAACCCAAGGATTAAATAGCTGCTGGCTGAGTGCTATAAAAACTGTCTCTGGATTTTCCAGTGGGTTGTCTGCGAAATAAGCGATGCCGGCCAAGCCCGTCGCAACCGAGCCGAATAGCACTAATATCATCCACACCATGGCGATGCGTCTTGCTGCGACTAGCTTCTCGTGGACTCTCTACGGCCATGAATCTCGCCAGAATGTGCGGTTGGCCTGCATAGCCCAAGCCCCATGCGATTAAAGATAGAAAACCAATAAGTGTCATGTTGCTGAAAAGCTCGGTGCTCTGCGGGCTCACGGCTTGCATCTGCTGCCATACAACGTCCATTCCACCGCTGCTAAGTATCACCACTGTCGGTGCCACTAGAAGCGCCAAGAGCATGAGAACCGCTTGCACAGCATCTGTCCAAGCAACCGCAAGAAATCCGCCGATGAACGTGTAGCCAACTATTATCAACCCGCCGGAGATTAACGCAGTTGAGTATTGCAAACCGAAGCTATTCTCGAACAATATTGCACCGCCTACTAATCCCGACGCGGTATAAAAGGTAAAGAACAGCAGAATTACGAAGGCCGACACGAGGCGCAGACCTCTAGTTGTATCGTTGAAGCGGTTCTCGAAGTAATCTGGCAGTGTTAGCGAGTTGTTGGCATGCTGGCTGTAGATTCGCAGGCGCTTGGATACGAACAACCAATTGCAGTAGGCACCTAGCACAAGGCCGATACCAATCCAAATCTCACTGAGTCCCGAGAGATAAATAGCGCCAGGCAGACCCAGCAGGAGCCAGCCGCTCATATCTGAGGCCCCGACACTGAGCGCGGTAACAACCGCACCGAGCTTACGACCACCTAGAATGTAATCGTCAAGGCTATGGGTACGTCTATAGGCCTTAATACCTAAGAACAATATCAGAATCAGGTAAGCAGCAAAGGTTACCAGCAGCGGAGCGTCGAAACTCATATGCGCCTTGCCCGGAGTGTCCGGCGGGCATGCCAAGCATGCGATAGATGATGAGATGGAGAAGATAGCTCATGCTATCGAATGACGAGTTCAATGTGAATAGTCGTTGCGCTCGGTAGGATCTTCGGAACGGTACCCGAAAAATCCCAATCTACATCATTGTCATCGCAATAATAGACTCGACGCCGATGCGGACGCTCTTCGAATGCACCGCAGTCACTCAACTTGATGCTCGCTGCACGTAATCGCTGAATCAGGCATCTATGCCGTGACAACTAGACCAATATGTCAAGGATTTTCAACAGGTCTGATGACTTTGACCACAGTAAACGCGATGTAGTTGGTCACGGTCCTTACATGCAAACATCAACCGTAGCTCTGGGCGAAACTGCAGCTATGGGGACTATATTTCAGCACCGCTAGCTCCAAGAATCGTTCCCCCTAATTTAATTGAAGCCACGGTTAAGTGTATATACTCAAGTATTTAAATTACTAAGCCATATAGTTCTATTTACTTTTAGTATTAGTAAAGCATTTGATTTATTAATATAAAAATAACTAAAACTTAAATAAAGTAAATACTTTATTTAATTTGCCGATTAAGGAGATAACCTTTACCAAGTTAATGTGAGCCAAAGTTATGGAACTACCAAAAAGTCAAGATCGAATTACACACCGCCTAAAAACGCGGGGACCACAGTCAGTAAAAATTCTTTCAAAACAATTAGATATGACAACTATGGGGGTTCGCCAACACCTCACAGACTTAGAGGCTAAAGGATTGGTAGAACAAACTCAGGAGGAGCGACAGACGCGCGGACGCCCGGTGCATATGTGGAAATTAAGCAAGAACGGACACGTCAGGTTCCCGGACGGCCACTCACAAACAACAATCGAACTGATTGATATCATCCGCTCCTCACTTGGCGAAACAAGCCTTAACCAACTCATCGACAAGCGCAGCGAAAAAATCGAAGCCAGCTATCGCACTCAATTAGATGCCACTGCCCCCGAACTACAGCCACAGATAGAACGACTCGCTCAGCTGCGCAGCGAAGAAGGCTATATGGCCGAAGTACGACTACTGCCCGATGGCTGGATGCTCATAGAGAATCATTGCCCAATCTGTAGTGCGGCAACCAGCTGCCGGCAATTCTGCAAGTCCGAACTAGAAATTTTTCAGCGCCTTTTCGAGAATAAGGCAACAATTACGCGAACCGATCATCTTCTTGCCGGAGCTAGACGCTGCGCCTATAAAATCACGACGCACAGAGTCTAAACACAAAAGTTTCGACGCGAATCCTGCTATAATGAGGCGCTTGATCAGGCTAAGCGGCGCTGGCTACGAACGACCCGGTAATCTATGAAATCTCTAGCGGTAAAAATACTACTCACAGTCGCTCTGCTGATTTTTCTGGCGCTCACTCTTATGCCAAAGGTAATTGGCGCGAGCATAGAGCGCGCGGCTATCGACAATATGCTTGCCCTCATCCTGCCAGAGGCCGAAAGCCAATTTGAGATTCGCCGCAACGAATTTAGCGACGGCTGGTTTAGTAGCTCAACAACCATAGAATTTATCTTTACACCTATTGGTACGGATGCGATCGCGCTAACCATGGATTTCGATATCGATCACGGCCCGCTTCTGCAGACCGACGATGGGCTTAGCATCGGTCTGGCATATGCAGTTATTCAGCCGAGTATCCATAATTACTTATTCGACACAGCTATTGCCGAACTCTCCTTCCCCCTACCCGAAATCACACTAAATGTATTGGCGCGCTTCGATCAATCGATGCGGGTCAACATAAATGTCAGCGCGTTGAACTTTAGCGATGCGGCCGGAGAATTTAACTTTAGTGGATTAGACGCGAATGTCGAAGTAGCTTCAGATCAGTCGGCTTACTTCTCATTACAGATAGGTGAGTTATCCGCTACCGAAAATACAGCAAATTCCAATATTCTAATTTCCGGAATATCCGTAACGAGTTCTGCGGATCAGATGAACGACATACTCGCGGAGAGTCGTGCAACTCTTAAGATCCCTTTAGTCAGCAGCACCCTACCCCTGCCATTCTCAGTATTAGACATAAGTATTGACTACGACCTAAAGGCCTCGAGCACCAAGGATAATTTCAGTGAGCTCTACCAGACAATTCATGTCGCGAGTATCGAGAGCGAAATTCCAGTCAGTTCCTTTAGCTGGCTTACTGAAGTCAAACAAGTAAACAATGATCTGCTACACGACTACTACAGACTACTAAGCGCATTGCAGAACAAAATCAATGCCGGCGCCAAAACGGTGCCAGCAGACTTCACGGAGCTTGGGCAGGAATTGTATTTCCTCGCCATACAGAACCCACTAGAGCTCAATAACCAAATAGAAGCAAACTCCTACGACGGAGATCATAGCGTTGAACTACGCGCTCTATGGGAGGGTCTCAGCGCGTCAAACACCGCCGAAGAATTAGATATCAACGCGGCCGTCGCTGCATTGAATATGACTCTCGATATCTCTCTAGACCTAGAATCTATTTTGCGCAGCCCACTAGCCGGAGTAATAGAACCCTACGTACAGCAGGGTTATCTCACTATTGCGAACGGCAGAATTTTGATAGAAGCTAACCTGCAAGATAGCGTTCTTCGTGTAAATGGAGACGAACTCCCATTGGATCAATTTTTCTAGATATATCGAAACAAGTTTCTAATTTCAATTCGCCCTTAATTCGCCATTACATAAACCGAGCTCCAGATAAGCATGCCACAAAAATCAGAAGAAAAATCCTCAGCCAGCGATTCAGAGCATTCACCGAGAAAACTTTTCTCCTATCCGAAATACTGGGCGGAGTGCTTTGACACAGCACCCTATCTACCCATGTCACGTGATGAGATGGATCAATTGGGCTGGGATAGCTGCGACATAATAATCGTCACAGGAGATGCCTATGTCGATCACCCAAGCTTCGGCATGGCCGTTATAGGAAGATTGTTAGAGGCACAGGGGTTTAGGGTTGGAATTATTTCGCAGCCTTCTTGGGATAGCGCCGACCACTTCAAGATACTCGGCAAGCCTAATCTTTTCTTCGGCATTACCGCTGGCAACATGGATTCCTTAATCAATCGCTATACTGCTGACCTGCGCATGCGTAGCGATGATGCCTACACACCGAAGGGCGAAGCAGGC
Organism: uncultured Pseudomonadales bacterium; assembly: GCA_949372635.1. Taxonomy (GTDB): domain Bacteria; phylum Pseudomonadota; class Gammaproteobacteria; order Pseudomonadales; family Pseudohongiellaceae; genus UBA9145. The sequence continues at coordinate 222,661 of CASIAB010000005.1, forward strand.
AGACGCCCAGACCGGTCGGTTATTGTCTACAGCCAGCGCTGTCGCGAAGCCTACTACGACACACCAATCGTCATTGGTGGCATCGAAGCCAGTCTGCGACGCATCGCGCAATACGATTATTGGAGCGACAGTGTAAGACGTTCCGTTTTGATCGATTCAAATGCAAACATATTATTATTTGGAAACGCAGAACGAGCCCTAGTAGAAGTTGCTCATCAATTTGCTGCTGGCAAGACAGTCGCGGACATGAAATTTTTGCGCGGAACTGCGCGCGTAGCCGCTGAAGTACCAGAGGGCTGGACCGAGATCGATTCAACTCGCATTGATTGGCCCTCGAAGATTGAGCAACTGCCGAATCCCTATGAATACAATAAGAATGATGAAGAAAACTCCGAGACACAAAGCGCTGAAACAAAGAGTTCGCAGCCAGGCAGATCCAAAACAGCGAGTCCAGATAGCGATCAAGCAACGCAGGCAGTGCGAATAATCCCGTTGCCATTGCAACGAAAAGAGAAGTACGACTCACAAACCACCTATATTCGACTTCCCTCCTTCAATAAAGTGACAAATGATCCTGCTCTGTATGCACACGCATCACGGGTATTGCATCAAGAGGCAAATCCCTACAATGCAAAGCCTCTAGTTCAGAAGCATGGCACGCAAGAGATATGGGTTAACACACCGCCGATCCCTCTGGAAACCGAAGAGATGGATTGGATCTTCGACCTTCCCTATCAGCGGCGACCACATCCGTCATATGGCGACGAAAAAATCCCTGCATATGACATGATCAAGACGTCAGTAAATATCATGCGCGGTTGTTTTGGAGGCTGTACGTTCTGCTCCATTACCGAACATGAGGGGCGCATCATTCAGAGTCGTTCGGAAGAATCTATTCTGCGCGAGATTGGAAAAATCAGAGATCAAGTTCCTGGATTTACCGGAACCATCTCAGATCTTGGCGGGCCCACGGCTAACATGTACAAGCTGAACTGCAAGTCATCGAAGATTCAGAAGACTTGCAAACGACTCTCCTGCGTCTACCCTAGTATCTGCAAGCATCTCAAAACAGATCACAGCCCCACGACGCAACTTTATAGAAAAGCACGAGAGATATCCGGTGTTAAGCGCGTCGCAATTGCGTCAGGTCTTCGCTACGACCTTGCCCTGAAAGATCCAGAATATATTGAGGAGCTAGTCACGCATCATGTTGGTGGCTATCTGAAAATTGCTCCGGAGCACAGTGAAGACAAGACGCTCTCGAAGATGATGAAGCCAGGCATCTCTGCGTATGATGACTTCAAAGTATTATTTGATAAGTTCTCAAAGAAAGCAGGCAAGGAGCAGTATCTGATCCCTTATTTCATTGCCGCTCACCCGGGAAGCGATGCCGAAGACATGCTAAATCTCAGCCTGTGGCTCAAACAGAGAAACTTCAGACCAGACCAGGTTCAAACCTTCTACCCATCACCGATGGCACTCGCTACAGCCATGTATTATTCGGAGCGAAATCCATTGGAAAAAGTGCGTTACAAGAGCGAGAAGCTTGCCATTTGCAAAGACATCGACCAGCGACGCCTGCAGAAAGCATTCCTGCGTTATCACGATGAAAAAAATTGGCCAATGCTAAGAGAGGCTCTGCACGAACTCGGCAGAAATGACTTAATTGGTGATGGAGACAAGTTCTTAATTCCGAAGGCTAAGCCGAAATACCCTCAGAAAAGAACTAATCAGCGCAGACGTTAGCCTGGCAGCACTAACGGTAGTGTCGATCTATTCTTAGCTGAGTAAGAATTCGTCGCTTCAGGAAAGAAACGCCCCTAGACGCGCACCTCTAGATTTATCTTTTCGAAAATCACTAACCTAGCCCTACTCAATAAGGCTTATTGCTGGGGCTCCTCATCACTTTCGTTTCCCTCAAGCTGAGCCTTGAGCTTCTTCTCACTGTCCAACCGATATTCTATATTCGATAAGATACCTCTGAGTATATTCATCTCCATCACATCAATCCTGATACGACTAAACAAACGGCGCATTCTTGGCATGAGCTGTCGCGGATTCTCTGGATCATGAAATTTAATTGCCGTCATAACCCTCTCTAGATGAACATAGAAGTGTTCGACTTGCTCTGAATTTGCCTTCTCCTGATCCCAATGCTCATCCTCAGCAACCGCCGGCCGCTCATCCAAGGCTAATGCTGCTTTACGCACTTCATAACAAACTACCATCACGGCCGCTGACAGATTTAATGAGCTGTAATTCGGGTCTGCCGGTATCTGCACATGGAAATGACATAACTGCAGCTCCTCGTTGTTCAGTCCCGCATCTTCGCGGCCAAATACAAGTGCGACTTTATTGACTGTCGCCTCTGCCACTGCCTTCTCTCCGCACTGCTCCGGCGAAACCATCGGCCAAGGAATGTTGCGAGACCGCGCACTTGCGCCGATGACTAGACCACAGCGCTCAACAGCCTCCTGCAGACTGGAAACCACCCGGGCATTATCAAGAATATCGACGGCAGAAACCGCCCGACCCACGGCCACACCGCTAGGAAAGTCCTCAGGCTGAACCAGAGTCAATTTGCTAAGCCCCATATTCTTCATCGCTCGTGCAGTAGCTCCGATATTGCCTGGATGAGAGGTATTAACTAGAACTACACAAATCTGGTTGAAATCAAACATTTTGCTGTCGCTATTCGTAAACAAAGAAGCGCGAATTATAGCAGGATAGATACGCTGTCGCGGGCTAACAGCGAGTATATTCATACCAGATCGAGCACCTTGCCACCCTAAATAGTAATAGTTTCCTTCTGCTTTCCTTTGTTTGTTATCATATGCTCTCATCTAGTGGCTGTAGCGCAGTTGATGCGCGGAAGTAATTCCCCAAGAACCCTCCTACAGACCCGCAGCAAATGGGCTCGATCATCTCGATAGAAGCCCAAAATTGTTTCCTAATAGGCTAGGAGCCTGTTAGCACGCTCAGGAAGTCAGCAATGCATCCCTTGTTAAATATCGCGCTTCACGCCGCCAGAGATGCTGCCGAGGCAATAGCACATAGCAGCGACCGCCTCGACAGAATTAAGATTATCAATGACGACCCTGCTCATTTCCTCACGTCTATGGATTTAGAAGCCGAAAAAACAATCTTTTACCATTTAGAAAAAGCCCACCCCGAACACAGTTTTTACTCTCGCGCCTCCGGCCTCAAACAGGGAGAAAACAAGGATACTGTTTGGTTTATCGACCCACTTTTAGGGAATAGAAATTTCGCTACTGGCTATACGCAGTTCGGCGTATCACTAGCCTGTCAAATTGACGGCGTGGTTCAACATGCAATCCTAGTCTGCCCTCTACTACGCGAAGAATTCATCGCAAGTAGGGGTAAAGGCGCCAGACTCAATTCGCATCGCATCCGCGTAGGCAATCGCACAGACATTTCCGGTAGTCTTATCGGTCTCAACCCCGACGGCATGCTGCAAGATCTTGCTTTGGGGCTACAAACAGAAATCATGGCCGCGGGTGCCAGCCCGAGGATTTCTGGCTGCACTGCTTTGGATATGGTGCAAATAGCGGCAGACCGCATGCAGGGTGGCTTTTCGGCGAACGAAAATATGCTTTCCCTAGCTGGGGCCAAGCTCATCCTGCAAGAAGCGGGTGGATTATTGGCCAGCGAAAGCGGAAACCCTAACCTAACTGACGCGAACGAATTGGTGTACGGCAATCCGAAGATATACAAGCAACTGAGCATGCTGCACAAAGGCCTTACTGCATAACCTAGGCTTTGCAACTTTCTGTGTCAAAAAGGGTATGGTTTCAAAAATGAGGTATATTAATCAACACTCACAATCAGAACAGATTTTGATCTAGCATTCCCAATTAGGCTATAAATTAACTATGTCTTCGACTAGCAATAAGCACAGCTTCAATCTGTCAGAAGGCTCCATTCAAAAATCCCTCATCCGCATGACAACTCCGATGATCATCGGCATGCTCATGCTATTTACGTTTAGCCTAGTAGACACATTATTCATCAGCTTCCTTGGCACCGAAGCGCTAACTGCAATTAGCTTTACGTTTCCAGTTACCTTTACCATCATGAGCCTTGCTATCGGCCTTGGCATCGGCGCCTCAGCTGTCGTCGGCAAGTATCTAGGACGCTCTGACTACGAAAAAGCTAAAGAAGCCTCCACCGTAATCAACTACATTTCCTTGCTACTCGCCACTATTGTTGTAGCTATCTGCTGGTTCTTCATGGACAGCATATTTAACTTGATGGGAGCTCGCGAATCGCTAATGCCCGCAATCAGGGAGTACATGAACGTCTGGTTTCCTGGCAGCATAATGGTCGTCTGTATCATGACGGGCAATAGCATTTTACGGGCCTGTGGCGACACCAAGACACCCAGCATATTGATGGCTGCAGCGGGCCTCATCAACGCCATCCTCGACCCTATCTTGATATTCGGTCTCGGCCCCATACCTGCATTGGGCATTCAGGGCGCAGCCTGGGCTACAGTTACTGCGTGGGGAATTTGCTATTTCTATTTGATGTACATCCTCGTCATTCAAAAAGAGCTGGTGAGCAGCTCAATGCCCAGTCGACCTGTCATGCTTTCGTCCGGGCGCGAGATGCTGCGCATTGGCGTTCCAGCTGCGGGGGCAAATATGATGACCCCTCTGGCTGCAGGAATAATGACGGCTATCGCCGCGGGCTTCGGAGACGAGGCAGTTGCTGCCTTCGGCGTGGGGGCCAGGCTCGAACCCATGGCCACCTTGATCGTCTTAGCGATGTCCTCATCACTGCCCCCACTAATCAGCCAGAATTTCGGCGCAGCCAAGATCGATCGCGTTGAGAAAGCCTATCAACTCTCAATCAAATTTATTCTCGTATGGCAGATGCTTGTCTATGCACTAGTTGCACTGGGTGCAGGCGTGATCGCCTCGACATTCTCTGACGACCCCAAAGTGATTGAGACTATAAAACTATTTCTCTGGATTCTGCCACTAGGCTACGGATTGCAGGGCATAGTCATCCTGACTAACTCGTCATTGAATGCACTGCATCGGCCTATGGCTGCCCTGTATCTAAGCTCAGCACGCTTCTTCGTTTTCTACGTGCCACTTGCCTATGTGGGAAGTCAGTGGTTTGGGTTAGCAGGGTTTTTCGGAGGTGCTTTCTGTGGGAATCTCTTAATGGCGGCTATATCATATAGCTCATTCAATAAGGTAATCTCAGAGGAACGAGCGATTCACGTGGATTCTGCCGAAAATACTGCTTAGATAGCTGGAAGGCAGAGGGAACCAGCACAATTCCTGCAACTCTTTTGACTCGCCCTGCCTGCTGAATTTGACATGCCTAACTGCGAAACAAGTTTTTCACACCGTCCAGTAACGAGGCAGCAGCCGGCGGAGGCAAGGGCGCATCAATCTCTGCCTCAGCGAAACTGAAGCTCTTATCCTCTACCGTAGCACTGCCGGCCTCACTATTTGGCCCATCGTCGTAGCTAAGTCGGTTGTTAACTTGCTGGAAGGCCAACATCTCCATACAAAGATCGTTGTAGTCTTCTTGCGTAAGCAACTCCGGCTGCTCCTTCATATTCATTGTAAACTGCTGGTCATTTGCAGCTGAAAGATAGTGTAGCTCTCTCTTCGACGTAAGCAGTAAGCCTTCTTCCTTCGCGATGTTGTAAAGCGGCGTTCCACGCAGAGGAATATAAGGGAAGAAGAAGAAATGCTCTGGCGCGATAGTTTTATTTAGCTCAAGAGTCTTGCGCATATTTGCAGCAGTTTCTAACGGCGCGCCTACAATATTAAAAGTTAGTCGATTAATGCCCGCCTTCTTGCAGTTAGCGGCGGCCTCGATTACCTGCTCATTCGTCATCTTACGACCCAGCATCTTCGCCCTGAATTCTTCGTCACCACTCTCTATCCCAAACCAGATCGTGTGGCAGCCTGCATCTGCTGCCATCTTACAGAACGCTTCGTTCATCACTTCTACCCGAGAGTTTATCGAGAACGGAAGACCAATCTGCTCCCCATAGAGTGGGAAGAACGCTCTAACGAATTTTAGATTGGAAAGAAACAGTTCATCCCAAAACTCGAAATAGCCCACACCGTACTTATCTCGCAGACGAATAAGCTCATCCACCATGTCTTGCGGATCATATTTTCTAAGAAATGTCTTCTTGGTTTTCCAGCCCTCTAAGATAGGCGTGTTGCAACAATAGGTGCAACGATATGGACAACCTCGCCCTGTCATAACTGGAAGGACAAGGACACCCTTCGGTCCGAAAATTGAGGAGTTTACATCTTTAAAGCCATCCTCTTTTTCAAAGACATCGTAGTCGGGAAAAGGCAATGAGGCTAAGTCTCCGATCTGATGCGCTTCTGTTTCATAAACAGAACCGTCGATTAGTTTTTCCCACATGCCATCGGCTGGGCCATGCTTAGTTCCCTGCAAATGTTGCACGAGGTTACCGATAGCGTGCTCACCGTCTCCAACGCAAATGTAGTCGACACTAGGACTCTCTATTGTTTGCTCTTGCGAAAGCATTGCCTGATAGCCGCCAATTACAAGCGGCAGGTCCGGCATCAATTTTTTGATCTGGGCGAAGTAAGGCTCCATCGGATACCAGTGCGGGCTCATAATCGAGAAGGCGATAACATCCGCATCCAGATCCTGAATCATGCGCGCATAATTTTCAGGGGAATATTTTTCCGCATCACGCAGAATTAGTACCGGCTCTAGCAGCACTTCCACATTGGGGAATTCGCGCTTTAAATAGGCTGACATGCTAGCGATTGGCATCGCTATTTCATTGCCATCTGGGGAATAAAAGGAGAAAGCGAGTCGCAACGTTTTTTTCTTAACGCTACCAAACCAACGCGATTTTTCCTGAGGATACACCGGCCGATCATTGCCAACCGCTATAACATTTAGCTTGGAATTCATAACTTAATCCTGAGTGCTCATTTCGAAGTGCCGACAGACACAAATAATAAGATATAGCTTACCGACTAAAACAAACAGCTTTCACTCTTTTGATATCGACTGAACAGCTTCAAAGTATACCAGATTCCAGCATAATAATCATAAAATGCGGGCACACAAATCCATGAGAGCCATATGGTTAATGTGGGTTTGTCTGGCTATGGTTTCCAGTACCTAGAGATTGCTTTATGCTCTGCCTTGTAGCTGATGAGCCCTAAAAAAAGCCGGCTTATCAAAAGCAACCCACCGATTCGGAAATACGCACACTATGGATGCATTAGACGCTCTACATCTGAGAAGTTCCGTTCCCAAGCTAGGTGACCCACTGCCCTCGCAGGAGGTGCTCGAAAATATCTACAAAGCCGCGTTCACCGCAGCTGACCATGCTGTGCTCAGGCCCTGGCGTTTCCTAGTAGTTAAAGGTGACGCACGAGAGAAACTCGGCGAACTCTTCGCCAAGGCTGGTATAGCGAAAGATGCCTCTCTAAACCAAGCGGCAATAGAAAAACTCCGCGGCAAGCCGCTACGTGCACCCCTAGTCTTAGTTTGCATATCCAGCTTCAAGCCTCATCCCAAGGTCCCAGAGATCGAGCAAGATTTATCTGCAGGCGCTGCCACTCAGAATATGCTGCTAGCCGCCTTTGCCCAAGACTTAGGGGCAATGTGGAGAACCGGCTCATTCGCCTATGACCCTCTTGTTAAAATTGGCCTCGGGCTGAGCTCTGAGGAAAAAATCATTGGATTTCTTTACATAGGAACGATCGATGGTGGCACTAAACAGCCACGTGAAGTCGATTATCAGCAGTATTTTCAAGAGTGGTAGGTAGGCCAGTCTAGCTGGGATGTTCGGAGAAGAAGTAGAGCCAGACACCAAAGCTGAGACGTCGCCCACTGCCGAAGCGGACAAGGCTCTAGCTGATTTGAAGAGCTATTTGGTGAGGAGTAACAATAGCGCCGTACCCATCTAGTGCGTTATCCGTCCAACCCATATATTGGAATCAACCATCCTATCGACACTTCATCTTCACCCATACTTGGGATAACTAGACGCCATACAAACGTCGACCGACTGCAGCCGTCCGCCAACTAAGCTCTCATTCAGGCATCTTACGACGGTTGCCACCGAGCTCTATTCACCCTTAGGTCATCTGAGACGTGTAATATTGGCCCTAGAAAGAGGAGAATTTTCATGAAAAATTTAACTAGAGCAACCCTGAGTGCCAATCACGCAGCTCTCGACAGAAGCCAACGATCTCGTCATGGTTGCGAGTATCGTCGCGATCGTTATAATTCTGCGCGTGGTTTTGGAGGCAGACACTCCAACCGAGATAGCTATTCAGGAGCGAACTTCACCAGCGAACCCATAAGAGGGGCTCTCGTCGAACGCGAATCGTCAAAAATCCGCATTCCGGTAGAGCGGTAGCCGCTTTTAGCTCACGGGCATCGATCACGACGCAATTGCTGTAAATAGTTTTATAATTTACATAAGAAAAGGACTGATCAACCACACAGGTTATTCGCTTAGCCTATATCACACTGGTCAATTCTTAAACACCAAAGGCTATGTTGATTACGCCAGCGTCAAGGCGAAGCGAAAGAAATACTTTACCGCTACCATTCTCAACAAATAACTGCGCTAAATAATCCGAATATCACCTTCGAGCATGAATATTCGGGTTCCAGCTTAGTCTAGCGAAACTGGCCTAAGCTGAGCTATAATTCTGTGCCTAGCCAGAACAGACGACGATGCGAACCACAATATTTTCTACTCCCCTAATCACTCCGCTGCTGCGCTTTCTAGCAATTTTGATACTCAGGCTTATCGGCTGGACGTCAATTGGTAGCAAAGTTTCTGTTCCAAAATATGTCCTCATCGGCGCACCTCACACCAGCAACTGGGATTTTCCATTAATGATTCTGGTTGTATTGGAATTGCGCTTGCAGCTTTTTTGGATGGGCAAACACACACTCTTCTCCTTCCCGTTTTCCGGCATCATGAAATGGCTAGGAGGAATTCCAATCAATCGTACCAAGTCACAAAACGCTGTGAACGACATCGTCGGTCAGTTCAAGAGCAACGAAAATTTTGTAGTTTTAGTGCCACCTGAAGGGACTAGGCTCAAAGTAAAAGAATGGAAGACCGGCTTTTATCACATAGCGAATAACGCTGGAGTACCGATCCTAATGGGCTACGTGAATGCTGAAAAAAAAGAAGCCGGGTTCGCAAACTTCTTCTACCCCACTGGGGATTTAGAAACTGACATGAAAGAAATTCGCAGCTTCTATGCACAGAAGAAAGGCTTAACAGCGGAGAATAGTTAGGGCAGCTCTAAATTCACGGCGGCACTGTCATTGCTGCCCTCAATGCCAGCAGCTGGATACTGCAAACACTTAAGCAGGCTCTCAAAAACAAACTGCGCATACTCTTGCTTACCAATATCTCGTAATTTAAATTTCCATTGTTTCAAGTGCCATTGCTGCAGCTGAGCCGTTACCTGAGAAGCCAATAATTTCGGCTGATCACAAAAAAATTGACCGCTTGCAACACCTTCAAGTACCGCGTCCATTAATATACCTTCAAAACGCAGCTCAAGTTCGAGTGTTTGTTGTTGTTGTTCCCGCGGCAATCCCTTTAGTTCCATAAAACAAAAATAGTACCAAGAGCTCATTTTTTCCATGGCAAATATTTCACCATAAACAATTGCGCGAATGCACTGGAGTGGCTCTAGATCATGAGCACTTAGTCCGCCGACTATCTGTTCGATAGTATGCCTTAACACACCTTCTATTAGCGAAGCGAGATCGTTCTTGCTACCAATATAAGCATATAAACCGCCCATGCTTATGCCCGTCTCCCGACTCAGATCCCTCAGACTCATCGCCTGAAAACCCTTAGCATTTGCTAAAGTAAAAGTAGCTGAGAATATCTTTTCAAGATTTCCAATGGCGATCTTTGGGTTCTTGATCTCCATTTTATGCTTGTGCATTTCGAAAACGCTGCGCCAAAAAGACTCCCCCTCTAGGGTCCAAGCCTCGTTGAAGGATTCCATACTAATTTCTACTGGCCAAGCTGCCATTTTTTCTTCCTTCTCTTTCTCGTTTAAATCTCTACTGGTTAACCATTGTTATAAAAAACAGTTGGATTAAGTTTTAGTTAACCATAAAAAGCGCATCTATTCGAATAACTATGAAGCCCAGTCGATCAACACCCATCTAGCATCGTTGAATTTCGCCTTATGGGTTTTAGATCCTTGCAGCTGGCATCACTTTTGCATCCGCACTAGCAACGCTAAATCCAATAGGAGGCTATGGCTGCCAAACCTGCGATCACACAGAGTCCCAGCGAGACGCGCCGGAGATTCTTTTGCGAAATACAATGCATGGTGCGCATTGCTACCCAGTACCCTGCCAGTGTGGCGGGCATCAGCGGCAGAGAAATCATAATATGCTCCATACCAAACCGTCCTATACTGGACAACATCACTAGAGACATAAAACAGCTAACCACAAAGAATGCAGCCAAATTCGCCCTAACAAAGTCATTCTCTTGATGTTGCATCACTAGTGCCATAGGCGGCCCACCGATCGAAGTACTCGTTCCCATGAATCCAGAAAGAAAACCTGCGTAGAAAAGCGACTTCCCACTCGCATTGAAAACGATATTGCTCATACTTAAAGCTACCGCAACAAGAACCGACAGGCCTAACCAGAGCGCTAGCGCTTGCTGGTCGATCCAAAGCAATAAAAAGCCACCGGATATGGTCCCAGGAATTCGCCCTAGAATCGCAAACCTCAAACCACGAAAGGAAATTGAACGCCAGTGGCTATAAGAATTAGCAACCGATAACGTTAACGCCGAGATAGTAATGGGCGCAGGAACATAAAGCGGGTCTACCAGGAAAAGAATGGGAGCCGCGACGATAGCCAAGCCAAAACCGATTGAACTCTGAATAAACGAGCCAACAAATATGACGAATACTACTATTGCGATTTCCATAAGCGGTTGTAGACAGGATTAATGCAGCATTACGCCGGTTAATGGTGAAACGTGAGATGAAGTGGCGAACTCTATCGTGGCGGTCAAACCACTTTCCATTAAGCCCTGCTTCTCAAGCAGAGCATCATAGCCGTCTTCGTTAACTACTTCTTGAAAGCCTATCTCCATTAACATTTCGAGCACGAAGCCAGCGGATGTCCCGTTACTGCTATCATATACGTGCAGTTCATTTAAAGGTGCCGAGTAATTCTACGAATATTTTATGACCAATATCATCGTGAGGAATGTTAATAGTGCCTTCGATATCCCTACGACGATACTCGCGCTGAGGGCGCACATCGATCCACACAATGTTACCATTCACCTGCCCTGCCCACGTGACCTGCGCAAAGACAAAGAAACTTCCACTTGCTATGAAGGGAAATAGAAGTAGGGTAATTCTCTCAATAATTGACAAAGCTCGCGATTGGGAGCTCGATAATACTCGCATCTAGCCGCAAGCTCCAGCATTGGGCAAGCGCAAAGATACTTCAGAAAAAATTGCTAAAAGCTTAAGTTGCCGCTGGAGCACAGGAGTCTTGCAACTCTAGTAGTTAAGCAATAATCTCAGCAACCGCTTCAGTAACGATGTTAATCAAAACAAGGAAAAGTCATGAAATCACGCGCTGCGGTTGCATTCGAAGCAGGGAAACCACTTGAAATCGTCGAAGTCGACCTGGAAGGTCCAAAAGCCGGAGAGGTTCTTGTTGAGATCAAAGCGACTGGAATTTGCCACACAGATGCATTTACTCTGTCAGGCGATGATCCTGAGGGTGCTTTCCCAGCGATACTCGGCCATGAAGGTGCTGGCATTGTCGTCGAAACCGGCCCTGGCGTTAGCTCCCTAAAGGTTGGCGACACAGTCATCCCGTTATATACACCAGAATGTCGTGAATGTAATTTCTGCCTGAACCCTAAGACAAATCTCTGCCAATCGATACGCGCAACCCAGGGCCGCGGACTAATGCCCGACGGCAGTAGTCGCTTCTCTCTCGATGGCAAGCACATCCTGCACTATATGGGATGCTCTACGTTTTCCAATTACACAGTGCTTCCTGAGATCGCGCTAGCGAAGATTCGCTCTGACGCACCGTTTGATAAGGTGTGCTATATCGGCTGCGGCGTTACCACCGGCGTGGGTGCAGTGGCTTTCGATGCCAAGGTAGAACCGGGCAGTACAGTTGCCGTTTTCGGACTCGGCGGTATCGGCCTCAATGTAGTCCAGGGGGCTAAAATGGTTGGAGCCGACCGCATCATTGGCGTCGATCTCAATGCTGACCGAGAGAAGCTTGCTCGCGAATTCGGTATGACCGACTTTATCAACCCGAAGGACATCGACAATGTCACTGAGGCCATAGTCGACTTAGCCAATGGCGGCGTGGACTATTCATTCGAATGCATAGGCAACACCACGACTATGCGCCAGGCGCTGGAATGTACCCACAAGGGATGGGGTGAGTCTTACATCATCGGCGTAGCAGGTGCCGGACAAGAAATCTCAACGCGCCCTTTTCAGCTGGTAACCGGCCGCTCGTGGAAGGGTACCGCCTTTGGTGGCGCACGCGGCCGCAGCGACGTACCCAAAATTGTCGATTGGTACATGAATGGCAAGATTCAGATCGACCCACTCATTACACACACAATGCCACTGGAAGATATCAATAAGGCATTCGATCTAATGCACGAAGGCAAAAGCATTCGATCAGTCGTACTCTTTTAAATAGTAGCTCTAACAACCCGTTCGCAAACACTAACCGAGTAATCTCTATGAAATACCTTCACACAATGGTTCGAGTCAATGACCTAGATAAGTCTTTGGAGTTCTACTGCGAGCAACTGGGTCTCATACAGCTGCAGCGCCGCGATTTCGAGGAGGCGAGGTTTAGCCTGGTATTTCTGGCAGCACAGGGCGATGAGGAGGCACAGGTTGAGCTTACTTACAACTGGGACCCTGAGGAGTATGACGAGGGCCGCAATTTCGGCCACCTCGCCTACGCCGTAGACAACATCTACGCCGCTTGCCAGAAACTGATGGATGCCGGTGTAACTATTAATCGTCCGCCACGAGATGGCCATATGGCATTTGTTCGGTCGCCGGATAATATTTCGATCGAACTTCTGCAGCGAGGCGACGCACTACCGGCACAAGAACCTTGGAAGAGCATGGAAAATACCGGCAAGTGGTAGCCATATTTGCTCACCGAGCTTGAGCTAATATGGCCGCTCGTTTATCATAGTGCCACTCCGAAATACGCTATTCTCAGCGAAACACCTCATTCGTACTTGGGCCCTTAAACGGGCTCTCTAAAACACTGGAAGATCACTATGCAACTGCTTGATGGCAAATCTTGCTCGGCGAAAATTCGTCAAGAAATCGCTAAAACCGTCTCTGAAATCAAAGCCAGCGGTCAGCGCGCTCCTCATCTCGCGGCGGTACTCGTCGGAAATGACGGTGCCTCACAGAACTATGTCGCCTTCAAGGTCAAAGACTGTGCTGAGGTCGATTTCGAATCAACCACGATTCGTCTCGAGGACACTATTAGCGAGCTGGAACTGCTCTCTAAAGTCGATGAGCTAAACAACAACGATGCGATCGATGGATTCATCGTGCAACTACCGCTGCCTAAGCATATCGATGAGAATAAGATTATCTTGGCTATCAACCCTGCCAAGGATGTCGATGGTTTCTGTCCCGAGAACGTGGGCCGCCTGAATCTAGGCCTGCCCACTTACATATCGGCCACACCCAACGGCATCATGGAACTGCTAAAACGCTATGAGATAGAGACTGAAGGAAAGCACTGCGTGATATTAGGTCGCAGCAACATCGTTGGCACTCCCATGGCAGTGCTGATGTCGCGTAATACCAACCCTGGCAACGCGACCGTTACCATAGCTCATAGCAGAACAAAGAATCTCGCTGCGCTTTGCGCCACAGCCGACATACTTATCGTCGCTATTGGTAAGACAGAATTTGTCACTGCCGATATGGTAAAAGAAGGCGCCGTGGTTATCGATGTAGGGCAGACCCGAGTGCCAGATAACTCGAAGAAATCAGGTTTTAGAAACGTAGGTGATGTTGATTTCGATAACGTGAAAAACAAGTGCTCCTATATTACCTACGTAACCGGAGGTGTAGGTCCAATGACACGCGCCTCCTTGCTGCAAAACACCCTCAAAGCCCACCTCAGAAAATAGAGTAAATAACATGTTTCAATTACTTCCAGCTCTTCCCGCAGATCCCATCCTGGGGCTCATGGCCAGCTACCATGCCGACAGCAACCCGAAGAAAATCGATTTGGGAATCGGCGTTTACAAAAATGAGGCTGGCAATACGCCCGTCATGACGGCGGTGAAGAAAGCCGAGGGCATGATTCTCGATTCGCAGACTACGAAAAGCTACGTGGGGCCAACTGGTGCCGCTGGCTACAACGCGATAGTAGCGGAGTTGCTACTAGGAAAATCTCTTAATGACAGCCTTGGCAAGCGGCGCGTTACCGTGCAGTCACCCGGTGGCTGTGGTGGCTTGCGGCTCGCCGCAGAATTCATTAAATCAGCTAACCCCGATGCTACCGTCTGGGTTAGCAATCCAACCTGGGCTAACCACGTTCCTCTTCTAGGATCGGCCGGACTCAAGATCGCCGAATACCCCTACTATGACTACGACAGTCACAGTGTGAAATTCGAGGCAATGATTGAATGTCTTAGCAAGATTGATAGCGGTGATATCGTTTTACTGCACGGCTGCTGTCATAACCCCTGTGGCGCCGATTTGAACCAGGAGCAGTGGCAGCAAGTTCGAGACGTTGCACTCAAGCAGGGCTTCACTGTGTTTATCGACCTCGCCTATCAGGGCTTAGGAGATGGGCTGGAAGAAGATGTCTACGGTACACGCCTACTCGCCGAGTCCTTGCCCGAATTGATCGTAGTCAGTTCCTGCTCAAAGAACTTCGGACTCTATCGCGAGCGCACCGGTGCCATGACGCTAATCTGCGACAGCGATGCTGCAGCTGCAGTGGCTATAACCCAGATAGCTGGTGCCGCGAGAGCGATGTACTCAATGCCACCTGATCACGGTGCCGCAACCGTCCAGCTGATTCTATCAAATGACACATTGCGCACGGAATGGGATGCTGAATTGACCGAAATGCGTGACCGCATAAACGGTCTGCGTGCCCAATTCGTCAAGCAGATTCAGTCTATTGGAATTGAGCAGGATTTTAGCTTTATCGAGAGAGAGAAAGGTATGTTCTCTTTCCTAGGAGTGAATGTGGATCAGGTTCAGACGCTAGTCAACGACTATAGCATCTACCTAGTTAACTCGAGCCGCATCAATGTAGCTGGCATTAATGACTCAAACATAGAGTATCTGAGCAACAGCCTCGCCGCTGTACTAAAAGCCTAGCCGCCACTTCTGTGTTGCGCTTCTAGTCGGTCTATTTCCTGGCCGTATTAGAAGCGCAATAGCTAACCTATGCGAGACCTCAGGGATTCCGAAAGTGATCCCGCGAATTCTCTAAGCAATGTCTCTGTAGTTGACCAGTCGATACAGGCATCTGTAATCGACACGCCGTATTTCAGATCATCTAGGTCGTCCGGAATAGGCTGATTACCCTCTTCCAAGTTACTCTCAACCATGACACGCCGATGATGGACTTATTGCCGTTATTGATCTGCTGTGCGACCTCATCCAAAACCAGTTTCTGATTGCGATGATCTTTATTCGAATTGCCATGACTGCAGTCGATCATTATATTCTCTATCAAACCCGCCTTTTTCAGTTCTTCTTCGCATGCCGCTACGCTCGCCGCATCATAATTGGGTGACTTGCCCCCTCTTAGAATGACATGGCAATGCGGATTACCCCCTGTCCGAAACATGGCAACCTTACCATCCTCGGTCACACTGATAAAACTATTGGTAGCTGAAGCAGAGCGAATTGCATTTACCGCGACCATCAGTCCGCCATCGACATTATTCTTGAAACCCACTGCCGATGAAATCCCGCTCGAAAGCTTTCTGTGAGTCGGAGACTCTGTAGTTCGCGCACCTATTGCCGTCCAGCTAACCAAATCTTGCAAATACTGCGGCGTAATAAGATCTAAGGCCTCGATGCCGATAGGCAGACCTATTTCGGCTATATCCAACATCAGGCGCCGACCGATACGTAGGCCATGGTCGATCTTGTGGCTCCCATCAAGATGTGGGTCATAGATTAGCCCTTCCCAGCCAATAGCTGTTCGTGGCTTCTCAAAATAGACGCGCATCACGATCAATAACTCATTCGACAATTCATCTGCCAGAGTCTTCAAGCGTCGAGCATATTCGAGCGCCTCAGTCGGGCTGTGGATGGAACACGGTCCAACAACGACGATCAACCTGGAATCTTCGTGATCGAGAATGCCTTTGACCGAACGATGGCCATTCTGCACTGTCTCCAGAGCCTTGCCTTCTAGAGAAAACTCGCTCTTTAGTGCCGCTGGCGAGGCCAATTCCTCATGACCAATAATATGAAGATTGTCGACTTCCTTGATGCGCTCTGTCATTGCCGTACCTTGATGCTTTTTTAGGATTCCGAATTATGGTTGAAAACAGCTACTATTCAAAGCCTTATCGCTAAAATGTAGCTACGCACACGCGACTAGTGCCGCGCTATTTACAGGAGCACTCCTATTCTGTAGATTCCCCCACATTATTGAGCCTAGCAGAAAAGGAATCAGCAGCGTGCCTAAAGCCAACGAACTTAAACGGGGAATGATCGTCGACATCGATGGCATTCCACATATCGTCAAGCAGACAGAAAGCAAGAGCCCCTCCTCTCGTGGAGCGGCCACACTCTACAAGGTCCGCTTCAATAATTTACAGACTCATCAGAAACTAGACTCTTCATTCAAGGGAGACGATCTCCTAAAGGAAGCTGATTGTGTCCGCGTCGGCGTACAGTATTCTTATTTAGACGGCGACACCTACTACTTCATGAATATGGAAGACTTCAGCCAGTATGCGATAGACTCCGATCGACTTGAGGGTCAGATAGCTTACTTGGTAGAGCAACAGGAAGACATCGTAGCCCTGATTATGGATGGCAATTTGCTTGGCATCGAATTACCACAATCGGTGAATCTCGAAGTAATCGATACTCCACCGGCAGTGACTGGATCGTCTGCGACCAATAGAAGCAAAACAGCAACACTCTCGAGCGGACTAGAAATTCAAGTACCGGAGTATCTCTCTGTTGGAGAAGTAATAAAGGTGAACACGGTAACAGGGAAATTCATGTCACGCGCTTAGTCTGCGTGAACCGAAATCATCTAGAAGAACAACAGCGCGACGAATACAAAAAAACCAACGCCGGCTAACAGTCCCAGCAGTCGACTCCAACGATCTTCATTCTGCTGATCACCCCAGTTCTGCTGGATGATCTCGGCGTCGTTCTTACTTAATGTGGCATCTAATCCTGCAAACTCTTCCTTGCTCATGGACATCGTTTGATTTTTTCCCGATGTCGCCTTCACGGTATCTTCCGCACCAATGGATTCATCTTCCGAGTAACCACGACGTTTCGCCCTACGGGACGACTGTTTCTCGACTTCTTTTGATTCTGGTTTTAATTCCGGCTCTAACTCTAACGACTGGTCCGCCGCCTTCTTTTTTGACTCGGTTTTGTTACTCGCCTGTTTCGATTTTCGCTCAGCTAATCCTGCCTCGATTATAAGTTTGGCCGTGATTTTGTAAGCCTTGGTGCCGTCGACAACACGCCCCTTTCGATTTTCTTACTGCTGGCAAAAGCCTATTATTCTAAACTTGCTTCTAGCATCTTTAGTGACTGTACGTAGTGATGAAGAGAACCCCTCAACAGCCAAGCAATCTTTAGCGAGATTCTTTTGCTTAGCCTCATCCAGATCGCTGCCGGAGGCTCTGTCCACTTTGCCTTGCGCAAATGTCTTAGCACACTGATCGTGAACCAGCGAGCACACTCTTCCTCGGCCACCTTGCCCAGCTTAGATTCAATAGCATCGACTACAGCGGCCGCAGAGCTAAGATTAGCCAAATCGAGGCCTAGCTCAACAGCCACAGAAATTTGGTTCGGATGAAGGCTGGCAGAGTTGTTGAGAGCGGTACTGGGATTACTATTGGCTGTCATTTTAGTCATCAACCTCTTCATCAATAGACTCGAGAATAAAGGAACCCGTCTTCAAATAATGAATTGCCTGCTCGATCACCTCGTTGTTTCGCATCATGAATGTATGTGTTACCGGCAAGACCATATGCGCATTCATGCCTCGCACCTTGGTGCTCTCGATGGAAACGATACTATCACTGGGCCCCGCAATAAACAGGAACTCTAAGGGGATTGATATTAGTACTTCCTGCAATGATACCGAGATCGAATTCAACCGGACCCAAACTATTGATGATACTGCCCTCACCCGTTCCCAATGCCACGCCTGCTGGCCCGCCGATAAAACCAAAACCAGGCAGCGGCAAAAGGCCATCCACAATTTCACTACCCTGATTCGGCGGCCCAAGCATCACGACTCGGCCCAACTCAGAAATTGTGTTCTCCGAGAGATAATAACGCAGCAGTATGCCGCCCAAAGAATGCGTGATGAAATGGATTTCGCCCGGACCCTCGCTCCTGCACTGAGTGAGACCGCGGCCTATCGCATCCACTGCCAGCACATCGATGGGATGGCTGCGCGATGGATACTTAATATTCGACACGCTATATCCCGCAGATGCTAGCTTCGTCTCCAACTCAGACATAGAGTTCGAGAGCCTGCCTAAGCCATGCAGAAGTACAACACACTCAGCCACCAATGATGAGGGCAGGACGACGAGCAGGCTAAGTAGGGTAAGTTGAGTGAATTTCTTTAACATGCTTATTGATTGGTCAGGTCGTTTTCATGAGCGTTTCCATGGCTACTTTCGCAGCTCCAGCAAATAGCATAATTACTCAGATTGGATTCCCCGCAACTTGCACAGACCCAATCTGGACCGACCTCTTCTGACGACGCACCTAAGTCGGCAATAATCTGTTTGGCACGGACGAAGTCCAGGGGCTTAACCCAGATTTGGGGCAGGCATTCTAGAAAAGGTACCTCGCCTGACACCGAGAAAAGGTTCTCATTTTTTATCACCGCCTCGATATCATGTTGCTCCAAGAACATTTTTAATATTCCAAGCATTCGCAAGAATTTCGGTGCTGTAGACCTTCTTCATAATGTTCTCGTTCTGAATTAGCGATAGATATGACGCCACCTTAAACCCGCCGCAAAGAGCACCGCAGCATAGATGAACACAGCACCTATCACCAGAATACCCAACCGAACTATCTTGTCGGCCATTGTCCAGCTTAGCCAAGCTTGCCAATCACCTGCAAAATTCATCAAAAAATAAACCATCAACGCATTCGCCAACACCACCTGAAGCAGGAACCTCCCCCAACCAGGCTGAAACTTAAACACACCATCAACCATCAATCCCCGCAGCAATAGGCCAGCATTCAGGAATGCAGCGAGACTAGTCGCCAGCGCTAGACCCACATGCCCTAGGCCGCCGATGAAGAAGAGTAGATTCATGACCATATTACTCACCATCGCCACGATACCAATCTTTACCGGTGTGCTCGTATTCTGTCGCGCATAGTATCCAGGTGCGAATATCTTAATAGACATGAATGCAATCAAACCTATTGCATAGGCTTTGAGGCTGCCTGCTGAGCTTGCTACGTCTGCAGCCGTAAATTTGTCATTGTGGAACAGAGCGATTAGCAACGGCTCCGCTATCACAATCAACGCCAATGCAGAGGGAATGGCTATCAAGACTACTAGGCGAAAAGCCCAATCCAATGTCTCAGCAAAATCATTCAAGGACGACGTGGCATGTTTTCTCGAGAGGCTTGGCAGTACGACTATGGCGATCGCAATCCCGAAGGTGCCTAGCGGCAATTCCATGAGGCGGTCAGAGTAGTACAGCCAAGCCACGCTGCCAGACGCGAGCATCGTGGCAAGTAGCGTGTCGAATAATAAATTAATCTGACTCACTGAAACGCCGAACAAGGCTGGCACCATCAGCTTCTTAATTCGCTCGACACCCTCGTGATATTTTCCCACCCTTGGCACTGGCATTAGCCGCATGCGAGCCAGAAATGGTAATTGAAACAACAGCTGCGCAACTCCCCCGATTAGCACTGCCCACGCTAGCGCCAATTCCGGGACGCGCATATATGGCACTAGAAAAAATGAGCAAACTATTAGAGATATATTAAGTAGTGCAGGCGTCACCGCTGGAACGGCAAAACGTGCGTAACTATTCAAAATCGAGCCGCAAAGAGCGGTCATTGATACCAGAAGTAAATAGGGAAAGGTGATTCGCAGCATCTCCACAAGGAGCGCAAACTTATCAGGCTCATCCGTGAATCCGTAAGCAATGGGTACCGCTATTAGCGGCGCCGCAACCACAGCCACGAAGGTGAAAATAAGAAGGAACCCGCCCAGACTACCCGCAACTGCATTTACTAGCAGCTGCACATCTGCCAAAGACTTAGTGCTGCGATACTCAGAAAGAACCGGGACAAAAGCTTGATTAAAAGCCCCTTCGGCGAACAATCTACGCATGAAGTTAGGAATCTTATTGGCTACAAAAAAAGCATCAACCCCGTCGCTCACACCGAAAACACGGGCAATAACCACATCGCGCGCCAAGCCTAAAACGCGCGATACCAGCGTCATCGAACCGGTAACACCACTCGCTTTCAGTAGGCTGGATTCACCGCTGTTGCTGTCTTGTGGTTGCGGTTCCTGAGAAGAGTGAGATTCACTCATTGAGTAGATAGCCTTGCTGGTATAATTGATGCCAAGACGAGATTATCACGCTATTGCTGCCAATCAGCAATAAGTTGAGTATTGTTAAGGGCTTAGAGAAAGCGCGTCGTATTTTCTACTATTGACATCAGGCAGTGAAAACGGCATAGTGCTCGCGCTCTGAATTCGAGGATGCAGCGCAGCAATAATCATACTCATTCAATGCTATTAACGAAATAACCGACTAGAAAATAAAAGTCTAGTGCAATAAGGAGCTCCAATTGGCTAATTCTTTACAGGCCCGCAAGCGTGCAAGACAGAGTGAAGTTCGTCGTCGTCACAATGCATCTTTCCGATCCATGGTGCGTACTCAAATCAAGAAAGTAGATGCAGCCATCGAAGGCGGTGATCACACTAAGGCCGTTGAAGCCTATAACACGATGGTGCCTGTAATCGACCGCATGGCAGACAGAGGAATTATTCATAAGAATAAGGCTTCTCGTCACAAGAGCCGATTGAATACTGCAGTAAAGGCACTTAAATAGACTAATTTTAGGTCTCCAAAAACCGGCTGATGCCGGTTTTTTTATGTCTAGAATTTGCTCTCTGAAAAGCTTTGCAGAGTGGCTAGTCGTCCAAAATTAGATTGTCCCGATGAATGATTTCTTCCTCGCCAGAATAGCCGAGGAGGTTTTCGATATTCTCGCTACTCTGCCCTTTAATTTTCCCGATCTCATTGTTATTGTAATTCACTAAGCCTCGCGCGATTTCCAAACCAGCCTCATCTAGACAGGAGACCACTTCTCCCCGGGCAAACTGGCCTACCAACGACTTGATCCCAACTGCCAAAAGGCTGCTTCCAGAATCCTTCAGCACCTTTACAGCACCGGCATCCAATACCAGACTACCCTTTACAGTAAGCTGACTAGCCAGCCATTGTTTCTTTGCAGTAACAGGCTCGCTATCGGCGTACAGCAATGTGCCAATTTCTTCGCCTTCAAGCAGCCTAGAGAGAATCTGCCGCTCGCGCCCATTCGCGATCAGGGTGTTAGTTCCTGATCGTGAAGCAAGCTTAGCCGCTGATATTTTAGTCACCATCCCGCCTCTGCCCAGACTGCTGCCTTTGCCTGCCATCGCGCTCAGGCTCCCGTCGATAGCTGACGCGCTAGCGACTAGCTTCGCAGAGGTATTATTACGCGGATCGGCATCGAACAAACCGTCCTGGTCAGTGAGAATCAGCATCACATCGGCATTAATAAGGTTCGCAACTAGCGCTGCCAGCGTATCGTTATCACCGAAGCACAACTCAGCAGTAGCAACCGTATCGTTCTCGTTCACTACAGGAATAACTCCCATTTCTAACAAGGTGGTCAAAGTGCTACGTGCGTTTAAATAACGTGTTCTATCGGAGAGGTCATCGTGACTAAGCAAGATTTGCGCGGCGTGTACACCGTGCCCTATAAAACAACTTTCATAGGCCTGAATCAAACCCATTTGCCCAACTGCGGCCGCGGCCTGCTGCAGTTGAACCTGCTTAGGCCGAGATTTTAATTCGAGTCGCGCGACCCCTTCAGCCACCGCACCAGAAGATACTAGCACGACCTGTATACCCAGCTTCTGCATAGCAACAAGCTGACCCGCCCAGTCTTCGATCGCGCTCAGATCTAGTCCACGGCCATTATTTGTTACTAGCGAGCTGCCAACTTTTACTACCCAACGCTTTGCGTTTTTTATTAATTTCCGCATCAAGGCGCACTCACTCTTCCCAATCGCTATCTAATAATTCTTCGTCTATTAGGTCATCGTCTCGTAGCTTCGCAGATTTAGTACTCTCTATAGTCCGGCGGATCTCAAAGGCCATCGCTGCCTCCTTCTCCAACAACTCCGCTTGGTAGTCCTCATCCTCAAGAAGCCTTGCCCTATGGGATTCGATGGAGCCCATAAGGCCCTCACACATATCTTTACAGCCAAGCTTATTTAGCGCAGATAACCCATAGATATGACCCTCCCATGAGAGCCGCTCACGCAGGCCTTGCCTCAATTCTTCTAAGAGCTCGGCATCTATTAGGTCCACCTTGTTAATGACCAGCCAGCGCTCCTTCTGAGCGAGCGTCGGGCTAAACTTTTCTAGCTCCGTGATAATTTTTTCAGCATTGTCGATTGGATTACTGCTATCCGCCGGTAAGGCATCGACTAGATGCACGAGTAGACGAGATCGAGACAGATGCTTCAGGAATCGAAATCCCAGTCCAGCACCTTCCGAGGCGCCCTCGATAAGCCCTGGAATATCAGCCATCACGAAGCTGCGCTCCATTCCTAGACTAATTACGCCGAGATTGGGCACTAGAGTTGTAAACGGATAGTCGGCAACCTTTGGGGTAGCTGCGGATACGGAGCGAATGAGCGTCGATTTACCTGCATTCGGGAATCCGAGCAGCCCTACATCGGCCACGAGGCGAAGCTGAAGCTGCAGCTTTCGCATCTCGCCGGGCTTACCCTTCGTTGTTTTGCGCGGCGCTCTATTGGTACTAGATTTAAAGCGGATGTTGCCCAAACCATGAAAACCGCCCTTGGCCACCATGACTGGCTGGTCTGGCACTTTGAGGTCTGCAATCAGCTCCTCAGTATTCACGTCTATAACTGTGGTGCCTAGCGGCACCCTAACCAACAGATCGTCTCCACCTCGACCGGTGCAATGCCTACCCTGCCCAGGCGCGCCTGACTGCGCTCGATAGACAGGCTGAAAGCGGAAATCCACCAAGGTATTCAGCGAGGCATCGGCCTGCATAAAAACACTACCGCCGTCACCGCCATCCCCACCATCAGGACCTCCGCGTTCGACATATTTTTCGCGACGAAAACTTAAGGCACCGCTTCCTCCGTTGCCTGCCTCGGCTACAATTTCTGCTTCGTCTACAAATTTCACGATATGCTCATTTTAAGGTTTGACAGATCAACTCGCCGAAGCGCTAACGTATTGAATGATGTGTGTGTCATAAACTAAAAAGCCCCGTCGAACGACGAGGCTTTTTAGTAACGAACTGCTTTACTAGGCTACTTCGATGCTCACGAATTTTCGGTTGAGAGGGCCTTTAACAGCGAACTTCACAACACCATCAGCCTTCGCGAACAAGGTGTGGTCTTTGCCACAGCCTACATTCTCACCCGGATGGAAACGAGTGCCGCGCTGACGCACGATAATATTCCCTGCGATGGCAACTTCGCCACCATACTTCTTTACACCTAATCGTTTCGATTCCGAATCACGACCGTTATTAGTACTACCACCTGCTTTCTTATGTGCCATTACCTAACTCCGAGCCTTAAGCTGTTATTCCAGTAATCTTAACTTCTGTAAACCACTGGCGATGACCTTGTTGCTTACGCGAATGCTTGCGACGATTAAACTTGATGATCGTAACCTTGTTGGCTCGACCCTGCTTAACGACTTGTGCAGTGACCTTGCTACCTTCAACATAGGGCGTACCGATCTTCACAGACTCGCCTTCGCCAACCATCAGAATATTGTCGAAACTTACTTCTTCCCCGGTAGCGGCTTCCAATTTCTCAAGCCGAAGAATTTCACCTTCTTCAACTCTGTGTTGCTTGCCACCACTCTTAATAACCGCGTACATAATTCTCTCCGATACCGCCTTTTGAATGGGAAATTTACCCCTTCCTATAGGGGCGGGCATTTTACGGGAACGATCAGCTTGAAGCAAGCGGATTTACCTTTCATAGCAAGGGAAGAAATATCTGGAAGAGCCCGTATTTAGTCGCTTTGTGTATTTGAACCCGCACTGCCTTTAATCTGCAGGCATAGTCGGCTTGACAGCACCCACTTCGCTCCCTAGCATGCGAGCTCATAGAGATTCCCCTCAATCGAGACAAGTTTCCAGCCAACATCAGGAAATTAGCACTAAAAGTGACTATGTATCAGCAAATTCGATCCGTTATCGAAGAAGACTTTAAGGCCGTAGATAAATTCATCGTGGACCAGCTCTACTCGAATGTGCCGCTTGTTGAAAATATTGGCCACTATATTGTTGAGGCTGGCGGCAAGCGCCTGCGCCCCCTCCTCGTTCTTCTTTCCGCAAAAGCCTGCAAAATCGGCAGTCGGCAGCATGTATCCCTAGCTTCGGTGATCGAGTTCATTCATACCGCCACCTTACTGCATGATGACGTCGTCGACATGTCGTCTTTACGCCGCGGGCGACCAACAGTTAACGAACACTGGAATAACCCCTCAAGCGTCCTCGTGGGCGATTTCATCTACTCTAGGGCATTCCAGATACTGGTAACGCTAGGCAACATGAAAATTATGAAAATAATCGCCGACACCACTAATAGAATCGCAGAGGGAGAGGTTCTGCAGCTAATTAGCAAGAACAATCCGAACCCAACCGAACAGAACTACATGGAAGTCATTCAGAATAAGACGGCGATCTTGTTTCAGGCAGCTGGGCAGTGTGGAGCGGTCCTATCAAATGCTTCCAGCGACGAAGAACTGGCTCTGAAGAATTTTGGTATGCACCTGGGTACTGCTTATCAACTAATCGATGATGTGCTGGACTATGACGGAGACAGCGATACCCTAGGCAAGAATATTGGCGACGACCTCGCCGAGGGAAAGCCAACGCTTCCCCTCATCTACGCCTTAGGACACGGCAGTGAAGAACAAGCAAAGTTGATTCGGGAAGCGCTCGCCGATGAAGAGCCGCAAACCGAGAAACTGAATCAAGTAATCGAGATCGTGCAGGATTGCGGTGCGCTGGATTACGTTCGCGAGCTCGCCGAGTCAGAGTCTAACAAAGCGCTTGTCTGCCTCGACGTGCTGCCTCCCTCAGAGTATCGCGACGCCCTGACCGTGATGGTCAATTTTTCCAATTCCCGCAACACCTAATCTCAATTTCTACCTGCACCATCCAAGTCAATTCCGTGTTATAAATTGCCGAAAGGGCAGCCTGTTTGAATGTCACAGAATTCGGGCTGGTCGACCATTGCAAAAAGTATTAGCTAGAACCAGGAGAATTACCCTTGATTGACTTGTCGCAACTACCAACTCCCGAGCCCATCATGGAAACCATTGCCGATGTAGAGGCATTTGAGAAAACCCCACTAACTGAGCAGTTCCCCTACACCGACAGCTACAATTTAATAAAGGACAGTGCGGATCGCTTCACCGATAAAGCCGCGCTGGAATTTTTATTACAGGGTCTTCCCGACGAACCTGCACAAATAGTCAGCTTCGCCGAATTAGGGGCACAGGTTACACGCACAGCAAACTTACTAAATCAGCTCGGCGTAAACACAGATGATGCTGTCTCCATTATTCTGCCGATACTGCCACAGACTCATTTTGCTATTTGGGGCGCCCAGGCAGCCGGCATCTCCAATCCAATCAACCCTATGTTAGAAGCAGAGCATATTGCCGAAATTATTGCAGCGGCCAATGCCAAGATAGTCATCTGCCTCGCGCAATCAGAGCATAGCGACATCAATGAAAAAGTGCGCGCCGCCATATCCAACTGCGCAGGCGTGACCACACTACTGGAAGTCAATATACCCGGACTTTGCAAGCCAGAGTCTGCAACGTTAACTAAAGGAAATTTTGATACCCTAGACTTTGACTCGTCTATCGCAAAGATGGACGGCACATTGCTAACCAGTGATAGAAAATTCTCCGGCGACCAAAAGGCCGCCTATTTCCATACGGGAGGCACCACTGACCGACCCAAGCTGGCCCAATTGACGCACGGCAACATGGCATTCTTAGGACAGTTGATGCAAGTCTATACAGCGCACATGGAACGGCATACTGTGCTTTGTGGGCTGCCGTTGTTTCATATCTATGGCTGTATAATTCAAGGTGTGGCTGCCTTTGCTGTAGGCTATCGCATCGTATTGATGACCCCTGGTGGATTTCGCTCACCGGTAGCGATGAAGAACTTTTGGAACCATGTCGAGCGTTTTCAGGTAAAACAATTCTCAGCCGTTCCAACTGTACTCATGGCGCTAGCAGATATTCCGGTAGGCGATGCCGACATCAGCTGCCTGACCAATATCAATTCGGGTGCTGCCCCCCTTTCACTGCCATTCGAGCTTAGCTTCGAAAAGAATTTTGGCGTAGAGGTAGGCAACGGTTACGGAATGACCGAAACTACTGCGCTAATTTCACGCGCTCCACTTATTCAACCACCGGGCAGCGTTGGCATGCGCGTACCCTATTCAGAGATTCGCATTGCCCACGTAGATCGGACTACGGTCATTAAAGACTGCCCGCTAGGTGAAAGCGGCGTCATCCTGGTCAAAGGCCCACAGGTATTTGAGGGCTATAAGAGCAATGTCGATAATGCCTCCGCCTGGATCGAGGATGGCTGGTTCAATACCGGTGATATTGGTTACATGGATGCCGCAGGTTTCCTTTATCTCTCGGGACGTGCCAAAGATCTCATTATCCGCAGTGGCCATAATATCGATCCAGAGTTGATAGAGGAACCACTTAATGCCCACGCCGAGGTAGTGATATCCATTGCAATAGGATTGCCCGACCCCTATGCGGGTGAGTTACCCATGGCATATGTCGTAAAGGTAGCTGATAGCGATGTAACAGAGCTAGAGCTTATCGATCACTGCGCTAGCACAATTTCTGAGCGCGCCGCAATTCCAAAAAGGATCGCGTTTATAGATACGATGCCTCTCACCGCTGTCGGTAAAATATTTCGACCGACGCTACGTCAAAAGATTTCAGAACAAGTTATCCGTGAACTACTAGCCAAAGAATCTATAGATGCAGCTATTACAAGTGAAATTGAAAAGAAGCGAGGACTAATTCTCAGCATCGATGTGGCCGATAAAGTTAAGATTGACGAGGTTAAGAAACTTGTCGAAGGATATATATTTACCAGTGAAGTTAACTAGTGAACCCCGCCGGAGAAGGGAGTATGAATATTAAGGCAGCATCGCCATAAAGAAGCCGATCCATCGAAAACGATTCAGAAACATTAGCGAGCACTTTATTGCCGGCACGGCTGAAACGCTCAAACTCGACTTCGTCACTATTTACTTGCACACGAGCTAGACAGCCGGCGACCCCTTCTTCATGCCAACACTGCTGACTCAAATCATTGAAACTATGCACGAGAAAGTTCAAGTAGTGATGAAATCACTAGCGTGATTGAGCGCGAAGACCAAAAAATTCGCATACGGGTAGGAAGCGAAAAAAGCGGTCTCGCTGGCAGCAACAAAAGTTAGCAAGGTCTCTACATCATCGAATAGATAGACTAAGTTGAGGGCGCTAGCCTTGGGAAAGCTATTTATTCGAGAAATTGCAAAGGAGGTGACCTGACGCTAAACCTCTAGATTATTCGCAAATCGATTCGTCTGCCTAGTAAATTGCTGACTGTATATATGAATATTATCGCTGCGCATTTCGACCCAGCGATCTCTGAGTATCTGCTCCTGTGCAGAGCTCCAGGATGAGAAAAACGGTAGCGCTATGCTGGATATCAGCAGTAAAATTGGAAGGATCACTGATAGTTGGAGAACCATGTTAATTCACCGAACTAACGGAGAGAATTACAGCATATTTCTCTAGCATGTCAAAGCTCAGGGCTTAAAGAAAAACCCGCTACCTCGCCCCAGCCCTCTATGAAAGGGCTACATGGCTGGATAATTCGGCCCACCGCTACCTTCAGGCACTACCCAGTGGATATTCTGCGAGGGATCCTTGATATCACATGTCTTACAGTGCACGCAGTTCTGGCCGTTAATCTGGAATTTCTTATTCCCATCCGCCTCTTCAACAACCTCATACACGCCTGCAGGGCAATAGCGCTGAGCTGGCTCATCATAAAGCGGTAAATTGTGTCCTATGGGAATAGCCGAGTCCTTTAACTGCAGATGGCAGGGCTGGTCTTCCGCATGATTCGTATTCGATAGGAACACCGAAGATAACTTATCGAAACTAATCTTACCGTCAGCTTTTGGATAAGAAATTTTCGGGCTCTGGGCCGCTGGTGTCATCTGCGCATAATCATGTGATTTATCATGAAATGTCAGTGGGAACTTGCCAAAAAAAATGTTCTGCTCAATAAAGGTTAGCGCACTCCCCAACCAAAAACCGAACTTGTGAAAGCCCGAGCTAAAGTTTCGAGTCTTGTGTAGCTCATCGAAAAGCTCGGAATTGGAGAAACGCGTCGTGTAATCGACCAGCTCTTTCTCTTCCGATTCGATGCTCAGCGCCGCAAATAAGGTTTCTGCCGCGATGATCCCTGACTTCATGGCGGTATGACTGCCCTTGATCTTGCCGGCGTTCATGGTACCCGCGTCGCAACCGATAAGAAGCCCGCCGGGGAACGTCATCTTAGGCAGCGAGTTTAAACCTCCTTTTATCAGCGCTCTAGCGCCATAGCTTAACCTCTTGCCACCTTTTAAATATTGCTTGATCGTAGGGTGCAGCTTGAATTTCTGAAATTCATCGAAGGGGCTAATGTGTGGGTTTTTATAACCAAGATCCACGATGAGGCCTAGGGATACCTGATTGCCTTCTAGGTGATAAAGGAATCCTCCACTAGTCGCGGCAGAGCTATCCTTGATCATTGGATAGCCTGTCGTATGCACGACTAGGCCTTCCTTATGTTGCTGCTCAGGAATTTCCCAAACTTCCTTGAGGCCTAGTCCGTAGTGTTGGGGGTCGCTATCTTTGTCAAGCTGAAATTTATCGATTAATTCCTTACCCAAGTGACCGCGACAGCCCTCTGCCAAAATCGTGTACTTTGCATGGAACTCGAACCCAGGCTCAAAGGAAGACTTCTGCTCGCCATTAACATCGACGCCCATATCTCCAGTTGCAACACCTTTAACACTGCCGCCTTCATCGTAGAGAATTTCCGCGGCCGCAAAGCCCGGAAAGACTTCCGCGCCTAGCTCCATCGCCTGTTCGGCCAGCCAGCGGCAGAGATTGCCTAAGGAAATAATGTAGTTGCCATCGTTGTGCATCGGTCTTGGAACTAATAGCCCCGGGAACTTAAAAGACTTTTCCGCAGAGGGTAAATAATAGACATCGTCGCCTGTTACCGCCGTATTTAAAGGAGCCCCCCTTTCCTGCCAGTCTGGAAACAATTCATTCAGTACCGAAGGTTCGAATACCGCACCCGAAAGGATATGTGCCCCTACCTCTGAGCCCTTCTCGAGCACGCAGACCGAAAGCTCAGTCTCTGCTTCCTTCGCCATCTGTAGAAGCCGACACGCAGTGGCTAATCCTGCCGGCCCACCACCTACAATGACTACATCGACTTCCATGGATTCACGTTGCATTTAAAACCTCTATCTACCTTAACGACGAATTCAAGCTACTTGGATTTGTCGGCAGGCTCCAGTATTCGTTTTGAGACCCGCTTCGATCGCTGGAGGCTATTATCCTCAATTCCCTGAACAAGCGCAAAGCGGCTCTTATCTGGGCACATTACAAAATGTCACAAACAAGAGCCTCCAGACGATTCTCTAGCTGGTCGATTGTGTGCATACTGACGCCCAATTTTGAGCGGTTTTTGTCCCGTAGTACGGAATTCAGAGTTAGTGAAAAAAATTCCATCGGAGTCTTGTATGCGTTGTAACTCAGCCTCGAATCGTGTTCTCTCACTTACTCTTCTCCTAAGTGGAGCTATTTTCTCCACATCCACGCTAGCACAAGAGCCCACGACCAACGATTCGACAGTTACCTACCCGGCGGAATTTTTCGCTCAGTACGAGCCTTTTTCAGTAAACGATATGCTCGATCGCATTCCAGGTATTGATACTGCACGCGGTGGTGGAAATGGAGGCCCTAGTAGTTCCAGCGGTGGTAGTCGACGCGGACTAGGCCTTGGCGGCGACCAAATCCTGATCAACGGACGACGCACAGCCGGTAAAGAGAACGAAGGTAATAGTCAGCTCAGCAGGATACCGGCAAATCAAGTGCAGTATATCGAGATCATCCGCGGCACTTCAGGCGAACTCGATGTTCGCGGCGGCAGTCAAGTCATAAATATCGTGCTACTCGAAGCTGAAAGCAGCGCTTCCGTCGCCTATGAGATCAACGCCGACCACCTTCATGATGGCGAACTAAAACCAGGGGGAAGATTTTCACTCACGGGCCAACGCGGCGCGCTGGACTACCTTTTTAGTGCCGAGTCCGAGCCACGATGGGAAAGACGCAAAGGGTATGAGAACAGCTTCTTGGCCGACGGAACTCCCAACGACTATGTCAGCCGAGTTACAACTACCGATTCACAGCCTCTAGTATTCAGCGCTAACCTCGGCTACGAGTTCGGTGAAAATGATATAGCCCATATCAACGCCCAGTTTGAAAACAGAGATGCTCCTTCTATAATTGAAAGAACCATTTTTAACTTTGTGGACGTCCCGAGAAAAGACACGGTGCAATTCGATGATACGAATCAAATCAGTGAATTTTGGGAGATCGGTGGTGACTATGAGCATACTTTCGCCAACAATGCGCGCTGGAAGACTCTCTTCATCCTAAATAAGAAAGAAGATGATAGCACGCGCGAGCGCTTCAATGTTGATGCCAAAGCTCGCGAGAAGGACCTATTCCTCGCTAATTTCAATCGCTATCAGGAAAGAATTATTCGCAGTTCCTATTCTTTCGCCTTCGCTGGTAGCCAGAATATCGAGGTTGGCATAGAGCGAGCTCAAACGATTCTCGATTCCTCTCTACAACTCGGCTTATTATCCGACACCCAAATGGTCTCTCAGGACTTCGGCGGACTGTCGGAGGTAAATAATACGAATGCCACGGTAGAGGAGCTTCGCTACGAATCGTTCATAATTCATAATTTACAAATTAATAGCCGCATGTCGCTTGAGACCACATTAATTATAGAGACTTCGGAGATTGCACAATCTGGAGATGTCAGCAAAAAACGCGACTTCGATTTTATTAGACCAAAAATAGACTACCGTTTTGATTTAACACCATCACTACAATTTCGTGCGACTGTAGAGAAAAATGTTTCGCAGTTAAGCTTCAATGACTTCACAGCAAATACTAATTCAGGCGATGAGGATCAGAACACGATAGCTGGAAATCCTGAACTACGGCAGGAACAGTCCTGGCGCTATGACCTAAATCTTGAATACCGCTTTAATAATGACAATGGAGTTATAAGTTCGAATCTCTACTACCATGACCTCCTAGACGTCATCGATCGAGTCGATGTTTCAACACTTACAACCATTCAGTCTGCGAATGGTAATATTGGCGACGGTGAGCGCTATGGGTTGCGCCTTAACGGCAGTCTCCGATTGGATTTCATAGGCCAACCCGGAATATTGGTAACTACAGGACTAAATCTAGAAAGCTCGAGCGTTACCGACCCTTTCCTCGGTATCGATAGGCGGCTCAGTTATTTTAGCAACAATCGCCAAGGCAGAGGTAACTACAGCCTAGGGTTCAGGCACGACATGCCAAAGCGCGATATAAACTATGGCTTTACCTACCGAAACAGCATTCAAGACAACAATAAGGTATACGACATTAATAGAATCGAATCGTATAATTCAGACCCTTTCTCGATTGTATTTGTTGAGTATCAGGGATGGGAAGGGATGACTCTTCGATTCGAAGCTACTAACCCCCATGAGAGTGAGCGCTGTCGTGTCCGCCTTCGCTATACAGGCGGCACGATCGCAACCGGTTTGCTCAGCGAGCTAGAAGATTCCTGCAGCCATACCGGCGAGAAGTATGCCATAAAAATACGCGGCACCTTCTAAAACCGCTGCGAAATTTCTACGTTAGCAGATTATTTCCTCAATCCTCTAAAGCTTCCGCAATCAAAGTCGATATCCTTGGCTCGGTCAATGTAAAATCAGTCCATAAAAAGCAAAAGATGGCACTTTTGCCATCTTTATTACACAATTTGTCACAGTATTGCCGACACCCATCAGTATAATCACGCCCCATTAGAGCAGTAACTTCGATCCATCCAAAGACTTTCTAAAACCTTCGATTCGGCTTGTTGATCCCCAGAGTTATTCTGGATAGAAAGGTTTGGCGTGAAACCCGGTAGGGCTATGGAGCATTACAATGACACGGCGCCTTTCTCTGCCTGAAAAACTTATCCGCATTAGCCTTCTTGGCCTCGCTATAGCGGGAGTGAATCAAGGCTTTGCGCAGCAAGCCGAGCCACAGGCCACCGACGAATCTACTGTAGTGTATGAGGCAGGTTTTTTTACACAATATTCTCCAGTGTCCGTCAACGACATGATCGATCGTATCCCTGGAATCAGTCTTGCCCTGAACGGCAACAGAAATAATCGCGGCAAAAGTCGCGGCTTGGGGTCAGGCGAAGGCGAAATCCTCATCAACGGTCAACGCACGACCGGCAAAAATAATGAGGGACGTAGTCAGTTGAGTCGTATCGCTGCCGATCAGGTCGACTACATTCAAATTATACGTGGCACCTCCGACGATATGGATATACGTGGCGGCGGTCAAGTCGTGAACGTTGTCCTACTCGATGCACAGTCCCGGTCCAGCATCTCCGCCGAACTCAATATGGACCGGCTTCATGACGGCACGGTCGATCCCGGCACTAAGCTTTCATACACTGGTCAGAATGGCGCATTTAACTACCTATTCCATATCGAAGCCGAACCACGTTACGAGAACCGGTTTACCAATGAATTTAGCGTTGATCCAGATGGCGAGTTACTGGAGGCCCGATCCCAGGACAATTTACGTAACCAAACTGAGTACGAGACCAGCTTCAATCTTGGCTATCAGTTTGAGAAGAGCATGGTGCAATTCAATGGCCTCTTCGCTGAGAGCAATCCGCCAACGGATATAACGCGAACCATCAATGACTATACTACCGGAACCTTAATCACTGCCCAAGAACGCGAAGAGGAGCAACGCAATCGCAGCAATTGGGAGATCGGTGGCGACTACGAATACAACTTCGACAGCGGCAATAAGTACCGCTTCCTATTTATTGTAAACGATCGAGACTTTACCTATACACGAGATCGCTTCGACGTATTTGCAGGCTCAGAAGAAAAAGATCTCTTCCTATTTTCTGCCGGACGCGACCGCGAACGTATCGGTCGCACCTCTTACACGTTTGATCTAGGTGGAAACCAAGGGATTGAAGTTGGCATCGAAGGTGCACAAACAATACGCGACTCAGACCTCCGCTTGGGCTTGTCAGGCACAGGCATGACCTCAGTCGCACACGGCGGGCTCGTGCCACAAGCCGTCAGCAATGCAAGCTCCGCAGTAGAGGAATTACGATTAGAGAGCTTCGCCATCCACAATTGGCAAATCAACGACCGCATGTCCTTAGAAAGCTCATTGATCTATGAAAAGTCGACTATTACCCAGTCCGGAGACGTCACCAATGAAAGAGATTTTTCTTTTGTGCGTCCGAAACTGGACTACCGCTTCGACATCACTTCATCTCTGCAACTTCGCACGACAATTGAGAAGACTGTTTCACAATTGAGCTTCTCAGATTTCAGTGCCACCACCGACAACTCAGACGATGATCAAAATACACAGGCTGGCAACCCAGGAATTACGCAGGAGCAGGCTTGGAACTACGAAATGAATTTGGAGTATCGTCTACCCAATAGTATTGGCGTATTCAATACAGAGCTCTACTACCGAGACTTGACCGATGTCATCGATCGCATTGATGTTTCTCCCAGTGCTACCGACCTGCAGTCGGCAAGGGGCAATATTGGAGACGGCAAACGCTACGGCGCGAACTTCGATGCGAGCACACGTCTGGGCTACCTCGGCGCTCCTAACGCCCTGCTCACACTTGGATTGAGTCTGCAAGATTCACAAGTAACAGACCCCTTCCTAGGCACACAGCGACGTCTGCGTAGAAACAGCCGCTGGTTCGGGCGCGCTAATTTTCGACATGACATCACTGAATACAATTTTAGTTATGGCTTCAGCTACTTTAATTCCGCACGTGACGGTAGCGGCCTGACGCAGATAGACATCAACGATACGGAGACAGATATAGGTGAATACGGCCTAAACTTCTTCGCCGAAAAGCAAGCCTTCAACGGAATTACTTTTCGCTTCGATATTCAGAATGCCAACAACCAAATCCGCTGCAGAGAAAGAATTCGCTATGTTGGTGCGACGGCTTCTGGAATTATAGAAGAAGTCGAAGACTCCTGTAACGGCACCGGCGTAAAATATGCCTTAAAAATTAGACAGACATTCTAGGTACTTTAGCTCCCAAAATAGCCACCGACATAAAAACTTCGCGCAACATAAATGAAGGTTCTAATTTAAAAACTTCCTACTCCCTATTTCTGTGCTCGTTGAGAAAAGCGTTCATGAATAGCTTCGACAAATTCTGCGGTAGTGCCGCAGCAGCCTCCTACGAGATTAGCGCCCAAATCTAGCCATTCTTCAGCGAAATCCGCATAACGACTCGGCGTAATGTCTTCTCGAATCGTGAGTCTGCCATCTGTCTCTTTGTTTCCGCCTAACAGCCAGTCTTTGGGGATATTGGTAAAGGCGTTTGCATAGCCTCCAGTAATTTTCACTCCTGATTCTACTAATACAGGAATAGCCTCGCTGATACGCTCAGGTAAACAGCAATTTGCCAGTATGCCTTCGGGCTTAAAAGGCTGTAACATTTCACAGACGGTAGCTAGAGACTCACCACTTTTTAAACAAGCTGTACGCTCATCGTCTAAAGTAAGGGCAACAAGGAAAGGTTTACCACTTTCGCTTGCCGCTCTAGCGGCAGCTACAGCCTCTGTTGAATGCGACATGGTTTCACAAAGGAATAAATCAATAGAGGGTGCTAGTGCTGCAACCTGCTCTCTGTATAATGGAAGAAGGGTGTCGAGATCAAGAACGTAATCAGGTCGAAAGCTGCCGTTAAGTGGTGGTAGGGAGCCAGCGATTCTTACTCCAGCCTCACCCGATTCATCGCGTGCTGTTTGCGCCAAATTGGCAGCTAGTTCGTTGAGCTCAATGGTGCGATGGGCTAACCCAACTTTCGCTAAGTCGTTACGTATAACTCCATAACTGTTAGTCGTGATTATTCTCGCACCCGCTGCAATGTTTTCTCTGTGGATATCTACAACGACGTCGGGAGCTACCAGCAACGCGTTAGCAGACCAGATCGTGGCTGGGATTTCGACGCCTCTCATCGAAAGGGATCTGCCCATTCCAGCATCTAGAAGAGTGACTGAATTTTTTAACAAGAGTGATACCCCATCTTAGGTGATTTGAGTGCTGCGCAGCATCCGCCAGATAGAAACACCAAGTATGCCGTACACAAATAGCAGAGGCAATGATGCCAGCAGTGATGCGGTTTGCAGTTCTCTAAGACCGCCCACGAAGAGAAGACTCAGCGGAAGTGTGCCTAGGGCAAAAGCCCAAAATACTCGGTGCCAACGAGCCGGATGTTCACCCTCGTCCAGACTACGAGTTGCCCCAGCTGCCAAGGTGTAGGCTGCAGAGTCATAAGTTGTGGCCACGAAAACTAGGCCGATCACGGCTACTAGTAAAACTAGTATCGAACCTAATGGCAGCAAGGATACGATGCTAGTTAATGCACTCGATGGGCTTACTTCGGTTGCCTCAGCTGCTACAGGGTAGATGTTCTGCACTTCTAGATATTGTGCGTAGCCACCCAATACCATGAAGAACAAAGCACAGCCTAAACTACCCCAACCAAGCACTCCAAAAATGAGTTCTCGTAGCGTTCGCCCCCGAGAAATTTTGCAGATG
This sequence comes from uncultured Pseudomonadales bacterium, assembly GCA_949372635.1. GTDB lineage: Bacteria > Pseudomonadota > Gammaproteobacteria > Pseudomonadales > Pseudohongiellaceae > UBA9145. The sequence continues at coordinate 259,262 of CASIAB010000005.1, forward strand.
AACATACCAATGAATGGGCCCATTGCTAGCCACCAGGCCCAATAGAAAACGGTCCAGGACTCTACGAAATCGGCACGTTGCAGTGGGTCGGTCCAGGAGAGCATGCGCACAAAATTACCAGCTACCGTGCCCAACGACGTAACGCCCGCTTCTAATATGAACAGCGTAGGGCCGAATATGAAAATGTAGACCACAAGTATCAGTGCCAGAAATGCATTGACAGTACTGAGTCGTCTAATGCCGTCATTCAATCCCTTAAATACACTAAAGGCGATCAATCCTGTCGCTATAAGCACAACGCCGATCTGTAAGACTATGCCATCTTCAATGCCTGTAAGCTTGTTGATTGCTGAGGAAACCACCGAGGTACCAAAGCCGAGACCGGTAGCACAGGTGCCAATAGTGCCTACGATGAACAACAAGTCTATGAGCCGGCCTGGCCATAACTCTTGTTGTCTACCCAAAACCTCTGCGCAGGCCGAGCTAAGTCTTAGGGCGGGAATTTGGAGCACATGATGCGACAGGCACAGGCCCACTGCGGGGAGGCAGTAGAATGCCCAGCCAATGGGCCCCCAGTGGAACATGCCGTAGCTGTTTGCCATTAACAGAGCCGCGTCCGATTCCGGTTCGATGCCGAAGGGAGGAGCAATGTAGTAGAAGGTCCATTCAGTTGCACCCCAGTATAAAAGTGAAGCTCCAATGCCTGCGCAGAACAGCATGGATATCCAACTAGCTTGACTATATTCCGGTTTTGCAACTATGCCCAAAACCAATTTTCCATATGGACTAATTGCGATATACAAAAGGAAACCGAGCGTGAGTATAGCGGCAACTACATATAGGACGCCGAGGCGGGTTGAGATGAAGACATAGGACGTGTCGATCGCAGCAGCGCTCCACTGGGGAGCAATCAGTATCGTGCCCACGATGACTATGAGCAGTATGAGTCCGCCGAAGAAGATAAATCGATCTATAGTCTGAACGTTCTGTTCGCCACCGAGTGGGGATTGCATGACCCTTGCCCATTATTGTTGTTAGGAAGCGCGCTATAGAGGAACTGTTGATAGAGTCAGCTGTTAGTGACTTAACCCTATTGGTTTTGCCTGTATAGTCGAAATTCAATCCATGACAATGGATCTAATTGCTCGGTATTACCGTGTATAGGAAGTATAAGCGCTACCTCCTAACCAAAACCTTGTCCAGTTTCATATTTTCCTCGACGGATGCTGCGCTGAATGTAGTCGAAGCTCTCTAACTACCCTGTGAATTCCTACTAATTGGATCAATCTTGGCCCGCGACCGGCATCCCTGTCAACTTTCCAGTGGCCCATAAAAAAACCCCGCACTGTAACCAGCAACGGGGTCCTCTTATTTTAATGCCTGACAATGACCTACTCTCACATGGGGAAACCCCACACTACCATCGGCGCTAAGCGGTTTCACTTCTGAGTTCGAGATGGGATCAGGTGGTTCACGCTCGCTATGGTCGTCAGGCAATTCTGGCGTCGGTACGCATAACTTCACTGCTGCGCACTAACTTGTTCTAACAATTCGGTGAATGAATATTTCTCTGTATCAAAACTTGTTGTACAAGCGTTTCTGTACGTTAAAGTCGATTAGTTGCTTTTCTATATAGTCATAAAATGCATGATTATATGGTCAAGCCTCACGTGCAATTAGTACTGGTTAGCTCAATGCATTGCTGCACTTACACACCCAGCCTATCAACGTCGTCGTCTTCAACGGCACTTTAGCAGGATTAAATCCTGAGGGAGATCTCGTCTTGAAGGGGGCTTCCCGCTTAGATGCTTTCAGCGGTTATCCTGTCCGAACGTAGCTACCGGGCAATGCCATTGGCATGACAACCCGAACACCAGAGGTTCGTTCACTCCGGTCCTCTCGTACTAGGAGCAACTCTTCTCAAATCTCCTGCGCCCACGGCAGATAGGGACCGAACTGTCTCACGACGTTCTAAACCCAGCTCGCGTACCACTTTAAATGGCGAACAGCCATACCCTTGGGACCGGCTTCAGCCCCAGGATGTGATGAGCCGACATCGAGGTGCCAAACACCGCCGTCGATGTGAACTCTTGGGCGGTATCAGCCTGTTATCCCCGGAGTACCTTTTATCCGTTGAGCGATGGCCCTTCCATTCAGAACCACCGGATCACTATGACCTACTTTCGTACCTGCTCGAGTTGTCACTCTCGCAGTCAAGCACCCTTATGCCATTACACTAAACTGACGATTTCCGACCGTCATTAGGGTACCTTCGTGCTCCTCCGTTACTCTTTAGGAGGAGACCGCCCCAGTCAAACTACCCACCACACAATGTCCTCACTCCCGTTTCAGGAGCTAAGTTAGAACCTCAATATTATCAGGGTGGTATTTCAAGGTTGACTCCACGCTGTCTAGCGACAACGCTTCAAAGTCTCCCACCTATCCTACACAAATAAGATCAAAGTCCACTGTGAAGCTATAGTAAAGGTTCACGGGGTCTTTCCGTCTAGCCGCGGGTACACTGCATCTTAACAGCGATTTCAATTTCACTGAGTCTTGGGTGGAGACAGCGTGGCCATCATTACGCCATTCGTGCAGGTCGGAACTTACCCGACAAGGAATTTCGCTACCTTAGGACCGTTATAGTTACGGCCGCCGTTTACCGGGGCTTCGATCAAGAGCTTCTCCGAAGATAACCCCATCAATTAACCTTCCGGCACCGGGCAGGCGTCACACCCTATACTTCCTCTCACGAGTTTGCAGAGTGCTATGTTTTTAATAAACAGTTGCAGCCACCTGGTCACTTCGACTCTCCTCAGCTTAGGGAGCAAGTCCCATCACCATTGAGAGCGTACCTTCTCCCGAAGTTACGGTACCATTTTGCCTAGTTCCTTCACCCAAGTTCTCTCAAGCGCCTTGGTATTCTCTACCTGATCACCTGTGTCGGTTTACAGTACGGTCAATTCTTACCTGAAGCTTAGAAGATTTTCCTGGAAGTATGGCATCAACTACTTCTCCGTCAGGTTTCCCTTCAGGATCGTCATCGCGTCTCAGATTAAACGAGGAACCGGATTTACCTAATTCCCCTACCTACACGCTTAAACACGGACAACCAACGCCGTGCTAGCCTAGCCTTCTCCGTCTCTCCATCGCAGTAAGAATCGGTATCGGAATTTTAACCGATTTCCCATCGACTACGGCTTTCGCCCTCGCCTTAGGGGCCGACTCACCCTGTCCCG
>CASIAB010000005.1:267500-326259 GCA_949372635.1 uncultured Pseudomonadales bacterium
CATCGACCAAGCTTCCACACAGCGCAGTCGATAGATTCTTTCCTCTAAATCATGAGGTCTCAGGATATCTTCGAGGTTATAGGTGCCAGGTTTAGCAACCTCACCGGAAATTTCGACTGACCATGGGTCGGCCTTGTAATCGCCAGAGTTAGAAGAAGGATCTCCTTTGTTCATTCCGAACTCATAAAAATTGTTATAGCTGACAACGTCTTCGTAAGGAGTGAGCGACTCACCGGTATTGAAAGGCGCCGAATTTGGCGCAGGCTTTATGTTAGCAAATTTATCTGCCCACCATGCTGCAGGAGGACTACGCCGCATCGATGCTGGCGCTCTCGCCATTAGGCCAGCGCCAATCTGCGCGTTAGCTACCGATGGCAGCGTGCTAGCCGCAGCGGCGCCCAGCAATAATTTGCCGCTATCTTCGATAAACTGTCGTCGATTTCTGTAAACATGTTCCGGTGTAATCTCCGAAGGCTTTATATCGGATGGCTTTTTAATTAGCATAATAGTATTCCTGAAATTAGATTTTATTCCCTGCGTCGTAGCTAACTAGCAGGTTAGGCTCAGTTTTCTTTCGCCTCTTTACTTGCTATAAAATTATTAACTTCTAACTGTTCAAAAAATTTGATCTCCAGCTATTAATCTATTACCCGGCTCAAAATTCGGTCAAAGAATTGACTAACTCACAATTATTTAGCTTCTTCATTTTTTGACTTTTTTGATTTCTCTATTTTCGGTGTAACGGTTTGAGCTTTCTTGCTGCTCGATGCCTTTTTAACTGATTCTTTAATTGGCACCTTAAGCGAAGCAGCTTTCGCAGGCCTCTTTTTGTATGCCCACATGATGGGACCAGAAAGCGCATAAACCACAGCCATTGTTAGCAATACTTCATGTGGATTCTGCGCCACTACAACCAACATTATAACTACAAAAACAAAAACCATATAGGGGACTGTCCCCTTGAATTGTAGCTCCTTAAAGCTGGAATAACTGTAATTCGATATCATGAGGAAGCCGATAAATACAGTCAATATCGCGCATAAGTAGGCAACCAAGGGAGTAACTTCTAAGCCATACTTGTAGCCAGCCCAGGGCAGGAAAGCAACTACCGCCGCTGCCATTGGACTCTGTAGACCTACGAAGAAACGCCTATCTACGGTTCCGAGTTGAACATTAAAACGTGCTAAACGCAGCGCAGCGCAGGACATATATATGAAACTCGCGGCCCATCCTAATCGCCCCAGCGGCTCAAAGGCCCAGCTAAACATAATGAGAGCTGGTGCCACACCGAAGGAAACCATGTCTGAGAGACTATCAAACTGTGCGCCGAAGGCGCTCTGAGTATTAGTTAGTCTGGCAATTCTGCCATCCAAACCATCCAGAATACCGGCTATAAAGATTGCCCAGCCAGCCTCGTTAAAGTTCCCCGACATGACTGCAATTATAGCGTAGAAGCCCGAAAAGAGCGCTCCCAGGGTCATCATATTCGGTAGCAGGTAGATCCCGCGGCGACGCACCTTACGGCCGTCCTCGGATACGATCTCTTCGTGCTCATCGATGGGCAATAAGCCCTCTGACTGCTTATCCTGCTCTTCTTCGCTCATGCTTTCCTACTGAATTCAGTTATTTAGGATAAAGTCCTGATTATACAGCCCTATTCCGGCCGCTGGTGGACTATTTCCCTCTTAATTCTCACCCAGCGCCCTGTAGAAGATAATATTTACGCAAGATTACGGATGCTATATGATCGCGCCTCACTGAAAATAAGTCTTCAGCTCGCTCAGAAGAACTAGCTGATACAAACCATTTGTTGAGTACGATGAAAAGATCGGAGTGGATTCATGAATTACTTTAATACCTTGCCCCTGCGCCTCCAACTAGACCAACTGGGCAAATGCCGTTTTATGGACCGCAGCGAATTTAGCGATGGTGTAAACAAACTGAATGGCAAAAAAGTAGTTATCGTAGGTTGCGGAGCCCAGGGCCTAAACCAAGGGCTCAATATGCGCGATAGCGGCCTGGATGTTTCCTTTACACTCAGAGATGCTGCGATAGCCGAGAAGCGCGACTCTTGGAAGAATGCTACCGAGAATGGCTTCACTGTAGGCACGTATGCCGAGCTAATCCCAAGCGCGGATCTCGTACTAAACCTAACACCCGATAAGCAACACAGCCCTGTCGTTAGTCAGATAATGCCTCTTATGAAGAAGGACGCATGCCTAGCCTATTCTCACGGCTTCAATATTGTCGAAGAAGGTATGCAGGTCCGTGAGGATCTCACGGTGGTGATGGTTGCACCAAAATGCCCAGGAACAGAAGTACGTGAAGAGTACAAGCGCGGCTTTGGTGTGCCTACTTTGATAGCAGTCCACGCTGAGAACGACCCTAAAGACGAAGGCATGGATATAGCCAAGGCATATGCTGCAGCTACCGGCGGACATAGAGCCGGCGTGTTGCAGTCTTCCTTCATCGCAGAAGTGAAGTCTGACCTAATGGGCGAGCAGACAATCCTGTGCGGCATGTTGCAAACCGGTTCTATCCTGTGCTTCGACAAGATGGTCGAGAAGGGTGTCGACCCGGCCTATGCCTCAAAGTTGGTCCAGCACGGCTGGGAAGTCATTGCCGAAGGCCTTAAGCATGGCGGCATCACTAACATGATGGACCGCCTCTCCAATCCATCAAAGCTGGTTGCGAACCGACTCGCCGAAGAGCTTAAAACCATCATGGCACCTCTATATGAGAAGCACATGGATGACATCATCACCGGAAATTTTTCCGAGGGCATGATGGCAGACTGGGCCGATGACGATGCCAAGCTGCTAGGCTGGAGAGAGGCAACTACTGAGTCGGCCTTCGAAAAATCTACGCCTGGGGATATGGATATTCCAGAACAGGAATATTACGAAAACTGCATCCTCATGGTTGCTATGGTGAAAGCTGGCGTTGAACTCGCGTTCGAGTCAATGACCTCCAGCGGAATCATCAAAGAATCGGCTTACTACGAGTCACTCCACGAAGTACCGCTGATCGCCAACTTAATTGGACGCAAGAAATTGTACGAGATGAACAAGGTGATTTCCGACACAGCTGAATATGGCTGCTACCTGTTCTCTCATGCCTGCATGCCTCTTCTGGAGGATTTCATGAAGACTGTGGATACTGATGTAATCGGCAAAGGTTTGCAGAATTCAGATATGGGCGTGGACAACGCCGAGCTCATCAACGTGAATGATAAAATTCGCTCACACCCAATCGAAGTTGTAGGTAAGCAACTGCGCAAGTACATGACAGCTATGAAGAAACTAGTTTAAGACTAAACTCTCTCTTCACTAGAATAAAAAAAGGGCCTATGCCCTTTTTTATTTCTGCTGATTATTCTTCTCAACTAATTTAAAGAGCTAGAACTTTCTCTCCTCGAGAGATTCCCGAGACTCCGGTGCGGGCAACTTCTAACACGACGTTTTCACCAAGTGCCGTGATAAACGCATCAAGCTTGTCGCTTGCACCAGTCATTTGAATACTAAAGACACTATTTGTTAAGTCCACAATCTGCCCGCGAAAGATATCCGTGGTGCGCTTCACTTCGGCACGCTGCGTACCCGAGGCCTTAACCTTAATCAGCATCAGCTCGCGTTCGATGTGAGCACCTTCCGTGAGGTCGACGAGCTTGACCACATCAACCAACTTGTTTAGATGCTTAGTAATTTGCTCAATCCGTCTTTCGTCCCCACTGGTCGTTAAGGTAAGGCGCGAGAGTGATTTATCCTCTGTAGGGGCAACTGTCAAAGAATCAATGTTGTAATTGCGCTGTGAAAACAAACCAATAACTCTAGATAGAGCCCCAGGTTCGTTTTCCATCAGAACTGAAATTATACGTCTCATTAGGTTCGCTCCGATTTACTCAAAATCATATCTTTCATTGCACCACCTTTAATGGCCATCGGATACACATGTTCCTCTGGATCCACCCAGACATCTATAAACACTAGCTTGTCCGTCAAAGAAAATGCTTCTTTGAGCTTCGCATCTAGCTCGGACTTATCTTCTATTCGAATACCTACATGCCCATAGGCCTCTGCCAACTTGACGAAGTCAGGCAATGATTCTTCATAAGTACTGTGCGAATGTCTTCCGCCGTACTGCATGTCCTGCCATTGCTTCACCATGCCTAAGGCACGATTGTTAAGACAAACAATTTTTACTGGCAATTTATACTGCATGCAGGTTGCAAACTCTTGCAGGTTCATCTGAAAGCTGCCCTCGCCGGTGATGCACACTGAAATCGCATCGGGGAACGCAAGCTGAATACCCATTGCTGCCGGAAAGCCGAAGCCCATAGTTCCAAGGCCGCCGGAATTGATCCAACGACGCGGCTTGTCAAAACCGTAGTACTGAGCAGCAAACATCTGATGCTGACCCACATCAGACGAAACATAAGCATCGCCCTTCGTTATCTCAAACACAGCCTGAACAACTTCCTGCGGCTTGATCGTTCCATCTGTCGATGGCGTAACGGCAAGACTGTCTTTCTCTCGCCAATGCTTAATCTGATCCCACCAAACTTTCAGTGATTTCTCATCGACTTTCTGTTTTGCTAAAGCTATCTGCGAAAGCATCTCCTCCAAAACAGATGTTACCGAGCCGACAATTGGAACATCTGCAGCTACAGTTTTGGAGATGGATGCGGGATCGATATCTACGTGCAAAATAGTTGCGTCCGGGCAAAATTTAGTTACGTCCGAATTCGTTACCCGGTCATCGAAGCGAACACCTATCGCAAGAAGCACATCACTGTAGTGCATCGACATATTCGCTTCATAGGTGCCATGCATTCCAAGCATTCCTAAGAATTGTTCGTCCGATGCAGGGTAGGCGCCCAATCCCATTAGCGTGTTTGTGATCGGAAAACCTAGTTTGCGTGCAAGCTCAGTCAATAGCTGGGAACCTTCTCCTTGAATAACACCGCCACCGGCATAAATCACGGGGCGCTTCGCTGCCATCAATAAATCTATCGCCTTCTTAATTTGACCCGAGTGCCCCTTAGCAGGAACGGCATAAGAGCGCATCTTGATATCGGCAGGATATTCATAGCCGAATTTAGTCTTCGGATCGGTTACATCTTTTGGAATATCGATAACAACCGGGCCAGGTCGCCCAGTTGTTGCAATATGAAATGCTTTCTTAACGATAAGAGGGATCTCAGCCGGATTCTGAACCATGAAACTGTGTTTCACAATTGGACGAGAGACACCGATCATATCCGTCTCCTGAAAACCATCGGTACCTATCATTCTGCTTTCTACTTGGCCCGAGATGACCACCATGGGAATTGAATCCATATACGCTGTCGCGATGCCAGTTATAGCGTTGGTTGCCCCAGGGCCAGAAGTCACTAGCACTACCCCTGGCTTGCCCGTACCACGAGCATAGCCATCTGCGGCATGAGTCGCCGCCTGCTCGTGCCTTACTAAAATATGTTCGATCTTGTCTTGATTAAAGATCGCGTCATAGATGTGCAATACGGCTCCACCAGGATAACCGAATAGAAATTCTACGCCCTCATCGTGCAGAGCGCGTAGTAGCGCCTCACCACCAGATAATTGATCCACTTTTCTATGCCTCTAAATCGTGATTCGTCGTATTTCGACTATGTTAATAGCCGAAAAAATGTAACAGAACAACCTGACCAGATGGCCCGTTGTCTATTGATTATTTCTGAGATTTTCTTATTAACAATCCGCAAGTCGCGGCTAAAAACCGTCGATTATCGCTTCTTGTCGGCCCCGTACGCGATAACGTGATAGAGGCTCATAGGTGGATGTTTACTTACACCTAGATTGCAATCTGCCGGTGTGCCGGTTGCGGCGGGTGCAGATTACTGCAGAAGAGCTGAAGGTTGACCTAGCCGCTCTGCTTTAATAGGCGGAAGTTTGCCATCAATACAAGGAAAGTCAAGCTCTTCTGCACGGCTAGGTACGTATTTACTGGCGTAAATGCATATAACAGGACTATCGGTAAGGCGACGGCAGCTTAAGCTTCCGCCGGCTCTTCACCGGCAATCTGGCTGGTTTTAGAGAAAGACAGCCCTCCATCAGCATCTAAGTCTATGGTTATCACATCGCCAGCAACGAAACCTCCCTGCAGCATCTGCTGTGCAAGCAGATTTTCGATGCGGTTTTGAATAGCACGCTTAAGGGGACGCGCACCGTAGACAGGGTCATACCCAAGCGTCGCGATCTTATCCAGCACCGCGTCAGAGACTGCCAGGCCTAAGTCATTATCTTGTAGACGCTGATGCAACAACTGAATCTGGATGCCAGCGATTCCGCGAATCTGCTCCTTCAGTAACGGATGGAACACCACTGTCTCATCAATACGATTCACAAACTCTGGCGAGAAATGCGAGACGACTCGTTCCATCACAGCTGATTTAACAGACTCGTAGGCAAGGTCATCGACAATGCCTTCAGACATCATGTCCTGAATGCGGTCAGAGCCGAGGTTCGACGTCATCACAACAACCGTATTCCTAAAGTCGACCGTCCTTCCATGGCCGTCAGTCAAGCGTCCGTCATCCAGCACCTGCAGGAGGATATTGAATACATCGGTATGCGCCTTCTCTACCTCATCTAACAGTAGAACTGAATAAGGTTTCCTTCGTACAGCTTCTGTCAGATAACCGCCCTCTTCATAACCGACATAGCCGGGAGGGGCACCTATGAGTCGAGCTACTGAATGTCGCTCCATGAATTCAGACATATCGATTCTAACCATCGCCTCTTCGGTATCGAAAAGGAATTCGGCCAAAGATTTACACAACTCCGTTTTACCTACTCCTGTTGGTCCCAGGAACAGAAAGGACCCGTTAGGTCGGTTAGGATCAGACAGTCCTGACCTAGACCGTCGCACGGCATTTGCAACAGCTTGAATCGCTTCATCCTGACCGATGACACGTTTGCGAAGTGCATCTTCCATCTCCAGAAGCCTAAGCTTGTCACCCTGTAACATCTTACTTACTGGAATGCCGGTAGAGCGCGATACCACATCGGCGATCTCTTCCTCGGTAACGCGATTACGCAGCAGTTGTTTCTCAGTTGTCTCAGCTTCTACCGCCGCCTCAAGCTTTGTCTCGAGACTAGGGATCAGGCCGTACTGGATTTCGGACATGCGAGCTAAGTCACCCGCTCGTTGAGCGAGCTCCATGTCATTGCGTGCCTGCTCGAGTTTACTTCTGATCAACTGAGCAACTTGCAAGGAAGCCTTCTCAGATTTCCAGATGTCCTCCAAATCTGCAAACTCCTTATCGAGCTCTGCGATACCTTCTTCTAGTTTCTCTTTACGTTTCTTTGAAGCTGGGTCCTCATCTTTCTTTAAAGCCTCGCGCTCGATCTTTAGCTGGATAAGCCTTCTTTCCAACTTGTCCATTTCCTCAGGTTTGGAATCGATCTCCATACGAATCATACTCGCCGCCTCATCGATGAGATCGATAGCTTTGTCTGGCAGCTGTCTGTCGGTAATGTAACGCTGTGAAAGTTTAGCCGCCGCAATAATTGCACCGTCGGAGATATCAACACCATGATGCACTTCATATCTTTCTTTCAGGCCACGCAAGATTGCTATCGTATCCTCTTCACTGGGCTCTTCTACTAGCACCTTTTGAAATCTGCGCTCTAACGCTGCATCTTTTTCGACGTGCTGTCTATATTCATCAAGCGTAGTTGCCCCAACGCAGTGCAATTCACCACGAGCCAACGCAGGCTTCAGCATATTGCCAGCATCCATAGCGCCCTCCGCCTTTCCTGCGCCTACCATGGTGTGCAGCTCATCAATAAACAGAATTATCGAACCACCTAGCTTACTTAATTCACTTAGAACGCCCTTGAGTCTTTCCTCAAATTCTCCTCTGAATTTTGCTCCTGCTATTAAAGAACCCATATCCAAAGACAAGACCCTCTTATCTTTGAGTCCTTCGGGCACCTCACCATTTACAATCCGCTGCGCGAGCCCTTCGATGATTGCCGTTTTACCAACACCAGGCTCGCCAATTAACACAGGATTGTTTTTCGTGCGACGCTGCAACACCTGTATGGTACGGCGTATTTCTGCGTCACGCCCAATGACAGGGTCGAGTTCGCTTTTCTCGGCAAGCTCCGTTAGATCGACACAATATTTTTTCAACGCCTGCCAGGAGTCTTCGGCGCCGGCATCATCCACGTTCGCGCCACCACGCAAATTCGCGATGGCGTTTTCTAGCGCCTGCTGAGATACGCCATACGAATTCAGAAGCTTGCCAACCGCTCCGGCATCTCTCATAGCAACAAGCAATATCGTCTCGCTTGAAACAAAGGAGTCACCTTTTTGCTGAGAAATTTTGTCGGCCTGATTCAACAGTTTAGCAAGATCACTAGACACAGAAATCTCACCAGTACTATTTTGAAGCTTCGGTAAATCGTCTACGAGAGCCTGCAACTTAGATCGCAGATCCGTGATGTCGAATCCTGTCTGTGACAGCAAAGGACGAACTGAGCCTCCTTTCTGATCTACAAGAGTTAGCAATAGATGACTCGGCTCAATAAAATTATTGTCCCCACCTAAGGACATGGATTGTGCGTCTGCTAAAGCTGACTGCAGCTTGCTTGTTAGTTTATCGATTCGCATAACCATTCCACATTAGCCCACTAGAACGGGCGCTACTAAACCACTTTGACTAAGTCAGATGATTGGGTCTTTAGACTGGAATTCAATGACAAAAAGAATTTTTAATTGAGCGAGACCAATACACATAGCTTAACCAATTAAAATTTGGAACTAAGCTTCAATATAGATAGCGTTCAACATTCGGCCGGTAACTCCATCGCGCCGATAGGAAAAAAATTTATCATCATCGCAATGAGTGCAGTAATCACCGCCACTTACCTTATCAATTCCCAGAGATGACAATTTTAGACTAGCGATGGCATATAAGTCTGCCATGTATTTCTCCGGGTTTTTGCTGCAGACGAAGCAAGCCTGAGTAGCAAGAACTAACGATGCCGAACCTGCCGCTGCTAGGAAACAATCTCTGACTTCGGCTCCCACCTCAAAATGACAAGGGCCAATCGAAGGTCCTAAGTGAACGGCAAGACTAGAGGCAGAAGTCGACATGCGCAAGATAGTGTTTTCGATGACACCTGACACCAGACCTTTCCAACCAGCATGAATCACAGCCACTTCTGTGCCGTCTACTGCTGCCACAAACAAAGGAAGACAATCTGCAGTCTGTACACAGCAAACTAGATTCTCACGTGTAGTCAGCATCGCATCAGCGGCAAGTGCAGGACCGGCCTTATTGACCACCGCCACAGCGTCGCCATGAACTTGGTCTAGCCATTGCCATTCTAGCTGTTGAGGCAATAGCTCTTTCAATAGCGCACGATTTGACTCTACTCGATATAAATCATCGCCAACATGAGTAGCTAGATTAAACGAGGCAAAGGGTGACTCGCTCACCCCGCCGAGCCTAATTGTAGAGAAGGCAACGATACTCGGCGACACATCCCAGTCGGCGAAGATTACCTCTTTGAGGATCATGTACCGTCTCGGCGAAGTTGTTCAATTAGATCCACCATGTCCGCAGGAGTGTTCGCACTCCAACTCATGCGCTCTCCGCTTTCAGGATGCTCCAGCTCTAGCTTCCGGGCGTGCAGGGCCTGTCGCTTAAAGCCTCGCAGACAATCACTCAACTCCTTAGAGCAAGCCGCAGGCAATTTAAAACGCCCCCCGTAGAGTTGATCACCTATTAGGGGGTTATTTAGGTGCGCCATGTGCACGCGAATTTGATGTGTACGGCCGGTTTCTAAATTTACTTGCACGTGAGTGTGACTACGAAATCTTTCAATAACCCTGTAGTGGGTTAAGGCTTCCTGCCCCGACTCCACCACCGCTCTCTTCTTCCGATTAACAGGATGCCTACCCAGCTCTCGATTGATGCGGCCCCCACCAGTTAAAACCCCTTGCACGACAGCTTCGTATTCTCTACTTACCGACCTTTCTTGAAGTTGATTTACCAGATGTGCATGGGCCGTCAAAGTCTTCGCAACAACCATAAGACCGGTGGTGTCTTTATCGAGGCGGTGGACAATGCCGGCGCGGGGCAATTCCTCCTGATTTGAATTGTGATGCAACAGGCCATTCAACAGTGTCCCCTGGCTATGCCCTGCTGCAGGATGCACAACTACATCGGTGGCCTTGTCAATTACCAACAGCTGCTCATCTTCGAAGACAACATCTAGCGGCATCTCCTGAGCAATCCATGACTCTGCGGGCTCAAGACGCGCCTCTACGATCAGGCAATCTCCGGGTTCAAGTCGATCACGAGGCCTGAGCTGCTTACTATTGACCAGCAACGCCCCCTCTCGAATCCAGCTTTGTAGTCGCGCACGTGAATATTCAGGAAACAATTTAGCTGCAATCTGGTCTAATCGATTGCCCGATAACTCTTCGGTAACTTCTGCTTTAAGTGAGATATGACTTGTCATGGCCCATCATACTTGATTAAGCCGCTGCACACAGCAGGCCTAGCGAAGGGTCCACGGATACACAGGCATAGCACAGGTTGGGATTGCGGCCAGTGCTGTGGTTAAATAGCGTTTTTTTGTGGGCCGGCAACAACATAGTCCCTAGACCACACGACAGACCTAACAACAGGAATAACAGTGCGCGCTTCAATTTTAAGATTACCTTTAATCATCTCTCTATCCTTACTTCTTGGGGGCTGTGGTTGGTTCAGCAGTGAAGAAACTGATGAGTTCGTTGGACTATCAACCGAAGAGCAGTTTTACCGCCGCGCACTAGAACAGCTAAATTCTCAGAATTTTCGGGGTTCAATTGCTACTTATCAGGCTCTAGAGTCGCGCTTCCCCTTTGGTAGATTCGCAGCGCAAGCACAGATCGAAATCGTGTATGCCTATTATAGAAACTCAGATTCCGAGGCTGCTAGAGCCGCAGCCGATCGCTTTATCCGTCTCCATCCGGATAACGAAAATATCGACTATGCTTATTATATGAAGGGGTTATCCTCGTTCACCGACGATCGCGGGCTGATCAACCGCTTCATACCCATCGACCCGACTAAGCGCGACCCGGGTCGCGCGAGCGAATCGTTTTCAGACTTCTCACAGCTGCTCGCACTTTACCCTGACAGTCCTTATTCAGCGGATGCTAGGGCGCGCATGGTTTTCCTACGCAATAATCTCGCCGCCTATGAAATTCACGTAGCCAACTACTATCTTGATCGCCGCGCCTATGTGGCAGCGCAAAGGCGCGGTCAGTATGTGGTCGAGAATTTCCAGGGTACCCCAGCTGTAGCCGATGGTGTGGCAATCATGGTTGAGTGCTACTTAAGACTGGGCCTAAACGACCTTGCCGACACGTCGCTCACTTTACTGAGAGAAAACTATCCGGACCATGCGTCAATCAACAATGATGGTGAATTCATCATCCGCACAGAGATTACCAATCCATCTCTGCTCTATACAGTCTCATTTGGCTTAATCGGCAACAACCGCATCGAACCGCCCCTAGCCCCAAATACTAGGCCTTTGAACTCTGGTAGCGCGCAGATTATCGAGACACAGACGCGGTCTGCGCCAGAGCGTCGCTCCTGGTTTAGTATCCTGACTTTTGGCATCTTCAACTAAACTGCCCAGCACGACGGCCTCCGCCAGATCTCTTACGGAGGCGGTACCCCTATAAAAATCTTCTACTTACCGCCTTTCTCGGACAATCCGTTCTTGCGTTCCTGCGTTTGTATTTCTCAGCAAAAGTTATATCGAGTATTGATTAGCCAATATAGTGCAGTAGGCGGCCAAACGAAGCGAAATAAAAACCTATGAATATGGCCATCTCTGGAAATTTGATTCTGAATAGCTAAGTATCGCTGGACAAGTTCCTTGAAGGCGTTCAATCACGGGCCTTACACATTACGCAGTTCGCGAAGGGCAATTCGGAAGGTGCGTTGGATATAGTATAGGACGCTATGATCAAGCTTGTAGAAAAGTATTCAGACCCTAGCGAGCAGGAATGGATTTCTCTTTTCTACCGCATCCTAAAAAGCCGGGTCAGCGATTGGTATCCACGCAACACGATCAGAAATAGACACAGAAGCTGGCTAAGAAAAATGATAGATGAAAAGGTTGTCACCAATGAAGGCATGGACAAACTAGAGATCGCTCTAGAAGGGCTGCCGGCTCGCAACACATAGGCCCAACAACTTATTCATGATGTGGATTCGCCAAAATCACAGCGGAACAATAATCAAACCCAGCAAGTCCACTCACAAACAGCACAACCCCCCAACGCAACTAGACCATCGCCCCCTGCACCAAGTAAGCGCTTCAGCCTAAAGAGTCAAGCCGAAATTATTCACCAATAGGCCAAGCATTCGTGATCGGGTAACGTCGGTCGCGGCCAAATCCGCGCTGCGTTAGTCGAACCCCTATGGGACTCTGTCGCCGTTTGTACTCATTCAAATCTACAAGACGCAGCACACGCCGCACTACTTGCTTATCGAACCCCTGATCAATAATAGCGTCGGCGCTGTAATCATTCTCCACGTAAAGCTCTAAGATTCTATCCAGCACGTCGTAGGGGGGCAGGCTATCTTGATCAACTTGATCTGGCGCAAGTTCAGCCGAAGGTGGACGATCTATCACCCTTTGAGGGATGACCTCTTCTGCTACAGCTGAGTATTCGCTATTGCGGTAGCGAGCCAAGCTATAAACTAAAGTCTTCGGCACATCTTTTAGCGCATCGAACCCACCTGCCATGTCGCCATACAGAGTCGAATAACCTACTGCTATTTCACTTTTGTTGCCCGTAGTGAGAACCAACAAGCCCTTCTTATTCGAGATAGCCATCAAAAGAACACCCCTGCATCTTGCCTGCAGGTTCTGCTCGCTTATGTCTGTCTCGGTATTTTCAAACTGGGCCTCAAGGGACTGCATAAAAGAGGAATAGATTGACTCAATCGATATCTTTTGATAATCGACACCCAGCTTATTAGCCTGCTCCGCAGCCGCATCGAGACTCAGCTCGGAGGTGTAGGTAAATGGCATCATCACTGCCTGAACACAATCGCTACCGAGCGCATCCACCGCAATAGCAAGAGTAAGTGCAGAATCGATTCCACCAGACAAGCCTAAGACAACACCCTTAAATTTGTTCTTGCTCGCGTAGTCTCGTACACCTAGCACTAGGCTTTGATACACCTGCGCTTCCAAAGACAATGAAGCCGCTATCTGCTGCATGGGGATTTCGCAGGGACTCTCAGAGCTCTCGCCTGCCTGAACGAGAACAGGTACCAGAATCTCTACATAGCTCGGCGCTAGAACGTGGCATTCGCCAGTTGCGGTAACGACCATAGAACCACCATCGAATACTAACTCGTCCTGCCCACCTACCATGTTTACATAAATTATCGGGAACCCGCCCTCAACGCTTCTTTTACGGAGCAGCGTTTGCCGCTCGTTCAATTTATTTACGTGATAGGGAGACGCATTGATGTTAATCATCAAATGCGCACCTGCAGCTCGAGCTTGCAAGACCGGCTCGGGTTCCCACATGTCTTCGCAGATCGTAAAGGCAACTTTTTGACCGGCTATTTCGAGCAGGCAGACATCAGCGCCTCTATTAAAATATCTCTGCTCATCGAATACTTGATAGTTTGGGAGGTGCTGTTTGCGATAGTTCGCAACCTGCTTTCCATGGTTAATAATCGTTAGGGAGTTGAATAACTTGTCGCCCGCTCTTTCTGGATAACCAATTACGAGGTAGACGGCTAAATTCTCATCGCGAATTCGTTGTAGGGCTTTTCCTATACGCACAGATAGACTCGGGCGAAAAAGAAGATCCTCGGGGGGGTAACCGGTTAATGCTAGCTCGGGGTATACAATAATATCTGCCGAATTTACCTGAATAGCCTCTTTCGCCTTCTCAATAATCAGAGAGGCATTGAAGTCAATATCTCCGACTAAAAAATTGAGTTGCGCCATTACGACGTTAATTTGCTGCTTCATAACTATCTCTTCGCTGTTATCCTAAAATTTCTACTCAGACACCCGATTACAAACCGCGGCCAATAAGTTTTACAGATTGTACTTATTGGTATGACGCCCGCCAGTAACAGTAGCTCAATGAGAAAATAGCTGTTTTTTTATTTAAATTTTTCAATTTTTCATAGCCCGAGATACATATAACCCTTCCGCTAGCACCCTCTTAACTATTAACCTTAATAGCCTCTTGGAATACCAAGATAAGGCTTCAAACTAAGATTTTTCGAACAATTAATGCAACTACACAAATAGTTTGTCGGTTATCTAAGCTGTAATTGAATAGCCACAGGTAGTTCAATCAACGCTAACCATATAGAATCCAACGCACAAGTCTGTGAATTGGCTAAAAGAACTAATAAATTCATACACTTAATGGATTAGATTGTGACAGAATTCACATCTAGCGGATTCTTGGCAGGCCAAGTTCGTGACTAAGACCGATTAATACAGGTCTTTGACTCAGGGCCTAGAGTCCAGTATACCTTTTTTGCTGCTCAATCGCTGACATCCTCCGGCATACAGCCCTGCTGTGGAACAGGAAAAATTCTTGGAAATCTCACTCGGCTCAGTTTTTTTGCTTGGCATCACCGGCTTTTTGGCGGGTGGAATCAATACTGTGGCCGGCGGTGGCTCCAACCTCACTCTTCCAGCGCTGATGATTTTAGGCTTGCCTGCGGATATCGCCAATGGCACCAACCGAGTAGCCATCGCGTTGCAATGTGTTGTAGGACTTGCTGGTTACGATAAGCACGAAACGTTAGATCGATCCGCACTGGTACCGATACTGATCCCTTCCATAGTAGGAGGCATCTGCGGAGCAATAGCGGCGGCGTTAATGCCCAATCTATACCTCAAACCAATACTGCTTGGCACGATACTGCTAATGGCTTTGATTATATTGATCAGGCCTGAGGTAATAGCGCCCCTCCAGGCAATAAAAATCTCAGCCCTAGCGACAGTCGCGGCGCCTGGTGGGGGCTATTCGCAGCTGGAGTTTACGGCGGTTTTGTGCAAGCAGGGGTGGGTTTCATTCTATTGGCCGCTTTAGCGGGTGGATTGCGCTATGACCTATTGCGGGCTAATGCACTCAAGACAGCCTGCGCCTTAGCATTTACCTGTGTCTCTCTCGTGGTCTTCATCGCTTTCGATCAAGTCTGGTGGATACCCGGGCTGATTCTAGCTGCCGGATCAATGCTAGGCGCGCACCTTGCAGTGAAGGTTGCTGTTCGTGCCTCTCCAGAAAGCATCAAGTGGTTCCTATTCGTAATGACACTGTGTGCCGTAGTGGCCGGACTGGTATTCTAGCAAGCCTCTAATCAAGTCTGACTAGGCGAGGCGAAGCGCATGGTGATCTTCGCGCCACGCAATTCACTGGAACCGACTACTATCGTACCGTCATAACTGCTGACGATATCGGTTACGACAGCGAGACCAATTCCCTGCCCCTGAACCAAGGTATCCGCCCTAGCCCCGCGCTGTAGTACGAATTCCTGTTTCTGCTCACTGATGCCATAGCCATTATCCTCTATGACTATCTCTAAGCCCTGAAACTCATCCGATTCTGAGTCAGTACTGATTCTGACTTCTCCCCGACCGTACTTAAACGCATTGTCCAGAACGTTGCCCAGAACTTCTAGCAGATCGCGCTCGTCACCATGAAACAGAGCCTTGGCTATCTAATTGCGTAGCTACGGAAACCGACTTATCTCTATACACTTTTGCCAGGGCATCTAGCACCTTCTCCACAACCGGTTTCACCAGCACCTGTCGCGCCAATGCTGAGCTTTGATTCGATTGAACTGCTCGTTGCAACTGATAGGAAACAATCTGATTCATACGGCCCAGCTGCTCTTCAACCGCACCAAGCTGCTCACTGCTCTCTTCCTTCTTTCTGGATAGCGTTTGCATAATGCCCGCGATAACTGCAAGTGGGGTTTTTAGGCTATGAGCAAGATCGCCCAAGGTCGTTCGATATCTCTCCTGCTGCTTTCTCTCCGTCTCAATCAATACGTTGAGATTATTTGTGACTCCCTGCAGTTCCTGAGGATAGTTTTCCGCAAGTTGATTTTTTTCTCCCGTCTCAATTTGTTTCAGATCTCGCGCCATTCTGTGCAGTGGCGACAAGCCCCAGCGCATGAGAAAAAACTGAATAAGTAGCAACAGCAATGCCACGCCGCCCAGCCACGACCAAAGACTTGTGCGGAAAGTTTGAAATCTCTGAATAGTACGCCGCGGCATTTTCCATCACCGTGAAATTATATTCACTAATGCCATTCTCCCAGAGAACGCCGTAGCTCAGCACGAAATACTCTTCACTCTCCGCGCTCATTGTTTTAGAAAACTGCGTCTCACCGACTAGGACTGACTGGCGCAATACTTGCGGATCAGCAAGACTGAAGACTTCCGCAGAATCACTTCGCCATAGCTCGCCGAGACTAGACCGACTGATAAACCCATAGAGACCCGAATTTAATTGATTGAATCTAGGTTCTCTCAAGTCTTCCAAAAAATAGAACTCATCATCAGAGAATTCCGCCGCCGCCAGCAATAAATATATCTGCACCTGCAGGCGCTCGGACGCACCCGCTTCAATACTATTTCTGAACGCACGATCTAATACAACTCCAGTCAAGCCTAGAAAAACAAACAGCAAAATGCTGAACGAGATGACAAGTCGCGTCTGTATGGAATAATTGGATGGAATTTGCAGGCGTGGTCATTCGATGGCGACCGTTCTAGCTCGCTCGACTAAGACTAGGATTCTTCAAGACTAAAACGGTAACCCTGGCCGCGAACAGTTTCAATCGGCTTCAGCGTTTGGTCTGGGTCCAGCTTCTGCCTTAGGCGACGCACAAAAACTTCCAAAACATTGCTGTCGCGGTCGTAGTCTTGCGCGTAGAGATGTTCCGTAAGCTCGGTCTTAGATATTACCTGCCCCGGATGCAGCATAAGATACTCGAGCATCTTGTATTCATAGGCAGTCAAGTCAACACTTTCCTCATTGACCAATAATCGTTTGGCTGCAATATCTAGGCTTAGAATGCCGAATTCGAGTTTAGGCTTCGAAAAACCCGCAGCACGTCGCAGCAAGGCGTTTAATCGGGCAACTATTTCTTCCAACTGAAATGGCTTAACAACATAGTCATCGGCGCCTGCATCGAGACCGGCCACTTTATCTTGCCAATCGCCGCGCGCTGTCAAGATCAGTATTGGATATTCCTTACCCGCTGAGCGAATTTGCTGAATAAGAGAAATTCCATCTATTTCCGGCAGGCCCAAGTCGATGATAGCCGCATCGAAGTCATTCTCGGTCGCATGGTACAGACCTATCTTCCCATCTTCGGCAACATCAACTACGTAGCCTTGCTTGGTTAGCCCCTGCTCCAACTGCTGGCGCAGCAAGCTTTCATCTTCTACTACGAGTAATCGCATAATCCCTACCCGCCACCGCTGATTCTGCCGGTAATGGCATTCACGAAGACTGTAAATACCTTGCCCTCGTTTTCCATCCGGAATCTGGTAGCGCTGGTTGCTGCCCTCGCCCACGAGAGTTATGCGAAGGATGCTGCCGGCAAATCGCTGTCTTGGCAATTTCTGCGGCTTGCTGCCTGGTAACCCGAGGGTTAGCTTGCGTATTATTTCTTCCGCTATCGCTTCTATTGATATCGATCTGGGCTGGAAGAATAGGAACATTTTGGGCATGAGCGAGCTCTCCTGCGCTAAGGAGTAGTATCACCATAAAACTAAAGCATCGATGTTTTGCTCAAAATATTCCTCTATCCCCGGGAACCACATAGTATTATTCAAGGGTATCGTAGTACTTACAATACCGGCTGAACACTAACTCTAACCCGAATTTCATCACCTGGGTCAGTATTGGTTCTTACGGAATACTCCTCTGAATTATAAAGATAAGTGACCTGATAGCCTACCAGCCGCTCTTCTTCATGCTTCTGATAGACTGTCTCGCAGCGCTGAACTGTCTGATATTCTCGGCTGCTCGGACTCTCGTTGCTGACGCATAATATCACGTCCTATAGAGTGGCCCAACACAGCGCCGAGAACCGCCCCAACACGCTGATTCGACTTATTGTGGCCCACGGCGTTACCGATAGCCCCCCCGAGGATCGTACTCACTATCACTGGTGTACCCGAGCGTTTGCCATTTTCATGCCGATCGACCACCGTTTCCTCTTCCCAGCACTGTTCCTGCGGAGGTTGAAATCTCGACAACCTCATAGATAGCACGTGATTCAGTCACTAATGCAGTCTCATAAGAAGTTCCCGCGAATGCCCCTGCGGATACCAATCGCAGCTACTGTGCCTATCATCTTAGTGTTCATATTCAATCCTCGCTCATCAATATCGCATTAGCAGCTGGGATAAGGCGCTCCATTTCCTCGCCACTCCCAACCTAGGGCGCTAATCTAACAAGAACAACCTGAATTGAAGCTGAAGAGAATACGAGGGTTCTAGGGTGATTCAAGATAAGTGTAGACTATTTTATTTGTCCCAGCAGTAGTGTATTTTACTATTAGGAGAGAATACGGCCGACTATGTACACCACGGCATGTATTCAACACTGCTAACTAGCGTCTCCTATAACTACAGAGGGAACTCTTTACCTTAATAGCAACAACCAAAATCGTACATCAACTATAAAACCAATAAGAGTATGAACATGTTCAAGAAGCCATTTTTTATTTCATTCGCCATCACAGCATTAGCTTGCATTCCACTTTATTTTCTCAGCGTGCAGGAATTTTCACTAACCCTCTCCAATTTCCCAATCATCGCACTTACCTTATTCATCATAGTATTAGTCAGCAGCTTCTGCGCTCAACTGAACTCCGCTCGAACGGGCGGCGATCTCTATGCCGACGACGATCATTCAGCTAGGGAAGCAGGCAGCGTAAAATGGTTCAATGCCAACAAAGGATTCGGCTTTATTACTCGCGATAGCGGCGATGATGTGTTCGTTCATTTTCGCTCAATACGAGGAGAGGGACATCGTGTCCTGCATGATGGCCAGCGAGTGGAATTTGAAGTCAGCGAAGGAGATAAGGGATTGCAAGCAGATGATGTGGCCGTAGCCGGTTAAGAGAGGCCCTAACCTCCTCAGTAATGAGGAGGTTTCTCATCCTGTTCCTCATGTCCTTCGGCTGACCCTCTTTCTGCAGCATCTTGCAATTGCTCTTTTATTCCAGACATCTCAGTTATCAGCTCATCTAGCTGACGCTGCTGCTTAGCCACTATCTCGTTAAGATCTGACAGTAGATCCTCCTGATAGCTAAATTTAGTTTCCAGCTCTATTAATTTTTCTTCCATTTCCCTCGCACGCTCCTATTTTGTTAAGTCACTTCATCAGCGATTGAGTTATCGGTGACACTTCTGCATTATGTCTGTTAATACTAGCTCTTATATTACTACAGCCTAACGATTATATTTTTACAAGTAATTCATTACAAGAATATCAAAGCGACATGTTTTACCATACTCCCACTTACAGTGATGCACCTAAGCAACTCTAGCAGGAACAAAAATAATGGAAAAAGCCCCCATCAACTGGACGAATATGCTCCTGTTCAGCCTAACCCCGGTGCTTGCCTTAATACTTGTGCCTATGTACGGCTATTTTTACGGCTATGATCTCTACGAGTGGATGGTGTTCATACTTCTGATGGGTTTTTGTGGCATGTCCATAACTGCCGGATATCACCGCCTGTGGTCACATAAAGCCTATAAGGCACACCCTCTGGCTCGAATCATATTTGCTCTCGGGGGCGCCTGTGCACTGCAGAACGACATCTTAACTTGGGCATCGGGGCATCGCCGCCATCATCAATTCGTCGACAACAACGATAAGGACCCTTATTCAGCCGATCGTGGATTTTGGTTTTCTCATGTCGGATGGATCCTGCGCGACTACAAAAGTGGCGCAGAGGACTATTCGAATGTTAAAGATTTAATGAAAGACCCAATTGTAGTTTGGCAGAAGAAACACTACCTGACCCTGCTCTTGGTAATGAATATTGGCCTACCCGCATTTCTAGGATTTATTCACGGAGATATTATCGCAGGCTTATTGCTAGGAGGTCTTCTCCGCTTAGTCTTGAGCCAGCATGTTACTTATCTAATAAACTCTATAGCACATATGTGGGGTCAACAACCCTACAGCGAAAATTGCTCAGCTAGAGACAATTCAATCTTGGCATTTTTTACCTATGGTGAGGGGTATCATAATTATCATCACACTTTTCAGTGGGACTATAGAAACGGCATTAAGTGGTGGCACTTCGACCCAACGAAGTGGGTGATAAACCTACTCTCTTTCGCCGGCCTAGCTCGCGATCTTAAACGCTGCAACCCGGCACAGATCGAGAAAGCCCGACTCGAGCTTCAATACCTGAAAGCAACTGAGAAATGTGAGCGCTTCGATATTCCGGAAAGCTGGCGGCTACGGCTGGAAACTGAATATGAGCAACTTCTACAGACACTGCAACTTTGGACCGAACACAGGCAGGCCTGGTACGAATCCAAAGGCAGACAATTGCAGCAAAACCTCAATTCTCTTGATCAACTTCAGCTGAAGCATGGCTATAAGGAAGTTCAATATCGGCTGAAGGCGCAGAAACAGCGCTGGCAGCATCTACTGCGCGATCTGGCACAACCACGCACGCAATTGATCTAATTACTCGCTATTCTCGTAAGCGGAATAATTGCTACCGCGTTATAGCCCCTAGAACTAATCCGCTTCGGCTGCAATGAAGCGTGATGTATCTAGGTCTATTTCTGTCTTAGCTATCGCAAACAATGAGATTCTGGCAGAATTACATAATCAGGATCCTTAAGTCCGCGGACTAAAGATCCATACAATTCACTAGCCCAAAGGCTATTGGAAGGAAACTACATGAATATCAAGCAGAAATCACAAATGCTAGCCCTGTTGACGCTTACTGCAGTTAACACATCTGCCTGGGGCGTGGAGGAAGGCGATCAAGCACCGATTTTCGACCTGCCCTCTATCTATGCTGACCATCCAGCCATTAGCACGGCGAGCCTCGAAGGGAAGACCGTCTACGTAGACTTCTGGGCGTCCTGGTGCGCGCCCTGCCTTAGTTCGCTTCCCCTTTATAACGACATGTATCACAAATACAAAGATCAAGGCTTGGAGATAGTAGCTATCAACGTAGACAATCCAATCGAAGACGGATTGGACTTCTTACTCGATACGCCTCTGGATTTCTTGATACCAGCTGACCCCGATGGCGAAGCTGCGGAGTTGTTCGAAGTAATCGGTATGCCAACGTCTTACCTGATTGAGCCCGATGGCACAGTTAAGCTTGTGCATATGGGTTTTCGATCCGGTGACATCGAAATGATTGAAGAAGCTATACAAGATTCACTAGGCGGCGGCAATTAGCTAGCCATAGTCACCTGAAGACTTAGCGAGGAGGCTGTTCCAATGCGACAGTTTCGAACCTCTCTACTTCTGTCAATTTTCAGTCTTATGCTGGTCTCCTGCGTCGACGTGCGAGCCTGGGAGCGCTTTTTCATACATGAAGGGAACGTTACAGTCACATTCTAAACCCAATGACGGGCTGGCCTAAGCGCAGGGACTTAGACGAGGCGCAAGGCTGGCTCATCTAGCAGAAACAGCTGCTCACGCAGTTCCTGTATGTGCTCCGCCCAATAGCGTTCGGTATTGAACCAGGGAAAGCTCTTCGGAAATGCAGGGTCCTCCCAACGGCGCGCTAGCCAAGCGGCGTAGTTCATCAACCGCATCGTGCGCATCGCTTCCACTAATTCTAATTCCGACGCCCTGAAATTATGAAACTCGTTATAGCCTTCTACCAGCTCTAACAATTGGGCCTGTCGTTGATTACGATCGCCAGACAACATCATCCAAAGATCTTGGATCGCAGGCCCAGTCATGGTGTCATCGAAATCGACAAAATTGGGAGTCTCATCTTTCCACAATACATTTCCCGGATGGCAGTCTCCATGGATGCGTAACTTTTGTACTTCACCGTGATCTGCAAAACGCTGCTGAATTTTATCGACCAGATCTTGAGAAACAGTCTCATAAGCAGGCCGCATATCGCGGGAAAGAAAATCATTCTCTAAAAGAAACTGTCTACTTTGCACTGAGAAACGCTGAGCGGTGAATTCTATCCGATGCTTAAATTCATGCAGCGCGCCAACAGCATGGATACGACCAACAAAGCGCCCCATGACTAACAGATTATCTAAATTGTCTAACTCGGGTGGACGTCCTAAAAACTGCTCGAATACCGAGAAGCGAAAATTGTTAAATTGCTGAAGCGTACCACCCTGAGCAAAATCAATCGGAGGCACGACTGGGATTTCTAGATCGACCAGCTCTTGAGTATAACGGTGCTCTTCGAGTATCTGCTCGGTGGTCCAACGCTCGGGACGATAAAACTTGACGATTATTGAAGGCTTGCCGTTGATCCCGACCTGATAGACACGGTTCTCATAACTGTTGAGAGGAAACATACGCGCATCAGTTTCATAGCCGAGACTCTCCACAGCTTCCAAAACGGCAACTGGTGAAAGCTCAGCATAGGGATGGCTAGAGGATTCCATCTACTTAGAGGCTACTGTCTGAGTTTGCGACGGGAAAGCGCTGCAATAAGTCGACGAGTTAATTTCAAGAATCTTTTCGATCTACCTTACTGCCCACGATGGATACGGGGAATGGGGAAACATTATCGCCGCTCGAGATTTTACTAACACCACTCTTCTCGACCTCATCGATTCGAATGATTGCCTGAATAGGAATGAAGCTTCTCTTCACACCATTGAACTCTGCCTTCAGCTTCTCTTCAGACGGGTCAACGACAACCTGCGAACGCTCATCGAAAACATAGTCTTCGATCTCGACAAATCCATATAGGTCGCTTTGATAGACCTGTTTTACGAACACTTCGTAGACCTTACCCTTGTTGAGGAAGGTTATTTTGTATATTTCCGAAGAATTTCCCATGTATATCAATCTCTTATACTTTGGCCGACGGCGCCTTGAGGGGCCATCTTCAAGCACCTATAGTGTTTGCATCGGGGCATGTTTGACCAAGTAGACCTAATATCAGGCTAGAAGCCCGAATTTCAAGTCATTATGCGTTAATTCGTAGTTAAGTACTGCTGATTTTTACTGTTATAATTCGCCCCCTTTTGAAAATAGACCACTGCACGGAAATACTGTGAAATCTGAACAGAGTGAAATCCAGCCGGAAGTAACCGGCAGCCCCACAATCAAGACAAAGAAGGTCTTCATTAAGACTCATGGCTGCCAGATGAACGAGTATGACTCGAATCGCATGCTGGACCTCTTAAAGGAAACACAGGGCGCAGAGCTAGTTGATGATCCCGCAGATGCGGATTTATTGCTGCTTAACACCTGCTCCATTCGCGAAAAGGCACAAGAGAAGGTTTTCCATCAACTGGGTCGATGGCGTGGCCTGAAGGAAGCGAAGCCACATTTAAAGATTGCCGTCGGTGGCTGTGTAGCGAGTCAGGAAGGAGCCGCCATCGGTAAACGAGCACCTTATGTGGATGTGGTATTCGGTCCCCAGACCCTCCACAAACTGCCTGCGATGCTAGATGCCAGCGGCAAAGGCAAGCCTGTTGTCGATATCAGCTTTCCTGAGATAGAGAAATTCGACCACCTGCCGCAACCCGATGCCACCTCCTGCCAAGCGTTTCTAACGATCATGGAAGGATGTAGCAAGTATTGCAGCTTCTGCGTCGTCCCCTACACGCGCGGAGAAGAAGTCAGTCGACCGTTAGATGATGTGCTGGAGGAAGCGGTCTATCTGGCAGGGCAAGGCGTTCGGGAAATCAATCTCCTCGGTCAGAATGCCAATGCCTATCGCGGCTTGAGTCACGAGGGCAGTTTAGTGAACTTAGCCACTTTAATTCAGTACATCTCCAGCATAAAAGGCATAGACCGAATTCGCTTTACTACATCCCACCCGATCGAATTCTCAAGTTCCTTGATCGAAGTCTACGGGCAGATTCCAGAACTGGCAGATCATCTCCACCTCCCCGTACAGAGTGGTTCAGATCGAATCTTGGCTGCTATGAAACGCGGACACACTGCGCTCGAATATAAGTCGATTATCAGAAAAATTCGCGCTATTCGGCCGAACATCAGCCTCTCGTCGGATTTTATCGTGGGCTTTCCCGGCGAGACTAATGCGGATTTCGAAGACACAATGAAGCTAATAATTGAAATTGGCTTCGATACTTCGTTCAGTTTTATCTATAGCGCTAGACCGGGAACACCTGCAGCTGATTTAGTAGACCTAGTGCCTGCTCAGGAAAAGAAACACCGCCTAGCAACCCTGCAATCCCAGATCGTTCAGCAGGCGAGTGCTATCAGTGCCGCCATGGTAGGCAGCGAGCAACGAATCTTGGTTACCGGGCAATCTAAAAAGCATACCGGTGATCTACAGGGCCGAACCGAAAATAACAGAGTAGTTAACTTCAAGTGTGACGATGCTTCGCTCATTGGCAATTTTACTAACTGCACAATTACCGATGCACTGCCAAACTCTCTGCTCGGCTACATTTAGCTATCTTGTGATAGTGCAATTGCTTGCTATACTGAAGTTATCACTCCTATTCCTTTGAGGTAAGCTTCAACTGCATGACAACTCACACCCTCAGTTTGACTCTGCTGCCAGACAGCGCCCAGCGACTCTCCAGCCTATGCGGACGCCTGAATGAACACATACATCAGATAGAGAGCCACCTTTTAATTAGTATTCAGCAGCGTGGCAATATTTTTCAAATCTCGGGCAGTGAGTTGGCTACCGCTGACGGCGGATATATACTTGAGACCCTCTACCAGACAACGTCGCAAGGCGATTTGTTGAGCCCGAATTTAGTGCATCTAGCTCTCCAAGAAACACTGCCCTCTCAGCCCAGCGAAAGCAGCAATGAGTTCGAGCAGTTGCTTATCAAGACACCAAAGTCTTCGGTAAAACCACGTGGCAAACACCAGTGCGACTACGTGCACAGTATTCATCAGCATGACATCAACTTTGGCATCGGCCCGGCGGGTACTGGAAAGACGTACCTCGCAGTCGCCTGCGCAGTCGAAGCGCTACTCAAAGAAGAAGTAAGTCGCGTGTTACTGGTTCGCCCGGCCGTCGAAGCTGGAGAGAAATTAGGTTTTCTACCTGGAGACTTAGCACAGAAAATCGATCCGTACTTGCGCCCCCTCTACGATGCGCTCTACGAAATGCTAGGGTTTGAGAAGGTCTCAAGACTCATCGAGAAGAATGTAATTGAGGTCGCTCCGCTGGCCTATATGCGCGGCAGAACACTGAATAATTCATTTATCATTTTGGATGAGAGCCAAAATACCACCTGCTCGCAGATGAAGATGTTCCTAACCCGCATTGGGTTTGGCTCCACTGCGGTAATAACGGGCGACGTTACGCAAATAGATTTACCAAAGGGAACGCGTTCCGGCTTGATACACGTGAGCAAGGTGCTCGAAGGCATCAACGAAATCGGTTTCACTTATTTCGAGGCAACGGATGTCGTGCGCCATCGCCTCGTGCAAAGGATTGTCGAAGCTTACGATGAGTTCGATAGAAATTCTGTATCCACACTGAACAGCAAAGATTCCCAGCAGTCCAATGAACGCGACAGTTGATATTAGTAATAGCTGTGCGGATAACTGGGCGCCTACCCAAAAGCAATGCGAAGACTGGCTCAACTGCGGCTTACAGGTCGCCCAGCGGAACAAGCCTTGCTGCATTAGCCTGAGTTTCGTAGATGCGACAAGCTCTCAATCTCTAAATAACGATTATCGAGGGAAGGACAAGCCGACCAATGTCTTGTCCTTCCCAGCCGAATTCCCAAGCGAACTGGCAGAGCAAGTAGGATCCTATCCCTTGGGGGATATCGTGATCTGTGCTTCTGTCGTTGAGGAAGAAGCCCTCACTCAGGGCAAGGAGCTAACCGCACACTGGGCACATCTCACAATACATGGCCTTTTCCACCTCTTAGGGTATCTACACGACCAACAAAGCAATGCTGCCAAGATGGAAAAGCTAGAAATTAATACACTGGAAAAACTTGGAATCGCCAACCCTTATTTGTTAGTGTGATTACCAAGAGCCAATCCTGTCTTCAACAAATCCACTCGATATCGAAGACTCGCTCAACAGAGAAAGAGAACGCAGAGAATGACTGACGACGAATCAAGCATCGATCCAAGGCCTAAGTCTTGGATCGATAAAATAGCCCAAGTGTTTTCTGACGAGCCTACTGACACCAAAAGTCTCCTCGAACTCGTTCGGAATGCAGAAGCGGACCAAGTCCTCGATGCTGACGCGCTGAGCATAATAGAGGGTGCACTGCAGGTCTCCAGCATGCAGGTGCGTGACATTATGATCCCCAGATCTCAGGTGATAACCGTCCCAGCTGATCTCGCCGCTGTTGAGATAATCGAGCTCATCACCAAGGCTTCCCACTCCCGCTTCCCTGTTATAGGCGACAATGTTGACAGTGTCTTAGGCATTCTTCTAGCCAAAGATCTGTTGCCACTTGCACTAAATAACGCTACAGAGAAGTTTCGAATCAAAGACGTCATTCGGCCCGCCACTTTTGTCCCCGAGAGCAAACGCCTCAATGTACTGTTAAGAGAGTTTCGCGAAACCCGCCAACACATGGCAATCGTAATAGATGAATACGGCAGTGTCTGCGGCGCAGTTACCATCGAGGACGTTCTAGAGCAAATCGTAGGCGAAATCGAAGACGAATATGATGTAGACGATGACAGCTATATCAAGAAATTCGATGAAGAGAATTACATCGTCAAGGCACTAACTCCGGTCGATGAATTCAATGAATACTTTGGCACAGCTTTCAGCGACCAAGAATTTATCACCGTTGGAGGGCTCGTGCTGCAACAATTTGGGCATATTCCCGAGCGTGGCGAAACGATAACAATCGGAAAATTCTTGATAACCGTTCTGAATGCCGACAGTCGACAGATAAAACTGATCAAGGTTAAATCTACTAAAGCGCCTGCTCAGGGGTAGGTAATGCTGACAAGTTTTTCACTCCCGCCTCTACCTGTTGAGAGCGGTCTGCGGTATGCTTGGCGACCTCGTAACGCCCTAAATAAATCCATTTAATTCACATAGTTAGAGATCAAATGAGCAGCATCGACCCGCAGTATCCTCCCCAGGCAGTAGAAGCTGAGGCACAGTCCTATTGGCAAGAACACGAGAGCTTTAAAGTCAGCGAAGACACGTCCCTAGAAAAGTTCTATTGCCTGTCTATGTTCCCCTACCCAAGCGGACATCTGCACATGGGCCATGTGCGAAATTACTCCATCGGCGATGCGATCTCACGCTACCAGCGAATGCTCGGTAAGAACGTACTGCAGCCAATGGGATGGGATGCCTTCGGACTCCCTGCCGAGAACGCGGCCATTCAAAATGAAGTACCACCCGCCAAGTGGACTTATAGCAACATCGACTACATGCGCGAACAGCTACAACGGCTTGGTTATGCCTACGACTGGAGTCGAGAGATTGCTACTTGCCACCCTGACTATTACCGTTGGGAACAGTGGTTCTTCACGCGCCTCTTCAAGAAAGGGCTGGTATACAAGAAATCATCGGAAGTAAATTGGGATCCAGTAGATCAGACCGTACTGGCTAACGAGCAAGTAATCGACGGACGCGGCTGGCGTTCAGGCGCAGTTGTCGAGCGCCGCGAAATCCCCCAATGGTTCATTAAGATCACCGACTTCGCCCAAGAGCTTTTAGATGGCCTAGAAGACATGGATGGATGGCCAGAGAAAGTCCGCACCATGCAGGCGAATTGGATCGGCCGCTCAGAAGGCGTCGAGCTAGATTTCACAGTGGCGAACGAGGCCGACGAATCGCTAAAGAAACTCAGCGTCTACACCACCAGGCCAGATACTCTGATGGGAGTAACTTATGTAGCGCTCGCCGTGCAGCATCCGCTAGCAAGCAAGGCTGCTAGATCAAATCCAGAAGTTAGCCCAATACATCGAGCAGCAGGGCAATGTGAAAGTCGCCGAAGCAGAGATGGCGACCATGGAGAAGACCGGAATAGATACCGGCCTCAAGGCAATTCATCCTATTAGCGGCGAAGAACTACCGATCTTTCTGGCCAACTTTGTGCTCATGAGCTATGGATCTGGTGCCGTAATGGCGGTACCCGCACACGATCAGCGCGATTGGGAATTCGCAAAAAAATATCAACTTCCTATTCGACAGGTAATCCAGTCAAGCAACAGTGAGCAAAGCTGCGACCTAGAAGCCGAAGCTTTCACTGCGAAAGGAACACTTATAAACTCAGGGAATTTTGACGGCCTAGATTTCGAGGCAGCGTTCGCGGCTATAGAGAGTCACCTAAGTGAACGTAAGCAAGGCCATAAGAAGATCAACTTTCGCCTGCGCGACTGGGGCGTATCCCGTCAGCGCTATTGGGGCGCCCCAATTCCCATAATCAACTGTGAGAATTGCGGCTCTGTGGCGGTACCCGATGAAGACCTGCCGGTCATTCTGCCTGTAGATGTGGAGATAGACGCAAGCGGCTCGCCTTTAGGCAAGCTAAAAGACTTCGTAGAAGTGGATTGCCCCCAGTGCAAGTCGAAGGCGAAGCGAGAGACTGACACCTTCGAT
Source organism: uncultured Pseudomonadales bacterium (assembly GCA_949372635.1). GTDB lineage: Bacteria > Pseudomonadota > Gammaproteobacteria > Pseudomonadales > Pseudohongiellaceae > UBA9145. The sequence goes on from CASIAB010000005.1 coordinate 296,296, forward strand.
ACGTTTATGGAGTCGTCCTGGTATTACGCGCGCTACGCCAGCCGCGATCAAGATAAAAGCATGTTAGACGAACGTGCAGACTACTGGCTTCCGGTTGATCAATACATCGGCGGTATCGAGCACGCCATCTTGCATTTACTGTACGCGCGCTTCTTTCATAAGCTTATGCGTAACGAAGGACTGGTGACTTCCGATGAACCATTTAAGCATCTACTGACCCAAGGCATGGTGCTAAAAGACGGCAGTAAGATGTCGAAGTCCAAGGGCAACACGGTCGACCCACTTCCATTGATCGAGAAGTACGGAGCGGACACTGTGCGCATGTTCACCATGTTTGCATCACCTCCCGACCAGTCGCTAGAATGGTCAGATAGCGGCGTAGAAGGCAGCTTTCGCTTCCTGAAGAGACTTTGGAAAATTGTTGCGAATCATAAGCCAATACAACTGGAAAGTTTTTCCAGCCTTAATCTCAATGAAGAACAGATCAGGCTTCGCCGGAAGACCCATCAAACTCTAAAGAAAGTAACAGACGACTACGGTAGGCGACACACGTTCAACACCGCCATCGCCGCAACTATGGAATTGTTAAACACAGTTACTCGTTTTGCTGACTCCCACGATAGTGAGAACGACAAAAAAGTCATACAAGAGTCTTTGGAAACAGCGATCCTAATGTTGGCCCCAATCGTGCCGCATTTCTGCCATGCGCTATGGCAGCACTTAGGTCATGAAGGCACGATAATGAATGATTCCTGGCCTCAAATAGATGAATCAGCATTAACTGAGAGCTCAATCACTATTGTACTGCAGGTAAATGGAAAATTGCGCGACAAGGTGGAAGTAGCGAAAGCTATTAGCAAAGAAGAGCTAGAGAAATTGGCGCTAGACAATGAGGCAGTCAAGCGATTTGTCGCGGACGGCACTATCCTTAAAATCATCGTCGTCCCCGGCCGCTTGGTCAATGTCGTCGCAAACTGAAGACTAGGAAACTCATGAGTCAAGGCTTCACTCTCAGAACACTTGTCCTTTCGACGCTATTGTTAGTACTCAGCAGCTGCGGATTTAGTCTGCGTGGAAACAATGTAATTTCTGTCAACTTTAATGAACTGCAATTTTATAGCGAACAACCCAATAGCGACCTAGCCAAGCTACTGCGTCGCAGCCTCGATGGCGCCGAAGTCAATGTCACTCTGGTAAATCTAGATGAGGCAGATTCAAATGTAGCTCTGCTAGGAATTGCGAATGAATCGCTTATTTCCAGACCGGTAACTATAAATCCGCGTGCCCGAGCTGCGCAGATCGAGTTACGCCTATCGGTAGACATGGCACTATTGCTAAATCAGCAATCCCTGTTAGAGCCTGAAACGCTATTTGTAGAGAGAACCTACTTTCAAGATGTCGAGAATATCAGCGGCAATCAAGAAGAGGCCGAGATCATTTCTGCAGAGATGCGCCGAGAACTGATCAACCAGATGATGCGGCGCTTAGCTGCCATCAACCCTATTTAATATATCTAGTTACAATGAAAATAAAGCCAGAACAACTTTCCCGAACCCTCAGTAGCAACAACCTACCTCTGTACTGGCTGAGCGGCGATGAGCCTTTGCTGATGCAAGAGGCTGCAGATCTGATTCGAACGCAGTATAGAGAGAACGGATACAGTGAAAGAGAAATTCTCAATGTCGATAAGAGCTTTGACTGGGGCCAGTTTTTGCAGTCGACCGGAAATCTTTCTTTGTTTGCAGAGAAAAAAATCATAGAGCTGCGGCTTTCGACTGCCAAAATGGAAGACGCCGGCAAGAAGGCGATCCAACACTATCTTAGCGAACTCAATCCCGACTACCTCATCTTGTTAAGCGGGCCGAAATTAGACGTAGCCACACTTAAAACCAAGTGGTTCACTGCAATCGAGAAACATGGTGCTTTCGTACAGATTTGGCCAATTAAAACAGAGGAGCTTTCTACTTGGCTAGAGACAAAGACTTCGGCGCGAAGGGATTCAGGCAGACAACGAGGCGGTCCATTTACTCGGCGATAAGGTTGAGGGGAACTTACTAGCTGCCATGCAAGAAATCGAGAAGCTAAAACTTCTTGCTTCAGCTACGGGTAAAAACACTGTGCGACTGGATGCTAAAACGGTTATGCAAGTTGTCGCAGATAGTTCTCGCTACAGCGCCTATCAATTAATAGACGCCGGCTTACTCGGCGAGGTAAGCCGGACGCAAAAGATGCTGGCTCGCCTAAAGAACGAAGGCATTTTTCCCCTCATTATTTTGAATGCGATCTGCCGAGAATTGAGAACGTTGCTGCCAATGCTAGAAAAGAAACGTGAAGGGCAAGGTGTCAACGCTATCATTCAATCAGCGCGGGTTTGGTACAACCGCAAGCAGGCAGTAGCTGCAGCATTAGCTCGACTCGATACCCAGAGTATTTGGGAACTCTTAGACCATAGTCGCCTGATCGATCAAAGCATCAAGGGACTTTCCAAAGCGAACCCATGGATTGAGCTCAGCCTGCTATTACTGCATCTGAGCGGGGCTAAACCCAGTGCCGTCAAGCACCGAGTTGCCTGAAGAATTAGTTCAAGCCTCGTCGCTCTAATAGAGGCGCGATATTGGCATCCCTTCCTCGAAAAGTTCGAAAAAGAGACATAGCCTCTTCGCTTCCTCCTCGCGAAAGCAGCGTCTGTCTAAAATGATCACCGTTCTCTCTAAGCAGACCACCGTTCTCCTTAAACCATTCGACGCTGTCAGCATCTAGAACCTCACTCCATATATAGGAATAGTATCCTGCCGAATAGCCACCCATAATATGCGAGAAATACGTGCTTCGATAACGTGGCGGTACCGTATCCAGCGCTATACCTGCGCCCATCAATGCCTTGTTTTCGAACTCGACCATCTCGCCTGCAGAAGGGATCTGCTCAGGTGATAGCTGATGCAGTGCCTGATCCAGAATCGACGCGGCGAGATACTCGGTAGTCGCGAACCCTTGGTTAAACTTTTGCGTAGCCAAGACCTTGTCCAACAATTCAAGGGGCATCTGTTCGCCAGTCTGGAAGTGCACAGCATAATTCTCCAATATCTCCGGCCAAGTAGCCCACATCTCATTTACCTGCGAGGGATACTCGACAAAATCTCGAGGCACGCTCGTTCCAGAAAAATAGGGATACTCGACGCTGGAGAACATCCCATGTAAAGCATGACCAAACTCGTGAAACATTGTTGTCACTTCATCAAAGGTAAGAAGTGTTGCGTCACCGGTTTGCGGCTGAGTAATATTAAGGTGATTCGCCACTATCGGTGTTGTGCCAAGCATAGCATTCTGGGATACATAGGAGTTCATCCACGCACCGCCTCGCTTAGTGGATCTCGCATACGGGTCCATTAGAAATAGCGCGAGGGTTTCGCCGTCGTTATCAAAGACTTCGAACACCCGCACATCTTCCTGATAGACAGGCAGATCGAATCGCTCACTGAATGTAATTCCATAGAGCTTCTCGGCTGCGAAAAATACGCCTCGCCGTAAAACATTATCTATTTCTAAATAAGGTTGCAACTGACTCTCATCGAATTGATAGCGAGCAACACGTAATTTCTCTGAATAGAATGGCCAATCCCAAGCCTTAGGCTCAAAGTCTAAGCCATCGTCTTCGATCATCTTCTGCAGATCGGCCGCCTCAACTCTTGCATTGGCTACCGCCGCTGGCGCAAGTTGCGCCAATCGTTGATTTACCGCCTCGACCAAACCTGCGGTGGTATCTTCCAGCGTGTATTCTGCATGGCTGGAGTAACCTAATAGCTGGGCGCGCTCAGCACGCAAGCGCAGGACGTCGGAGAGTATCTGCCTGTTATCAAACTCTCCTCCTCGGCTTCCTCTAGAGAGCGATGTAGTATGAATTCGCTCGCGAAGAGCCCTGTTCTGCAAACTGGCAAGACTAGGCTGTCCACTGGTGTTTAACAAAGGAATGACAAATTTTCCTGATAGTTCACGAGATTCAGCCTCGTTTTGAGCAGCCGTGATTAACGCCTCACTCATGCCAGTCAATTCTTCTCGCGAATCCACCACGATGGCTAAATCATTCACCTCACTTAGGATGTTTTGCCGGTACTGCGTCTGCAACACGGCAATCTCTCTATTTGTCTCTCGCATCTGATCCTGTTGCTGCGAAGTAAGCGCGGCACCCGCTCTCACGTAATCCACGTGATATTGCTCCAATAGTCGCAAGGACTGGGCATCTAGTTGTAATTCTTCACGCTGTTCCTGCAATACATTAATTCGCTCAAACAATGCCGGATTCAACAAAATCTTGTCATTATGTGCGGCTAATTGGGGTGCCAATTCCTGCTCCAATTCACGAATACCCTCATTGGTGTGCGCACCGGACATACTAAAGAATACCGTGGCTACTCGGCTCAGTAGCTGCCCAGACAACTCCAATGGAATAATGGTGTTTTCAAATGTAGGTGCACTTGCTTGATTGACGATTTCGCTGAGCTGAGCAAGCTGCTCCTCCATACCCCGTTCGAATGCAGGCAAATAGTGACTATTTTCTATACGATCGAAAGGCGGATAATTGAGATAAAGGGGGCTTTCTTCAAAAAATGGATTGATTGTAATTTCTCCTACATTTGCCATAGATTGATCATTCTGATTTTCCTGTACCACTGCAGGCGAGGCCTCCTGCGATTCAGAACATGATGTTAAGAGTGCTAGACCCAAAACCAGAAAAAAGCATAGCTGGAGTGTTGGTAGTAATTTCATGAAAATTCCTCCTATATCTGGGGTAATATAGCAAATGAGTACAAAATTTCACATGCTTCTAAATATTAGTCAACAACCGCCGCAATCTGCCCTGTAACATTTTTATTAATACAAACGGATAAGTCTCGCTTAAAATATATTGATTAATATAATCACCAACGCAATTAAGTTCGCAGGGAAAGGCAATATTTTAATGGAGTATAAGACAATCTATTTCAACGCATACTGGGCATTGAAATATCTATTGAAGACACCGCTCGCGGCATGAGCAAAGAATTTCAGCAAATATTGTTCTGTGAATTCTCTCGTGAAGATGAAGATTCCGAGAAAGGTCCTCAAGGCACCGGGCTCGGGTTAGTAATAGTCAAACGCATGGTAGAGAAGCTCGATGGTGAGATTACTTTCGAATCACAAGAGTATGCGGGAAGCCGATTCCATATTCGACTACCACTTCGGGTAGTAAAAAGCTAAGAGACCCTCTTAGCCAGTTTCTTTCTCTAATTGATAGATCGACTCACCCACGTCTTCCATCTTGCTCTCAAAACTTTTGAGAGCATCAGCAAGTCCCTGATTGTAATAGAACCCGCCTACTTCTTTAGAAAAGAAGTCCAGCAGAAACTCAGCATCGAAGCTTCCTATCTCTTGCTGTAATTCGTCTTGAAAATATTTTTGCAACTTCGCTACGACTTCGACCTTAACAGAGTCATCAAGTTTAATTTCCGCCAACATCAAGCCCCTAGTTGCCGCGCCAAATCATTGAAGTCTTCCGCCGTATAATCGAATTCGCCATCTGGGTTTCTGTTTACCGGTCGTCCTGGACCACGTTCTAAAGGACGAATTACGTAGGCCGTCTTCAGGCCCGTGCGCGCTGCCGCTCGCAGGTCCGAAGGATGAGCCGCAACCATCATCACTTGCTCTGGCTTTAGGCTAAGTAGATCGGCAGCCTTAAGATAGGCCTCCGGGTCAGGCTTATAGTGCCCAGACAGTTCCGCTGAGAGTATCGCGTCCCACGGCAGCCCACCATTCTTCGCCATGTGTGTAAGCAAGGAAACATTTCCATTAGAAAGCGTCGTGATCACATACTTGCTCTTTAATTTGTTCAATCCCGATACCGTATCAGGCCAGGGAGAAAGCCGATGCCATGCCTCGTTGAAATGAACAAGTTCTGCTTCACTCATTCCTGTCAAATTGTATTCTTCGACCAGATCATCAAGAATCATACGGTGCAGATCGTCGATCTTCGTCCACGGCATTTCGCCGTTACGCACTTTATTCATAGCGGGCCCATAACCAGCCCGCCAACTTATGGCAAATTTTGCCCAATCTACATCGTAGCCCTTATTCGCAGCAAGTAGTTGACCCTCTCGAATAATAGATCCGTGCCAGTCTACAACCGTTCCGAAAACATCGAAGGTTAACGCCTTCACGCTATTGGCAACTGAGTTATCAGCAGCATCGGAGAGTAAGGGCAATACGCCGACACCTAACCCCACAGGTAGCAGTGACAGCTGCCGCAGGAATTGTCTTCTGCTAGGTTGTTTTATAAGAGGTAATTGGATCGAAGTTGTAGGGATTTTCAGCATAGCTACTCTCCTAGGTCGGTAGAGCTAACGGCTCTTTTTTATCCACGTTAGCATACTGGCTGTTCTAAAAGAACGCCTACTGAAAATAAACAGCGAGGATAGCGACAGGACAAATAAATTTGACGTAGAAGGGCCAGATTTTCCAAAACACGCCCTGCTCCGCCTCTGGACTACCTTGACGAATCTCTTCGAGTATCTCATTTCGGCGCCATATCCAAGCGACAAAAATGCAGATGAAAAGACTTAACAGTGGCTGACTTCGCTCTGTGGTGAAGCTTACAACCATGTCAAATAAAGGATCAAAATTGAACACGATAACTAAGGAGATTGAGGTGATGATAGAGCCGACAATCACTGCCGCCTTGGGCCGGCGGATACTTCGATTCTCAACACTATAAGCAACTGGCACCTCCAGCATCGATATAGAAGAAGTGAGTGAGGCAATTGTCATCAACGCAAAGAATGCCACTGCAACTAACAAACCTATAGAGCCCATATTATTGAACAACGCGGGAAGCACTGAAACGATGAGACCCGGACCGGCAATTAGTCCACCGACATCGTCGTAGATTTGTACGCCACTCTCCAAAGCCACATACATAGCCGGTAATATTAACAATCCGGCTAACACGGCAATTCCAACATCTAACAATGCAACGAGGCCGCCTAGGACAGGCAGGTTTTCATCTTTGCTGATATATGAACCATATACCAACATAGTGCCGACACCGAGCGAGAGGGAGAAGAATGCTTGCCCCATTGCGTTGACTAATAATTGAGGATCAGTGATGCGTGAGAAATCCGGCACTAAATAGGCGCGCAGCCCATCCATCGCTCCGGGTAGCGTAAAGACGTACAGGATTAGTAGCACAAGAATGCCGACTAGCGATGGCATTAGTCTTGATGCCCACTTTTCAATGCCGTCCTTCACGCCAGCAGTAATGATAAGAACAGTAAGCACCATAAAAATAATGACGAAGACAGCATTGCGAATTTCTGTATCAGTTGTGAGCCACTGAGATAGGCTAGTCAAACCTAACAGCCTTGAGATTGGATCTAAAAGGAATGCCATCATCCAGCCACTAACAATAGCGTAAAAGCTGAGAATCAAACTCACTGTCACTATGCCAACGAAGCCGATAGCGAGCGCTAGCAACTGGCTCTTCTTGCCGCTCGATATGGATTTCAATGCGGCTACAGCGTTAGATCGCGTATGCCGGCCAATAATAAGCTCTGCCATTAGCGCGGGATAACCTAAAGCGAAGGCTAGGATGAGGTAAGCAAAAAGAAACGCAGCACCGCCATTGCTCGCTGTGTTTGTAGGGAAGCCCCAAATATTGCCCAGACCGACTGCCGACCCGGATGCGGCCATAAGAAAGCCGAACCTAGATGAAAACTCTCCGCGCGCTGTTGCCACTATGCTGGATGCCCCTTGAGATTATCTATTGATCGAACGATTCCAGCATAAAGCTTGCAGTTGCCGCATCGGTGAGAACAAAGACAACATTCGTCACCACAGAAATAGACCCGTTTAAATTTACTTCCAACGCTGGGATTCGCAGACGGCCATCTACAGTGGAATATTCTGCGATTCCGTCAAAGCTATCCCTTCGTGGAATTGCGCTCTCCGCATTTGCCCTAATAACCACATTCGGTGATGCAGCCACTACATTAAAATTCATGCTGATCAGCTCAGCTCCAGCATCGATGCTCACCGATGTTATTAGCAAGCCAGTCCCTGATTCAAAAACATGCGGCGCTGAACTAAAACGCTGTGTTACCTCAGCATTGATATAGAGAAAGTCCCTAGGGTCAGAGTAGATCGGTGTAATATGAGGCGCGCTCGGCGCTTTCCCACCAAGGGCAACGACCGGCAAGGCATCGATCTCATCAACAGTGACCATTCCGTCGCCTAGTACAACTCCGAAGACTGTGAAACCACCATTGCTCGTATCCAGCGTCCCGCTATTGTCGGCAACATTGACGAACCATTGATTTGTAGCGCTATTTGGATTTCCGTCTAACTTGGCCATCGCTACCGTACCACGCGTATTGGAGGCTCCAAACTCATTCTGAATAGGTGGGTCTGACGGTACGTCAATGGGACCTTCAAACAGGCGAAATCGAAAACCTCCACCCTGCACGACGAAATTATCGACAGCACGATGGATATAGGTGCCATTGTAGGCATTGCGATTGACGTAATTTAAAAAATTCTGGACTGTGCCAGGAGCTGAATCATCCAATAACTCAATCGAGTAGTCGCCAATACCTGTGCTGATACGGACAATGGTCCCAGCAAGCGTAGATGGGACATAAGCAAGAATGGCAACCAGGGCAATGCGGATTGAGGCGCTGGCAAATCTCTTCCCTAGGCTGCGCCGACTAACTTCGGTCATGACTACTCCTAAAACACTGGTTATTATAGGCCTTTCTCAACCCTATCTGACCGACGCAGCATAGGTTAAGTTCCCTTAAGATTCAACTCCTATACTAGGCGGAAGATCTCTTCAAGGCAGGTCTTGCGGGCACAGCCAAAATTGGCTTCAGGCCGGAATTCTGGTGCCCTTGGGACTACGCATAAAAAATTTTAGCTGGCGATTCACGGCCCGTCTATGGTATAAAATACGGCTTTAAAGATGCCCCAGCTTGAAAATATTTGTCTAATCGTTCTGTAAAAATAGGTCCGCTCCGCCAGTGCCAAATCATCAAAAACCACTCCTCGGTTTCGACATCCCAAATCAAAATTCTTCACAGGGACAAAGCTCTGAATCGCAAGCAATTCAGCGAACCTCTATCGGCATCGGAATAGACTACGGCACAAGCAATAGTGCCGCAGCGATATTCGATGGCACTAAAGTTCACCTTGTAGAACTTGAGCGGTATTCAATAATCATGCCTTCAGCGACATATATCGATAAAGATTTCCAGATTAGTACTGGCCAGGGTGCGATCAATCACTACATTGAGAGCAACACCGGTAGAACCGTTGAATTAAGCGCGGAGATCCTAGGAGAAAGCAGGACCACTGCAGGTCAGATCGGTGACAAGGGCCTGCCTGAGGAAGGCAACACACAAACCTTGTATGGACAGTCCTTCGTAGATGGTGGTCAACAAGGAAGACTCTTTAGAGGCATAAAAAGATTACTAGGCAGCACGGACTCACCTCGACTGATGGTATTCGACCGGGCATTTCGGCTCGTCGCTCTTATAACCCCCTTACTACTTAGAATAAGAAAAAGTATTGAGCTACAAATATCGAATGAAGTGCCAGCCCCAGGAGAGATCGATCATGCCTGTATTGGGCACCCAGTAAATTTCGAGGGTAGTGCTGAGAACCGAAATCGGGCCGCTCTCGATATGTTGTCTGAAGCCTATGGCTATGCTGAATTCGTCAATCAATCCTATTATCCAGAGCCAATCGCCGCTGCATTAAGCTATCTTCACGAAAATCAGGAGCAATCGGCACAACCTCAAATTCTGCTGGCTGTTGATTTTGGTGGGGGCACACTCGATCTATGCCTTATTCGCCGAGAGCAGTCAGATTTCGAAGTCATAGCTACTCATGGCATAGGCCTAGGAGGAGACCACATTGACCAAGTGATGTTCAAGAAACTATTGTTCCCACTTCTAGGTAAAGGCGAGCGCTGGAAACGTGCAGGCGAAGACCGAGAGATAGAGACGCTATTTCCATTTGAAGAATATGAAGATCTGTTACTGAATTGGGCTATTAGCTACATGCTCAATCAAAATAAATTCACCACACCATTGATGCAAAGAATTAGCGCAGGTGACGAGGCTTCGATCAAGTTTCAGCGGCTCTACGATATGATTAAGAGCAACTACAGCTATTTAGTTTTTCAATGCATTAAAGAATTAAAGGCAGAGCTTTCTGATGCTCATTCAGCAAAGCTCGATATACCTGAGCTCGATATCGAATTCGAGTTAAGTCGGGAACAGTTTGAGTTAATGATTAGTGGACTGCTCGATAAGTTCAGTCAATCAATATCTGACGTATTACAACTCGTCGAATTAAAAAGCAGTGATGTCGACCTTGTGATCCGAACCGGCGGCTCTTCGCTCATACCCGCCGTGAAACGCATCTTGGAAGCTCGGTTCCCAGGCAAGGTAATTGAGCATGATCCATTCACTAGCGTGGCAGCGGGGCTTGCTATAGCGGACTACGAGGGGCTAGGAGAAAAACTAAAGCAGGAGTGAGCGATCCAGCTATTTGTCAGAGCTCTACGCGTAGTGACTCAACAGAATCGGCGAAGGACAAAGAGTAGATCTGTCCATTCTTCTCCACATTCACCAGATTGACTTGATCTGGCCAAATATCTCTTAAAGCAACATGAACCACAGACAGCGCGTTTAAGTCCTTCAATTGCTTTGCCTCCTGGTAGACCCAAAGAAATTGGCCCTCGATCTCCTCACCTACATACTCCAGATTCAACTGGGTAGTCTCGCCTACTGAATCCTCGGCTGCAATCGCGAATCTATTTATCACATAGTTACTGAAAAATTTTCGCGAGTCAGCCGATTCCATTAAATTCTGTGCTTCACCAAATACAACACCTGCAGCATGCTCGGCGTCGTGTATGAAAAAGCGATGCATGACTTCTATATTGCCAGTGCTCTCGTTGAATAGAATGCGTGTCACAGCTGTCTTCTGCTCATGGGCAGCACTCAGACCAGGCATAAGGCAGCATAGGAGAGTTAGCAGCGCGAGGAGGGGCGTTCGTGGCCTGCCTCGCAATAATATAGTGCTTAGGCTAGTTGTCTTGCTCATCATCTTCATCGGTCTTCAGTTCTGTCTTGATATCTTGCATGACATCTCTTCCGATTAAGCTACCACCACCTTCGGACTTAAAACTCTCGATGCGCGAGGGGATGATTCGCCGTGGATAGTAGTTATTCTCTATGTTTGCATCGGCTGTTTCCTGCATTGGGTCGATCGCAACGCTAAGCAATTCGTTTTGACTCACGATCAGCTTTTTTACCTGCGTCGCATTTTTGCGCCAAATCTCAGCGGGTAGTCGCATTTCTTCGGTAGTACCATCGACATACTCCATCTCCAAGATTACCGGCATGACAAGGCCACCCTCATTTGAAAGCTCGAGGATGTAGTAGTTCAGATCTTCTGAGACAGCCCTATCGAGAACCTCGCGTTCCCAATCTTCGAGGCCTTCTAGGAAGCTGTTGTAAGAGTTTCGCTCCTTGTTCGTGACAGTAAACTGGTCATTGTCATCGTAGAAGTCACGGACATCGGTATTACGCTCGACCCAAGTCTGCCTTCCTTCTTCAAGATTTCGTTGTATATACAGCGAAGGGGGCAGTGCCTTCTCCGTCTCGCGCTGACGTGCATAGTCAATATCTGGATTCTCAGTATCAATACGCATCTCATAGACCCTATCAAGAGAGATATCTACATGATCTGTAGTGTAGAACCAACCACGCCAGAACCAATCCAGATCGATACCAGACGCCTCTTCCATCGTCCGGAAAAAGTCTGCCGGTGTGGGACGCTTAAATTCCCATTGGAGCGAATATTCTTTGAAGGCGAAATCAAAAAGCTCGCGACCCATAATGGTTTCGCGCAAGATATTAATCGCCGTTGCTGGTTTGGAATAGGCATTCGGGCCCAGACGCAGCACGCTATCTGACTGAGTCATAATGGGAACCTGGGTCTGCGAAACCATGTAGTCAACGATATACCTAGGCTCTACTCCCCAGGGTATCTCCGCATCCCATTCGCGACCGGCAACCGAGTCAAGGTAGCTATTAATGCCCTCGTCCATCCAGGTCCATTGGCGTTCATCTGAGTTAACGATCATTGGGAAGTAGAAGTGTCCGACCTCGTGAATGACGACACCAATTAGGAAACGCTTCTCAGCCAAGGAATAGGTTCGAGACCCATCGTCCTGCAGCGTCGTACGTGGACCATTAAAGGTAATCATTGGATATTCCATACCGCCGAGAAAACCCGCGTTCAAAGAGATTGCCGTTGGATAAGGGAAATCGAAAGAGAAGCGGCTATAGACTTCGAGGGTATGAATAACGACTTCGGTGGATAGATCCGACCAGAGCGTCCCGCCCTCTTTCGGATAATAGGACATGGCCATCACCAGTTCCTGATCAGCGCCTTCTTGGTAATGCCCTTTCGCGTCCCAAATAAATTTCCTTGATGAGCCCCAAGCAAAATCACGTACATTCTGTGCGGCAAATCGCCAAGTCTTAGTGTCATCTACTCCTTCGCTCTCATTTTCAAGAGCTTCTTCTGGGGTAACTATGTAAACGGGTCTATCCGCAGTCTCAGCCTCTTGCAGACGGTCGCGTTGCTCTCTTGTTAGAACTTGGCTCGCGTTCTGCAACTCGCCGGTTGCTGCAACAATATGATCCGAAGGCACAGTAAGCGCAACTTCGTAGTCGCCAAACTCTAATGTGAACTCACCCCCGCCTAGAAATTCTTTATTGGTCCAACCTTCGTAGTCGGTGTAGGCAACCAGACGCGGGAACCATTGTGAAATCGCGAACAGATAATTGCCACCTTCGTTCCCATCGTCGGGGAAATATTCGTATCCACCACGAGGTCGAAGCACATCACCATTGACCACGTTATAGGCATAATCGATTTCAAATTCAACATCCTGACCAGAATTCACCGAGCGTGCGAGATCGATGCGCATAAGTGTGCCAACTATCGTATATCGAAGATCATTTCCCGAACTGTCGCGAACTGAGTTTATTGCGTAACCTAAGTCCGCGTCTTCGTTATATTGGAGGGAGCGCAACTGGCCTAAACTGATGCGTGCAGGAGAATTAGAATCTGGGCTGCTACCATTAAAGGTAGAGCTCATATTTCCCATTGAGTCGCTACTGAAGCGGTTCTGATCTAACTGCAGCCAAAGATAGGCCAGCGTATCGGGAGAATTATTCTGGTAACGTATAGTTTCAGTACCCGAAATCCGCTGAGACTCTTCGTCAAGAGCGACATCTATTTCGTAGTCAACTTCTTGCTGCCAATACTGATGACCCGGCTGACCAGATGCGTTCCTGTAAACGTTTGGAGTCGGAAGTACTTCGTCCAATTGACGGAATTTATCTTGATACGAACCCTTCGTCTGTTGAATGCCTTGTGCGAATAATGGGGAAATGTTTATCAATATGCTTATCGCAGTCATGCACAAGACGATTCTCTTCATAACGACCGACCTCCTAAACGTAAGTTTACCAAGATATGTGACTGCGAATAATAACGCTTTTTCCTCGATTTGTGGCTATCCATTTAATAATTACCTTTGTTCTGAGGTAGACTCAACCTTATGGACCTCATATTGATTGCGATTCCGTTTTTTTTCATGCTGATATTTATCGAATTGGCCTACGGCTTGCTCCGTGGTAACAATACCTATCGCCTCAATGACAGCATCAACAGCATCTCCATGGGCAGCCTAAGTCGCCTGCAAAGCCTTGTAATTCTGGGATTTTCCGGCTCAATTTATGAAATCGTTGTGGCTAGATACCAGCTAATACAGCTAGCGGATGACGCGCTATGGGTCTGGATTAGCTGCTTCATTCTCTATGATTTCGCCTACTACTGGAAACATCGTTTCGGACACGAGGTAGCTCTATTTTGGGGCTCTCACGTCGCTCACCACCAGAGCGAAGATTACAATCTCAGCACTGCGCTGCGGCAGACTAGCATAGATTTCTATGGCTTCGCTTTCTATGTCCCCTTCTTTTTCCTAGGCTACCCAGCGGAAATCCTTTTCACGGTGGTCAGCCTGAACTTGATCTATCAGTTCTGGGTTCATACCGAGCACGTGCCTAAGCTCGGCCCGATCGAGTGGTTATTCGTTACCCCCTCGAATCACCGTGTTCATCATGCTCGAAATAAAATCTATGTAGATAGGAACTACGGAGGCGTGTTCATTCTGTGGGATAGAATATTCGGCAGCTTTCAGGAAGAGCTTAAAAAAGAACCTGCGGTGTTCGGTCTGCGCAAACCGCTCAATAGCTGGAATCCAATCTGGGCCAACGTGCACGTGTATTGGAGACTCATCCTTGACATAGTATCAATGCCTGGAATTGCCAATAAGCTAAAACTCATGTTCAAACCACCAGGCTGGCGTGCCGAGCATAAGCAGGGTCATTGCAAACTCAACATCGAGCCTGTCGACCTCACCTCTCGATTCGACCCAACAATATCGTCCTTCAGTCTAATTTATACCTGTGTCCAATTTCTCTTTACTGTCGTTCTAAGCCTTGCCGTACTTCTGGGCGCTGCATCGCTTAGTTATTCGTTAGTAAGCTTGGCGGTGATCTATCTGTTCTTCTCATTCTTTGTTGCAGGAGCCTGGCTAGAAGGGAAAGAGTTCGCACTAATCCTAGAGATAGTACGACTTGTATTTCTCGTGCCATGTCTGTTGTTACTCGATTTGAATCCAATAGTGACAGCATTGCTGGTCCTCAATGCGACTCTCGTTTTGCCCTTACTACTAATTATTGGATCTAAACAGATTCAAGTTCTATCAATTAGCCAATAACCGTTCAGGGCTATACTTCGACCGATGCATCCTACCAGCGACTCGCTTTTTCTTTAACCGCTATGCTATTGGCAGCGCTTTCTATACAGCGCAAAGAAAAAAGGTAGAACAAATCAGCCTGTCCCTGAGAATGACGCCAAATCAGAATGCCTGCCTCTTTACAACCGAGCAGCACTCGAAAACTAAAGTTAGAGTAATTAGAATTTTTTGTTGCGATGAAATAACATATACAAATGGTTAACGGCGGTTTAAAGCGACTGCAGCTAAATTCTTGTTAGCGGAAAATCTAATAACAAACTTCCATTTTCCGGATCGCGCAATTCAAATTGCGCTTGCGAAGCACTTTCTAGCGCATCAGTAAAAGTAGAACCACTTTCAATGTTGCTCATGATAAATGCGACACGTGTGGTAACACTGCTCGCCGGAGGAATCTCCAGCGGAATAAATTCATAGCCTACAGATTCACTCAGCATACCCTGCACGGTTGACTCGACGCTGAGGTTAGAGCCAGGAATTTGCTTTCTTACTGCTCGATATAACACAACTTCGCCATCGCCATCTGTCATTCTCAGGAAGACATTCACCTGCTTGGTAAATAGCTCGAGATTTGCCACTCGCAGTGACGGCGTATAGATCGGATAGCTAAAACCCACCTCGATAATTCCATTACTAGAGCTATCGGTAATGAGCTCGTTGCTAATCTGCTCTCCAACTAGTCCCGACCCTGCTTGATTAGGCAGCAAAATAAAGTAGTAGGCTAGCACGGAAATTATCGCAGGAATGCAAATAGTCGCCGCATAAATTCTCGGCTTTCCCGACAAGAACGGATTGAAAGGATAAGCTGCGATTAACGCTGCCACTATGGCTAAGGACAATAACGCTGCTCGAATCAGCAGCGGCTCGCTACCAATTCGAGCGGGATTCTGAGCGATAAAAATCATTATTGCTACAGCGACAAAAAGCGCTGAAATGGAAACAATAGTTTTTCTTAGTCCGCTATTCATAGCTGCTGTAACCGCAATTCAGAAAGGGTGTTAGGGTTTGGGTACCCTTAAACTTTTTCGCCCTGGGCTTGCTTATCAGCGTGATAAGAAGATCTTACTAGAGGCCCGCTCGCGACATGCTTAAATCCCAGATTCTCGCCATAGAGGCGTAGCTCGTCGAATTCATCAGGGTGAACGAAGCGTTCTACTTTGAGATGCTCCTTCGATGGTTGTAGATACTGCCCCAGAGTCACCATGTCAATGTTGTGTGCGAACAGATCAACCATTACCTGTTTTACTTCATCTAGGGTCTCGCCCAGTCCGAGCATCAGGCCCGACTTAGTCGTAACCGCAGGCCTGAGCCCTTTGTATCTCCTCAATAATTCTAGGGACCAGGCATAGTCGGCACCCGGTCGGGCTTTCTTATATAATCTAGGCACCGTCTCCAGATTGTGGTTAAAAACATCCGGCGGACTGTCCTTGAGAATATCTAGGGCAATATCCATCCTGCCGCGAAAGTCTGGCACCAGAACTTCTACTTGGATGTCTGGATTCAATCTACGCGTTTCGCTTATGCAGGTTGCAAAGTGTTGCGCCCCGCTATCTTTCAAATCATCGCGGTCCACGGACGTAATCACAACATAGCTTAAGCCCATTTCGCTGATGGCAGAAGCAAGCTCGGCTGGCTCATCTTCATTCAGAGGATTTGGTTTTCCGTGAGCCACATCGCAGAATGGGCAGCGACGCGTACAGATTTCGCCCATAATCATGAATGTGGCGGTGCCGTTGCTAAAGCATTCTCCTAGGTTCGGACAGGATGCCTCCTCACAGACTGAAGCAAGCTTGTGCTCTCTTAGCTTTTTTTTAATGTGATTGATCTTCGGCGATGCGGAAATTTTTACACGAATCCAAGCAGGTTTAGTAAGGAGCTCTGTGGTGGGGATGACCTTTACAGGAATGCGACGCACTTTATCCGCACCTCTAAGTTTCTCTCCCTCTATTAAAGTGTTTCTGCGCTTTCTTTCAGACATTAGATCAGTATCTCAATCAGTCGGATTCGTAATATTCAAAGTAACCTAACTCGCTCAGCAATTTGTTACTAAGCGTCTTGCTCACCTTCTGCATGAGCGTATCGCTTGCAGGAACATGGTCGGCAACCTGCGTTACGGTGAGGTTCTCATAGCCACATGGATTGATACGCGAGAATGGCTCTAAATCCATCTTCACATTTAGACTCATACCGTGATAACTCCAGCCCTTGCGTATCCGCAAGCCCAAGGCAGCTATTTTAGCATCATTCACGTACACACCGGGAGCCTTGGCTTTATTGCTCGCCGCTATGCCAAATTGCCCAAGAGTGTTGATGATTGCCTGCTCGATCAGGTCAACCAGATCACGAACATTCATATTACGTCGACCAACATTCAACAACAGATAGACCACCAGCTGGCCGGGTCCATGATAGGTAACCTGGCCACCACGGTCTATCTGTACGACAGGAATTTCAGCTGAATTTAGGATATGCTTCGCCTTGCCTGCCAGACCTTGAGTAAAGACTGGTTTGTGGCTCAGCAGCCAGATTTCGTCACCGCGAGCAGCATTGGCTTGCTCAACCAAATAACGCATCGATTTCCAGATTGGCTCATATTCCTGCAATCCCAATCTACGGACGATTAGCGGATGATGAGATTGCCCCTCATCTGCATTCGATTTTGCGTTGAAATGCTTATAGCTGGCGAGCATCACCTTACAAGACCATCTTCACACTTTCGAGCGTCTTCAGCTCGTCGAATAGATTCTGTAATTGATCGACGCCGGTTGCGGCTATGGTAATTCTAACCGAGACATAGGTGTTTTTCTTGCTTACCTGCAACTCGATTAAGTCCGAAGAGATTTTCCCCGCATGTCTTTCTACGACTGCAACAACCTCGGCCTGAAACTCAATACTAGCCACGCCAATAATTTTGATTGGGTAGAGACAGGGAAATTCAATTTTGGGGGGATCAATTTCGGCATTTGGATGTAACTCTTTCGACATCACCCTATCCCGAAAACATACTACTGAACAAAAGAGTTATCCAGTCAACGAATCGCTTAAGAAAACCACCCTGCTCCACAGCCTGCATGGCAACTACATTACCCTGATAGAGAATATTATTATCCAGAACTACTCGAACCTCACCCATGATCTGCCTATCGCTGAGTGGCGCACGAATCACTTCTTCAACATCAACTGTGGCAGTCATTGCCTCTGCCTGACCTCTTGGAATAGTTATATAAACCTCATCTTCTATTCCCAGGTCCACAGAATTCTGTTCGCCAGAAAAAATCGGTACATTAGTCAGGACCTGATTCGAGTCATAAAGTTTGTGTGTCTCGTAGTAACGAAAACCATAGGTAAGTAGTTTCTGCGTCTCTATTGCACGAGCTTCTTCACTAACGGTGCCCATTACCACAGAGATCAGTCGCATGCCGTCACGCTCGGCTGAGGCAACGAGGCAGTAACCCGCCGCATCGGTCCAACCTGTTTTCATTCCATCGACATTACGATCGCGGAATAGCAGGGTATTTCGATTCGACTGACGAATACCGTTATAGGTATATTCTCGTTCGGCATACAAAGGATAGAACTGCGCATGCTTGTTTATCGTAGCCTGCGCAAGAACGGCTAAATCACGAGCCGACATCGTATTGTAGTAAAGCTCAGTGTCCAGTCCGCTAACGTTCATGAAGAAGCTTTGCGATAACCCAAGCACTTCAGCGTATTGATTCATCATGTCCGCGAAGGCTTCTTCGCTTCCGGCAATATGCTCTGCGATTGCCACGCTAGCATCATTTCCAGATTGAATAATGATGCCACGAAGCAGGTCTTCCACTTCGACCATTGTGTCTACGCCGATAAACATTTTAGAGCCTTCCATACGCCAGGCTTTCTCGCTGATATGGACTTCATCAGTCAACGCTAGATTGCCATTGAGAATCTCTTCGGTAGCAACATAGGCTGTCATTATTTTTGTAAGGCTCGCCGGCGGCAACGCTTCATCGGCATTCTCTTCAATGAGTATGTGCCCGGTCTTTGCATCTATCAAAATATAGCTGGTTCCGGCTATCTCTGGCGGCCTTGGAATAATGGCGGGCGCAGCAAAGGAAAGATTACTCGCAAACATGACCACCGCCATGAGCCACGAGAGTCCTTTCTTTTGCGTCGTAGAGTATTTTGGGCGTGGATAAATCGGGCGTGATGAAATAGAAAAAGGTGACATAAAAATCCGTCTCGTTTGAGTGTAGTGAGTAGTGAAATGACGAATCAATTGATGAAACTGGTCGTGGCTGTTACTCGGTAATAGTGCGTGCTGCCGCGCTATTCAGTAACAGTGTACGGGCTTCCCAAGTTAGCGGCAACAACACTTTCGCTAACTCGTTGGATTTGACCAGGATCAGAAATTGGGCCGACTCTAACTCGATGTAAAATTTTGTTGTTCGAAGTATTCACTGTCCGAATAAACACAGGCAGGCTAGTAATTTCCTCTACCCTGCTCGTGACTTCTTGCGCAGCGCTTAGATCTGAAAACGCTCCTACCTGCACATATTTGCTGCCAGTAGAACTGACGCGCAGTGTCTCATTCCCCACAGAATTCGAGGCCCTTACAGCACGATCGCCAGAAGTGCCAGTTGCTACTATAGATTCCAGCTGTACGCGAGCGGTGCCTCTGTCCGCGTAACCGAGTTTTACGGCAGCAGCATAAGATAAGTCAATAACGCGATCACCATGGAAGGGGCCTCTATCATTAACTCTGACTACTATATTTCTATTGTTATCCAAATTCGTGACGCGCAAGAAACTCGGTATGGGCAGAGACTTATGCGCTGCCGATGCTAGAAACATATCAAACACCTCACCGTTGGAGGTCTTGTGCCCATGAAATTTCTCGCCATACCAAGAGGCCACTCCACGTTCGTTATAGCCCTCTTCGGTTGGCATCACTTCGTAGCTCTTACCCAATACCGTATAGGGGCTGCGATTTCCTGCCCCGGTGCGATTTAATGGCTCTGGAATAACCTCTGGAATTGAGGCGAGATCGACAATTCGAGTCGGCGCCCGATCCTGCGAGATACTGTAGCGACCGGCGTTCGGTGACTCAGGACTTTGCTCTGGCGCTGAGCTACAGGCCATCATGGCCACTAAAATCGGTGAAACTATCGAAATTCTCAGCGCGGTATCGCTCATGATCATATAAATTTCCGTATTAAAGTGGCTCTAAACTTGGGTTTTACAATTCCTTCTTTGATCCGCTAGTGCCAAAAGACGCTAACACAGCATCAGAAAAACCAAGGGCACCTCAAGAATAACGTCCAATCTGAAAATAATTTTAACGGCATCTAAGGATTTTAACGGCGGCATGGAGCAGAAATAGCGATCGAATCGAAATTCCAAACAATAATAACAAATAAAATCATTAAAATTCAGTAATTTAGACTGAACGGTTATGCCCATGGGTTTGAATCGACATTAACAGGCCGAATCCAACAAAAAGCGTGACGACCGAGGTACCCCCACGGCTCATAAGCGGCAATGGCAGACCGATCACAGGCAACAATCCCGACACCATAGCCATATTGACGAACACGTAGAAGAAGAACGTTAGAGTTATGCTGCCAGCCAGGAGGCGACTAAACGTGTCGTTCGCTGCATAGGCGATATAACAGCCCCGCACGAGCACGAATAAGTACATGGAGATAAGAAACAAAACACCTAGTAAGCCAAATTCCTCAGCCAGTACGGCGAGGATAAAATCGGTGTTGCTCTCCGGTATGAAATCCAGGTGCGACTGAGCACCATCGCCATAGCCCTTTCCATAAATACCACCCGATCCAATGGCGATTTGCGATTGAATAATATTGTAGCCGGCACCTGTGGGGTCTCGATAAGGATTGAAGAACGTCAGTATTCTATTCTTCTGATGTTCCTGTGCGAGGAAGATAAACCACGACGGTGATGCAAGCAGCAACATTATAAATCCGGCAATTACGATACGCCAGCGTATACCCGCGAGTAATACAACAAAGATACCCGACATGGTAACCATGATCGCCGTGCCGGTGTCGTTCTGTATAATAATCAGCGCTGCCGGCACCAGTATCATTACTGCAGACCAAAACAAGTGTTTGAACCTTGGTGGAAGTGGACGACTCGCGAGATACCATGCCATCAACATAGGCACTACAAATTTCATCAACTCTGAAGGCTGAAAGCTAGGCAGACCTGGTAAATCTAACCAACTTTTTGCTCCATTTGCCTCCACTCCAACTAACAACACCAGCCCGAGTAATCCCAGACCGGCCGCATACAGTGTCGGCGCCCACTGTCGAAAGAAGCGCACATTGAATTGCGCGACGATAAACATGACCACGAGACCGACGACCATAGTAAGCGCCTGCCTTTGCACCACGGCAACATCTCCCCCACTTGCACTGAACAGCACAAGCAAACCAAAGCCACAAAGCAGGGTTATGCCAACGAGAAGGGGAGGATCGGTATGAATTGTTCGCCAGATAGATTTACTGTAGCTGGACTTAGTACCGAGGCCGCCGGACTGGCGTATGAAGTCTTGGCTACTCATCGACCAGTGCTAGTAGTTCGTCAGCAAGCAGAATCCATCGCAGCGAAGTCGATTTGTAGAATGTCTAAGAGGTAGGCGTCTGTTACGGCCTTCGCAATAGGGCCAGCCACGCTACTTCCGTGCTCACCATTTTCAACAAAGACGGCAATCGCAATCTGCGGCTTTATGCTTGGATTTTCTGCCGGCGCATAGGATATGAACAAGGCATGATCCTTGTTCGGGTCAGAGACTTGAATATCATCACTCTGTAAAATTTCCTGACTGATGCCGACCACTTGGGCCGAGCCGGATTTACCAGCCATTCTATAAGGCATCTCCGGGTCCTCCATAGCTATCGCTTCATAGGCGGTTCCGTATTCGCGAAATACATCATTAAAAGCGCGATGTACTACCATCGACATCGACTCCTCGATATAGCGCCAATAGTCAGGGTCGTTTACTACGACATCACTCACTCGATCTAGAATCTCGGGATCGTAAGGCTCCCCATCAATGGCCTTCAACATGCGCGGCTGTATGACCTTGCCCTTGTTCGCCATGATCGAGGCTGCCGTAGCAAGTTGTAGTGGAGTCGCCCACATATATCCCTGACCGATAGAGGAGTTTATCGTGTCTCCCGGATACCATGGCTCGCCTCTAGTCGCTCGCTTCCACTCACGAGAGGGCAAAACACCAGTTCTAGCGTAATTAATATCGAGCGCGAAATTTTCTCCAAACCCGAACTGCGACATGAAGCCATGCATGGTATCAATACCCATCCTATTGCCAAGATCATAGAAAAAGGTATCACAAGATTGATAAATGGCTTTCTGTAGATTCGTGTGCCCATGACCACCTCCGATCGCGGTTCTCAACGTGTAGTCGCCCCAACGATAACGCACTCCTGGCAATCGAAAATAACCTGGGTCTTCAATCGCAAACTCATAATCGACGAGACCATGATGAAGACCGCCCAAGCCAAGAAACGGTTTAATAGTTGAACCGGGTGGATACGGGTTTGTTGATCTATCGAACAGAGGTGTGTTGATCTCGTCTGTGACAAGTACGCTATAGTTCTTATTGCTAATTCCGGTCACGAACAGATTCGGATCAAACCCGGGCTTGCTCACCATGGCCAAGATACCGCCCGTATTTGGATCTATAGCAACAACAGCACCACGAAAATTTCCTAGCGCTTCTTCCGCCACAATTTGCAGCTGACTATCGAGGTAGAGGGAAATATTCTTACCAGCGATCGGGTCAGTGCGATCAAGTCTGCGCATGACCTGACCTCTATTATTCTTTTCTACTATTTCATAGCCAACAGTGCCATGTAACAGGTCTTCATAGGTTCGTTCTATGCCAGTCTTGCCTATATGGTTTGTGCCACCATAGTTTTCTCGATCCTCATCATCAAAAGAGTCCAGCTCGGCACGATTAATCTCTGACACGTAGCCTACCGAATGAGCGGTGAGATCTTTGAGAGGGTATTGCCGCACGAATTGAGGCTCGATTGCGACACCAGGAAGCCTGAAACTATTTACAGCAATCTTGGATTTATCCGCCTCGCTGAGGACATACCTTAGCGGCACAGAAGTAAACGGCACGCGGTTTCTTCTGAGCCGATTGTTAAACTGCTCTCTCTCATCATCAGACAAATCTATTAAGGTATCGAGATAATCCAGAGTTTCATCAAGGTCTCCGACCTGCTCACTTACAACTGTTAAGTTGAAAATCGGTTGGTTGTCAGCGATTAGCTGCCCTCTATTATCGAAGATCAGGCCGCGCGCAGGAGGTACATATTGAGAGTGCAGTCGGTTCCCATCAGAACGAGCCGAGAAGTATTCGTATTGGAAGACCTGCAAATTGACAAGCTTTATGATCAGCGCGGTAAATAGCAGTACAACAAAAACGGCAGCTAAGACGAGACGGCGGCTGAATAGCTCCCGCTCTGCTTCGTGATCTTTAAGCTGCCATTTTTTTGCCATATTTCGAATTTCCTAGCTGCAATAAGGTAATCGGCTAAGGGATTGTTCACTGAAGGATTGCTTGCGTCTTGATGTTCGACAACAAACCCAATAAATAGTTTTACCGCAATGGCGATTTAGCTGTAATTCTGCAGTTTAGCGCAGTTAGGCGGAGTTTTTAGTGAAGCTGGATCAAAGTTAACAACCTCTATAACTTCACTTAGCTGCGGTGATAGGGATGTCCCTTAATGATGCTGATCGCTCGGTAGAACTGCTCAGTAATTACCACCCTAACCAAAGGGTGCGGAAACGTCAGCGCAGACAGCGACCAACGTTCCGACGCCCTCGTCAAGCATTCGGCGCCCAATCCATCCGGGCCACCTACGAGCAGGCTCAGGTTGTCGCCGCGCTGCCGAAAATCCGCTATCTTCCCTGCTAAATCCTCGGTGCTAAACGATTTACCACTAACATCCAGCGCTACCACATAGTCTCCCGATGGAATCGAGGCTAGCAGTGCATCGCCTCTCCTTCTTCCTACATTGGTCAATATTGCTGTTCTTCGTGCGCTTAGCCATCGGTATTTCTATTAGCGAGAAGTCCAGATCAGCCACCAGTCGCTTCTGGTACTCCGCGATGCCCGCTAGAACCCAGGCTGGCATCTTGGTTCCCACACTCAGGACCCTTACCCTCACGCGGCAGGGTTTTCCGAATCAGCACCGGCTGCCGGCTTTGTTTCGAAATTCCAAAGCTCTTCCAGATTGTAAAGTGCGCGCACCGGCGCCAGCATCAAATGCAGGACGACACCGCCCAGATCTACTAAGACCCATTCCGAGGCGAGCTTACCTTCCAGGCCCACCACTTCCTGCCCTGCATCCTTTACCGATTTGCTCACCGAATCCGCCAATGCCTTCAGGTGCGTACTCGAAGTCCCCGTCACGATGACCATATAGTCCGTGATCGAAGTTAATCTTTCGACATTGATGCAGCGAATCGATTGACCCTTCATATCCTTCACTGCCTCAACAACTATTTCTGATAATTCTGTACTATTCAAACCGCAGTCTCACTCTAGTTAACTAATTCTGATAAAGGCAATTATCATTAATGTATTGAACAACCTTGGCATCAAGTGCCGCCGACACATCATCGCCTCTCGTTATTTTCTTCCTTATTTCACTCGATGCCACATCATAGTCAAAGTTCTCACAAAAAATAATTTTGCCACTAGCGCTAGCCAGCATCTGTTCACTTGTGTCCACCTGCCTATGCTCAATATCAACAGCACGCAAAGTTTCATCCGAAACAGTCGACCCATGTCTGGGCAAGACCAACAGATGACTCAATTCCAAGATCTTCTGCCAATCGTGCCATTGCGGCAGGCTATTAAACGAATCCACGCCGAGCACGAATACCAACATACTGTGCCGCTTCTTAAGCTCGGTGAGCGTATCCACCGAATAAGACACTCGATCCCGTTGTAACTCGATCGGATCTATTTCTATTTGTGGATAGGAAGCTGTTGCCAGCGTAAGCATTGCCAATCGATGCTCAGCCTGCGTGGCAGGCACAATCTTGTGATTAGGCAAATGGCAGGGGATCATTTTGAGCCGCTGCACAGACAAGAATTCTAAAGCGAACAGTGCGGCGCTCACATGCCCCTTGTGCACCGGGTCAAACAATCCGCCAAGCACGGCTAAGGGAGAGCTCATTGTCGGATATGTCCGTCCCCCAAGACGATATACTTCTGCGAAGTCAGGCCTTCAAGACCTACCGGACCACGCGCATGAAGTTTGTCTGTCGAGATGCCAATTTCCGCTCCAAGGCCATATTCGAATCCATCTGCAAATCGTGTAGACGCATTTATCATCACCGAACTCGAATCGACTTCTCTAAGGAACTGCTGCGCGCGCGTGTAGTCTTCGGTCACAATAGATTCCGTGTGCTGCGAGCTATAGGTATTGATATGACTAATCGCCGCGTCTACATCGGCGACGATCTTTATCGACAATATTGGTGCTAGGTATTCTGTTTCCCAATCCTCTTCGGTCGCCAGGTTAATGCCCTGGGCCAACGCTCGCGTATTTTCACAGCCGCGCAGCTCCACACCTTTCTCTATCAATTGCGCACACAGAGTAGGCAACACCTCAGCGGAAATTTGCTCGGCGACTAGCAAGGACTCCAACGTACAGCATGTGCCATACCGCTGAGTTTTCGCGTTGATCACAATCGGTATTGCCTTCTCGATATCCGCCTTGTCATCGATGTAGACGTGACAGTTTCCATCCAAGTGTTTAATTACTGGCACTTTCGCATCGGCACTAACCCTAGCGATAAGGCCTTTTCCGCCTCGTGGAATAATCACGTCGACAAATTCGGGCATGGTAATCAAAAGCCCAACCGCGTCTCGATCGGAGCGATCCAGAACTTGAACCACGTGCTCACTCAAACCTGCCTTTTCTAAGCCTGTCTTGATGCATGCAGCTATGGCTTGGTTCGAATGAATTGCCTCGGAGCCGCCGCGTAAGATTGTGGCGTTGCCAGACTTCAGACAGAGGCTAGCCGCCTCACAAGTTACATTCGGTCGCGATTCGTAAATTATGCCAATTACACCAAGAGGTACCCGCATTTTGCCAACTTGAATACCGCTAGGGCGGTATTTGAGATCTGATATAGCGCCAACGGGATCATCCAGAGCCGCTACCTGTCGCAGCCCCTCGATCATGCTGTCAATTCGAGCGACGTTCAGTTCTAGGCGGTCGAGCAAAGCTGCATCTAGCCCCTTGTCTGTGCCTGCTTGCATATCTTGCTCATTGGCGTGAATAAGCTGGCCTCGATTAACATCGATTGCCTCGGCTATCGCGTTAAGCGCTGCATTTTTTTGCGCTGTACTAGCCTTTGCGATCCGGCGTGATGCCTGTCTCGCCTGACGCCCCAGCTGCTGCATGTAGTTTTCGATATCGGTCATTCTTACTTACTTCTTTTTCTGTCTACTTGAAATGATGTCCAATTAAATTGATAGGAATTCGTCAAAATTGGCAAGCCCTGCCGAGCAAGACTCACGCCAACGGACTCACAGGCCCGTAAAGGAGCGAATTATAACCCAAATCCAGCTGTTGCGGGCCCAATGCATGGATATAGCATAGACAGGCAGCAACCCCAGCCTTTATGCTCTATACCAATGAAATTAGCCCAATTAGGTCGTAGGAATGGAATTAACACCCGAATCGGCATCTGACTCATCGCTGCGTCCCGCGACAGTTAAGCAGGCACTAATTCCGATTTTTGTGCTGATTAGCCTTCTCTCATTCTCGGTATTTCTATTTGGAGCAGACGCAAGTCAGGGAGCCAACCAGATAGCGCTCATCATCGGTGCCGTGGTCGCCTCGGCAGTAGGCTGCAGTAACGGGCAGGATTGGCAGCAAATCGAGAATGCCATAATCACTGGAATCACAATCGCGCTGAAGCCGATTCTTATTCTGTTTAGTGTAGGCCTGCTAATCGGCAGCTGGATTCTCTCTGGCACCGTGCCGACCATGATCTACTACAGCCTACTCATATTAGATCCAGCAATCTTCTACGCTGCAAGCTGCATTATTTGTGGTCTGATCGCACTCAGCATCGGCAGCTCTTGGACCGTTGCCGGTACGGTGGGCATCGCGTTAATCGGTGCGGCAGCAGGCCTCGGTCTATCGGTTGAAATTACTGCTGGCGCAATCGTTTCCGGCGCCTATTTCGGTGACAAGATGTCTCCACTTTCTGAGACTACAAATTTAGCTCCGGCAGTGGCGGGGACTGACCTATTCTCACACATTGGTCATATGGTATGGACCACAATTCCCAGCATTGTTATAGCTCTAATTCTATACATTATTATCGGACTGAACATTGATACTGATAGTAGCGCTAGCGACCTTGCCGCGACGATGCAGCTAATTCAAGATAACTTCACTATAAACCCATTTATGTTGCTACCGGTTCTAGCCCTCTTGATTATGGCTCAGAAAAAGTTTCCTCCTATCCCGACGATTCTCGGCGGTGCACTTATTGGTGTGGTGCTGGCACTATCGTTTCAGCAGAGCGCCGTACTGAGTTTGGCAGGCGACACATCCAATGTTTTTCTCGGACTGTTTAAGGGAACTTGGCAGACGCTATTCGATGGCTTTTCATTGTCCAGCGGAAATGAAACGCTGGATGACTTGATGACGCGCGGAGGAATGAGCTCGATGCTGACTACGGTCTGGCTAATTCTTTGCGCCATGGTATTCGGCGCAGTAATGGATCATACCGGCTTACTGCAGTGCCTAGTTGACTACGCCCTCTCCTTCGTACACAGTACTGGAAGCCTGATTGCTACAACAGTGATTACCTGCATCGGTGCGAACATTATTACCTCCGATCAATATATAGCGATCGTGCTGCCGGGCCGTATGTACAAACTTGAATTCCAGAATAGAAACCTGGATCCTAAGAATTTGTCTCGTGCCCTAGAAGATTCCGGCACGATAACTTCACCACTCATACCCTGGAATACGTGTGGCGCCTACATGGCTGGCACATTAGGCGTAGCAACATTCGCGTACCTGCCCTATTGCTTCTTTAATTTGGTTTGTCCTGTTGTATCAATGATCTATGGATACACAAACTTCAAGATCGCTCCTCTAGTTGCGGAACAGCCTGCCTAAGTTCTTTAACAGAACTAGATATGATTCTGCAGATTCATCTCTTCGGGGTAGGGGTCCATGTACCAGGAGTTGGCGATGTAATCATCCGGATGCTTTCTGAAAAAATGATTGAACAGAGTAATTGGCACAATAAGTGGCAATTGACCGAGGCGATATTTCTCCACCGTCTCAGTTAGCTCTAACTTGTCATCCGCGCCTAAGGGTTTCTTAAGATAACCTTGAATATGCTGCAAGATGTTGACGTGATTTCCTCGCGTTGCAGGAATCTTTAACGCACGCATCAACTTCAGTAAATATTCCTCCGCAACCTCTAGCACATTATCCTTACGCGCCGCAGCAAGCAGCTGTCCGAGTTCACGATTGCGGTTTTGATTGTGGCTCATGACGATTAACTTGTGTCGCGCATGAAAATTCAAGAGACCACTGAGCGTCATTCCCTGCTCTTTGAGCTGGTACCAGCGGTGCATGATGAAAACTCGCTGTATGAAATTTTCTCTTAGCACTACATCACCAAGCCTGCCCTCTTCCTCCACAGGCAGATAGGGAAAGTTTTCCATCATCTTACCAGCGTAGATACCGATTCCCTTTCGGATAGGCATGACATCGTCCCAGATTTTAACGCGCTCCATGCCGCAACTCGGAGAATCCTTCTTTAAAATGTAGCCGCACAAATTATTATGCCACTGCTTCTTCTCATTTGCGGATTTTGCGAGCGCATCGGTGAAGTCTAGCTCGGGATTGTCGATAGGAATACAGCGAATAACATTTGAGCCTTTCCGCAAAAGACGAATCGGTTTACGCGGCATACCCAGGCCTATATCTAGTTCTGGGGAAAACGCCTGAAGATCAAAATACTGCCCCAAAGTCTTCCCTACATAGGAGTTGTTCTTATGCCCACCATCGTAGCGAACTTTCTCGCCTAGCAGACAGCTACTAATGCCTACGGATATCTTTGTATTCTGCTCTTCGATCTGTTCAGAATTTTCTTCAGCGATCATTTTTCCTGAAGCCACGTTATCAATTCCTCTAGCTTGGTAGTACGGCTGATTAGCCGCTGCTTATCAGTTCTGCTCAATTGCTTAACTCTATACTCCAGCTTGAGAGCGTCGGATCTATTCCCGACAACTATTTTAAAAACTAGCTTCAGTGGCCCTTTACCGCGCAGAGCCTTAGCGCCTTTGTTCTTTTTGTCTTTATTCTCATGTTCCGCGAAGCGTCGCTGAACATCTGTAGTCACTCCCGTATAGAGACTGGCCTGGCCGGTACTAATAAGATACAGCGACCATTGTGCCGCTTCTTCATTCTCTGCATTCATAACTTGTACTTACCGCATTTCCCAAAGCTCGTTGTTGCATTGAATCCGTTCATCTTGCTGCAGCTTCAACAAATGAGCCAGAAGCGTCCTCTTTGCCCAAGGGATAAGTTGCTTGGCCACGTCGTCGTAGACTGTTAGTACCAACTCATCCAAGCTGACCGCACCTAAGCTTTCGAGTCCCGCGACTACCTTCTGCTCCCGCTTTAAACGATGCGCAATAAGTTTCTCAATCTCAAGGCGAGGCTCCGTCATCACAGCGCCATGACCAGGCGCCAAAGCCTTTAGCGGGATCAGCAACAGCCGCTCTAAGGCATTGAGATAGGCGGTCATATCCCCATCCGGCGGCAGGATCACCGAGGTCGTGCCCTGCAGGACATGATCGCCGGTAAACAGCAGTTGCTCTTCCTTCAGCAGAAAGCAGATATGATTCGAAACATGCCCTGGAGTGGCAATTAACTGCACTCTGTATTCACCACAGTCGATAGTCTCTTCGTCGCGCCAGAGCCGATCAGGAGAAAATGTCT
>CASIAB010000006.1 GCA_949372635.1 uncultured Pseudomonadales bacterium
CACAGTCGATAGTCTCTTCGTCGCGCCAGAGCCGATCAGGAGAAAATGTCTTGTCGTGGCCAATTACATCTGGAGCCTTCAAGCCAACCAATCTTGCTCCCGTAGCTTCCTGCAAAGCTAAAGCGCCAGGTGAGTGATCCGCATGTGTATGAGTTATTAGAATATTCTCCAGTGTCGCGCTGCCTATGGCTTGAAGAAAATTCTGCAGCTGAGTCTCATCTGCTGGCCCAGGATCCAGAAGTGACAGGCGCTCCTGCCCAATCAAATAACTATTCGTTCCCGGGCCAGTCATAGGGCCGGGATTGAGCCCTAATATGCGCCTTACCGGCACAGCCTCTGTTTCGATAGGGATCGCGACCCCCGCATCTAATTTATTCATGGAAATTTCCTTACGATTAATTCCTTCTCAGGCCATTAAGTTGGAGGCCTACAAAGGTCACGCTACTCTGTAGAAATCCGGCTGGAATTTCGGTGCGAATCACGACATAATTGCACGCGTTATTTCTCAGGATAAGCAACTAATAGTCAGCCTCCTGCCCAAGAAAATAAGCTTGGATGATACACCCTCAGCATAAAAACTAGCACTATTCGCTGTCATTAGCGTTCAGCGCTGTAGCACATCTAAATAGCTGACATAATCGTACGAGAGCCACATAGCTCAGGAATTCAAATGCACAAAATAAAGACCTATAACGCGATTTCCTCGAGGGGATTGACGCGCTTTCGCAGTGAAGATTTTCAAGTCGACCCAGACCTAGCTGAAGCCGATGCCATTTTGCTGCGAAGCCACAAATTAGATGCATCTGCTATTCAGGCTGAACTGAAAGCTGTCGCCCGAGCGGGCGCTGGCACGAACAACGTACCTGTAAATGCCTGCACCGAGGCAGGTGTCGTCGTATTCAACACACCTGGCGCAAATGCTAACGCTGTTAAGGAGCTAGTTTTGTGTGGACTTCTACTCGCCTCACGAGGAATTGTCCTAGGCATAGAATTTGCCAGCACACAGACTGAAATCAAAGACGAAGCCGAATTATCCAAGCTGATGGAGAAAGAGAAGAAGCGCTTCAAGGGTAGCGAGATTTTCGGCAAGACATTGGGAGTGATAGGCCTAGGCGCTATTGGTTCTCTCGTTGCCGAAATGGCGATCGATCTGGGTATGAAGGTGCAAGGCTATGATCCTGCCCTCTCAGTAGAAGCAGCATGGCGCCTACCAAGCAAAGTGCGGCGCAAAGAAAACATTGCTTCTTTGGTTGCCAGCTCCGATTTCATCTCTCTGCATTTACCAGTATTGGATTCGACACGCGACCTGATCAATGCGGAAGTTTTCGCATCCATGAAAGATGACACCTGCCTATTAAACTTTGCGCGCGATGAGATCGTTGATTCTAAAGCGCTTCTCGAAGCTTTGGAGTCCGGCAAGCTCGGCAAGTACGTGAGTGATTTCCCTCGACCCGATTTATTGGGCAGAGAGGATGTTATTTCCATGCCACATATCGGTGCCAGCACCAATGAGGCTGAAGAAAATTGTGCAATTATGGCTGCAGACCAGCTTATAGATTTTCTAGAGAACGGCAATATCAAAAACTCGGTGAACTTTCCTGCCTCGTTTCTAGATAGAACTGAGGACGCGGGTAGTTGTACTCGTCTAGCTATCTGCAATCGCAACGTACCCAAGATGCTTGGTCAGATATTATCAGTACTTGCGGATCAGAATATCAACGTGAAGGACATGCTGAATAAGAGTCGCGATGATATTGCTTACAACCTAATCGACTTAGAGGTCCGGCCTTCAGAAGAAGCACTGGCCGCGATTTCAGAAATCGAAGACGTAATTAAAGTTACTCTTCTTTAGCACGGCACAAACTAACAATTACTATTGGAATTGAGACAATGACTCGAGTTTTTAATTTTGGCGCAGGACCTGCAATGCTCCCTATTGAAGTTATGCAGAAAGCACAGGCGGAATTCCTTGATTACAACAATATGGGCGCGTCGGTAATCGAAATAAGCCACCGCTCCAAGGAATTCGGCGAGATTATAGATCGCAGCGATGCCCTGCTTCGAGAGCTCGCAAATATACCAAGAAACTACAAAATTTTGTACGTGCATGGAGGCGCTCAAATGCAGTTCTCTGCTGTACCTCTGAATCTCATCAATCGTAACCCTGCATGCAAGGCATCCTTTGTCCTCACTGGCACTTGGGCGGTAAAAGCCAGCAAGGAAGCAAACCGTTACGGTACTGCGCTCAACATTGCTAGCAGCAAAGATAGCAACTTCAATCACATCCCTGAGTTTGACGCGTCAATGCTAGACCCAGAAAGCTCATATGTTCACATAGTCAGCAATAACACCTTGTATGGCACGCGATGGCAATCATTCCCTGATACCGGGGACATTCCTTTGGTCGCTGATATGACCTCCGAGTTTATGTCTCGCAAAATAGATATAAGCCAATTCGGCGTTATTTTTGCGGGTCTTCAAAAGAACCTAGGGCCGGCCGGACTCGCTGTAGTCATAATTCGGGAAGATCTACTAGAACACGCAATTCCTGAAACTCCAGGGCTATTGAATTACAAGACCTATGCTGATCAGCATTCACTAGCCAATACCAACAACACCTTCGCCATCTATATGATGTCGCTAGTAATGGAATGGCTGAAAGACCAAGGTGGCGTAGAGAAAATGGAAGCGAAAAATGAAGCGAAAGCTAAATTGATCTACGATTATATTGATAGTACCAACTTCTACTTCGGCACTGCAGAGCCAGCTCATCGATCAATAATGAACGTGACCTTCAAGACACTCAATGAAGACTTACTAGACAGCTTCTTAGAGCAGGCAGAAGCTAACAGCCTCTATGCGTTGAAAGGACATCGTGACGTCGGTGGAATTCGAGCCTCAATCTACAACGCCATGCCAGTTGCTGGCTGCGAAGCTCTTGTGAATTTTATGCAAGAGTTTGAAAAAAATAACGCCTAGACCAAGACGATCATGCAGCTGGCCCGATTACGTTTACTTCTGTGAAGGCCTGCTGTAGTTTTGGCAGGCATTGCCAAACTAGAAATCGTCATGGACAGTTTCCGAAAAATCATTCACTGCGATTGCGACTGCTTCTATGCATCAATAGAGATGCGCGACAATCCAAATTTAGCCAACCTACCAATTGCAGTGGGCGGCTCACCCGATCGACGCGGAGTAGTCGCTACCTGTAACTATGAGGCGAGAAAGTTTGGCATACATTCGGCGATGGCTTCTTCCATGGCACGCAAGCTTTGTTCCGACCTTATAATCATCCGCCCCGAGATGGAGAAGTATCGGGAAGCCTCCAGACTTATCCACGAAGTCTTTCACAACTATACTGAATTGATCGAGCCGCTCTCCCTCGACGAGGCTTTTTTAGATGTTAGTGACTGTACCCAATTCGAGGGCAGCGCTACCCGGATCGCCAAAGCTATTCGCAGAGAAGTCCACGAACGCGTCGGTATAACTATTTCAGCGGGCATCGCCCCGAATAAATTCCTAGCCAAGATCGCCAGTGATTGGGAGAAGCCCGATGGGCAGTTCGTTATTCATCCCGAGCAAGTTCAAGCTTTCGTCGCCACCCTACCGGTGAAGAAACTGCACGGCGTCGGAAAAGTCACTGCAGCTAAGATGAAGCGCCTTGGCTTAGAGAGCTGCGAAGACCTGAGGCTACTAGGCGAGGAAGAACTAAGTAAATACTTTGGCTCATTCGGTAACCGGTTGTACAATCTTAGCCAGGGCATCGATAGCCGCCCTGTGCAAACTGACCGCATTCGAAAATCAGTTAGTGTTGAGAACACCTTTACTGAGGATCTACCCTCGCTCGAAAGCTGCCTCAATGCTCTACCGGATCTCGAGAGGCAATTGCTAAAGAGAATACAGAGCTTGAAAGACAACTACCAAATTCAGAAGCAATTTGTAAAAATTAAGTTTCATGA
Organism: uncultured Pseudomonadales bacterium; assembly: GCA_949372635.1. Taxonomy (GTDB): domain Bacteria; phylum Pseudomonadota; class Gammaproteobacteria; order Pseudomonadales; family Pseudohongiellaceae; genus UBA9145. Next base: position 3,960 of record CASIAB010000006.1, read on the forward strand.
CTTCGTAAGCACTACGGTAGAGATGGTATCTTCCTCAACCGATGCCGGGAATTACAGAACACTCTGCGAACAAGGCTTCGCACGTGGCAACAAACCAGTTCGACTACTGGGCATGGGAGTCAAATTGATTCCACTTATAGAAAATTCAAACACACAAAGTTCGAAAATCGAAAATAATAAAGACCAGTTGAGTCTCAGCCTGGATTCCTGAACGAATGAGTAGATATCGCCCACCACGACCGACTAGCGCAAAATACATTACCCCTGAGGGCGAGAAAGCAATGCAAGCAGAGTTACATCAGCTGTGGAAAGTCGAACGCCCAGTAATTACCCAATCAGTCTCCGAGGCCGCCGCACAAGGCGATAGGTCGGAGAACGCTGAATATATCTATGGTAAGAAGCGTCTGCGCGAGATAGATAGCAGAGTAAGATATCTAAATAAGCGACTAGAAGAGATGACTGTAGTTTCTCAGCCCCCTACCAATCAAGACAAGATCTATTTCGGCGCAATCGTCACGCTTGAAGATGAAGAGCAAAACACACTCAAGTATAAAATAGTCGGCCCCGATGAATTAGACCCTCAGAAAGGTCATATCAGCATCGATGCACCCTTGGGTCGCGCCCTTTTAGCGAAGGAAGTCGACAATGAAATCGAGATAGAGTCACCAAATGGTCGCAAGGCTTACTATGTTCTCGCTATTGAATACTAAGCTACCAGGAATCTAATAATCGGTTATGAAACACGTAACCATAATTGCTGTACCCAAGGCGCTCGGGTCAACCGTTACCATACCTCTAGAAATGCTGAGTGCTGCTAACGATGTTGCCAGAGCTCGCCGGCAACTAGATAAGCTCGTCACTATTGATTTGGCTTCCAGCACTGACACTACCGAAACAGTACTCAGCGGCGGGATGCGTATCAAGTGTCAAACTACGCTAAACGACATAAGCAACACCGACCTTATCTTCATACCCGGAATCTGGGGAAATCCCAGATCGTCACTCCCTAAACTAAAGCCCATGATGAACTGGCTAGTGCAACAGTACGCTGCTGGCAGCACACTCTGCTCGATCGTGACCGGAAGTTATTTACTTGCTGAGACTGGCCTACTCCAAGGCAAATCTGCCACCACTCACTGGCGCTTCTTCGATGAATTTTCAAAGCGTTACCCTGGCATAAAATTGCAGCGCAAGCGCTTCATCACAAGCGATGGAAGACTCTATTGCACCGGCAGCATCAACGCAGTACGCGACATCATGCTGCATTTTTTGGAACAGCTATATGGCGAGTCGATTGCCAGCGAAATAGCACAGCAGTTTACGCACGAGTTGAAACGCTCCTATGAATCATTACTCCTAAATGAAGACCAGCAGCGTAGTCATCATGACGAAGAAATAATAAAAGTACAGGAGTGGCTGGACCAAAACTCCCAGTCGGATGTGCTCATAAGCGCCCTGGCGAAAAGATTTAAACTGAGCGCACGATCCCTGAACCGCCGATTCAAATTAGCGACCAATGTCTCACCCCTTCAGTACCTGCAGGGCCTGAGAATCGAACATGCCAAAGAGTTGTTGAAGCAAAGTAACCTCGCTGTATCCGAAGTCGCCGATATGGTGGGCTATCAAGATGCGAGTTATTTCACTAGCTTGTTCAAGAAGGTAACCGCAGTTACGCCAATAGAATATCGAAGTTTGGTTAGAAATAAATTATTCCTGGCAGAAAAATATTAGATAATATTTTGTAAAAACAAAAAGAGGAATCTCTAAATACAAATGCAGAGACTCCACTGGATATGCACAATAACTAGTTAGTCGATTGATCGACTATCAAATTTCTGCAATTTTTCCGTACTAACTTCCGCTTGGTATTTAGACTTCCAATCGGGGTAAGGCATGCCGTAGACAATCTCTCGCGCGGATTCGTAATCAATATCAGCGCCGAGAGACCCCGCCTCTGCCACATACCATTTCGACAAGCAATTTCTACAAAAGCTTGCCAGGTTCATCAGATCAATGTTTTGAACGTCCTTGTTGTCATCTAAATGTTGCAGCAGCCTTCGAAAAGTTGCCGCCTCAATTTCCTTTCTAATTGCGTCGTCCATATACCGTCTGCCGCCTCAGGCCGCAGCCTCGCTATTAATCTCATGCATAACTTCCGCCTCATCCGCAATTTCTTTCACAACCGGATCACCACCTGGCACCATTGTTTCAATTTTCTGATACAGCGGTGTTGCTCGATGCTTTTTGTCTATAGACTTAAATTGTCGCTCCGCCACGTTGAAGGTGTCCCGAATTGCGACATATAAATCTTCATGAGCGCTGTTGTCGTGTTGATCTTGATTTACTCGAACCTCTAACTCTGGCGTGTGAATCTCTAATGTAACCGAATAAACCTTCCCCTTATGGTGATTGTTGTGGGGGGAGTCTAATACTACTCGACCATTTATAATATGGTCACAATAGCGTTCCAGCTTGTCTATCCGCTTTTGTACGGCTTCGCTGATCGCTTCGGTTTGATCTATATTGTGATACACGATTTGGAATTCATTAGTCATAAAATACACTCTCCTGATTTTATTCAAAATGGTGAATTGCAAATACTCTTAGTTTAGATATTGCCCTCTTTTGTAGTTGTGAATTTGTTCTCAATCAATTTTCGTCGCCAGGAAACAGCCACGGCTGTCGAAAATATGACAGTCGCCACTGACGAATAATAATTAGAAATTGCTCGAGAGATGAGCGTAAGAAATTGAAATTGAGTAAGGCACCTAAATACAGATGTATTCAGATAATAGGTTAGGAAAAGCACTTGCTGGCAGTTCTCGAACATCCCTTCTCCTTAGTAGTTCGAGTTCTAGACTACCCCTTTAATTTACGTTTGTCTAAAAAAGTTAGTCCTGAGTATAGCACCAATGCCATGGCTCGAAATCTATGCCGAAGGGGTTGTCGCGAGGATAACTCAGACTGAATCCATAGCTGTCAGAGTGCTCTACTAGCCATTTATACGCATTAGTTTTTTCAAATTTTTCGCTGAGAGCATCGCAGCCTAGCGTTCCTAGATCGACAGCGCGCCCGCTGTGATGCTCACTGTAGCCAGGAGCTGCATTCACTCTCAGAATCTCCTCTATCGTCTGGCCCTTTTCTAGTTTGGCCGCAATAATATCATGTTGATATTGATAGCCGCGGAACGCTGAAATTAGAAACAGTGAGATTCCCTGGTTAGTCGCTGCCTCGCGCATTTCTGTCCACGCAGAGAACGCTCCGGGCGTTAATCTCTGCTGACGCTGATAGAAGTCGAGCTCTGTATTAACGAGAGCGGCGGGCTCGAGGCACAATGGGAGCGCGCAACTTGTCGCATAGTCCGCGGGAATACCCAACCCCTGGTGAAGTTGCTTCAAGCTCGATTGCTTTTCGTCGTTATTGCTCATGAGAGGTGAGACCTCACCGAAAAATCCGGCGACGCGAACTCCATAGGACTATAGGGTATCGGTTTGCTGCATCCCAACTATCGGGGATAGCTTGCAAAGACAGTTTCTATCCAACGCTGCTGGTTAATGAATCCCTGTCCCCGCAGTTCGTATTCATCACCCAAGCCTTCAGCGACAGCTTCTTCCACACTCACCTGCTGTGACTTCATGACATTAATAGTAGTCGATGTGTCTTTTACTACATTGTAGAAGGCTAGTAGATCCGCTTTCGTGCCTAGCGGTCCGTGACCTGGAATTACTGACGTGTCATCGTCGATCCAGGACAGAGCCTTTTCAAAGTTACTGGTATAGCCTTCAACTATGCCGCCACTTGCAAGGTCGACGAAGGGAAAGCCACCATTGAAAAAATGATCACCCATGTGGATAACGTTGCTGTCTTCAAACATCACCACACTATCGGTATCGGTGTGGCCTCTTGGCATATGAATCAATGTAATATTCTCGCCATTAAAGTGAACAGTGACATCGTCATCGAAAGTGATTACAGGCAAAGCCGAATCAGGTGAATCCCCTGCCACTAACCTACCACGCACGTTTTCATGAGCGATAATAATACTCGCTGCGCCGAAGTCTGCATTGCCTCCTGTGTGATCACCGTGAAAGTGTGTATTGAGTAGAAATTTCGGAGTATCGGAACCTTGTTGAGAAAGAGCGACGCGAATTTTTGCCGCCAAAGGCTCGTATTGATCATCGATGATCAACAGATCATCAGCGCCTGTTGATACCCCGATGTTGCCGCCCGATCCAATCAGCATCGAGATATTGCCAGTAACAGGCACAGTCTCGATGGTTACAGCTGCAAATCGATCATCCTGAGCCAAAGCGGAAGCTGCGACGCCCAGCAATAGGCATGTTGTAGCTAGCTTTTTAAGATTCATGATTTCTCCAAGGAATGCTGACGAATTTCGGCTTTATGCTCTCATGCTATGTGTGGCGCAGGCTTTATGCAAGTTGTTCAAGCCTGCAGCTCCTAAGTACGGTTTTTCGGCGTCCTTTTGCTTGCGCTTGTAACAGGAAGAACAATCTGGCCACTATGTCTTACTTACTGTCCAATATGGCCTAAAGTTTTCTGGAAATATCCCACTATAGTCTCATAGGAGAATTTACTAGGATGCACCCAGCAAAAAGCCTGGCCAAAAAAGGAAAGAACAATGGGGAGATTACCTGTTATCACAGGATTCGGCGGAATCAATGCGGCAGGTCGCAGCTCGGGCCATCATGGCTACCGACGCATGGTTATTGATGCTCTGCCTTCCGCTCAAGTACAGGCCACTTACCATAGTCTCGCCGCACTTACCGGGCAACTTAAGAAAAGCGACGGAAAATGGACTGATGGCAACTCAGTTGAGGTCAATCTCGATGATTACCTCGCTCAACTAGGGCCGGCTCTCGAGCAAGGCACGCTAATTCGGGGACTGGAAAACAATCTATTCGACCCAGATCTATTACCCTACCTAAGAAATGCCGCCTTGGGCCCCGCATCCGATCAACCGCTGGAATTCACCCTACGAAAAAAGGATTTACCCACACCATTGCCTGCGGGATGGAGCGTCTCAGATGCGGACCTTGAGGGCCGAGTTCGAGTAATTACAGTGGAAAACTTCGAGGTATCGCTGAAATGCAGTCGCGAGACGGCCGTGCATAGCGCTGGGCAATTACCATCTGGTTTTGATCCTACCACCTTGTATTCATCTAGGAACCACCCGCGTGGCTTACAGCTAACGGTATTTGCAGCATCCGATGCGATTAATTCCATGGGCATTGACTGGGAGATCGTGAAACAGAATGTCGCAGCCGATCAGATTGCTGTCTACGCTGGCAGCGGAATGGGCCAACTCGATTACAACGGATACGGCGGGATGATGCAGGCACGCCTACTCGGCAAGAAAGTCACCTCGAAGCAACTTCCATTAGGTTATGCCGAGATGCCGGCAGACTTCATCAATGCCTACGTGTTAGGAAATTTAGGGACAACAGGCACCAACGTGGCTGCTTGCGCAACATTCTTGTACAACCTTCGCCAGGGCATTCGCGATATACAATCGGGAAGCCACAGAGTTGTTCTTGTCGGCACCAGTGAGGCGCCCTTGGTGCCCGAGATTTTCGACGGATTTGGCACGATGGGCGCACTGGCCGATGACGCTAGCTTGCGGCAACTTGATAAACTATCTAAGAATGATGCCCCCGACTTCCGCCGGGCTTGCAGACCTTTTGGATATAACGCTGGGTTTACCCTCGCGGAATCGGCGCAGTGCGTCGTGCTTTTCGATGATGAATTGGCGATGGAACTTGGGGCCAATATATATGGAGGCGTTAACGATGTGTTTATCAATGCCGATGGCTTTAAGAAATCCATTGCCAGCCCAGGCTTAGGCAATTACATCTCGTTAGCCAAAGCCGCCGCCGCTACAAAGAACATCATTGGACAGGAGGGCTTAGCGACTCGCAGCTACGTACAAGCACACGGCACAGGCACCCTACAGAACCGACAAACCGAATCACATATCATTAATCAGATAGCTGCGACCTTTGGCATTCACGGCTGGCCAGTTGCCGCTGTGAAATCCTATATTGGTCACTCGCTCGCCTCCTCCTCCGGCGATCAGATCGCGGCAAGTCTTGGCGTCTGGGCGGAGGGGATTATTCCAGGCATTCTTACTGTGGACAAAATAGCTGACGATGTGACTCACAGCAGCATCAATTTTCTTCTTAAACACGCAGACGTAGGCAAACAGGGCATGGATGCTGTCATAATCAATTCTAAAGGATTCGGCGGCAACAATGCGAGCGCCTCGATACTCGCGCCACATGTTGTAGAGAAGATGCTTACAAAGCGGCATGGAGAGAAGGCGATCAGTAAGTATAAGTCGCTCAACGAAACTGTGGCGCAAGATTCTCAAGAATATGATGCCTCTGCAATGGCGGGCGAGAACCGAACAATCTATAAGTTCGATCACAATGTGCTAGGAAGTGAGTCAATTGAACTGAGCAAAGGCAATCTTTCTGTGGCAGGACGGACTCTAGAAATATCGTTGGAACTCGAGAACCCCTACGAAGACATGTGCGAATGATTATGCCTGACACGATATTCACCAAGGGCGCTGCAACTGCCAGCCGAGCGGAAACTAGATATGCAAATCGAACCTTTTGATGTCGAAATATGGATGAACGAGTGGGAAACCAAATGTGAATGGAATTTGGCAGAAACCTGCGTGAAAAGCCTAACTATAGCTGAACTATTAGCACTTGCTGGCAAGGATGAAACCTGTCTTTCTGAGCTGATGACCTTGAAGATGACCTATGGCGCGATTGAAGGATCTGATCGTTTACGTGCCGCGATCGCGACACTGTACGCGCACCAAGAAGTGGAGAATGTTATCGTAACCCACGGCGCAATTGGTGCTAATATGCTTGTCCACAAGACATTAGTGGAGACAGGTGACCGGGTGATCTCTGTCGTGCCTACATACCAGCAACACTACTCCATTCCCGCTAGTATCGGTGCTGATGTACATCATTTACAACTGCGTGAAGAGAACGGCTTTCTCCCTGACCTGGAAGAGTTACGCGCACTTGCTTTGCCGGGCACACGTTTGATTGCAATCAATAATCCGAATAATCCAACCGGCTCGTTAATGAATGAAGCTGTGTTGCAAGACATTGTTGAGATTGCCCGTCCAATAGGGGCGTGGATACTCTGTGATGAGGTATATCGCGGCACAAATCAGGTAGGCTCTGGAATGACGGTATCAATAGCCGACATCTATGAAAAAGGTATCAGTACCGCGAGCGTATCCAAAGCATTTTCCCTAGCCGGTTTGCGCTTGGGTTGGATCGCAGCAGCACAAGAGCTGATTGAAAAAGTATCAAGGCATCGCGATTATGACACGATCTCAATCGGCATAATTGACGACCATTTTGCTACGATGGCATTGGAAAACAAACAAAGCGTACTAGAGCGCAGCCAATCGATAACGCGCAACAATCTAGGGGTATTAGAAGCCTGGGTGGATGCTCAGCCGCGAATCTCATGGGTGAAACCACGTTCTGGCACTACCGCTTTATTGAAATATGACCTGCCAATGAATTCTCATGATTTCTGTATTTCACTATTAGAAGAGACTGGGGTGATGTTCACGCCTGGCTCAGCATTGGGAATGGAGGGGTATATTCGAATTGGATATGCAAACACACCTTCGATACTGAAAGAAGGCTTGGCGCGGACATCGCAATTTTTATCTCAACAGTAAAAAGTGGCAGAATTATTACCAGACAGAATTGCGCTCAACGGTAGGGACTAACTAGCAGCGCCCTACTTCACTTCGATAGCATGCTCTTCCGCAATTTTCTTTTTCCAGATTGCTGGACCGGTTTGGTGAACCGAGGCGCCATTCACGTCTACAGCTACCGTTACCGGCATTTCCTCTACCGTGAACTCATGGATGGCCTCCATGCCTAGGTCTTCGAAGGCGACGATTCTTGCCTTACGGATTGCTTTGGCAACCAAATAGGCAGCGCCACCCACAGCCATTAAGTACACCGCTTTGTGTTTCTTAATGGCTTCGATGCCTTCTTCGCCTCGTTCGGCTTTACCGATCATTCCGATCAAACCCGTCTTCTCTAGCAGCCCATCGGTAAATTTATCCATGCGCGTCGCAGTAGTCGGCCCAGCCGGGCCTATCACTTCATCTCTAACAGGATCAACAGGACCTACGTAGTAAATAAATTTATTGTCGAAGTCCACTCCCTCGGGCAAGCCCTCGCCCTTCTCCAACATCCCGAGTAGTCGTTTATGTGCAGCATCTCTACCGGTCAACATAGTGCCAGAGAGCAGCAGAGTTTCACCGGGCCCCCAACTTGCTATAGCATCGGGAGTGAGCGTATCGAGATTTACCTTCCGTGCTCGCGGACCTACATCCCAGACGATCTCTGGCCATAGTTCCAGACTTGGTGTCTCGAATTCTGCTATACCCTTGCCATCCAGCGTGAAATGAGCGTGCCGAGTAGCAGCGCAGTTAGGAATCATGGCAACTGGAAGCGATGCTGCATGCGTAGGATAGTCTAGAATTTTCACATCCAACACTGTGGTTAATCCGCCCAGGCCCTGCGCGCCGATACCGAGCGAATTAGCCCTGTCCATAATCTCCAGACGCAATTCTTCTACACGATTGCTAGGCCCTCTCTCGCGCAATTCATGAATATCAATAGGATCCATCAGCGATTCTTTGGCAAGTACTGCTGCCTTCTCCGCCGTGCCACCGATACCGATTCCTAGCATGCCGGGCGGACACCAACCCGCACCCATTGTCGGGAGCGTCTTCTCTACCCAATCTACGATGCTGTCGCTCGGGTTCAACATTGCCAACTTCGCCTTGTTCTCAGAGCCACCGCCCTTGGCCGCAACTTTCACATCGATTTTGCTGCCAGGAACAATCTGTGTATGAATTACAGCAGGCGTATTGTCTTTCGTGTTTTTCCTCTCACCAGCTGGGTCGATTAAGATTGAAGCTCTCAGCACGTTATCAGGATTCAGATACGCTCGGCGTACTCCTTCGTTGATCATATCTTCTAAGGCCATATCGCCCTCCCACTGCACGCCCATACCAATTTTTAGAAATACAGTTACGATGCCGGTGTCCTGGCATATGGGCCGCTTTCCCTCGGCACACAAACGAGAGTTAATGAGTATCTGTGCCATCGCGTCTTTCGCTGCTGACGACTCTTCTCTTTCATAGGCCTCATTGACCGCGGTAATAAAGTCGATTGGGTGGTAATAGGAAATATACTGCAGCGCATCTGCAACACTTTGAATGACATCTTCGTTGCGAATAAGTGTCATGTTTGATCAACCTCAAATTATGGGATATCCACTTATTCTAACACTGAATGCTGAAAGTGTTATTGCGGCACTTACAGTTAGTAAAATCGCCTTCAGCAGATTTTGAAACATATTAGTCCTCTACTTCGAATGCTATATCTACTAATATGGGCCTCGTATCAAGATATTGAGCACAAGGAAACAGTATGAACGAGTCGGCGGATGAGAATGTTAAGTACAGCATTGATGGTCAGGTCTTTGTCATCGAAATTCATAGACCTCAGAAAAAGAACGCTCTCCTACCGGGCATGTATGCCGCACTCGCAGCCGGTCTGCGCCAGGCAAACGAAGATGCTGGCGTCAATGTGACTCTGATACGCGGCGTGGATGATTGCTTCACCAGCGGCAATGATGTGAGCAGTTTCCTTGCGAGCAACACCCCCACAACCGAACGCCCCTCGGTTGCCTTTATGAATGCACTGAATGAATCCAAGAAACCAATCGTCGCCGCCATTAGCGGACTCGCTATTGGCATAGGTACTACACTTTTGTTTCATTGCGACCTGATCTACGCCTCTGAAAATTGCTTCTTGCAGCTGCCGTTCACTCGCTTGGGTCTATGCCCAGAAGCAGGGTCTAGCTATTTGCTTACGAAGCAGATTGGCCACGCACGCGCATCGGAATTACTGCTGCTAGGCGGCAGGTTCTCAGCTATCAAGGCGAAGGAATACGGAATCATCAACGAGGTGCTGCCACAGGATCAATATTTGGAGTATGCAATGGACAAGGCCAGGGAACTTGCCGCCCTGCCTGCAGACTCCGTTCAGTCGAGCAAAGCACTTATTAAACGCGGCCAACTAGAGACTGTTTCTGACACGATCGGTGTTGAGCTAAAAGAATTCGCCAGACTGCTGGAAACACACGATGCGCAGGCGATATTTGAAGCATTCCTCAATAATAAGAAAAGTGCATAGTGAATTAAAGATTCAGAGATAGTCCCTAGAGCTTCTGTATTAAGAAGTCTTTCGCTGCATTGATCTTCTGAGCAAGATAATCACTGCCACCCCTATCAGGATGCATCCGCTGCATTAGGCTCCTGTGGGCATTGGTTACCTGCTCCTTATCAGCAGTCTCATCCAGCCCCAATATTCCTAACGCCAGCGCTTGCGTCATCAATGAATCGTCGGCAATCACTGCACCCCCCTCGTATCCCGGCTGAGCGTGCTCTCTCCAATCGGGAAATGCTCGATCGATGTAGGCCTCAAGCACCTGTGCCGAGTCAGCATCGGCTCGACACTCTTGATATAGCTCGAGTAAGTCTGACAAATGCAGTGTAGAAAGCCTCCTCTTGGAAAAGTCTCCTCGGAGCACTACTCCATCCATGCTGCCATCGTCGTGCTGCAGTTCCATCTCGAAGAATTTGGTACGAATGGTTGAGACTTGATCTCTGTTAGGCGGCTTCGCTGCCGCTACTCGTCCCTTGAAGAGTTGCCAAATAGGAAGAAAGCGCAAGATTGTGGGCAACATCCTAAGAAGAAACGTCGCAGCAACACCAATAGGAGCCAAGATAAATTGAAAGGGCAATCTACCTATCGCGATCATCACACCAACCACCAAGAGACTCGCGACTAGGAAAAATAAGAACGTGTTCTGCCGAGAAGTCAAAGTGAAGCGCTGGCTTATGGACCTAACAAAGTAGTAAGCCATCACAGGTAGTAAAAAAAGCAGCAGTAACCGAAAAATCATACGAGTCTATCTACCTGTTTTTCTAGAGGCACAACTATTTCCTAAGCTGTTGCTCTATTAACTTCACACCACTGGACGAGGCGGCACTGAATTTTTGCAGCGCCTTCAACCCACCCGCAGCATAGATAGCGACTGCTCTTAGCAAGTCCTTGAGCTGGTCGGCACTCGCACTATCAAACTGAGAGTAAGCCCCACCGGACAGGCGGCTAAGCTCTTTGAAAGCTGCCATTGCTACTGGATCATTCCGCTCTTGAAACATGAACAGCGGCACGTTCAGCAAACCTAGCTTTCCAGCAAGCTGTGCCAACAGATCGATATCCTCCTCCATAGCATCGCCAATATAGATAAGGCATTTGAGTGTCTTCTGCTGATTTTCATCAATTGCATGTTGCAGCAAGCGATGCAACTGCGTGGCACCTGCCTGGCATTGAATCGATGACATGATACGCAATATATCATCCGCATTACCCTGCCAATCGCTATTAAAAAAATCGCCGAAACCACGAAAATAACATAGCTGGACATTAAGACCTCCTAGTGACTGGGCACTAAGAAACATTTCATTCTGAAGCTGGCTTGCTACATCCCAAGTGCTCTGCCTACTCGCAGTAGCGTCCAGAGAGAAAATTAATCGCGCATCACCGCTGATCTTGGGCAAAGACGCAACCTTAGATAAGAATTGCAGCACATCGTTACTGCTCGAAACGGGATGCTTACCCTTTTTCTCACCTACGGATTTGGATTTCGATCTTTCGAAAAAATCTTTCATATTATTCAGAAGCTTATGGTCCGGAAAGTAGCAACAGCGAACACTCATCCACTGCGAAAAAATTATTTTAAAGCTTCCGCGGGGCAAGAGATAGGGTCAATTTGGGAATATAATTGCGAGCAGGTTAGGACAGTTGAGATACGGATCCCGCTAGTAGGAGAAAACTTCGTGTTTCAGGCAAGGGTAGGCACTCAGATAAAGGCTCAATCAAAATCGATAAAAGACTCTAAAGCTTCTACCGCCTAAGTAATAGTGAAGCGCTTAACGATGAGGCAACAAGCCAACTTCGTGTTAGTAGCTAGGCGGCGACATCGGCAGGTAGCTGGAACAAGACTAGCTGGCGAGTTTCGCAGCTGCTATATCTGAAGTCCGTCACGGTATATCGCGACGGATCACTATCTACTAACTGGAGGCGCATAGAAGATAAGTCCATTGAGATAAAATCACTATCCGGTTTCATCGTTTTCGTATCGTGTGGAGTTCATCTGGAAAGACCTCTGCTCAGCTCAATGGCCAAGAATGGACAGTTATGGGCGCAGCGCATATTAGCGAATCGTCACTAACCTCAGCTCCGGCTAAATAATACCGTCCAGATTCCCCTTCAAGTCGCTCCTGCTGTATGACGCAAGAGCCGGTTAACTGTTTTATTTAGACTGCGGCTTTCTGGCTCAACACTGTGGATCTGCTGTAAGCAGCGCTTACAGCTCGAAAAAGCAGATAGTGAAGGTCAATCATAAAATGAATAACAAGCCATCGAACGGAGAATTCGATGGTGCGGATGGGGAGACTTGAACTCCCACACCTTGCGATACTAGAACCTAAATCTAGCGCGTCTACCAATTCCGCCACATCCGCATTTACCTAAAGCTTATTAGCCCCGAAGGGCGCGTATTATACCTAAACTAGCGCTATTGCCAAGATCAAAATAACTGACTATCAATCCAGTAAATTCTAACGTTATACTGATTCCCCGCAACCAAGTATCTTCAATGCAAGTCTCGATTCAGGATCAGCCCATGTCTCACCTCGAAGTATTAATCAACGATGGCATTGCCACTCTCACCATGAACCGGCCTGAGGCCAGAAACGCTCTCAGCATGGAGATGCGATCTGAGCTTTGCACAGCGCTGCACGACGTGGAGAGTGATTCATTAGTCCGCTGCGTTGTTCTCAAAGGCGCTGGAGACCATTTCATGGCTGGCGGTGATATAAAGGGTATGGGGGAGACCATTAAGAAATCAGCAGATCAAATCAAAAAGGAATTCATGCTACGCATTCACGACCTTCACCCGATCATGTTCGCCATGCGTAGGATGCCTAAACCCATTATTGCGAGCTGCACAGGGGCGGCAGCAGGCGCTGGCGTCAGCATGGCGCTTGCCTGCGACCTCGTTATAGCAGCCGAGGATGCCTTCTTCACCCTTGCCTACTGCAAGATTGGCACTAGCCCGGACGGATCCTCCTCCTTCCATCTACCACGCGCAGTCGGTATCAAGAGGGCTATGGAAATAGCGCTATTGGGTGATCGCTTCAGCGCCCAAACTGCAAAGGATATCGGAATGATAAATTTCATTGTCCCGAATGATGAATTGGAATCAGAAACACAGAAACTAGCTACCAGGCTTGCAGCCGGCCCCACACACGTCTACGGCAACACCAAGGCCTTGTTCTATCGATCTCTGGAAAGTGAATTCGAGTCACAGCTGCAAGCGGAAGCCGAATATTTTTCCGACTGCGCCTCGCGCCCTGATTTCAAGGAAGGTGTGACCGCGTTTATCGAAAAGCGCCAACCGCGGTTTACCGGAAAGTGAGATTTGCAGCTATTGAATGCCAGATGAGATCTGTAGCGCTTCCAGATTTTCCTGGAGGCGGAACAGGCTTTCATTGATCTGTAGCCTGTGGGCATTCACAGACTCCATGGATTCTTCCATATATTCCAATCTGCCAACCAAGCCTAGTACGGTGCTATCGCCGCTATTAAGCGACTGGCGTATTGAGGAAAGGTCGCCACGCATTGAATCAAGCTCCTGAACTAAGGTGTTTAGGCCATTAACAGATTGCATGATTGCCACGACATCGTTATTCAAGGCATTGATCTTCGTCTCACTCGCCATTACAAGCTGACTGCTCGAGGCGATCTGTTGGCTATTTGCAGCTGCGGTTTCATTCTGCCCTTCGTTTACTAGGCCAATTTTCGCGATCTCAGACTGCAGATCCTCTATAGAGTCATTAATTACACGTCGCGCAGCCCAGAGCTTGTCTATCTCCGAGAAATTGAAGTCCATTCTCTCGAACATATTGAATGCAGATTCTTCAGTAGATTCTCCAGCAAGAGCGAGACGTCTCTCCAAATCAGCGATACGGAGTTCGGCCTGCTCCCAATCGTTCAGATATTCACCGTAGCCCAGATAGGCAACATAGCCGGCAGTACCTATCGCGAAAACGATCAGTGTCAGCATGATACGCACTGGCCACGTGCTCACCGTCACCTTCTCAGCATGATAGCCAGGGCGAACGATATCCTGCCCCTGCGCACGCTTGTTGCTTAGATGAGTATCTACATCGTCGCGGTCTGGGACAATTGGAGGAATGTTATCTAGATCGTCGCTGTTTATCATGGACTAATGTTATCATAGAAAACGCCATCTCATTCCATCCCTCCCGCCACTCAATATCTAAGTCTTCAGGCCGATGGTTAAATACAGTCAATTCATACCGACTAAACACTTCGGGCTCACGTGGGTATGAAACAATTCATAAACGAGTCCTGGAGCCCCACTATGATGGAGTTAGAAAATTTAATATCGTATCTATTTCGCTGGATCCACATGTTCGCTGGCGTGATCTGGATCGGCATATTGTATTACTTCAATTTTGTACAGACAGAGTTCTTCAAGGTAACGGATGCTGGCACAAAATCTGCCGTTATCTCTAAACTCGTTCCGCGGGCGCTCTGGTGGTTCCGGTATGGCGCCCTTCTCACTTTCATATCGGGCTTAGCATTAGCAGGCTATCTCGCCAGTGCGGTTAATTTTTATATCATGATTGGCATGTTAATGGGCACGCTAATGTTTCTTAATGTTTGGCTAATCATATGGCCGGCACAGAAGATCGTAATAGCCTCAACCGATGCTGTCATCGGCGGCGGCGAAGCCGACCCCGCAGCTGCAGGCGCTCTGGCTAGAGCAGGTCTTGCATCACGAACAAATACCCTCTTTTCTCTTCCTATGCTATTTTTCATGGGCGCATCGGGCCACTTAGGGGGAGCAGGACGGTTACCCATATCGATGGAAGGTGGAGTTAGCAGTCTGGCACAAATTATCTGCGTTGTTATTATCCTCGGCTTACAGTTCAATGCCATAAAGGGAAAGCAGGGACCAATGACAAGTATAGTTGGCGTCATTCACTGCGGCATTGCACTCGGCGCAGCCTTGCTACTTATCATGCAATTGCTTTAGAAAAAGACATGGGGCACGTATCGCAAGCTTTCAGCTTCGGTTCGTGCCCAATTAATTAGCCCTCGAACATCATCTCTGGCGTTTTTCGCACATGCGTTTCCTGTTATAATAACTGTCTCATCGCACTGCCAGACACCTCTGTTAACACTGAAAAATTTCAGAGAATGGGCTGGTGTTTGCCTTGTATTTGTAATCCCTCAATGGAATGTAGAAATTATGAATCTAGAATTACCCGTGCTTCCTTTTGCAAAAGAAGCGTTAGAGCCGCATATGTCTGCCAACACCTTGACCATACACCACGGCAAACATCACAATGCTTACGTAGTAAAAGGCAATGAATTACTGGCTGAAGCGAATATTTCTGCTGACAGCTTAGAAGAACTTGTAAAAAAAAACGATTAAAGCAGGCGGAGCCCTGTTTAATAACGTGGGACAGCACTACAACCACAGCTTCTTCTGGAAGAGTCTTAGCGCTTCCGGTGGTGGCGCTCCAACTGGAGCTATCGCCACAAAGATAGACGAGGCCTTCGGCAGCTACGACAACTTCAAAGCAGAGTTCGTTGCAGACGGAATGGGACAATTCGGCAGCGGCGGGGCATGGCTAGTAAATGATGGAGGGAAGCTACAAATCGCAAATTCCGCCAACGCAGGAACCCCGCTAACCGGCGGCGCAACCCCAATCTTAGTCTGCGACGTATGGGAGCACGCCTACTATCTAGACTTCCAAAATCGCAGAACAGACTTCCTAGGCTCATTCCTAGACAACCTAGTAAACAGGGACTTTGCCAACAAGAACCTAGCTGGCGCTTAAGACTAGTAACAAGCCAGAACGAAAAAAGGCAACACCTCGCAGTGTTGCCTTTCTGTTAATCGAAATCCTGATCAACTCGCCTTCAAAATCGGTCGTTGAGAAGAAATAGAGCCTTCCTGTCGAGGCGCTTTAGGAGGCCGAAGCACAGCGTATAGACCATGCTCATCGGAAGCCCTAAAGCAACGAAGCCAGGGAGGCTTCCCCCCCCCCGACGGCCGATTTTTACATCATGCCTGGCATTCCACCCATACCACCCATGTCAGGCATACCGCCACCCATAGGGGCGCCGCCGCCTTCTGCTGGCAATTCAGTGACCATGCACTCTGTAGTAATCATCAAACCAGCAACAGAGCCAGCCGCTTGGATCGCTGTACGAGTCACTTTCGCAGGATCAAGAATACCCATCGCGATCATATCTCCGTAACCACCCGTCGCTGCGTTAAAACCGTAATTGCCCTTACCAGCCTTAACTTTATCTAAGATAACTGAAGCCTCTTCACCAGCATTAGCTACGATTTGACGCAGAGGGGCAGTTGCCGCTTTTAGCAAGATGCCGATACCAACATTCTGATCATCGTTATCGCCTTTAAGGCCTTCAACTTTCTGTAAGGCACGAACTAGGGCAACACCACCACCTGGCACAACACCTTCTTCTACCGCGGCGCGAGTTGAATGCAATGCGTCTTCTACGCGAGCCTTCTTCTCTTTCATTTCCATTTCAGTACTTGCACCAACCTTAATCACGGCAACACCGCCGGCAAGCTTAGCAACACGTTCCTGAAGTTTCTCACGATCGTAATCGGAAGAAGTTTCTTCGATCTGCGCACGAATCTGTGATACGCGACCTTTGATGCCCTTGCCGTTGCCAGCACCATCAATGATCGTTGAATTTTCCTTGCTGATTTGTACACGCTTCGCCGAACCGAGGTCATCAATTGTTGCGCCTTCAAGACTCAGACCTACTTCTTCTGAAATCACAGTGCCACCAGTCAATATTGCAATGTCCTCAAGCATAGATTTTCTACGATCGCCAAAACCAGGAGCCTTAACCGCAACAACCTTAACGATGCCACGCATATTGTTCACGACAAGAGTCGCTAGCGCTTCGCCTTCAACGTCTTCGGCTATCACTAGCAAAGGGCGCCCAGACTTAGCAACGCCTTCGAGAAGGCCAAGCATGTCACGAATATTGGAGATTTTTTTGTCTACCAAAAGAATCAATGGATCTTCTAAATCAGCACTCATGCTTTCTTGATTGTTGATGAAGTAAGCCGATAGATAACCACGATCGAACTGCATACCCTCAACAACGTCGAGCTCGTTCTCTAGTCCAGAGCCATCTTCTACAGTGATGACGCCTTCCTTACCAACTTTATCCATCGCTTCAGCGATAATCTGACCGACCTGCTCGTCAGAATTAGCAGAGATCGTGCCTACCTGAGCGATTGCCTTTGAATTAGTGCAAGGCTTAGCAAGCTTGCCAACTTCTCCAACAAGGGCAACAACTGCCTTATCGATGCCACGCTTAAGATCCATCGGGTTCATGCCCGCTGCTACGGATTTTAGACCTTCGTTCAGAATACTTTGTGCGAGAACAGTAGCCGTTGTAGTTCCGTCTCCGGCAACATCAGAAGTCTGCGATGCGACTTCCTTAACCATCTGTGCACCCATGTTTTCAAACTTGTCTTCAAGTTCAATTTCTTTCGCCACGGACACGCCATCTTTAGTTACGGTAGGAGCGCCGAAAGATTTGTCCAAAACAACGTTACGACCCTTAGGGCCCAAAGTTACTTTCACAGCATCTGCAAGGACGTTAACGCCCTTCAGCAGTTTTTGGCGAGCTGCATCACCGAATTTTACGTCTTTAGCCATTTTTAAAAATTCCTGTCTTGTCTAAATGATTGTTGGAGTCGAAAACTGATGATCTACTTCTTCTTTTTCGCCTTCGTCTTTTCGATAACGCCAAATATTTCGCTTTCATTCAAAATCAATAACTCTTCGTCACCAATTTTAACTGTGTTGCTGGAATACTTTCCAAAAACAACGGTATCACCAACGTTTAAGTCCACAGGCTGAGTAGTACCATTCTCCTGACGCTTGCCAGGACCAACAGCTACAACTTCACCTTGTGCTGGCTTTTCAGTTGCAGAACCCGGAAGCACTATGCCTCCTGCGCTGGTTGACTCTTCTTCCATGCGTCGAACGACAACGCGATCTTGTAAAGGCCGGATATTCATTATGTATCTCTCCCAAATCGAACGATTTGATTAACAGTACTGAAAAAAATCGCCTCTGCCCCGGTGGCTGACGCAATCATCCTCAAATTACCAATCTCCAGCGCAGGCTGCCAATTCAGGCATTCCACGCAAATTAGTTGATGACATCTAAATGGGGATAGTCGTAGGGAATTCAATGCTTTTGAGACTTTTACCGAGTTTTTTTTCGACTTAGCAAATAGCGATAACGTATCTTATTGTTTTTGTTAATTTTTTTTATTAAAATCAGCATCTGATTTTAGCTCACTTTCGGGAAGTGAAGCCGACTCCTCATAGTAGTCGCCCTCGTAGACATTCGGGTCGCCTTGTCGACCCCGTTGGTCGCCTCCACTACTAAAGTGACCAAAGCTAGCCCCTGAGGCTGACCCATCCATAGCTTTGACCATGCCCGATCTAATCACAGATCTTGCGATCTGCCTGCGTAGGGGGGCAGTTAGCAAGACAAAACCGATCGTATCGGTTATGAATCCGGGGGTTAGCAGAAGCGCCCCCGCCGCCGCGAGCAGCATCCCTTCAACTATTTCCTGTGCGGGTAATTGTCCTGATTGAAGCCTCTGGTTCGCTCGGGTCAGTGTAGCGAACCCTTGACGCTTTAAAATCTGCACTCCAATAACCGCCGTCGCAACCACCATACCGAGCGTTGTAAGCGAACCAATTCGATCGCTGATCTCAAATAACAGCAACATTTCACCCAGGGGCACCAAGATGAAAAAGATGAAAAGAAAACGCACGGGCAACCTCGGTTGAATTTATAATACGCCTACGTTAACACGATAGCGGATGCATCAACTATTGGTTATGAACGACTCAGTGTTCAACAACAAAGAGAAGATCTGGCAAATCGTCTATCAGATCCCCAGGGGGAAAGTCTCTAGTTATGGGCAGGTGGCTAGATTAGCTGGCCTACCCGGATATGCCAGATACGTAGGTCATGCGATGAGAAACCTTCCCACTGGAACCAAGCTTCCTTGGCACCGAGTTGCGAATTCTCAGGGAAAACTCTCTTTCCCCGCCGCCAGTCGTGAATACCAGACACAGAAAGGAAGACTAGAGGCTGAAGGGGTGATGTTTGTGAACGGTAGGTTCTCGTTAAAAGACTATGGCTGGAATCAGGACATCGGCTGAGCTGCTTGCTCCGGCTCATAAGATTTCATCAGTCTTCTAACCCAAACCAAAAGACACAGCCCAGGGATGACCATTAGGCTGGTCAGTACGAAAAAGAAAGCCCAGTCGCCGTTAAGAAAATCCACAAGCGCCCCACTTCCAGCCGCCAGAGTAGTCCTGCCTAGATTAGAAATCGATACCATTAGGGCGTATTGAGTACCCGTATACGTCCGACTCGTGAAGTAGGAAACAAAGGAAACGAAAGCAACCGTTGAAAAAGCCACAAAAAAATTATCGATAATTAGGGTGAAAATAAACAGGTTAGTATTCGGCCCAACAATCGCTATCAGCGCATACAACAAGTTAGCAACGGCCATAGCGACACCTGCAATAAACAAGCCCCTCATCACACCAAATCGCGTATTAACCATAGCCGCTAGAATGGCGAATGCAGCTGTAACCAAGCCTCCAAAAAATTTTGAATAAAAACTAATCTGATCCGTAGTAAAGCCAACCTCAACATAAAAAATCAATGACATCCGGCCCAGCATGGATTCGCCCAGCTTAAACACCAGCAGGAACAACAACACAGCCGAGGCCAGTCGAAATCCACAGCGATTGAAAAACTCCTTAAATGGGCCAATAAAATATTTTGTCATCCAAGCAGAAACAGATTTTTCTGCACTTTTTACTTCCGGTACTAAATCAGCATCTTCGATGACCGGTTCGGGCGATGCTATAACTAGGACTAAAATAAACACATAGAGTAAGATCAGGTAGCGATAGACAACTGGCCAATCCAGCCCAATTGTTTCGCCACCCAAAGCCAGAGCCAGCGCACCGCCAATAAACCCGTATCCAGCCCACCAGCCACTCGTAGTCATCGCGGCGGCGTAAGGCATCTTCATGTCCATTTCATCTCGGGAAAATATAGTAATACGGTAGGCATCGACGGCAATATCTAGAGTTGCACTAAATATAGCAATGGCAACTGAAATAAATGTTACGTAAAGTAAATTTTCCCTAGGATCACCAAAGCTAATTGCAAACAGCAACAAAGCGATAGCCACCTGACAAAATAGAATCCAGGATCGACGCTGACCAAACAGACGATAGAGTATGGGTAGTTTTATCCTGTCGACAAACGGCGCCCACATCCAATTAATTGCATAGACAGTACTTATCGCCCCAATAAAACCAATGGTAGATCGGGAAAACCCAGATTCCTGTAACCACAAGGTTAGAACAGAACCGGTTAACACAAAGGGAAAGCCACTACAAAACCCAAACAACAAAATCGTCAGAAAGCGCCTGTCTCTTAGCGCTCGAATTGAATCTGCGAATGAAAGTTTCTGTGACACATTAAATTCCTAAATCGTCCTAAACTGCAGGACTGAGTAAACAATTAGTCACGAAAATTATCGTACTGCAAAGGAACGCCATAACTGCCCTCCTTAAGCAAAGCCATTACTTGCTGAAGATCGTCGCGCTTCTTTCCCGTCACGCGCAACTTGTCGCCTTGGATCGCAGTTTGTACTTTGAGCTTGGCCTCTTTGACAGCCTTCACAATTTTGCGGGCAATATCTGCCTCAATACCTTGCTGCACTGTAACGATCATACTTGCCTTCTGGCCCACCAGTTGGACGTCACCTTCTTTAAGGCTCTTAGTATCGATACCACGCTTTACCATTTTTGAGCGCAGCATTTCTAACATTTGTTGGATTTGAAAGTCGGCTTCGGCGCTTACCTTAATATTAGAATCGTTATCCAACTCGAATGAGGCATCTATTCCCTTAAAATCAAAACGCGTTCCCACCTCTCGATTAGACTGATCTAAAGCATTGTTCAACTCATGCATATCAACTTCTGAAACTATATCGAACGAAGGCATCGCTTACTCAACTCCTATCTATCGGCAGAAAAACTCAACCTGCATTGTAATTTTTTAAATGGCAGTCGCCTAAAATCTAATACTAAGACGGACAAGTAGCTTATCATTAATAGTGAATGCAACACATTAAATGATAAGATCGTCCAAGTCCCGATATTGCTGAATTTTCGAAGCTTGTTTAATAACACAGCACACCTATAGACAAATCTTCAGGAAACCACTTTTGATCGCTCAAAAGCAAATACTACTACTGATAGCGCTAACAGCATTCTGTGTAGCTAGCATGGTTTTCTCACTGCTAAGTGGTAGCGTCGACATAACGGTAGCGCAGCTGATCCAGAGTATTGTTTCGTCAGAATCCAGCCTCAACTCGCAGGTACTGCAAGAAATTCGCGTACCCCGAACTTTGGCAGCGTTCGTGACAGGCGGCTTGCTAGGGCTATCCGGTGCGATCATGCAAGTGCTACTGCGCAATCCTCTCGCCGACCCCTATATCTTAGGCATTTCTGGTGGTGCGGCAGTTGGAGCTCTATCGGCGATACTCGTTGGAGCCACAGGGTTTTGGCTATCGAACGCCGCTTTCGCTGGCGCCCTATTCTCAATATTTCTAGTCTTTGGAATCGCCAATAAATTTGGCAACTGGTCTGTGACAAGATTGCTGCTAACGGGTGTTGTAGTTTCTGCTGGCTGGGGTGCCGTAATTAATATCCTGCTCACCACAAGTTCCACCAACAATGTGCAGAGCATGTTATTTTGGCTGATGGGCGACCTGAGTCAGAGCAGCGTCAATTCTGCTCATTACCTACTATTGCTGGTAGGTCTGGTTGGCGGCATTGCTGTTAGTCGCTCTTTAAATGTACTCATACGGGGCGAGTTATTAGCCGTGAGCCTGGGGGTCAATATAACCTCGCTACGGCTACTGTTATTCTTTTCAGCATCAATATTTACAGCAACCGCCGTAACAATCGCCGGGTCTGTCGGATTTGTTGGTCTTATAATCCCGCACATGCTGCGCTTAGTGGGCGCACGAGATCACCGCATATTAATACCCTCTTGTGTTTTGCTAGGGGGAAGTTTTCTCGTCCTGGCAGATAGTCTGGCCCGAACATTGATAGCCCCACAGCAGCTTCCCGTTGGTGTAGTTACCGCAGTCATCGGTGTGCCTGCCTTTATTATGATTCTACGGTCTACAATTCGGAAATAGCATGGCGATCCTTACTATCCACTCTCTTAACCTTCAGATTGAGAACAAAATTCTTTGTCGCGACCTGAGTGTGCAGATTGGAGAAAATCAGCGTTGGGGATTGCTAGGGAAAAACGGAGCCGGCAAAACTACTTTATTACATGCACTGATAGGACAGCGCCGAGCAAGTCAGGGCAGCATTCGGTTAGATGGAAAGAGTATCTACGATCTAAAGCAGAGGGAGCTCGCGAGTAAAGTTGGCATCCTATTTCAGCAAGGCATCGAAGCACTGCCTGCAACAGTTTTCGAAACAGTAATGCTAGGACGCCACCCCCATACGCAGTCTCTTCTATGGGACGATCAGAAAGACATTGAGATCGCCGAAAGCGCCTTAGACGCCTTCAACTTAGATCAATTAAAAGAACGCGACGTAGGCACTTTATCTGGGGGTGAACTGCAAAGGTTGGCCCTGGCCATGCTGCTAGCTCAGACTCCGCAGCTTTTCTTACTGGACGAACCGAGCAATCATTTGGATGTCGCTTTTCAGATAAAACTACTATCGGTACTTACGAATAAAGTTGCCGAGACCTCAGCCAGCTTGATCATGGCAACGCACGACATCAATCTCGCGTTCAGATTTTGCGAGAACATAATCTTATTGCTGGCCGATGGTGAATCGCTAGTGGGAAGAAGTGTCGATGTGCTGACCGAAGAGAACTTGAGCCAAGCCTATGGCTGCCCCATCAAGTCTGTTAGCAGCGGTGATCACAGACTATTCTATCCAGCCTAATTCCACCGAGGCTGACTGGATCAGTCTCAGACATTTGTAATGCTATAGAGCCAAATGCCTTACATCACCAAGTAATTTTTCTAGATAGGTAGCGAATAAACCGCCATCTACACCATTGACCGCTTTATGATCATAGGAAAGAGTAATCGGCAAGACTTTTCGTGGAATGAATTCCCCATCGATATAGACAGGTTTAATATCCGTTTTTGCGACACCAAGAATTGCTACTTCAGGCGCGTTAACGATAGGAATAAACCCTGTACCGCCGATAGCACCCAAGCTAGAAATTGTGAAGCAAGCACCCTGCATCTCATCAGCCTTGAGTTTTCTGTTCTTAGCCTTATTGGATAGCTCAATAACTTCTTCGGCCAATTGCCAAATCGTCTTCTGATCGACATTCCTGATGACGGGAACAACTAGTCCCGCTTCAGTCGCAACTGCCATGCCGATATGCACGTACTTCTTCTGAATTAGATATTCGCCGGAGGAGTGTAATGAAACATTGAATTGCGGATATTCCAACAAAGCCTTCGCACAAGCCTTCAGCAAGAATGGAAGAAACGTTAATCTAACATCGCGACCTTCCGCCTCGCCCTTCAGTCCCGCCCTGAACTCTTCAAGATCTGTAACATCAATCTCATTGAACTGAGCGACATGTGGAACAGAGTTCCAGTTACGCTGCATGTTCACCGAGATGAGCTTATGCAGCTTACTACGCTGGACTTCTTCTACTTCACCAAATTGGCTAAAATCTATGTCTGGTATGGTGGCTAGTGAAGCGCTCTGACACGGAAGCGCATTGATTTTGCTCTTAACAAATTCCTGCACATCCTCTTTAAGGAGTCGAAATTTCGCACCACTACCCTTAACCTGCCCAAGATCGACGCCTAACTCCCTGGCCATTTTCCGCACAGCTGGGCCGGCATAAACTTTCTTCGACAATTCGTTCCCAGATGTGAGCGGTGTAGATGCCACCTCTTGGGATAGAGCAGGCGCGGGCTTGCTTGACGCTTTCGCCTCAGTTGGCTGTATTTCTTGTTTAGCCGCTGGTGCTTCTTTTTTAGCCGCAGGTGAGCTCGTCATGATTTTAGCAATCGGCGAACCAGTTTTAACTTTGTCGCCAACTGTGACTAACAAGGTTTCTATGATGCCTGCATAAGGTGCAGGCACGTCCATAGCAGCCTTATCGGACTCCAGTGTGATTAACACATCATCGACTTCGATTGAGTCTTTCTCTTTGATATGAATTTCGATAATCTCAATTCCGTCATCGCTGCCCAAATCTGGGACTTCGATAGTTTGAGATTCAGGCACTGCGACAGGAGACGAAGCAGTTTCTTCAATCTTCGCCGGTTCAAAAGCGGGTTCTTCTTTCGTTGATTCTACAGCAGGGGCTAATTCTTCCTCTGAAACAGAATCTTGCCTGCCACTTTCAGCAATTTCCAGGGCAAGCATTTCACTACCGGTGCTAACCTGGTCACCTAGATTTACAGAGATGCTTTTTACCACGCCAGCCATCGGCGCTGGGATTTCCATAGCAGCTTTATCGCTTTCCAAAACCAAAAGCGAATCGTTCTCTTCCACAGACTGCCCAACAGAAACAAGTAACTCGATTACTTCTACTTCACTGGAGTCACCCAGATCTGGAACTTTTATATTCTCAATTGACACCGGTAGCAGCTCCTGAAAGTTATTAACACTATTCTGGTTCGATTACTGCGCGAGCGGGTTTGGCTTATTCTGATCTATCCCACTAGCCTTCATGTGATCGGCAACCTGTTTTGCAGTAACTACGCCTACTTCTTTCAGCTCAGTTAACGCTGCCAGCACAATGAATTTACAATCTACCTCAAAGAAATGTCGAAGCTGCTCACGGCTGTCGCTGCGACCAAATCCATCTGTACCCAACACTCTAAAAGTCTCAGGAACGAACTCTCGAACTTGATCGGAATGCGCCTTCATATGATCTGTTGCTGAGACAATCGGCCCCTTCTGCTTTAAAAGCATTTCAGTCACGTAAGGAACCTTCGCCTTCTTGCTTGGGTTGAGCATATTTTCGCGAGTCACGGCTAGCGCTTCTTTCCGCAGCTCGTTGAAGCTAGTCACGCTCCACACGTCAACCGATATCCCGTAGGTTAAACGTAGCACCTCGGCGGCCTTTCTTACTTCAAGCAGAATGGTGCCACTGCCTAGCAGTCGCAACCTCTGCTCTGATTTAGGCTTCGCTGTCTTATACGCTTTGCCACCTCCGTCTTCGAGCAGATACATACCCTTGATGATGCCTTCTTCGACACCCTTGGGTAGCTCAGGTTGTTTATAGTTTTCATTCATCGTGGTGATGTAGTAGAAGACGGACTCCATATCCTTGTACATTCTACGTAAGCCATCTTGAACAATAACCGCAAGTTCGTAAGCATAAGCTGGATCGTAGGAAACACAGTTAGGGATCGTTGACGCTAGAATATGGCTGTGACCATCCTGATGCTGCAAACCTTCACCGTTGAGTGTCGTGCGACCGGCAGTGGCGCCTATTAAGAAACCGCGCGCCTGAGAATCACCAGCAGCCCAACACAAATCGCCCACTCTTTGAAAACCAAACATGGAATAGTAAATATAGAAAGGGATGAGGGGGTAGTTGCTAACACTATAGGAAGTTGCAGCTGCCAGCCACGCGGAGAACGCGCCGGATTCCGTGATGCCTTCTTCGAGCATCTGCCCTTCCTTGTCTTCGCGGTAATACATCACCTGATTGGAATCCTCAGGATCGTATAACTGACCAACGGAAGAGTAGATGCCCATCTGGCGAAACATACCCTCCATTCCGAAGGTGCGCGCCTCATCAGGAACGATAGGCACAATACGCGTGCCTACTTCCTTATCTCTTGATAGCGCCGCAAGCATGCGCACGAATGCCATAGTCGTCGAGAGTTCTCGGTCGCCACTGCTCTTCGTTTGGTTCTCGAATACGCTCAGGCCCGGAATTTCTAGCGGTATTGTTTTTACGCGCCGCTGAGGAACAGGGCCACCTAACTCGCTACGCATCTGGCGCATATAGGTAAGCTCAAGACTGTCCTCTGGTGGTCTATAGTAGGGAACCAACTCGAGGTCCTTGTCTTTGATTGGAATGCCGAAGCGGTTTCTGAATTTCTTCAAGCCCTCAATGTCGAGCTTCTTAACCGAGTGCGTATCGTTCTGTGCTTCTGCTGTATCGCCGAAGGCATACCCCTTGACTGTCTTCGCAAGGATGACCGTTGGCTTGCCATTGTTCTGCACAGCCTCTGCATAGGCGGCATATACTTTGTATGGATCATGACCGCCACGATTTAGAGCCATTATGTCATCATCGGAGAGGTGTTCGACCATCTTCAGTAGCTCTGGGCTTTTTCCAAAGAAGTGCTCTCGCGTGTAGGCTCCCCCACGGCTAACGTAGTTTTGGTATTCACCATCAACCACCTCATCCATTCGGGCCTGAAGTATACCGTCTTTATCCGCATGCAGCAGCGGATCCCAATGCCTACCCCAAACCACCTTAATAACATTCCATCCAGCGCCACGGAACACACCTTCTAGCTCTTGAATGATCTTGCCGTTACCGCGCACAGGACCATCGAGGCGCTGCAAATTGCAATTGATAACAAAAATTAGATTGTCCAGCTTCTCGCGCCCAGCCTTGCTGATAGCACCGAGTGATTCTGGCTCATCCGTCTCACCATCACCAAGGAATGCCCAGATCTTGCGATTGCTGTTATCTAAAAGCTTCCGACTAGTGAGGTACTTCAGAACGTGGGCCTGATAAATAGCAGTAATCGGGCCGAGACCCATAGATACAGTAGGGAATTGCCAATAGTCAGGCATCAGCCAAGGGTGTGGATAGGAAGAGAGGCCATCGCCGTCTACTTCCTGTCTAAATCTATCGAGCTTGGCTTCATTCATACGTCCTTCTAGATAAGAACGCGCATAAATACCCGGTGATGAATGCCCTTGAAAATAGATGAGGTCGCCTTCGTTTTCCTTATTCGGGCCATGAAAAAAGTAGTTAAAGCCCACATCGTAGAGAGTAGCAGCAGAGGAAAAAGTAGAGATGTGCCCCCCGATACCAGGGTCGCGCTCATTGGCACGCATTACCATGGCCAGAGCGTTCCAGCGAATAATGCCGCGAATCTCTCTCTCCATGAACATATCACCCGGCATACGATCTTCATTAATCGGGGATATAGTGTTACGGTAAGGGGTGTTGACCGAACCCGCAGATGATACGACACCTTCAATGCTCGCCTGGTCAGCGAGGCGATCTAATAGGTACTGAGCCCTATCAATGCCCTCTTCATCTACTACCGAATGAAAGGCCTCTAGCCATTCCTTGGTTTCTTCTGGATTTCCGTCATTTTGCTGAGTCATGTTCTATAAATTCCGCATCCATCGCGAGTCTAGGCACTCGTCTAGTTTGTGTAAATAAATTACAAAGCGGGGATAATTCTAACCCGAATTCGCGTATTTTTCCATTTAGGATTGCCGTATTTTGTAGTATTACTACAAGATGCGCTCAAACATTAGGGTTTTACCCCAACGTTGATTACTTCTTTTAAATTAACAGCTTAGGTAAATTTTTCGTTACAAAATCAGAGACGACACCGGAGTAAATGAACCCCAAAGAGCAAAATACTACAACCTCTCGAGACTTACTCAAGTAAATAATTTACTAAATTGCCGTTCTAAGACGAATCGAGCCTATCTAGCAACTGCCGATAATCCAACAATGATATTAAGGCACGCACTCAACCTGGCAGCGATTTTTTGTATCTAGACCAGTCAAAACAGGGACCTGGGTCAGTTTTTCTACCAGGTGCTATATCGCTATGCCCGACAATTTTATCCTTGCTCATCTTCGAGTATGTGCTCAGCAACAATTTAGTCACGTTGGAGAGGCTAATGTACTGGCTATCGGTAAATGACTGGAAATCCGTACCCTCTAGCTCAATTCCTATGGAAAAATCATTGCAGTTACTCCTCTGGCAGAAAAGTGATTCTCCCGCATGCCAAGCTCGATTGCTAAAAGGAACGAACTGTGTGAGTCGACCCTCTCGATCAATCAGCAGGTGAGCTGATACTTTGAGGTCTGCTATTTCTGAATAGAAAGGGTGGGATTCGCTATCAAGCTCGTTGCAGAAAAACTGCTTAATAGCAGACGTGCCGAATTCGCCTGGCGGGAGACTAATATTATGAATCACCAACAGCTCGATATCGGTGCGGTCCGGCCTAGCATTCTGGTTAGGCGACTCTACGATTTGAGCACCTACCAGAATGTCGTTGGCTATAGAGAGTTCCATGGCAACGGTCCAGCAAACGAATGAATTTTTAAAAGGCGTCCAACCTCTCAAAGGTCAAACGCACAGCGACCATTCGATATTACCATAAAATGTCAACTTGCTTGACGAAGCAGGCAAACGAACCCTGTCGTAACTGAGCTGTAAAGTAGTCAAACTGCGAATTGCCGCGCTTCATATTGTTCGTTGATGCATCGAAGAAAGTTTCTTCAAACACACCTTTTTAGCGCGGATTTCTCTTATCGTACTCAGATAATCGCTACCCTCTGAGAACTAGGCTTTTGCCCTACTTCAAAAAAAAATCATCGACCTCATCGAAGAAGCTACCGCTCAACTGATTCATCTGCTTCCGCAGTCGCTGTTTTCATGTCCAGCCAGCTTTCTCAATCTGCTCCGTATCCGCAGATTCATGTTTAATAGCTAGGTCTACCATCGAGACTATTGTCATGATTTATCGGGCTAAGCACTCTGTTTATAGGTGTTTCAAGATTTCTTATATCACTCAGCCTTCAAATGAAGCATAACACTGATCAAAAACGGAGAAATTAGCAATTATTTACCATAAAAATATTTTTTAAAAAACATGACTGAGCTCACAACTTCCTATTCCAAGTGGGATAAGACATAATCTCCAAAATGTCTTATCCAACAGCAGGAAACAAAACTCCAACGGGCAAACGCATTGGCCAGGGGATGCTAATCTTCAGTTTCGTGCTTGGGCTAGGCGGGCTAACTTTCTTCTTCGAAGATCAAATTCAACAGCAAGTAAACCCGAATCAGAACCCACGCTCGTTGGAGTTAAATTCAGGAATACGAGAAGTTATTCTGCAGCAAAATAGACAGGGGCATTACATGACAAGCGGTACCGTGAACAATGTGCCGGTTCTCTTTCTATTGGACACTGGGGCCACCGACGTTGCAATACCCGAGTCAATTGCCTTAGTCGCTGGCCTAAAGCGCGGAAATACATCACGAGCATCTACGGCGAATGGCATGATCACTGTTTATTCAACCCGAGTAGCCGAATTAACTCTAGGAAATATAGTTCTCGAAGATGTAAACGCAAGCATCACTACAAGCATGGGCGGCGATACGATCCTGCTAGGCATGAGCGCACTGCGCCAAGTAGAAATCAGTCAGCGCGGCGACGAACTGACGCTTCGACACTATCCGGAATCTTGAAAAAGCATGTCCCTTCCTACCCCAGTTGATATAGCTAAGCTTGTCACTTTTTGTCTGCAAGAAGATGTTGGCACAGGCGATATAACTGCAGAACTCATTCCAATCGATAAAACAATTTCTGCAAAACTAATAAGCAAAGACAACGGAATTTTTTGTGGGCGACCTTGGGCAAACGAGGTATTGCAACAAGTCGATAGTTCGCTAACTGTAAAATGGAACATCGAAGAAGGAGTTAAGCTTTCTCCCAATCAGACACTCGCCCAAATTGCTGGCTCGGCACGCAGCATTCTAACGGCTGAGCGAACCGTCTTAAATTTTCTACAAACACTTTCCGCCGTCTCCACTATGAGCCACCATTATGCGTCTTTAGTAAAGCACACTTCGGTAAAATTACTTGATACCAGAAAAACCCTACCCAGTCTGCGCTCAGCACAAAAATATGCAGTTCGTATAGGAGGTTGTTTCAATCATCGCATGGGATTGTTTGATGCCTTCCTGATCAAGGAAAACCACATTGCCGCCTGCGGTGGTATCGATGCGGCTGTATCTAAAGCTAAAGCTCTCTACCCCAACAAACCTGTTGAGATAGAGGTGCAGAATCTAAATGAGCTTGAACTGGCCATATCCGCAGAGGCCGATATCGTCATGCTCGACAATTTCGAATGTAACAACATACTGAAGGCCGTTAAGCTGAATGACGGTCGCTTGAAATTAGAGGCTTCTGGGGGCATAGAGGCAGATATGCTGGTACCTATCGCTGAAACTGGCGTAGACTATATTTCTCTAGGTTCACTGACTAAAAACTGCCAAGCTACAGATCTTTCACTATTGATAGAATGATGTCCATCACCAGAACTAACCAATGTTGTCCCGACTGATAAGAATCAGGGAGAATCGATGCAATACAAAACCTTATGCAGAAATCTACTCTCAATCGGGCTGCTACTAATTCCTGCAGTAGCGGCGAGTCATGGCGGAAATCTCGACCTCAATGGTGGGCACTATTACAGTCGCTCTTATCACTGCCATTTGAGCGGATGCGAAATACCCGACACATTCAACATCGGGAGAAATCGCAGGGATAGCATCATGACGAATCACCGTGACAGAGAGAAATTCTTTAACACTGATGATTGGAATTTCGAAGTGGACTATGACAATGATTGTCAATCAACCCGACAGGAAATGTTAATTCTCACCAATCGGACTGAGTCCCGATACACCAATCCGCGCAACTGCGTAGTTCGTACCGGTGAGTGGTTGGATGAATATACCGGGAAAATTTTCAAGGTAGCCGTTCAGGTGGATATAGATCATGTCATTCCGCTCATGTACGCGCACACCCACGGCGGTGATCGCTGGTCGCAGCAGAAGAAATTGCAGTTTGCCAATGACCCACTAAATATGATGTTAGTAGAGAAGCGAGAGATTAAGAAGAAACGCGGTCGAGGCCCAGACCGCTACTTACCCCGCAAAGAATTTCAGTGCGAATATGCTGGCTTGTGGCAGGCGATCGCCGACAATTATGATCTTGACCTAGAAAACAGAGACAAAAATGAAATTAGAAAAATCCTAGAGGATTGCGCAGACTAGTAGCGTTTCAAATTATCAACAAAAGTTGAAGGTCAGAAGAAGCAAAGAGCTTCCAATAAAATGCCGGACTAAATCGGCATTTTATTTGACTATTATTTAACCCATTTCAAATTAGGGGCTTATCACATTGATGGCATCCATACCATTGTCTGGGTCCAACTTAGCTTCGCCTGCTGGGAACCCATTCTCAGACAAAATGTAGGCAATCACGTCTGTATACTCTTCGAGCATCAATGAGCCAGGATTGTCCGCTGGCATGGTTCCCAAGATTGATTCCCACAACCAGAGCACGGGCTGATTGTTGTAAGACTTGAGGATATCGCGATAGAAGCGCATATCGTGGCAGGTCTTGCAGCTATTATCGTATACGCTCTTGCCAGTCTCCGCCTGTGCCGCAGTAAAGACGCCGTCATTCACAGTTTTATCCTGAGCCATACCGATCTGACTTAGAGCAAGGCTCGTCAATGCCAAAATTATTTTCAGCGAATTTTTCATCGTTCATTTCCTCAGCAGAAAGTGAAACTCGTGTTTTAGGACTGCTTATCCCGTAAGGTAAATATTCTGCAATTTATGTAAGTGACTACAGCCCTGTCGTAAATCATCTTATAAATTGGCTGATTTAAGAACCGCGTAAACATAAACTAAATCAGCGATTTTTTCAAGTAGCCGCATCTTCATAAGCTTAATCAATTTTAAAAAAATACATATAAATCAACTGTTTAATATCTTATTCCAACTATAAGCCGAGATAAATGAACCGCAGCTTAAATGTGCCATCTGCTCGTCTAGGAAAGTAGAGGTCTGTCGCAATTCTCAATGTTTAATTGAACAAATAGAGACTAAACGGGGCACCTAGGCTCTAAAGTCGTTCTATTAGCAGATTCCCAATACTTAGTCTCCGTCAAATTCTGTGTACAACAGAGCTGTAACCTGATCCGACACAAACCCAACAAGGAATACGGCGATTGCGCTCATCAATAGTGCCGCACTCATATTTGTGAAGTTTCCCTGAGTCGTATAGGTACACACATAGTTGAGAAGTTCTATGCCGAAAATCCAGCAGCAATTGACAAGAACATTTCCAGTAGCGGATACAAATTACCGGCCTTAAAGTTTATGAGCACAAGCCGGCCATCTAGTAGTTACCACCCTAAACACAAAAACATCACTGCGGCTTCGAGAAGCACGCGATATAGTTACGCCTCGTTAGCGATATTAGACTCATTGTGGCGCTGAGGCTTGCGAGGAAGCTCTGTGAACGCGGTAAAGAAACTGTCGAAATGCCCCAAAAAGCGCTCGCAGAGCTGGGCCTGAATTCTGAATTGCATCCAAATCCTAGCCTATTCTGCAGAAAGTGCTGGAGCGACCTTAGAGATGGATTTCGAGGGAGAATTGGCTTTTATGAAGTAATTCCTGTACCCCAGAGCCAATCTCGAATTATCATGGAAAGACAAAGGACACACCGGATGCGAAAACACATGAGAAGACACAAATTACCCGATCTTCGACAGCCGCACTAACCAAAGTTGCACCGAAACTGACCAGCTTCGAAGAGGCTAACAGACTGACTTAAATACAAAATTCTACGCTGTCGTGGTATAGTCAGCTCAATCTAACGAATAGATATTCTGGCGAAGCGCCCTATGGCCAATGAAACAGTACAAACCACCTATCTTTCGCAAGGTATCGATAAAAGCGGTAACAAGACCAAAGGGGAAATCCAGTGTAGTGAACAGGCTCCGGTAAAGCCACAGATGCGTAAACAGGGAGTTGCCCCGAACAAGTTTAAAATCAAATCAAAGGATCTATTCGGACTCAGGAGACAAAAGATCAAGCTTGGCGATATAGCCGTGTTCACGCGTCAGTTAACAACGAGTATGGAATCGGGCATACAGCTTGTTCAGTCGTTTGAGATCGTCGGTGAAACCCTAGAAAATTTGCCTATGCGTGAGTTAGTTGGCCAGATTCGTGACGGTGTGGGAGCGGGCAATACTTTCGCCGAATATACCCGCAAACATCCACGCTATTTCCAACTATGATTACTCAGATGGTCTATATTGGAGAAAAGCCAGGTGTCTTAGAGAGAGTGCTAGATGAGTGCGCTGACTATTATGAACCAGAGGTAAATAATTTAGTAAACCGGCTCACCGCCTTGATGGAGCCGATGATTATGTCTGTACTAGGCATATTGAACGGCGGCTTTATATTTACGATGTATCTGCCAATCTTCCAGCTCCGCGCGGTGGGGTAGCATAAATACCTTTGCATGGAAATAATCGACCTCCTCTTAGCTAGCCCTACCTTTTTACTAACCGTCTGCATCGTATTAGGGCTGTTAGTTGGAAGCTTCCTTAATGTAGTCGTCTACCGGCTACCTATAATGTTGCAGCGCGATTGGCGCGAGCAATGTTGTGATTATCTCGAGTTAGATAACGAAACTCCTGACAGCAATGAATCATCTGCTAAGTTCAAAGTATTCAATCTGCAAAAACCTGATTCACATTGCCCGCTTTGCAATCACAAAATAAAGCCATGGGAAAATGTCCCAGTGCTGAGCTATTTTTTTCTTGGCGGCAAGTGTTCAGACTGCAAAGCAAATATTTCCATTCGGTATCCAAGCGTCGAGTTTGTGAGCGGCGTTCTTTCAGGCTTAGTCGCATTTAATTTCGGTGCAACTTGGCTAACGCTGGCCCTGATGTTCTTAACCTGGGCACTCATAGTTCTTACACTTATCGACTTCGATCACCAACTACTGCCCGACAACATCACGCTGCCACTTATTTGGCTCGGCTTACTAGTCAACACTATCGATCTCGGGTTCGGTGTTACGCTGAGAGACGCCGTCGTTGGTGCGATCTTAGGATATAGCGTACTCTGGGTCTTTTACTGGGGATTTAAACTCGCAACTGGAAAAGCTGGTATGGGTTACGGGGATTTCAAATTGTTGTCAGTCCTAGGAGCATGGATGGGCTGGCAGAGCCTACTACCAATAATTATTCTTTCTTCGCTAGTGGGCGCTGCTTTCGGTGTCTCAATGATACTGCTTTCCGGAAAAGATAAGTCCGTGCCAATGCCCTTCGGCCCGTTTCTCGCCGGTGCTGGATTTCTCATTTTGATATGGGGCCCTCAGCTAAGCGCATTCTATATCGACAACTTCATCAGCTAACAACAACATTCCCCTATCAATATTCGGATTCTGTCAGAATGAACATCGCAAAAAAGTATGTAATCGGTCTTACAGGTGGAATCGGTAGCGGCAAGTCTGCCGCCGCCGACATATTTCGAACATATGGGATTGAAGTCATTGACGCCGACTCACTGGCTAGAGAAGTCGTCGAACTAGGCCAGCCAGCACTGGACGATATTGCCGCTCACTTCGGCAGCGATATACTTACTGCTGAAGGACATCTTGATAGGGCCGCGCTACGAAAAATCGTGTTCTCGATTCCCGAACAAAAATCCTGGTTAGAGGATTTATTGCACCCGCTAATTGCAGAATTACTGCAGTGTCGACTGAATGCCACGAAGTCCCCTTATGCAATTCTGGAATCGCCACTACTGTTAGAAACTGAACAATACAAGCTAGTAGATAGAGTGACCGTTATCGACGTTAATGAGGAAATACAAATAGATCGATCAGTAAGAAGAGACGGTAGCGATGAAGCAGTAATTAGGTCTATCATCGCCTCTCAAATTAATCGTGCCGGGAGAATCCAGCGTGCGGATGATCTTGTGTCTAACGAAGAAGGCCTAGAGCAACTCAGAGAAAAAATCGAGGCGCTTCACAGTAAATATTTAAGGATGGTTGCAAAGAAATGAACAAAAAGACTACCAGCGTCGACTGCCCAAACTGTCAAAGATCAGTGGAGTGGAAGGATGAGAATAACTTCCGGCCTTTTTGTAGCAAGCGATGCAAGCTAATAGACTTTGGAGGTTGGGCAAACGAACT
The DNA here is from genome assembly GCA_949372635.1 of uncultured Pseudomonadales bacterium. Lineage (GTDB taxonomy): Bacteria > Pseudomonadota > Gammaproteobacteria > Pseudomonadales > Pseudohongiellaceae > UBA9145. Next base: position 39,342 of record CASIAB010000006.1, read on the forward strand.
CAATAGCATTCCCGGGGAATCCGCTTACCCAGCATTAGCGGATGAATACGACTAGTAACCCAAACACTGACGGCTAGCCGATGCCGGATACTTGTATGAAATTCGTCAAAATTTTGAACATTAGAGTGACGGTGATTAGCCCGGTCTGTTTAGTATGCGGATAATGCGCTCGTTGGCCTTGGGAAAATCTAGTGCTTTTAGCTCAGAAAGCGCGCGCCATTCAATTACCTGCCCTTCTCTTCCCTGGGGTATGCCTGAAGATCTTTCGATGCGCAAAACATCCAGCATTACTGACTTATCTGCGTATTCATGCTTTATCTGAGTTAGCCCAGTGCAGGCCTGCACACTGATGCCTAACTCTTCTTCAAACTCTCTGGTAAGTGCGCACTCGACTGACTCACCTTCTTCGACTTTGCCTCCAGGAAACTCCCAGAGGCCGCCTTGATGAGATTCGGCGGGGCGCAGTGCAATTAATACTTCGTGGTCATCATTAAGAAGAACGCCGACAGCAACATGAACAATAGGTTTTTTATTCACGATAAGTTGCTAACTGCGATAATCTGCATTGATGCGCACATACTCGTTGGAAAGGTCCGATGTCCAGACTCTTGTACTAGCCTTTCCGCGACCAAGGTTGATGCGAACTCGAATCTCGTCCTTATCCATCTCGGCCTGCCCTGCGCTTTCGCTATAATGCGCATCTACAGCTCCTTTGGAAACTAGAAGTATATCTCCAAGCGCCACCGTGACGGCCTCAATATCGAAATCGCCAAGACCGGCACGGCCAATAGCAGCGAGGATCCTCCCCCAGTTTGGATCTGAAGCAAAAAAAGCTGTTTTAACCAAAGGAGATTCTGCTACCACATACGCTACCGCCGAACATTCCTGCTCAGACGCGCCTTCATTTACCTCGATAGTTATGAATTTACTTGCGCCTTCTGCATCCCGAATTAGATCCATAGCTAACTGCTCGAAAACAGCGTTCAATTTAGACTGAAACTGCGTAGCTGCCTCACTATCTGTATCCGTAATCACAAGGGTCCCCTTACCAGTGGCGACCAACATACAACAATCATTGGTAGAGGTATCACCATCGACTGTGATTCTGTTAAACGAATTGTTTACAGCACTAGCTAAAAAATTTTCGAGGAGAGGTCTGTCGATCTGCGCGTCCGTAAAAACATAGGCCAGCATAGTTGCCATGTTAGGGCGGATCATGCCCGAGCCCTTCGCAAACCCGCTTATGCTTACTTGGGAGCTGTTAACTGCAAAACTTACAGATGCTAACTTCGGCCGCGTGTCGGTTGTCAATATTCCTTGCGCTGCCGACTGCCAAGCATCAGCAGACAATGCTGCATACAGCCCAGGTAATGCTGCGAGTATTCTATCACTAGGCAATTGCTCGCCAATCACCCCTGTGGAAAACGGCAATATCTGTTCGGACGAAGTTCCCGCGATCTCAGCCAAGCCCTCACAGCATGCCATAGCCGCAAGCTTTCCCTGAGGTCCGGTTCCAGCATTCGCATTTCCGGTGTTAACCAAGAAATAGCGGCTAGCACTATGCTCTACGCGCTGTTTAGCTATGCGAACTGGTGCGGCACAGAAAGCGTTCTGAGTAAACGCACCCACTGTTGTGGAGCCTTCCGCAATTTCAATCAAGACAAGATCGAGCCGATTAGCGTAGCGAATTTGACTTTTAACTGCAGCTAAGCGGACCCCTCCAATAGGAGTGATGCTTATCTTTCTTTGGGGACCGACAGCCATCTCTCAATTCCTACTCTGCTTTCAATTTCTCAGACTAATACGATGTCGATCACTAACCTATCTTGCCGTGGCAGACTTTATACTTCTTTCGCGAGCCGCAAGGGCAGGGGTCGTTCCTTCCTACCTTCGCCATCTCTCGAACAAAGGGAGGTGCTTTTTCTCCTCCTGTTTGACGCTGCCCTGCAGGTGCCGCGTCATCCCCTGGCTGTTCGACGAGTGCGGATACGGCTTGATGCTGGAAATTCACTCGCTCTCTAGCTCGCTCCTGCTCACGCTGCCGCTCAATAGCATCCGCATCGTCTTCTTGTCGAATCTTCACTTGACTTAAAACTTTGATAACTTCCTGCTGCAGGTTTGTCATCAAATCTTGAAAAAGAGCGAAGGCTTCTCGCTTATATTCCTGCCGCGGGTTCTTGCCACCATAACTACGCAAGAATATTCCTTGTCGCAGGTGATCCATAGTTGCAAGGTGATCCTTCCACAAACCATCCAATATCTGTAATGTAATTTGTTTCTCGAAAGTGCGCATCTTTTCACCCACTGCTGCACACTTCTGCTCGTAATCCGCAGAGATTATCTCGTCGATTTTCTGTTTTAATTGCTCTTCATAAAGCTGGTCGTCCTCATCAAGCCATTTCTGAATATCTTGCTGAGTCAAAAATTGGGTATCTATCCCTTCCTGCAATCCCTCTACATCCCATTGCTCAGGAACACTTTGGGGCGGGATGTACTCATCGACAATTTGTCCTACTACTTCTGTGCGCATATCTTTCAACAGCTCTGAAATATCATCGCTGGCCATGAGCTCGTTACGCTGACGATAGATAATCGTGCGCTGATCATTCGCTACATTATCATATTCCAACAATTGCTTACGAATATCAAAGTTTCTACCTTCAACCTTACGCTGAGCCTTCTCAATCTGCTTTGTTACCATGCCATGCTCAATAGCTTCTCCGCGCTCCATACCCAAGCGCTTCATGAAGTTCTTCACGCCGTCAGTTGCAAATATCCTAAGCAGATTGTCGTCCATGGAGAGATAAAATCTGGAATACCCAGGATCACCCTGTCTTCCAGAACGGCCACGCAGCTGATTGTCGATACGCCTCGATTCGTGGCGTTCGGTGCCAAAGATGTGGAGACCTCCAGCCCCTATAACTTGATCGTGACGCAGTTGCCATTCAGCTTTGATGTTCGCGATTTGCGCTTCGGTTGGGTTTTCTAACTCAGCAACCTCAGCTTCCCATTTGCCACCCAATACGATATCTGTACCGCGGCCAGCCATGTTTGTTGCAATAGTCACCACTCCAGGCTTTCCTGCCTGAGCGATGATCTCCGCCTCACGCTCATGAAATTTAGCATTTAGTACTTCATGCTTGATTTTTTCTTTAGTGAGGAAGTTCGACAGCGTTTCAGATGTATCGATAGACGCTGTACCAACTAGTATGGGCGCCCCTTTGGCGCTCATTTCAGTGATATCACGAACGATTGCCTCTAATTTCTCTTCCATGGAAAGAAAGATAAGGTCATTTGCATCATTGCGCACCATAGGTTGATTAGTCGGTATCACCACGACATCCAATCCGTATATCGACGAAAACTCGAACGCTTCAGTGTCAGCGGTGCCAGTCATACCAGACAGATTATTGTACAAACGAAAATAGTTCTGGAATGTCGTTGAAGCTAGAGTCTGGCTCTCACTCTGAATCGCCAGTTTTTCCTTAGCCTCTAGGGCTTGATGCAAACCTTCAGACAGGCGTCGTCCTTCCATCGTTCGACCAGTGTGCTCATCAATCAAAACAATACTCTTGTTCTGTACTATATATTCGATGTCTCGATTGAACAGGTTATGCGCCTTAAGGCCAGCATGTACATGATGAAGCAAGGATAAATTAGTTGCAGAATAGAGTGACTCACCCTCGGCTAACAACTTCTTCTGAATCAAAATGCCTTCAACGAATTCGTGCCCAGTTTCAGTAAGTTCAACTTGGCGACTCTTCTCATCAACGGTAAAGTGACCTGACTCCTCCGGCACAAAGTTCTTGTCCATCATTTCCATCTTGGACTTTTCAGCCTTTATTCCCTTCTCCAACTTCGGAATCAGCTGATTGATGGCTTCATAGAGTTTTGAGCTATCTTCCGCCGCTCCAGAAATAATCAAAGGAGTTCTCGCCTCGTCGATGAGGATTGAGTCCACCTCGTCGACGATCGCAAAATTCAACTCTCTCTGCATTTTGTCATCGAGACGAAATGCCATGTTGTCGCGCAAATAATCAAAGCCAAATTCGTTGTTCGTGCCATAAGTAATAGAGCTGTTATAGGCTTCTTTCTTTAATTCTGGTGTCTGTCCCGAGCCTATGATGCCCACACTGAGGCCCAGAAACTCATACAGTGGCCGCATCCAGTTCGCATCACGCTCTGCAAGATATTCATTCACTGTAACTAAGTGAACACCATTCTCGGTAAGGCCATTTAGATAGGCCGGCAGGGTCGCCATAAGCGTCTTACCCTCACCTGTTCTCATCTCTGAGATACTGCCTTCGTGCAACACGATTCCACCGATCATCTGAACATCGAAATGGCGCATAAGTAAAGTACGCTTACTCGCCTCACGAACTACGGCAAACGCTTCAGGCAGTAACGCGTCAGTAGACTCACCGGCATCGAAGCGTTGCTTAAATTCGCTCGTCTTAGCTTTCAGCTCTTCATCGGAAAGTGCTTCTAAGGAGGGTTCAAGCTCGTTGATAAGAAGAGACGTCTTTTTCAATTTCTTCAGCTTGCGCGAGTTACTACTTCCAAATATTTTGTTTAATATGCTCATTTTTCTCTATCAATGAATAGTTGATTCGATAAGCTGGTCTCCAAAGGACATGATGAGCATTGCTCATGCAAACCGATAGCGCCCGATTAGATTGGTTTTGAAAGAGTGGTGTTTATCTTACTGTGCGATGTATATAGGCGGCAGGGTCGACGACTCTACCGTTTTTATAAACCTCAAAGTGAACGTGAGGCCCTGTCGAGCGGCCAGTAGAACCTACTAGTGCGATGTTCTGACCTTTCATTACGATATCACCAACGTCCACAAATAGCTTTTCTGAGTGAGCGTAGCGTGTAGTGAATCCGTTGCCGTGATTGACCTCAACCATCAAGCCGTAGCCCGATCGGGGCCCAGACCAGGTTACTACGCCTGCTGCCACGGTATTAATCTCAGCTCCCGATTTGCCAGTGGTGAAGTCGATGCCGCCATGGAAGGCTATGCGACCGGTAATGGGATCAGGTCGCTGGCCAAAGCGCGAAGCGATCCAGGCGTTTTCTACAGGCCTACCAGCGATAAAAACATCTGACTGAATTTTGCGATCGGTCATCAGGCCCTCAAGAATTTCGAGTTGTTGCTGACGATCGTCAAGTTGTCGTTCGAGTTGATATACAGCGTCCATAAACCCCGCTGCCGAGTATGACTCTGAAACACCAGCTGCAGGACCGCCGATGGCAATAGGGTCGCTGAAATCAAATTCACCAGTATCCAGGTTGGCAATGGTAGTTATACGTTCCCCTACCGCATCCAAGCGCACCAGACGTGCCTGTAACATAGCAAGTCGCATAGTTAGGGCTTCGATCTGCTGCTCTGACTCTTCTTTAATCTCTGATATTTGTTCCGTCTGTATGCGAATCTGGCGCTCCCAATTTTGCGCAGACTCTTCGCTGAAGACGCCGTTGCTCTGAGAAACCGCAAGCCCATAACCAAAGTAGCCCAACGCAGCTGGAGCACCGAGCAGGCATAGGGAAAGGAGGCCTTTTAGCCACCCCTTGAGGACGATAGTTTTAGTGTGACCATGACGCTGGTCGACCAGAATAACTTTCATTGTGTAAGCGTTGTCTCAATAAGCTTAGTAGTAATATCTGAGCCTAATCAAGAAACTTCAACATCCAACTATATTTATTAAAATCAGTCGTTTAGAATAGCACGACCGGGCTAGGCTGCCAACACCGGTTTCATATAGGAAATGGGCACGTTTGTATCATTGTCAAAACTGACTATTTCCCAAGCATCTTTATTAACTTCGAGCATTCTTAGTAGAGCATTATTAAGGGCGTGTCCAGATTTATAGCCCTTGAACTCGCCTATCAAACTGTTGCCAAGCAGGTATAAATCTCCAATAGAATCAAGGATCTTATGCTTTACGAATTCGTCTTCGTAGCGCAGTCCATCCTCGTTCAAGACCTTATAATCACCTACCGCGACTGCATTATCCATACTGGCACCGAGCGCCAAATTCCTATTGCGCAATTCCTCGAATTCATGCATGAAACCAAAAGTGCGCGCGCGGCTAACTTCCTTAACAAAAGAAGTACTAGAGAAATCAATGGTCGCGCTCTTTGTGTATTTCTTGTAGACGGGGTGATCATAGAGAAGTGTGTAGCTAACCTTGAAGCCATCAAATGGCTCGAGGCTGACAGCTTTATCGCCATGCTCCAAATGCAGTGGCTTCAGTATTTTGATGAAGCGCTTTAATTCTGACTGCTCTTCGATGCCAGCAGATTGAATTAGGAAAACAAACGGGCCAGCACTGCCATCCATGATCGGCACTTCTGGTGCACTTACATCGATAAAGGTATTGTCGATGCCTAAACCCGATAGCGCGGACATCAAGTGCTCAATAGTAGAAATTCTAACGTCATCTTTAACAAGGCAAGTAGAGAGAGTTGTATCTCCTACATTAGATGCACGGGCTGGAATCTGAATGGGTATATCGAGATCTACTCGGGTAAAGATGATGCCCGTGTTAACTGGAGCTGGCCTAAGTGTTAGGTAGACTTTCTCGCCGGTGTGCAGACCAACACCGGTGGCACGAATAACATTCTTCAAGGTTCTTTGTCTCAGCATAGTTCTTAGCTTCGCGTCTTTTTTAGTCAGAAAAAATGGGCATCTCAAGCATTGGTCAGTGTAATGGCACAGTGCGACCGGTGTTTAGCTCACTGCCTTCGACGAGTACTCCCGGCTCTGTCGATTCACCAATACTAAACCCGATAACGAGCGATTTTCGCTCACAACAACAACCTTTGACAAAGGCTTGGCATGTTAGCAACAATTAAGGAATAACCCAACAAGGTGAAATCCATATAAAACCTCAACTACTTGCCGCATAAGACAGTTCAAAAAATCGAGGAATACAGTATAGGAATCCTACTTCTGTATTCCTGCGAACCTAGTCTGCCTGTTTTCTTAGAAAGGCAGGAATATCGAGATAATCCATGTCGGTATCTGAGCCCACAACAGCTGCTGCTCGAGAAAAATTCTGTTTACGCATTACCGCTGGCTTATCTAGATGGCGGTAGTCTGGCCTGTCAGTATTATCCACAACCTTAGTGGGTTTGGCGTGCTTATCGCCCAGACCAGTAGCTACGACTGTGACGCGCATTTCATTCTCAAGACTTGGATCGATCACCGTGCCAACGACTACGGTTGCATCATCCGAAGCAAATTCTTCAATAGTATCACCAACTTCAGAAAATTCGCCCAAAGATAGATTCTCTCCAGCCGTGATATTAACTAAAATTCCTCGCGCACCTTGCAGATTCACGTCTTCTAGCAACGGGCTACGAATCGCAGCTTCTGCTGCCTCCCTTGCTCGGTCAGCGCCAACCGCCGAACCAGTGCCCATCATAGCCATACCCATTTCAGACATCACCGTTTTAACATCAGCAAAATCCACGTTAATCATGCCTGGGTTCATAATTAGATCAGCGATACCTTTCACAGCACCTAACAATACATCATTCGCAGCTTTAAATGCTTCCAGTAACGTTGCCTCTTTACCTAGCACGTCTAATAATTTTTCATTTGGAATAGTAATCAAAGAATCCACGTGCTCCGAGAGTAGTTGAATACCCTCTTCCGCAATCTTGGAGCGCTTTTTACCTTCGAACGGGAAAGGTCGAGTAACGATAGCAACGGTTAAAATACCCATCTCCCTAGCCACTTCGGCAACGATAGGCGCGGCACCTGTTCCTGTCCCCCCCCCCATACCTGCAGTGATAAAAACCATATCGGATCCGGACAAAATTTCAGCGATTTCATCTCTATCTTCCAGCGCTGCTTGTCGACCGATCTCTGGATTTGCCCCTGCGCCAAGACCTTTCGTTATATTGCTGCCCATCTGCAATATCGTCTTAGCTTTCAGATTATGCAACGCCTGTGCATCTGTGTTAGCACAGACAAACTCTACACCTTCTACCTGATTATTGATCATATGATGCACGGCGTTCCCGCCTCCACCACCAACGCCTATGACTTTAATTTCAGCGCTCTGCGCAACGTTCTCGACTAATTCAAACATATAGCCCCCTCATTCATGATAATCTAGCCTATTGGTTATTAACTACTAAGATTAAAATCAAAAATTTCCTTGGAACCAATTCTTTACCCTGTCCACAATCTGGATCTGTGGCACGCGCTTTGAATCGATTCCGCCTCTCTCCTGATATTGCTTTAAGCCGTACAGCAACAATCCAACCCCAGTAGAATAAATTGGATTTCTTACAATATCTGCTAAACCATTGACATTATGAGGAGCACCGATGCGTACCGGAGCATGAAATATTTCTTCAGCCAGATCAACAACGCCTTCCATTTTACTAGTGCCGCCGGTTAGGACAATTCCCGCTGCTAGCAGGTTCTCGAACCCGCTTCGTTGCAACTCGGCTTGCACTAATGTGAATAATTCGTCATAGCGCGGCTCAACCACCTCTGCCAATGCTTGCCTGGAAAGCTCTCTTGGCGTTCTATCTCCGACGCTAGGCACCTTCAGAGTCTCATCGGCGCTAGCCAATTGAGTCAAAGCGCAGGCATATTTAATCTTTATCTCTTCTGCGTTTTCTGTCGGTGTGCGCAGTGCCATCGCTATATCATTCGTCACCTGATCGCCAGCTATGGGAATGACACCTGTGTGCCGTATAGCACCTTCTGTAAAAATTGCAATATCAGTGGTGCCTCCGCCAATATCAACGAGACAAACACCGAGCTCTTTCTCATCATCTGTAAGAACACTATAGGCCGAGGCCAATTGCTCTAAAATAATTTCGTCAGTTTCTAGGCCACAGCGCTTTATACATTTGTCAATATTCTGCACCGCATTAATCGCGCAGGTGACTAAGTGTACTTTCGCCTCAAGACGAACACCGGACATGCCCAGCGGCTCCTTAACACCTTCCTGCGAATCGATGATGTATTCCTGTGGCAATATGTGCAGAACTTTCTGATCAGCAGGAATAGCGACTGCTTGCGCCGCATCGATAACGCGCTCAACATCGGCCTTCATGACCTCACCATCTCGAATTGCTACGATTCCATGAGAGTTCATACTTTTAATATGACTACCGGCAATCCCGGCATAGACTGAATGAATCTGGCATCCCGCCATTAGCTCAGCTTCTTCGATTGCACGCTGAATGGATTCAACGGTCGATTCGATATTGACTACAGTACCTTTCTTAAGGCCGCGAGAAAGATGGCTACCAATACCCATGATATCCAGACCACCGTCCGCATTGATATCCCCAACTATAGCCACGACCTTAGAAGTGCCTATATCCAATCCAACAATCATGTTTTCGCTTGCTGATTCATTCATGGCTTGAATTCTCTAGACAAGAGGCATCAAAAAGGCTTAAAAATATTTGGTGGAACTGAATCACCGAACTGCCACTCCTGTAAAATTTGACTCGGTATCACCTACCGCTATTCCGTTTGCGTATCTCAAATCGATAGATTGAAATTGGGATGATTCCCCAATTGATTGGTTCAAATAAAAATCAATAAAGCGCTGCGTCTTCTCAAATACATCATCTCTGCCAGCTGCAACCTGCATTTGTTCATTTAGTAAGTAATCCCAACTACCACGTTTGCTTAGGCTCAATCCGGAGAGGCGCAAACCTGCTGGAAACAAAATTTGATTGAGCTCCTGGTACTGCAACATCACTGCCTCTTGAGAGTCTTCTGGACCAGTGAGCCGAGGCAGGGAGCTTAGCTCTGGCAATCTCCCAGGCTGAAAAATATCGCCGTATTGATTTAGCAATTGCTCATTACCCCATCGTGCTATAGCTACTTGCTCTGTCAGATTCAATGATAACGTGCCCGGCCAAATTCGCGTCACCGACGCCTGTAGAATCCACGGGTGAAGTTCTAGCTCTTGCTTCGCCTCGACAACATCGAAATCGAAGAAGCCATTTCCCATAAACGGAGCTAACACCCTGCCAACTTCAGCCTCACTTATTCTTTGCCACTGGTTTTCGATTCTAACTTTGCTGACCGGGCGATTTAAGAATCCAGATATATCTGCTCTGTTTTGAGCTATCACCAAAGCAGCACAAACTAATACCGCAGCAAACATGCAGAGCCCCCGATTGCCTGAAGACCTCGGCTTAAGCGGCTGGTTCCCCAAGCGGGAATTGCGGCGCGTTGAATGTATGCCGCTTCCCGTTCTAATCGCTCTATTTGTAGTTGCCATCTTTTTAGTTAACCGTTTGCTCTAGTTCTATTATTGTTAATAATAAATTGCCAAAATTGATTCCAGCCTGCTTCGCTGCAATCGGCACAAAACTATGGGCAGTCATGCCTGGAATCGTATTAAGCTCCAGCAAATAGAATGCGCCGTCTTGATCTTGCATTACATCAACTCTTGCCAAGCCTTCACATCCGAGACTTGTATAGGCAGCACGCGCTAGGTCGTTAAGCTCGATCTGCTCCTTGCCGCTCAATAGAGCAGGGCAGATAATTTCTGTTCTTTCATCGATATACTTTGCATCGAAGTCATAAAATTCTCTAGATGTGCGTACTTGAGCCGTGGGTAGCAATTGATCCCCAATCACACCTACTGTGAATTCTTTGCCGACCACACACTTCTCTGCCATTACTTCCGAATCAAACTCACTGGCCAACTCGAATTGTTTTTGCAGACTGGCTGCGTCTTTCACTATTGCTATACCTAAGCTAGATCCGCCATTCACTGGCTTCACAACCGCCACTTCAAAATCATCTATCAAAGCCTGCCAATCTGTTGCTTCATTCAACTTCACGTAATCGGCGGCATTCAATCCCATGCACTGCCAAATCAACTTGCTCTTCACCTTATCCATGGCGAGGGCCGAGGCCAGTACACCGCTCCCGCTATAGGGAATCTTCAAAAGTTCTAGAAGCCCCTGAATCGTGCCATCTTCCCCGCCCTGCCCATGTAACATGATGAGCGCTAGATCTGGCTTCAAGTTTTCCAGATCTGCGACAATCGTATCGCCCACATCTAGAACACTTACGTTTACGCCAATTTCCAACAATTTCTGATAGACCGCTTCCCCACTGAGCAGGGATATTTCACGCTCTGAGGAACTCCCGCCTTTCAGTACTACAACGTGTCCGCAACTTTCTATGATTTTCTCTTTATTTATCGTTCTCATTTGTTTATTTCTTGACCGCTAAATACAAAAATCTTCCATAAAAATCAATTAATTATGCTTTAAAACCCAATTTGGCCAATTGTTTGGCCAAAGAACCGACGCTTCCTGCTCCTTGAGTCAAAATGATGTCCCCAGGTCGGACTAAATCACTAAGAATTTCTTGCACCTCTGACTCTTCTTTAACGTACACAGGATCGACTTTCCCACGCAATCTAATGCTTCGACATAGGCTTCTTGAGTCCGCGCTGGCGATTTTTTTCTCACCCGCGGAGTACACCTCCAGCAGCAGCAAAACATCGGCCTCGCCTAACACTTCGACAAAGTCCTCATAGAGGTCCTTGGTGCGACTGTAGCGATGTGGCTGATAGACCATGACTAAGCGATTATCTGGCCATCCATCACGCAGAGCTCGCAGGGTAGCGGCAACTTCGGTAGGGTGATGCCCATAATCATCGATCAGCATGACCGTCCCACCCTCTACGGAAAATTCACCCTGCACATCGAAACGACGACCAACTCCAGAGAAGTTTTCTATGCCATTTTGGATATCATGGGCTGCAATACCCTCGTCTGTAGCGATGGCAATTGCAGCCGTGGCATTCAACGCGTTGTGACGACCAGGCATATTGAATGTAATTTTCAGCTTGTCTGTTGCTTCCTTGCGCACCACCTCGAACTGGGTAACTTGTTGTTCCTGACTCAAATTAATGATTCTAAAATCTGCATCCTCAGCGAAGCCATAGGTGATTTTAGGCCTAGATATGCGCGGCAGCAGTTCGCGCACGACCGGATCGTCAATGCACAACACCGCCAACCCATAGAAAGGGAGATTGTGCAAAAAGTCTATGAAGTATTTCTTTAGATTCTCGAAGTCACCCCCGTAGGTACTCATGTGATCAGCTTCAATGTTCGTCACAACCGCGACCATAGGTTGTAGATGCATGAACGAGGCGTCGCTCTCATCAGCCTCCGCTACTAAATATCTACTCTCTCCCAATCGAGCGTTGGTTCCAGCGCTATTCAGCAGCCCCCCAATAACGAATGTTGGGTCGAAGCCAGCCTGAGCCAATACAGAGGCTACAATACTTGTAGTCGTGGTTTTACCATGGGTGCCCGCGATAGCGATTGAGTGACGGTAGCGCATCAACTCAGCCAGCATCTCTGCACGAGCTATCAGTGGCTTAGATTCATTGATTGCCGCTTTGATTTCCGGATTACTCTGGTCGATAGCGCTGGAGTAAACAACTACGTCGGCATTCTTAACATTCGCCGCGTCGTGGCCAAAAAATATCTCCGCGCCTATGGATTCTAAACGCACTGTATTCGGTGACTCCCTGAGATCTGAACCGCTGATTTTATAACCCTGATTTAGTAATACTTCGGCCACACCACACATGCCAGCGCCGCCGATACCAACAAAATGAAGTCTATTGATGCGCCTCATCTCCGGAATAATATGTCGATTAGCTGCGCTACGCATGGACTAACTCCAAACATCGGCGCGCTATAATTTCATCCGCGTCGCAAATCGCTATGGATTTTGAGATATCACTCATTTGCTTTAATTTGCCGCGGTTTTCATGCAACTCCAACACCAGAGCTTTTAGCGAAGTAGCAGTCAATCCATTTTGCTCCAAAAGAAATGCGGCACCGGCCTGAACTAGCCAATTTGCGTTGTGTGTTTGCTGCTGATCGCTGTGGTGTGGGTACGGAATCAATATCGAAGGCAGCCCAACCGCCGCAAGCTCACTTACAGTGCTTGCGCCGGAACGACAAATCACTAAATCGGCCCAACTATAAGCCTCAGCCATGTCACTGATGAATGCTGAGATAGTTATATCATCCTTTGAGTCTAAACTTTTATTCGCATAGGCAGCCTGGGCTCTTGCTAATGTTCTCTCACCCGTTTGATGGCGCACACTCGGGCGTATTTCTTTTGGAAAGTCCGCTAACACAGCTGGAATCACTTCGTTAATAGCCAATGCTCCCTGGCTACCGCCGAGCACAAGTATTTGCAATCGCTGAGATGATTCTCTGGTGCTTCGTGGTCGAGTCGCAAGAGCCGCAATTTCTTTACGTAGCGGGTTTCCGGTATGTATTATTTTCGCATTCTTAGAAAACGTATTAGGGAAGGCTTCGAATACCTGGTTCGCCACCTTTGCCAAGAACTTATTGGTAAAACCAGGCACGGCATTCTGCTCATGAATCACTAGTCTCCTGCCCATTAATTTGGCCGCCAGACCTCCCGGGCCTGAAACGAATCCTCCCATCCCCAGTACACAATCTGGCTGAACCTCTGAAAGTATTCGCATTGATTGAATTAGCGCCTGCGCTAGCATGAAAGGTGCAACTATTAGCCTTGCCACTCCCTTGCCTTTGAGGCCCTTCGCAGAAACGGCATGAATTCGAATCCCCGTTCCTTCAAGAAGTCTGTTTTCCATTCCCTGATGAGTACCCATCCATTCAGTTCGGACATTCTGCTCTTGCAATTTCTGAGCAATCGAAAGCGCCGGGAATACATGTCCCCCTGTTCCGGCCGCCATAATTAAAACAGTTATGTTTTCAACTGACACGTTACTACCTAAGCCTCACCAACATCATTGATTCTGTTATCGATCTCGTATTCAATACGAACTAGCAAGCCAATCATAAAGAAACTCATGATCAGGCTTGCCCCTCCATAACTCATGAAAGGCAACGTTAAACCTTTTACAGGAAGTAAGCTTATGCTCGCCCCTACATTGATCATCGTCTGACCCGCAAATAATAGTCCAAGACCGTACGCGAAAAACGCGGGAAATAATTTATTTTCTTGCTGTGCTTTCTGACCAATAGAAAACGCCTTATAGATAAGCATAGAAAACAAAAGTATCACCGTAGCGACACCAATCAACCCCAACTCCTCACCTACGATGGCTAATACAAAGTCATTGTGCGCCTCTGGTAAAAAGTAAAGTTTCTGTATGCTATTTCCGAGACCGACGCCGAACCATTCGCCGCGGCCAAAAGCCACTTGCGCCATCGCTTGTTGATATCCGCCATTTGTTACGTTTTCAACAGCCCAAGGATCTAAGAAAGAAGTTATTCTATCAATCACATAAGGCTTCATTACCGCAAGCAAAGCGATTGCACCCATGCAAAAAGTTAACATCAATAAAATGCGGTAAAGCTTCGCTCCCGCCAAAAAAATCATGCAAAGCGCTGTAAGTGTCAAAATAACCATCGTTCCATGGTCAGGCTGGAAATGAAATAAGGTTACGGCAGCACCAACAACTAAAAGCGGCTTATAGAATCCGGACCACTTTTCGCGAACTTCATCCAGCTGTCTCTCTAAAAATGCAGCTAGATAGACCACGATAAAAATCTTAGATAACTCCGACGGTTGAAGATCGAAAAGGACTAGATCTATTCTCCTCGTGCTCCCCTTAACTGACTCACCGATGCCGGGCACAAGCACTAACAGCAGTAGTGCAAACGACCCCATTAACAAATACCAACTCTGTGTACGCCACGTTGTGACTGGAATATAAAGAGTTGCCACTAGAACGAGCATCCCTATGGCAGAAAAAATTAGCTGCCTCTTAAGGAAGAAGAATGGATCAGCGTATTGACTACTAGCTAACTCGACTGATGCGGACGTCATCATCAACAAACCAATAAACAACAGCAGCAAGGCACATAGCAGCATGCTATTCACTGACCGTGGCTGAATCGAGTCGATGAGACTTTTTGTCGGTATTATTCCTCCCGCCATGCTCATTGCAAATTCCCCACTGACTCTATGAAAGCGAAGCCTCGATGTTGAAAATTTTCAAACATATCGAAACTAGCGCAAGCAGGCGATAGCAATACTGCATCACCAGCAGCTGATTGCTGTAAAGCTACTCGCGCAGCATCGGGTATATTATTTGCGAAATAGGTCTTAATTTCAGTATCGAAATAGCTCGCCATTTCTGCTGCATCTTGCCCAATAAGAATTACCGCCTTGCCCCACTTATTCATCGCAGGTACTAGAGCGGTGAAATTTGCCCCCTTTGCGATACCACCGGCAATCAAGACTATGTGTCCAGAAATATGCTCACCCAGACCTTCAACAGCGGCCACAGTCGCACCAACATTTGTTCCTTTAGAGTCATTGTAAAAATCGACTCCATCAATATTTGCTACCCATTGACAACGATGCGGCAATCCGGAGAACTCGGTGATCGCGGCCTTGATCGCATTCATGTCTATGCCTATTGCCATTGATAGTGCTACT
Source organism: uncultured Pseudomonadales bacterium (assembly GCA_949372635.1). Lineage (GTDB taxonomy): Bacteria > Pseudomonadota > Gammaproteobacteria > Pseudomonadales > Pseudohongiellaceae > UBA9145. The sequence goes on from CASIAB010000006.1 coordinate 54,814, forward strand.
GCTGCTAATACGTTTGAAATATTGTGCTGACCAAAAACTTTTAACTCGTTTACCGAGACAATCTTTTCTAATTGATAGGCTAAGTATAAATCACCACCTTCCTCGAGCACCCCCAGACCGTTTAGACCAGCTCGACCAAACCCAAAGTCCCATACTGCTGCGTCACTCTCTACGAGAGGGGAACTCTCTTTGTCGTCACGGTTGATAACTACCTGTTTACAGCCGTTGAATATTCTTTGCTTCGCCCGTCGATAGTCGTCAATACCTTCATATCTATCCATATGATCTGCGCTCAAATTCAAGATAGTGCCTACAGCTGCCCCTAAGTTCTGAGTCGTTTCCAGCTGAAAGCTCGATAGCTCCAGCAGGTAAAGATCTTTCTCATCTTCTGCTAACAAATCGAGGGCTGGCTTAAAATTATCCCCATCTAGGTTGCCGCCTAACCCAAATTTCTTACCAGCTTTAGTTAGTATCTCCGCCAGCATTGCTACCACAGTGCTCTTACCATTTGATCCCGTAACAGCAATAATAGGCGAAGCTACTTGCTTCGAAAAAATGTCTATGTCGCCAGTAATAGCAACACCGGCTTCCTTTGCCGCTTCGACTTCTACGCTACGAATACTTATGCCAGGGCTAACAACAAGCTGCTTCGCCGTTACAAATGTCTCTAAGTTAAAGCTGCCTAATTCACATTCAACGTCTGGATACATCTCGATCAATGACGCAAGGCCTGGCGGTTCATCACGACTATCTACTACTTTGACTCTTTCTCCCGTTGACGCAAAATATTTCACGCAAGACAGCCCGGTATTACCCAGCCCAACAATCACGGTAAGACGGTTATCTAGCTCAGTCGCCATCAAAGTAATCCCAATTATCAATCCATCTAATTGTGCCTAGCGTAGCTTTAAAGTAGCCAAGCCAAACAAAACCAACATGACGGTTATAATCCAGAACCGCACAATAACTCTAGGTTCGGGCCAGCCCTTTAGTTCGAAATGATGATGCAATGGCGCCATTTTAAAAACGCGCTTACCAGTCAACTTAAAGAAAGCCACTTGAATGATTACCGAAGCTGTCTCTGCTACGAATATTCCACCCATTATGAAAAAGACTATCTCATGACGCGAGACGATTGCCAAAACAGCGAGCGCAGCACCAAGCGCGAGCGACCCAACGTCTCCCATAAAAATTTGCGCAGGATATGTGTTAAACCACAAGAATCCAAGACCAGAGCCCAGCAGAGCTCCTGCGAAAATAACCACCTCACCGGAACCTACTATATAAGGGATATTTAAATAGGCCGAGAATTCTGTATGGCCGGCCAGATATGCGATCACGCCGAGTGCGCCACCCACCATCACTGTCGGTAAAATTGCCAGACCATCGAGGCCGTCGGTTAGGTTCACCGCATTACTAAAACCCACGATAATGAAGCAACTGACTGCGATATAGAGAATACCAACATCGATAGACACATCTTTGAAAAAAGGAATAATATAGCTAATTTCGGCTGCGCTAAATGCCGTGTAGTAGAGCGAAATAGCTGCGCCTATCCCAATGGCGGTTTGCCATAAGAGTTTCCAGCGCGCAGACAATCCAGTGGTGTTTTTTCTAAATATTTTGCGATAGTCGTCTACCCATCCAATTGCACCATAAAGTATAGTGACCAACAAAGTCACCCATACATAATGATTAGACAGATCTGACCATAACAATGTGCTTAAGACAATACTAACGAGGATCAGTGCGCCACCCATCGTAGGAGTGCCCGCCTTACTAAGATGAGTCTGCGGTCCATCATCACGAACCACTTGCCCGATCTGGTAATAGTTCAGGCGTCGGATCATAGTGGGGCCAATTAACAGGGAGATTCCTAGCGCCGTCAAGATGCTAAAAATTCCGCGTACGGTAATGTACTGCAGAACAGAAAAACTATTATCGAACTGGATTAAGTAATCTGATAGCCAAACTAACATTGAGTTTCTCCGTCGATCTTAAGAGCTGTGACAACCTCATTCATCTTTGCGCCGCGAGAACCTTTGATAAGCACAGTCAGATCTGAATTCGTAATATCTATTAACGCTTTTATAAGTTCTTCTTTGCTCTCAAAATGCCTACCTTTACCGGCATAAGCATCGATGACCAACTTAGATTTCTTTCCGGTTGCCCAGAGAGCATCAAGCTTCGAAATCGATGCATATTCGCCAATGCTGCGATGAGCTGAATCCGCATCAATACCAAGCTCTTTCATATCGCCCATCACTAAAATTTTCTGTCCAGATAACTTCGACAAAACATCGATAGCTGCGAGAAAAGAACTAGGGCTTGCGTTGTAACTATCATCGATCAAATGACAGCCGTTCACTCCAGATAAACGAGAGAGCCGGCCCGATACTGAATTTACTTTCGCTAGACCTTCTGCAACATCTGTAAGGCTCGTGCCTGCTTCCATAGCAACTGCCGAAGCCGCTACGGCATTTAATACATTGTGCTTACCAAGGAGTCTTATGCTTAGCTCTTGTTCGCCTTGAGGTGCATGCAAATTAAAACTACTGCTACCGTCACTTCGCACTACAACCCCAGAAGAAAAATATTGTGAGTCGCCAGCAGCATTTTCAAGGCTAAACCGTACTGTTCGTTTCCCCGTCGCTCGCGCCAACCATTCGTTCAGGTATATGTCATCAGCGTTCAACACCATGACGCCATCGCTCTTCAAACCATCGATAATTTCACCTTTCGCGGTTACTATGCCTTGCAGAGAACCAAACCCCTCTATGTGAGTAGGGCTTGCGTTCGTGATGAGCGCTATATCGGGCTCGGTTGCTGCAACGCTAAATGCAATTTCATGAGCACCATTCGCTCCCATCTCGATGACAGCATACTCATGCTGCTCCTCGAGATTTAACAAGGTTAGTGGAACGCCGATCGTGTTGTTAAGGTTCGCCTTTGTCGCAAGACAATTTGCTGAATTATTCAGAATCGAGCTGAGCATTTCCTTTACAGTAGTTTTTCCCTGACTGCCTGTCACCGCAATTATCTTTGCCGCACTGCGCTGACGATTTATATTCGCTATCTTGGCGAGCGCTGCATGGCTATCAGTTACTTTCAGCGCTGGCAATTTCGAAGTAACCTGCCTTGATAACACAGCGGAACTAGCTCCTGCGCGTTCTGCTTCCTTAACAAAGTTATTGCCATCAAAATTCTCCCCGACCAAAGCCAAGTAAAGATCGCCGCGCTTAAGCGATCGAGTATCGGTAGAAAGATTTGAAAACATCACGTCTTCACCTAGCAGTTCGCCACCTAATTCTTGAGCTAACAAGGACAATGTCATGTTGCCGATCAACGCACCCACCCCACTACTTCTTTCCTCTAGCCTGCAACGCCAACCGAACTTGATTGGCATCGCTAAATATTAATCTACTGCCGCCCACATCCTGATAAGTCTCATGCCCTTTACCCGCAATCACAACGACATCTCCAGGCTCCGCATTCGCAATCGCATAAGCTATCGCCTTCTTCCTATTCCGTTCAATGATTGCCTTTTCAGGATTGCTCATGCCACTGAGAATATGCTGGACTATGTCGTCCCCATCTTCGTTGCGAGGATTATCATCTGCGATAATTAAACGGTCGGCGAAGGCTTCTGCAATCTCCCCCATGATGGGACGCTTCCCCTTATCTCTATTGCCGCCACAGCCGAACACACACCAAATATTTCCGCTAAAGTGATCTCTGAGCCCCTTCAAAGCACTACGCAGACCTTCTGGCGTATGCGCATAATCAACCATCGCCGTTATCTCTTCAAAATCGCTGATTATTTCCATGCGGCCGTCGACTGATCTTAGCCGTGATACGAGCTCGCACAACTGCTCTATATCGATTGCTCTTTTCTTCGGCAGATAATTGATTAAGGTAGTGACCACGGCCAATAAATTACTCACATTGAAGCAACCAAATAACTTTCCCTTTACGGTGCCAGCTCCAATCGGAGTTACAATGCGAGCCTCGAATCCTTTCTGGGTTAGGGACAAAGACTCGGCATAAACAGTTGCCGCAGAATTCTTAAGGCTATAGGTGCACACATCTACACTAGGAGCTATGGCGTTTATAACAGACAAAGCATAGGGATCATCGAGATTTATAATCGCTCGACTTAGCCCCTCAGTGGTGAATAATTTTTTCTTGTTGCTGCCGTAAGCTTCCATGCTCTCATGGTAGTCAAGATGGTCACGCGTGAGATTTGTAAATATCGCGGTATCGAACTTTACAGCCTTTACTCGTCGCTGATGCAAACCTACAGAAGAAACCTCCATAACAACAGGATCGACCCCATCTTGAGCCATTTCTGCCAATGCCATTTGCATAAAGACAGGGTTAGGTGTCGTTAATTGAGTCTCTTTTAGCTTGCCGTAAACTCCATAACCGAGAGTGCCCATTGTGCCGCAACTAAAACCAGAGTTCGCAAGAGCCTGTGCAATAAATTGACTACAGCTAGTTTTTCCATTGGTGCCTGTGATTCCTATAACACTCAATTTCTGGCTCGGATGAGAATAAAATCTTGCAGCAATTTTACCCACCTTAGCAGATAAATTTTCTATAGCTATCACAGCAATATCTTGAATAATTCGAACGCCCTGCCATTCACCGCCAGACTCTGCCAATACTGCAGCAACGCCCATCTCAACCGCTTCATTGATATACTCACGCGCATCATGATTGTTACCGAAACAAGCTAGAAAAAGATCACCTTTTTGTAGCAAGCGACTATCCATTTGAATACCAGTGGCAATTATATTTACTGCTGACGGAACTGGGTCGGGCAAGCTAACCAGACCATTTATAAGATCAGGTAAGACGCCGTTTGAATTCAATTGTTCTGCTGTATTCATTTTAGAGCGAGCTCAACTCCCTAAATGCGTCTTCCGGCAAATCATCCGGAGCGATATTCAAGATTCTCATAGCACCAGAGGCGACTCTGGAAAATACCGGCGCAGCCACCTGGCCACCGTAGTGCTCATCACCTTTCGGTTCGTTGACAATAACTACGATAACCAACTTCGGATCGCTCGCCGGCACAAGACCCACGAAAAGTGAGTTATGTAAATTCTCTTCGTAGCCGTATTTACCAACTACGTGAACGGTTCCGGTCTTGCCCGCCACCTTATAGAAATCCACTCTTGCATCGCGAGCCGAACCCCCACGCGCCGGATCGACAACTGTTTCCAGCATCGCTAACACCTGATTACTAATCGTTTTGTCGATAACCTGCTCTCTTCGCAATGCCCGCAGATTATCCTCATCTAACTTCAACAAGGACACCGGTTTCCTTATTCCATCGTCGGCGATTACAGAATAGGCCCGCGCCAGCTGCAATGCTGTGGTAGAAAGCCCATAGCCAAAGGAGAAGGTTGCCGTCTCTATGCGACTCCAACTACGATGATTAGGTAATACGCCACCTTGCTCGCCTGGAAAACCCGTTCCAGACACCTGCCCCATGCCTACACGTTCCAAAACATCTCGAATCGGGTCTGGGCCAATTTCGAAAGCAATTTTTGTTGCACCGATATTGCTGGACTTGGTAATAACCCTAGTGAGATCCAAGGTTCCATAATTCAAAATGTCCTGGACCTCGTGGCCATTAACCATCATCCAGCCGGGGCTTGTCTCTATCACAGTATCTGGCGTATACATGCCAGACTCCAGTGCGGCAGTCACAGTAAATGCTTTGATCGGCGATCCTGGCTCGAATACATCGGTAATCGCACGATTACGCAAAACACTGAAGTCATTGAGATTTTTACGATTGTGCGGATTATAAGAAGGCTGATTCGCCATTGCTAAAACTTCGCCGGTATCTACGTCCAATACCACTATCGAAGCAGACTTCGCACGGCGCGTAGCAAACTCTTCCTTTAATTCTTTATAGGCCAGGTTTTGCAAGCGGAAGTCGATGCTTAACTCTAGATTCTTGCCTGGCTGCGCCGTTTCAATAGTATTCAATTCTTCGATGATGTGACCACGCTGATCTTGTATGACCTGCCGTCTCCCAGGCACACCCCTGAGCCACCCGTCATAGCTAAATTCTAAACCTTCCTGCCCAACATCATCTACATTACTGAAACCGACTAGATGAGCGGCCACCTCGCCCTGCGGGTAAAACCTTTGGTATTCCTGTTGCTCATAAACACCATCGATGCCCAAAGCTAGAATTCTTTCAGCCTCAGCAGGTGCCAGGCGTCTTTTTACATAGAGAAACTTTTGACCACTGTTTCTCTCCATGAAAGCAAGTAGAGAATCGGAATCCAACCCCAGCTCCATTGCTAGACGCTCGATCTCGGAATGCTGAGCACCTATTTTCTGAGGATTCACCCAGATCGACTTGACCGGCGAACTCACCGCCAACGGCTCACCATTTCTATCCGAAATCAATCCTCGATTCGCGACCAGAGGTACCGTGCGAATTGTTCGAATATCACCTTGGCCCTGCAAGAAGTCGCGATCAACGATGTGCAATGTGCTCACTTGCCAGCCAATGGCAAGCACACAAAGAAACATAAGGAATAGTACTAGGTACAGTCGCCACTGCTCTCTAAGTGAAACTGATTTAGCGCTGCTCATGATTCACCATTACAATTTTGGCGATATCCGGTACTTCCATCTGTAGTTGCTCGAATGCTTTCTGCTCTATTCGACCTTCAACACCGAATGTACTCTGCTCTATTAGTAGCTGACCCCATTCCACCTCTAAACCGTTCGCCTCATGACGCAGCACTTGAAGCTCGTTAAAAGCAAATCGATTTTCATGAGTTGTTGCTACTACCGATAGGCCGGCGACTAGCACTAGCGTCAGCGCTATAAATAACGCAAAGGTGGCTCGATTTCTTATGCCCGCCCACTCTAAGACGGAGAGCTCTTTCGATACTGGCATGCTCGTCTCTTTTTTGTTTTTTACGCTCATGTTTCACCATCTGCGGGTATTGCTAATGGGCGATTTTCTCGGCTACTCGCATTACTGCGCTTCTCGACCTTGTGTTTCGGTCCACTTCAAGCGCGCTAGCTTTGATTCTCTTTCCTATCGGATTCATTTTCGGGCTTATCATATCCTGAGAAATTGGCAGACCTCTCGGAAAGCTATCTCCCTTAGCCTGCTTGGCAATAAAGCGCTTTACCATTCGATCTTCCAAGGAGTGGAAGCTGATAACAACAAGTCTGCCCCCAACTTTAAGCATCTTCAACGCCTGCTCTAAACCTCTCTCTAACTCGCCCATTTCGTCGTTAATAAAAATTCTAATTCCCTGAAATGCCCTAGTAGCAGGATGCTTATCTCGCTCCCATGCCGGGTTCGCCTCTTTAATAATCTCCGCTAATTCGCCCGTTCTGGTAATGCGTTTCTCTGCGCGCTCTAGAATGACTCGACGTGCCATGCGCCTGGAATGTCGCTCTTCGCCGTACTGATACAACACCTCAGAAATCTCTGTCTCTGCCGCGCTATTGATCCATTGTTCGGCGCTCTGCCCTTCCTCAGGATTCATACGCATATCGAGCGGACCATCGCGTAGAAAGCTAAACCCCCTCTCTGCGCTGTCTAGTTGCGGAGAGGAAACACCTAGATCGAACAAAATACCATCAACTCCCTCGCTCAGCCTCAGAGCAGTTAACTGCCCCTCTAAATCACCGAATGGCGCATGAGCGATCTGTAAACGCTCATCTTTCTCTCTAATTTGAGTCGCAACTTCAATCGCCTCAGGGTCTTTGTCGAAAACAATAAGACTGCCCTGGGCTCCTAAATTCTCAAGAATTAGCCGGCTATGGCCTCCTCTCCCGAACGTTGCATCTACATAAATGCCGTCTTTACGAATTGAAAGCGCATCGATAGCCTCCGCAATCAATACCGTTTCGTGAGCTGACTCGCTGGTCATAGGTTCAACCTAGAGTGCTAGAGACTGAAGTTTTTCCGGCAGCTCTCCTCCAGTTATCGTTGTCGATTCCGTTAACCACTGATCGCGCTGCTGGCTCCAGTTATCTTGACTCCATATCTCTAGCTTTTTGCCTTGCCCAATAAGACACACGTGCTTTTCCAGCTGCGCATACTGGCGCAGCTCTTGAGGCAGCAAAATACGACCACTGCTGTCTAGCTCCAAATCATTGGCATGACCAATAAGCAAATGTTTGACACGCTGGGACATTGGATCGAAACTGGAGAGGGATTCTATTTGACGTTCAATTTGCTCCCACTCGGAAAGCGGATAGAGCAAAAGACAACGATGGTTCGTGTCGATAGTAACAACTAGATGTCCGGAGCAGCTCTCTATGAGCTGCTCACGGTAACGCGCAGGCATTGCCATGCGGCCTTTTGCATCAAGATTGATAGTATTTATGCCGCGAAACACGTGTTGTCCCCATTATTATTGGAATTTGTGTCGTAGGATTGTCTTTCTTTAATTCCCACTAATCGACAATAAATTCCACTTTTCGCCACAAAGAAACACTATAGAGACACTATTGCGTCCGCGCAAGCCTTATTTGTCTGATATTTACAGGGAAAGCGCGGGAACTTGGCGCTAAAAGCAGGGAAAATGTCGCTAAAGCACAGGAAAAAAAACCTTATCCTGAATAAATACAGATTAATAGCAGTCTTATTTAAAGTAAGTTATTAAGAATCTTTGGGATTTTTAAGAAATGAAGGAAAAATAAATTGAGCCAGCCTATAAGCCGGGTTCTGTCGAGGACAATTATTCATCTGCGACCTGTGTCGCCACAGGTCTTTAGCGGCCTACCCGAACCCAATGCGAGCAGCATCCATGGATTCCTATTTGGCCTTGCTCCGAGTGGGGTTTACCTTGCCACGAACTGTTACCAGTCGCGCGGTGCGCTCTTACCGCACCATTTCACCCTTACCTCTGCGCCCGAAAGCTTGGAGGCGGTATACTTTCTGCTGCACTAGCCGTGGGTTTACACCCCCCAGGCGTTACCTGGCACTCTGCTCTATGGAGCCCGGACTTTCCTCTGTCGATTTCCTCGTAAATCGATAGTCGATAAACGAAGAGCTAAAGACAGCAATTGCCCGGCTGACTCGGAGCGAAGACTAAAGGAGAAACTCATCGGTTACAACTGATATTCGCGGACAGCCTAATTCTGGCTGTCCGCGAGCTCCTTCAGCGCCGCCTCATACAGCAAGTTCTTGCGTGCACCACTTATCTTGCTTGCCAGACTTACCGCCTTCTTCATCGAAACTTCTGACTTCAGCAAGCGCACAATATCCATGGCCTGCGCATGCCTGCGCGCCTCCTCAAGCTGCTCATCGCTGCCAGCCACGATGACAACAAATTCACCTTTGGTTTGATTTGTATCTCCGCCAAGCCACTCAACACATGCAGCCGCGGTGCCGAGAAAATGCGACTCGAATCGTTTAGTCAATTCTCTGCCGATAAATATCAAGCGCTGCTCCTCGAATGCTGCACCCATATCCATAAGGCTTTCCATGATTCTATGAGTCGACTCATAAAACACCATCGTGCGCTGCTCATCCGCTAAACCGGATAGCCTTTTCTGTCTCGCTGCTGCCTTGCTAGGCAGAAAACCTTCGAATGTAAATCTATCAGTGGCAAGCCCAGAAACACTTAACGCGGAAACCAGCGCACTTGCGCCTGGAATGGGGATAACACAGAGGTCTCTCTGGCGTGCCAAACTGACCAACCTGTAGCCGGGGTCAGATATCAACGGGGTTCCCGCATCCGAGATCAATGCAATCGAGCTGCCGGAGACCAGTTTATCGAGGATTCGATTTATAGCGCTGTCCGCGGAAAAATCGTGGTGGGAAACTACCGGAGTGCCGACTTGTATACTCTGCAGCAACTTTTGACTGTGTCGCGTATCTTCTGCCGCGATGAGATCCACAGAATTCAGAATCTCAATCGCCCGTCTCGAGATATCATCCAGATTCCCGATGGGCGTAGCAACAATATATAACGTACCGGATTCACTCATTGGCTAAGCTTCTCAATCAACTTATCTCTTTAGCAAGTATCATTCGGGCACTACTATAGCGAATAAATTGCTGTCCCTAGTGAACTGTATTAGTCTTTAAAAACCAGCGCACAACTTAGCAGACAAAGCCCACTGCACAAAGATGAAATTAGCCTCCATGTGTTTAGCCTCTATGAATAAAGTAAGATTGATACTGATAGTTATTCTTTTGCAGTCATGCGGCTCGACCATTAATACCCCCGGGCAATCTGCTCCAGGCTTTGATCCACAAGGCGCCTCGATTGATGAACTGCTTTGGGCGGCAGACAATACGGCTGGCGTTGAATCTGCCGAACTGCGTATGCTGGCGCTAGAGGCGCTAATTGCAGAAGGCAATCTTGATCGAGCTGCGCGACAACGGGCTCTTCTAAATAATCTCGCGAACTATCCCGAGCATCTGGAACTACGAGTATTTTTACTTGACGCAAGACTTGCACTGAATGCCGACCGAATCGAAGATGCTTTAACAATACTGTCATCTACAGATACCGCAGGCTTAGAGAGCCAATCCGAGCTACTACAGGAATACCTACTTCTTCTCGCGCTTGCCTATCAAGAAAACGAGCAGTACGAAAATGCACTGTCTGCCTATTTGCGGCTTGGCAACGCAAACGAAAAAAACCCAAGGACGAACCTCAGCGTCCACAATAAAATCTGGGACGCTATCAACAGCCTCTCCTCTATTCAGCTCAACAATTTCGCAAATACTGCAAACAACTATCAGTCACGGGGCTGGGTCGAACTTGCGCGCGTCGTAACATCCGAGGCGCGCAGCATACGCTCTCAACTAGATGCCATCACCCAATGGCGAAGGATTTGGAGCCAACATCCTGCAGCCCAGAAACTGCCGCTGCACCTAGAAAAGCTAGCGCAGACTTGGGAGCAGCGACCGAAACACATCGCTCTCATACTCCCCTTGCAAGACTCTGCCGGGAGAGCGATTCAGGAAGGCTTTCTGAGCGCCTACTATGCTGCACTCGACGTCTCTCGGGATGTGCCCAAAATTTCAGTCTTCGATAGCAGTAACCAAACTACTATATATCCAATTTATGATGCCGCCGTTGCCAGTGGCGCCGACCTTATAATCGGGCCGCTCTACAAGCAGCTAGTGAATCAGCTCCAACAACTCGATGAGTTGCCAGTGCCTACCCTCGCCCTTAATTATGTCGATGGAAGCAACAGTAGTTCGCCGAATCTCACTCAATTTGGACTCGCCCCTGAAGACGAAATCGAACAAGCAGTCGATTTAGCCTGGCAGGCCGGACATAGAAATGCTGCGATAATTATCCCTCAATCTAACGACTATCAGCGTCTACAACAGGCCTTCGCAAGTAGCTGGGCAGGAAGAGGCGGCAACTTAGTTTCTCAGTCGACATTCAGTGGTAACAATGACTACGCTGATGTTATTAAGCGTCTTATGGCTATCGATTCCAGCGAGTTGCGCAGAGACCGGATAGTCCAATTGCTGCCAAGGACTAGCGTTGAATTCACTCCGCGACGCCGCGGTGATATCGACTTTATTTTCCTAATTGCAAACCCAAGAGAGGGTCGACAGATAAAGCCTACCCTCGCCTTCTACTTCGCAGGCGACATACCCGTTTATGCACTGCCTTCCATTTATGATGGCCTAGATAATCAAAGCGCAAATCAGGATCTAAACGGAATTGTATTTACAGATGCACCTTGGATCTTAGCCAACTACGACCCCTTAAAATCCAATACCACATCTAGCTTGCGACCTGCTCAAGGGCCGGTGCAGCGCTTCCGGGCAATGGGCATAGATAGTTTTCGCCTATATTCGCGCCTCCGGCAATTTGACGAGGAAGACATCACTTCAATGCGGGGCGCCACCGGTATTCTTAGTATGGATGACAACGGCCGCATTCACCGCCGCCTAGAAGTTGCTCGCTTCGTCGATGGCAAAGCCACATTGCAAGAGAGCCCGGACGCCGCCTCAGAATAAACCTGACGAGCGCATCCCAAAGGATTAGGCTTAGTACTCCACCCATCTCTAATTGGCGGCTTTAGTGAGTTTATGCGTGTTTATGGCAAGGCACGCCTTGCTGACAAAGATCAGAATAGCGCTAATCCGCCAACTGAAGGTGGATGGAATACCAGTGCATTTTGGACGCCTCATCAATAGCCAAATCTCTGGCAATGCTCAGGAATCTAAGGCCGCGCACTATCTCCGATCTCAGGGCCTGCAGCTGCTTTGCAGGAACTATCTGCAGGCTCACTCGCAACGACAATGCAGCTGCAATGTAATAGACCTAACACATACGACTATCACTATCGTTCATGCCACGGAACCTCGCTTTGATTAAATTAAAAATGCATTTTACTGAAACTTTCACCTGCGATTGCCAGTCATATTCAATACAAGCCAAAGAAAGCATCCCGAAACGGTAAATATTGCCGTACTAGCGGCCGATAAATAGGAAAAGTTTTTATTTCCCGAATTTGTTTCATGATTAAAATCACAAGGTAATTATTTAAATGGAATTAGCAGACCGGATCGGCCAACATTTTCAAGATAGCATTGCCGTTAAGCAGCAGTCACTTGAAGTACTGATCGAACCTATTCATCGAGCCGGCGAGGCTATGGTGAATAGCCTCTTAAACAACGGCAAGATACTGAGCTGTGGAAATGGAGGCTCTGCAGGTGATGCCCAGCATTTCTCGGCAGAGCTGCTAAACCGTTTTGAGAAAGAACGGCCAGGGCTGCCAGCAATGGCTCTAACAACAGATAGCTCAACCCTCACCGCAATAGCAAACGACTACAGCTATGAAGAGATTTTCTCAAAACAGGTAAGCGCACTCGGGCAAGCGAGCGATGCTTTGCTCGCCATCTCAACCAGCGGTAATTCTGCCAATGTTGCTGCCGCTATGAAGGCTGCGCAGGAGCGCGAAATGCTAACTGTGGTGCTGAGCGGTAACGATGGCGGCACGATGGCGAGCCTGCTCGGAGAGCAAGATATTGAAATACGCGTGCCCTCGAAACGAACTGCCCGCATACAAGAAGTCCACTTGGTGATTATTCACTGCCTATGTGATTTTATTGATACTCAACTATTTGGAGGTGACGAATGATGACACTGACGTCTCTAAAAAAACTTTTACTACTAGCAACTGCTCTTCTTATAACTTCCTGTACTACAATTCTTATACAGACCACTGGCGAGCAGGGAATTTCTGAAGACCCAACCGAGAGAACCGCCGGCGCCCGCGTTGAAGATCAATCGATCGAAACCAAAGTGATCGTCAACATGAAATCACAGGAACCAGAATTTAGAAAAGCTAATTTCAATGTGATCAGCCACAACGGCGTAGTGCTATTAGTGGGTCAGGTCGCATCAAATGAACTAAAAAACAAGGCGAGCGAGATTACGAGTCAAGCCAGCAACAAGATAAAGCGCATCCACAATGAATTGGAAGTAGTCGGCAAGACCAGCCTGATTGCGCGCAGTAACGACACCTGGATAGCAACCAAGGTACGTACTCTCATGATAACAAACAGCGGCGTTCCATCTGGACAGGTTAGAGTGATAGCCGAAAACGGAGCAATATATCTGATGGGCTTGATCGATCAGGAAAATGGCGACAATGCGGCGCGCTTGGCTCGCAACGTGTCGGGTGTGACCAGAGTGGTCAAAGTGTTCGAATACATCAACTAGGAATGCAGCCCTAACCCAATTTACTTAACGACCCTCAGTGCGGGCTTCTTTCCTGTACTGGATGGTTTAGAACCCGCGTCTTTCCTTATCCCCGAATCGTCAGTCCCCGTTGGGCTTGGCGGCTTCGGTAGATTCGCGTCTGAATCGAAGATCATACCCTGGCCATTCTCTTTCGCGTAGATACCCATTACTGCCGAGATTGGCACATAAACTCGCTTAGGAATACCTGCAAAGCGGCCATCGAAGTCGACAGCGTCGCTACGAATAAATAAACTCTGAATAGCTGAAGGTGAGATATTGAGGATGATCTGGCCGTCTTTGACATGTTCCTGCGGCACCTGCACATCATCTGCGAAGGCATTCACAAGAATATAGGGAGTGCAGTCGTTCTCTATGATCCAATCGTAGAGCGCTCTAACTAAATGCGATCTGCTCGAACTCATGGTCATGGTGAATTCTCCGCTCTCGATGAAGCTCAGACCATTTCTTTTTCTTGCTCGGAGAAACTCGCTAGAACGGACTCTCTCTCGAACAGGCGATCTCTGTATTCTAGCAGCGGTTTAGTCGTTTTGCTCTTGGGTAGGTCTATGCCCATTATTGGAAGACGCCAAAGGATCGGCGCAACACAGCAATCGACGATAGTGAATTCATCACTCATGAAGAATGGCTTCTCACCGAAAATTGGTGCAATAGAAAGCAGGCTTTCGCGCAATTCCTTACGCGCCTTCTCGAGTGCCGCAGGCGTTCCCTTTCCAGCCATTAGTGCATCAACCTTTCCACACCAGTCCTGCTTGATTCGGTAGATCCAGAGCCTGCTTTCGGCGCGTGCTACTGGGTAGACAGGAAACAGTGGTGGATGAGGAAATCGCTCATCAAGATATTCCATCATGATGTCAGCTTCATATAGTACTAAGTCTCTATCAACCAAAGTCGGTAAAGTGTTGTATGGGTTCAAGGAAGCCAGATCCTCGGGTTTGCTATCAGGGTCAACATCGATTGTCTCGACTGTCACGCCCTTCTCTTCCAGAACTATTCTAACCCGATGGCTATAGTGACTCTTACCATCGGAATAAAATGTCATTGAAGATCTTTTTGCCACTACACCCATATCAACCCCTTTCATCCATTTCGTTCGTTTTTAATATTCTTGCCGACCACATTGAAGCCACGCCATCCGCGACCCCTTTAGACAAATACTTGTTAATGGTAGTCCTTACTAAACTCTCTTCCTATTAACGTTGTTAGGACATAGAGAATTCCAAGAAATACTAAAACCCATAGACCAATTTCTTGGCGCTTGGATCGAATGGGCTCACCCACGTAATAAAGAAAATTTACGAGATCAGCGATCGTAGCATCAAATTCTGCGGGGGTTTGCTCACCAGTACCTTCAACATGCTGCAATTCACAGTGATCAGGATCACCATGGGATTCGCAGATCACGTCGCCCTGAAGCTCATGCAATACATTGGGCATGGCAACGTTTGCAAATATCTTATTGTTTGTACCAAGAGTTTTCGTGTCGTCCGCGTAGAAGCCTTTAAGGTAACTATACAGCCAATCAGGTTTTCGCACGCGGCCTACCAGCGTGAGATCGGGAGGCGCCGCTCCAAACCAACCTTCAGAGTCTTCGTCAGCCATGGCATTTACGATCAGATCACCGATCAATGAACCATCGAATATTAGATTCTCTACAACGACTTCCTCAGGGATATCTAGATCTTCGGCGGTTCTCGCATAACGCGCATAGCCGAGCTCGTGGCAACTTGAACAGTAATTCATATAGGTCTTAAAGCCACGCTGTAACGAACCCTTATCATCGAAGTCAGTCTCTACATGCTCAAGATCGAGATTCGCCTCAGCCGCCTCTGCAGAACCAGATACCAGCATTAATGGCAATACCACGAGGAGGATCAGCAATAGTATGCTGCCCAGTAGCTGTGGAATCGTGATGAACCGCCCGGTCACTCTTTCCGGTGGCTGCGCTGTCTTCTCCTTTCTCGTATACCAAGGCATAGCTAAGAAGAACGCAAAATAGACAACCGTCATAAGCTGCGCGAGCAAAGTCTTACCTGGGCTCACTGACTGTGTGCCAAGCACTCCTAAAACAAGAAACGAGACCACAAAGAGCAACAGCGCAACGCGACTATAGGCTCCCTTATATCGCATGGATCTAACAGGACTCTTATCTAGCCAAGGCAGCACGAAGAGAATCGCGATAGCACCAAACATGACTAACATTCCCCAGAACTTCGCATCTATCCCAAACAATGGATAGGTCACTGCCCGTAGCATCGAATAGAACGGGGTAAAGTACCAAACTGGCGGCACATGTTCAGGAGTCTTAAGCGAGTTCGCTTCTTGGAAGTTGGAGAGCTCTAGGAAGTAACCACCCATCTCTGGGACGAAGAATACAATCGCACAGAACACGAATAAGAATAATACAACGCCCGATAAATCATGGTACAGCGTGTAGTATGGGTGGAAAGGAACGGCATCCAAAGGAATTCCATCTGGCCCTTTATTCTTCTTAATATCTATACCGTCTGGATTGTTCGATCCTACTTCATGAAGTGCAAGCAGGTGAAGCACAACCAAAGCAATCAACACGATCGGCAGTGCGACAACGTGTAAAGCAAAGAATCTGCTCAGCGTAGCACCGGAAATGAGATAGTCACCTCGAACCCACACTAATAAGTCATCACCGATAACGGGAATCGCGCCGGCTAAAGATACAATAACATTCGCTCCCCAATAGGAAAGCTGCCCCCAAGGCAATACGTAACCCATGAAGCCCTCCATCATCAATACAAGATAGATAGCCATGCCAAAAACCCAGATCAATTCTCTCGGTTTCTGATAGGAGCCGTACATTAGGCCACGAAACATGTGTACATAGACCACTACAAAGAATGCCGATGCTCCCGTCGAATGCAGGTAGCGCAATAGCCACCCCCATTCCACGTCGCGCATAATGTATTCAACAGAGGCAAATGCCGCTTCGGCGCTAGGCGTATAATTCATAGTCAACCAAACACCAGTCACCAGCTGTATAACCAGAACTACGAGAGAAAGCACGCCAAAGTAATACCAGAAGTTAAAATTCTTAGGCGCGTAGTACTCACTCATATGAGTTTTCCAAGTACGCACGATAGGCAATCTTGCATCGGTCCATTCAACAAGACCGGTCATGGCGCCAATAAATCTTCCCGACTTTGCAGAATCACTCACGTTGTTTTTTGAATCAGTCATTAGCGTATTCTCCTCATCAATACCAACCACGAGGACAGCTATCACCCTCAAAGGAGTAAGGTGGCACTTCCATATTCCGAGAAGAAGGCGAACCACTGTACACACGTCCTGCTAGGTCGAAACGCGAACCATGACAAGGACAGAAAAATCCACCACGCCACTCCGAATCAAAAGGTTCTGGCTTAAGCTCGATATGGGGAGTAGGTGAACAGAACAAGTGCGGGCACAAACCTACTAAAACCATGACATCGGGAGTGCGCGAACGGTATTCGTTCTGAGCATAACTTGGCTGCTCTAGCTCCTGGGAGTCTGGGTCTGTCAAACGGTCTGGATCTTCATTCAAAGCACTCAGCAAATCTGCTGATCTCTTGATAACGAAGATCGGCCGACCACGCCAGGCGGGTATAGGGCCCAGCATCTCGCCGTCTTGCAGACGACTGAAATGTCAATTCTAACTGGTGCGCCAGCAGCTCTTGCTTTGGCACTCGGATTCCAAGATCCGACAAAAGGGACCGCAGCCCCTGCAACTCCGACGGCACCCACAACCGAAGTTGATCCCACTAAAAACCGCCTACGGCCAGCATTTTCACTGTCGTCAGTCACCGTAAATTTCTCCTTGAGAACAAGCTTGTAAATTGAAATCTCCCTGCATTTGAGGGATACGCGATTCATCGACCGCGAGTTTGAGCGATGCCGGCTTGGATGGTCGGCAAAGCGCGTGAATATTAGTCAATTTTGCTCTTTTTAGCAAGTAGCAGTCACGTCTAAACGTTAGCTATACCATTGAAAACAGGAGGGAAAAAATATTTTCGCAGACAAAAAAAACGCCGACTTCGAACACGAAATCGGCGTTTTCTTTGGTCGATCGTCTTAACGCTTTGAAAACTGCGGCTTCTTTCTCGCCTTGCGTAGACCGACCTTCTTTCGTTCAACTTCACGCGCATCACGTGTTACGAACCCTGCCTTACGCAGTGTAGGTTTTAATTCTTCGTCATACTGCATCAAGGCGCGGGTGATTCCGTGTCTGATAGCACCGGCCTGACCGAAGCTACCACCGCCACGTACAGTGATCTTAATATCGAATTTCTCAACCATCTCCACTAATTCAAGTGGCTGCTTGACGATCATACGAGCTACTTCACGTCCGAAGTAACCGTCTAGAGTGCGACTGTTTATAGTGATCTCACCGCTGCCGCTAGTTAGAAAGACTCTCGCTGTTGAGGTCTTGCGTCGGCCAGTACCGTAATATTGAGTGCTAGACATGAATTAAGCGAACCTCTTTAAAGTTGAAGTGTCTGCGGTTGCTGCGCCCCATGTGGGTGCTCAGTACCAGCGTAGACTTTGAGTTTCTTAAACATCGCTCGACCCAGAGGACTTCTAGGGAGCATACCCTTAACGGCCAATTGAACGACACGTTCAGGCGCTTTATCGAGCAGCTTCTCGAAAGGCATCATTTTCAAGGCACCTGGGAAGCCAGAGTGAGAGTAATAGATCTTCCCTTTGGCCTTGTTGCCAGTTACTCTGACCTTGTCGGCATTAATGACAACGACAAAATCGCCTGTATCCACGTGAGCCGTATATTCAGGCTTATGTTTTCCGCGAAGGCGAGTCGCTATTTCAGTAGCCATGCGGCCTAGGGTCTGGCCTTCGGCATCTACGAGCAACCATTTCTGGTTTACTTCGTTAGGTTTTGCGCTGTAAGTCTTCATTATAACGTCATTAGGCTTTGCTTTGAGGAGCGCGAATACTACCGGAGCGATGCCCAATACTCAAGCAAATTTAGACCCAGAATGTAGATTTTTCGTGGACTTCGGAACAGCGGCCTAGCTACCGAATACGGCCGCTCTTCCGGACAGAGGCGCGAATGTAATTTTTTTGGCCTGCGATGCCCTCCCGTAGTCCCGATAGCACCTGCTAATTTAGCGCCTACGCCAAGTGTTGATCCCCAAGATACGCCTCAGATTGCATCTCAATCAACCTCGACTCAGTGCGCTCGAACTCGAATCGAAGGTTTTCGCCTGTATACAATTGGGCGATTGGTACTTCAGCTGCGATAACCAGCTTTACCTTTCTATCGTAGAGCTCATCGACAAGGCTGATAAAGCGCCGTGCGCTGTCACTCGCGTTTCCTTGCATCTGAGGGATGCCAGATAAAATTACCGCATGATAGATCTTCGCGAGCTCCACATAGTCGAATGCACTGCGCGCACCCTCACATATCTGTTCAAAGGTGAACCACACAACATCTTTGCTGCAATATTGCGTGCCAATTCGACGTTTCAGAATCTCAATTTCCGCGCCTTTGTGTACTTTAGAACCTCTTTGTGTCAGCTCGTTAAAGCATCCCATCAACTGGCCATCTGTGTCCTGTGATATAGGGCAGTGATAGAGTGTAGCCTGAGTGAGACTTCGCAATCGATAGTCCGCTCCGCTGTCTATCGCAATCGTTTGCTGTGTATTTCCGGATGAGTGCAATTGCGGGCAAGAATCGCTGTCGCTGCAGGCCGTCCTCATATAAGCGGTCGGGCTCAATATTTGAGGTCGCAATTAGGATCACTTGTCGCTTGAAGAGCGCATCCAGCAAGCCGGCTAGAATCATAGCGTCACCGATATCGCGCACGAAAAATTCATCGAAGCACAAAACGCGAGACTCTGCCGCTATCTGTTCGGCGACATGCTCCAACGGATTTTTTTGTCCCTGCAGTGACGCTAGGTCGCTGTGGACCCTCTGCATGAAACGATGAAAATGCGTGCGCATTTTAGAATCACTCGGCAGGCTCTCGAAGAACAGATCCATCAGATAGGTCTTACCGCGCCCCACTCCACCCCAGATATAGAGCCCTTGAATCGGGCCGGCGACCTGCTCGCTTGCAAACAAGCGTTGCTTCAACCATCCTAACGGCCCCAAATTGTTCGACTCAGTCTGTACAATCTGCTCATACAAATTCTGCAAATGACCCACTAAAGCACGCTGTGCATCATCTGCAGTTATGGCGTTACCCTCTAGATCGAGCTGATATCGCTGCAATGGGCCCATGGTTTCAATCTGACGAAGTTACGCCGCCTATCCGTTGACTGTAAAAAAGCGCTCAGTTTCCAGATTCTGCTTGAGAATGGCAACCTCTATTCCTATTTCTGCGTTCACCTGACTGTGTAAACCCGGCTCAGCATCGCCTCTTTTAGCCCTGCGCCAGCAACAAGGTTCTTAAAAAATTCCATGAACTGAGGTATACTCATTTATCTCTCCCTTACGACAACTGGACGAAAGGCAAGATGTCTGACCAAGAAATAATCATCAAAATATTCAAGAGGCGATTAGTTAAATGATTTGGTTAACTGGAATAGCGTGTCTACTCGTAGGAGTTGTCATTGGGGTAGTATTCTCCAGTCGCTTAAACAGCAGCGCATCACGCGTGCAAGAGTTAGAAAGTCAAATTCGCGACATCAAGGACAACCACATGACCTACCGCGACAACGTGAGTGATCATTTCAGTCTGACCGCAGATCTCGTCCAACACATGACCGAGAGCTATCGCGAAGTTTATCAACACCTCGCAAGCGGTGCTCAGGATCTGTGTAGCAACGAAGTTGCTAGCAAATTACTTCCCGCGGGTTCCGACGCTGTGTTCAATAGCAATGAAGGCTCCGAGACTACTGGCGGACTGAATCCTCCAAAAGACTATGCAGTAAAACTTGACCCCAGCCAAAAAGGTGCGCTTTCCGAAGAGTTTGGCATAAACAAGTCGATCTCCCATAACGAAGAAGGCCCCCCGAATACGCCTAAGCACTAACCCGAAAGCCCCACGCTAACCACTTTAATCATCAAGACTATCGATACCAAGCACTAGTCTGGCTCCACTATGAATTAGCAAATTATGCCTGAATACAATCTTACTCACCTCAAACAACTAGAAGCAGAGAGCATTCACATCATGCGTGAGGTTGCTGCCGAATTCGATAAACCGGTGATGCTGTACTCCGTGGGAAAAGATTCCGCGGTGATGTTGCACCTAGCACTAAAGGCGTTCTATCCGGGTAAGCTCCCCTTCCCGCTGATGCATGTCGATACGACGTGGAAGTTCAAGGAAATGATTGCTTTTCGTGATCAACAGATCGAGAAACTCGGCTTAGACATTATCGTGCATACCAACCAGGAAGGCGTGGATGCAGGCATAGGCCCGTTCACCCATGGCAGCGAGAATCACACGGACATCATGAAGACGCAGGCTCTAAAGCAGGCGCTGAACAAACACAAATTCGATGCCGCTTTTGGCGGAGCTAGGCGCGACGAGGAAAAATCTCGGGCGAAGGAAAGAGTCTACTCCTTTCGCGACAAGAATCATGTCTGGGACCCTAAAAATCAAAGACCGGAACTCTGGAACGTCTACAATGGAAAAATCAATAAAGGCGAAAGCATTCGCGTCTTTCCACTTTCTAACTGGACCGAGTTAGACATCTGGCAGTACATCTATTTAAACGATATCGATATCGTGCCTCTTTACTTCGCTAAACCAAGGCCCGTTATCAACATCGATGGCGCAGACATTCTGGTAGATGATGAGCGCATGCCGATCAAAGAAGGCCAGAAAATAGAAATTAAGACCGTGCGATTTCGTACGCTAGGCTGCTATCCCCTCTCGGGTGCTGTCGAATCCACTGCGACAACTCTGCCTGAGATAATTCAGGAAATGTTATTGGCTACAACCTCCGAGAGACAGGGGCGCCTCATCGATTCAGACAAGAGCGGCTCCATGGAAGATAAGAAAAGGCGGGGCTATTTCTAGCCAGCGTTTTTTAGTTTAGACCTGCTAGTTAAAAATTTTAGTTACACGCAAAGTATGAATCAACAAATACAGCCGAGCGAGACTTAGACAAACATGTCACACCAATCCGAATTAATTAGCACAGACATTAGCGCGTACCTAGCGCAACACGAGCGTAAGGAGCTATTACGCTTGTTAACCTGTGGTAGCGTGGATGATGGCAAAAGCACACTGATCGGTCGACTGCTCCACGACTCGAAGATGATCTACGAAGACCAGCTTGCAGCAATAGAAGCAGATAGCGTCAAGTCCGGCACAACCGGAGGAAAGATAGACCTCGCGCTACTTGTGGATGGCCTACAGGCAGAACGCGAGCAAGGCATAACAATCGATGTGGCCTACCGATATTTCTCTACAGCGAAGAGAAAATTCATCATCGCCGACACGCCTGGTCACGAGCAGTACACCAGAAACATGGCTACCGGCGCATCAACTTGCGATCTTGCCATAATCTTGATCGATGCCCGTCACGGGGTTCAGGTTCAAACCCGCCGACACAGCTTCATCGCATCCTTGCTTGGCATCAAACACATCATCGTCGCCATCAATAAGATGGATCTAGTTGATTTTAGCGAGAGTGTTTTCAATGAAATAAAAGCCGACTATGTAAAGTTTAGCGAGAACCTTGATTCCGCAAACTTTCATTTCATCCCTATGTCTGCACTGACCGGCGACAACGTAGTAAATCCAAGCGAGCAAATGCCTTGGTATGATGGCGGTGCATTGATGCCGCTTTTGGAGATTGTCGAGATTGCCGGCGACAAAAACTATTCCGATTTCCGCTTCCCCGTGCAATACGTTAACCGACCTAATTTAAACTTTAGAGGTTTTTGTGGCACCGTCGCCTCCGGCGTAATCCGCAAAGGTGACGAAGTCATTGTCTTGCCATCGAATAAGACGAGTCGTATCAAATCGATTGTGACTTATGATGAAGAGTTAGAACTTGCTCATGCCGAAATGGCTGTAACACTAACGCTAGAAGATGAAATTGATGTCAGTCGGGGCGACATTCTTGCGCACCCCGAGAATATTCCATCCAGCGATAGCAAATTCGATGCGACCATCGTTTGGATGGCGGAGACTCCCTTGCTGCCTGGCAATGCCTTCGATTTCAAACTGGGCAGTAAGATGGTAAACGGCAGACTGAACACGATACACAATCGCATCGATGTAAATACGCTTAAAAAAGTTCCCGCACCAGGCCTTGAACTAAACGAAATCGGTCTTGCTGAAATCAATCTCGACGAGACAGTTTGTTTCGATAACTATAAAGATAATCGTGCGACTGGCAGCTTTATTATTATTGATCGGCTCAGCAATGTGACTGTTGGGGCAGGCATGATCGAGTGCGAACAGCAGCCACGCCGCGAACGCAGTGAATCCAAAAACATTATTGTAACCAAGGAAGAGCGTGCGGCACGCTATGGCCAGAAACCCGCCACGATCATGTTCGTTGGTGTCTCCGGATCCGGTAAATCCACGCTCGCCCACGGATTGGAAAGAAAACTTTTTGATCGCGGACGTGTTAGTACAGTGTTGGATGGAAAGACGATGCGACTTGGTATCAGCAAGGACTTGCCACACGATGCAGAAGGCCGCGCCGAAAACTTAAGGCGTAGCGCTCATATAGCAAAATTTTTAAACGATTCGGGCATAATTTGCTGCGCTTCTTTCGTAGCGCCAAATACCGATTCTAGAGAGCATGCGATCAGCGTGATTGGCAAAGATAATTGCTACATTGTCTACCTAAACCCACCTATGGAAGCTTGCATTCAGAGGGATCCGAGCGGACTGTATGCGGCAGCTGTAGGGACAGAGTCTACAGACATTCCCGGGCTATCTTTCCCCTATAGCGCACCGGAAGTTGCACGACTTGAGCTAGACACTGCAGCGCTGTCTGTGGATGAGTGCCTAGAGAAGGTTCTGAAAATTATGCGAGATGAAGAGATTATTTAAACCTCTTCATCTAAGCCGCACATCCCTTCAAAATCATACTGGGTTATCGATATCGATAAATTGATGCTCTATATCAAACTTCGAAGCTAGATGGCCCCCTATAGCCTGAACCCCATAGCGTTCGGTTGCGTGATGCCCGGCCGAGAAGAAATGGATTCCCGACTCTCTGGCAATATGCACCGTAGGCTCAGAAACCTCTCCAGTTATGTACGCATCTACACCCGCAGCTACGGCCAACTCGATATAATTTTGTGCCGCCCCGGTGCACCACGCTATGGATCTGATGGGTCTAGAATTTCCTTCTATAGCGAGTGGTTGCCGATCAAGCTTCTCTGCGATCAAGGCTTTCAGTGAATCGAAATCTGTGTCTTGGTCGATAGTGCCAGTGAGTCCGATAGGATGATTATTCTGCTTACCTATCTCCCCATCAATTTCTATTCCTAACACCTTCCCCAGCTGCACATTGTTGCCAAATTCTCGATGTACATCCAAGGGTAAGTGATAGGCAAATAGACTCAAGTCATGTTTTAGCAGCGCCTCAATTCGCGTTTTCTTAATACCCGATATCGATTGATCTTCGCCACGCCAAAAATAGCCATGATGTACCAACAAGGCATCGGCACCTGCTTCTACAGCCGCAGTGATTAGCTCCTGACAGGCAGTTACTCCAGTTACCAGTTTTGATATTTCTTTTCGTCCTTCTACTTGCAGTCCATTCGGGCAATAGTCTTTGAACTGCTCCGGCCGCAACACTTGTTTTAGTTCAAGTTCAAGCTCTTTCAGACTAACTGGCATTGGAATCCACCTTGGCAACGATGTATATTGGTTTTGCTCAGCAATAATAACACAGTGTTATGCCGATCAAATTCGGCTTTGGGCCGAGCAAGGCAGTAACTTTCAAGGCGGCATCGCGATGAGCAGCACAGGCAACCTAATCAAATATATAAGCTGGCCCGTAGTCTGTGGCATCTTGTTAGGCTGGTAATTCTGCAATACCGGCAGATTGAAAAAATTAGCAATCAACCCCAACCGATCCAAATTAGCGAATCAGCAAGCACAGCCCCTCTATCTTTCTCCGAAGCTATCGCCCTAGCTGCACCTGCCGTCGTTGCTATAAGCGCAACTAACGTCAATGTCGAATCTATTGAGCGAACCTCAGAAGACCGCTTGAATTTATATCTCGGAGAGAGAGCAAGTCTCGGGTCTGGCGTTATTGTCAGCGAGAGTGGATTCATTTTGACTAACCTTCATGTTGTCGACACACTTTTCGATGCGTTCGATGCACAGGTCACGCTCAACGATGGCAGGAAAATTTCGGCCATGGTCGTGGCATGGGATGAGGCTAAGCGACTTGGCCGTCCTGCATATTAATATAGACAACCTGACCCCTATCCAAATAGGCGACGAAACGTCACTGGACGTAGGCGATATCGTGTTCGCTATCGGTTACCCACGCAACATCGGCCAGTCCGTCTCGCAGGGAATTATCAGCGCGCTAACTAAAAACTCAGAGAATACTCCTGGCATCATTCAAACCGACGCGGCTATCAATCCAGGCAACTCCGGAGGCGCTCTCATTAACTCCCGGGGTGAACTGGTAGGAATAAATTCTTCAATATTCTCGGAGTCGGGCAACTTCGAAGGCATAGGCTTCGCCACTCCGGCTAGCTACGCCATCGCTGCATTTCAGGAAATGGCGAGATCAAGCTATCGAGGCTAACGCAGGTTATCTGGGTGTGATTACCGGTGAAGCACTGAACGCTCAATCGAGTCAGCTATTCTTCGGCATAGATAATATTCGCGGCATGTTAGTGGAGAGCGTCGATGAGGGTGGCGCAGCGGAACGAGCAGGCATATTACCCGGCGACGTCATCACCATGGTCGAGAAGACATCGGTAATAGATGGCCAGAATATCATGATGGAGGTTCGCAACAAAAAGCCTAGCGATTCGATAGACATTCAAATCTATCGCGACGGGCAGAAGTTCGTCCTACCTACTACATTGGGATTTGGCCAAGCCATCATCATCGAGCCCTAACGATTTACGGTAGATCTCTTGTGCTTTCTAATTATCGGAGCGTTTCAGACGATACTCGGCAGAAAGGGCATGTGCCTCAAGGTGTTCGTTTCGCGCAATGATGGATGCGGTACCTGCCAACACATGCGCTCCAGCCTCGGAGCAATTGATGATTGAGCTGCGCTTCTGAAAATCATACACACCCAATGCCGAAAAGAACTTCGCAGAACCAGAGGTCGGCAAGACGTGACTCGGGCCAGCACAGTAGTCGCCTAAGGCCTCGGCACTGTAACGACCCATAAAAATTGCTCCAGCATTGTCGATTGAGTCTAATAAGACGTCGGGGTCTTCCACAGAAATCTCCAAATGCTCCGGCGCAATGAGATTGCTAACCTCTGCAGCCTCCTGCAAATCCTTTACCTGAATGAAGATACCTCGGTTACTCATCGATTCGCAGATGATCTCGCGCCTGCTCATAGTAGGCAGCAATCTATCGATACTTCTATTTACCTCTTCGAGGAAGCTCGCATCACTAGCAATCAATATAGACTGTGCTTGCTCGTCATGTTCCGCTTGAGAGAACAGGTCCATCGCGATCCAATCTGGATTCGTCTTGCCGTCGCAGATAATCGTAAGCTCGGAGGGACCAGCTATCATATCGATACCAACTTCGCCGAAAACTAACTTCTTCGCTACGGTAACGAAAATATTTCCTGGACCAGCTATCTTATCCACCTTCTCGATCGTCTGTGTACCATAGGCAAGAGCTGCTATAGCCTGCGCCCCACCGATGGTATACAGCTGTGTGACGCCGGCAAGAGCCGCGGCTGCAAACACGAGCCGTCCTTCTTCACCATAGATGGTGGGAACTGTGGCAGTTATATCTTTCACGCCAGCAACCTGAGCTGGAATCGCTAACATAAGCATAGACGATGGATAATTCGCCTTTCCGCCAGGAACATACACGCCCACACGCTTCAGTGGGCTTATCTTCTGACCGTAAATTGAACCGTCGGCTTCTTTATAAGTCCATGAATTCTGCTTTTGTTTCTCGTGATAGGCCCTTATTCGCTCGGCAGCATGGGTTAGCGCATCGCGCTGCTCGTTGGAGATACTCTCTAGAGCTTCCTGCATCAGCTCAGGAGACACCAATAGATCGCCCATCGATTCTGCGCCGAAGTCGAATTGATTCGTATATTCCAATACAGCAGCATCGCCTCGAGTCTTTACCTGCTGCAGAATTTCGCTAACGATAGTAGTGGCGTCGTCGGATACAATCATATCGCGCTGCAATAACTTCGCGAGGCGATCCTCAAAGTCAGGCTCAGATGTATTCAGTCGATTTAAAGTTATGTTTCTAATAGGCATGATAGATAGTGATAGTCAGAAGGTAAAAGTTAGAGAGGTAGTTGTCTTCGAAAAAGCGTTCTTTACTTCTTGTCCACTGCGTCGCCCAGTTGACCCAAAATTTCTCGTATCAGGGCATTCTTAATTTTCATCGATGCCTTGTTCACTATTATTCGCGAGCTAATTTGCGCTATCAATTCGCGGGGCTCCAGCCCATTGGCCTTTAGAGTTTTCCCTGTATCAACGATGTCTACAATCGCATCGGCCAAACCCATCAATGGAGCCAATTCGAGCGCACCGTTTAGCTTGATAAGATCAATCTGCCTACCCTGCTTTGCAAAATACTTCTTGGCGATATTGGTAAACTTCGTCGCTACCTTCAACCTGCCTTCTACTGGCTTAGCATTGACCGGCCCTGCAGTCATCATCTGGCAGGCTGCTATCTTAAGATCCAATGGCTCGTAGAACCCCTCATCACCGTACTCCAGCAACAGGTCTTTGCCTACAACGCCCATGTCTGCGCTGCCAAATTCTACATAAGTTGGAACATCACTACCTCTGATCACCATGAGTTTTACGTTCTCTCTATTGGTGTCGAAGATCAATTTACGACTCTTGCTAATGTCCTCAGCTGGCACAATGCCCGCCTGCCCAAACAAGGGCAGCACTTCATCCAAGATACGGCCCTTGGTAAGGGCTATGACTAATTGATCAGAGTTCATATTGAATAGCGTTTTTTTGAATAGAGTTTTTAGAATAAAGTTCATATGAAGAATTTCTCAAAGTATCAGCAGAATGCTAACACTCGTTAAGACGGCACCCGTCGAATCGTAGCACCTAGAAGTTGAAGTTTCTCTTCGATGCATTCGTAGCCGCGATCTATATGGTAAATGCGGTCCACAATCGTTTCGTTTTCGGAGACTAGCCCAGCGATGATTAGACTCGCCGAAGCTCTCAGATCTGTTGCCATTACCGGTGCGCCTTTTAATGTATCCACACCTTTTACTATAACGGTATTTCCTTCTACTGCTATATCGGCGCCCATGCGGTTCATTTCGTGAACGTGCATGAAGCGATTCTCGAAAACAGTTTCCGTGATCGAACCCGTACCATCTGCTACCGCATTAAGTGCAGTAAATTGTGCCTGCATATCCGTGGGGAAAGCAGGATAAGGAGCTGTGCGCAGGGATACAGACTTAGGACGTTTGCCATGCATGTTCAATTCGATCCAGTTGTCGCCTACTTTAATGTCGGCACCGGCCTGTTCCAATTTGCTAAGCACCGCTTCCAGAATATCAGGCCGCGTATCTTTAACCTTAATATGCCCCCGCGTTGCTGCTGCAGCGATCAAATAGGTGCCCGTCTCGATTCTATCCGGCATCACTGAGTAGCTACAACCGAAGAGTTCTTGCACGCCTGTAATAGTAAGAGTATCACTGCCCTGCCCCGATATAATTGCGCCCATCTTGACTAAACAGTTGGCTAAGTCTACAACCTCTGGCTCGCGCGCTGCGTTCTCGATAATGGTCACCCCATCAGCCAGAGTAGCTGCCATCATGACATTCTCTGTTCCCGTTACGGTTACGATATCCATAAAAATATGAGCGCCCTTCAGCCTTCCATCGACAGAGGCTTTGATATAGCCGTCCTCGACCACAATGTCTGCACCCATCTCTTGCAACGCAGAAATATGGAGATTCACAGGCCGGCTACCGATCGCACAACCGCCAGGCAGAGCAACTTCTGCCTCGCCATAGCGAGCTAATAATGGCCCCAGTACCAAGATCGATGCCCGCATCGTCTTAACCAGTTCATACGGCGCACTAAAGTGTTTGATCGTGCTGCTATTTACTTCGACATTTAATTTCTCATCGATTACAGGCTCCACGCCCATACACCCTAGCAACTCGATCATCGTGGTGATATCGAACAAATGCGGTAAATTACAAACCTGCACCGTTTCGTGAGTAAGGAGAGTAGAAGCCAGAATAGGCAGAGCGGAATTCTTTGCACCTGCAATTCGAATCTCGCCCTGAAGGCTTACGCCTCCCTTGATTAGTAATTTATCCATTAATTTTCTCGGCGGGAAGAATGTGTATTCAGGCGGCCTTACTTTCGGCCGCAGTCGTCAACCTCATAGTGACTGCGTGAATAGCTCCACTGGTTATGTGCTCGTTCAAAATTTTATAAATGATTTGTTGCCTTTTTACGGCATTCAATCCTTCGAACACATCACCTATGACTGTTACAAGATATTTGCCATCGCCACCTTCAACGGTCACCTGACAATTGGGAAGCTCTGCATTAAGCTCAATGGTAATCTGATTAGCGTCCAATCTTATACTCCAACTTATTTCCAGTTGTCTAACACGGCATCGATATTATCGTCATTCTGACTCATCAACGCTGAAAACTGAGTAAAATACTGCCTACCCAAATTGATGCCAACCAAGCTTAGGTTCTTAAGTTTCCACTCTTCGTTTTCGTTAAGAAACATTTGATACTGCAGCTCTAGATTCGCATCACCGCCACGCAGCTCCATACGTACAATAGTATCGGCACGCGGGTCGGCATCTGCATTATCTGATGGAAGGAAGGCTAATTCTTGCCCCTCGTAGGAAACCAAGGAGGCGCCGTAAAAACGCGTCAACGTTGTCCTTAATATATCGGCAAAGCGATCCTTTTGAGCGTCGCTTGCGGATTCGGCATAGCGGTTCATAACCACCATTGCGACAGCATTAAAATCCACTATTGAATTAAGCACTTCCTCAATTGCACCAAAGTAGCTATCTCGATCAGTAAGAAATAGTCCCCGAGACTCCTGAACCGTACTCAATAGGTTCATTACTCCAATTTCAGCAGTTTCCACAGCCGTGTATTGCTGGCTATAGCTGAGCACTGGCAACATTCCCACAAAAGCAAGCGCTACTACGAATTTATTCAATGATTTCATTTGCTTATCCTTAATTGTTACTCGAAGTTAGGTCTTGGAACCCGCTACGGGATGCCTACAGCGCCAAAATACAAATAATGAGCTGAATGCGAACTAAGCCTTTCTAGAGCAGATGAGCAGTTTACATGAAATGAGCAGCTCTATAAATTATTACTTGCAAAGCTCTCCAAAGAATCTTCTAATTAGCCGCTTCTTCTCGGCTTTAAGAATACTTAGTATATGTTCCTCGACACGGTCATCATCGTTCTCGGATTTGTTGGTCTAATCTGGGGAGCTGACAAGTTTGTTTTTGGCGCGTCAGTCCTCGCGCGGCACTTTGGGGTTTCCCCATTGATGATTGGTCTTACTATCGTTGCTTTTGGCACGTCGGCCCCAGAGATTTTTTCTTCCGCTGTTTCTGCGCTCAATGACAAACCCGAATTGGCAGTCGGCAATGCGCTGGGCTCCAACCTTTTCAATATTGGAGTAGCTCTCGGAGTTGCCGCAATCATTAGCCCCCTTAAACCACCTGAATCGCTAGTCAGCAAAGAAATTCCAGCGTTGCTTCTCGTCACCTTTGTTACTGGTATTTTGTTTTTAGACCTCTTCCTTGGCGTATTCGATGCTCTGGTCTTCGTCTCCATTACCATCTATTTTGGCTATAGGTTATTCCGCAAGAAAGTAAAGACAGGATCGCCAGCGGATCTTATCGGCGAGAATACCGGCGAAGTAAATAGTCTGCAAGCCGCTGCCTGGATGGTATTAGGGCTCGCACTCTTGGTATTAAGTGCAGAGGCACTAGTAGCAGCCGCCACATCTATCGCCGAGTCGCTTGGCGTCTCTGCAGCAATCATCGGCCTTACCGTCGTCGCTCTCGGCACAAGCCTTCCCGAATTGGCCGCATCGGTGACCTGCGTTCTGAAAGGGCATCATGACCTTGCGATTGGCAATATTGTTGGATCGAACATTCTAAATTTGCTCGCAGTGCTTCCTTTTCCAGGCTTATTTGCAGCAGGTGCGATCGAGCCCGCCCTCCTATATCGAGACTTTACTGGCGTGCTTATACTGACTCTCATGCTGGCCTACTTCTGCCACACAGGCGTCAAAAAGGGTAAGATGATCAGCCGATTCAATGGCGCCGTTTTCATGTCGCTCTATCTTGGCTGGTTTAGCGTCATGCTTTACCAAATTTAAACAGACTCTCTCCATAGTAGTCTGACACACTCGCCTAAGGTATGATCTGATCACTATGAACTCCGATTCCCCCCTCATTTCCAGCGCTCTTAGAACTATAGAAATAGAGAGTCAAGCCGTCAGTGAACTGCTCAATCGTATCGATGCTGACTTCATAAAGGCCTGCGAGATTATACTGGCCTGCGAAGGCCGCGTAGTCGTAATTGGCATGGGCAAGTCTGGTCATATTGGCAAGAAAATAGCCGCCACGCTTGCCAGTACTGGTACTACAGCCATGTACGTACACCCAGCCGAGGCGAGCCACGGCGATATAGGCATGATAACTGCTCTCGATGTTGTACTCGCGATATCCAATTCAGGCACCACCGGAGAAATATTATCACTGCTCCCGGTACTGAAGCGCAGAGGTATTCATCTAGTCAGTCTAACAGGCGATAAGCAATCTGAATTAGCCAAGGCCGCATCGGCAAATCTCGATGCGGCAGTAAGTGAGGAAGCATGCCCGCTCGGACTAGCTCCAACATCGAGCACTACCGCCGCACTAGTACTTGGTGATGCATTAGCAATGGCCTTGCTCGAAGCACGCGGCTTTACCCGCGATGAATTTGCCATCTCTCATCCAGGTGGAAATCTTGGTAGGCGCCTGTTGGTAAAAGTACGAGATGTTATGCACTCTGGCGATGCTATTCCGAAAGTCATGACCGGTACATCTTTGCCTGAAGCACTACTTGAAATGAGCAGTAAATGCTTTGGCCTAACAACCATAATAGGCGAAAGTGGAAATCTTCTTGGCGTTTTCTCTGATGGAGATTTACGACGCACGATAGATTCCGGC
Organism: uncultured Pseudomonadales bacterium; assembly: GCA_949372635.1. GTDB lineage: Bacteria > Pseudomonadota > Gammaproteobacteria > Pseudomonadales > Pseudohongiellaceae > UBA9145. Next base: position 86,874 of record CASIAB010000006.1, read on the forward strand.
AAGAATATACAAGCAATCATCATCGACGAAGTTATGTCGACAAGTTTTAAATACATTGACGCCAACGCCCTTGCAGCAGAAGCCGCCAGAATAATGCAGGAATCGGGTGTGTATGTGCTCATCGTTAAGAGCAAGTCTCAACCAGTAGAGGGCGTGCTAAAAATGCATGACCTACTCCAGTCAAACGTAGTTTAGCCTGGATGGATTCCATGATTTTTAGTAACAGTGAAGAACAGGCGATCGAATCTGCCAGCAAAGTCAGACTACTGCTACTCGATGTTGATGGCATCCTGACTGATGGCAGGCTCTATTTTTCGAATTCTGGCGAGGAAAGCAAAGCCTTTCATAGTCTAGATGGCCATGGCATAAAAATGCTGATGCTAACCGGCATACCTGTCGGAATTATCACTGGACGAGAATCAAATATCGTTACTAAGCGCGCCGCCGATCTGGGCATAGATATCCTTTATCAGGGCCGCGAAGATAAAATCGATGTCCTCAAAGAAATAATTACTAATAAAGGAATTGAAGCACACGCTATTGCTTATGCAGGAGATGACCTGCCTGACCTGCCAGTACTGCAAGCCGTTGGATTAAGCTTCTCAGTTCCGGGCGCTCACCCCGTTGTAAAAGGAGCGGTAAACGCGATCACCACACGCTGCGGCGGCGAAGGTGCTGTCAGGGAAATTACCGATTTCATCTTAAACGCACAAGCCAGTCACTAGACTCTTCTCAGCGCCAGAGCCCAATGGCCCGTCCGACGATTTGGGCCACCAAAGCAACAAATTCGTGTTATGCTTCAACTGCTTGCACCCAATTCCAAGCGCGAACATATTATGCAAAGGATAGGCCTCATCATTGTTCCAGGATTAATCGCGACAGCCCTGTTCGTCGGGATAAATTCGTTGGATACCTTGCGCAATGAAGCAGACGTTCCTATCACCAGCTCAAGCCTAGACTTCAGTGCCTATTCCGAAGGCCTCAATACAATACTTTACGATTCTCAAGGCAATATAAATTACACCCTGCAGGCAAAACGCCAAGTTCACTATAATAATGACAGCACTGAGCTTGAGAAGCCTTTTATTCGCCTGTATCAAGATGGCGATTCGCGCTGGAACATCGCAGCAAAATTGGGCAGAATTTCCGCCGCCGAAACGACCGACGACGGAATACTCGAAAAGATAGAACTACTCGGTGATGTTCAAGTCTACAGTCTCGATAAGTTCGGCAATAAAACATTGATGTCCACCGAATTCCTAACGCTGAATCCGAAGTCAGAGATCTTAGAAACTGATCAGCCAGTGTCAGTTGTAACTTCCGCGTTTCAACTATCGTCTATAGGAATGATAGCTAAGCTCAGAACTGACGAAATCACCTTCCTGCGTCAAATTAGAGGCCGGCATGAAAAAGCGACGAATTAGAGGCACCTCCCCATCGATGATGGCATTGATCATCACCCTTGCCTGTCTGCCTATTCCAGATTCTTTCTCTCTAGAGGCCGACAAGGACCAGGAATTACTGGTAAGTGCAAATGGCAGTTCGCGTATGAGCATAGTAGGCGATATCCGTTTATTGGAGATATCTGACAACGTTATAATTACGCTAGGCACTATGGAGATCCGCGGGGACACGGCCACAATCGAAACCATCATGAGCAGCGGAGAAGTTAGCAAGGTTAATGTAGTTGGAACTCCTGTGTACTATCAGCAGCAGCTCAATTCTAGTGATGAAGCGGTGAAGGGGTCTAGCAACAGCATCACGTTCTACCCTGACGAAGGCGATGGCACTGCTGTGGTAGAACTCGTTGGGGAGGCTATTATTGAATCGCCCACTTCTAACTTTAAGTGCAGCGCGATCACTTACATCGCTGAGCTAGACCTCATGCGGGATTCACAAGGTCCTTGCAGCGGCGAATTTAACACCTCGAATTGATAATAATATGTTAGAAGCTCAAAATCTGGCCAAAAGTTATAAAAAAAGAGAAGTCGTGCGCGATGTCTCAATTTCTATACAGCAGGGTGAAATAGTAGGACTGTTAGGCCCCAACGGAGCGGGCAAGACCACCTGCTTCTATATGATTGTAGGACTAGTCACTGCCGATAACGGTAAAGTACTTCTTGGAAATGACGACATCACCGATGCCCCAATGCATCAACGAGCTAGTCATGGCCTCGCCTATCTTCCACAAGACTCCTCCATCTTTCGTACGCTGAACGTTGAAGATAATATTCTTGCTATTTTAGAAACGCGCAAAGACTTTAGTAGCGCAGAGAAGCGCAGCAAGCTGGAATCGCTACTTGAAGAATTCAACATACAACATATTCGGCACAACAAGGGCATGAGCCTGTCTGGCGGTGAGCGCAGGAGAGCAGAGATTGCGCGAACGTTAGCTACCGATCCAAAGTTTATCTTGTTAGACGAACCATTCGCCGGAGTGGATCCAATTTCCGTGAGTGATATTAAACAGATTATTCAGCAGCTCAAGGCCCGTAACATCGGCATACTCCTCACTGATCATAATGTTCGCGAGACCTTAGACATTTGCGAGAAGGCTTACATCGTGAGTGAAGGGCAAATCATCGCCGAAGGAAATGCCGCTGCCATCCTTTCTAATGAAAAAGTTAGAGAAGTTTATCTCGGCGATCAGTTTCAAATTTAGCTATTTGTGTCAAAACAGGCTATCTCAGAATACTTTTAATTCATTTTCAAAACTCAAATTAAATCAACAAAACCCGCGCCGCAAAATACTTGACGAAAAGGTTATGCAAAGCAGGCATGAATCTTGCTATACTCGCCCAATCGGCTGTCAGTTAGCCGGCCCAAGAGTATTACTAATTTCTCCACTTGGTCTTAAGATGTATTTCTCATGAAACTTTCGCTTCAGCTCAAGCTCGGTCAGCAATTGACCATGACTCCTCAGCTACAGCAAGCTATTCGACTTCTGCAACTCTCAACTCTCGACCTTCAGCAAGAAATTCACCAAGCGCTAGAATCCAATCCGATGCTGGAGCTAATCGAAAATAGCGAAGACGATGACATCCTAACTCCGGCTGATAGCTCTACAACCACAGATCCAAAAGCAGCATCTGAAGCTGAACCTAACACTGCTACCAGAGACAACGCCGAATTAAATAGCGACGACAACGATTGGCAAAATGATACGCCCAACGACCTTGGCGTTGATACGCATTGGGATGACATCTACCCAGGCACGTCGCCACAATCGAGCTCGTTCGATGGAGACTCCACTGATTTCGAGTCTAGGACCAGCGCCGAGGGCACATTGCAAGACCACCTTCTATGGCAGCTCAATCTGACCCATATATCCGAACAGGACGCTTCGATTGCGCTCGCAATTATCGATGCGATCGATAGCAACGGCATGCTCACAGTCGACCTCGAATCAATACATAGCGGCTTCGATAGCGACTTAGAAATAGAAATAGACGAGATAGTTGCCGTTCTTCATCGCATCCAGCAGTTCGATCCTATTGGCGTCGGATATAGAAACCTTTCCGAATGCCTAATGCTACAACTAGAACATATCGATTCCCAAGGGAATGAGAAAGCCGTTAGAAACGCCAAGCTTGTTATCAGCGAGCACATAGATCTTCTCGGCAATCGCGACTACGCGCAGCTTATCCGACGAACGAAGCTTAAAGAGGCCGAGTTAAGCGAGGCAATTGCCATGGTAGAGAGCTTGAATCCCAGACCAGGATCCAGCATCTGCCCGCCTTCGACTAGCTATGTCGTACCAGACGTGATTGTGAGCAAGGACAGCACTTCGGGAAAATGGAAAGTCGAGCTAAATCCTGAAACAGCGCCAAAAATACGCATCAACAGCAGTTATGCCTCTCTCATAAAGCGGGCTGACACCAGTAACGATAATAATTACTTGCGCGACAATTTGCAGGAGGCCAAGTGGTTCATTAAAAGTCTGCAGAGTCGCAACGAAACATTGATGAAGGTCTCTACACGCATAGTCGAACACCAAAAGGGTTTCCTCGAATATGGCGAAGAGGCTATGAAACCATTAGTGCTCCACGATATCGCCGAAACAGTTAGCATGCATGAATCAACAATTTCGCGCGTCACCACTCAGAAATACATGCACACCCCCAGAGGTATCTTCGAGTTGAAATACTTCTTCTCGAGCCACGTTTCCACCAAAGGCGGCGGCGAGTGCTCCTCCACGGCAATTCGAGCCATAATACGTAAACTAGTGGCTGCAGAGAATACTAAAAAGCCGCTGAGTGATAGCAAGATAACCAACCTACTGGAAGAGAAGGGCATCAATGTGGCTAGACGTACTATTGCAAAATATCGAGAGTCTCTCGCTATCCCTCCTTCTAACGAGCGCAAACGACTGGCAAACTAAAGCTCCTAACCAGAGGTTATACCTAAACCAAAGCAGTCATTACCAATCACCAGAGAACGTATAGCAATGCAATTGGAAGACATACTCAGCCTTGAACACTGCCACTGCCGAATTGAAGGCGTGAGTAAGAAGAGAGTACTAGCCAAAGTTAGTGAGATCATTTCAGGAAATATTGAATCGCTGGTGGCTACCGAAGTATTTGATGCGCTAATGGCTCGCGAACGGCTTGGTACAACTGGCCTGGGAAATGGCATAGCAATTCCTCATTGCCGCCTCGCTCCCTGCGAAAATATTATAGGGGCATTGATCACCCTAGATCAGCCTATCGACTTTGACTCCTTAGACAACAAACCCGTGGATATTCTATTCGTTTTGCTAGTCCCCCATGAAAAGAACGATGAACACGTTCACACTCTCGCCGGGCTAGCAACCTTGTTTAATGATGAAGATTTTTGCTTCACTATACGACATACTCACGATAGCGAGGACTTGTACAATATAGCAATTACCTGCTGAGGGCCTCTGCATTCAACTGATGCTCCTCAGCAATTCAACGCTTTACCCAAAACGGGTTAATCTTAATGAAGCTAACTATAATCAGCGGCAGATCGGGCTCTGGAAAAAGCACAGTACTGCATATCCTCGAAGATCGGGGCTACTACAGCATAGACAATCTACCTGCTAGCCTACTCCCAGCCCTCGCGGATCGCATCAGCAATGGCAATACCCACCTTTGCGATATCGCAGTCAGTATCGACGCGCGTAATATCTCCGCCGACTTACAACAAGCCCCTGAAATAATCAGTGAACTACAGGCGAGAGAATTATCCACAGAAATAATATTCCTCGACGCCAATAGCCAAACCCTGCTGAAGCGGTTCAGTGAGAGCCGTCGCAAACATCCTTTAAGCAATGAATCGATCGATCTGCGCGAAGCAATCGATATTGAATCAGCATTATTGGAATCAATTTCCATGATGGCAAACCTTGTTATTGATACCAGCAATATGTCTCTCCATCAACTAAGAGACCTAGTGAAGAACCGACTGCTAGAGACCAGCGAAACCAACATGGCATTGCTGTTCGAATCCTTTGGATTTAAAAATGGCGTTCCTGTCGATGCTGATTTAGTCTACGATGTTCGTTGCCTACCCAACCCTTATTGGGACACAGCACTCCGATCTTTGACTGGACTTGACGCCGATGTTGCTAAATTTCTGGAATCGCAAGATGAGGTCCAGGAAATGGTCGATGACATAACAGCTTACTTAGAGAAATGGCTACCAAGGTATGAAAGCAATAATCGCAGTTATATCACCGTTGCTGTAGGCTGCACAGGAGGGCACCATCGTTCCGTATACATGGGCGAGAAGTTGCGCCGGTACTTTTCATCCAAAATCAAGAACGTGCAAATACGTCATCGCGATCTCAGCTGATAAAGACAACAGCCTAGGCGGCTCGCTTCAAGACAAGACATGCTAAAAGAGACAACTACAATTATTAACAAAGCCGGATTACATACGCGAGCCGCGGCCAAGTTAGTTGAACTAACTGGTGGCATGGAGAGCGTAATCCAGATCGGTCATAAAAACATGGTCGATGGAAAGAGCATTCTCTCGCTGATGATGCTCGCTGCCGTTCAAGGCACCGAAGTCTCTATTGAGGTAGACGGCCCAGATGAAGAGCAAGCCATGTCCGCCATACTTGCCCTGATCCAAAATTGCTTTGGCGAATCCGAATAATAATCCTTACCCAGCCCTAAGCTCTTTCTATACGTCCCTGCATCGTCTTAAACCACAGACATAGCCCTTCTTCCATGCTTGTTTAAGTTCTATTAAGTAGCGTTAGGCTGTAGAATTGTGCTAAGTCGCGTTGCGCTAGCGGCGTCTGCCACTATCGCTTGTCATTTGGGCCGGACTCACACCCACTTAGCGAACCTCAAACTGAGCATAGGGCCAAGCAATACCATGTCTCAAGCCAAGGAATCTCAATCTCAAGAAACTGTCGCACTTGAGCTAAATCAAGCACTGAACAGTGGCTCTCTATATGAGGTTCGGCAGCTTCTAAAATCGCTGCCCAACGCTGGCATTGCCCATCTTCTCGAATCTTCTCCCCCGAAGGCGCGTAAGGTCCTCTGGCAGTTAATCGACAAAGACACCGAAGGTGAAGTTCTACAGGAATTAAACGAAGACCTGCAGTCCGAATTTCTTAGCGAACTGGATGCCCAACAAGTCGTAAAACTTACCGAAGGTTTAGAAACCGACGACCTGGCTGACATTCTTCAGCAGCTGCCTGACCAGGTGACTGCAGAAGTATTACGAGCGATGGACGAACAAGACCGGCAGCGTGTCGAATCCATTCTATCCTTCAATGAAGACACGGCAGGCGGCTTGATGAACACGGATACAATTACCGTGCGCCCTAGCCACTCTCTGGAACTTGTGCTGCGCTATCTAAGACGCCACGAAAGCCTACCAGAGATGACAGACAATATTCTTGTTGTGGACCGTGAAGACAAGTTCTTAGGCATATTGCCGCTACGAAAGCTTTTAGTATCAGACCCGAATAAAGCTGTTAGAGACATAATGAGCGAAGACATCGATGCCATATCAGTCGATATGGGCGCAACTCAGGTAGCGTTATTGTTCGAGCAGCACGACTGGGTATCAGCACCAGTTGTTGACGCCGATGGCAAGCTTGTCGGCCGCATCACTATTGACGACGTCGTAGATGTCATCAGAGACAACGCCGAACACTCATTAATGAGCATGGCTGGACTCGATGAGGAAGACGATAGCTTTGCACCTATTCTGAAAACCGCGAAACGCCGCGCCCTTTGGCTCGGTTTGAATTTAATGACGGCAGTATTAGCCTCTGGTGTAATCTTTCTCTTTCAGGACACTGTAGACCAAGTTGTCTACCTCGCTGTACTCATGCCCATCGTTGCCAATATGGGTGGCGTAGCAGGCACACAGACTCTCACGCTGGTTATCCGAAGCCTAGCTCTTGGACACATTAGTGAGTCTAATAGTCGCTGGTTGTTAGTGAGAGAACTTGGCGTGGCCGGCTTGAACGGGGCAGCATGGGCTGTTGTTATTGCGGCCATTACCTTCGCTTGGTACCGAGATTTACCCCTGAGTCTAGTAATAGCTGCGGCCATGATAATCAATCTCGTAGTAGCAGCTCTCGCTGGCGCCTATCTTCCATTATTCCTAAATCGCATCAAGATCGATCCGGCCCTTGCTGGATCCGTAGCACTAACCACGGTAACCGACTCAGTTGGTTTCTTCGTTTTCCTCGGTTTAGCTCAACTTTTTTACTTATAGAAACTATGAAAAACGAATCTGCAACAGAGTTAGAACTACCAAGCAAGACACAGCTCAAGCAAAATGCTACAGATTTGCAACAACTTGGGCAGAAGTTGACCAGCTACAGCTCTGCAGTATTGCGAAAGATCTCGCTTAATGAGGTATTGATCTCTGCCCTCGAAGAATTTAATCGCTTGCCCAATAGCCATGGAGCACGACGTCGTCAGCTGCAATTCATCGGCAAGCTGATGCGCGACCTCGACTACGATGCTGTAATTAAGAGCATAGACGACTTGGAAAGTAGCCACCTAAGGAAGAAAAAGAAGCCGTCCGCGGCTAAACTATTGTGCGAAACAATATTGAAATCTGGCGATGCAGAAATCAATGTAGCGTTGGAAAAACATCCTCAACTCAACCGGCAGACAATGCGCCAGCTCTATCGCGAACACAATCGCGCCGCAGAAACGAGTCGTGACAAGTTCAAGGCCAAACTACAAAATTATCTGCAGCAGCAGATTAATGGCTAAATTCAGCGCTGCAATTTAAGCGTTCAAAAACACCATTTGACTTGGGCTAGGAGCGCCTATACGGCCTCCCTATTAGATGATAAACTCTATGTAAATTAATAAGCTACGCGAGCTCGCCTTGAGACCCCTAGCACTACAATAGTAAGAAGAGGATGCCCATGTCTGACTCCAGCGCCAATCACTACTGGAAAGCTAATATACGCTTAGTACTCTCCCTACTCTCTGTTTGGTTCTTCATTTCTTTCGGCTGCGGGATTCTATTTGTCGATGCACTAGATACGATTCGATTCGGCGGCTTTAAACTGGGCTTCTGGATAGCACAGCAAGGTTCGATCTTCGTCTTTGTGGCGCTCATACTTATATACATACGGGCTATGGATAAGCTAGACAGCAAGTACGATCTTGATGCTTCCAAAGAGAGCGCGAATCCGGCTCAGGGGGAATCACAATGAGTGTGCAAGCCTGGACTTACCTTTTCGTCTTTCTGTCTTTTTCTCTCTACATTGGCATCGCTATCTGGTCTCGCGCCGGTTCCACTAAGGAATTCTATGTTGCTGGAGGTGGAGTTACACCACTAGCAAATGGTATGGCGACAGCCGCAGACTGGATGTCGGCAGCGTCCTTTATCTCCATGGCAGGACTTATCTCCTTCCTTGGCAGAGATGGCACCTTCTACCTCATGGGCTGGACCGGTGGCTATGTATTGCTCGCCCTACTCTTAGCACCTTATTTAAGAAAATTCGGCAAATTTACCGTCCCAGATTTTATCGGAGATCGCTACTACTCTCAAACTGCCAGACTAATCGCCGTATTCTGCGCCATCTCTGTTTCTTTCGTATATGTTTGCGGCCAAATGCAGGGCGCCGGCATCGTGTTCTCTCGCTTCCTTGAGGTCGACTTCACGACTGGCGTGCTCATCGGTATGACGATCGTGTTCTTCTACGCCGTACTCGGTGGCATGAAAGGAATAACTTACACCCAGGTCGCTCAGTACTGCGTTTTGATCTTCGCCTTCATGGTTCCGGCGATATTCATCTCCATCATGATGACAGGACAAGCCGTACCGCAAATCGGTTTCGGCTCTGAACTCACCGAGGCCTACGGTGGCGGTTACCTGTTGGATAGACTTGATGGTCTTAGCGAACAACTTGGATTTACAACCTATACAGAAGGCCAACGCAGCACCCAAGACGTATTCTTCATAACTGCTGCGTTGATGTTCGGCACTGCTGGATTGCCGCACGTCATCATTCGTTTCTTTACTGTACCTAGCGTGAGAGATGCGCGGAAGTCGGCAGGTTATGCACTAGTTTTTATCGCAATTCTCTATACGACTGCACCCGCAGTTGCCGCCTTCGCTCGCACCAATCTGATCAATACCGTTAGTAATGCCGAATACGCATCAATGCCAGAATGGTTCAGTAAATGGGAAGGCACCGGACTGATCAACTTTGATGACAAGAACAACGACGGCATCATTCAATATGTAGGAGATCCCCAAGCTAACGAGTTAAATGTAAATAGAGACATCATGGTACTCGCCAATCCCGAGATTGCGGAACTACCCGCTTGGGTCATAGCGCTAGTAGTTGCAGGAGCGCTTGCCGCCGCTTTGTCGACGGCAGCAGGCTTACTCCTAGTCATCTCGACCTCGGTGGCGCATGACATGCTGAAACGAACCTTCATGCCCAATATTACCGAGAAACAAGAACTCGCTTGTGCGCGTGGATCAATTTTCGTGGCCGTGCTGATTGCAGGATACTACGGGATCAATGCGCCTGCCTATGTGGCACAGGTAGTCGCCTTCGCGTTTGGGCTTGCCGCAGCATCATTCTTCCCCGCCATAGTCCTAGGTATTTTCCAAAAGCGCATGAATAAGGAAGGGGCTATCGCCGGAATGGTGGTCGGTTTTACTTTTACTGCGGCTTATATTATCTATTTTAAGATTATCAACCCAGCGGCAGACAGCGCTGATAATTGGTTCTTTGGAATCTCACCAGAAGGGATAGGCTCTCTAGGTACAATCGCAAATTTGGTAGTCGCGCTGGCCGTGGCTAAATTCACGCCGGAACCACCAGCCGAAGTGCAGGAAATCGTGGAGAATATCCGACTGCCTGGTGAGGCGATTCCTCGCTAGAAATGATTTGTAGATAGCAGTAACAAAAAGGGCCGCCTTGCTGCCACTGCAACCCTTTTTTATGAGACGTCTTTAATTCCTAGACTTTAAGTCTTATGCTTACCGTGCTCAGTTTCTTCCCAGTACTTCTTCACGGTCTGCTTCATCTCTTTATGCATGAACAACATACCTATCAGATTCGGCACAGTCATCAATACGATCGTGATAAGTGCTATGTTCCACACGATAGTCGTATCCGCCAGCGCTGCATAGAAGAAGCCCATTACGTATACCACACGATATGGCAGCACCGATTTCGGCCCTAGCAAGTAAGTCATAGCCCGATCTCCGTAATACGACCAGGCAATCGCGGTCGAGAACGCAAACAGCATAAGACCGATAGAAACAATATATTTACCGAAATCCCCAAATAGGCCTTTCGTATAAGCCATCGTCGTTAGCGGAACAGAATGCAACAACGACTTGCCGGACACCTCCACATCCGTATCATCCAACCTGCCTTCGGACACAGAGACTTCGCCAGTGATAGGCTCTCCATTTCTAGAATAGACGACATCCTCGGCAAAGGATCTTGAATTCAAAAGCGTGAAGTCCTGATTGCTGTCGGCGACGCGCCCCTTCAATAGAGAAATATCTCCAGAGAAACTACTCGCTGTAGATTCATCTCCATTAAGGAAGGAAAATAGCTGGGCCGCATCCTCTGCATTCGATTCCTCAAAGGCTCCAGCTACGAATCTCATATCTGCGCGTTGAAACTCGTTGTCGAATTTTTCCTTCCATACACCAGATGAAAGAATCACAAGTCCGGTGATCGTACAGATGACGATCGTATCGATGAAAGGCTCAAGAATGGACACCATGCCTTCATCGGCAGGCTCATCAGTTTTAGCCGCGGCGTGAGCGATAGGAGCAGACCCCTGACCCGCCTCATTCGAGTACAAGCCTCGGTTTACACCTCGGTCGAACGCATAGGCGAACGTGGCACCAAGAAAGCCGCCCACAGCCGCGGAGCCAGTGAACGCGTCAGCGAAGATAGAGACGAAAGAAGGGATGATATTCCCGATGTTCGGCATTATTACAGCGAAAGCACCCACGAGGTAGATGATTGCCATGGTGGGGACGATAGTTGCTGCCACTTTTGCGATGCGCGTGATGCCGCCAATAATTACCAGAGCCAATAACACCGATAGTACGCTGGCGGTAAAAATAGGCTCAAGAGCGAATGTACTCTCCAGACCAGCGGCGATGCTATTAATCTGTGGCAGGTTGCCAGTTCCAAATGAACTCAACACCGTAGCAATCGCGAATAGAATCGCTAACCACTTCGCGTTGAGACCCTTCTCCATGTAGTACATGGGGCCGCCCGCCATGGTGCCATCAGCGGTCTTAGTACGGTACTTGTGAGAGAGAGTTACCTCTACAAACTTGCTGGTCATTCCGAAAAATGCGGTCATCCACATCCAGAACAACGCCGCGGGCCCCCCCAGATGCAAAGCCAAAGCCACGCCGCCGATATTGCCGGTTCCGACAGTACCCGATAGCGCCGTTGCTAACGCCTGAAAATGCGTCGTATCACCCGGCGCTCCATCCTTATCAAACTTGCCTGTAGTTATACCTATGGCGTGTTTAAAATAGCGTATCTGAGGAAATCCCAGATAGATTGTAAAGAAGATACCGGTGGAGAGAAGCAAGGCTGGAAACCAGAGAGCACCTCCCAAATAGCCGTCTAAGAAAATCAGAAAATCATTAACCGCGTCCAATATAATACCCCACTAGTGTTATGTTCACTAAGTCTCAATGCTGACTTTATTGCGCCTACTAATCGTCGCTTATTGTAATCGTTGGACCCTCGCTATTAGAGGGTGTGGACGCTAGCAACTGCTGCTCAACATTTTTGGCCAATTCAATATAAGCTTTGGTGGCGACGTGATCTGGTTTCGATGCTACCACAGGATTGCCTAAGTCCGTTGTTTCTCTGATGGTTAAATCCAAAGGCAAACGACCTATAACCTCAACACTGTATTCCGCCGATAGCGAGTCACCGCCACCAGTGCCGAAGATAGCCTCTTCATGCCCGCAATTAGTGCAGGTATGCATGCTCATGTTCTCCACAACGCCTAATATAGGCACGTCTACCTTCTTGAACATTTCGATTCCCTTTCGGGCGTCAGACAATGCTACATCCTGCGGCGTCGTGACAATAACGGCGCCGCTCACCTTAACGGATTGCACGAGACTCAGTTGAATATCGCCGGTGCCGGGCGGCATATCGACGATTAAATAATCCAGTTCAGACCAAACAGTGTCATTCAACATCTGGTTAAAAGCAGAAATAATCATTGGGGCCCGCCACACCATCGCTGTTTTCTGATCGACCAAGAAGCCCATGGAGTTGCATTCAATACCGTGAGCTAACAACGGCAGCATGAATTTTTTATCATGGATTTTTGGTCTTGTGCCATCAGCAACGCCCATCATCAAAGGCAAGCTGGGCCCATAAATATCCGCATCTAAGATGCCAACTTTGCGACCCAGAGTGGACAGAGCCAGCGCGAGATTCACAGCGGTAGTAGACTTACCTACCCCACCCTTGCCTGAAGCTACACAAACAATGTGGTTAATCTTTTCAATACTTCTCACAACTCTTCCCTCTGTTTCATCGGTTACGACTGGTTACTGTGGCGTGCTATCTATTCCATCGATCATCTATGCACTCGTGTACTACTCGATAAACACGATGGCCTAGTTAAACTGCGGATGATTATCTTTGATTAGCATAGAAAAATCCAAGGATGCGGCAGTCCACAGCGCATCCCAAGCCGATTATCCTTGTTTAGTTGATAATTTCTTCATTTAAAGGACATCTTCAGCAAATTTCAATGAGAAGAACACAATCTATTAAAATTGAGAATGACAGCCTAGCAGCTTGACCGCTAGAATTGAGAACATGCAAAAAACACTCACACTCACCTCTCTCTTCATGTTCGTCGGCGCTGCGGCCCTATCTTTTTATGCAGTAGCTGAGCAGCAGAAAGAGACTGAGATCAAATTCGCGTTCTATTCCTCAGCTTGGGGAGAAAATACTGATGACGGCTTGCGCCTTGTTGCGTTCAATCAAACCCTTGCCCCCATTCGCCTAAACAGCATCGAACTGCACGGTAGCGAGGAGGCAACTGAGCCTATACTTATCGACGTAGACTTAAGGGTTCCTTCCGGAGGCTATGCCGATAAAGAATTTGATTACCTCGACCTGCTCTCAGGCGATGAATGTATCGATCGAACTTTGCTCGACAACTGGAAGCTCGTAGAAATATCGAACTACACACTAAATCCATCAGTGCGAAACCTTATTATCGAGAACACGAATTCGTTTCGGATCTATCAATGCGTAAAGACTATTTCCATGACATGGACCAACCTCGATAGCAACCAACTATTTGAATACGACGAATGGGTCCTTTTCCATTTCGAAACCCGCAGAGACTTATAATAATTTTTAGACAAGAAACGCGAGACAAAACGAAAAACCCCACTTAAATAAGCGGGGTTTTTTGTTAGGCTTGCTTAAGAACTGTTTAACACAGGTTTCAGAAACCTTTTATTTCAAAATTCTTACTCTTCCTACAGCAAGATGCCGCCGTATTGAACGAAGAATGGAGCAAACACAAGGCTCAGAATCGCAGATAGCTTAATCAGGATATTCAGTGAAGGACCTGAAGTGTCTTTCATCGGATCGCCAACAGTATCACCAACAACAGCTGCAGTGTGTTCATCCGAGCCCTTTCCACCATGGTTACCTGCTTCGATATATTTCTTTGCGTTGTCCCATGCTCCTCCACTATTTGATGAGGCAATAGCCAGCACACCACCAGTAATTAGCGAGCCGATCAACATCGCTGCAACTGCTTCTACGCCGAACAGATAACCCACAAAGATAGGTGAACCCATAATCAATACCCCTGGCGCTATCATTTCTTTTAGCGCTGCTTGTGTTGATATGGCGACACATTTCGCATAATCAGGAGTTCCTGTGCCTTCCATGATACCTGGAATCGTCTTGAACTGATGACGTACTTCTTCAATCATCGCGAATGCAGCTACGCCAACTGATTTCATAGTCATAGCTGAGAACAAGAAAGGTAAAACCGCACCGACAAAAAGGAAAGTGAATACTAGAGGCTCTAGCAGGCTCATAGAAATCGGCTCGCCGCGCAGTTCTTCCGCAGTTAGAATAAAGGCCGCGAACAACGCAAGTGAAGTTAATATCGCAGCACCGATAGCAAACCCCTTACCAATGGCGGCAGTAGTATTACCAGCAGAGTCTAGGATATCAGTTCTACGTCTAACTTCTGATTCCAAGCCTACCATCTCCGCAATACCACCAGCGTTGTCAGCTACAGGACCGTAAGCATCGATAGTCAGGGTTAACACAAGGCTTCCCAACATACCCAATGAAGCGATTGCGATGCCGTACATGCCCGCCAACTCCCAAGAGATGAAGATGCTTATCGCAATGGCGATATATGGAAGCACAGTACTCTTGTAGCCAAGCGCAAGGCCATAGATGATATTAGTAGCCACGCCAGTCTCACAAGACTTTGCGACTTCTTGTACCGGAGCAAATTTTTCAGATGTGTAGTAGCCAGTCAATAAGCCAACCGCCAACCCTGAAACCAAGCCCGCCAAGAAGCATAGGTAAACACCAACATTCGTATACTCTGAACCGTTCAACACAAAATCAGCTGGAATTAGCGCAGTAGTAAAGAAGTACATAACAACAGCCATAATGGCGCTGGATATAATAAGTAGCTTCATCAGAGCTGGCGCTACGTCGTCTTCAGTCTTTACACCGACCATCAGTTTAGTGAGGAGAGCTATTGGAATACCTACAGCACTGATCAAGATCGGAAATAACAATGCATCCGGGTTGCCGGCAAAAACGACCGCACTAATAACCATTGCAGCACAAGTGCTTTCCGCACAAGAACCGAAAAGGTCAGCACCCATACCAGCAACATCGCCCACGTTGTCACCAACGTTGTCTGCGATTACCGCTGGGTTACGTGGGTCATCCTCAGGTATGCCCTGCTCAACCTTACCTACCAAGTCAGCGCCAACATCAGCAGCCTTAGTGAAGATACCACCGCCAACACGCGCAAATAGCGCGATAGTAGATCCACCCAGTCCAAAGCCTGCAATCACTTCCATAAGGATGTGATTGTTCTCAGGTCCAAGGTCAGCGAGCAACCAGCTCATCACCACATAGATGATAACCAGTCCAAGCGTCGCGAGCCCAACAAGAGCAAAGCCCATTACAGCGCCAGAGTTAATTGCCACATCATACGCTGCAGAAATGTCTTTCTTAGCAGAAACCGTAGTTCGTGCGTTGCCTTGAGTCGCTACCTTCATACCGATATAGCCAGACGCTATTGATATAGCAGCACCAAACAGGAAAGCGATAGCAGTATATAAGCCCTCATGGATATCAGGGGTATGAGTATTGTCGATCAGAATGGCGATAATAGCGGCGAAGACCGCCATGAATATAGTCAGGACTTTGTATTCCTGCTTCAAGAATGCCATCGCTCCATCGGCAATAGCGCCGTGAATAAAAATTAGCTTCTTCGACTGTTCTTGATCTAGTCCTAGATCAAGCGGAATACTTACTACCTTCTTCATGTAAAAGAAGGCTATCCCCAAGCCCATCAGCGACAGAATTGTAGTTACCCAAATTGTTATGCCTGACATCGAAATTCTTCCTCTTGCAGTGGAATGTTTATTTTTAAGGCGCGCACTTTACCATAATGAACGCCGCAAAAAAAGGCGATAAATCCGCTGGGAAACCAGTATTTCATTGCTTTACGAGGGACTGGAGGAGAAGCAAAAACTAGCCCACTTCTCAGGGCGCGGAGCGGGAACTTAAAACGTCTTGTTTTGGATGTTATTTCTTAGATTTACGGTGCTTATCTTTATTACTTGGGCTCTTGCTTGCCGCCTTATCAGCCTCACCACGGGCCAAGCGAAAAGCCTGGCGCATCTCATCGAGCTTCGCCTCCTTGCGCTTATGTAGCTGACTTTCCTTACCTGCTTGAAAATTGACGACTTTATCATTCATATCGAGATGCTAGCCCCAGAGCTGCCTATAAAGAATTGGCTTGACGCACTAATTCATTTTTACGGGATTCTAACTCCGCTATTAATTCCTTCGCCAGAGGCTCCACTGTATTGCCCTGATCATCGGTATTCTCATACTTGGCCTGCTCTGCCGCCAATGTCGTCAAGAGTTCTTCCGCGGTCTCTATAGCTCGCGTTAACGTAGTAACTCTCGACTCTTCTTCGCCTACTTCTGTCTCGATTGAGGCTATTTGTTGTTCCAATGCTGCAATTCTGTCTAGCCTGTCTTGTCGCTCAGCTTCAGCTATCACAGCGCGTCGCTCACGCTCCGCCTCCTCGGCCGCTTCTTTCTGTTTGCGTTCCGCATCTGCTCGGGCTCTAGCCTCGACAACCTGCCGCTCTCTTGCCTGCTCAACTCTCGTGCGCTCCGCAGCCTCTCTATCTCGCTGAAGCTGAAGCACTGCAGCACGAGCGCTAGCTTGGTCCGCCGAGAGTTGCGAAGCCTCCTGCTCTGCCGCTACACATTCGGCTTCGAAAGCTGCGATCTCCGCTTCTCTCGAGGCCTGAGACGCGCAAGACGCCAGCACCAGCAGCATTAAAGTAACTGATACTCCTCGGATTTTAACAGCACTAGCAAATCGGCGTGCTACATGTTTCTGTAAATGGTTTTTCATGACAATTTCCTTCAGACTAAGTGCCCGGCATTAAGTGCACTTCCTAACTATCAAGGGATACTAACTCCAAGCTATTCTTTAATGTATTATTTTCACTATAAATCGTAGATTCTATCGCCTTTGTCATACTTTATAGCGATAAACACGTTGTTTGTCAGTAAAATCTAAACCTACGCCTATTATCGGCAGGATCTGGGTACTTTGCATTCCGGTGGCTTGATCCAGCGAGCAATACGAATTAATCATGAGCAGGCAAGCCACATTGGACTCTAGACATTCAACACACCCGAAGCTTTCCATACTCTTGCTGCGACCTATTGCAGTGCTGCTCCTCAGCGCCCCCGTGATAGTGCTGCTACTTTTTATAGAGACCTCGCCCAGCCTGGTTGCTGAACAACAGTTTACTGATGAAGAGCTTTCCAGAATTGAAACCTTGCTGCTTGACAGCACACCGCAGTTCCCTAGCATTGCCAGCCGGCATGAACTACAACTCAATTCTGAGGAGCTGAACCTACTGCTGCGCTATGCGGCTAACATTATGAACCTTTCCTCCGACTGGGCAACAGCAGCTGCGTTATCCCAAGGCAATCTCAATGCACAATTGAGTGTTCGGCTAGGCTCAGGACCGCTACCCATGTACTTAAATGTAGAGGCCAGCTTCAACAAGGATGACAATCGGCTAACGTTGAATGCACTACGAATAGGCAAGATGGCTGTACCTAATAGATTTCTACAATTTACCCTGCAGCGCCTAGGAGGTAACCTCGCAACAGAAAACATCACTTATCTGGATATCAGTGAACTGATCAACAATGTTGAAAGTGTCGAGCTCGAACAGAATGAAATAAGAGTTGCAATGCATTGGAACCCAGATCTAATTAGCCGCATCGGTAACCAGGCGCAACAGCTTTTTATATCTAAACAAGATCAGAAACGAATAATCGACTACTACGCCATTATCACAAACATAGCGGCCGCCGTGCCTATCGACATTCGGGCTGTATCGATCAATGCCTTTATATCGCCATTGTTTGCAGCGGCAGCAGAGAAAACCTTAGCGGGCAGTGACCCTATTGCGGAGAATCGAACTGCATTTCAAACCCTTGCCATCTATTTAAATCAAGAATCGATCGCACAACTCATCGGGGAAGAAGCTGCTGCTGAAATTGAACTAGCTCCCTTTATAGAGGCAAGACTGTTCAGGCGCCAGGATCTAGCACAACATCTAATTTCGATAGCAGCAATCACAGCTTCGGCTGGCGCGGATCTCGCGCAAATGTTATCGACAACAAAGGAAGCCTATGATGCCCGCTACCGCTCTGGTTTCAGTTTTTCTGATCTGACTGCGAATAGCGTAGGCGTCACCATGGCACAACTTGCAACGCGCAACCCTGAAACTGCGAAGATCATGCAAGGCCGGCTGGCAGGTCTGCAGAATGAATCTGACTATATGCCCCAGGTAGGCAACAATCAAGATGGCCTATCCGAAACCGACTTCAATGCAATGTACACAGACAGAAACAGTCCCCAATACCTAGAGCGACTCGCTCAAATTCAGACACTCATCGATAGCCGTCCGCTCTTTTCCGGATTTCTTCAATAGAAGACTCGTTCAACTAAACTAACCTTAAAGGCTAACCCATATTGGACCAGCTCACGCCCAAGCAAACACAAGAACTGCGCTCACTACTGCAAACCAGCAAAACCAAATTGGAACAACAGCTGCTTGATGCTAAATTTGCTACGGGTGTTGTAATCCTAGATCAAAGTTCTGTGGGCAGGGTTTCTCGAGTTGATGCGATGCAACAGCAAAGCATGGCAGTATCGACTCAAGCGAAAGCAGAGGCCACTTTGAGAAAGGTCATCATCGCCCTGAAACGAATGGATGGAGAAAGTTTTGGCTACTGCAGCCAGTGCGACGAACCCATAAAGTTCAACAGACTAAAAGTGCAGCCCCAGGCAAGCCATTGCTTGAGGTGCCAAGTTCAACTAGATCACATCTAGTACAGACGTTATCATTAGTACTTAGCTTCCAAATTCCAGAATGCTGGTGTATAACACCGCCAGCATTGCCTCCATTGAACTCATCTGAGCCGCCATCATGACCAAAAAAGGCTTTAACACTATAAATCTGCATTCCGACCGCAGAGACAACCCGGAACATGGTGTATTGCACAAGGCCATTCATCCGTCAGTCGCCTATGGCTATGAAGATGCCAGAGAACTGGCTGAAGTCTTTCAAGGGAAACGTGCGGGCTATAACTATGGTCGGCAGCTAAACCCAACCGTCACTGCACTGCAGAATAGAATTACGGCAATGGAAGATGGTATCGCCACCGCGGTCTTCGCGACTGGCATGGCCGCTATCGCATCTACCATGCTGTCACTCCTTAAGCAGGGAGACCACATCGTCTCTAGCGCATTCCTGTTCGGCAACACGAATAGTCTTTTTGGCACATTTCAGAGTCTCGGCATCGAGGTAACTTTCGTCGATGCGACTGACGTTGTTGAGGTTAAATCTGCGATCAAAGAAAATACCCGATTGGTGTTTGTAGAAACTATCGCTAATCCTGCCACACAGATCGCAGACTTAGCGGGAATTGGCGCGCTGTGCAAACGCGAAAATATAATCTTTTGTGTCGACAACACCATGACCTCGCCGCATCTGTTTCAGCCAAAGTCGGTTGGCGCCAGCTTCAGTGTTAATTCCCTAACGAAATACATAGGCGGCCATGGCAACGCACTCGGCGGCGCAATAACCGATACCGGACTCTACGATTGGACTAGCTTCGCGAATATTTACGACGATTATAAAAACCAAGACCCCCAGTTGTGGGGCATTACTCAGGTGAAAAAGAAGGGACTGCGAGACATCGGAGCCTCTTTAGGCCCTGAAGCCGCTCATCATCTGGCAGTAGGTTCTGAGACACTGAGCCTGCGCATGAAGCAAGCGTGCAGCAACGCCCAAGAAGTCGCCGAGTTCTGCGCACAGCATCCCAAGGTGAAGCAGGTTTACTATCCCGGACTACCCGAGCATCCACAGCATACGCGAGCAAAAGAACTGTTTAATGGCTTTGGTTCAATTATGAGCATCGACCTCGTCGACAGCGTCGATTGTTTCGATGTGTTAAACGCGATGGATAATATAGTCTCATCCAGCAATCTCGGAGATACTCGCACTCTCGCCATTCCTGTTGCCCATACAATCTATTATGAGATGGGAGCAGAACGTCGCTCCTCAATGGGCATCGGTGACTCCATGATTCGCTTCTCCATCGGTATAGAGGAAGTCGATGATCTGCTGGCAGATTTTAAGAAAGCCCTTGCTTAACTATTAGTCAATGGAAGACTCATGATTAGTATTATTAGTGCAGATGAGATAGAAGAAGGTACCTCAAAAGGGTTTGAGATTAACAATCGTTATATGTTTGCTGTTAAGAAGGATGCTATAGTCTTTTTATATTGGAATCGCTGTCCGCATCTGGGTACTCCACTAGAATGGGAGGAAGATCGATTTCTAGACCCCGATGGCGCGTTAATCATCTGTTCCACCCACGGCGCACTTTTCGAGATAGAGGGTGGCCGCTGTCTAGCAGGCCCTTGCAAGGGCAAACACCTACAAGCAATACCGTTTGTCTTAGACAAGGGTATGGTCTTGGTCGAAGAATCGGCACTGTGCGCTCCGACCCCGTTGCAATAATGCGTTCAGAATATCCGTTAGCGCTCATTCGATTCTAACTTAAAAGCACGGGCACCTTTTCCCTCAGCGTGACAAGCGAATTTTGCACATCAAAGTCGGCTCGATAGGCAATTACCTCCACACCCTTCGACACTACTTCTCTAAGCAAGCGACCATACTCAGGGTCTATATTATCTGCAGGGATAATGCGTTGTATGCCGCTGTGCTGAACACAAAACAGCAACACCGCTCGATAACCTAAGGAATGCATATGCAGTAACTCTTGCAGATGCTTCTGGCCGCGAGTTGTGACAGCATCAGGAAAGCTGCCTAGCCCGTCACCCAAACCAAGGCTCACATTCTTTACTTCGACATAACACATTGCATCCGGGTCCTTCGCTGTTCCCTCGAGAAGTAAGTCGATGCGGCTTTTCTGTTCTCCATAGGCTACTTCAGTGCGTAGTGATCTATAAGCCGTCAGCTCCTCGATCTTATTCGATGCAATTGCTTCGTGTACGAGCTTGTTAGCCAAACCTGTGTTAATCCCAACAATATGCTTCGACTCGACCTCAACAAGCTCCCAAGTGCAAGCGTACTTCCTCTTTGGATTTTCAGAGTCGGAATACCAGATTCTGCTGCCAGGGTCCTGGCAATTCTTCATCGAACCAGGGTTAGGACAATGGATCGTTATGGACTCTCCCTCCTGATTCGTAATATCAGCCAGAAATCTTTTATAGCGTTTTAGTAAAACGCCTTCCTGTAATTTCTTTTGCAGCTGCATAGAAAAGAGTCCCGCGGATTGAGAAAGGAAAGTGGTTTATAGCAAGGCGCTCTGAAGCCGCTGAACACCTAGCTCTAAACTGTCCATGTCTGTAGTAAATGCTATACGCACATGGCTCTTGCTTTCGAAATCACCAAAATCTGTACCTGGAGTCATGGCGACTCCATGATCTTCTAACATGTCATGACAAAATTTCTCACAGTCATCAGAGAACTTAGAAATATCGACATAGACATAAAATGCCCCCTGAATATTCTCACAAAGCAAGAAGCCCATACTTTTCAGCGCTCCGGTCAGGAAGTCTCTTCGGTAGCGAAATGCCTGCCTGCGCTCCTCGAAGATGCGTTTGGCTTCGGGGGTAAACGCAGCCAAAGCCGCGTATTGTGAAATTGAGGATGCCGATATATACATATTCTGAGCGAGTATAGTTGCCATCTCAATATGTTCTTGTGGCAATACAATCCAGCCCAAGCGCCACCCAGTCATGCCGAAGTATTTAGAAAAGCTATTCACTACAAAGGCTGATTGATCTAACTCCAGAACACTAGGCAGGTCGTCAACGTAGTGCAGACCATGATAAATCTCATCAACTAAAAGATGCTTCTGCCTCGATGTCGCCCAATTACAGGCAGCTTTAAGTTTCGATCGCTCCAGTATTGTGCCGGTAGGGTTACTCGGAGATGCCAACCACAGGCCGCTCGTATTATCTGTGCAGTATTCATCTAACTGCTCTAGCGTAGGCTGGAAATTCTGCTCTATACCTACCGGAATTAGCTGCGGCTGCGCTAACATCATGTGAATGAAGTTCCGCACACAAGGATAGGCAGGATCGCTAAGTAAGACACCATCACCAGCGCGCACCAGTAGATTCGCCAATAGATTAAGGCCTCCACTCGCGCCTGGCGTGATCAGTATACGATTCGCGTCAACCTCAACGTTATAGTTTTCCTGGTAGTGGACAGATAAGCACTCTCTCAACTCGGCAAGGCCCGAAGCCGCTGTGTACTGCGTCAACCCATCATCAAGAGCCCTCTTTCCTGCATCTATGATTGGCTGTGCTGAAGAGAAATCGGGCTCACCGACCTCCATATGCACGATTCGGCACCCCTGGGATTCCAAGTACTGCGCTCGAGCCATGACCGTCATCACGCGAAAAGGGTTCACCTTCGATAGTGGGCCTTGACCCGCTATTCTCTCATTGGACATACTAACGTTCCTGCAGAAACATAGGGCTATGTAAGTGGGTCATTATAATAGATCAATTTTGAAGACAGCTAGGTATAAATAGTCGATTACATCGAAGAATTTTCAGTCCCGATGCGTATAAGCTGAAAGCCGCGTAAATGAACTTCGTGTCCACTGATTCTTCATCATGAACACTGAATGAATGGACACGACGACACAATGGCACGGTCGAGAGGCGAACCAGAAACCTTCACCGCCAGAGCCTCAAAATCAGCTCGATGCTCTATCCAACTAACTAATGATTTTTATAGCATCCCCATAGAGAATCTGGTAGCTTACCGAGCTTTCTTAAAAATGCTCGTTTCCAACGCAAAAAGCACGCAAGAATCCATCATCAAGCTCTACCGATTACGTTCCAATGAGTTTGTTTTATAAATGAAAAATCCTCATATACGCGGCAGCTTGCCTTCAAGACAAGCAATACAATTCGCTAAATAGGGATACACAGAGGCATTAGCGCTAATGGCTAACTCTCAAGGCTTAGAATCACAACCGGTTCTAAAAAACTTCGTTCCGTACAAGCCAAAGAAAAAAGAAGTGTACATGAACGAGAAACAACGCGAGCACTTCAGGGTTATACTTCTGGACTGGCGCGAGCAGTTGATGCAAGAAGTCGATCGCACTGTGCATCACATGCAAGACGATGCCGCGAACTATCCAGATCCCGCCGATCGTGCAACTCAGGAAGAGGAATTTAGCCTCGAACTGCGCACGCGTGACCGAGAACGGAAACTAATCAAGAAGATCGATAGCACCATCGAGCTCATCGCTCAAGATGACTATGGCTACTGTGATTCTTGCGGAATCGATATAGGTATCCGCAGACTTGAAGCACGACCGACTGCGAACAAGTGCATCGATTGTAAGACTTTAGACGAGATTAAAGAAAAACAACTCGGTAGCTAAGCTACCCTATATAGCCGCCTGCGCTCCTCCAAGAGATAGCGCAAGCGGCTGCTCTCAATCCCATTCAGAATCCACCAATTTAGCCCTTCACGATTGAGAGAGATACGGACCCAATCCGTACTAAGCTACTGCTCAATGAAAAAACCAACAATCTCCCAAGTCGATTCGAAGCCCAGACCAGGCTACATCGGTCGGTTCGCTCCCTCGCCCACAGGCCCCCTCCACTTCGGCTCGCTGCTTGCCGCACTAGCAAGCTACCTCGATGCGCGCGCAAACCAAGGTAAGTGGCTATTGCGCGTAGAAGACTTGGACCCGCCCAGAGAGCCTGCTGGAAGCGCTGGGCGAATCCTCCAGCAACTAGAAGATTTTGGCATGGATTGGGATGATGAAGTGCTCTATCAGAGCTCACGCTTGGATGCTTATGAAGAAGTTATAGATCTGCTTCAAGACAAGGGCCTGTGCTATCCCTGCGATTGCACTCGACCACAGATCAGAGAAATGGGATTGGTCTACAATGGTGCCTGTCGTGAACGGAACACGCCGCCGGAAATGCCCTACGCGTTGCGCTTGAAAACTGACGCACTAAAGCTAGGCTTTGATGATGGTATTCAAGGGCACTTCGCCCAAGAACTCGAAGGCGAGGTTGGCGATTTCGTGATTCGCCGAAAGGACAAGCTATTTGCCTATCAGCTAGCTGTAGTTGTCGACGATGAGTTTCAGAACATAACTCACGTGGTGAGAGGCTGGGATCTCCTCGACTCAACCCCCAGACAAATCTATTTGCAAAGAGTCCTCGATTACCAAGAAATGAGCTACGCCCACATCCCGATCATCGTCGATGAAAAAGGGCAGAAACTCAGCAAACAGTCTTTTGCACCGTCGATTGAAACCGATAAAGCATCTCAGGCGATCTACAAGGCACTGACTTTTCTCGGCCAAGCACCACCTTTGGAAATAGAAAAAGAGAGCCCCAAGTCGCAATTGCAATGGGCTATAGCCAGCTGGAACAGTCAAGAGGTAGCAAAAATGGTTAGCCTGACATTATAGTGTTGAATCTATTAGCCATAGACTTGATCAGACGCTCCTTATAACATTCAGCAAGTTTTACCACTGCGGAGGAATACCTGTGTATATACCTCGATCAATCTTGGTCCTGTTACTAATAATCTACCTGCTGTTCTTAATTAGTGTAGATTGGATCAACCAAAGCGCTGGCGATTGGTATCGCCCGTTCTTTGTGGGCTTCATAGTAATCCTTGTCGCCAGCTGGTCTCATCGAGAACAGGATTCCGATGAATTTTGAACTAAGCACAATCGTCGCTCTCGGCGGCGGATATCTCGCGCTATTGTTTGGCATCGCCTTCGTGACTGAGCGCGGTTGGATTCCCGAAAAAATCGTTCGCCACCCAATTGTCTACGTTCTCTCTCTTGGCGTATTCGCCAGCGTCTGGGCTTACTACACTTCCATCGGCAACGCTCAACGTGATGGATATGGTTATCTCGCCGGTTCTATCGGCATCTCGCTGGCATTCCTGCTTTCACCTTTGTTATTGCGCCCGCTACTTGGACTGACTCGCACCTACCAGCTGAGCTCGCTAGCTGATCTAGTCGCCTTTCGCTATCGCTCGCCTTGGACAGGCACCGTTTCCACCCTCGTAATCTTGATCGCCGTTATCCCCCTTATCGCGCTGCAGATCAGAGCCGTTTCAGACACTGCGTTTTTGCTCTCCCCTGAGGCGGAGCAAAGCTCATTCGCGATCGGTTTCTGCTTAATAATTACACTATTCGCGATTCTGTTTGGCACCTCTAGAAGGGCTGGACGAATACATTATGACGGCCTGGTGATGGCGATTGCTTTTGAATCGCTAGTGAAGCTGATAGCGTTCCTCGTCGTGGGAGCGTTCGCGGTTTATGGCGCCTTCGGCAGCTTCGATGGACTCGATCAATGGTTGCAGGAACAACCTGAGCTTGTAGCAAGCCTGAAGAACACAGACTACTTCTCTTCCTTCCATGTAATGACGCTACTGTTTTTCACCGCGGCAGTCGCGATGCCACATATGTTCTACGTGACCTTCAATGGCAATAATGGTCAGCGAGCCCTCTCGTTTGCGAGCTGGGGGTTACCTCTGTATTTCCTACTGCTTAGCCTGCCTGTCCTTCCCATTCTCTGGGCCGGCCTGCAGTCGGGCAGCAGTGTGCAGGTGGAATACTTCCCTGTAGTTATTGGTGCCGCCTACGAAGCTCCTCTGATCAGCCTACTCGCCTATCTAGGTGGATTGTCCGCCGCGAGCGGTCTGATAATTGTTATAACCCTCGCGCTTTCAAATATGTGCTTGAACCATTTGATACTTCCCATCTATCAACCGAAGGCGAATGAGGACATTTATCGCTGGCTACTCTGGAAGCGCCGCACCCTTATAACGGCAATTATATGGCTTGGCTTTCTCTTCCATTACCTTCCTAACGAGCAAATAAGCATTCAGGTGATCGGCATCGTCGCATTCACCGCCTGCCTGCAATTTATGCCGGGCATTATCGCGATTCTTTACTGGCCAGCGGCAAATAAAAAAGGCTTTCTATGGGGTCTGGGCAGCGGCGTGCTCATTTGGTTTCTATTTCTAATGCTACCGCTGCTAACAGACACTGACCCCCTTGCCCTAGTTTCAATCAATTGGCGTGAGATAACCGCCCTCTCACTCATTACCAACTGCCTGCTATTCGTAGCCGTTTCCCTCTTAAGCAAAAGCAGCGACGCAGAGCGAAGCTCTGCCGATATCTGCACGCTCGATACAATTAAGCAACGAAAGCGCAGCGGGCTGGTCGCGAAATCACCGCACGATTTTATTAAAAGCCTTAGCAAGCCACTGGGTGAGAAAACCGCAAATCGGGAAGTAGCTCGAGCACTAAAGGATTCAAAAATTGACGGGAAAGATCGGCGACCTTACGCAATGCAGCAACTGCGCGGAAAACTGGAAGCGAACCTATCGGGTTTACTTGGCCCATCGATTGCTCGAGAAATTATCGATGGCTACCTTCCCTATAGCATCGTCTCGGAACATGGCAGCTCGGATCTTAATGTTATCGAGAATCGCATCGAAGCTTATCGCAGCAATCTATCTGGCATGGCGGCAGATCTCGACAATCTGAGACGCTATCATCGCCAGATCCTGCTTGATCTACCCTTAGGTGTCTGCTCGCTCAGTACAGACAATGAAGTCATCATGTGGAATCGAGCCATGGAGCAGTTCACTCAGCACAATAGTGCCGATGTCGTCGGCTCTCAACTTATCGATCTCTCGGAACCTTGGCTAAGTCTGTTTGCAAACTTTATTGATGACGACGCCAGTCATTCCTACAAGTATGCGTTTGAATTAGATGACCAGAAGCGGACGGTCAACCTGCACAAGGCTCTTATAGAACAAACCAGCGACCCAGATTCCATTCACGAAGGTGTCATTATTCTTCTAGAAGACATTACCGAAATGGAAATTCTGGAAGCGGGCCTTACACACAGCGAAAGACTTGCCTCCATCGGTAGGCTCGCCGCAGGCGTAGCTCATGAGATAGGAAACCCAATCACCGGCATTGCCTGCCTCGCACAAACCATTCGAGACGAATATGACGACAAAGAATTGCTCAACCTTGCCGAGCAAATTATCGAACAAACCGACCGCACATCGACGATTCTACAATCCTTAGTCAACTTTGCGCACGCAGGTACAAACAAGACTCAATACGAAAGTGAAATAGTAACTATTAGCGAATGCATGGCACAGGCTCAGACTCTGGTATCCCTGGATAGAAAGAGCAAAGAATTAAACCTGCGCATCGACTGCGATCCTAATGCGAAAGTTCTCGGTGACTCGCAGCGCCTCCTGCAGGTATTAATTAACCTAATCAACAACGCCCGTGATGCAAGTCAAGCAAATGGCGAAGTCCTCTTGCAGACGCGAATATTAGGCGAGATGGTCGAAATCGCTGTTGTCGACGAAGGAATTGGCATTCCCCTAGCCATAAAGGATCGCGTCTTCGACCCCTTCTTCACAACCAAAGAGGCGGGAGAAGGCACTGGTTTAGGGCTCTCCCTCGTTTTCAGCATAATTGAAGACTTAGGTGGTGATATTGATATAATCAGCCCCGCAAACGAAGACACAGGCGGCACGCGGGTATTACTGCGATTTCCTTGCTACCATAGCGATTCCGTCACGCACTAATGCACACGAATGATTGAAACCAATAGCAACAAACGAATTAAGTAATCACATGACAGCGATGCAACAAGTTTTAGTAGTGGAAGATGAGGTGGTTATTCGAACTGCCTTGAAGCGATTACTAGAGCGCCACGAATACAAAGTAAGCGAAGCCGGAACGGTTAAAGAGTCGATAGACAATTTCGACATGGACGACTTCGACGTAATAATCAGTGACCTGCGTCTGCCGGGCGCGCCTGGAACCGATCTGATCAAGGCAACCACCACGCCGGTTCTAATCATGACTAGCTACTCCAGTATTCGCTCAGCCATCGATTCGATGAAACTTGGCGCCGTCGACTACATCGCCAAACCGTTTGAACACAAAGAACTGATCGCGTCCGTTGCAAAAGTAATTCGCGAACACGCTAAAGCGTCGCGTCAATCTGTTGATGCACCTACAGAATTTGAACCTCCTGTTCATGGAATGATCGGTAGCTGTCCGCCGATGATGGAACTGTTTCGACGAATTCGTAAAGTGGCACTTACCAATTCTACGGCCCTAATCAATGGCGAATCGGGAACAGGAAAAGAACTCGTTGCTAGAGCGATTCACAACTTGAGCAATCGTCACGCACAGGAAATGATTTCTGTAAATTGCGCAGCGATTCCAGAAAACCTAATTGAGTCTGAACTATTCGGCCACGAAAAGGGAGCCTTCACCGGCGCCACTGCAACCAGAACAGGTTTAGTCGAAGCCGCTAATGGCAGCACGCTATTCCTAGATGAAATTGGTGAGCTACCGCTCGAGGCTCAGGCCAGACTGCTCAGAGTCCTGCAAGAAAACGAGATTCGCAAGGTCGGCTCTGTGCAGTCAACAAAAGTCGACGTGCGCCTAGTCGTTGCTACCCATCGTGACCTCAAGCAATTGGTCGTAGATGGACACTTCCGTGAAGACCTCTATTACCGCATCAATGTGATGACACTCCTGATCCCGCCGCTTAGAGATCGCGGTGACGATATACTCGAATTAGGTGAAGCCATTCTGCAACGCACCTGTAAGCGCCTTAAAACCAAGATGCTCAAACTGAGCGACGGTGCTAGGCGCGCCATATTCAATTATGGCTGGCCTGGAAACGTGCGTGAGCTGGAAAATGCGATAGAACGCGCTGTTGTGCTGGCCGAAGAATTGGAAATCTCAGAAGAGCTTCTTGCTATAGACGACGAAGAGAAGCTGACCACAGGTCAGAAGTCGGATTTACAGAACCTACAGAATACTCCCCAGCCCATCGAGGAGCTCTCATTAAAAGACTACTTCCAGCGCTTCGTTCTTGAGCATCAGGACGCCATGAATGAGACCCAGCTTGCGAAAAAATTAGGCATAAGCCGCAAGTGTCTTTGGGAGCGTCGCCAGCGCTTTGGCATTC